>NZ_JACCBT010000001.1:7594873-8992310 GCF_013409045.1 Actinomadura citrea | reverse complement strand
TCGACGCCGCCACATGCGCGACGCGGCTGGCCGACTGGGTCCGGCGCGCATCCGTCGCCGAAATCAGTGACGTGCCCTCCCTGATCGTCCGGGTGCTGCGGGCCGCTCTGGAAGCCGAGGCCCACGCACCTGCGCGCGACCTCGCCCGAGCCGCCGCGCCAAGGCTGGCGCTCTCCCTCCACTGGGGATCGTGGACCGAGGTGCTCTCTCTCGGCTTGCGCGCCGCACGGGCACTCGGGTCGACTGAAGACGAGTCGTACTTCAAGAACGAGCAAGCAGCGCGATTGAAGGCGGCCGGCAAAGGCGCGGCGCTCGGCCTGGCCGCCGCGGCAGGGGCACACCACGCTCTGACGGCTCACGCGGCCCGCACCATCCCGAAACAGAAGGGCCCACTGCAGAAGTTGATCGCCAAACCCGCGGTCAGCGGGATCGCCGCCGCGACGGGGGTCGCCGCGGTGGTCGGCGGAGTCTCCTTCATGGGCACGCGAACGCCGACGTCCTTGTCCGGAAGAGAAGCGGCCCAGCCCCAGACGGTCGAGTCCTCGCCCCCCTCACCGCGAGGCCGCCACTCGACGTTCCGACCATCAGAACAGGACGGCGGAGAAGCCCCGCCCCGTAACGAGGTCGACCCGACGCACAAACTCGGACCCGAGCAGGACTCCGACCCGAAGAACTCATCCACACCGTCGTGCGATTCGATGCCGCACACCTTCTACCTCGGTGACATCTTCAGTTTCACAGTGCCGGAAAGATCCGGGTGGAAGCACTTCGAACGGGCCATCACGTGGGAGCCCTACCAGGGTTGGGAGAGGTGCTGGGGCGACGGTGATCTGGCAAGTCACACGGTGGTCGGGCCGGGCCGGCAGTCCTTCATCGTGAGGCCGCAAGGCTGCCCGGCCCAGCTCCGGCCAGGCCAGACCTGCCGCTTCTCCATCGACATCCGCATGACCGACTACATGCCGCGCTTCGCCTACATTCGCATTCCCGTCCCGGGGCGACCGTGGGGCATGAAATGGGAGCTCGCCGCAGAGGCGATGCCGCCAGACAGCCCCACCACCCAGCCGAGCCCGGACCCGTCCACGACCTGAGGGAGACACCATGGGGGAAGGAAACAACCTCCGGATCGGCAGCATCAGCGGCGACCTCAGCGGCAACGTCCTGAACGGCCAGAACATCGAACTGCACCAAGAGACGCCGCAGCCCCTCCCAGAGGAGTTCGCCGCCTTGGCAACCTATGCCCAGGCGGTCATCCAGGCACTTCCCGTCCTGGCCCTAGCAGCCGACCAGCAACAGTCTCTCCAGAACCACGCCGTCCAAATCCTCAATGAAATCCAAGCCCCTCAACCCGAACGCGCTCGTCTGACGCGCCTCCGAGCCTCTCTCCAAGCAGTCCTAGAAAACGCAGCAAGCAGCGCCCTGGCAACGGTCCTACTAACCATGACCACGCAATAGGTCAGCCACTCCAGACCGGCAGGCGCTTCAAGCCGACGAAACTGCCAGCGCGACAGTGCCATTAACCGGACCACTCCGGGACGGCTCGCCTGCAAATGCAGAATGAGAACGCTCGCATGTCGGGGCTAGGAGACAGCGACCACTCGACCACATGGCAGCCTGCGTAGAGATGATGTGAGGCTGGCCCGCACCCCCGGCGTGCCACTGAAGCGCGTCGACCCGGCCGCCCGGCTGGGATTGGTCCAGCCGGACGGTGTTGTGGCGGAGCGATCCCCCTCGCAAGACGCCGTGCAGGGGCCGCCGCCTGCAACCCCAACGCCGAGCTCGACGACGAGACCGATCATTTCGTGACGACCCCGATGCGGACATCGCAGGGGAAGGACCGACGACCCAGTCGCGAGTGGTCAGTGTCCATCTGGATACAAGAAGTCGCCCTGAGCTTCGTTTGCGCTCGGTGAGCCTGAGGGCACACTCGTCACGCAAAGTACTCGCGCGAACACAGCACTCCAGGATCCGAGGGAGCCCCCCATGGCGCGTTACGAGATCACGGTGGAGACCGGCAATGTCGAGAACGCCGGGACCGACGCCAACGTCCACATCACCCTCTACGGTTCGCTCGCCTCCGCGGGCCCGGTCAACCTGGACGACAGCAGGGACAACTTCGAGCAAGGCGCCATCGACCACTTCACCCTGGATCTGACCGAGGCCGGACGGCTGGAGACCATCGTCATCGGCCATGACAACTCGGGGAACAAATCCGGATGGTTCCTGAACCGGGTCACCGTCACCAAGGGCGGCGACACGGCGGAGTTCAGCGCCTACCGATGGCTCGCCACCGACGAGAACGACGGCAGAATCGAGGTGCGCTTGACGCGCCAGCAGTGACGAAAGGGACTCGGTCAGGCTTCGTAAGCACCACCGAGCGCACCCCACCTCTCTCCCGGACGTCGAGGAGATGAGCCTGTCGCTCAGTTAGAACTCAGGGCCCTAACTCGAAGGGAGAGTTAGGGCCCTGAACCATTCGTGCAGGCCGGATTTGAACCTACGGCCTCTTCATCCCGAAGGGCATATTGTGCGTTTTCTGCGGCTCGCAGAAAACGCTGGATCTCGATAAAATCCCAGGTAGATGGCCTGTTCGGCTGCCAGTGCGTGATCTCCAGGGTCACGCCATCACTCGCAGTCCGGGGTCAAACGAGGGTCAGATGATCAAGCCTGGGAGGCGGAAAGCCCATGGGGCAGACACGCAAGAGAGTGGGTAAGGACGGCAAGCCACGTTACACGGCCTACTACGACGACATTCGCGGCCAGCGAAGGTCTGCTGGAACCTTTGCGAGCAAGAAAGAAGCGGACAAAGCATGGCAGCGCGCCGAAGTTAAGGTCTCGGAAGGTAGAACCGGAGAACCTGCCCGCGGAAGGCAGCGATTCAGAGACTACGTCGAGAACACCTGGCTCCCGAACCACGAGATGGAGGCCAGCACCCGGGAGGGGTACACCTACGCCATCTACAAGCACCTCATGCCGGAGTTCGGCGGCATGCGGATGGTCGACATCCTCCCCGAGCACGTCCGAGCCTGGATCGCCAAGCTCAAGAACCAGGGCATGAAGCCCGTGACCATCCAGTGCAACAAGATCATCCTCAGTGCCATCTTCACCACGGCACTGGACGACCAGGTCACCTACCTGCACCCCTGCCGTGGGGTGAAGTCTCCGCCCATCGCGCGCAAGCCGCTCCAGATCGTCACGCCCGAGCAGTTCGATGACGTCTACAACGCCCTCCCCGAAGGCACCTTCCGCCTCCTCGCCGAAACCGAGATCGAGAGCGGCCTCCGCTGGGGCGAACTCAGCGAGCTGCGTCCCAGGGACCTCAACCTCAAGACGCGCATCCTCACGGTCAGCCGCACGGTCGTGGAGCTGAACCCGAAGTTCCACCCGGAGGGCGGCCACTTCCTCGTCAAGGACTACCCGAAGGACAAGGAGTACCGCCGCTTCAAGCTCAGCGCCCAGATGACCGAGAAGCTCGAAGAGCACATCAGGGCTGCGCGCCTCACCCGAGACGACCTCTTCTTCCACATGCCGCCCCAGGACAAGCCCCGCGCCCGCATCACCGAGATCCCAGACCCGGAGACACTCGGCCGAACCGAACCCAACGAGAAGGGACGCACCTACAACCACGGCACCCTCAGCGGCTACACGGCCGGCCACTGCCGCTGCGACTACTGCCGAGGCGCCTTCTCCCTCTACCGAGCCGCCCGCCGCGCCAACGGCAAAGACAACCCGCGCCCCCTCCGAACGCGCATGACGGACGGCCACATCCCCAACGACTGGTTCCGCCGCAACATCTGGAACCCGGCCATCGCCGCAGCCGGCCTCGACTTCAGGCCGACCATGCGCGACCTACGCCACGCCCACGCCTCCTGGCTCCTCAACGGCGGCGCCGACCTCCAGATAGTCAAAGAACGCCTAGGCCACGCCTCCATCGCCACAACAGAGCGCTACCTACACACCCTCCCCGACGCCGACGAAACCGCCCTGGAGGCGCTCGCCAGAACTCGCAGCAGGTCAAGCACTCGATAGCCGCGACGGGACTGTCTGAGAGCTGATCAACGGCTCACCCACAGACTTTCAGGCAGTCCCGTCGGGAGGGCTGTCTACTTAGCTGGCCGCAGGGGTGAGGTTCTCCCAATCGGCGCTGCCACCACCGACTTCGTCCATGAGAACGGGCACCAGACGTCCGTGGGTTCGACAACCTCAGCGCTCATGGCGCTGATCTAGTCCGTGATAAGTGGTTCCCTCGGAGACGGAGTTGACACATGGAGATGCGGGCGATCCGTTTCGAGGGTCGCATGCCCTGCTTTGGGGTATTCTCGACCGTCAAGTCCATGTGCTGTTGCACATCAAGTACCGTGACCGAGGCAAGCAGTTCAAGACCATGATGACCGCCCTTCATGCCGAACTGGCGCGACTTGGAGCAGAGCAGGCCACTGGACGGCACCGCAGCTGGAATAGGAGGTGAAAGCATATGACCACGGTCATTGAGCACATTCAAAGCGTGGATAAGGCGATCTGTGGAAATATTGAATCGCTGACGGATCAGCGAGCTCTATTGTCCCAGAACGTCCTTGCTCAGATCCGGAACCTGGTCGAGGGCGTCGCTGTTCGTCTACATGTGGGCAGGGATGACTCTGAGTACAAGTACGCGGTAATCGATCCAGGACTCGATTTCGTCAAGGCCAGTGGCAAGCTGAACTTCCTCGGGAAATTCCACAAGCTCCTACAGATCAGCGCGTCGCACTACACACTGGATGGGGACTCCTCGGAGCGCCTGATGCTCAAGTACTATGAGTACCTTCTGCGCATCCGGACCTTGCTATGGGAAAGTTGCGGGATCGCCGTACTGGCAAACCTGGAGTCGTTTCCGGTTGATCTGGACCCGTCGCTGCGCGAGTACCACGGAAAGATCGCTGCCAGAATCGAAGCCCTCCGTTCGACAGGATCGCGTAACGGAGTGCGAGATCGCTACTACATCCACAAGACGCGCCCGTTCTTCGTTGGCGGACGAATCTACTACGAGGTCACCTTCTACCGAGCCGTCAATCAGGTCAGCAAGTTCGACCGCCTCATTGCATTCACCGACATCGACATGACCGATAAGTACTCGGCCATGCTGACGCTCCAGCGTGACTCGATCGACGTCCTCGACCAGACGATGCCGATCACGATCATTCATGAGTGGGAGGTGTCGATCCGGCCTTGCGAGTTCGACAACTTCGCGCGACTCTTGGGCATCACCACCAACGTCCGGACCAGTTCCGTCGAGTACGGCTACCTGATGCGCGGCCTCACGGTGGGCTCGGGCAGCCTGCTCGACCTCATCGACATGCCCGACGACAAGTACGCGACCACTAAAGCCCAGGGCACAGCCAGGGTCACCAAAGCGCAGATCTTCCCCGTGCTGGACGAGGCACGCCGCATCGTGCGGTCGGCCGCTCCAGGACACAACGTCATCCGCTACCTCATGCTTCGGATGCACAACCGGGTTCTCAGGCCGCAATACCACGAGGAGAGCTGCGGCCGTCTGTCCGGGCTGAACCTTCCCTACGGCTGTATCCCATTTGACGATATGCCCTTCTGCACCTCACTGCCAGGACACAACCCGCGCTACTGGGACCTCGCTGAGAGCATCGACGCGACCGGCCGGAATCACGAACTGCTCGCCCGGCGAGTGCGAAACAACGTCGAGAGCCACGGAACGCTCTACACGCCCGCCTCCGATCTTGAGGAGTTCGGAGACGTCACCAAGCTGATTGCCATCCACAACGGCAAGCTCTACTACAAGCACACTGCGCGCCAGCTGGTGCAGGACAAGGGTTACGTCTTCGGCCGTGGATACGAGGACGACACTGTAGACATCGTTGAGAGACTCCAGGAGTATGCCTCGTCTGGGATCGACGGCTACACGGTGGCTGTCGAGCGCTGGCTGGATGAGGCGCCTCGCGGTATCGACGACGAAGCCAAGAAAAACGCGCTCAAGTCGCTGTTCAGTGAGTCGAAGGTGGCCCTGATCTACGGCGCGGCCGGCACGGGCAAGTCAACGATGGTCGACCACATCGCGAACTACTTCAACGACAAGACCAAGCTCTTCCTGGCTCACACCAACCCCGCGATCGACAACCTCAAGCGCAAGGTCACCGCTCAGGACTCGACCTTCCGGACGATCAGCAGCCAGATCCACCGGACCGCCTTGGACCCGGAGTATGACCTTCTGGTCATCGACGAGTGCAGCACTGTCAGTAATGCTGACCTGCTCAAGGTGCTGGACGAGACATCTTTCAAGTTGCTCGTCCTCGTCGGCGACGTCTACCAGATCGAGTCGATCAAGTTCGGCAACTGGTTCAGCATTATCCGTTCGTTCATCCCAAGCACTTCGGTGTCCGAGCTCACAACGCCGTTCCGAACCAAGAGCGAGTCTCTTCTGGGCTTCTGGGGCAAGGTGCGCAACGTCGAGGATGACCTCGCCGAGGTCATCGCCCGCAACGGTTACTCGACCGTACTCGACAAGTCTCTGTTCGAGGCTCAGCGCCAGGACGAGATCATCCTGTGCCTGAACTACGACGGGCTGTACGGCATCAACAATGTCAACCGCTTCCTTCAGAGCAGCAACCCGAATCCAGCGACGACCTGGCGTGTCTCCACCTACAAGGTCGGCGATCCTGTCCTGTTCAATGAGACCGAGCGGTTCCGGCCGGTGATCTACAACAACCTGAAGGGCCGGATCGTCGACATCGCCTACGCCCGGGGCCAGATCCAGTTCGACGTCGAGCTGGATCGACCGCTCACCGAGATCGACGTCGTCGGTGGAGAACTGGAGTGGGTAGAGGGCTCGACCGTGCGCTTCTCCGTTTACGACTATGACATCAGCGATGACGATGACGATTCAATCAACACCTCCGTGCCGTTCCAGGTCGCCTACGCCGTCTCGATCCACAAGGCGCAGGGTCTCGAGTACGACTCGGTGAAGATCGTAATTACTGATGCAAACGAGGGTGACATCACGCATAGCATCTTCTATACAGCCGTCACTCGGGCGCGCGAGAGCCTCAAAATCTTCTGGACCCCAGAGACCCAGCAATCTGTGCTTAAAAAGCTCAAGCGGGATGCAAGTACAAAGGATGTTGCGCTTCTGTCGAACCGTCGTGCACTTACACCCATTGCCAAGTCACGGTGTTCTTCGTGAGTCGGGGGTATGGGGCAGGTAGAAGACACTGAATGGCGGTGGTTCATGGCGGGGATAGTCGCGCAATGTTCAGCAGTAAGAACATCTGCCGCCGCGTGTGGTCGGTCTAGTCTTGTCCCTGGATGTAAGCGCAGCGTCGCAGGTGCGGCGGGCATGTGGAGATGTACGTCCGATAGCTGCAAGAGGTGCGACGCTCGGCAATCATGCGGCGGACCGACGAAAAGGCGTGAGCGGCCCGCACGACGGCATGCCCTGGGCGCCAGCGGCCGTGTCCTCGCCCTGTCCTGAAGGCTCATTGGAGAAGTTCATAGCGAAGCATCCAGATGTAGGCAGCTACAACGTTGCGCTCCTGACCGCGCGGCCGGGATCGGCCACGCGAATTTCGCGTCCAGGTTCTCGTTCACCGGTACGGTCTTGTCATGGGCGTACTAATCGACGAGCCTGTTGACGTCTTTTGCCGCCAAGCTCGGCGACGTTCCGACGAGCATCGGCAAGCTATGGCCGTAGCGGTGGAGCGCGACTGGCGATCCATTGCCGTCGGCATTCTCCGGCAGGAGCTTGACTCCTTGATCCGTGTGCACTATCTGCTCGACCAGTCCGACGCTGACAGATCTCGCATCATCGCCGAGTCAGTGTCCGGAATGAGGTGGCCTGCTTGGGATCGGCAGATGGTCCGTGCTGTGGAGAGCCAGTATGGCTGGGCCAGTGTCGTGTACGACTTCGGATGCAGCTTCATCCACCTGACCCGCGCTCACGACTATTTGGTGCGTGATCCATTCCAGGCCCTTTCGCTCGATGACCGTGAGATCATCGCGGACTTCCTGAATAGGTATCACCGAGACGCTCCTCTTGAACCAGTATCGACCGACTCGGCTTTTGATGACATCTACCCGTATCTTTCAGAAGTTCTGAAAAAAATCTCCACGAACCTTGAGCTTGCTCTGCAGAGGCTCCAGCAAGTAGTCCCCTCCTGACATCTTGCCGGGGCGAGGCCTTTTCTCGAGGTGGACCAGCTGAGGTGCTCCTGATCACGGGGTAGGCGCCAACACCTCTGCACCAGCGGAGCGCTACTCAGCCGTTCATGCCGCGGTCCGTCCACTGCTCCGCCGCTTCGGGACGACTCTTCGTCAACGCGGCAGTCCCAGCATCGGAGCCGTGATTGAGTGGTTGATCCGGATGATGGACGAAGCCTCCAAGCACTTGGCGCCAGTCGAAGACAAAGGCACATCGATGCCCGTCCCCAAGAGGGCAGCGGCGTCTCCAGTGGTGAGCGGGGGAAGCGACATAAAGCTGGATCGGTGCGTCGGCCTCCCGCCTGTCGCTTCGAGTCGCTCAGAGACTCGAAGCGACACATCAGCGCGGTGTGGGCAAACAGAGCGCGACGTACGCTAGGCGCTATGGGGGCGAACCTGCCCGCTGGGTGCGATCTGGTCGCGTATGGCGGGAACGCCGAGGACGTTGTGCTGATGCGGGCCTTCGGCGATCGGCCTGGCGGGTTCTTCGTAGATGTTGGGGCTGGGAACCCGGTTCAGGGGTCGCTGACCAAGAACTTGGTGGACCGGCTCGGATGGCGCGGGGTCAACATTGAGCCGCTGCCTGAGCGTTTCGAGAGCTTGCGGGCTGCTCGGCCGGGTGATGTGACGCTGGACGTGGCGATTGGGGAGCAGCCTGGTCTGGCGAGCTTCTTCCGGATCGTTCCAGGGCCTGGGAAGACTGGTGGCGGTGGCCTCAGCACGCTGGAGCCGGATGTGCTGGCGCTGCATTTGGCCGATGGATGGCGGTGCGAGGAGCTGCGCGTCGAGGTGACGCGGCTGGAGACGGTGCTGTCGGATTACGCGCAGCCAGGGTTCGATCTGTTGAAGGTAGATGTCGAGGGGTCTGAGGCGTCCGTATTGAACTCGGCGGATCTGGCGGCGTGGCGGCCGCAGGCGATCGTGATCGAGGCGACGGTGCCCTTGACCTCGCGTCCCAGCCATAACGAGTGGGAGCCGGGCGTGCTGGCGGCGGGGTATGAGTTTGCGTTGTTCGACGGACTGAACCGCTTCTACGCGCGAGACGACGAGCCTGAGCTCCGTGAGCGGTTGTCGGTGCCGGCCAACGTGCTGGACAACTACATCCCGTATCGATGGGCGGTGCGGCTGGGCTTGGCGGTTTAGAGGCTTAGCTCGTCTTCCACTAGTGCCAGTAGGTCCGGATGGTTGTCGCGCAGATGACGGGCTATCCACTGGCCGTCTGTGTCGGACAGTCCCAGGGCGGCGGTGTCGATGAAGCGCCGCAAGAGCATGAGCGGAAGCAGTGCGTCCAGGGCCGCCTGATCGACTTCGCCGTAACCCTCTAGGAGTGGTTCGGTCGACCCACCGTGTGGAAGGTCCACGGCAAGTGCCCAGGCCAGGTCGAGCATAGGCGGGCCCTGTTCGACGGCGCCGGGGTCCAGGATGCCGGTGAGGGTGTCGCCGTCGAACAGCGCGTTATGGCCGACGGCAACATCCCCGTGGATCGGCGTCATTGGCATCGCTTCGCAGGCGTCGCTGAAGCGTTGGGCGAGAGCAGGGTAGGCGCGAGGGGCAGCGCGGCGTGCCCAGCCGAGAAGGACGCCGAGTGCGCCGGGGTCGTCCAGCCGCAGGCCGGCGGCCGGGCTGTGCGAGTGCCACGAGCGCAGCATGCGTCCTAGCGCGCGCTGCTGCTCGAGAGTCGGGTGGTCGCTGTGTGTTCCGGGGAGCCGTTCGAGGACGGCCCACCAGGTGCCGCCAGGAACAGTGCCGTGGTCGAGGAGCCGTGGGGCCGGGATGCCGGTCGCGGTGCGGAGGTGCTCCAAGTGCAGGGCGGTCTCCAGGCGCTCGTGGGCGCGGCGCTGGAGCTTGATGACGGTGCGTTCCCCGTTGATGATGCCGTCATCGGCTTGCTGGACGGGTGGCCCATCGAATGCCGGAGAGGTGGACGCCGACCGCACAGTGCGATCGAGGACATCGCCGGGTAGCCGATTGGTAGGGATGAACGCCTCTCGGTCAGCCACGTCGAGCGGTGCGCACACACCGCGGTGCAGCCGCCGGAGCCGGTCTAGAGGCTGCTTCCAGCGCTGCACAGCGCTGTCGGTACTGTCCAGCCATCGCAAGGCCGCATCCCCTGGGACAGGGATGCTGGTCCACAAGCTGGTCACTTGAACCCAGACGGGTAGGCACTCGGGTTGCGGGCCTTGGGAAGACGCGCCAAGTCGCGTGGCGATGGTCGTGGCTCGGTCGATGCGTCCGTCGGCGGCGTATAGCAGTACCCGGATGGCTTCCGCGGGGGTGAGTTCCCCGGTGGCGCCGAGTTCTTCGTACTGGCGGGCTGCGCTTTCCAAGAGGTCTGCGGCCTGCGCGTGCTCGCCTCGCAAAGCGTGAGCCATGGAGGCGGCCAGGTCGCACTGGGCCACACCGATCAGTTCCCCGACGGAGGAGTTGAGGTCGCGGGCGCGGGGGACGAGGGCGAGGGTGCGGTCGGGGTCGAACCACATGAGTGCGAGGGCCAGGTGGCGCAGGGCGCGGGCTTCCCACAGCGGCGTTCCCGCGGCTTGGGCGGCTTCCAGCGTGGTCTCGAAGAGACGGGCGGCGTCGGCGAAGCGGGCGTTGTGGATGTAGGTGTGGCCGAGCATGTCGGCGACACGGATGCGGTCGAGGCCCTCGTCGGTGGCCTTGTCCATCAGTTCGGCGACCTGCCGGTAGTCACCGCGGCGAAGGGCGTTGTCGGCCAGGCCGAACAGAGCGCTCGCGCCGATCAGCGAGCCGTCGGGTGTGATCGTCGACAGGTGACCGATCGCTTCGTCCAGGTGCCCCGCGACGTGGGCGCGGGTGCCCAGTTCCCAGCGGTAGTAGTCGGCGAATGGGTCTATGGACTCGAGCGTTGCATGCTCACCGACCAACCTCCGCATCGCTTGGTAGCGGTCCTCAGCGTTGAGGTCGCCGCGGGTGGTCAGCCGAGCGACGGTGGACAGCCGCGTTAGCTCGGGTACTGCGTCCGGTGCGGGGAGGGACGCCAGGACCTGCCAGTGGCCGGCGACGCTCAGGCTGTAGGCGAGGTCCGCCAGCACTGGCGGCAGTACACCGTGCTCGATCGCGGCACGCAACAGCAGTAAGAACGCGGCGACGGTCCGGCGGCTCCGCTCAGCCAGCGAGGCCGACTCTTCCTCATCCCAGATCGACAGCGCGACCTTCGCGAGGTGGCTGATGGCGCACTGCAGGTGTTCGTGACGTTCGCTGAGTGTCCATCCATCGGGTGTGTGGGCGTCACAGTCCAGGACACTGCGTCGCAGGTTGTCGTGCAGCCGGTATGCGGGCCACACCGACTCCTCGCGCCGGACGAACGGGCGGGAGGTGAAGGCCTCGATCCGCCGGCGGCGGATGCCCGGGAGCATCGCTTGCAGCAGGTCGGCATCGAACGCTTCGAGTAGCGCGGCGGCACGCAGGAGGTCACGGTCGGTCTCCGACAGGTCCCTCATCGTCCGCAGCACCAGCTCGGGGAACCCGAGTCCGAACACCTCCGGGGGCGGTGTCTGGCCGCGCGCGAGGTACTGCCCGTACAGGCTCGCCGACAGGTCCAGATATAACGGTGACCCGCCGGATCCGGCGATCATCCGGTTCCGCACCGCCTCGTCGATCGCGGGGCGATCGTCCACGGTCAGCCGCGTCGTCAGATACTCGTTCGCGGACACCGGGTCGAAGCCGTCCAGCCTGAGCTGGACCGGTCCGGCGAGATCAGGCCAGCGGTGCGTGCCGCCGTAGGTCAGTCCAAGGGCACGGACCGGGTCGTGCCAGCCCAGCGGCAACCGGCTGGCCGCCAGGAACGCCACGCTCGGCATCAGGTAGACCAACCGCGAGACCAGGTCCTCCAGGCCGCCGCGCTCGGACGGCAGCCCTTGAACGATCTCCAGTGTGTCGAGAACGCACACCGCGAGTACGGGTCTCTTGGCGCGGGCGCGTTCCAGGTCGGCTGAAAGCAGGACGGGCATGTAGCCGAGCATCCGGTCGGGGTCGGGCTCATCGAGGATGGGGTCGAGCGCGGGCAACTCGTTGCGCAGCGACTTCAGCTTGGCCTTATGCGCCACGGTGCGTCCGAGCTTGTCCAAGACCTGGTAGGTGACGCTGATCGCGCCGAACCCGCCGAGGAACTGGTCGACGGTCCCGCTCACCTGATCCGCTGCTCGCCGTCCGTCCACCGACCCCTTGCCGAGAAAGGCGGCCAGCGACTCACCCGGATGCTTGCGCTCCCAGTAGAGGGCCAGCGCGACGTCGAAAGCCGGCCAGGAACGCGCCAGACCTCCCAGCCCAGCCCGGACGCGCAGTAGCAACGACTCGAAGCTGGAGCTGTCGGGGTCTGCGAAGTCCAGGACCGCGCACGCCCGATTCTTGGGAAGCCCGTCCAACTCTCCCCGAACCGCGAGGTCAGCGACGTGCCGCGTCAGGGTGGATTTGCCGATGCCGCCCTCTCCAGCCACCGCGAGGATGTTGACCGCGGGCCGCTGGAAGTCCATGAGCGCCTGGACGGGCCATTCACGTGCGGAGTGTTCGATCAACCAGCGATGACACCGATCGATCTGCTCCTCCCTGTTGGTGAACACCTCGTTGGTGGCGAACGGAGCCTCAGGCCCGTAGCCGAAGAACTGGTCGATGCTCACCGGAACAGCCGACCACATGGGACCGCTCGATGACAACGCCGTCCGCAGCGTGCCCTTTGCCAGGGGCGTCGTGAGCCAAGCGCTTGCGGGTTGTGGGCTGGCCTCGTGTGCTGGAGTACCTCTGGCCCTCCTGCGTCCAAGGTCGCTCTGCTTACGGCTGAGCCATGAAATCGAGCTCGTTCCTCTTCGCCCTGGCGACAAGGCCGGCAAAGCTGCCGATGGTAAGCGAGAGGTGCCCGCTGCTCGGGGCCTTGCTGTCTCGTAGACCGATGGCGTCGTCGAGCTGGGCGACCTCCACGCACTGGCCGCTCGTCCCATCGCTGGATCGGCTGCTCTTGCGCCACTGGGGGGAAGTCACGTCAAGGCCTCCATCAGATGCTTGATCAGGCTCCGACTGGAGTCTACGGGGAGGGAGACCGCCCCTATGCGGTCAAACCTGTCGAGCAGCCCGTCGACCTCGGCGGCCTCTGGGACGAGCCTTCCGCCGGTGGGGGCCTCGACGTAGCCGACCTGCCCCTCCCTGACCTTGATGACCTTGAACGGCCCGTCGAGCCCGGCATTCGCGCCCGCCGTGTTCGGGACGATCCGCAGCATCACGTTCGGTAGCTCTGACACCTCAAGCAGCTTGGCGAGTTGCTCCCGCATGACCGTCGTGCCACCCACCAGGCAGGCCATGGCTGTCTCCGCCAGGAGAACCCACAGATCGGCCGGGCTTTCCTTGGTCAGGATCTGCTGCCGCGCCATCCGCGCTTCCACCATCGCGTCTATCCCTGGCTCTCGCCCCTCAACCAGGAGGGCGCGTGCGTAGGCAGGCGTCTGCAGGAGGGCAGGAATCAGCTGGCCGCTGTAGATCCGCAGCACGGACGCGCGTCCCTCAGACTCCGTGAAGTTTTTGAACCAGTTGGGGTCGTGTCCGAGCCGCGCGTACCAAAGCATGATCGCGAACGTCCCGCCGGTGCTCCACCGCTCGTCGAGGACGGCCGCCTGAGCGTCGGTCAGCTTCGCTTCGCAGTTCTCCAGTCTGGAAATCGAGGAACGCGCACAGTTGAGGAGCTCGGCAAGGGCGTGTCCTGACATGCCGTGCTGCATGCGCTGGAAGCGCAGGTGGTGGGCCATCCACGCCCACATCGACGATCGCGGGTCGGGGGACTCGTTGATGTGCATCGTGTCTCCGTCCATCGGACGAATTTCCAGGTGATCCGAGGAATGGCGACACGGTAACTCTCGCGGAGCACGCTTGTCCCGGAAACTGCAGGTCAGAGCAGCAGGACGGGAATTCGATTATGTCGGACAAAGCAGAACAAGAACTGCATCCAAGGTGGCGCTGTCATCTCCTGACATGGCTGGCTGGCCAGTTGCCGCATCACCACGTACACCCCGAGGTCCTTGGTGTCGGCGAGAGAGCCGTCCTTCGTGTCACGAGCCGTCGGACCAACAAGGTCCGTTTCGTCGCCTGTGTCCCTGCCCCTCAGGCAGGAACGTGGGCCTGGGTGTGGTCTCGCGACTGGGCGCTGGTCACTGACCCTCGTGCCGTCCCCGCCATCGCGAAGGCGATGAGCTCATGACGACGTGGATCATTCTCGGTCGCGTAACCCTCCCGGCCACCCCCAAGAGCGTCGGTGAGGCCCGCCGGTTCGCCGCCGCGGTACTAGACGGCAGTGACCGCACCACCACGGCACAACTACTGATCTCCGAGGCCTGTACCAACAGCGTCAGGCACTCCGACTCCCGTCATGGCGGCTCGTTCACCCTCACGCTGTACGACTGCGGGAACTCCCTGCGCTGCGAGGTCATCGATGCGGGCGCCGCCACCATCCCCACTCGCCACCAGGGCTCCGAACCCCGCGACCACGGCCACGGCATCGTCCTCATCGAGACCCTTGCCGCCCGCTTCGGCTACGACACCGACACTGCCGGTCGCCTGCACACCTGGTTCGAACTGACCTGACGGCCCGCTCGCGTCGAGGCTGCGGCCACTGTCCCCCGTTGGTTCAGATTGGCGGGGTTGGGTTGCTGGGGACGAGCGGCGAGCCACGGTTGTGGTGCACACACCTTGACCAGCACGTTGGGAGCCTCATCGCGGAGTATCCCAGCGAGCCCGCCGCCACGATTGGCCGGCGAGACCGCGCCTCGATCCCCAGCTTCATCCCGAGCCTCCTCCATCGGCGAAGCGCACGCAGCGTAGGCGCGACTTGTCCCAGCCGTGCGTGCTGGCCCCGAGCGCCCTACCAACGGCCCGCCGCGCCCATCCGCCGGTGTGGACGGCGGCTGCGAAGCAGCGGCGGACGGCTCGTCCGCCGCGCGGCGGACGAGTGGACGGGCGCGGACGGCGTTAGGGCCACATCGACGCTTCCGGTTCGAGACTGACAGCGAAGCTGGCATCGGCGGCTGCCGGAAGCGAACAGCTGCCGTTCCGAATGTCGCCGCGACTCTGCACTGCTTGCCGGTCGGCTATGGGTGCTTGCGCGGGGACTCCCGCGAAAAATTACGGGAGTCAAGTGTCGCGGAGCCCACTCATCCTCGAGGGCAGATAACGTATCTCCTGTTCTCTGGAAACCAGAATTTCATGGCACTGAACGACATCCTTCGGTACGGCTTGGACTCTACCGACTGAGAATATCCTCAGTCGGTAGAGTCGAAGGGACGACCTAATAGAGGGCTGCAAGGTAGGGCCGTGTCGCGACACGGTATGGGCCCAGGATGATCCATACCGCGTCCCTTTGCTGAGTCGACCGGGCGCGGTCCGACGAGTACGGCAGGAGGTGGAACACGGACGAGGAGCAGGTCAGCAGGCAGAGCAAGCTGCAACGACGTTCGCAGCTCACAGGAGGGCGTCGACGAGATCGGGAGATGAGATTCCGAGTCAGCGAAGAGGAGTACAAGGAGATCTGTGAGGCAGCCCATCGAGCGGGCGCTGCCTACGGAACATTTATCGTCCACACCGTTCAGGCAGCCACTCGCCAGCACAGGCTCGGACAGCAACCGACCCTGGCGCTATGTGAGGAACTGCGCAGCATTGCGCGACAGCTGAACCGTATTGGTGTGAACATCAACCAACTGACTCGTATGGCGAACGCAACGGGACAGGCACCTCAAGAGCTATCCGCTTCGTTAACGTACCTGGAGAAGGTTCTCCGGAGAGTGGACGCCTCGTCTGTTGAGATAGGTCGGCTGCTGCGTTGATCGGGAAAGTGACGCGCGGCCAAAGCATCGCCCGACTGCTGTCGTACCTCTACGGATCAGGGAAACGTAACGAGCACGTCGATCCCCACCTTGTTGCGGGGTTCCGCCTGCCCGCAGCTCTGGAGCCCGGCACGGACACCAGAGGCGACCGCGACTACCGGCATCTAGTCGGAGTCCTCACCTCTCCACTCGACACCCTTCGCCACACACCGCTCGCCTTGCCGATCTGGCAGTGCTCGATTAGGGCAGCGCCCGCGGACCGACGCCTGTCGGACGAAGACTGGGCCGACATTGCTGAGGAGGTCATGCACCAGACCGGGTTGGCGCCGCGAGGCGATGACAGGGCATGCCGCTGGATCGCGGTCCGCCATGCCGAGGACCACATCCACCTCCTTGCCGTCCTGGCCCGCGAGGATGGACGCAACCCGAACCTTCGTCGCGACTACTTCAAGGTCGCCCATGCCTGCCACATCGTCGAAGACCGCTACGGCCTGACCCCAACCGCACCTGCCGACCGCACAGCAGCGCCCCGACCAACCCGAGCCGAGACGGAACTTGCTCACCGAAAGAAGTGGTCGGAACCGCCCCGCAGCACCCTCCGCCGGCACGTTGCCACCGCAGCTGCTGG
The DNA here is from genome assembly GCF_013409045.1 of Actinomadura citrea. Classification (NCBI taxonomy): domain Bacteria; kingdom Bacillati; phylum Actinomycetota; class Actinomycetes; order Streptosporangiales; family Thermomonosporaceae; genus Actinomadura; species Actinomadura citrea. The sequence continues at coordinate 8,975,663 of NZ_JACCBT010000001.1, read as the reverse complement.
AGCTGAGACCGAGGAGGACTTCTTCGTCGCCCTTGAGCAGGCCAGAGTGCTGGTCAAGGTCCGCGAGAGCGTCCGCACTCCTGGGGAGATCACGGGCTACGCGGTCGCGCTTCCCGGCCACACCAACCGAGAGGGGCAGCCGGTCTGGTTTGCTGGCGGCAAGCTCGCCGCTAACCTCACCCTTCCCAAACTCCGCTGCCGTTGGTCGGCTCCCGATGAAGGTAGGCATTTCGGCCAGCGCTCTTTCAGCCAAGCGAAGCTGACTCGCCAGGAGCGAGATGCCGCCTACCAACAGGCCGCAAGAGCCGCCGCGACCGCTACTTGGCAGCTGCGCCACATCCATGATCCCGCCGTTCGCGCCGACCTGGCAGCCGCGGCCTCCGACGTCTTACACGTAACCGCGGCCATCACCGGCAACCGGGAACTCGCCCGCGCGGCCGACTTCTATGACCGAGCAGCTCGCGAACCCTACGGGCGCCCACCCTCCGTTACGCCCTATGGCACGAACCTCCGTACGGTTGCGCGGGTTCTGGCTCTGTCCCAGATCGGAGGGTCGCACAGTCATGGCCCGAGCCTCGCCGGCGTCCTCTCCCACCTGATCGTGCAGCTCGCTGCCCTTATCGAAGCGATCGCGGAGCACCGGCAATCGCAGCAACGCTTCGCCCAAGCAGCCGCAGCCCGCAAGGCTGCTGCCCAGCTCACCCGACTCCGCCAACCGACTCCACGGCCAACAAACCCGACGTTGTTCCGGGCGCCGGCCAACGACACACACGACACAGCGCTGCGCGACTCGCTGCCGCCGGCTTCCCTCTGCCCTTCCCTACCCTGGAGGCAGATCGTCCCCACCGATCTACCCGGCCTGCGCCCACACCGCCGGCGCGCGCCAACCCTCGCCGCCCAGCGCACTAGCGACCAGAGAAGTTGGCGCCACACCGATAACGGTCGTGGCGTAACGACCGACGCCACCGCATACTAACGGAGCGTAAACAAGCGTAACGATACGCAGATGTGCGCCAGTGCGGCGTTCGAGACGACGAGCCTGCGCACCCTCACCCCACCACACAAGGAAGGCGAAGCCATGACGGACCACAGCCTCGGCACGTGCTCCAAGACCACAAGGAGTGACCCACATGACCGACGAAACGAAGGCTCACCCGACCGCTCGTAACGACGAAGACACCACGCGCCTCGCGACCAACCTGTACGAGCACGTTCGCCAGCTCAATCACGCCACTGTCGGCCCTCCGAGCCTCACCCTCCCCGCCACTGCGTACACCATCCTCGGTAACCTCAGCGCAGCCACCTACGGCCTCGATCAGGTGCTCCACCAGATCAGCCGCTTCCTCCTCCGGGAGCTGCAAGCCGACCGTCTCGGCCACGACCAGGCCGAAGACCTCGCGGAAGTCCTGAGCCGTCACGGGCAAGCTCTAGCCGAAGCCAGGCAGCACGCCCGAGCTCTCTGCGCGGCCCTCAGCAATGCCCAATCGGCCATCAATACCATCCACTCCCGCGCTACCCGCGTACGCGAAGCGCTCCCAACCATCGAGGTCAAAGCGCATGTGGACGACGCTGGCGTAGCAGCGGCGGCGAACGACTTTCCCAGACCGATCACCGATCCGACGCTCCTCGCACCGCCTCCTATCGGCGAACAAAACCACTCCATCCGCAGTCGCCGCGCAAGCACCCTGGAGGCCTGAGATGAAGCCGATGACCCACGAGGAGCTCGCCGCCCTTCCCACCACAACGACCATCGAGACCGCCGCCCGCGCCCTCGGCATCGGCCGAACCCGCGCGTACCAACTCGCCCGCGAGAACCGCTTTCCCTGCAGAATCATCCACATAGGCGCCACCTACCGAGTAGTGACAGCTGACCTGCAACTCCTCGTGTCCGGTACCGGCGGCGGCAGTCCCTAAGTTAGCTGTCAACTGATTTTAGTGCGGTGCTGAGCGAATAGCTGGTGTCGCTGGTGGTCGTCCTGGCCGATGAATGCTTTGAATTCTCCCAAGAGAAAGGCCACTTCGCCCGTTGAACGCTCTTTTTCGATCAACTCGAAGTCGTGGCTCAGATGAGAGAGCCGACGCTCCACCTCCGGCTGCACCAGCGGAGTCCCGTCATTCTCTAGCCTGGCGACCAACTGCTCGACCGTCATGGCCCGCTTCCGGCCGCGCAAGATCTTGTACACTGGGTCAAGGGTGACCTTTGTGCTCTCGATGAGGGAACGCTCCTTGGCAGTCTTCTGAATAGCTTCCTTGATTGCCACGCCGAGCGCTTTGGCGACAGGCGGGGGAAAAGCGTTGCCTATCTGCCGATACCTGGAGGTCTTGCCTCCGAGGAACTCCCATTCGGCAAAATCCTTACCGTACCAACCCTGGATCCGGGCAACCATCTCAACGGTGAGCATCGGGTGCTCGGCACCCTTGACTCTGGGGTTGGTCGGCCCAGGCGGGTCGTCGGCCACTCCCTTGGCGTCGACGCCCATGGCCGCCCAAGCTGCCTTGGCGCGCGTCGGGCCGAGGTCGGCACCGCCGTGTTTTTTGGAGCCACCTACAATAGTGGGTGCGATGTCATCGGCCTGCTTGATCCAGCTTTCGAGCTGTTCTGTGGTCCAGGTGCCCTCAGCCATCAAGTCCCGAAGCAATTCTCCGACTGTTTTAGGGCGCTCGATATGCGGCGTCGGCCAGTGGAAATGCCTAGCGTACTCGGGCTGAAGTGCCACTAGAACAAATCGAGGACGCAGCTGGGAAACGCCGAACTGGTCGGCTTGGAGCAACCTCCACTCGGCGATGTAACCGTCCTCGTGGAGTCGGTCGAGGACGTGCTTCCGATACGCGGTGAAGCGGTTCCCGCTCAAGCCTTTGACGTTTTCGAGGAGAAGAGCTTTGGGCTTAATGCGGCCGCACTGCTCGACTGCCCAAGCGAACAGGTCGCGCTCGTCGCTAGCGCCCAACTGCTTGCCTGCGATGCTGAATGGAGGGCATGGTACACCTCCGGCTAGCAGGTCTATATTGTTGTATTCGTCTAGATCCCAGCCCTCGTTGCTTTTGGAGTCCTCGCTGCGGTCAGAGTCCTCGCTGGGCTTCTTCCAGGTTCTCGGATCGGCTACATCGCCTACACGAACCGTGTCATTAGCTTCTTTTTCGTCGTATCCCAAGACTTTGACGAGGTTGTGGCGAAGTGTGCGAGCAGCATTCTCGTCCAGTTCGATCGCGAGGCGGTGGCGAAATCCGGCGCGTTCGAGGCCGAGTGTTTGACCACCTGCACCTGCGCAGATCTCTACGACCTCGAGCGGCTTGCCCTCGGCAGCTCCGGACAAGTTGTTCTCCCTCCAAGCACCGTTGAAACTCATATGCAGCTTTCACCCCGCGTATGCTTCAGTGCCTTCGTTGTAGTCTGGGGGGCTGGAGCGGGTCGTCCCACCATCCAGCATGCGACTGATGAGACCACGAGCTTACGGTCGGCCGGACCAGCCGTCGACTTCCGCCGCGCTCCTAGTGGAGCTCAGCCTCCAGTTGAGAAAGAACCTCAGCACGGGCATCCGCCGGCAGTCGTCGGTAGGCCGACCAGACTCGCTCGACGGGGGTGGAGACGCGGCGGTTGCGCTGGATATAGCGTGCAAGCCTTCTCCGCTCCGCTGGATCGAGGATCCGGATGTCGGCCAAGATCTCGTCGGCCCTGGCTGTGGCGTCAGGGCAGCCAGCTCGGCAGCGCTTGCACTCGGTGACGAGCAGCACCTCCTGGCGGCCGTCGGGGAGCACGGTGGTGCGTCGAGTTGCTGACAGCACCGCTGTCCTGTTGGGGTCATCCGGGTACTCCTCGCCGCCGGCGATACCGCAGACGGTGCACAGGAAGTCGTCACGCTCCAGGGTCGCCCTGATCTCCTTGGCGGACGCAGTGTTCCGGGGGCTCGCGGCACGCCGCTCTTTCGGATCCCAGACGGCTGCACCGATCTTGGCGAACCGCTGCTCCTCGGTGGTCAGGCTGGCGTCTTCCGTGTTGGCCAGGATGCTCCAGCCGTAGTCGCGGAGGTCGCGCACACGGCGGTCGATCTGCGAGACACCAGGGAAGGCGGCCCGGAGCTGCTCCTTGGTGAAGGTGTTGCCCTCCCCTACCTCCTGGACGAGCCACAGGGCAGCGCGGACCATACCGCCTGCTTTAAGTTCCGGGTCGTCCCAGGCGGGTGCGTTCACTCTGCCTCCCCTAACTACCGAGCGCTGGGTGTCTGCGGCACCCAGCGGCCGAGAGCGCTGGGTGCTCGAAGTCCACGGCGATCGCTACGCTAGCCCATTGGAGGGACATTGCTTATGGCTGCGAGTTTCGGCATTCCGCCTGAGGGCGAAACCATCAGGGCACTCGTCCAGGAGCGGCTGAAGCAGGCTGCGGCTGAGGACGGCGCCAAGATCACTGTCGAGTGGAGGGGCGCCGAGCAGCGGCACCTCTACGTGATCTCTATGCCGGTGGGCATGCTGTACTTCAACCCGGACACTCACCGTGTGCGTGCGCAGCGCACCCTCGATCCTGAACGCAACCAGGCCCTCAACGAGCGGCCGTGGAGTGAGGAAGGACAGGAGTACCTCCGCTACCTGCTGACCCGAGACCCGAAGGATCCGAGCAAGACCGATCCAGAGTACGCGGCGCTTCTCGAAGAACTAGAGGAGTTCGGCCAGCGGGACCCTGGGATCATCAGCCCGAACGGCATCCTGGTCGACGGAAACACTCGGTGCGCTGCGCTCAGAGAGCTGGGGAAGGAGCACATCCGGGTCGGAGTCCTGCCAGATGACACTAGTCGGCAGGACATCAACAGGGTCGAGCTCTCCCTGCAGCTTCGCCGCGATAAGCGCCGCGACTACTCGTACCTCAACAGGCTCATAGCGGTTGAGGAGGAGCTTGCCGCCGGACGCAAGCAGGAGGACATCGCCAGAGAGTTCAACATCAAGCTCCCAACCCTCCAACGGGACCGATGGGTCTACGAGTTGATCAACGATGCCATCGACCGCAGTAGGACCAAAGAGGGAATTGGCCTCCGCCTGGTGGATTTCGAAGACCACCAGGAGAAGCTGAGAGAGCTAGCGCGCGACTACGCCACGCTGGCTACGGCAGATCCCGACGGCGCTGAGCGGCTGAAGGAAGCGCGTCTTGCCATGGTGGTTCTCAACCTCCCCAAGACGACGCTCCGCCTTGCCGAAGCAAACTTCTATGAGCGCTATCTAGAGAAGCGGCTTCCTGAATCGCTTCGCTCAGACGGCGATGAGGGCGACGGCTCGGTCGGTATACCCGGGCTCGACGATGTTGTGGTCCCCGGAGATGCCGCTGACGTCAAAGCCGTCCGCGATCTCACCGACAAGCTTCTGAGAGCAGATGCGGCTAGAAGGGCTCCGGGCAAGATCCCTCCTGCCGAGGTCTCTGCTGCGAACACCATCTTCACCGAAGCCAGGGAGGTGTTCGAGACAGCAACCACCCTCGCTGGAAAGGACGCCCGGCTGCGCAAGCGGCGGATCGCCGTCCCGGAGCGGCTGACAGATGCAGCGGAGTTCATCGACCAGTGTGCTGCTGAGTTCGCAGAGGCGAGGGCTAAGCGCGCACTGGACGAGGAGACGTTCGACGATGCCTTGATCGCTCTGCGCGAGAGCCTCGCTCGCCTGGCCAAGCAGGCTGGCAGAACCTTCACGTCGCCTGGAGACGGCGTGGATTGGCTCCTCAACGCTACAAAGGACCGGTGAACGTGGACGCTGTTACCGGTCTAAGCCTCGAAATCGGTTTCGGCGACGACGCGGTTACTGCTCGGCTGCATGCGCGCAAGGACCGCGCATCGGACCTGCGGCGGCTGGCCTTGCGCTTCCAGAGCGGTGTCCAGCGTACGCCGACCATTCTCGACGTCGAGCTGGACGACCTGCTCAGCAACCTCCGTGCGCTCAGCATGTGGCCAGAGCCCAAGACTGTGCACTGGGAGCCGCAGCTGGCCAATCTCGCTAGAGACTCCACCGCTGACGCCCAGACTGTCGCCCAGCGGCTAGCGTCACCACCATCGGCCGCGGTTGAAGTTGCTCCTGAGGGCCTCCGCGACCTTCTCGGTCCCCTGTGGACAGGCAACCTCACGTCTTTCCAGCGCCGCGACATTGTCAAGCTCCTATCTCTGCGGCACGGCGCAAACTTCTCCGTCCCAGGGGCTGGCAAGACCCGTGTCGGTCTGGCTGTATTCCAAGCTCTGCGCCAGCAGGGCGATGTCGAGCGGTTGCTTGTCGTCGGTCCCAAGTCCGCCTACGAGTCCTGGCTGTACGAGAACAAGGTGTGCTTCAGCCGGCCTCTGCGGATGTCGCTGTACGGCAAGGCCCCTGATCCGTCAGCTGATGCTTTGATCATCAACTATGAGCGACTAGACGGCGCCCTCGACGAACTAGGTTCGTGGCTTTCGATGAGGCCGTCCCTGCTGCTGTTGGACGAAGCCCACCGGATGAAGGCTGGAGTCCGGGGCGTCTACGGATCAGCATGCCTAGCCCTCGGCCCTTTGGCCCGACGCAGACTCATTCTGACGGGTACACCAGCACCCAACGGTGCCAAGGATCTGGAGAACCTGCTCGGTTTCGTGTGGCCGGGCTTCGGCCGCCAGCAAGTGGTCCAAGCCGTCGGCGGCGGTGACCTCGCAAAGGCGAGCGAGGCCCTCCGCCCACTGTTCGTCCGTACGACGAAGCACGAGTTGGGCCTCCCCCCGGTCAGCACCAAGATCACACCGCTGGAGATGCCGCTCCTGCACAACGAGATCTACGAAGCACTCGTCGGCAGGTTCTCCGCGCGCGCCACTGGGTCGGAGGCCGACTTCCTAGCCTGGGGGAAGATCACGGTCTACTTGCTAATGGCCGCGACCAGCCCCGCGCTTCTGCACACAGGAACCACCCGCTATGAGCCGCTGGAATACCAGGTTCCGCCGCTGCAGGTGCCGAAGGGGACACCGCTGTTCGACCTTCTGCGGGACCTGCCAAGCTACGAGCTCTCGCCGAAGTACCGGGAAGCACTGGCCATCGTGGACGCGAACGCTGCTCAGGGACGGAAAACCCTGGTGTGGTCTACCTTTATCCGCAGCCTCAACACCCTCGAACGCATATTGAAAAGGTTCCGGCCGGCGCTGGTCCACGGCGGTACAGAGGACCGCCAGGCGGAGATCGATCGCTTCCGCAACGACCCCGACTGCATGGTGCTGCTTTCGAACCCGGCGACCCTCGGCGAGGGCATCAGCCTCCACCAGTGCTGCCACGACGCGGTGTACGTCGACCGGGACTTTGCTGCTGGCCGCTTCCTGCAAAGCATGGACCGGATCCACCGCCTCGGCCTGTCTCCCGAGGCAGAGACCCGGATCACCGTCCTGGCATCAGAGCAGACCATTGACGACGTCGTGAAGCTGCGGCTGGATGAAAAGCTCAACTTCATGGGGACAGTGCTGGACGATCCAGGCGTGAGGCAGCTCTCCGACCTCGATGAGGAACCGGCCGTCGGCGGCGGCCTTGACGAGGCCGACCTTCGGGCGCTGATGGGCCACGTCCGTGCCCGTACCGCCTGACCCCGTCCTGCGAGCCGCTTTCCGCTGGCTTGAGAAGCTGCCCCTCAACGGCCGAGCAAGGTGCCGGGCGCTGTTTACCACCCACGCGGAGTACAGCGACATCAGCCCTACGCAGTATGACGCCGCCTACAGATGGCTGGCGGAGGCTGGGCTGCTGCAAAATCCTGACGAGGCGCTGCCGGCCGGTGAGCTCATATTCCGAGCCGCCCTGCTTACTGGAGATGTCTCGTGGTTCCCGGATGCTGACGTCCATGTGCGCGTGCCGGCCGAGCTTCCCCTCGATGCGGCACGAGCCGCTGCGGCGCTCGGTCTAAGCGATTTTGAGGCTTACCAGGGGATCCACGCTCTGTGGGGCAAGGTCGATGCAGCCGAGCGTTCGCGGATCGGTGCCGCCGGCGAAACCGCCCTTGTAGAGCTGCTCTCGTCCTCAACAGCCGCGGGAATCGAGCATGTCGCTGCTTACTCCGACGGATACGGCTACGACATCGGGGTCCACGCCGGCCGGCATAGCCTGCACATCGAGGCCAAGGCCACCACACGCCGCAACCGCTTGACGTTCTTCCTGTCCCGTCGCGAATACGAGGTCATGCGGTGCGACCCGCTCTGGCAACTCGTCGTTCTGCAGCTCACAGACCGTTTCGCGATCAGAGCGATCGGTTCTGTTGCCAGTAGCTGGATTAAGGCCCAGGTGCCGGAGGACCAAGGATTGTATGGGCGCTGGGAAGCGTGCCGAGTGGAGGTGCCTGCAGAGCAGGCAGTAAGCGGGATCCCGCGGCTCGCTCCTGTTCTCGATCAAGAAGCCTCAACGCTGCTGCGCGGCTGAGATGGCCAGAGGCACTCAGCTGGCAGAGCGACGGGACTGGACAGCCTCGCAGACCGCGTGGGCGCAGTGGTCTGCTGGCTCGTGCTCCCAGAACCGCAGCACGAGCCACCCGGCGTTCGCGAGACGGGCATCCGTGTCGCGATCCCGCTCGACGTTGCGGCCGATTTTTCCCCGCCAGTACTCCGGGTTGGTCTTGGGCGGCACGAAGTGCTCCGGGCAACCGTGCCAGAAGCACCCGTCGATGAAGACAGCTACCCGAGTCGGCCGGAAGACCAGGTCCGCGGTCCTGCGCATCCCTGGGAGCGGCTTGGCTGCCACCCTGTACCGCAGCCCAGCTGCGTGGACCAGTGATCGGAGGGCGAGCTCAGGCGACGTGTCGCGATTGCGGTTTCCGAGCATGCTGCGGCGATTTGCAGCTGATGAGGCCCAAGAGCCTTCAGGGGGCTGCCAGGCCACGCCGGTCACGTCGCTATCAGTCGCGGGGCTTACCCGTCCCGTGTCGCGACGGCCCGAGCCCATATCTCCTCGAACTCCTGTCCGGTGATCGTACGAGGCCGGAACTCCTCATCGGCAGCGATCTCAGCTACTGTGCCCACGGGCGTCTCCGAGAGACTGGTCCCTGCAGCCTCATGGCGCTCGTCAGCGTACTGCAGGTGCCCGTCGCGGAACAGCTCGATCTTGCGAACCTCGTAGCCGTCGTCGCCGACCTCGCTGTAGATCTCGACTGGCTCCTCGCTGAAGCTGTGGACCCACTCGACTCTCAAGTACCAGACCATTCGTTCGCCCCCCAGGAGACGATCCTCCCATCGACCTGCAGCGGCTCGCGCCCGGGGACAAGGATGACGCAGCTCCTGCACTCAACCAAGGCAAGTCCCATGACGTCGACTTCAACGTAGTGCGTGAAGCGGCGCCCCTGCCACGGGACTCCCGCGAGGCGCCGGGACAGCTGGGCGAGGGACATCGCCCCTGGGGGTACATCGGAGAGATACTGGCCGTCGCCATAGCGCGCATCCTGCGGGTTCGCTTCCCGCAGAGACGGGAGCAGCGCACCGCTCACTCGAATGCCGTGCAGCCCTCGAGCGTCGGTGTAGTGCCACAGCGTCGCCTGCTCGCCTCGTCGAATGACCGCAGCTGCGGAGTCGTCCTTTTCCACGCAGGCAAGGCGATCAGTCTTGAGCACTCTGCGTCAACGGTTTCAACGCCCTGAAATATTTCACGGAACTGGGCTGCCGGTCACTGGCTCCTCGCATTCCAGCTGGTCGGCCGGTGGGATCCGCGGTTTGACTGCATGGAACGGCGAACCGTGCATGCAATGTGCAGTGCCGGTCCCTTCCAGTGTGCAAGAAAATGAAATACGGACAGTAGGGTGAAAAGCGTGCAGGGTGGGTGGACAGTCCGGGCATGCCGGACTAGTCTCCTGTCGTCATCGACTTCTCGGTACTGGGCAGTGAGGTGGTTCGGGAATGGAGCACCAGCAACACGCTGAATGGATACCTCGCGAGCAGACCCGCTTGGTCGGCGCCCTCCTCGAAGAGTCCGGCGTAGCCCAGAAGGTTATCTCAGGAAGGAGCAGGGAAGTGGCGGTGGCGTATAGGCTGCTGTGCCCTGACCTGCCGGGCGGTCTGGACCCTTCCACTGTCAGCCGCATGAAGACGGGCAGTGACCTAAGGAAGCTTAAAAGATGCAATCTCCGCTTGCTTCATCTGACGATCGCGTACGTCAAGTCTCCAAGAGGCGAGGAGAGGGCAGTCTCGGTCGGCGCAGTGGAAGAAGCAAACGACTTCGCTGATGCTGTGTTGCGTGCCGGCGGCGCGGTCGAGGAGTTGAAGCCTAGCTGCTTCAACCCAAATGATCCGCGCCATGATCGCGCGGCTGGGCTCTTCGGCGAGTATGGGATCAGTCTGCTTGAACGCGCAATCGCGCAGGATGACGAGAGATCCCTCCGGAAGATCGCTGTACTGCAGTGGCTTTCGGGCAACATCGATGATGCGCGCTACTGGAATGGCCGTGCGGGTAAAATGGCGTCGGGCACGCCGGAGGCCCTGGATGCCGAAGTCGCGGCATATGAGGCGTACTCCTCGGGTCGCTCGTACCTCTATAAAGGCCAAAGGGGGATTGCCGAAATCTATCTTGCGCTCGCGGCGGATGCAGGCCACAGGGATGCCGCTTTCCTGCTAGGCGATGCTCTTGAGGAGCTGCAGCGAAATGAGGAGGCTCGGCGTTGGTTCTCCACGGCGCAGAGCAACGGTCACGGCGAGGCTGGCAAGCGGCTTTCTGCCTTGGAAGAGGGGTCGCTGGAAGGCGACCTGCTAGACCTGTGCGGTGACATTGACGAAGGAGTGCTGGCCGAGGTTGACGATACCGACTCAGTGTCGGTAATTGGAGCTGATGCAGCCGCGAGCTATAGGAGGCAGATGTTGTGATATTGGTGTACGATACAAGCGGATCGACTAGACTGACTCAGTCGAGCTATTCTTTTAACATTTTCGCGTTATCAAAGGGGGGTGCCTAGCTGTATGACTTCAATTCTCGCCGCAGCCAGGAAAAAGTTCCATGACGACCTTGTCAATAGGCGTACACTTACGCTGTCGCCGAGTCATATTGCCTCCAATGCCGATAAAGGTCAAAAGACCAGCGTCGCTATAGCGGGAAGAATCGCACAGGATCTCGCCGCCCGCATCGTAGAGCAAAAAATACAGGGGCAGCGTGCGGGCCAGCAGTTCGAACAGGCTGTTGAGGTCTTTTTGAGGGAGACCTTTCCCTGTTTCCAATCACTACGCCCTGGCGATTGGACGATATATAACGTCGGCGGTTCCCGTAAAGAGTACCAGGTGGCCAAGTATGAGCCCTATACTCACCTGGCTGATCTGGCTCGCGCCGTCCAGAATGACCCGACCCTCGCCTCGGTATTGGGGAACTCATACGAGATTAGTCCCGACGTCCTGATCGTGCGGAGCCCAGAGTCGGACGAAGTGATTAATCGTGAACGAGAGCTTGTAGATGCCGAATTCGGGCGGTATGCCGTCATTCGAAGGGCGAACCAAAAGCGTGCGATCGTTCACGCTATTGTCTCGTGCAAATGGACTTTGCGAAGTGATCGCGCACAGAATGCGCGTTCCGAAGCATTGAATGTGATCCGGAACCGAAAAGGGCGCGCTCCGCATACTGTGGTCGTCACCGGGGAGCCATCACCGTCAAGGCTGGCCTCCCTGGCACTCGGAACCGGCGATATTGATACGGTGTACCACTTTGCACTGCCGGAGCTGATTGAGGCGGTTGGGGAGACCGAGAACGACGAGGCGATCGACATGCTCAACACCCTGGTAGACGGCAAACGAATCCGCGATATCACTGATCTGCCGCTGGATCTGGCCGTCTAGCCCTGCGCCCTGATGTCAGCTAGATCCGTGTAAGGCCCTCCAAAGAACGCGCTAGGCACTTGATGGGATCATTCACCTTTCCTCCGGCAGATACGGTTCAGTAGGCCGATTCGTTGGATAAGCGGGAGCAGGACTTCCGGGTTGGTGAACCAGACCGGTCCCCAGATCGAGTGGATGGCGTCCCAGTAGCCATCGGCGGTGGCAAGGTAGTCGAGGACGTCGCCGTGTTCGAAGTGTGCTTTGGGGAGGTGGGCCCAACGGGCACGGGCCTTCTGACACTGGGCTGGGAGATGTCCAAGCCGGTCGCAGTGATGCCCTTGGTGGTTATAGCGTCGCCTCGGCCGAGCCGAGCCCCAGGGCCGTCGTGGGATCGCCGAGTAGCTCGTCGCCGGGTACTGGGTCCAGACGAACGCGTTCTTGAGGGCTTCGTCGAGGGGTTGGTCTGTAACGCCTTCCGCGTGGTGGTCTCGTCTGGACCGTGGTCGGAGGCGGCATGTCGGCGGTTTCTCACGGGTGTGGGATGGCGCGGAGCCTGGTGTCACTGTAGCTCCGCGAGGTGCCGGCCGTCCGTCGGATGGGCGTGAGCCCGGCTGAGTGTTGGCTGCTGAGACGCTCTGTACGGCAGAGTTGGTCCCTGTGCAGCCGTGCTGGCCGTCGAGGCTGTGCGGGGTCACGAGGTTGTGATGGACGCGGCGGGCAGCTCGGCCCGCGATGCAGCCGTCCAGTAGACGACGATCCTGCGCTGCAGGAGTGTCGGGGCCACGGTTCAGATGGGGTATCGGAGGGGCTGAGATGTGGCCGCAGGGTGTCGGTGCGTGACCCTGGATGTCGTGGCGTCGCGTTCAGGGTCGGGGTCAGATGGGGGTCGAAAGATCTTGAGGCCGGTCTCCTTGGGGGAGAACCGGCCTCTGATCTGGCGTTTTCTGTCGGGGTGGCGGGATTTGAACCCACGACCTCTTCGTCCCGAACGAAGCGCGCTGCCAAGCTGCGCTACACCCCGGTGGTGGCTGCCCGGGAGTTGTACGTCCTCCCGGCGCCTAGTCCACCTTAGCGGATGCCGGGGAGTGCTGCGTCCCTGTTTTCCGGGCGGTGAAGGCGGTCACGGCGCCCGAGGTGGTGAGGGTGATGTCGGTCAGGAGGGCGGTCTCCAGCCAGGTTCGGAGGTCGGCCGCTGTTCCCGGGTTGCCGAAGGCGCCTTGGTGCTGGAGGAGCTTGATCAAGGGGTCTCGGCCGGCGCCCCTGACGAGGGTTGTGCCTTGGAGGGTGCCGCCTGGGCGTAGGACTCGGGTCAGTTCCTTGAGGGCGGCTTGGGGGTCCTCTAGGCAGTGGAGGCCGTTGTAGGTGAGGCACCGGTCGAAGGTGGAGGTGGGGAAGGGGAGGTTGTAGATGTCTGCCTGGACGAGGGTCGTTGTCTTGCGGCGGGCCCTCTTGAGCATCGTGTGGGAGAGGTCGGCGGCTACGTGGCGGGGGTTGTCGCGCACGGCCAGGCCGCCGCCGCAGGGGATGTCCAGGGTTAGGGCGGATGGGTCTTGGGCGGCTATGGCCATGTGCAGGTGGGTGATGTCGTAGTTCCAGAGGGCGCGGGCTCCCAGGCGGGAGAGGGGGCGGTTCTGGACGGCTACGTCGTACAGGGTGGCGAGGAGCGGGGCGGTCTTCCAGTTCACCGACGGGGGACGAGGGTGAGGAGGGAGGCCTCCGGGGGGCAGCAGAAGCGCATGGGGGCCTTCGGGGACGTGCCCAGGCCCGCGGAGACGTGGAGCCAGGAGCCGCGGTGCCTGTGGAGGCCCTTCACGCGGGGGCGGTCGATGCCGCAGTTGGTGGCCAGGGCGCCGTAGAAGGGGACGCAGACCTGGCCGCCGTGGGTGTGGCCGGCCAGGAGGAGGTCGTAGCCGTCGGCGGTGAAGCGGTCGAGGTTGCGGGGTTCCGGGGAGTGCATGATGCCGAGGTGGACGTCGGCCTGGGGGTCGACCGGGCCGGCGATCTTGTCGTAGCGGTCCCGGTTGATGTGGGAGTCGTCGATGCCGCCGAACTCGATGTCCAGTTCGCCGACCTTGAGGCGGCCGATGCGGTTGTTGAGGTCGAGCCAGCCGGCGGCCTGGAGGGAGGAGCCGAGCTCGCGGTAGGGGAGGTCGGGCTCGCGGCGGCGGCGGCCGTAGTCGGACTTGCTCGTGCGCCAGATGTAGCGGAGCGGGTTCTTCAGGACCGGGGAGTACAGGTCGTTGGAGCCGTAGACGAAGACGCCGGGGCGGTCGAGGAGGGGGCCGAGGGCGTCCAGGAAGGGGCCGATGGCGTCGCGGTGGGAGAGCGTGTCGCCGGTGTTGACGACGAGGTCGGGCTCCAGGGCGTCCAGCGAGCGGACCCAGTGGATCAGGCGGGACCGGCCGGGTGTGAGGTGCGCGTCGGAGATGTGCAGGATCTTCACCGAGGGGCGGCCCGGCGACAGCACCGGCACGTCGAAGCGGCGGAGGCGGAACCAGTTCCGCTCGATCAGCGAGGCGTACCCGAAGGTCGCGGCGCCCGCGCCCAGCACTCCCAGCGGCACGGCGTGGATCTTTCGCACGGCTCTCCCTTCTCAGGGGTCCATGCTTTCAGACATGGGCACCGGTCGGTAATCCTGATGAGGCGGAAGGTCGCGGACGGGCATGATGTTGTGCATGACCCTGAAGGAGAAGCTGGAGACCGATCTGTCGTCCGCGATGAAGGCGCGCGACGAGCTGCGGACGCGCACGCTGCGCATGGTGCTCACGGCGGTGAAGAACGAGGAGGTCGCCGGCAAGCAGTCGCGCACGCTTTCCGACGACGACGTCGTGAAGGTGCTCACGCGGGAGGCGAAGAAGCGGCGGGAGGCCGCGACGGCGTTCGGTGACGCGGGGCGCGAGGCGCAGGCGCAGGCGGAGCGGGACGAGGGCGAGGTGCTGGAGGGGTACCTGCCCGCTCAGCTGTCCGACGAGGAGCTGACGGCGCTGGTGGCGGACGCGATCGCCGAGACGGGCGCGTCGGGGCCCCGCGCGATGGGGCAGGTCATGAAGTCGGTGAATCCGAAGGTGGCCGGGCGCGCGGAGGGCGGGCGCGTCGCGGCGGAGGTGAAGCGGCAGCTCGCGGAATGAGAAAGGGCCCGGCTCGGCGCCGGGCCCTTTCGCGTCAGTCGCCGTCGGGCGGGGCGCCTCCGCCGCGCTTCTTGCCGGCGCTCACGTAGAGGATGACGGTGGTGCCGGGCGGGACGGAGGTGCCCGCGTCGGGCGAGGTGGACACGACCGTGCCCCTCGGCTGGTCGGAGTCGACGGAGCCGGACGCGACCTGGACGTTCAGGTCGGCGCCCTTGAGCTTGGCGGTCGCGGCGGCGACCGTGAGGCCCTTCACCTGCGGGACGTCCGTGGTGTCGCCGAAGTCGCGGGTCGGGGTCTGGAAACCGGGCGCGGGCTTGCCCGAGAGAGCGTTGCGCATGGACTGCTGCCACATGCCGCCGGGGATGTCCGCGCCGTAGACGCCGTAGACCTTGTACTGCCAGGGGCCGCGGAAGTCCCAGTAGGCGGTGGCGGCGGCGAGGTTCGGGGTGAACCCGGCGAAGACGGCGCAGGTGAACTCTTCACAGGTTCCGGTCTTGCCGGCGGCGGGACGTCCGATGCTGCGTCCGGCCGCGGTGCCCTTGGTGAGGACGCCCTGCAGGATCGAGTTCACCTTGTCGGCGACGTCCTGGTCGAGGGCCTGGTGGCAGTCCGGCTTGGGCAGCTTGAGCTTCTTGCCCTCGGGGTCGACGACCTCGGTCACCGAGACGGGGGCGCAGTACTTGCCGCGTGCGGCGAAGCCCGCGTAGGCGGCGGCGAGGTGCACCATGTCGATGTCGTTGACGCCGAGGACCTGCGACGCGATCGGCATCAGGGGGTCGCCGGTGGCCTGCTTCATCCCGAACTTCTCGGCCATCTTGACGGCGTTGCAGACGCCGACGCGCTTCTCCAGGACGGCGTAGAAGGTGTTGACCGAGTGCCAGGTGCCGGTCTTCAGGTTGAAGTTGCCCTTCTCGCTGTCGCCGGCGTTCGAGAGCGTCCAGGGACCGCCGCCGACCATGGCGTTCTTCACCTTCTTGCCGTCGAACATCCCGGTGTAGCGGCAGGGCTGGAACCCGCTGACCGTGGTGGTCTGCGGCGAGTTGATGGTCGTGCTGACCGGGATGCCCTGGTCGATGGCGGCGGCCAGGGTGAAGACCTTGAACGTCGAGCCCGCCGAGACGCCGCTTCCGCCGCCGTGCGCGGAGTCGGCGGGGAGGTTGATGGTCGTCCGGCCCTTGCCGGCGCCGTACCGCTTGCTCAGCCCGATGGCCCGGACCTTGCCGGTGCCGGGCTCGACCATCGCCTCGGCGCCGACGCGGTTGCCGCCGGGGGCGACGGTCCCGCGCAGGGCCCTGTCGACGGCGTGCTGGTCGTCCATGTCGAGCGTGGTGCGGATGGTGTAGCCGCCGCGGTTCAGCTTGTTGACGACGTTCTGCTGCTGCTTCGGCTTGAGCTGCCAGTACTTGCCGTCCGACAGGATGTTGAGCATGTCGTACTTCACGTACTCGCAGAAGTACGGCGCCTTGCTGGTCTCGCAGCCGCCGACCGGGTCGGTGCGGTTCAGCTGGATCGGCTTGGCGGCCTCCGAGTCGGCCTGCGCCTTGGTGATGTGACCGAGCTGCGCCATCCGGTAGAGGACGACGTCGCGCCGCTTGCGGGCGTCCTTGGGGTTGCGGATGGGGTCGAAGGCCGTGGGGTTCTGGGTGATCCCGGCGAGCAGGGCGGCCTGGCCGAGCCCCAGCTTGGACGCGGGGATGCTGAAGTACCGCTTGGACGCGGCCTGGACGCCGTATGCGCCGGCGCTGAAGTAGGCGACGTTCATGTAGCCCTCAAGGATCTGGTCCTTGGTGAGGCGCTGCTCGACGTCCAGCGCGTACCGGAGCTCGCGCAGCTTGCGTCCGACCGTGGGCGCGGTGACCTCGCGGTACTCCTCCTCGGTCTTGGCGCTGTCGACCAGGAGGTTCTTGACGTACTGCTGGGTGAGGGTGGAGCCGCCCTGCGTCTGCTCGGACTCGACGTTGGACGCCATCGCGCGGATGGTGCCCTTGAGGTCGAGCGCGCCGTGCTCGTAGAAGCGCGAGTCCTCGATGTCGACCATCGCCTGCCGCATGATGGGGGCGACCTGGTCGAGCCGGACGGACTCGCGGTACTTGTCGAAGAACGTGGCGACCTGCTTGCCGTTGCCGTCGTACATCACCGTCTTCTCGGACGGCGGTGTCGTCTTGAGCCGGCTGTCCATGTCCTCGAAGTTGTTGGCGGCGTCGCGGGCGGTCAGCCCCGCGCTGCCCACGGCGGGCAGCGCGATGAGCGCGACGATGAGGCCTGCCACCACCCCGGCACCTAGCAACCTGAACAGCGTGGACGCGGCCTGGGCCCGATCGTTCTTCGCAACGCGCACGGGGTCTAGGGTACGCGGGACGAGCAGTGCATTAGGGACAGGTCCCCCGGGGTTCGTGCTTTCCGGACCGGCTGATCAGGATCTTCGTCCGTTATGCCCCCATCGTGACAACCTGCGCGGTGTCTGGCGCGTCAACTGCAGGTAACTAGTCCGTTCCGGCGGTATGGCCCCGGTGGGCTATATCGAGAATGGGCCCAACGGGGGCTGTTGAAACGTCCCTCGCTTCCGTAAGTTCTTCCCCACGGCTTTCGTTTGGCGGCCTGACGTCCGCGCCCGTCCGGCCAAGGAGCGCAAATCGACACAGACCCTAGGGGAGTGGGGCCAAGATGTGGATCACGGATTGGACCGCCCGCGCCGCCTGCCGTAACGCGGATCCGGACGCTCTGTTCGTGCAGGGTGCGGCGCAGAACCGAGCCAAGCTCATCTGCCGCGGCTGCCCGGTGCGCACGGAGTGTCTCGCCGACGCTCTCGACAACCGGATCGAGTTCGGCGTGTGGGGCGGGATGACCGAGCGGGAGCGCCGAGCCCTGCTGCGGCGGCGACCGGATGTGCGCTCGTGGCGCGACCTGCTGGAGACCGCGAAGGAAGAGTACGAGCGGTCGGCGGAGATCGACGAGGAAGAACTCGTCGCCAGCGAAGAGCTCGTCGCAAGCTGAGTTCGACGGGTCCCCGGGGCCCGTCCGGCGGCGTCCGAGGATCGGCACGGTCCAAATAAAGCGTGGCCGGTAGGCCCGTACCACCCATTGGGTACGGGCCTATCGCCATGCCCGAAAATACGGGTTTTCGCTGATCAGAGTGCGAGATGGCGGAACGTCCGGGTAACGGCGCCGGAGTCCGGCCCGCGTGCAGTTCTCCGGCTGGACGTCAGGCGGCGGTGGGGGACGCGGTGGGAGCGGCCAGATCCTCGCCCACCTGGCGCAGGCCGTCGAGGTCGTGGACGTCCTCCGCCTGCGCCGGGACGGCCGTGACCGGCACGGTCGGGTGCGTCGACGCGAAGTGGTCGCGAAGGCGGTCCTCGCGGGCGGCCAGTTGCATGCGGTCGGTGTGCAGGCGCAGCAGGGCCGCGGTCAGCGTGTGCTCGCCGCGCTCCTCCAGCGTCTCGGCGGCGGCCTGGCTGCGGGCCGCCGACAGGACGTCGTCGGCGGTCTCGTGGACGCGGTTGACCACGAGACCGGCGAGCGGCATCCGCTCCTCGTCGAGGCGCTCGACGAAGTAGGACGCCTCGCGCAGGGCGTCGGGCTCGGGCGCTGCGACGACGAGGAACGCGGTGCCCGGGGTCTGCAGGAGCTTGAACGTCTTCTCGGCGCGCTCCCGGAACCCGCCGAACATGGTGTCGAAGGCGGCGACGAACGTCTGCACGTCGCGCAGCAGCTGGACGCCGAGGACCTTGTTGATGACGCCGGTGAACACGCCGAACCCGGCACTGATCACCTTGACGCCGAGGCGGCCGCCGGACTTGGCCGGGGCGGCGAGGATCTTCATGAAGCGGCCGTCGAGGAAGCGGCCCATCCGCTCGGGGGCGTCCAGGAAGTCCAGCGCGTTCCGGGACGGCGGGGTGTCGACGATGATCAGGTCCCAGGCGCCGGAGCGGTGCAGCTGCCCGAGCTTCTCCATCGCCATGTACTCCTGCGTGCCCGAGAGGCTGGACGACAGCGACTGGTAGAAGGGGTTGGCGAGGATCTGCTTGGCCCGGTCCGGGTCGGCGTGCGCCTCGACGATCTCGTCGAAGGTCCGCTTCATGTCGAGCATCATGGCGTGCAGCTCGCCGTCGCCGTCGATCTCGATCCGGCGCGGGTTGTTGTCGAGCTCCGACAGGCCCATCGACTGCGCGAGGCGGCGCGCCGGGTCGACGGTGAGGACGACGACGTCCCGTCCCCGTTCGGCGGCGCGCACTCCGAGGGCGGCGGCCGTGGTGGTCTTGCCGACCCCGCCCGACCCGCAGCACACGATGATCTTCGTGCGCGGGTCGTCGAGCAGCCCGTCGACGTCGAGCACCGGTGGGGTCTTGCCGGACTGGCTCATCGGTTCACCTCTGCCGGTCGGTCCCCGCCCGAACGGGGGGTCAGCCTCACCCAGGAGACGCCGCGGCCGGAGGCGTGGGCGGGGGCGGTCATGCGGCGCCCTGGTCGCGGAGGGCGGCGGCCAGGTCGTAGAGGCCCGCCAGGTCCATGCCGTCGGAGAGCTGGGGGAGGGTGTAGCGAGGCCGGTCGACGGAGTCCAGGCGCTCCTTCTCGCGGCGCTGGAGGGCGGTGCGGCGGGCGTGGTCGACGGCCTCCCCGGCGAGGACGGCGGCGATCGCCTCGGCGTCGTGCTCCAGGCCGGCGGCCTTCACGCCGCGGACGATCTCGTCGGTGTCCAGGGCCCCGGCGGCGGCCACGGCGAGGTCGTCCTCGGTGAGGACGGGCTGGTGCTCCATGTTGACGATCACGCCGCCGACCGGGAGCCCGACCGCGGTGAGGTCGCGGATGCCGTCCATCGTCTCCTGGACGGGCATCTCCTCCAGGAGCGTGACGAAGTGCACCGCGGTCTCGGGGCTGCGGACGACCTTCATCACGGTGTCGGCGTGGTTGCGGACGGGGCCGACCTTGGCGAGGCCGGAGACCTCGTCGTTGACGTTCAGGAACTTCGTGATGCGGCCGGTGGGCGGGGCGTCCATCACGACGGCGTCGTAGACGAACGAGCCGTCCTTCTTCTTGCGGCGCACCGACTCGGACGTCTTGCCGGTGAGGATGACGTCGCGCAGGCCGGGGGCGATGGTGGTGACGAAGTCGACGATGCCGAGCTTGGTCATCGCCTTCCCGGCGCGCTTGAGGTTGTAGAACATCTCGAGGTACTCGATGAGCGCCTCTTCGGTGTCGACGGCGAGCGCGTGGACGTCCCCGCCGTCCGGGGCGACGGCGACGCGGCGCTCCTCGTAGGGCAGGGGCGGGCAGTCGAAGAGCTGGGCGATGCCCTGGCGTCCCTCGACCTCGACGAGCAGCACCTTGCGGCCGCCGGCGGCGAGGGCCAGGGCGAGGGCGGCGGCGACGGTCGTCTTGCCCGTGCCGCCCTTGCCGGTGACCACATGGAGGCGTACGCCGTCCCAGTCGGTGTCTCTCGCGCTCACCCGATCGACCATATCGTTCACTCGTCAAACACTTGAGAGGGCGGTCGTCCTCATGCAAGTGATCCCTGACACGGTTCCCCCGCCCGGACGCTGTCATTCGGCCTGCCCGCGCGGTTAGCTTGAAAACGTGAACCGTGCTATGGACGGTTCCGTCCGGACCCTGACCGGTCCGGACGCCCGCCGGAGCTCCGGGGGCGCCTCCCGGGGCCCGGGCCCTCACGCGAAAGAGGTGCCGTGATGATAGCGGTAGCCCTGGTCATCCTGCTGATCGTCGTCGTCGGCGGCCTGATCGTCCTGGCGTCGTCCGTCCGCGTCGTGCAGCAGTTCGAGCACGGGATCGTGTTCCGGTTCGGGCAGGTCCAGCGGGACGGGCAGATGCGGCCCGGCGCGGTGCGCACCCCGGGCCTGACGGCGATCGTGCCGATCGCCGAGCGCATGCAGAAGGTCAGCCGGCAGACGATCACGATGGGGGTGCCCGGCCAGGACGGGATCACCCAGGACAACGTGAGCGTCCGCGTCGACGCGGTCGTGTACTTCCGGGTGATCGACCCGGTGAAGGCGATCGTGAACGTGCACAACTACCAGTACGCGGTGTCGCAGGTGGCGCAGACGTCGCTGCGGTCGGTGATCGGGCAGGCCGACATGCAGGAGCTGCTCGGCGAGCGCGAGAAGATCAACATGCGGCTGCGGGCGATCATCGACGAGATCACCGAGGGGCCGTGGGGCATCCTGATCGAGCGGGTCGAGATCAAGGACGTGTCGCTGCCGGAGGGCATGAAGCGGTCGATGGCCCGGCAGGCGGAGGCGGAGCGGGAGCGCCGCGCCCGCATCATCACCGCGGACGGCGAGTTCCAGGCGTCCAAGCGCCTCGCCGCCGCCGCGGAGATCATGTCGCAGGACCCGGCGGCCCTCCAGCTGCGCCTGCTGCAGACGGTCGTGGAGGTCTCCGCCGAGAAGAACAGCACGCTGGTCATGCCGCTGCCGGTGGAGATCCTGCGGTTCTTCGAGCGTGCCGCGGGCGGCCCGGGACGCTCCGAGGACGGCGGCGAGGGCAAGCCCGACCTCGGTGAGCGGCTCGCGAAGGCCGAGGAGGAGCTGGCCAGGGCCACGGAGCGGTCGTCGGCGCTGGAGTCGACCGAGGACGTCCCACCCGTCATCGGGCTGGACGAGCCCAAGCGCCGGGCGTCCGAGGTGGCCGCGCCGCAGGACGAGCAGCGGCGCGGCATCGGCGGCGGCGCGCCGGAGGCCGTGGAGGAGGAGCAGCCGCCCCGCTGACCGGCTCGCCTCACCGAGCCTGCGGCTGAGGTGAGGCGAGCGCGGCGTCCGGCGCGGCCACGGGCATGGTCAGGCGCCGGACGCCCGGTACCGCCGCCGTGCCCAGGCAGGCCGCGCCGACCAGGACGGCCGCCGTCCACAGCGGGACGGAGGGGCCCCAGACGGAGGCGGCCCACGGTGCGAGCGCGTAGCCGAGGGGCGCCGCGGCCAGCGACAGCAGCCAGTCGTAGGACGTCACCCGGGCCAGCGCCTGCGGCGGGATGGTCATCTGCACGACGGTCTCCCAGGTCGGGTTGAGGACGCCGAGGCCGGTGAGCGCCAGCCCGTAGGCCGCGACGAGCAGGGGCGCGGGCGCGGCGACGGCGAACAGGGCGAGGGGCAGCGCCAGCGCGGCCAGGCCCACGTTGGCGACGAGGACGGGACGGCGCGGGCGGACGCGGGCGGCCAGCAGCGCTCCGGCGACGAGCCCGGCGGCGCCCACCTGGACGGTCGCGATCCAGACCCCCTCGCCGCCGAGCCGATCGACGGCGAGGGCGGGGCCGAGGGTGAGCAGGACGGCGGACGTGCCGTTCCAGACGCCGTGCGCGATCAGGCTCGTCCAGTACCAGTCGCGCGAGCGGACCTCCGACCAGCCCTCCGCCAGGTCGGCCCGCAGTGAGCGCCGCGGGATCGGGACGTGCCGGACGCGCGCCAGGGCGAGGATCGCCGCGCTCGCGGCGAACGACGCCGAGTCCAGCAGGAACGTCCAGCCGGGGCCGATGGTCAGCACGAAGGTGCCGGCGAGGGCGGGGCCGGCCAGGCGGGTGGCGCCGTTGGCGACGCCCATCAGGGAGTTGGCCTTCTGCAGCCCGGAGGGCTCGACGGTGCCGGCGATCAAGGGTGAGACGGTCGGCGTCTGGAAGGCCGAGGCCGCGCCGCCGATCACCTGGGCGGCGGCGAGGTGCCACAGCCGAGGCTCGCCGCTCAGGAGTTCCAGCGCCGCGAACAGTTGCGCCGCGGCACCGGCGAGGTCGGTCGTGAGGGCGACGCCGCGTGCGTTCAGGCGGTCGGCGAGGACGCCCCCGAGGGGCAGCAGGAGCAGGCGCGGCACCATCGCGCAGCCGAGCACGAGGGCGAGCGCCGACGTGGAGCCCGTCGCCCGCAGGACGGCGAGCGCGAGGGCGGCGGGGACGGCGGCGTCCCCGGTCAGGGACAGGACGCGGGCGGCGAACAGCAGCCGGAAGTCCCGGCCGCGCAGGGGGTGGGTCATGGTCGAACAATATAGTTCGTTGTCGAACTAATCGCCAGGGAATTATTCTCCATCGAACGATGAAGGCGACTACGATCCCCGCATGGGTGACAGGGACCGGACCGACGACCACGTGGAGCGGTGGGCGCCGATCGTGCCCGACCTCGATCCCGACATCGAGGGCGCCGTGACCCGGATGGTCTTCTTCGTCAAGCACATCCGGCAGATGCGCGAGGAACTCCTCGCCGCCTCCGGCCTGCAGCGGCACGAGTTCGACACGCTGCACGCGCTCGCCGGGCGGCACGGCACCGCCGCGCCCTCCCAGCTCGCCGCCGACCTCGCCATGCCCCCGAACTCGATCACCGGCCGCCTGGACGCGCTGGAGCGCCGCGGCTTCGTCCGCCGGTCCCCGTCCGCCACCGACCGCCGCCGGGTCGTCGTCGAGTTGACCCCCGCCGGACGCTCCGCCTGGCGCGAGGCGATGGACGGCCTGGGCGTCGAGGAGACCCGCCTGCTCGGCGCCCTCGACCCCGCCGAGCGCCGCACCCTCGCCGACCTCCTCCGCCGCGTCATGCTCCGCGCCGAGCAGCCCGCCGGTCCGCCGCAGGGCCCTACGGGGTGAGGACCAGCCGTCCGCGCAGGCCGCCTGCTTCCAGCCGCGCGTGGGCCTTGGACGCCTCGGCGAGCGGGAGCGTGCCGGCGACGCGGGGCGTGAGGCGGCCCTCGTCCGCGAGCGCCGCGAGCCCGGCCATCGCCGCGGCGTCCGCGCGTATCCACACGTTGTGGACGGTGATCCCGCGCAGCGGGAGCGGGGTGGCCGGACCGCCGTTCACCGCCGCGAAGCTCCCGCCGTTCCGGACGGCGTCGAGGGCCGCTACCGAGAGGAGGGCCGCGTCGACGGCGCCGTCCACACCGCCCGGGACGAGCGCGCGGACGGCGTCCCCCAGGTGCGCCCCGCGCGGAACGAACATCTCCGCGCCGAGCCCGCGCACCAGTGCCTCGTCGGAGGCGGAGGCCGTGGCGGCGACGCGCAGACCGCGGTGGGCGGCCAGTTCCACCGCGTAGCCGCCGACGGCGCCCGCGGCTCCCGTGACGAGCAGCGTGGCTCCCGAGGGCAGGCCGAGGAGGTCGAGGGCCTGGAGGGCGGTCAGCCCGTTCAGCGGGATCGTCGCCGCCTCGACCGCCGGGACCGACCGCGGCGCGGGCGCGACGGCGTCCGCGTCCAGGACGATCGCGTCCGCGTAGGCGCCCAGCGGCACGTCGAGCCGGTCCTTGAGGCCGATGACCTCGTCGCCCACGGCGATCCGCGTCACACGCCCCCCGACCGCGTCGACGGTCCCGGCGACGTCCCAGCCGATGCCGACCGCGGGCCGCGAGCCGAACGGCGGCATCAGCCCCGCGCCGGCCAGCGCCCCCGAGCGGGTCGCGGCGTCGACCGGGTTGACCGCCGCGGCCGCCACCCGGATCCGTACCTGGCCGGGCCCCGGGACGGGCACCGGAGCGTCGGAGAGCTCCAACGCGCCGGGCCCGCCGGGTGTCCTCACGATGATCGCGCGCATGGCGGTGACTCCTCGGACGAAGTGGGTTCATGTGCGGGAGAGGCCCCGCACCGGCCACTGTCGCCGGAACAGCCGCGGGCCGGAAGAAGTTACTTCGGAGTGCGTTCGGCACCCGGAGGTGAACCCGCGGCATGGCCACGATGACGGCGGCGGAGCGTCGCGAGCAGGAGAAGGCGGCGTTCGACGTCTACATGGACGGATGCCCCACCCACCAGCTGATGGGGATCATCGGCAACAAGTGGAGCATGCTCGTCCTCGCCGACCTGGCGCACGGCGCACGCAGGTACGCCGAGGTCGGCAGGGCGCTCCCGGGGGTCAGCGCGAAGATGCTCACGCAGACGCTCCGCTCCCTGGAGCGGGACGGCTTCGTGGCGCGCAGCGTGACTCCGTCCGTGCCCGTCCAGGTCGAGTACACCCTGACGCGGCTGGGCGAACGGATCGTGCCTCTGCTGACGTCCATCCGGGAGTGGGCCGACCGGCACATCGACGAGATCCACGCGGCGCGCGAGCGGTACGGCGAGGGGGCCGGTCAGGCCGTCGGGGCGGACGGCCGATCGCTAGGGTGAGGGCCATGAAGAAGTGGGAGTACGCGACCGTTCCGCTGCTGGTGCACGCGACCAAGCAGATCCTCGACAACTGGGGCCAGGACGGGTGGGAGCTCGTCACCGTCCTGCCGGGGCCGAACCCCGAGAACCTCGTGGCCTACTTCAAGCGCGAAGTCCAGTAGCGGCCCGTCGGAACACCCCGTCGTAACGGACCTCAACGAGGAGGAATGCGCGATGAGCACGCCTGAAGAGCGGATCCGCGAGCTCGGCATCGAACTGCCGGAGGTCGTCCCGCCGGTCGCGTCCTACGTGCCGACGGCGCGGACGGGGTCGCTCGTCTACACCGCCGGCCAGATCCCGCTGGTCAAGGGCGAGCTGGGCGCCACCGGGAAGGTGGGCGCCGAGGTCAGC
Organism: Actinomadura citrea; assembly: GCF_013409045.1. Lineage (NCBI taxonomy): Bacteria > Bacillati > Actinomycetota > Actinomycetes > Streptosporangiales > Thermomonosporaceae > Actinomadura > Actinomadura citrea. The sequence goes on along the minus strand of NZ_JACCBT010000001.1, from coordinate 8,950,341 downwards.
GCGGAGGAGGCGGCGCGCCAGGCGCGGATCTGCGCGCTGAACGCGATCGCGGCGCTGAAGGCGGAGGTCGGCGAGCTGTCGCGGATCGTGCGGATCGTGAAGGTCGTCGGGTTCGTCGCCAGCGCGCCGGACTTCCACGGCCAGCCGCAGGTGATCAACGGGGCGAGCGATCTGCTGGCCGAGGTGTTCGGGGACGCGGGCAGGCACGCGCGCAGCGCCGTCGGCGTCGCCGTCCTGCCGCGGGACGTGCCGGTCGAGGTGGAGCTGATCGCCGAGGTGGCGTGAGGCGCCGGGCTTGACGGAACGCCATTCGGTATGTCCGAATGGCTCGCCATGGGGATCACCAACGGACTCAAGCTGCCCGAGTCGTTCCGGGGGCAGGTCGAGGACATCCTGGAAGGCCGGACCGACCCGGTGGCCGCCAAGGACGCGGCGACCGTGGTCGTGCTGCGCGACCACGACGAGCACGGGCTCCAGGCGTTCATGCTGCGCCGCGTCCGGTCGATGGCGTTCGCGCCCGGCGCCTACGTGTTCCCCGGCGGCTCGGTCGACCCGCGCGACGGGGAGGCGGCGCTGGCGTGGTCCGGTCCGTCCCCCGCCGAATGGGGCAAGGCGTTCGACGCGGACGAGACGCTGGCCCGCGAGCTGGTGTGCGCGGCGGTCCGGGAGACGTTCGAGGAGACGCTCGTGCTGCTCGCCGGCCCGACCGGGGAGACGGTCGTGGACGACACGCGCGGCGACGACTGGGAGGCCGACCGGCAGGCGCTGCTGGACCGCTCACAGTCGTTCGGGGGGTTCCTCGACCGGCGCGGCCTCGTGCTGCGCTCGGACCTGCTGCGCCCGTGGGCGCACTGGATCACCCCGAAGATCGAGCGCAAGCGCTACGACACCCGCTTCTTCGTCGCCGCGATGCCGGCGGGTCAGCGGGCGAGGGACGTCAGCACCGAGGCCGACCAGGTCGCCTGGGTGAGCCCGGCGGAGGCCGCCGAGCGGGCGGCGCGCGGCGAGTGGATGATGCTGCCGCCGACGGTCGCGACGCTGGCGGAACTCGCCGGGTTCGCGACGGTGGCCGACGTGCTGGCCGCGCAGCGCGAGATCGTCGTGCAGGAGCCGGTCGCCGAGATCATCGACGGCGACGCCTACCTCGTGCTGCCCGAGGGCGTCGCGCGGCACTACCCGCAGGGCTGAGAACGTGTCCCGCCGGGTGCCCCTGACCCAGGCCCTCCTGTGGCGGCTGGCGGGCACCTCCGCGCTCCGGCGGCTGGAGCGTCTCGGCTGGAACCCGGCCCGTCACCCCGATCGCGCCTCGGGCAGGATGGGGGACATGACGGAGATCGACGGGATGGGTACCGACCGGGCGACCTGCGTGCTCGCCCCGAACCCGTCCGCCATGACCCTGGACGGCACCAACACCTGGATCATCGCCGAGCCCGGTGCCGCCGAGGCCGTCGTCGTCGACCCCGGGCCGAAGGACGGCGAGCACCTGCGGCGCGTCCTCCAGACGGTGGAGGCGCAGGGGCGGCGGGTCGGCCTGGTCCTGCTCACCCACGGGCACCCCGACCACTCCGCGGGGGCCGGGAAGTTCGCGAAGCTGGCGGGCGGCGGGGTCGGGGTGCGGGCGCTGGACCCCCGGCACCGGCTCGGCGACGAGGGCCTCGCGGAGGGCGACGTCGTCACCACGGGCGGCCTGGAGCTGCGGATCATGGAGACGCCGGGCCACAGCGACGACTCGCTGACGTTCTGGCTTCCGGCCGACGGCGCCGTCCTCACCGGCGACACCGTCCTCGGGTACGGGACGACCGTGCTGGAGGGGAGGCTCGGCGACTACCTCGGCTCGCTCGACCGGCTCCGCCGGTTCTCCGCCGACAGGGGGGCCGCGACCATCCTCCCCGGTCACGGGCCCAAGCTGGACGACCCCATCGCCGTCCTGGACCACTACATCGACCACCGCCGCGAGCGCCTCGCCCAGGTCGAGGCCGCCGTCGCCGCGGGCGCCCGCACGGCGCGGGAGGTCGTCGAGCGCGTCTACGCCGACGTGGACAGGTCCCTGTGGCCCGCGGCCGAGTGGTCGGTCCAGTCCCAGCTCGACTACCTCGCCGAGCGCGGGGCCGTCTGACCCCTCGGCTACTTCGAGCGCTTGCGGAGGCGCTCGATGTCGAGGATCACGACGGCGCGGGCCTCGATGCGCAGCCAGTTGCGCTGCGCGAAGTCGGCGAGGGCCTTGTTGACCGTCTCGCGGGACGCGCCGACGAGCTGGGCCAGTTCCTCCTGGGTGAGGTCGTGGTGGACGTGCAGGCCCGACTCCGACGGCTGGCCGAAGCGCTCCGCGAGGTCGAGCAGCGCCTTGGCGACGCGTCCGGGCACGTCGGTGAAGACCAGGTCGGCCATCACGTCGTTGGTCTTGCGGAGCCGCTGGGCGAGCGCGCGGAGCAGCTGCACGGCGACCTCGGGATGGCCGGTGAGCCAGGGCCGCAGGTCGTCGTGGCCGAGCCCGGCGAGGCGGCACTCGGTGACCGCGATGGCGCTCGCGGTGCGGGGGCGCGGGTCGAACAGCGACAGCTCCCCGAACATCTCGCTCGGGCCGAGCACGCTCAGCAGGTTCTCGCGCCCGTCCGGCGCCGTCCGGGTCAGCTTGATCTTTCCTTCGAGGACGACGTAGAGCCGGTCCCCGGTCTCGCCCTCGTTGAACAGCGTCTGTCCGCGGGCGAGACGCACCTCGGTCACGTTGGCGCGCAGCGCCTTGGCACCCTGCTCGTCGAGAGCCTCGAAGAGCGGAGCTCTGCTCAGAACGTCCACGTCGCGATCGGTCACGCTATTCCTCCTCGAACACCTACTTGCCTAGTGTGACGTACGTCCCACCGCGTACGTGAAGGCAGGGTCACGGCGCGCCGAAACGCGGGACCAGGGGTGATCCGTCCCGGGGGGCGCCCCCGATCCCGTTCGCCCAGTGTACGGACCACCGGGTGAATGCCGTCACACCGGTCTCATCGCCCGTTACGGGATGGCCCGGGCAGGGTAGCGGCCGTGCTTTAACCTGAGCGGATGCAGACGTCCGAGCCCGGGCCCACACCGCGCCGCCTGCCGAGGGGGCGCCACGCGCTTTCGCGCTCGGAGGTCGAGCGGGTGCACCGCGACCGGCTGTGCGGGGCCATGGCGGCGGCGATGGCGGAGAAAGGGTACGTCGGGACGTCGGTGGAGGACGTCCTGAAGCGGGCCAGGGTGTCCCGGCAGAGCTTCTACGCGCTGTACTCGTCCAAGCTCGACTGCTTCATGGCCGCCTTCAACCTGGCGGGTGTGCTGCTGCTGAAGCAGTTGGAGAGGGCTTCGCAGGGCGAGGGCGAGGGCGACGCGGCCGAGCGGAGGTCCTCGCAGGGCGAGGGCGGCGCGGCCGAGCGGTTCGAGCGCGTCTTCACCGCCTACCTGGAGGCGCTGGCGTCAGAGCCCGGGTACGCGCGGCTGTTCCTGGTGGAGGTGTACGCGGCGGGCCCGGAGGCCGTCCGGCGGCGGACGCAGATCCAGCGCGAGCTGGCGGTGGGCCTCGCCGACCTCATGGGCGTGACGGGCGACGCCGGCCGGTTCGCGTGCGAGGTCATCGTGTCGGCGGTGAGCTCGATGGTGACGCCGGCCGTCGCGGCGGGCGACATGGCGGCGCTGCGCGCGGTCGGGCCCCCGGTCATCGAGCACGTGCGCCTGCTGCTGCGCTCGGGCGTCCTGAACGGCTGATGCTCACCAGCGTGGTCGCGGTGCCGCGCGCGGGCGGGAGCGTGACGGTGAGCCGCCCGGTCGGCCCGGCGGCGGTCCTGATGACCTTGTGCGTCCTCCCGCGCGTCACGCCGATGACGAGGCGGGCGCCGGGGCGGTAGGACGCGGGGGTCGTGACGGTGGCGGCCCCGGCGGCGCGCAGGGCGAACCCCGTCGCGGAGGCGTTCGTCAGCGCGCTGAACTCCTGGGCCTTCGGCCGCTTGAGCGAGACCGTCCAGCCCCACTGCGTCCAGGTCGGGTCGACCGAGCGGTAGGAGGTCTTCGCGGGCGGGCGCGGCGGGGCGGCGAACGTCCGCATCAGCGGGCCCATGTGCTGCCGCAGGTCGCGGGCCCAGTACGGGAAGGTGTGGGTACCGAGCACGTAGTCGTCGTAGTGGCTGGGGATCTCCAGCGCTTCCAGCCGCCGGTGGAAGCTGGCGGTCGAGGCGTGCGCGAGGGCCTCGATGCCGATCGCGGCCGGGTCGGGGACGGGCGGGTCGAGCGGCCCCGGGAGACCGGTGGCGGTGTGGAGCGCGAGCCGCATCCCGCGCAGGTTGGGCGCGAGGGTCGCCGGGTCGTGCCCGCGCCAGCCGGCCGCGTTCGCGAGCCGGGAGCCGAAGATCGCGTCGGGGTTCACGCCGTTGTCGAAGGCCGCGACGTAGGACACGATCCCGGTCGCGCCGACGGAGACGACCGGGTCGTAGGCGATGTCGGGCGCCCCCGAGAACGACGCGGCGGACACGAACAGCGCGGGGTGGCGGGCGGCGTAGCTCATCGCCCCGAAGCCGCCCTGCGACAGGCCCGCGACGGCCCGGCCCTCCCGCCGGGAGACGGTGCGCAGGTTCCGGTCGATCCAGGGGATGAGCTGGGTGACGTGGAAGGTCTCCCACCTGGACGGACCGAGCCTGGTGCGCGGGTCGGCCCAGTCGGTGTACCAGCCGCCGCCGTTGCCGTCGAAGCCCCCGTCCGGCATGACGGTGATCAGCGGCCTACCGGCGGTGGTCCGCTCGGCGTCGCCGCGGGCGACCCAGTCGGAGGCGCGTCCGGACGTTCCGTGGAACAGGTACAGGACGGGGAAGCGGGCGCCGGGACGGCGGTCGTAGCCGGTCGGCAGCAGGACGCGCACGTCCACGGCCCGCCCCAGCGCGGCCGTGCTGACGCGGAGCGCGTACTGGCGGTCGTCGATGCGCCGCACGTTCACGACGTGGACGCCGCCGGAGTCGGTGAAGCGGACCGCCCGTCCCGCCGCGTGGGCGGGCATGGCGAGTCCCGCGGAGGTCGCGGTGAGGGTCAGGGTGAGCGCGAGGACTCGGGTGCGCATGGGGGCCTCCTCGGACGTGCCGGTCAGCGGCCTCCGGCGGGGCGGCGGGGCCGGTCGGGCTGGACGCGCAGCGTCGTGATCACGGTCGCGAGCATCTCGTAGTGGGCGGCGAGCATGGTCAGCTCGACGCACTCGCCCTCGGTGAGGTGGGTGCGCAGCCGCGTCCAGGTCTCGTCGTCCAGGTCCTGCTCGGCGTGGAGGCGGTCGGCGGCGGTGAGGATCGCGCGCTCGCGCGGCGTCCACCCGCCGGCGTCCGGACCGGCCTTGAGGCGTTCCACGTCCGGCTCGCGCACGCCCGCGCGGCGCGCGAGCCGGACGTGGTGGCCGAACTCGTAGTGGCAGTCGCGCAGGTGCGCGACGCGAAGGATCACCAGTTCGGTGTCCCGGCGCGGCAGGGTGCCGCCGGGCATGAGCCGCCCGGCGAACCACAGCCAGCCGCGGAACAGCCCGCGGCGGCGCGCCAGGGTCAGGAACAGGTTCGGCGGCCCGGTTCCGGCGGCGCGGCCCGCGGCGCGGCAGGCGAGCCAGTTGACCACTCCCACCTCGCGGATGCCGCCGGGAGTGGCACGGGGCGCCGTCACCGCTCGGGATCCGGCTGCGGCGTGGTCAGCTCGACCCGCTCGTTCCTGGCGATCTCCAGGATGTCGCGCAGCCCGCGCTGGACGAGGTGGTCGGCGACCGGCTGCACGGCCATCCGGACCGGCAGGACGCCGCCCACCCACCAGGGGGCGACGATCCGCCTGGACCGGCGGGCGATCCCGCGCTCCAGCGCGTCGATCCCCAGCTTCAGCGGCGCGACGCCGAAGGCCAGGCCGCTCCGGGGCGACGCGTCCATCAGGGCGGACGCGGCCTCGGTGCCGAACCCGCGGCGCGTCATGTCGGTGTCGAGCTCGGCGAAGTACGCGACACCGGCCTTCGCGCCCCACGGGCGCAGTTCGGCCCGCAGCGTGTTGCCCAGCGCCTCCACCGCGGCCTTGGACGCGCTGTAGGCGCCCAGCAGGGGCGCGTTGACGGCCGCGGCCAGGGACGACACGGCCAGCGCGTAGCCGCGTTCATGGCTGAGGTGGGGCCCGGCCGCGCGCAGCGTGTTGTAGACGCCCAGCACGTTGACCCGCAGGCTCTGCTCCATGACGGACGGGTCGCCGCCGATGACCGGCATCTGCGCGGCCACGCCCGCGTTGGCGACGACCACGTCCAGGCCGCCCAGTTCCCGGACGGCGCCGTCGACGACGTCCTCGACCGTGCCGCGGTCGGTCACGTCGCACGTCCACCAGGGCGCCGTCCCGCACCCGGCGGCGACGTCCGAGAGGAGGTCGGGCTCCAGCCCGGCGACCGCCACGCGCGCGCCGCGTTCGTGCAGCCGGGCGGCGAGCGCCGCGCCGATCCCCCGCGCGGCGCCGGTGATCAGCACGCGCCGTCCGGCGAGGGTCGCCGTCCAGCGGGACGAGTCCAGGATCATGCGGTGACCCTAACACTGGGGAACAGGGTTGTCTTTTTAAGATTGTTCACAAATCCACGTAATACGGGCGCGAGTCGGGTGTCTACTCCTGCGGTGAGCAAGCGACCTCCGAAGGTTGTGGTGAGATGCGTGCCTTGGGTTGGATGGCGTGGTGGTAGCGGGCGTGGGAACGCGGCCGGACGCCGACCTTCTGGCGGCCGCCGGGGAGGGCGACGAAGAGGCCTCGGACGAGCTGTTCCGGCGGCACCACACGGCGGTCCTGCGGTACGCGCGCGGGCTGGTCCGCGACCAGCACCTCGCCGAGGACCTGACGAGCGAGGCGTTCACCCGCACGTTCGCGGCGATGCGCCAGGGCGGCGGGCCCCGGGACGCCTGCAGGCCCTACCTCTACACCGTCGTGCGGAACACGGCCACCGACTGGGCGCGCGGCGCCCGTCGCACCGTCGTGACCGACGAGGTCGCCGAGTGGGCGTCGGACTCCGAGGAGGAGCCACCGGACGTCGACGAACTGGACGCGCTCGTCCGCGCCTTCCGGTCGCTGCCCGAACGGTGGCAGACCGTCCTCTGGTACACGGTCATCGAGGACGAGCCCGTCGGGCAGGTCGCGGAGCTGCTCGGCATGGAGAAGGGCGCCGTCTCCCAGCTCGCGTTCCGGGCGCGCGAAGGGCTCCGGCAGGCGTTCCTCGTCGCCGGCTCCGGGGGACGTCCCGAATGCGCGGAGTTCACCGCCCAGCTCGCCGCGAGCGTCCGCCGTCCCGGACGCCGGCGCAGCCGCGCCCTGCGCCAGCACCTGGAGTCCTGCGAGGAGTGCCGGCGGGCCTCCAAGGAGATGGCCGACATCAACGGGCGGCTGCGGCGGGCCCTGCCCGTCGGCGCCGTCCTGCTGGGGGCGCCGTCGGCGTCCCTCGGCCCTCTCGGGCCCCTCGCCCCCGCGGCGTCCCTGCCCGGCTGGACCCTTCCGGCCGCGGTGGCCGGCGGCGTCGCCACCGGCATCGCGATCATCCTGTTCACCACGGTCGGCGGCGGTCCGGGGGAGGACCCGCGCGCCGCACCGCCGCCCACGACGCCCACTCCGGCCGGCTCGGCACCGGAGGACGTCGCCCGGCCCGACTACACCGTCGGCACCCGGTCACCCGGTAGCGGCGCCCGGGTCCCCGGAGGTGGTGGCGACGGCGCGGCATCGTCCGGTGCGGGCCCCTTCCGCGTGCGGAGCACGACGCTGCAATCGTGCCTGGCGCCCAGCGGGACGTCCGTCGTGCAGCGCTCCTGCACCGACCCGGCGACCGGGTGGAAGCGCAGGAACACCGCCGGCGGCTTCACGCTGACGAGCAGTTCCACCGCCCGATGCCTGAGCCGCGGGACGCCCGCCGCGGGCGTCCCGTGGGAGGGCGGAAGCGAGTACTCGGTGGTCATGGCCGCCTGCGGCGGCTCGAACCAGGTCTGGAGGCTGGTGCGGGTAGCGCCGTCGGTCTACCGGCTCGCCAACGGCGACGGCTACTACCTCCAGGCGAGCTGGTCGGGTCTGAAGCCGGTGACGCTGAAACCGTCCTCCTACGCGGGCATGGCCGCCCAGGGCTGGGCCGTCGAGGCCACCGGCTGACCCCCCGGCTGACCGCACAGGCTGACCCTGTCGGCGGTCAGCCGTAGCTCAGGCGGTCGCGCGTACCGGCGGACTCGGGGGCGGGCTCGGCGTTGAGGGCGAGCCACGCGCGCAGGGCCATGTGCAGCTCCAGCCGGTCCGACGTCGCGTGCACGGCGTCCCCGAACAGATCGTCGAGCTGCCGCAGCCGGTACCGGACGGTCTGCGGGTGCAGGTGCAGGTGACCGGACACCTCCGTGGCGTTGAACCCGTGCTCCAGGCAGGCCAGCAGCGTCTCGGCGAGCCGGTAGCGCTGCGCCGGACGCGCGCCGAGCAGCGGCGCGAGCCTGCGGGCGATCACCTTCTCCACCAGCGCCCGCTCCCGCATCATCACCAGGATCGGCATGTGCCGCTCGGCCGGGATGGGCGTCGCGCCGCCGATCAGGCCCTGGCAGGCCAGGGCCAGGGTCTCGCGCGCCAGCCGCAGGGACGACCCGACCTCGCCGATCCCGCCCGCCGGGCCGATCGCGGCCGTCCAGCCGTGCAGCTGCCGCTCCAGCATCCGGGCGCGGCCGGGGCCCTCCGGATCCGGGACGATCAGGCAGGGCTCCCCCAGGTGCAGGCCCATCAGGACGTCCGGCGGCAGCGCCGGGTGCCGCGCGTCGGAGCCGTGCTCGCGGAGGGCGACGGCCGCTAACGCGCGAGGCAGCGGCCAGTCCGCCTCGCGGGCGGCCCCCTTCAGGTCCGCCGTGGAAGCGCCGTTCAGCAGCAGGTCGAGCAGGTGCCGCCGGTGGTCCTGGAGGGCGCCCGCGGCCCGCGCGGCGGCGTCCGCGTGGCCCTCGGCGACGATCGCCGCCAGCTGGTTCAGGTAGTCGAGTGCGGCGTTGGCGATGGCCGCGATGATCGCCGGGCTCGTCCGGCAGCCCATCCGCTCGGCGCGGTCGGTGAGCCGCTCGACGGCCAGGCCCGTCCCGATCCGCGTCGCCGCCTGCCAGGAGTCCAGCGTCCGTCCCTCGCTGGCCTCGCCGACCCCGATCTGCCGCCAGAACTCCACGACGTCCGCCGACGGGGCGGCCGGGTCGGCCATCAGCTCCAGGAAGTGCCCGATGGCGCACTCCACGCCCAGCTGCATCGCCTTGGCGTAGCGGGGATCGTGCGGCCGGACGAACTCCGGCAGCCGCCTCTGGATCAGGCGCACCGCCTCCGCGGCGATGCCCGGAACGTGCTCGCGAAGATCACCCGCGATCCGGGCGGCGCCCTCGAACGACAGGTCGAGCTCGATCCGCCGCACCGGAAGGCGGACCACCTGGCTGAGGTCGGACATGAGATCTCCTTCGGGGACGTCGTGCCCGGAGAGACGGCCCGCCCCCGCACCGATTACGCGGGTCGGCGCGACTTTCTCGTTCGGCCGGAACGAGGCCGCGAGGCTCTAGGCTGGCCGGTATGGCGACGGAGTCGACCCCGAAGGCGCGGGCTCGTAAGTGGAAGGACGAGACGCGGCTGGGGCTGGTGCGGCGGGCGCGCCGGATCAACCGGATCCTGGCCGAGACCTACCCCGACGCGCACTGCGAGCTGAACTTCGGCACCCCGTTCCAGCTCCTGGTCGCGACCGTGCTGTCGGCGCAGACCACCGACATGCGGGTCAACCTGACCACGCCCGCGCTGTTCGCCAAGTACCCCACCCCTGAGGACCTGGCCGCCGCCGACCCCGAGGACGTCGAGGCGATCCTGAAGCCCACCGGGTTCTTCCGCGCCAAGACCAAGTCGGTCATGGGCCTGTCGGCCGCGCTGCGCGACCAGTTCGACGGCGAGGTCCCCGGCCGCCTCGAAGACCTCGTCAAGCTGCCCGGCGTCGGGCGCAAGACGGCCAACGTCGTCCTGGGCAACGCGTTCGACGTCCCCGGCATCACCGTCGACACCCACTTCGGCCGCCTGGCCCGGCGCTTCGGCTGGACGGCCGAAGACGACCCCGTGAAGGTGGAAGAGGAGATCGGCGCCCTCATCCCGCGCAAGGACTGGACGATGCTGTCCCACAGGCTGATCTGGCACGGCCGCCGGATCTGCCACGCGCGCCGTCCCGCCTGCGGGGCGTGCCCGCTGGCGCGGCTGTGCCCGTCCTTCGGCGAGGGGCCGGTCGACGAGGAGACGGCGCGCAAGCTCGTCAAGCCCGGACCGTTCTCGTGAGCGGTGCCCCCGACCGCCCGGGAAGGAACGGGGCCGTTCCGGAGTTGGGACCGACGTGACCGACGCCGCCCCCGACTGCCCCGCCTGGCTCGACCGCTTCCGCTCCGAGGCGCCGAGGCTGCCCGTGCCGCCCGTGTTCCGGCCCGCTCCCGCCGCCCGCGCCGCCGCCGTCCTGATCCTGTTCGGCGAGGGACCGGTCGGCCCGGACGTCCTGCTCACCGAGCGCGCCGCCACCCTCAACAAGCACGCCGGGCAGCCCGCCTTCCCCGGCGGTCGCATCGACCCGACCGACGACGGCCCGGTCGCGGCGGCGCTGCGCGAGGCGTGGGAGGAGACCGGCGTCGAGCCCTCCGGCGTGGACGTGCTGTGCACGCTCCCAGAGCTGTACCTGTCGCACAGCGAGCACCGGGTCACGCCCGTCGCCGGCTGGTGGCGCGAGCCGTCGGAGGTCGCGCCCGGCCACCCCGGGGAGGTCGCGACGGTCGCGCGGGTCCCGATCAGCGAGCTGGTCGACCCTGCGAACCGGATGATGGTGAGGCACCCGTCCGGGATCAGGGTCGGCCCCGCGTTCCACGTCCGGGACATGCTCGTGTGGGGGTTCACGGCGGCGCTGCTGACCCAGGTGCTGGGCGCGGGCGGCTGGGACCGGCCGTGGGACACCTCCCGCGTCGAGGACCTGCCCGAGGACGTCGTGAGCCTCGCCGCGCGCGACCGAGGGGTGAACGTCGCCGCACGCGACTGAGCGGATGAACCTCGCCGCACGCGGCTGAGGCGTCTCGTCGTTTCCCACGAAATCGCCCGCCGGCCCGGCGGCCGTTCGTGCGCAGGTCAGGCGGGAGTTCGCGGTGGGTACGGCCGTCGTCACGGTCACGAGTCACCCCCGGCGGCTATCCGGCACGCCTCAAACTGGTCCATCGAGGGGACGTGAAGCGGCGGCGCGGACCTATACGGTGAAGCGGTGCTGCACGACCACATTCTCGACCTGATCCTGCTCGTGCTCGTCGTGCTGTTCGGAGTCTCGGGCTACCGGCAGGGCTTCATCGTGAGCCTGCTGAGCTTCGTCGGCTTCGTCGGCGGCGGCGTCATCGGGGTCCTGATCGCGCCGCCGATCGCCGAGGCCGCGGTGGACGGCGCCGCGCAGCAGGCGCTGCTCGCCATCGTGGTCGCGTTCCTGTCCGCCACCCTCGGGCAGCTCGTCGCCTCGTCCGTCGGCGCCGTCCTGCGCAACCGGGTGACCGGGATGAACGCCCGCACCGCCGACGCGGTCGGCGGCACGTTCGTCAGCGCGCTGTCGCTGCTGGTCGTCGCCTGGTTCTTCGGCAGCCTGGTCGCCAACTCCGAGTTCAAGCCCGTCCGTACGCAGGTCAAGGGCTCCTCGATCATCAACGGCATCAACGACGTGATGCCGCCGCAGGCGCAGACGTGGTTCGCCTCGTTCCAGGGGTTCGTCAAGAGCAGCGAGTTCCCGCAGGTCTTCAACGGCCTCGGCGGCGAGTCGGTGGTGCAGGTGCCGCCGCCCGACGAGTCCGTCCTGAACACCCGGGGCCTGAAGGCGGCCAAGAACAGCATCGTGAAGGTGGTCAGCACGGCGCCGCAGTGCCAGCGCCGCATCGAGGGCACCGGGTTCGTGTTCGCGCCGCAGCACATCATGACCAACGCGCACGTCGTCGCGGGCGCGCGCGGCTCCTCGGTGGTGGCGACGATCAACGGCGACACCAACCGCGGGCGGGTCGTGCTGTACGACCCGAAGCGCGACATCGCCGTCCTGTACGTGCCGGGGCTGAAGGCGCCGGCGCTGGAGTTCGCCAAGGAGGCCCGCGTCCGCGACAACGCGATCATCGCCGGGTTCCCGAAGAACCAGCCGTTCACGCCCGGGGCGGCCCGGATCCGCGCCCGGCAGACGGCGCGCGGGCCCGACATCTACCACTCCGGCCAGGTCAGCCGCGAGATCTACGCCATCCGCGGCAAGGTCGAGCCCGGCAATTCCGGCGGGCCGCTGCTGTCCACCGACGGCCGCGTCTACGGCGTCATCTTCGCCGCCGCCCTGGACACGCCGTCCACCGGCTACGCGCTCACCGCCGAAGAGGTCACGCCCGACGCGCGCGCGGGCGCCAACGCCACGAAGCCGGTCTCGACGCAGAGCTGCTCGGACTAGCGGGGGCTGCTCGGACTAGCGGGGGCTGCTCCGGCTAATCCGTGCTGAGGCGGAGTGTGATGGGGCCGTCATGAGGCTCTCGGGTCAGATCCCGTGCCTGCCGCACGATCCCTCGGACGTCGATGCCGTACGGAGGAGCCTCCTGGTACGGGACGATCCGGTCGGCGGCGCGGCTGAGGAGGGACTCGGCACCGCGTGCGTTTCCACGGCGGAGATGGGTTATCCCTACGGCGACCTGAGCGAGGCCCCGCCAGAGCTCCCGTTCGGACTCGGGGGCAGCCTTCCAGACCGCTTCCAGCACCTCATGAGCGTGGAACGGGCGGTCGGCGTCGAGAAGGCGCTGCGCCTCGACCAGGGCTTCGGCCGGTGGCATGTCGAGGTCGTCCGGCATCGTGGGTATGCCGGTCGCGCCGTGCGGCAGCGGACGTCCGTAAGCGTCCCGTGGGCGTGCGTTGCGTGGGCGTCCCGACTCGTCCCGATCCCGCATGCCTCCACGGTACGCGGGTTCAGCGTTCCGGCCCCGGGTCGGTCAGCCAGTCGAGGAGTTGGGCGTCGAACTCCTGCGGACGCTCCTGGTGGGGGAAATGCCCTGCGCCCTCTATGAGCGTCCAACGGTACGGGGCCTTCACGTAGCGTCCGGAGCCCTGCGCGCTGGCCGGGAGGGTGCACGTGTCGAGCGCGCCATGCACTTGGAGCGTTGCGGCATGGATGGGTGTGCGCATGCGGTGCGCGTAGCGGATGCCGTCCGGGCGGGCCTGGGAGCGGATGAGCCAGCGGTGGTACTCCAGCGCGCTGTGGGCGACCCCAGGGATCTGCACGGCCTTCCGTACGAGCCGCTCGGTGCGCTCGTCCGGCCAGTCCGGTCCCGACCAGTCGTGCAGGAGCTTCCCGACCAGGGCCGCGTCGTCGCGGACCAGGCGCTTTTCGGGCCACAGCGGCACCTGGAAGCCGAACGTGTGGCGCGCCGCCCAGCCCTGCCCGCGCGGGTCGCCGGCGACGGCCTGCCGCAGCCGCAGCGGATGCGGGGCGCCCACCACCGCCAGCCGCTGGACGATCTTCGGGTGGTAGACGGCCATCGTCCAGGCGAGCAGTCCGCCCCAGTCGTGCCCGACGACGGTCGCGTTCGCCTCGCCCAGCGCGCGGACGAGCCCGGCGGCGTCACCGGCCAGCGTGACCAGGTCGTATCCGCGCGGCGGCTTGTCGCTGCCGCCGTAGCCGCGCAGGTCGACGGCCGCCGCCCGGTAGCCCGCGGCGGGCAGCGAGACGAGCTGGTGGTGCCACGACCACCAGAACTCGGGGAAACCGTGCAACAGGAGGACGAGCGGCCCCTGGCCGGCCTCGGCGACGTGGAAGCGGGTCCCGCCGGCGCTGATCTGCCGGTGCGTCCACGGCCCGTCGACCTCGATCAGCGACGCCTCGTGCCCGGGCACGGCGCCGGTCAGCCCGTCAGCTCGGGATTGCCGGAGTCGCCGCGGTGGCGCAGGGCGGCGAGGTCGTCCTTGAGCGTCTTGCGGGTCCGCTTGGCCCCTTCGATCTTGCGGATGCGGAAGTACCCGATGGCGAGCAGGACCAGGGCGAGGAGCAGGTACACCCCGGCCACGATGAGGAACGCCGCCCAGTGCCAGATGCCGGCGGCCACGAGCCCGTAGGCGAACGCGATCGACAGCAGGATGACGATCAGCCCGCCGATCAGCGCGGCGATCGTGAACATCACGCTGCCCAGCGCGGCCTTCTTGGCGTCGGCCTTCAGTTCCAGCTTGGCCAGGTCCATCTCGGCCCTGATCAGGTCGGAGACGCTGCTCGACGCCAGGGCGACCAGCTCGCCGAGGGACTTGTCCTCGACGCGCTCGCCCGGTAGTGCCTCGGACATATGGCTTTTCTCCTTAGTCCGGGCGCGTGCGCAGACGCACCCTTCTCCGGAAGACGACGGCCGCGGCCGCCGAGGCGAGAACGCTCGCGATCAGGACCGCAGTCGTCACTCTCTCGAATTGTGACGGGTCGGTATAGGCCAAACCGCCGATCAGCAGCGAAACGGTGAAACCCACCCCGGCCAGAAGCGCGACTCCCGCGATCTCGTGCCAGTGCAGGTCCTCCCCGAGGGTCGCAAGGCCGAGCCGCACGGCCGTCCACGCCCCGCCGAGGACCCCCACGAACTTACCGACCAGGAGTCCGGCGATCACGCCGAGGGCCACCCGGTCGGTGAACACCGCGCCCAGCTGCGCCGCGCCGAGGCCCACGCCGGCCGACACGAAGGCGAACACCGGCACGGCCACGCCCGCCGAGAACGGCCGCAGCGCGTGGTCGGCGCGCTCGGCGTTCGTCGGCCGCCCGTCCGGTGTCTCCTTCGGGCTGGTGAGCATCCCCAGCGCGACGCCCGCGACGGTCGCGTGGATCCCGCTCCGCTGGAGGAAGTACCAGGCGAGGACGGCGACAGGCACGTACACCCACGGCGATCGGACGCCCCGGTGCTGAAGCCGCCCGTACACCCCGATCAGCGCCGCGCTGAGGAACAGCGGCGTCCAGTGCAGGGTGTCGGTGTAGAAGAGCGCGATGATGGTGATGGCTATCAGGTCGTCCACCACTGCCAGCGTCAGCAGGAACGCCCGCAGGGACGCCGGGCATGAGGTGAACGTCACGGCGAGCACCGCCAGCGCGAACGCGATGTCCGTCGCCGTCGGCACCGCCCACCCGCTGGACGCGCCCGGCGCGCCCGCGCTCACCGCCAGGAAGATCAGCGCCGGTACCGCCACCCCGGCCGCCGCCGCGATGACCGGCAGCGCCGCGTCCCGCGGATTGCGCAGCTCGCCGTGCGTCAGTTCCTCGCGCAGCTCCAGCCCGGCGATGAAGAAGAAGACCGCCAGCAGCCCGCTGGACGCCCAGTGCTGCACGTCCATATGGCCGAGATGCAGCCAGTGCGGATCGATCTCGAACGTCTGAAGGCTCTTGTAGGCGCCGTCCCACGGCGTGTTGGCCCACACCAGCGCCGCGACCGCCGCGAGCAGCATCACCACGCCGCCGATCGTCTCGGTGCGGAGCGCACTCGCGACCTGGATGCTGTAGCGGACGGTCGGACGGAAAGGCCACGTTGCTGCAACGCGGCGTTTCACGGGCGGGCGCGCCATAGAGAGAACCCCTGGGAAAGCGGCGGACGGCTGGACAAAGCCACGGCCCGCACGAGCACTACGGGACGTGCCTGCCGACCAGACTTCCCGGCGCACCTGGGGACATTTTACCTGGCCCGCTCATAGGAGAGCCCAATGCCCCCGGCTCGGCGCCGAAACGGCCCGCGCCCGGGTGTGCCGGGCGAGGGCCGTTTGCGGAGCCGGCGTGTGCCGCGAGGGTCAGTCGTCCGACTTGGCGCTGGGCAGCTTCTCGGAGATGAGGTCCATCACCGTGCTGTCCGCGAGCGTCGTGACGTCGCCGATGCTGCGGTTCTCCGCGACGTCCCGCAGCAGCCGCCGCATGATCTTGCCGGAGCGGGTCTTCGGCAGCTCGGGAACGATCATGATCTGGCGGGGCTTGGCGATCGGGCCGAGGGTCTTGGCGACGTGCTCGCGCAGCTCCCGGAGGAAGTCCTCGCCCTCGACGTCGCCGGCGTCGCCGCGCGGGATCACGAACGCGACGATGGCCTGCCCGGTGACCGGGTCCGTCGCGCCCACCACCGCCGACTCGGCGACCTTCGGGTGCGACACCAGCGCCGACTCCACCTCCGTCGTGGAGATGTTGTGCCCGGACACGAGCATGACGTCGTCCACGCGGCCGAGCAGCCACATGTCGCCGTCCGCGTCCTTCTTGGCGCCGTCACCGGCGAAGTACAGGCCCTCGAAACGCGACCAGTACGTCTTGACGTACCGCTCGTCGTCGCCCCAGATCGTGCGGAGCATGCTCGGCCACGGCTCCCGGACCACCATGAATCCGCCGCCGCCGTCCGGCACCGAGCGGCCCTGGTCGTCCACGACGTCCGCGGCGATGCCGGGGAGCGGGCGCATCGCCGCGCCCGGCTTGCCCTCGGTGATCCCCGGCAGCGGGCTGATCATGATGGCGCCGGTCTCGGTCTGCCACCACGTGTCGACCACCGGGGTCCGGTCGGCGCCGATGTTCCTGCGGTACCAGACGTAGGCCTCAGGGTTGATCGGCTCGCCGACCGACCCCAGCACGCGCAGGGACGACAGGTCGTACCGGGCCGGGATGTCGTCGCCCCACTTCATGAACGTGCGGATCGCCGTGGGCGCGGTGTAGAAGATGGACACCTTGTACTTCTGGATGACGTCCCACCAGCGGCCCTTGTCGGGGGTGTCGGGCGTCCCCTCGTAGATGACGCTGGTCGAGCCGTTGGCGAGCGGCCCGTACACGATGTAGGAGTGGCCCGTCACCCACCCGATGTCGGCCGAGCACCAGTAGACGTCCGTCTCCGGCTTCAGGTCGAACACCGCCCAGTGCGTGTACGCGCACTGGGTCAGGTAGCCGCCGCTGGTGTGCAGGATGCCCTTCGGCTTGCCCGTCGTCCCCGACGTGTACAGGATGTACAGCGGGTGCTCGGAGTCCATGGGCTCGGCGGTGTGCTCGTCGCTCTGCCGCTCGACGACGTCGTGCCACCACAGGTCGCGCTCGTTCTCGGCCACCTGCTCGCCGGTGCGGCGCACGACGAGCACGTGCTCGATCGTCGGTGCCTGCGCGACGGCCTCGTCCACGATGCCCTTGAGGTCGGACGGCTTGCCGCGGCGGAAGCCGCCGTCCGCGGTGATGACCAGCTTGGCCTGCGCGTCGTCGATGCGCGTCCGGAGGGCCTCCGCGGAGAAGCCGCCGAAAACCACCGAGTGGGTCGCGCCGATGCGGGCGCACGCCAGCATCGAGATCGGCAGCTCCGGGATCATCGGCAGGTAGATCGCGACCCGGTCGCCCTTGCGGACGCCCAGTTCGAGCAGGGCGTTGGCGGCCCTGTTCACCTCGCCCTGGAGGTCGGCATAGGTGAGGGTGCGGGAGTCACCCGGTTCCCCCTCCCAGTGGAACGCCACCTTCTCGCCGCGTCCGGCCTCCACGTGCCGGTCGACGCAGTTGTAGGCGACGTTCAGCTCGCCGCCCACGAACCACTTCGCGAACGGCGGGTTGCTCCAGTCCAGGACGTCGTCCCAGCGCTTCGTCCAGGCGAGCCGGTCCGCCTGCTCCGCCCAGAAGCCCAAGCGGTCCTCGGCGGCGCGCTCGTAGGCGTCGGCCTTGACGTTCGCCGAGGCGGCGAGGTCCGCGGGCGGGGGGAAACGGCGCGTCTCCTGCAGAAGGTTCGACAGTGTTTCTTGGCTCTGGCTCAACGCGAACTCCTTGCTAGCTCAAGCGGGGGTCGCCCGGTATCCCCACTTCACCAGGTAGGTCCCGGTCCCCACAAGGCCGCGATCCCGGGTGTCGGGGGGACGGGCGCGATCGGCGCATTCGGCTCCCGATCCTGCTTTGCGATGCCCGACACAGCGGGCCTTCCCACCTCCGGCGCCGGGGAACCGTTTCCGTTCCCCGCCCCGGTGGGCCGCTGCGTGGGTGCTCCGGACGACGGCATAAAGTCAGGCCGTGACCGATGCTCTAGCTGATGTTGCGAACCTTCCCGGCGTCGTCGACGCCGTCGACGAGGCGCGCAGGGCCGTGGACCGGTTGCTGGGCCACCGCGTCCTGCGGCGGCGCAGCGCCGAGGTGTCCACGGAGTCGGCGCTGCGCGGCGCCCGGGCCTCCGCCGTCCTCGACGGCGCCTCGGTCACGCTGGACGAGCTGCGCACCACCGACCACCCGTCCGACCCCGTCGTGCAGGGGGCGCTGCGCGTGTCGGCCGAGCTCGGGACGCTGACCGAGGTATGGCGCAAGGCGCCGCGGCAGGCACTGGCGCGCCTGCACGTCCTCGCTGCGGCGGACGCGGTCGACAGCGCCGATCTGGGACGTCCCCGCTCCGGCGATGGCGTCGTGAAAGACGTTCTCGGACTGGGCGAGCCGCCTTCGCCGTCCGAGGTGGCGGCGCGCCTGGACGCGCTGAGCGGGCTGCTGACCGAACCCACCAGAGCACCGGCTCTCGTGGTCTCGTCGATCGTGCACGGCGAACTCCTGACCCTGCGTCCGTTCGGCTGGGGAGACGGCATCGTCGCCCGTGCCGCCCAGCGGCTCACCCTTGTCGCACGCGGGCTCGACCCCAAATCCCTGGTCGCGCCTGAGGTCGGGCACCTCGAACTCTCCGACGAGTACGCCGAGGCCCTTCGCGCCTACACGTCCGGTACGGCGGAGGGCGTCGCGCGATGGATCGTCCACTGCTCCTCGGCCATCGCGGCCGCCGCGCGGGACTCGCAGGCCATCTGCGAAGCGTTCATGCGCGGCTGAGACCGTCACCTGGTAGGACCATGCTGGTCCCATGGCCGATCGCATGCACGGGCGCCCAGCGGCGCCGACGGAGACCACGATCTCGTCGGCGGACTGGGATTCGCGTGACCTGACGGGTGAGCGG
Organism: Actinomadura citrea; assembly: GCF_013409045.1. NCBI lineage: Bacteria > Bacillati > Actinomycetota > Actinomycetes > Streptosporangiales > Thermomonosporaceae > Actinomadura > Actinomadura citrea. The sequence goes on along the minus strand of NZ_JACCBT010000001.1, from coordinate 8,931,430 downwards.
CACGAAGGCGTCCTGTTCGTGGACGTGGACATGACCGAGGCCGGCGGCACCGGTGCCGTCTTCACCGACTGCACGTTCCGGGGTGTGCGCTTCAACGCGTCCAGCCACACCGACGGGGCGTTCCTGAACTGCACGTTCGTCCGGTGCGGCTTCTTCGACGCCGCCATCACGGGCTGCAAGTTCGTGGGCAGCGTGTTCGACGGCTGCACCTACGACCTGATGAAGGTCAAGGGCGGCGACTGGTCGTTCGCCGGCCTGCCCGGCGCGGATCTCCAGCGGGCCGCGTTCACGGACGTGCGCATGCGCGAAGCGGACCTCACCGGCGCCCGGTGCGCCGGGGCGGAGCTGCGCGGGGTCGACCTTTCGGGGGCGTACCTGCACAAGGCCGACTTCTCCGGCTGCGACCTGCGCGGCAGCGACCTGTCGTCGCTGGACCCGTTCACCGTCGAGCTGAGGCGCGCGGTGATCGACCCTTACCAGGCGGTGGTCCTCGCAACGGTGCTGGGCTTGGACGTCCGCGAGTAGGGCGGCTCAGCGGGGGTGCGGCGCAAGCGAAACGGCGTCCCTGCCGGGACGCCGCCGCTGGACACGTCACACCGGGTTACCAAGCGTGCACCTCATATCCGTCGGATCGGGTCAAGCCCGTCTCGACGCGCCTCCCGCGGCTGGTCGCGCGTGGGTACCCGGCTGCCGTGCCCGGACACTCGGTCCGTATGACCTGTCTACGCCTTATTTGCCCAGATGACAAGCCCCATTCCGAAAACGGCGCCTGGCCGGCGGGGGCGGTGCCGGAGGGGGCCTCGGTGACCCCTGAGACCAAGGAGGCATATTCCGGGCTTCCGTAAACGCCGTTCGGATCCCGGAATTGATCACTCAGGGTAACCATTTCCCTTTGCCGTCGATCACGCGAAGGCGCAGGAAAGATCTTTAGTTCTCCTGTACGCTCCCACTCCCGTCCCGTTGCACTTCGTGTGCGCCGGAACGGGGCCCAGCCGAGGCCGGGCGGTGCCCTGCGCCGGCCGTTCCGGCGGATCGTCGCCGTCAGGTGCGAAAAATCGCCACGTGCCGGGCGAGTTTGCCGCTCGACGGAACTCTCGACGATCGGGCAGCATATGTTGTATCCGCCTAGACTTGAGTCAGTGAGTTTGCTTCTTCCATAGAGCGGACTTACACAAGGCTTAGCCCGAACTCCCCGAACCTTTCTGGGAAAGCGGGCCGGCTCTACCCCCCCGGAGCCGGACCGCCGGCGACCCCCGCTCTCCCCCCCGGCGGGGGTCGCCCTGTCGTGAGGCGGCCGGGCGGTGGCCCCCGGGTAACGATCCCGCGCCACCGCCCGCCCGCCGCCTCGGGCGAAGTTATCCACAGTCGGCGGAAGCTTCTCGCCGCCCTCCCCGCGCGCCGCAGGGTGGATGTCTCCGAACGTCGAAGGAGCATCCGATGAATCTCGCGGCACTGATCGTCACCGGCGACCCCGCGCTCGCCGACGGCCTCCTCCGCCTCGCCGCCGCCGCGGACGCCCACGCCGAGGTCGCCTACGGCGCCGATGAGGCGAGACCCGCCTGGACCTGGCCCTCCCTCATCCTCGTGGGCGCCGACATCGCCGAGGACGTGGCGGCCGCCGGCCTCCAGCGCCGTCCGGGCGTCGTCCTCGTCACAGGCGGCGCCACCCCCGACGCCTACCGCCTGGCCGTGGAGGCCGGCGCCCAGGACGTCGTCGCCCTTCCCGACCACGAGGACTGGTTGATCGACGCCTTCGCCGCCGCCTGCGAACCCGAGGGCGGCTGGGCCACCGCCGTCTGCGTCGTCGGCGCCCGCGGCGGTGCCGGCGCCAGTGTCCTCGCGACCGCGCTCGGCCTCAGCGCGGCGGGCCAGGGCCTGCGCACCCTCCTCGTCGACGCCGACCCGTTCGGCGGCGGCGTCGACCTCCTCCTCGGGCTGGAGTCGCACGAGGGCGTCCGCTGGCACGACCTCGCCGAACGCCGCGGCCGTCTCAGCACCGCGACCCTCCGCGAGACCCTGCCCGGCTCGGGCGACCTGTCCGTCCTGTCGTGGCGCCGCGGCGAGCCCGTCCCGGTCGCCGAGGAGGCCGTCGGTTCCCTCTTCGACGCAGCCGCCCGCGGGTTCGACCTGGTCGTCGCGGACGTCCCCCGCCACCCCGGCGACATCGGCCGCGCGGCCCTGCGCGCCGCCGCCGTCACGTTCCTGCTCGTCCCGGCCGAGGTCCGCGCCACCGTGGCGGCCGACGGCCTCGCCACCGCCCTCCGCCGCGACACCGCCGACCTGCGCCTCGTCGTCCAAGGCCCCGCTCCGGGCGGCATCACCCCCGACGCGGTCGCGGGCGTCCTCGGCCTTCCGTTCGCCGGCTCCTTCGACCGCGACCGCCGCCTCCCCGCCGCCATCGACTCCGGCGACCTCGAACGCGCCTGCCGCCGCGGCCCCCTCGCCGACTTCTGCGCCACCGTCCTGGCCGACCTCGCCCTCCAGCCCGACGCGTACCGGGAGGCGGCATGACCGGCCTCTCCAGCGCCGTCCGCGACCGGCTCGCCAACACGGGCGGCGAAGCCACCACCGGCCGCGTCGCCGCCGCGCTCCGCGCCGAGGAACGCCTGCTGGGCGACCGCGAAGTACTGGCCCTGGCCGACGAGTTACGCGCCGAGTTCGTCGGCGCCGGCCCCCTGGAACCTCTCCTGCGCTCGCCGGACGTCACCGACGTCCTGGTGAACGGCCCCGACGAGGTCTGGATCGACACCGGCTCCGGCCTGGTCCGCACCGCGGTCCGCTTCCCGGACGAGGCGACCCTCCGCCGCCTGGCCCAGCGCCTCACCGCCGCCGCCGGCCGCCGCCTCGACGACGCCTCCCCCTATGCCGACGCCCGGCTCCCCGGCGGCGTCCGCCTGCACGCCGTCCTCCCCCCGGTGGCCGCGACCGGCACCTGCCTGTCCCTGCGCCTCCCCCGCCGCCGCGCCTTCACGCTGGACGAACTGGTCACGGCCCGCACCGTCCCACCCGAGGGCGCCGACCTCCTGGCCGCTTTGATCGAGTCCCGAGCGGCCTTTCTGATCACCGGCGGAACCGGCACCGGTAAGACGACGCTTCTGAGCGGCCTGCTGTCCCTGGCGAACCCGTCCGAGCGACTCCTCCTGGTGGAGGACTCGGCCGAACTGAAGCCCACCCACCCCCACGTCGTCAGGCTGGAGGCGCGTCCGCCCAACACCGAGGGCGCCGGAGGCGTGACACTGAACGACCTGGTCCGCCAAGCCCTCCGCATGCGCCCCGACCGCCTGGTGGTGGGCGAGGTGAGGGGCCCTGAGGTAGTGGTCCTCCTGCAAGCTCTGAATACGGGCCACGAGGGGGGCTGCGGCACCCTCCACGCGAACACGGCCGCCGACGTCCCCGCCCGCCTCGAAGCCCTGGCCTGCGCGGCGGGCCTCACCCGAGAGGCGGTCCACAGCCAGCTGGCCGCCGCCCTGGACATCATCGTCCACCTGGTCCGAGACCCAGGCGGAGGCCGCCGGCGAGTGGCCGAGATCTGCCTCCTCCAGCGAGACCCGACCGGCCTGGTCGGCGTCGTCCCCGCGGTCTCCTTCACCGCCTCCGGCGAGACCATCCCCGCCGCAGGCTCAAACGCACTCACCAGCCGCCTAAGAGCGACCTGGCGATGACCACGACCATCCCCTGCGCAGCCGCCGCCGTGCGGCCCTACCTGACGCCCGCCCCAGCACCCCACCGCCCCGACCGTCGGCAGGGTGCCCGGTGTTGATCGTCCTAGCCATCCTCTGCGCGGCCGCCGCTGTGTGGACCTCCATGGCGCCCACTCCGGCAACCCATCGCCTGGACCGCCTGGACCGCCTGGGCGCGCCTCCACCAGGCGACCCGATGCGTCCGCTACGCACCAGACTGGCGGCCTTAAGGGAGCACCGGACGCGGCCGCAACGTCGCCGAAGCTCGATCATCGAACTCTGCGACGCCATGGCCGCCGAACTGTCCGCCGGCCGAACCCCCGACGAAGCCTTCACCGCGGCCGCCGTCGTCCTCGACCCGCACATCTCCGAAGAACTGCTCAGCCTGCCCCGCCCGCCCCCCGATCACCTGCACGAACTGGCCGCGCTGCCGGGCGCGGAGGGCCTCCGCCTCCTGGCAGCCTGCTGGCGCGTCGGCTCCGAGCGCGGCGGCACCTTGGCCACCGTCCTGGACGGCCTGGCAAGCGCCCTCCGCGACGAGGAGGCCCAACGCCAGGACGTGTCCGTCCAACTGGCCGGCCCTCGCGCCACGGCCCGCCTCCTGGCTGCCCTCCCCCTTCTGGGCCTGGCCATGGCCGCCGCCCTGGGCGCCCGCCCCGTCCCGTTCCTCTGCACCACCCTCCCTGGCCTTACCTGCCTGATCACAGGCACAGCCCTCAACATCACCGGCCTCTACTGGACCCGCCACCTGGCCAAATCCGCTGAATCCCCCCGCTGACCGACGCCCCACCCACCCTGGAGAGCAGCCATGCACGCCCCAGGACTTCGGCTCCGCAACCCCCAGTCGCCCCACCTGGAAGGCCCCCTCAAGCGGCGCAGGACGCCGCCGGAGATCAGGTTGAGCAGGGGGCTCACTTCGGCGGTGGCGACGGTGCGATTACAGAGGCGTGCGCGGGGCGTGGTCAGTCGAGTAGAGAGCAGGTGAAGTGATGACGACGCTCATGGTCATGCTCTGCGCAGCGGCAGCGGGGTTTCTCCTTCCCAGGGGGATCGACACCTCCACGCGGAGGCTGTTCGGTCGGTTCGGAGGGCCTCCGCCGAGGCACGCGGCGGCCCGACGGCAACCCCCGCGGGTGAGAGCCCACGCTCGCCTACGGGGGCCGTCCGTCCCAGCCTCGGAGGTGAAGGAGCGGGACGGGCCTTCCGAGGCGTCCGGGCGCCGCGACATCATCCTCCGGCGGGTGGCTGCGGGAGTGGCGGGAGCGCTGTGCGCGGTGACGCTGGGCGGACTGGCCGGTGGAGTGATCGGCGTGCTGGTCGCCGCGGCCGTCTGGCTGTCCTTCAGCCGCCTCGGCAACGGGGAACGCCGCCGCAGGCGGGCGCGACTCATCGCCGATCTTCCCGTGGCGGTCGATCTCCTCGCCGCCTGCCTGCGCGGCGGCGCGCCCTGGCACGAGGCGGTCGACGCGGTCGCGGACGCGGTGGGAGGCCCGCTCGGCGAGGAACTGCGGGCCGTGTCCGTCCAGATCAGGCTGGGGGCCGACCCGGCGGAGGCCTGGCCGGCCTTGGCGGAGGAGCCGATGCTCGCCCCCTTGGCACGGGCGGCCGTTCGGGCGGCGTCGACGGGCGCGGCGCTGGCCCCGTCCCTCAGCCGCCTCGCCCGTGACCAGCGCCGCGTGGCCCGTTCGGCCGCCGCCGCCAGGGCACGAGCGGCGGGCATCCGGGCGCTCGCGCCGCTCGGCCTGTGCTTCCTTCCCGCCTTCGTGCTCCTCGGCGTCGTCCCGGCCATCGCCGGGATCGCCTCGACGATCCTCCTGCCCTGGTGAGCGGGTTATCCACAGAACGCGGTTCGCCCGTCGCCCGGCTTCCCGGCACAGCAGCCTGGAACCGACCACGAGCGAAAGGAGCCCCGATGAGGGCATGGAAGACGGTGGTGCGGCGATGGTCCGGAACCTGCAAGGACCGCGGGATGTCCACAGCCGAGTACGCGGTCGGCACCATCGCCGCGGCGGCCTTCGCCGGCCTGCTGTTCAAGATCGTGACCAGCCCGCAGGTGAAGACGATGCTCTTACAGATCATCGAGAAGGCCCTCAATCTGGCCGGTTGAGGGACGGCGGGATGGCCACGGCGGAGATCGCCGTGGCCCTCCCCTCCCTGGTGCTGATCACCGCGATCGCCCTGTGGGGCGTGAGGGCGGCGTCGATACAGCTCGCCTGTACGGACGCGGCCCGGACCGGCGCACGGGCGGCGGCGAGAGGCGAGTCGCTCACCGCCGTTCGCGAGCTGGTGGAGAGGGCCGTCCCGAAGGAGGCGACCATCAAGGTCCATCGCGACGAGGCCACCGTCAGCGTCGACATCTCGGCCCCCGTGACCTCCGCCGCCGCGATCGGTCTACCGGCCGTCATCGTCCACGCCCACGCGGCCGCCGAAACAGAACCCGGCCTCCCACCCGCCACCCAGTGACCCACCACCTGTGATGCACCAACCCCGTGACCCGCACTCGCCGCGACCCGCACCTGCAGCCCGCGATTTCAGTGGTCAAGGCCTGAGATGTCGCCATGACCGCGAGCACCTCTCCGGGCCACTCAAGGGGCGGAGGCGACCCGTGGAGACAGCTCGCCACTCATCAGATCGGAGAGACGATGCAAGCCCGCTTGCCCCTTCCCCAGGCGAAGTCCGACGCGGCCGGGAACGGTGCGGCGGGGAGCGGGACGCGAGGGCGGTGGCGGATGAGTTTCGGGGGTGGGGACCGGGGGTCGGGGACGGTTTGGGTGTTGGGGTTCGCGGTCGTCATCTGGGTGGTGGGGGTGGCGGCGATCCTGGTCGGCGGGGTTCGGGGTGCGCGGCATCGGGGGGAGGCGGCGGCGGACATGGCGGCGCTGGCGGGGGCGACGCGGGTCGCCGACGGGGGCCGGGCCGCCTGTGCGAGGGCCGGGGAGATCGCGGTCGGATCGGGGGCGCGGGTGGTGCGATGCCGGGTGCGGGGAGAGGTCGTCGACGTCTCGGTGGCCGTCGAAGTCCCGATGCTCATGGGGCTGAAGGGTCGGCGGATCGTTTCTCGGGCGAGGGCTGGCCCTGTGGAGCAGGACGGCGTACCCTGGCGCCACATGTCTCGTTGCACTGAGTGTCAATAGAGGCGGAGAGGGGTGCGGAGAATGGAAACACGTTCCTCTTCGTCATCCCTCTGTGACTTTTGCTACCCGGTGGTACGTTACGCTGCCGTAAGCCCATAGTCATCGCCAGGCGCGGCGCGTCCGGCGGAAGGCCGGCGCGAGCTGTCGAAGGGATTGAGGCCGTGACCATCATTCGCAGGATCGGTGCGATCGCGCTCGCGGCACCCCTTGCGATGAGCTTCCCGGTACTCGCCGCCCTGCCCGCGCAGGCGGCCTCGACCAGCGTCATCACCCCGGCGAACGGCGCCGTGATCAGCAGCGGGTCCCAGGTGACCGCGAAGGCCCACTTCGACTTCGCGATCACGATGCAGCTGCGGGTGGACGGCCCCGGGATAGGCGACACGTTCCTCCAGGAGAAGGGTCTCTCGGGCGATATGTCCGGAACCTTTTCGATCAACCGGAATGGTCGCTACAAGGTCTACCTGCTCGGCAAGCAGACGAACCACGTCTACGACGCCAACACGTTCACCGTGCGCATCGCGCCTGCGGCTCCCACCGGCGTGTCCGCCAGCGCGTCCGGCGGCAAGCTCGTGGTGAAGTGGAACCGCGGCCTCGAAGACGACCTCACCGGCTACACGCTCGCCGGGTCGGGCGTGAAGTCCAAGGCCGGCTCGCTGAACTCCCTCTGCTCGGGGACGAGTTGCTCCACCACCCTGTCGCTGACCAGGTCCAGCGGCGCGGCCTCCGTGGGCGTCAAGGCGATCCGGGCCACGGGCACGGGTGGATCGCTCTACTCGGGCACCGCTTCGGCGACCGCCTCGCTCGGAGGCGGGACCGGGTCCGCCCCTGGCGGCTCGGTGCCGTCCCTGCCGTCCGGCGGTTCCGGCGTCCCCAGCGCAGGGACGCCGCTGACGCCGTTCAACAACAAGTCGCCGGTCACCCTGCCGTCCGTCCAGCCGGACGGTGCGACGCCCGGGTTCACCTACCCCGCGCCGCAGATCGCCACCGACTCGCCGAAGGCTCAGAACGTCGCGGCGACCGACCGGCTCCAGTGGGGCAAGAGCGTCGGCATCGCGCTGGTCCTGCTGATCGTCGCCGCGCACCTCGGGACCTGGACGCGCCACCTGCGCTTCGCCCAGGCGGGCACGAGCAGCAACGGCATGGCGGCCCGCATCGCGCGCGGCGGCACCGGCCGCAAGCGGGTGAGCAGGTCACGCCAGCAGATCGCGCGCGCCGAGGCCCTCGCCAAGACCGCCCCGGTCGCCGCGGCCGGAGCCAGGCGCGCCCGCTCGTCCAAGCGCACCACCGGCACGGCCGTCCTCGACTCGAAGCCGAAGGCCGGCCGCCGTCCCGCGACCCTCGGCAAGCCCGCCGGCGGAGTGAGCGTCCGCCTCGCCAACCCCGGCGCGAAGCCGAAGCCCAAGCGTGGCCGCCGCCGCAAGTGATCCCCTGAACCACCTCCGACCGAGTGAAGTCCAGGCCGCCTGCGGGTGAGCTGGACGGGCTGAGTCGGCGACGCTGAAACGTGCACTCCTGCGCCGGTGTCACCGTTCAGTTGGTGGTGTGCCGAAGCCTGTGGGCGAGCTGCTTCCAGCGCGGATGGCTGCGTCCCGGCGTGAATCATGGTGAGGGTGCGAGGGACCGCCTGCCGTGGTCGGCTCGTGCCGGGGTGCCGGGGTGCCGGGGTGCCGGGGTGCCGGGGGTGCCGGGATGCCGGGGTGGGGCCGCTAGGGGGTTGGGCGGTCTTGGGTCAGGCCGGTGAGGATGCCGGTCAGGCCTCGTTCGAAGCGGTTCGTCAGGCCGGGGCGGGCGGTGAGCGTGTCGGCGACCGCTACCAGGTTCGGGTAGCGGTCGGAGGGCAGGTCGCTCAGGAAGCCGCTGATCTCGGCCAGGCGCGCCGGGTTGTCGGGGCCCTTGCCGAAGGCGGTCTCCTGGGCCGCGAAGCCGACGACGTAGAACATCAGCAGCAGGTAGCCGTAGCCCGCCAGCCGTTCGTCGAAGCCCGCGCGGCGCAGCACGCCGATGATGTGGTCGGCAAGCCGCAGCCCGTTGGGGCCGAACGCGAGCCTGCCCGGCATGAGCTGAGCGACCTGCGGGTGGGCGAGCAACGCGCGGCGGAGCGCGAGGCCGATCTCGTGGAGTTGCTCCACCCAGGGCCGGGTGTCGTCCTCGGGTAGCGGCACCTCGCCCAGCACGGTGTCGATCAGCAGGTCGAAGAGCTCGTCCTTGCCGCGGACGTGCCAGTAGAGGGACGGGGACTTGATCTGCAGCGCGGTCGCCAGCCGCCGCATGCTGAACGCGTCGGCTCCCTCGGCCTCCAGGAGTTCCAGCGCGGTCCGGGCGATCCGCGCCCGGTCCAGCCGGGTGACGCCGCCGTCGTCGGACAGGCCAAGTGCCATGGACTCAATCTAGCACTGCAAGGGAATCCCTAGCGGTGTTAGGGTCTCCCTAACATCGCTAGGGAGGAGTCGGCCGTGCGAACGGAGATCACGACGCCCGAGGGCACGGGCCGGACGGCCGCGGGGTGGTGGCCGCTGGCCGCCATCGCCCTCGCCGTCTTCATGCTCATGCTGGACGCGACGGTGGTGACCGTCGCGCTTCCGGATCTGGGCCGCGACCTGCACGCCGGCCTGGACGGCCTGCAATGGGCGATGAACGCCTACACCCTCGCGATGGCCGCGTTCCAGCTCACCGCCGGATCGCTCGCCGACCGGCTCGGACGGCGGCGCACCTTCCTCGCCGGGGTGGTGGCGTTCGCGGTATCGTCCCTGGCCTGTGGCCTGGCCACCGCACTGCCCGTCCTCATCGCCGCCCGCGTGGTGCAGGGCCTGGCGGGGGCTCTGATGTTCGCCACCACGCTCGCCCTGATCGCCCAGTGCTACGACGGACGCGACCGCGGCATTGCGCTGGGGGTGCGCGGCACGGTCGCGGGGCTCGCCGTCGTGCTCGGTCCGGTCGCCGGAGGTGCCCTGGTCTCCGGGTTCGGCTGGCGCTGGATCTTCCTGATCAATCTGCCGGTCGCGGCCCTGACCCTGGCCCTCGCGCACCGGTCGCTGCCACGTCGCGAGCACCTGGAGGTGAGGCGGCTCGACCTCGCCGGGCCGGTGCTGCTGGCGATCACGCTGGTGCTGCTGGTGCTCGCCCTGCTGCGGGGGGCCGACGACGTCCGTCTGTATGGGGGATCGGCCGCCGGGGCGGTCGCGTTCCTGCTCCTGCAAAGGCGCCGGCGCGAGCCGATGCTGGACCTCACGCTGTTCCGCAGCCGCGTGTTCACCGGGACGCAGGTGGGCTCGTTCACCGTCCAGGCGAGCGTGTTCGCATTGCTGATCTACCTGTCGGTCTACTTCCAGGAGCACGAGCACTACACGGCGCTGCGGACGGGCCTGGCGTTCCTGCCGCTGGTCGTCCCCATCCTGCTGGCCGGGCCGTTGGCGGGCGCGGTGATGGACCGGATGCCCAAGGGGGCACTGGTCGCGGGGGCGCTGGCCTCGCTGACCACGGGCATCGCGCTGATGGACGCCCACCTGACCACCGGCTTGATCGTCGCCGGGTTCGGCTGCGGCGTCGCGCTGCCCGTCCTGGGCGGCCTGGCCGTCGACATCCCCGACGAGCGGCATCTCGGGATGGCCTCGGGCGTCAACAACACCGTCCTCCAGGTCGGCATATCGGTCGGTATCGCCGTCTACGGGGCCGTGCTGGGGGCGGGTGCCCCCTCCCATGCCGATCTCGGCCGGCTCTTCTCGCTGGGCGCGGCGATCGCCCTCACCGGTGCCGTGCTCACTGCGATCATGCTCCGCGGCCGATCCCGTTGAGCAGGGCATCCGGTCGGCCGTCGAGCCGGGCGAGAAGGCGCCCGATCCGCTCGCACCCGGTGCCGAGTCCGGCCTCTTCCCGTCCGGGCGCTGGAGGCCTGCCCCAGCGAGCCGTCCTGCTCCTTCAGCCGCCGATCCGCTCGATGAATTCGCCGTGCGCGTGCGGGTCTGCCGAGGTCACGGCCGTGGCGGGTGGTGTTGGGGCGACGTACCGTGGGTTTATGCGTGAGCGGGGGAGCCGCCACTTTCCAGGACGGTCGGTGCCGCGGGGGGCGGCACCTGGATGCCCGACGCCCGTTCTGCGGGCGCCGCCGTGGGCGGGCTGAGGGATGGCCGGTCTGCGGGCTCGGTTGCTCGGGGGCGTGGAGCTGCGGCTCGACGGTGAGCCGCTACCGCCGCTGGAGTCCGCAAGAGTGGAGTCGCTGCTCGCCTACCTGCTGCTCCACCGGAACGCGCCGCAGTTGCGGCAGCGGCTGGCGTTCCTGCTGTGGCCGGATTCCACGGACGCCCAGGCGCGCACCAATCTGCGCAAGGTCCTGCACAATCTGCGCCGCTGCCTGCCGGAGACCGATCGCTTCATCGACATCGGCGCGCGGACGCTGCGGTGGCGCGAGGACGCGCCGTTGTGGTTGGACGTCGAGCAGTTCGAGCAGGCGCTCGCCGACGGGCGGCTGGAGGACGCCGTGCGCGTCTACCGCGGCGAGCTGCTGGAGGGCGACTACGACGAGTGGATCGCGGACGAGCGCGAGCGGCTCGCGGAGCTGCACATGGAGGCACTCGGGGAGCTGGCGCGCCGGCATGAGCGGGAGCGGAACTGGCCCGCGGCCATTCGCCGCGCCGAGCAGCTGGTCGGGTGCGACCCCCTGCGGGAGGAAGGCCATCGCCTGCTGATCCGGGTTTCCGGCGAAGGCGGCGACCGGGTCCGGGCGCTGCGCACCTACCACGTGTGCGCCGCGACGCTGGAGCGGGAGCTCGGTGTGGAGCCGTCCCCGGAGACGCGGGCGATGTACGAAGAGCTCCTGGCGGAGACGGCCCCCGCCGCGGACGACCGGCATGCGACGTCGCCGTTCGTCGGGCGCGAGGAGGAATGGGGCCGGCTGGCGGGCGCGTGGCGGGCGGCCGCCGGCGGAGGCGCGCGGTTCGTGCTGGTCAGCGGGGAGGCGGGTATCGGCAAGACCCGGCTGGTGGAGGAGTTGCGCGTGCGCGTCGACGCGGTCGCGGTCGAGGCGCGCGCCTACCCGGCGGAGGGGACGATCGCCTACGGGGTGGTGGCGGCATGGCTGCGCTCCCGTCCGGTGGCCGCGCGGTTGGCGAGGCTCGACCGCGCGGGGCTGACCGAGCTCTCCCGGCTGCTCCCCGAACTGGACGGCGACGTGGCGCCGCCCGCGCCGGTCTCCGAGACGGAGCTGCGGCGGCGGCTGCCGCGCGCCATCGGCCGTGCGCTGCTCAACGCCGGCGCGCCCCTGCTGCTGGTCGTGGACGACGCGCAGTGGGCGGACGCGCAGTCCCTGCGGTTGATCCACTACCTGGTCCGGGCGGCGCCGTCCGCGCGGCTGCTCGTCGCCGCCACCGCCCGCCGCGAGGACCTCGACGCGGGTCACCCGCTCGGCACGCTGATCGGGTCGCTCCAGTCGCTCGACCGGTTCACCGAGATCGGGCTCGGCCGGCTCGGCAGGGCGGAGACGGCGCTGCTGGCCGAGCGCGTCGCGGGAGCCCCGCTCGACGCCGGGCGGCTGCACCGCCTCCACGGCTACAGCGAGGGCAATCCGCTGTTCGTGGTGGAGGCCATGCGGGCGGACGCGCCGGCGGACACCGCGAAGGTGCAGGCGGTGATCGCGGGACGGCTGGAGCGGCTGTCGCGGCCGGCCGCGGAGCTGGCGGGCATCGCGGCGGTGGTGGGCCCCGCCTTCCCCGCCACCGTCCCGGCGAGGGTGAGCGGCTTCGACGAGCGGACGTTCGTCGCCGCGCTGGACGAGCTGTGGCGCCGCGGGATCGTCCGCGCGCACGGCCCCGGCGCCTACGACTTCAGCCATGGCCGGATCCGGGACGCCGCCTACGCCGCGCTGGGCCCGCCCCGCCAGCGTCGCGTCCACCTCGCGGTCGCCCGCGTGCTGGAGGAATGCGGCGGCACGGCGACGGCGCTGGCCTCGCACTTCGAGAGGGCCGGGGCGGTCGCGGACGCCGTCCGGTGGCATGAGCGGGCGGCCGGGGACGCGCAGTGGCTGCACGCGCACGCCGACGCGGCCAGGGAGCTGGAGCGGGCGCTGGCCCTGTCGGAGGGCTTGCCGCCGGGTCCTGGCACCGCCAGGACCCAGCTGCGGTTGCTCACCGCGCTGCCGGCGCCGCTCGTGGCCTGCGAGGGGTACGGGTCGGAGCGGATGGCGCGGGTGCACGCGCGGGCACTGCGGCTCGCGGACCGGCTCGGCGCCGAGCCGGAGCCGCCGCTCGTGTGGTCGCTCGCGCTGGCCGCGCTCACGCGGGGCGAATGGGCGGCGGCGCACGACTTCGGCGAGCGGCTGCGGGACCGCGCCGAGCGCGACGGCGACCAGGTCCTGCGGGTCGAGGCCGACCACGTCCGCGGGATCGCGGCCTACTGGTCGGGCGACCTGGAGCGGGCCCGCCGCCACCTCACGGCCGCGATACGGCGGTTCCGGCCGGCGCGGCGCGGTGCGCACGTGCTGCGCTACGGACAGGACACGGAGCTGATCGTCCGGCTGCGCCTGGCGCACGCGCTGTGGCTGCTCGGCCGCGGCGCCGAGGCCGACCGCGAGCGCGACGCGGCCCTGGCGGTCGCGCAGGGGTCCACCCACGCCTACAGCCGGGCGGTCACCTGGCTGTGGGCGGCGGTCGACGCCGTGGACCGCGGGGACGACGCGCAGTTCCGCCGCCACGTGCGCGGCCTGGAGGCGGACCTGGTGGAGGACGCTCCGCGCCAGGTCCGCGTTTCCATGGAGCTGTTCGGCGGATACCTCGACCTCCTCGCCGGACGGAGGGGCCCGGGCCTGGCGCGGCTGCGCCGCTTCCGCGACCAGGTCGTCCACGGGGAGGCGCCCGCGCCGGGCCTGCCGGGCGTCGCGACGCGGCTGCTCCTGGAGGGGTACGCGGTGGCGGCGGAGCCGGCGGCCGGGCTGGCCCTGGCGGACGAGGCGCTCGGCATGGGACGCGGCGCGCGGCTGTGGGAGGCCGAGATCCGGCGGCTGCGCGCGACGTTCCTCGCCACTCTCGGCGCACCGGACGGGGAGGTGGACGCGGAGCTGCGGCGGGCTCTCGCGGCGGCGCGCCGCCAGGGGCAGCGGGCGTTCGAGGAGCGGGTGCGCGGAACGCTCGCGGAACGCGGCCTTCGCCAGGATCGTGCCATCTGATCCGAGGAGGAGCCATGGCCACGATCGACCCGGTGAACGCCCTGCGCGGCGCACTCTCCGGCACGGTACTGCTGCCCGGCGAGTCCGGTTACGAGGAGGGGCGCCGCGTCTTCAACGCGATGATCGACCGCCGTCCGGCGGCGATCGCCCGGTGCGCCGACGCGGCCGACGTCGCGATGGCCGTCGACACCGCCCGCGAGCACGATCTCATCGTGGCGGTCCGCTGCGGCGGGCACAGCATCGCGGGTCTCGGCACCTGCGACGACGGCATGCTGATCGACCTGAGCGGGCTCAAGTCGATCAGCGTGGACCTCGCGGCGCGGACGGCGACGGCGGGCGGCGGCGTCCTGTGGGGCGAGTACGACGCGGTGACCCAGGAGTTCGGGATGCACAGCCCCGGCGGGCGCGTGACCACCACCGGCATCGGCGGGTTCACCACCGGCGGCGGCTACGGCTGGACGTCGTCCAAGTACGGTCTGGCCTGCGACAGCCTCGTCTCGGCCGAAGTGGTGCTCGCCGACGGGAGCATCGTGCGGGCGAGCGAGCGCGAGAACCCCGAACTGTTCTGGGGGATCCGGGGCGGCGGCGGCAACTTCGGCGTCGTCACCGAGTTCGAGTTCCGGCTGGACGCCCTCGGCCCGACCGTCTTCGCCGGCATGACCCTCTTCCCGATGGAGCGCGCCCTGGAGACCATGCGGGGCTGGCGCGACTGGGCGGACGCCGCGCCCGACGAGGTGGCCACCGCGTGCGCCGTCATCACCGCGCCGCCGGAGCCGTTCGTCCCACCGGACCTGCAGGGCAAGCCGGTGTTCGGCGTGCTCGCGATGTACGTCGGCGCTCCGGAGCTCGGCGAGGAGGCGATGCGCCCGCTCCGGGACCTCCGGCCGGTCGTCGACGTCCTCGCGCCGATGCCCTACGTCGACTTCCAGGCCGTCATCGACCCGATCAACGCGCCCGGATCCCGGGGGTACTGGCGCGGCGAGTACCTGCCCGAGCTGAGCGACGACGCCGTCGACGCGTACCTCTCCCACGCCGGCGGCCTGGCCGGACGCGGCGCCCCGCTGTCCCAGATGGTCGTCTTCCGGATCGGCCAGGGCGTCGCGAAGGTGCCGGACGAGGCGACGGCGTTCTCCCACCGGGACGCCCGCTACCTGTTCCATCCGATCTCGGCGTGGTCGGACCCGTCCGACGACGAAGCGATGATCGCCGCGACCCGCGCGTTCGCGGCGGCCATGCGGCCGTTCGGCACGGGGGCGTCGTACCTCAACTTCACCGCGGAGGGGAACCGCGTCCGGGACGCCTACGGCGAGGAGAAGTACGCGAGGCTGGTCGCGCTCAAGGACTCCTACGACCCCGCCAACGTGTTCCGCCTCAACCAGAACATCCGCCCGACGCATCCGGCGGAACCCGTGCTCGCGTGACGCGGGCCGGCTCGTTCGCCGGTTTCCCGGGGGACGGGTGTTGGTCGTGGGGCTGGCGAGCGTCCAGAGCACGGTCTAGGCTGCCTTGCCAGTCGGATCGTCTGGCTTGTGCGGCAATGCGGTCCGTCGTCCGAGACCTCGGCCCCCGTTCCGTACAGGGGCCCGATGGAGAGGGGACCCCCGCATGATCTTCCTGGGACTGCTCGTCGCGCTCGCCGCCGGCGCGGTCGGCGTCGCCGTGGCGCTGGACAACCCGGGCGCGGCCCGGCTGACCCTGTTCGGCGACGAGGTTCCGGGGATCACCTCGCAGTGGCAGGTCTTCATGGCCGGCGCCGTCGTCGCCATCGTGTTCATGGCGGGGATGATGGTCGCGTCGCTGGGGTTGCGGCGCGCGATGAACATGCGGCGCGAGCTGCGGGACCTGCGGGACGAGCACGAGGAGTCCCTGCAGACCCTGGAGATGGAGCGGCGCAAGCTGCAGCAGGCGCTGGCCCAGGCCCGGCGCGGGATGGACGACCCGGCCTCCGTCCCCGCCCAGCGCGTCGCGCCCAACTGACCGGGCTACTCCGGGGCCTCGTGCAGGAGGACGGCCAGAAGGTCGAGGGCGCCGCGCTTGTCCAGCGGGTCGTTGCCGTTGCCGCACTTGGGCGACTGGATGCAGGACGGGCAGCCGGAATCGCACTCGCAGGACGCGATGGCGTCGCGGGTCGCGCGTAGCCAGGACGCGGCGTCGCCGTAGCCGCGCTCGGCGAATCCGGCGCCGCCTTCATGGCCGTCGTAGACGAAGACGGTGAGCAGCCCGGTATCGGGGTGGACGGCAGTAGAGACACCGCCGATGTCCCAGCGGTCGCACGTGGCGAACAAGGGGAGCAGGCCGATCGAGGCGTGTTCGGCGGCGTGGGCTGCGCCTGCCAGGTCGAGGTCGTCCAAACGCGAGATCTGGGCTTCGGAGAGCGTCCACCATACGGCGCGCGTGCGGAGGGTCCGTGGCGGCAGGTCCAGAGGCTTCTCGCCGAGCATCTCCCCTGTCTGCAAGCGGCGCATCTGGTACGCGACCACCTGGCGGGTGACCTCGACGGTTCCGAAGCTGAGCGTGGCCTCGCCCCAGGAGACCGAGCGGAGCCGCTCCACGATGCTGATGTCGGTGACGTCGCGGGCGGTGGTCGAGTAGTCGGGGTCCGCCGCCTCGACGAGCGCGACGGAGTCGTCCAGGTCGAGGGTCTGGACGATGAACGACTCACCCTGGTGGATGTAGACGGCCCCCTCGTGGACGGTGGTGTGCGCGGACGGCTCGTCCACGGTGCCGAGGAGCCGTCCGGTGGAGGCCTCGACGACCTGGATGGGGGCGCCGCCCGCGCCCCGGATGTCGGCCAGGTCGCAGGCCCTGTCGCGGCGCGTCCAGTACCAGCCGGCGGGGCGGCGGCGCAGGAGACCGCGCCGCACCAGGTCCGGCAGCAGGTCGGCGGTCGCGGGCCCGAAGAGCGGGAGGTCGTCCTCGGTGAGCGGCATCTCGGACGCCGCCGCGCACAGGTGCGGTTCGAGGACGTAGGGGTTGTCGGGGTCGAGCACGGTGGCCTCGACCGGCGTCCCGAAGATCGCCTCGGGGTGGTGGACGAGGAACGTGTCGAGCGGGTCGTCGCGGGCCACCAGGACGGACAGGGCCGACTGCCCGGAACGTCCGGCACGTCCTGCCTGCTGCCAGAGCGACGCGCGAGTTCCCGGCCATCCGCAGACCAGGACCGCGTCGAGCCCGGAGACGTCCACGCCGAGCTCCAGCGCGTTCGTGCTCGCCAAGCCGATGATCGAGCGCGAGCGCAGGGCGGCCTCCAGGGCGCGCCGCTCCTCGGGCAGATAACCGGCACGGTAGGCGGCGACCTGCTCGGCCAAGCCGGGGGCGACCTCGTGCAGAGCGCGCTTGGCGCTGAGCGCCACCGACTCTGCACCGCGCCTGGACCGGACGAAGGCGAGCGTCTGGACGCCTTCGACAACAAGGTCCGCCAGGAGGTCACCGGCCTCGGCGGTGGCGGTACGGCGAACGGGCGCGCCCTGCTCGCCGCGCAGGTCCGTCAGCGGCGGCTCCCAGAGGGCGAACGTGGCGGGCCCGCGCGGGGAGGCATCGTCGTCCACGGCCACCACATCGAGGCCGGTGAGACGGGACGCGGCCGCGGCGGGCTCCGACGCGGTGGCCGAAGCGAGGATGAACGTGGGGGACGCGTGGTACCGCGCGCACACCCGGCGCAGGCGCCGCAGAACCTGCGCGACATGCGACCCGAAGACGCCGCGATATCCATGGGCCTCGTCGATGACGACATACCGGAGCCGACGCAGAAAGGACGACCACCGGGCATGCCCGGGAAGGAGTGACCTGTGCAGCATGTCCGGGTTGGTCAGTACGTAGTTGGCGTGCTGCCGGACCCACGTCCGTTCGTCCTGCGGCGTGTCGCCGTCGTAGGTCGCCGCGCGCACCCGCGTGAGGCGCAGGGAGCGCAGAGCGCGGAGCTGGTCGGCGGCCAGAGCCTTGGTCGGCGAGAGATAGAGGACCGTCCCCTCGTGGCGAGGGTTCTCCTCGCCCGCGTAGATCGCCTCGACGCAGGGCAGCAGGTAGGCGAGCGACTTGCCCGACGCCGTCCCTGTGGCGATGATCACAGAGCGTCCGGCGCGGGCGTGCTCGGCCGCGGCGGACTGGTGCTCCCACGGGGAGGCGATGCCGGCGGCGGCCAGCCGTTCCACCAAAAGCGGCGGCGACCAGGAGGGCCACGCGGCCCGGCGTCCCTGACGTGCGGGAACGCTCTCCACATGGGTGATGCGTTCGCGCCGTGCGGGGTCGGCGAGCAGCCGGTCCAGGGGAGTTGAGGATCTTTGGGCGCCCATCAGGTTTTCAGTGTGCCAGCCGGGGCAAAACTACGGGAACGCCCCGGCGCCGGAGGGCCCGTTCCCCCTGCTCTGACCCTGAGATCAGCAGGTCAGACGGGATGGCGCGAACTTTCGCCCGTGTGGGCGATTACGCGCGTACGCGACGCCGGAGCGTGGTTGAATCACGGCGAAGTCTCGGCGGCCGGCGCCCTACCCACGGGGCCGGACGGCGGGATCGGATAGTGCTGCACGGCGCGTGGAGGATCTGTGGATCTGAAGGTTAACGACTACACCACCGACGATGGCCTCACCGTCATCAACGTGGAGGGCGAGATCGACGTCTACACGGCGCCGAAGCTTCGCGAGAAGCTCATCGACCTGGTCAACAAGGGCAAGTTCCACCTGCTCGTGGACATGGAGAAGGTGGAGTTCCTCGACTCGACCGGGCTCGGCGTCCTCGTGGGCGGGCTGAAGCGGGTGCGGGCCCACGACGGCTCGCTGGAACTCGTGTGCACCCAGGAGCGCATCCTCAAGATCTTCCGGATCACGGGGTTGACCAAGGTCTTCGGCATTCACGACTCGATCGCCGAGGCCGAGGAGAAGCGCAAGGGCGCCAAGTAGGCGCCCCGCGGCCGAGATGTCGACTGTTGAACTGTCCTTCAGCGCGCTGCCCGTCCACGTTCGGACCGCCCGGCTGATCGTGACCGCCGTCGCCCGTCGCAGCGGCGTCGCCGAACCTCTGCTCGACGAGGTCCGGCTCGCGGTCGCCGAGGCGTGCTCCCGGGCCGTGGAGGCGCACCGCCGGCACTGCCCGGACGAACCCGTCCGCCTCGAACTGCGCGGCGAGAAGGGCCGCTTCGAGGTGATCGTCAGCGACACCGTCCCCGGCGACCTCCCGCCGGAGGGGCTCCCCGCAGCCGCTGCGGACGAGGGAGCGGACGAGTTCGAGTACGGCCTGGGCGAGGGCATCGCTGAACTGGGTCTGGCCGTCATCGCCGGGCTCGCCGACGACGTGGAGATCGCCAACACGCCGAAGGGGGTCCAGATACGGATGAGCTGGCCGGCCGAAGCCGAGGCGACCATCTAGACGTGTTCATGGCAGTGCCCTTCTTCTTCGGGCCTTGGCGGCCCGAAGAAGAAGCGCACTGTGTTTATTGCAGTGCCCTCCTCCTTCGGGCCCTGGGGGCCCTGCGTCGTCGGGGACTGCGGGCGATCGCTGGCATCGCTTCGTCTCGCCTTGCGGCTCGCTGCGCGATCAGGTTCTCGCTTCGCTTGAACCTGCCTTCGGACGCGATCGCGGCTGTTGGGGTTGTTGCGTGGTTGCGGCGTCGGCTGAGGTCGGCGCTGTGTAGGAGGGCAGTGCCCTCCTCCTTCGGGCCCTGGGGGCCCTGCGTCGTCGGGGACTGCGGGCGATCGCTGGCATCGCTTCGTCTCGCCTTGCGGCTCGCTGCGCGATCAGGTTCTCGCTTCGCTTGAACCTGCCTTCGGACGCGATCGCGGCTGTTGGGGTTGTTGCGGGGTTGCCCTGGGGGCGGAGGCCGGCGCAGTAGACGGCTTCCGCCGTCGTCTTCAGTACTTTCTGCTCTTGGCGCTACGCGCCTTCCCCATCGGTCCGGTGTACCCATCGGTCCGGTGTCCGGCGAGCGTCGGCATCGATCCGGCTCGCCTGGCTGTCCGCCGCACCAGCACGTTCCTGCTGCACCCGGACCTGCCTTCGGACGCGATGGCAGCTCATGCACGTGTCTCTCTCAAGGAACGCGCCCCATCGGGTGCACCTATCCATCCGGCGGGCCCGTACCGGAGACTGCCTCCCGGCCTGCCGGTGATGCGGTCTGGCCCCCGCCGAGTGCGCTTGTGCCCACGTACCGCGCCAGGGCGCCTCGTGTCGGGCCTGCTCCCCTGCGCCTCTCAATGCGTCTGTGCTGCCGTGGTGGCCTGACGCCCGAGCTGGGGCCGTGGTGACCGTGTGTGAGCACGGGCGGGGGCCGTGGTGGGGCTCGTGGGAGCGGTGGTGCCCGCGGTGTGAGACTCTCTTGCGATCAGCCGGGATTCGCCCCGATTTGGGTCTAGACATATTCCGTGTTAATGCCTAGCTTGAATGCGGACGCCGGTCGTCGTGCCGAGGTGCCGGTCATGCCCTGTGCCCGTCAAGGTATCGGCAGGGTAATGAAAGCCTGGCCCGGTTTGACCTGGGACGATGCCGCTTGATCAGGCCAATGTGTCAATTTCCGGCGTATCGCATGTTTCATTTCGGCGACATCTTCGTGAAGGGCGTCGCGGCCTTAACATTCGACTTACGCGTGCGTAGACTCCCGGCACCCGCGTTGCCGTGCGAGGCGTTCCAAATCGTGACTCGTTGGGTACGCGGTAAAGATCGCTTTTATGTCGGTCGCGATCGCAACGCCCCTGTCGAGGAGGACGGATGCCCGGGTTTTCCCTGTCAAGCCCGGCCAGCGCTGAAGTGGATCTCGGCGGCGGCGACCTTTCCCTGGTCGTCGTCGTCGCCGTGGTCGCACTGCTCGCACTGGCCGTCGCCGCGGGTCTCGTACGCGACGTCCTGGCCGCCGGCCAGGGCACCGCGAAGATGCAAGAGATCGCGCGCGCCGTTCAGGTGGGCGCAGGCGCCTACCTGAAACGCCAGTTCCGCACGGTCGCGATCTTCGTGGTCCTGATCCCGCTCATCCTGCTGCTCCTGCCCGCCGACTCCACCGGCGAGCGGATCGGCCGGTCCGTCTTCTTCGTCATCGGCGCGATCTTCTCGGCCGTCACCGGGTTCACCGGCATGTGGCTGGCCGTCCGGGGCAACGTCCGGGTCGCCGCGGCCGCCCGCGAGGAGGGCGGCGAGAAGACCGCGATGCGGATCGCCTTCCGCACCGGCGGCGTCGCCGGCATGTTCACCGTCGGCCTCGGCCTGTTCGGCGCCGCCGTCGTGGTCCTGGCCTACCAGGGCGACGCACCGAAGGTGCTGGAGGGCTTCGGCTTCGGAGCCGCGCTCCTCGCCATGTTCATGCGGGTCGGCGGTGGCATCTTCACCAAGGCCGCCGACGTCGGCGCCGACCTGGTCGGCAAGGTCGAGCAGGGCATCCCCGAGGACGACCCGCGCAACGCGGCGACGATCGCCGACAACGTGGGCGACAACGTCGGCGACTGCGCCGGCATGGCCGCCGACCTGTTCGAGTCTTACGCCGTCATGCTCGTCGCGGCGCTGATCCTCGGCACCGCGGCGTTCGGCAACCAGGGCCTGGTGTTCCCGCTGATCGTGCCGATGATCGGCGTGATCACCGCGGTGATCGGCATCTTCGCGGTGGCGCCCCGCGCGGGCGACCGCTCCGGAATGACCGCGATCAACCGGGGCTTCTTCATCTCCGCGGGGATCTCCGCGGTCCTCGTCGCGATCGCCGCGTTCGTGTACCTGCCCTCGTCCTTCGCGGACCTGGACGGCGTCACCGACAAGGGCATCGCGGGCCTGGACGCCGACCCGCGCTGGGTCGCGCTCGGCTCCGTCCTGATCGGGATCGTGCTCGCCAGCGCGATCCAGGTGCTCACCGGCTACTTCACCGAGACCAACCGCAAGCCGGTCAAGGAGGTCACCAACAGCGCCCGGACGGGCCCCGCCACCGTCATCCTGTCGGGCATCTCGCTCGGCCTCGAGTCGGCCGTCTACACCGCGCTGGTGATCAGTGCCGCCGTGTACGGGGCGTTCCTGCTCGGCTTCGGCAACACCACCGTCGCGCTGTTCGCGGTGGCGATGGCCGGCACCGGGCTGCTCACCACCGTCGGTGTGATCGTCTCGATGGACACCTTCGGGCCCGTCTCCGACAACGCCCAGGGCATCGCCGAGATGTCCGGGGACGTCCAGGGCGAGTCCGCCGCGGTGCTGGAGCGGCTGGACGCGGTCGGCAACACCACCAAGGCCATCACCAAGGGCATCGCGATCGCGACGGCGGTGCTCGCCGCGACCGCGCTGTTCGGCTCGTTCCGCACGACGGTGATCGCGGCGCTGGCGGACGCCTCGAAGGGCGCCAAGGACGCGATCGGCGCCGACTTCCTGAACTTCAACCTGTCCATCGCGAGCCCGAACGTGCTGATCGGGCTGATCATCGGCGCGGCCGTGGTGTTCATGTTCTCCGGCCTGGCGATCATGGCGGTGGGCCGCGCGGCGGGCCGGGTCGTGGTCGAGGTGCGCGAGCAGTTCCGCACCAAGCCCGGGATCATGGACTACACCGAGAAGCCCGACTACGACCGGGTCGTGGACATCTGCACCCGGGACGCGCAGCGCGAGCTCGCCACCCCGGGCCTGCTGGCCATCCTGACGCCGATCGCGGTCGGCTTCGCCCTCGGGTACGCGCCCCTCGGCGCCTTCCTCGGCGGCGCCATCGCGGCGGGCGTGCTGATGGCGGTGTTCCTCGCCAACTCCGGCGGCGCCTGGGACAACGCCAAGAAGCTCGTCGAGGAGGGCCACCTCGGCGGCAAGGGCAGCGAGGCGCACGAGGCCACGATCATCGGCGACACGGTCGGCGACCCCTTCAAGGACACCGCCGGACCCGCGATCAACCCGCTGATCAAGGTGATGAACCTGGTCGCGCTCCTGATCGCGGACGCGGTGGTGACCTATGCGGGCAACACCGCGCTGCGCGTCGGCGTCACGGTGCTGTCCGTCGCGGTCGTCGTCGCGGCGATCGTGATCTCCAAGCGGCGCGCCGACCCGATCGGCGGTCCGTCCACCGATCCCGCCGTCGAGGGCGGCAAGCCGGAGCCGGACGCCGCGAAGAGCGGCGAGGCGGCGGGCGCACTCGACGAGGGCGCCCCGAAAGAGGCGGCCGTAGGCGCCGACCCGGCGGGAGCGAAGGCCGAGTCGGACGCCGAGGAGTCGTCCGCGGGCAAGTCCTGACCGACTGAACGCGAGGGGCCGGTGGCGACGCGCCGCCGGCCCCTCGCGCGTTCCGAGGGGTCCCGTCCGACCACCCCGGGCCCGGTCGTACGCTGTGCGGGAGGGGTGGGGCGTCCCGCCCTCGACCCAGCGGATCGATCTCGGGAGGCGGCCGTGGCGAGCGGCGGCGGCAAGCGGGCGATGTCGGGGCCCAAGGGCTTCGCGATCGTGATCGGCGGAATGCTCGGCATCATGCTCGTGCTCTGGACCCTGGCGGCCCTCGCGGCCCCTTAATGTGGCGGCCATGCCCACGCTCATCGTGCTCCGCCACGCCAAGGCCGAAGCCGGCCTCGGCATACCCGACATCGACCGCAAGCTCACCGATCGCGGGCGCCGCGACGCGACCGCGGCCGGGGACTGGCTGCGCGCGACCGACCTCGTCCCCGGGCGGGTCCTGTGCTCGCCCGCCGCGCGGACCCGGGAGACCCTCGCCCGCCTGGCGCTGGACGCGGACGTCGCCTTCGAGCCCGGCATCTACGACAACGATCCCGACGGGCTCCTCGCCCTCGTCTCCGGGACGCCGGACGAGACCGGCACGCTCCTGCTGGTCGGGCACAACCCGTCCGTGCACCACCTCGTCCACGACCTGACCGGCCAGGCCCCCGACGCCTTCCCCACCTGCACCCTCGCCGTGATCGACCTTCCTCCCGGCGCGTGGACGGACGTCCGGCCCGGGCTCGGCACGCTGCGCACCGTCCACACGCCCAAGGACTGACGTTCACCGGCGCGGCTCGGCGGCCTCCAGGGACGACGCGATGACCTGGTCCACGTCCCCGCGCAGCTCCCCGATCGTGTAGCGGGTCCCGGAGACCTGCAACAGGGCGTGACGCAGCGGGGTGAGCTCGTCGGGGCCGACGCCCTCCTTGATCTCCGCGCGGCGTCGCCGGGTCAGCGTGGACAGGTAGGAGTCGAGCTCGGCGAGCTCCTCGCCGAGCTCCTCGACGGGCGTACCGGCCTCCGGATCGTGCTCCCCCGGATCCTCCAGCAGGCCGGCCGCGTCCTCCAGCTGGTCGGCGAGGCGGTCGAGGATCTCGGGGATCGGCCCGGTGTCCACGGCCCGCTCCCGGGACAGCTTCGCGACCGCGATGAGGTGGTCGCGGGCGCGGTGCGCTGCGGCCACGACTCTGCGCAGCCGGTCGTTCAGTTCGAGGTCGGGCACCCGCTCGTGGCCGAGCCGGGTCCGGGTCTCGGCGACCGCCTCCGCCGCCCGCTCCGCGGTCACGATCGTGTCGTGCGGCAGCCGGGTCCGCTCCCCGGCGAGGACGTCCGCCGTCATCCGGACGAGCGCGGCGTGCGTCCGCAGGAGCCGCTCGAGCTGGCCGGGCAGCCGTTCGAGGTGACCGGCGGGCCACAGCAGCAGGACGGCGAGGTAGGCCATCAGCGCCCCGGCGACCGTGAGGCCGATCCGCTCGCCGGCGATGCGCCAGTCGGCGGGCGCGGAGAAGTCCAGCAGCATCATCGCCAGGGGCGTCCCGAAGAGGGCCCAGTAGGAGAAGTTCACCGAGCGCATCGCGAAACCGGCCCCCGCGAAGCAGAACGCGATCACCGCGACGGTGGGCTGCCCGGGCGCGAGCGTCAGGATGACCGCGGCGACGGCGGCACCGGCCGCGGTGCCCCCGACGCGCTGGACGAGCCGGTCCACGGTCTCGCCGTAGGTGGCGCGCAGGCTCAGCATCGCCGTGATCGTCAGCCAGTGGCCGTGCGGGATCCCCAGCACGGCGGTGAGCGCCATCGACACGACCGCCGTCACGTACACCCGCGACGCCTGCCGGAACGTGGGGGAACGCGTGCGGACGGCGCGGCGCACCCGGTCCCAGACCGGCATCGGGTCGAGCGTGCCCGGCATCCGCGGCGCCGCGAACCCGATGCGCAGGCCGCCCGCGACGAGGCGGCGCGTGGAGGCGACCTCGCCGGCGATGCGGTCGACGGAGCGGCGCACCTGACCGATCAGCGCGACCGCGACCAGGTCCTCGTCGCCGGCGAGACCGGCGCGCCTGATCTGCTCGGCGGCGCGGACCATCCGCCGGACGGCGGCGGACTCCTCGCGGCCGAGCGGCGCCTCTCCCGCCGTCGCGACCGCCCCGGCCAGCAGCCGCAGCCGCGCCGCGAGCGCCGAGATCGCCGTCTGCGTCTCCAGCCGCCACTCGCGGTCCGGCGGGTAGTTCTTCGCCGCCTCCAGGACGGCCTGGAGCGTCACCGTCTCGTGCAGGATGCGCCCCAGCGCGTCGATCACCCGCTCGGGCCTCGTGGGTTCGTTCCCCGCCCGTCCCGACCGGTACAGCCCGTAGGTGGCGCGCGCCGCCGTCAGCGACTCCGACGCCGCCCTTCGCTTGGCCTCCCAGTCCGGGATGCGGGTGACCGCCAGCAGGTCGGGATTCGTCAGCTCGACGGCGTCGAGGGGCCCCGCGTCGTGGGCGCCCACGTCCTGCGCCACGGCGTCCAGCGCCTCGGCGACCGCGTCCGCGGACTCGCTCAGCGCCTCCCGCAGCGGCCGCAGCCGCCGCGCGGGCCACGGCGCCAGCAGCAGTCCGGCGGTGAGCAGCCCGCCCACCAGCTCCAGCAGCCCGATGTTCACCACGTCCGCGGACGGCGGCCGGACGGCGCTCAGCAGCACCGCGAGCCCCGCGGTCGACCCGATCCGCGGTACCGCCACGCCGAGCGCGACCAGCGGCGGCACCACGATCACGGCCGGCCACAGATGCCCGCTGAGCAGCCCGCCCACCCCGGACCCGACCGCGACGATCAGCACGCCGACGGTGAGGTTGCGCGCCCGCGCCCCGTACGGGCCCTCCGGTGCGCGCAGCGCGACGAGGTAGGCCCCGAGCGCGATCATCGACCCCTGCGCGGCGTGCCCGGTCAGCGCCCCGACGAGCAGCGGAACGGAGACCGCGACCGCGGCGGCCAGCCCGTAGAAGGGCGCGGCCTGCCCATGCACCTGGGCATAAGCCCCCCGCGCCCGCCGCAGCATGAGCAGTGTCTACCCAGGGTGACGACCCCCTGGAACCCGCTGTGTCTTCCCAGCGGGTCGCTACCCCTGGGGGTCCTCAGCGTCGGCGGCTTCTACCTCTTCGCGGGAGATGCCCAGGAGGAAGACGATGGTGTCCAGGTAGGGGACGTTGACGGCGGTGTCGGCGGCCTGGCGGACGACTGGTTTGGCGTTGTAGGCGATGCCGAGTCCGGCGGCCTGGAGCATGTCGAGGTCGTTGGCGCCGTCGCCGATCGCGACGGTCTGGCTGATCGGGATGCCGGCCTCGCGGGCGAAGCGCTCCAGGGCGGCGGCCTTCCCGGCGCGGTCGATGACCTGGCCGGTGACGCGGCCGGTGAGCTTGCCGTTCTGGATCTCCAGGGTGTTGGCGGCGGAGTAGTCGATGCCGAGGTCCTCGACGAGGGCGTCGGTGACCTGGGTGAAGCCGCCGCTGACGATCGCGAACTTGTAGTCGAGGCGCTTGAGGGTGCGGACCATGGTGCGGGCGCCGGCGGCGAGGCGGAGCCGGTCGCGGACGGCGTCGATGGCGGCCGCGTCCAGCCCGGCGAGGAGCGCGACCCGCTCGCGCAGGGAGCCCTCGAAGTCGAGCTCGCCGCGCATGGCGGCCTCGGTGACCTTGGCGACCTCGTCGAGGCAGCCGGCGTGCTCGGCGAGCAGCTCGATGACCTCGCCCTGGATGAGGGTGGAGTCGACGTCCATGACGATGAGCCGCTTGGCGCGCCGGTGCAGGCCGCTGTGCTGGACGGCGACGTCGACCCGCTGCTCGACGGCCTCGGCGGTGAGCGCGGCGCGCAGACCGTCCGGGTCGGCGCCGGAGACGTCCATCTCGATGCAGGTGACGGGGTTCTGGGCGAGGCGTTCGATGCGGTCGATGTTGGCGCCGTGCGCGGAGATCCGCCCGGCGATGCCCGCCATGGCGGCGGGCATCAGCGGGTTGCCGAGCACGGTGACGTGCAGGCGCCCGCTGCGCTTCGGCATCCGCTTGTTGCGCCCGGTGGACAGCTCGATCTCCATGTCGAGGTCGTTCGCGACGCGTTCGGCGGCGTTCCACACCCGTCCGATGTCGGCGCCCTCGGTGTAGGCGAGCAGGACGCCGAGGACGAGCCGTCCGCGGATCACGACCTGCTCCACGTCCGCCACCGTCAGTGGGAACTGCGAGAGTGTCCGGAAGAGGCGCGACGTGACGCCGGGGCGGTCGCGGCCGGTGAGTGTGATGAGCAGCGTGCGCTCTGCTGACCCGTCCATGCTGCTCCCAACGGTACCGGCCGCGCCGGGCGTCCCGCCCGTCAGGTCCGGCATGCGAGACGCTATCCGGGCAGGATCAGGTTCAGATCGCCGAATTCGTGCCAGAGATAGCGCTCGGCGAGGGCGGCCTCGTAGGTGGCGGTGAGCAGGTCGCGGCCCGCGATGGCGGTCAGCATCATCAGGTGGGACGACCTGGGCTCGTGCAGGCCGGTGAGGAGGCCGTCCACGGCTTGGACGCCGCCCTCGGGGGTCACGACGTGCTCGGTCCAGCCGGAGGACGCCTGGACGCGTCCCGCGGCGTCCACGGCCGTCTCCAGGGCGCGGACGGCGGTGGTGCCGACGGCGATCACCCGGCGGCCCTGGGCCCGGACGTGCCCGACGAGCGCCGCGGTCGGTTCGGGGACGGTGTAGCGCTCGGCGTAGGGCGGTTCGTGGGCCTCGGGGGACGCGACGCCCGTGTGGAGGGTGATCGGGGCGATCAGGACGCCGCGCGAGACCAGCCGCGTCACCAGTTCGGGCGTGAAGGGGCGGGCGGCGCTCGGCATCTCGGCGCCGCCGGACGAGCGGTCGTGGGCGAAGGCGGTCTGGTAGGCGGTGGCGGGCCAGTCCCGGTGGACGTACCCGTACCGGATCGGGACGCCGTGGCGCCGCAGGTAGGGGACGACGTCGGTGCTCAGCCGGGCCTGCCAGAGCCGGTCGGACTCCCCCCGGGCGCGGTGCCCGTGCCGTCCGACGAGGGTGAGGGTGGCGCCGCCGGGCATCGGAATCCACTCGCCGGGGGAGCCCCCCGCGTACGGGCGGCTGCCCTTGCCGGCGGGGCGGCGCAGCTCGACGAGCCACAGCCGGTCGTCGGCGCCGGGCACCGGGGTGGAGAAGTGCACGCTGATCCGGTCGAGCCGGACGGCGGCGGGCAGCGTGGCCGAGGTGTTGACGACGAGCAGGTCGCCCGGGTCGAGCAGGCCGGGCAGGTCGCGGAACGCGTGGTGGGAGACCTCGCCGGCGGCGCGCCGGGAGACCAGGAGCCGGACGCCGTCGCGGGTCCGGCCGCGCGCCTCGGGCGGCTCGTGCGCCTCCAAGGCGGTGGGGAGGGTGAAGTCGACGGTCATGTCCGGACCTCCAGGCGGAGAGCGGCGATCGCGCCGAACGCGGCGATCGCGGCGAACAGCGCCCCGGCGACGGCGAGCCCGGCGTCCAGCCGGGCGGCGCCGAAGCCGGTGACCAGCGCGCCCGCGACCCCGACCACGAGGGACGAGCCGAGGGTGTCGCTGATCTGCAGCGCGGAGGAGTTGACGCCCTGCTCGTCCTCGGCCGACAGGTCGAGCAGCAGGACGGAGAGGCTGCCGATCGAGAAGCCCATCCCGGCGCCGCCGATGATCCATGCCGGGGCGGCGAGCCAGCCGGAGAGCTGCAGGGCGACGGTGGCGAGGACGATCCCGGCGGTGACGAGGACGGCGCCGAGGAGGGCGAAGAACTCGCGGGAGCGCTCGGAGCGGCCCTGGATCTGGGACGCCGCCGACCACCCGAGCGCGCCGACCGTCAGGACGATCCCCGCCTGCGTGGCGCTGAAGTCGTGCAGCCGCGTCAGCGCCAGCGGGATGAAGACCTCGGTGCCGAAGAAGGCCCCCGACAGCAGGCCCCGGACGAGGATGACGCTCGGCAGCCCGCGGCGGAGCCGGAGCGTTCCGGCGGGCACCAGGCGGGGCAGCCCGAACGCCAGGCCCGCGAGGCCGGCGAGCACGGCGGGCAGCATCGTCCAGCCGGTCCCGTCGAGGCCGTAGAGGAGGACGCCGGTGCCGGCGGCGACGCAGAGGGCGGCGGGGTAGCGCGAGCGGCCCGGGACCGGGGCGGCACCGGACGGCGCGATGCCGCGCAGCACGGGGAGCAGCAGCAAGGCCGGCGGGATCACCAGCGGGACGAGCCCGAGGAACACCCACCGCCAGCCGGCGTGCTCGGCCAGGGCGCCGCCGGCGGCCGGGCCGATGAGCGACGGCAGCACCCAGGCGGCCGACAGCGCGGCGAAGACCCGGGACCGCAGATCCTCCGGGTAGACACGGGCGATCACCACGTACAGGGCGACGAGCGGGACCCCCGTGCCGAGGCCCTGCACGGCGCGCCCGGCGACGAACACCCACATGGACGGCGCGGCGCCCGCGACCACCATCCCAGCGACGAACACGCCGAGCCCGATCAGGAACGGCCGGGTCGGTCCCGACCGGTCGACCCAGCCGCCCGCGAGCACCGTGGACAGCAGGCTCGTGATCAGGGTCGCGCTGAAGCCCCACGCGTACAGGGCCAGGCCGTCCAGGTCGCCCGCGACCACCGGCATGACGGTGCCGACGGCCATGCTCTCGAACGCCAGCAGCGTCACGACCAGGACGATCCCGAGCGTCGCACCCCGGAATCCCGTGCCCAATATGCCCTGTTTTGTTGCCACCCGTTCATGATCAAGGACGCTGGTCATCCCGCGTCCGCCAGGTCCGCCGCCCGGTACCGCCCGCTCGGAAGGCGGCCGGAGACGAGCCGGTGGAGCGCGGCGGCGGCCTCCTCGGGCGGCGGGGCCGCGTCCGCGTCCTCGCCCGCCGCGCGGAGCATGTCGGTGTCCATCTCGCCCGGGTCCGCCCACCACACGGCCACGTCCGGCTCCTCGGCCGCGAGGACGTTCGACAGCTGCTCCAGGGCCGCCTTGGACGCCCCGTAGCCGCCCCACGTCTCGTAGCCCTCCACGGCCGCGTCCGAGGTGATGTTGAGGATCGCGCCGCGCCGCTCCCGCAGGCCGGGCAGGACGGCCTGGATCAGCGCGAGCGGCGCCAGGACGTTCGTCGCGAACGTGTCCGCCAGGGCGCCCTCGGGAAGCGAGGCGAGCCGGGGCATCGGCGTCGGGCCGAGCGTGCTCGCGTTGTTGACGAGCAGGTCGAGCCCGCTTTCGACCGCGCGGGCGAGGGCGTCCCGGTGCGCCGGATCGGCGACGTCCCCGGGGACCGCGGTCGCGCCGGTGCCGGCCGCGACCGCGGACAGCGCGGCGGCGTCGCGGGCGTCGATGACGAGGTTCCAGCCGTCTTCGGCGAGAGCGCGGGCGAGCGCCCGGCCGAGGCCCCGGGAGGCCCCGGTGATCAGTGCCGTCTTCATGCCCTCGACGCTAGGAATCGGCGCGCCCGTCGGCATCGGCCGACGGGTCCCCCGGGCCGTCGTCAGATGGTCCTAGGACCGGCGTCCCGCGCCCCGGGGAGGGACGGCGCGGCACGTACTCCCGCCGGCTGATTCGAGAAGACCCGCCTAGAGAGTACGGTCTTCACATGCGGGGCGCCGAAGGGCGCCCGCCGGGGGAGGGCGAGAGGCCGGAATGGTGACGGACGAGGGCTGCCGCGGCGACCAGGGCGCGACCCTGCACGCCGTCAGTTCCGCCGTGCTCGCCGTGACCCGCCACCTGTCCGTGCACGAGGTGCTCCAGGTGATCGTCCGGGCGGCCGCGCAGCTGCTGGACGCCCGGTACGCCGCGCTCGGCGTGCCCGACGACGAGGGCTCGTTCGCCGAGTTCGTCGTCGAGGGCGTCTCGGAGGAGGAATGGGAGCGGATCGGCCCGCTGCCCCGCCAGCACGGCATGCTGGCCGCGATGCTGAAGGGCGGCGCGCCGAAGCGGCTCGGCGACATCCGCAAGGAGGCCGAGTTCGAGGGCTGGCCGGTCGCGCACCCCGTCCTGAAGGACTTCCTCGGCGTGCCGATCCGCGACGGCGAGGACGTCCTCGGCATCGTCTTCCTGGCCAACAAGCGCCGGCCCGGCGGCTTCACCCAGGACGACGAAGACCTGCTCACCCTCTTCGCCGCGCACGCCGCGATCGCGATGGCGAACGCCCGCCTGTACGAGCACAACCGCGAGCTCACGGTCGTCGCCGAACGCAACCGCCTCGCCCGCGAGCTGCACGACGCCGTCGCGCAGAAGCTGTTCTCGCTGCGGCTGACGGCCCGCACGGCGTCCGCGCTGGCCGAGCGCGACCCGGTCCGGACCGTCCGGGAACTTCAGCAGGTGGAGCGGCTCGCCGCCGAGGCTCTCGCCGAGTTGCGCGCCGTCATCTTCGAGCTGCGTCCCGCCGATCTGGCGGACGGCCTCGTGGCCTCGCTGCGCAAGCACGTCGAGGTGCTCGACCGCGCGCACGAGTCCGCCGTCCGCCTCTGCGCCGACGAGGCGATCGTCCTGCCGGAGGCACACGAGGCCGTCGCCTTCCGCATCACCCAGGAGGCGCTCTACAACGCGCTGCGCCACGCCGGGGCGAGCACCGTGCAGGTGCGGCTCCGCACGGAGGACGAACGGGCCGTGCTAGAGGTCTCCGACGACGGCACCGGTTTCGACGCGTCCGAGGGGGAGCCCCAAGGCGGGCTGGGTCTCACCTCCATGCGCGAGAGGGCGGACTCGATCGGCGGCGACCTCACGATCGACGCCGCGCCCGGTGAGGGCACGACCGTCCGGCTGGAGGTGCCGCTGTGAACGCCGCGCGAGGGCCGATCCGGGTCCTGATCGCCGACGACCATCCGGTCGTCCGGCAGGGCCTGCGGACCTTCCTCGGCATCCAGGACGACATCGAGGTCGTCGGCGAGGCCGAGGACGGCACGTCGGCCGTGACACTGGCCGAATCCCTGAAGCCCGATATCGTGCTCATGGACCTGAAGATGCCGGGCGCCGACGGCCTGACCGCGCTGGCGGAGCTGCGGGCTCGCGGAGTGACGGCACGGGTCCTCGTCCTGACCAGCGTGACGGAACGCGGGCACGTGCTGCCGGCGGTCCAGGCCGGGGCGGCCGGATACCTGTACAAGGACGTCGACCCGCAGGCGCTGGTCCAGGCGATCCGGGCGGTCCACGACGGGCACGTCCTGTTCGCGCCCGACGCGGCCGAGGCGATGCTGCGGAACGGGACGGCGGGTGACGCGGGTCGGGACGACCGCGGCCTCGCCGCGCTGACCGAACGGGAACGGGAGGTGCTCGTGCACATAGCGCGGGGCAGGTCGAACCGGGAGATCGCCCGCGCCCTCGTGGTGTCCGAGAAGACGGTCAAGACGCACGTCAGTAATCTGCTCATGAAACTGGGAGTCCAGGATCGGACGCAGGCGGCGCTGTACGCGGTCCGGCACGGTGTGGGAAACACGAGTGCCGCCGGGGAAACCGGGAAGACCACCGCCCGCGGCTGATACAACTCCTCTGACAGGATCGTCATCGAAATTGGTATGAACGTAGCAATCAGGTACGCAGCAGGCAGCGACATCGGGTGCAACCGGGAGAACAACGAGGACTCCGGGTACGCCGGTGCGCGGTTGATCGCGGTCGCGGACGGCATGGGCGGGTATGCGGGCGGCGAGGTCGCGAGCTCGACCGTGATCGGCTCACTGCGCTCGCTGGACGCCGATGCCCACAAAGACGATCTTGTCGACATTCTGGGCCGCGCCGTGGCCGAGGCCAACGAGAAGTTGCGCATCGTCCGGGAGGAACGCCCCGACCTGAGCCGGATGGGCACCACGCTCACCGCCATGCTCTGGTCCGGCGAGTCCGTCGCGCTGGCGCACGTCGGTGACTCGCGCGGCTACCTGCTGCGCGACGGCGAGCTCTTCCAGATGACGCAGGACCACACCATGGACGAGCTGCTCAAGGCGGAGGCCGAGCAGGCCGGCCAGCAGGCCGATCCCGCCGAGACGTCCCGGCTCTCGCACGTGCTGTACCGCGTGCTGGACGGGCGCGAGGACCGCGAGCCCGACCTGCGGCTGCGCGAGGCCCGTCTCGGCGACCGGTACCTGCTGTGCTCGGACGGCCTCAGCGGCCCGGTCGACGCGCAGAAGATCTACGAGGTGCTGTCCGCCGAGGCCGACCCGCAGCGCGCCGTCGACCGGCTGATCGAGATGGCCCGCGACAACGGCGGTCCGGACAACATCACCGCGGTCATCGCCGACGTCGTCGAGGCCGAGCACCTCTCCGGCTCCGACGAGCCCGTCATCGTCGGCGCCGCCGCCCAGGCCTGACGCCCCGCCCGGCCCCGCAAGCCCCGGGCCGGACGCCGGACCCGGCCCGACGCTCCCCGGGCCGGTCGCTCCTTCGGGCCTCCATGCCCCCGGGCCAGGCGCGACGGCGCCGGCCCGCCCGCCCGTGCGACACGCCGCGCGCCCTGGCGTCCCGCCGCTCTCCTTCGCCTCCGGCGCATCCCCCTGCCCCGCCCGGTTCGCGCGCACGTCCCGTTCGCCGCACGCCCCGAACCGGACGATTCATTCATACTCGTAACGCGAAAGAGTGCCCATGTAGCAGGTGATTTGTCCTACTCTTGCCCGAGAGGTGGTGTCGCCGAGCGCTGAGTAACGGTCTAATAGCGGATCGTTGCGCGGACTTGACCCGCCTCAGGGTGCACCCGATATACGGGTCACTCACCTGTATGTCATCGAGGCGGAGGATTCGTTGGGGGGAGCGCCCGGGGCGGCGTCCGCCGGTGCACCGCGAGGTGCGCTCGGGGGGATCGTCAGCCGGACCCTCACCGCAGCGCGGCACGGACCCCAGGGTGTGGTGCTGCGTGTCGCGGCGATGGCCGTCGCGGCCATCGGCGCGTCATGGATCCATCGCGTGAACGACCCCGGCGTGCTCTGTCCCCTGCGGGCGCTCACCGGAATCCCGTGTCCCCTGTGCGGGGGCACGACCGTGTTCATCGAGTTCGGCTCGGGCCGTCCCGGCCAGGCCGTCCTCGCGAACCCGGTCGCGCTCACCGGCGCCGTCGCCGTCGCCGCCGCACCGCTGGGACTGGGTGAACGGTGGTGGGCACTCCAGCCGAAGACCCGTGCCTGGATGCTCGGCACCGCCCTCGTCGGGTCGGAGCTGTGGCAGCTCGTCCGGTTCGGTGTTCTGCGGGTTTGAGCCGCGGTCGGTCCTCGGTCAGACTTGCGGAGCCCACCGGGTCCGGCGGGCGTCACATAACCACAGGGTCAATCAATAAGGAGCAAGTGTGGGCAACCCCTACGACCCGTACGGTCAGCAGCCGGGCTACGGGCAGCAACAGCCCGGGTACGGCCAGCAGCCCCCGGCCCAGCCCGGCTACGGGCAGCCCGGCGGGCAGCCCGGCTATGGCCAGCCTCCGGCGCAGCCCGGTTACGGCCAGCCCCCGGCGCAGCCGGGCTACGGCCAGCCTCCGGCGCAGCCCGGGTACGGCCAGCAGCCCCCCGCCCAGCCCGGCTACGGCGCGCCCCAGGCGCCCTCCCAGCCGGGCTACGAGGTGCACCACCACCACTACGGCTCGGGCGGCCAGCTCGCCGAGTGGGGCTCGCGCGCCGGCGGCTACATCATCGACTACCTGATCTTCGGTGGTCCGGTGTTCGTGCTGTACATCCTGATGATCATCCTCTCCAGCTCCGGCAGCTCGGGCGCGGCGCTGTTCGGCGTCCTGCTCATGCTGATCGGCGCGGCCATCTCCATCGCGGGCGGCCTGTGGATCTGCTACCAGGAGGGCACCACCGGCCAGTCCATCGGCAAGCGGCAGATGGGCATCCGCCTCGTCAGCGCGCAGACCGGCCAGCCCATCGGCTTCGGCATGGCCTTCGTGCGCAAGATCGCACACGTCGCCGACAGCTTCCTGTGCTACATCGGCTTCCTCTGGCCGCTGTGGGACGAGCGCAAGCAGACCTTCGCCGACAAGATCTGCAACACCATCGTGGTCCGCGCCTGACCCACGACCCACGACAGCGGGGCGCCCCATCCGGGACGCCCCGCTTTCGCTGTCCAACCACAACCACACCAGTACAGCTAGCGCTCCGGTCCGGGGACCGGGCGGTTCTTTCTGTGGGGGGCGACCCCCCACACCCCCCGGCAAGGGCGGATCCGACCCGGCCCCCTCCCCTCCGCTAGCGCTCCGGTCCGGGGACCGGGCGGTTCTTTCTGTGGGGGGCGACCCCCACACCCCCCGGCAAGGGCGGATCCGACCCGGCCCCTCCCCTCCGCTAGCGCTCCGGTCCGGGGACCGGGTCGAACGCACTGTTGCAAGCCGCCACCAGGGCGCGGCGCACGGCGGCGTCCAGGAGGCGGAGGGCTTCGCCGCGGCGCCTCATCTGGTCGGCGCTGAGGCCGCGCTCGTCCATCTGCCGGGCGAGGTCGACGACGAAGGAGAGGCGTCCGGCGAGGGCGGCGACGCGGTGGGCGCGGGGCGGGTAGCCGGGGGACAGCGGGTGGTCGCCGCGGTCGGGATCGCGCAGGTCGACCAGCGCGTCCCCGATCTCGGGCGGCACGCCGGCGAAGTCGTCGACGGTCAGCAGCGCCTCGGTGGCGTCCCGCATGGCGAGCGTGAGCCGCCGGTCGGCCTCCGCGAGGGACGGGACGTCGGGCGGCGCCGCGGACGCGTCGTGCGTCGTCCAGCGGACGCCGACGTAGGACGAGCCGCGCCGGTCCTCCGACGGGACGAGCCCCATCGCCCGCCCGTCGAGCACGGCGACGGCCGCGGCGCCCGCATCGATCGCCGCGGCGTTGAAGGACGGCGGTCCGGTCAGTCCCAGCGGGTCGCCCGGCTCCGGCAGCGCCAGCCGCAGCGCCGCCAGCCCGCCGACGCGCAGGTCGCCGAGGCCGCGCCGCAGCGTCACCTCGGCGGGCGCACCGCCGACGATCTGCGGGCCCGCGCTCTTCTCGATCTCGTCGACGGCCTCGTCCAGGCCGACGTGCCCCGTCAGCCAGGCGTTGCCCCAGGCGACGAGGGCGATCGCGACGGCCCTGCTCATACGTCCGTGCTCATTCTCGGTCTCGTGCGTTCCGCAATGGGCATGCGATCC
Organism: Actinomadura citrea; assembly: GCF_013409045.1. Lineage (NCBI taxonomy): Bacteria > Bacillati > Actinomycetota > Actinomycetes > Streptosporangiales > Thermomonosporaceae > Actinomadura > Actinomadura citrea. The sequence goes on along the minus strand of NZ_JACCBT010000001.1, from coordinate 8,895,256 downwards.
ACGATAAGCGCTCGGATCGCCGGTGCCACCGGACGTAAGGGACCTCTCGCGGCGCGGGAGCGTTCCGGGGCCGTTCCCCGGGTGCGGTCCCGGGGGGCCACGGCCGCCCCGGATCGCATAGGTTCTTTCCTGCAAGCGGGAGCACGGACCACCGGATTGGGGACGAAGGCGCGCGATGGCAGGCGAGGTGCTTCAACTCCGCGGAGTCGGGGTCAGGCGCGGCGGGGCCACCCTGCTGCGCGACGTCACATGGACGGTGAACGAGGGCGACCGGTGGGTCATCGTCGGCCCGAACGGCGCGGGCAAGACCACGTTGCTGCAGGTCGCCGCCGCCATGCTGCATCCCACCGAGGGCAGCGTCGAGATCCTGGAGGAGGAGCTCGGCCGCACCGACGTGTTCGAGCTCCGGCCGCGGATCGGCCTCGCGAGCTCGTCCGTCGCGGAGAAGGTCCCGGCCGGCGAGACGGTCATCGACCTGGTGCTGACCGCCTCGTACGCGATCCTCGGGCGCTGGCAGGAGGAGTACGACTCGACCGACCTCGACCGCGCCGTCGCGCTGCTGGAGGCCCTCGGCGCCGCCGACCTGATCCGCCGGACGTTCAGCACCCTGTCGGAGGGCGAGCGCAAGCGCGTCCAGATCGCCCGCGCCCTGATGCCCGACCCCGAGCTGCTGCTGCTCGACGAGCCCGCCGCCGGCCTCGACCTCGGCGGGCGCGAGGATCTCGTCGCCCGCCTCGCCGCCCTCGCCGACGACCCGGCCGCGCCCGCCATCGCGATGGTCAGCCACCACGTGGAGGAGGTCCCGGAGGGCTTCACCCACGCGCTGCTGCTGCGCCGCGGGGAGATCGTCGCCCAGGGCAAGGTGGACGAGGTCTTCACCCGGGAGCACCTGTCGGAGACGTTCGGGCTCCCGCTGGCGATCGACCGCCAGAACGGCCGCTGGTACGCCCGCTCGGCCCGCTGAACCGGGCGGGACGCCACGAAACGACCCCCCGATCGACGGGGGCGCGCGGCGGAGTCCCTACGATGTGCGCCGTCGGGACTCGCAGCGCAGGGATGGGACGGACGTGAATCTGCTGGACGCGGCCGCCGTCTTCGCGGCCGGTGTGGCCGCCGGAGGCATCAACACCGTCGTCGGGTCCGGCTCCCTGATCACCTTCCCGACCCTGGTGGCGCTCGGCTACCCGCCCGTGGTCGCGAACATCTCCAACAACATCGGGCTCGTCCCGGGCGGCGTGACGGGCGCCTACGGCTACCGCCACGAGCTGAAGGGGCAGCGCGGACGGCTGACGCGCCTGGCCTCCGGCTCCCTCATCGGGGCCGTGATCGGCGGCCTGCTGCTGCTCGGCCTGCCCGCCGAGGCGTTCGACGTCATCGTCGTCGTGCTGATCATCATCGCGCTGGTCCTCGTGATCGTGCAGCCCCGCCTGCAGAAGTGGATGCTGCGCCGCCGGGAGGGCGAGCACCGTCCGCAGCACGGCGGCCCGGCGCTGTGGGTCGGGGTGCTGCTCGCGGGCATGTACGGCGGCTACTTCGGCGCCGCGCAGGGCATCATCCTCATCGCCCTGCTCGGCATCATGCTGGACGACGATCTGCAACGCCTGAACGCGGGGAAGAACGTCCTGTCGGCCGTCGTGAACGGCACCGCCGCGATCCTGTTCACGCTCATGTGGCTGTTCGCCGACACCGAGATCGACTGGTGGGTCGTGCTGCTCATCGCCGCGGGCTCCACCTGCGGGGGCATGATCGGCGCGAAGGTCGGCCGCCGCATCCCGCCGCTGGCACTGCGCGCCGTCATCGTCGTCGTGGGCGTCGTCGCCATCGTCAATCTCCTGGCCTGACCAGGGCTTTCGCACCTTTCGGGAGGATTACGAACCGCTCGTTCCGGGTAGGAGTCGAATATACGTTCGACTACCGGAGGTTCGCGCGCATGAAGGGCGACAGGGTCGAAATAGTGATCGACGCCGGGGGCGAGGGGACGCGGACGTACGAGGTCGCGGCGAGCCGGGCGGGCCGCCGCGTGGAGATCGCGACGCGGCGCGGCGTCGTGGAGGTCAGCGAGGTCACCCGGACGGGCACCCCCGTCCGCACGGCGCGCTTCATGGCGAGCCGTGTCCTGGCCCTGGTGGAGCACCCCGTGGCCTCCGACGGCCGCGAACCGTCCGGCTGACCGCCGCCAGACGGTCCCGGCGGGCCGGGCCCGGCCCGTCCGGTGACCGGCGGTCAGGACTTGCGGTGGGTCTCCGGAACGGCGTTCTGAGGCTCGGGAATCAGGGACGCGTAGACGATCACGTTGTCCACGTAGTGCCCCCGCTTGCGGTCGAATCTGCCGCCGCAGGTGACCAGGCGCAGTTCAGGCCGTCCGCGCTGCCCGTAGACGCTGTCGGTCGGGAACTCGTCCTTGTCGACGCGCTTGATCCGGTCGATGCGGAAGGCCGGCGCCGTGCCGTCCTCGCGGACGACCTCGATCCGGCGGCCCGGACGGAGCGCACCGAGCCGGTAGAAGGCGCCCGGGCCCGACTTGGAGTCGACGTGGCCGACGAGCACGCTGCTGCCGTTCTCGCCCGGCGTCGGGCCGTCCTCCCACCAGCCGACCTCCCGGACCCGGGTGAGCGGCGGAACGCCGAGCGTCCCGTCGCGTTCCGTGGTGACGCGGCGGATCCGCGCGTCGACCTTGATGGACGGTATTTTGATGCGTTCGGGCACGGACGGCCGGAGTGCGTTGTCCGGTTGGGGCTCCGCTTTTCTGGGAGCGGGCTGCACGAGGTCCGAGGACGGCGGTTGCGGCGGCGGATCGGTGCGGTCGCGCACCAGTCCGACGACGAACATCGCGGTCCCTGTCGCGATGAGCGCGGCGGCCAGCCGATACCAGAAACGGCTCGACCGGCCACCGCGCCTTCTCCTGTCCATGGGTTCAGGAAACGCCCTTCACCTGACGGCGACGGGCCACGACGACGATGCCGCCGCCCAGCGCGAGAACTCCGAGACCGGCGCCGGCCAGCATCGGGAAGCTCGACATCGAGGTGCCGCCGCCACCGGCGCTGACGCCCCCGCTCGGCCTGATCGGCTTGAGGTAGGTCCGCGAGACCCACTTGCCGATCAAGGCGGGCGGGACGCTGCCGCGCAGCTGGGTCCAGCCGCTGTTCTTGCAGTCGGCGCTGATGTGCAGGCGGTAGGCCAGCGTGCCGACCCGCTTGAACCTGGTGCCGGGACCGTTGCGGACCGCCAGGCCGGACCGTGCGGTGACCTCGTAGCGGCAGACGCGGATGGGCGTGATCGGCTTGAGATAGGCGCGCGAGACCCACCTGCCGATCCAGGCCGGCGGGACGCTGCCGCGCAGCTGGGTCCAGCCGCTGCTCTTGCAGTCGGCGCTGATGTGCTTGCGGTACGGCAGCGAGCCGACCTTCCGGAATCTGACGCCGGGACCCGTGCGGACCGCCAGGCCGGACCGTGCGGTGACCTCGTAGCGGCAGACCGCCGCCCGGTCGGCGGTGGTGGTCGCCGCCTCGGCGTGGGTCGCGGCCGTCGCCGCGACGGCGACGGCTCCGCCGGACAGCAGCGTCAGCCCGCCCGCCGTACCGGCCACGGCGAGTGCCATGCCGGTTCGCGCGCTTGTCCTCATGCTTCCCCCAACGAAATGATCTTCGATGCCGGAGGTGTCCGGCATCGTTTCCTTGATCACGCTTCCCGGGGGGAATTCCGCGCATGTCGTGCAGGTCGCAAACATTGGGAATGGTGATCAGTGTGCGGGGTGAAGACTTTCTCGCGGAACGGCCAACGGCAATCTCCTTACCGCCGACGAAAGGCTCATAATGGACATCCAGACCCCTTTAAAAGGGGTCAATCAGTGAAAAGCCCAAGATCTCCATGGTGTCCGGGCCATACCGGCACCATCACGAAGGACGGCGGGCATGCGGAAGGCGCCCGCGCGGATGTGCGCGAGCGCCTCAGAACGGAGCCCTCAGAACGGAGAAGTCAGACCGAAGAGGTCAGACCGGGCGGACCTGGAGGGTGCCCTCCTCGGTCACACGGGTCTCGAAGGACGGCTGGCGGGCCGTGGCCGGGCCGTGGACGACGGAGCCGTCGGCGACGCGGAACGTGCTGCCGTGCCAGGGGCAGACGACGCAGGTGTCGGCGCCGTCGTCGGTCAGGACGCGGCCCTGGTGGAGCGGGCCGGCGAGATGGCTGCAGCGGTCGGCGAGGACGTGCACGTCCTCGCCCTGCCGCAGGACGAACAGGTCGATGTAGCCGAGGCGCCGCGAGACGGGCCAGCCGTCCGGGAGGTCCTCGACGGCGCACAGGTCGTGCCAGCCGAGCGGGACCAGGTGGGCGAGCTGGTCGGCGTGGCTGGCGCCGGCGGCCTGCCGGAACGCCAGATGCCCGCCGAGGTAGGCGCCCGCGACGAGGGCGCTGAGGCCCGCGAAGCCGAGCGCGCGCCCGGCGGCGTCGCGGCCCTGGTAGCGGGCCACGAAGGACGCCGAGTACAGCATGCTCGCGGTGGCCGTCCCGGCGGCGTGGACGAGCCCGACGCGCTGCTGCTCGCGGTGCAGGGCCGACCAGTCGGCGATGCCGGTGAGGACGGTCGGGACGGCGCCGGCGAGCCCGGCGGCGACGAGGACCTGCGAGGCGCGGCGCGTGCCGGGGACAAGGTCGAGGACGGCGGCCGACATCCACAGTCCGATGGGCAGGTCGGTGAGCGGCGCGTGGGCCGGATGGCCGACCGGGACGCCGTGGAGGGCGTCCTTGACCGGCCCGGGACGCAGCACCCGCCGGACGGCCCCGGACAGCACCCGGATGGGACGGTCCAGGGCGCTGGCGTGCTCCAGCCCCTCGGTGGCGTCGGCCAGCCGCGCGGTCGCCTGGGGGCTCTCCCCGCGCCGGAAGATGTTGACCCGTCGGTTCATGCCCCTCCTTCGCGGTCCTGCTGGGACGCCTGTTGCGACCCTAGTCTCCCGCGTTCCTCCGCGGCCAGTCATACCTACCTGGTGCCGGGAGGGGCTAAACAACGGGTCAGCGCGCCGCCTCCAGGGTGACGGGCACCCCGTTGAGGACGGCGTTGCCCGAGAGCGGGTCGATCTCCTGCTCGTCGGTGACGGCGTTGACGTTCACCCCGGCGTGCCGGCTCGCGACGCGCGTCCTGGTCCCGGGGCGGTCGTGGCCCCAGCCGTGCGGCAGGCTGACCACCCCGGCCATGATCGTGTCGGTGGGCTCGGCGACGGCCTCCAGGGCGCCTGCCCGGGACGTGACGCGGACGGTGTCGCCCGCCGCGACGCCGAGGCGGTCGGCGTCGGCCGGGTTGAGCTGGAGGGTGCAGGTGTTCGAGCCGCGCACCAGCTCGGGGACGTTGTGCAGCCAGCTGTTGTTGGACCGCAGGTGGCGGCGCCCGATCAGCACCATGCCGCCGGACGTCCCCGGATCGCGCAGGGCGGAGCGCAGCCGGTCGACGTCGGCGGCGCACGTGGACGGGCACAGCTCGATCCGGCCGGACGTGGTGCACAGGACCTCGTCCAGCCGCGGCTTGAGGGCGCCGAGATCGAGCCCGTGCGGGTACTCGGTGCGCAGCCGCGTCAGCGTGAGACCGGTGACGCCGGAGGCGCCGCCGGGCTCCTCGCGGAGGGCGGGCTCGCCGCCGAACGCGTCGCCGTAGGGGCCGAGGCGGAGCATCATGTCGAGCCGCTGCTCGGTGAGGGGGCCGGTGTCGAGCATCTTGCGCAGCTCGTCGGGCTCGCGGCCGAGCACCGGGGAACCGGGGAGCGCGACGGCCTTCTCCAGCGTCGCCTTGATGATCATCTCGTCGAGCAGGGCGGGGTCGCCGTCCGTCCCGGAGGCGGCCAGGGCGAGCCGCGCGAGGATGTCGGCCTCGCTGGGCCGCCCCTCCGGCAGCGGGACGGCCGGCGGCGAGTAGCGCGCGTAGTCGCGGACGGCGAGCCCGGTCAGCGCGATGTCGTAGTGCGGGGTCTGCGCCGGGCGCGGCGGCGGCAGGACCACGTGCGCGTGCCGGGTCGTCTCGTTCAGGTAGGGGTCGACGCTGACCATGAACTCAAGGCCGGCGAGCGCGCGGTCGAGCCGGGCGGCGTTCGGCGCCGACAGGGCCGGGTTCCCGCCGATCGTGATCAGCGCCCTGATCCGGCCCTCACCGGGCGTCTCGATCTCGTCGGCGAGCGTCGCGACGGGCATCTCGCCGTTGACCTCGGGCAGCCCGCGGACGCGGCTGCGCCACCGCCCGGTCGTGAACGGCTTCTTGCGCCGGTACACCGGGGCGTGTGCGGGCCGCGGGAACATCGCCCCGCCCGGGCGGTCGAGGTTCCCGGTGAGGGTGTTCAGGACGTCCACGAGCCAGCTGTTGAGCGTCCCGTAGGCCTGCGTGCACGTCCCGATGCGGCCGTAGACGGCGGCGCGCTCGGCGGCGGCCAGCTCGCGCGCGGTCCGGCGGATCGTCGCGGCGCCGACGCCCGTGACGGCCGCGACGTCCTCGGGGGCGAAGTCGATGGCGAGGGCGCGCAGGTCGTCCAGGCCGTTGACGCGACCGGCCAGGTGCTCGGCGGTCCTGACCAGATCCTCGGCGAACAGGGTGTGGACGAGCGCCATCAGGAAGAACGCGTCCGTGCCCGGACGGATGAACACGTGCTCGTCGGCGAGCGCGGCCGTCCGCGTCCGGCGCGGGTCGACGACCGTGATCTTCCCGCCGCGCGCCCGGATCGCCTTGAGCCGTCCCGGGAAGTCGGGCGCGGACGCGAGGCTGCCGTTGGACTCCAGCGGATTCGCCCCGAGCATGAGCAGGTGCCCGGTGCGGTCGAGGTCGGGCACGGGGATCGCCAGGGGGTCGCCGAACATGTGCCCGCATGCCACGTGCTTCGGCATCTGGTCGGCGGTGCTCGCCGTGTAGAGGTTGCGGGTGCCGAGCGCCTTGACGATCGCGGACCCGTACAGCGGCCCGGCGATCGAGTGGGCCGTCGGGTTCCCGATGTAGACGGCGACGGAGTCGCGCCCGTGCCGCGCGACGACCTCCGCCAGCCTCCGGCTCACCGTCTCGAACGCCTCGTCCCACCCGGAGGCCTCGCCCGCCACGAGCGGCTCCGCGAGCCGGTCGGGGTCGCCGTCGAGGCTCCCGAGCGTCGCGCCCTTGGGGCAGATGTAGCCCTTGCTGAACGGGTCCTTCTCGTCGCCGCGGACGCGCGTGACCGTCCCGGCCTCGTCGAGGGTCAGTTCGAGCCCGCACAGGGCTTCACAGAGGGGGCAGGTGCGGAAGGCCGTGCGGTCGCCCATCGAGACACTCCTTGTGAACGGGACCGTCTCTCTATCATGGCCCGCCCGTCCCGGAGGGCGCCATGGCGGGGCATGGCCCATAGAGGCACTTTCGTGGTTCGGCCAGAGCCTGGACGCGCGGTCCGCGGGACGGGGTCAGGCGGAGAAGGGCGGGGCGGTTTTGAAGTCGGGGTGGAGTTCGATGGTGGGGGCCAGGGCGGTGAGGATGCGGCGGGCGCGCGACAGGGGGTGCTGGGGGAAGTGCGGGTCCCAGCCGGGGTCCTCGGAGAGGTTGCGGGGCAGGCCGCCCTGGATCTCCGGGGCGTAGGCGTGCTGGGCCCACCAGCGCATCATGTCCTGGAGGTCGCGGCCCTGCCCGTACTCGGTCAGGTAGTGGTTGAGCGCGGTGCTGTCGCGCATCCCGGTGACGCCCTGCTCCAGGCACTGGATCTTCAGGACGAGGCTGCGGTCCGCGCGCGGCACGGTGAAGGAGGCGATGTAGGCCACGCCGGTCGGACGGTCGGGCAGCGGCAGCTTGACGATCTGCTGGACGGCCGGGAGCCCGTCCAGCGTGGTCACGTCCAGTTCGATCAGTCCGCCGCCGGATTCGGCGGTCTTGGCGGCGGTGCCGCGGCGCAGGTGGTCGAGCTGCTCCAGGGGGGCGGGCAGGTCGGGCGGGAGGTCGAAGCCGTAGAGGGCGACGGTGTCGCCGTCGGCGTTGCGGAAGGCACCGGGTTGGAGCGGCTGCCAGCCGGTCTGGTCGAAACGCAGGGACATGAAGGTGCACGTTAACGCACGAAACGGGACGGAGGGAGCGGCCGGGCGGGAGGTCGCCCGGCCGCTCCCGGGTGAGGGGCGGCCCCGAGGCCGGGCCTCCCCTCCGGGGTTGGTCAGTCGACGTCCGCGGGGGGACGACAGGCGGGGCACAGGCCCCGGAACGTCACGTCGGCCGCCTCGATCCGGAAGCCGGTGCCGGTCGCCGGCTCCAGGCAGGGGACGTGCTCCGCGGCGCGGCCGGCGTCCTCGGCCGCTCCGCAGTTCCGGCACACCAGGCGATGGGCGCCGGCGGCGCGGCGCTCCGTCCGGGCGGGGCTCGCCACGGTCATCGGGTGCGCGGCCTCGGCGTCCGGGGTGCGGTCATGCGGGTCAACCTATCCCCGTAAACATGAACGGCTCAAGAGAAAGAGTTGTGCGTCTTTGCCGGGGCGCGGCGCGCTCGTGGCATGCTGGGCCGATCCGACCCAGAGGTCCATGGGGGGCCGGACGGAGGCGAGGCGATGGCCATGCGGGGGAAGACGGGCGTGCGGGGGTTGGCGGCCCTGGTCATGGCCGGGGTGTCGCTGGCCGCGGCGGGGTGCGGCGGCTCGGGCGAATCAGAGGCGGAGGGTCCGTCGCCTTCGGCGTCGCCGTCCGGCGGTCAGCAGGGCGGGACGCAGACGACGAAGGCCGCCAAGCAGCCGATCCTGCTCGCCTTCGGCGGCGACACGCACTTCGAGGGGTCGCTGCGCGGGCGGCTGGCCCGACCGTCCACGGCGCTCGGTCCGGTCGCCGAGCAGCTGCGCGCCGCGGACCTCGCCATGGTGAACCTGGAGACGGCCATCACGACCGGGGGGACGCCCGCGCCCGGCAAGCAGTTCACGTTCCGTGCCCCGGCGACCGCGTTCACGGCGCTGAAGGCGGCGGGCGTGGACGTGACCTCCATGGCCAACAACCACGGCATGGACTACATGGAAGGCGGCCTGCGCGACTCCTTGGCCGCCATCAAGCGCAGCGGGTTCCCGGTGGTCGGCATCGGCAAGAACGCGGACGCCGCCTACCGCCCGTACCGCGTCACGGTGAAGGGCAACAAGATCGCCATCGTCGGCGCCACGCAGGTGCTGGACGACCACCTGATCCAGGCGTGGACGGCCACCGGCACCAAGGGCGGTCTCGCGTCGGCCAAGGACATCCCGCGCATGGTGCAGGCGGTGAAGGAGGCGCGCCAAGGCTCGGACGTCGTCATCGTGCACCTGCACTGGGGCGCCGAGCTGAAGGGGTGCCCGCTGCCCCGGCAGCAGGAACTCGCCAAGGCGCTCGTCGCGGCCGGCGCCGACGTCGTGGTCGGTGGGCACGCGCACATCCCGCTGGGCGGCGGCTACATGAACGGCGCGTACGTCCACTACGGCATGGGCAACTTCGTGTTCTCCTCCGCGCAGGGCCAGACGGCGAAGTCCGGCGTGCTCTTCCTCAAGGTGGAGAACGGCAAGGTCACCAAGGACAAATGGAATCCCGCGCTCATCTCCGGCGGCATCCCCGTGCCGATGAAGGGCGCCGCCGCCAAGGCGGAGGTCAAGCGGTGGAACGGCCTGCGTTCGTGCACCGGTCTGAGCGCCCGTCCCTCCTGAGCCCGCCTCTCCCGCTGTGCTGGACTCTCCCACCATGGGAGGGCGCAGGGTGAGGTCCGTGAGCAAGGATCTCCTGCCGATCGGACGGTTCGCGCGGCTGTGCCGCCTGAGCGCCAAGCAACTGCGGCACTACGACGACCTGGGGCTGCTGGCCCCGGCGTGGATCGACCCCGCGTCCGGCTACCGGTACTACCGGCCCGGCCAGGCGCGGGACGCGCTGCTGATCGGGCTGCTGCGGTCGATGGACGTGCCGCTGCCGAACGTCGCGCGGGTCCTGTCCGGCGAGGGCGGCGCCCTCGCGGAGGCGCGTAACAGGGTCGAGGCGGAGGTCGCCCGGCGGCGGCGCGCCCTGCGGCTCCTGGACCGCGTGGTCGCCGAGGGCCTGCCGGAGACGGAGGTGTCGGTCGTCCGGGAGCCGGCGCGGCGCGTGTTCGTCGCGCGGGAGTCCGCGACGCCGACGACGATCGCGGAGGCGACGTCGGCGTGCGTGGCCCGGCTGCTGCCGAGGATGGGGCCGGGCGGCCTCCTGGTCGGCCTGTTCCCGCTGGACATGGGGGGCGAGTTCGACGTGCGGGTGACCGTCCAGCACGAGGACGGCGACGACCTCCTGCCCGGCGGCCGGTTCGCCGCGGCCCTCCACGTCGGTCCCTACGACGAGATCGCGCTCACGGTCCATGGCGTGCTCGCGTGGTTCGGCGACTACGGGCACACGCCCGCCGGGCCGGTCCGCGAGGTGTACCTCAACGACCCCGCGACCACGCCGCCCGAACACCTGGAGACCCGGGTGATGATTCACGTGGAGGATCCTCGATGAGGAGCGCAGCCGACCGGGAGACCGCGCCCGCGCAGGGCGCAGCGGGGTGGTACGAGGCGGCCGACGAGCCGGAGTTGGTGGAGCACGGGGCCGTGACCGGCCTGGCCGTCACCGGTCAGGGCGAGCCGGGAGGCGCCGCCTACAACGAGAGCGCGGGCGCGCTGTACGCGGTCATGGGGGCGCTCGGCGCGCCCATGGTGCCGTTGGAGGGGCGCTGGTGGGTCGAGGACGCCCGCTCGCCGTTCGAGGTGCCGCGCGAGGAGTGGCGGTGGCACCTGTTCCTCCGGCTCCCGGACGGGACGGCGACGATCGACGCCGCCCGTGCCGAGGTCTGCTCGGGGCTGCCCGCGGCCGCACGCGTCCAGCATGTTTCCTACACCGACGGGCGGTGCGTGCAGGTGTTGCACCTCGGACCGTACTCCGACGAGCCCGCGTCCCTCGCCCGGATGGAGTCGCTGATGAAGGCCGAAGGCCTCGTGCCGCACGGCCTGCACCACGAGGTCTACCTGTCCGACCCCCGGGAGGAGGATCCGGCCAAAATGCGCACGATCCTGCGCCAGCCGGTCCGTTAGGGAACTGTGGACACGCCGCTCCAGGGGCGTAGTTTCACGGGAAACGAGCTCCTAGGGACAGGCGGGCGTGCCGATGCGTGACCAGTGGGTGAGGTCGGGCGAGATCGAGCTGGCCGTGCGGGTGCGGGGCCTGGAGAGGCGGCCGACGGTCGTCCTCGTCCACGGCTACCCCGACACGGGCGCGATGTGGGACGAGGTCGCCGGGCGGCTCGCCGAGCGGTTCCGCGTCGTCGTCTACGACGTGCGCGGGGCCGGGGCGTCCGGTGTCCCGGCCGACCCGCTGGACTACCGGCTGGACGCGCTCATGGACGACCTGGAGGCCGTCCTCGACGGCGTGGGCGCCGACGAGCCCGTCCACCTGGTGGGGCACGACTGGGGCTCGGTGCAGGGCTGGGAGGCCGTCATCGGGGACCGGCTGCGCGGCCGCATCGCCTCGTTCACCTCGATCTCCGGGCCGGACCGGCGGCACATGGCCCGCTGGGCGCGGGAGGCCGTCCGGTCCGGGCCGCGGGGCGCCGCGCAGGTGCTCGGGCAGGCGCGGCGCAGCGTCTACATGCCGGTCCTGATGACGCCCTGTGTGGGCGAGGCCGCGGCCCGCGTGCTCGCCGCCGGGTTCGGCCGGGTGATGCGGCTGCGCGAGGGCGCCGAACCGCGCTCCGGGCACCCGGCCGACACGCTGCCCGCGGACGCCCGCAACGGGCTCGGCCTCTACCGCGCCAACATGGGCCGCGGCCGTGCCGACATGCGCCGCGGCCGTGCCGGCACGGACCGCGGCGCGGGCACCCTCGGCGACGGGCGGACGGACGTCCCCGTCCAGCTCATCGTCCCTGTCAAAGACCGCTACGGCTCGCAGTCGCTTCTGCTGTCCGCGCGCGGGCCCGTGGAACGCCTGTACGTGCGGCGCGCACCGGCGGGGCACTGGGTGGCGCGTAGCCACCCCGATCTCGTCGCCCGCTGGATCAGCGAGTTCGTAGAGCACATCGAGGGCGGGCCGGAGACGCCCGCGATCGCCCACGCGCGCGCGGCGGGACTCCCCGGCAAGGACTTCGGGGGCGATCTCGTCGTCATCACGGGCGCGGGCAGCGGCATCGGACGCGCCACCGCCCAGGCCTTCGCCGCCGCAGGGGCCCGCGTCGTCGTGGCCGACATCGACGAGGCCGCCGCCAAGCGCACGGTGGAGGAGATACGGGCGGCCGACGGCGAAGCCCATGTCTACGGCGTGGACGTCGCCGACGCCGAGGCGATGGAGCGGTTCGCCGACCACGTCCGCGACACGTTCGGCGTCCCCGACGTCGTCGTGAACAACGCGGGCGTCGCCCTCGCGGGGTCGCTGCTGGAGACGTCCGAGGAGGAGTGGAACCGCATCCGCTCCATCAACCTGGACGGCATGTACCGCGGTTCGCGCCTGTTCGGCCGCCAGATGGTGGAACGGGGCGAGTGGGGCCACATCGTCAACATCTCGTCGATGGCCGCCTACCTGCCAAGCGCGGACATGCCCGCGTACGGCGCCACCAAGGCCGCCGTCCTGCAGATGACCGAGAGCCTCCGCCTCGACCTCGACCGCCACGGGATCGGTGCCTCCGCCGTCTGCCCCGGGGTGATCGACACCCCCATCGTCGGCAGGACGCGTTTCGTCGGGCTGCCGCCCGGCGCGGAGACCGAGCTGCGTCAGCGGATAGGGCGGGCGTCCGAGCGCCGGGGGTTCTCGCCGGAGAAGGTCGCGCGGGCCATCCTGCGGGCCGTCCGGCAGGACAGGCCGGTGGTGCTCGTGACCGCCGAGGCGCGCTTCGGCCGCGCGCTGTCCCGCGTGTCGCCCACCGCGAACCGGGCCCTGGCCCGCGTCGGGCGCCGCGCCGGTGACCGCCTCCGGACGGGCATGGAGCGGCCGCGGGGCTGACTCAGGCCCGCATCAGGGTCTGCGAGGGCGTCTCGCCGAAGCGCTGCCGGTAGTGGGCGGCGAAACGGCTCATGTGGAAGTACCCGGCCGCCCCGGCCACCTCGGTGATCGCGCCGGGGCCGGGCCGGGCGACGGTGAGCGCGGCGCGGGCGCGGTCGAGCCGCACGCCGCGCAGGAGCTGCGTGGGCGTCATGCCCCACTCGGTCTGGCAGACGACCTGGAGCTGCCGCACGCCGAGCCCCACCGCCGCCGCGATGTCGGTGACCCCGATCGGGCGCTGGTGGTGCGCCTCGACCCACTCCCGGATGATCCCGGACAGATGGTGGGGGACCCGGTCGGAGGGCTCGGCGAGGCTCGGCGTGCCCGTGTGGGGCAGGCCGAGGAGGATCGCCGTCAGCAGCGACTCCTCCAGGCTGCGCTCCGCCAGCGGGTGGAGGCCGCCCTGCGCCGCCGCGTCGTCGAGGACGTCGCACACGTAGCGCCAGGTGCGCTCGACGATCGAGGACGGCACGAGGCTCTCGTCCCCGACGTTGTGGAAACGCAGCGGCGTGGCGTGGTCGCGCCCGAGATGGGCGCCCAGATGGTCGGCGAGCCGCCCGGTGCTCGTCGCGATGACCAGGCAGCCCTCGGTCGGATGCGGCGTCATCCGCATCGACTCGTCGTGCGACAGGACGAGGCTCCCCCTGGAGGTCTCCCGGCGCTTGGAGGCCCGGTACTCCACGCCCATGGGCGCCATCGGCGCGCACATGGCGAAATTTCCCTCCGTGGGCGGCGTGTCCACGATGACGCCGCCGCCCCCGTACCGCACCCAGACGAGGTTGACCGAGCCCACGCCGAGGGCGTTGACCAGGCCGTCCATCGGCACGCCGGGTTCGAGCGCCTGAAGGTCGTGGCCGACGGCGAACGGCTCGACCGTGTCGTGCAGGACTCCCATGTCCTTGCTCAGGACACGGCGGTGGGCGGACAGGGGCGGCTTTGTCGCGGAAGAAGTCATCGTCCTGGCCGGGGAGCCGTTTCCTCATCGTCGACGGACACAACACCTCGGGCCCGCAGCCGCGGCATGACCTCGGCGGCGAAGTAGCCCAACTCGTCAGCGTAATTGAGGAACGACAGAGCGATACCATCGAATCCCGCATGAGCGAAATCCGCCAGGCCGTCCGCGACGTCGTCGGGGTCGCCGACCAGCGGGCAGCTGCCGTGGCCGGCCGCGAACCTGTCGCGGTACACCTGGAGCATCTCCGGCGTGAACGACTGCGCGTGCAGCCCCTGCAGCCGCATCACCTCGTCGACGGCGGGCCAGTCGGCGCGCTCGTCGGCGTAGTAGTGCAGGAAGTCCTCCGCCTCCTTCCTCGTCGGCCGGCACACGACATGGCCGAGCGTGAAGACGCCCACCGTCCGGCCGTGGGAGGCGGCCTCGGCGCGGATGGCCTTCACGATCTCGGCCCCGTCCTGCGGGCCGCCGACGACGGTGAACGCCCGGTCGGCGTTGCGTGCGGCGAACGTGCGTCCCTGCCTGGACGACCCGGCGTTGATGACGGGGAGGCTGTGCCCGTTGAACGGCTTGGGCCTGCCCACGACGTGCTTGAGCTGGAAGAACCGTCCCTCGTGGTCGAACGGCTCGTCGGACGACCAGATGCGCCTGACGACGTCCCACCATTCCTGCGCGAGGTCGTACCGCGTGTCGTGGTCGCCGGGCAGCGAGAGGCCGAACATCTCGTACTCGGGAGCGTGCCACCCGGCCACGATGTTCAGCCCGACCCGCCCCTTGCTGAGATGGTCGGCGGTCGCGAGCTGCTTGGCCGCGACGACGGGATGGTGGAACGCGGTGTGGACGGTGGTGAACACGCGGAGCCGGCTCGTCTGGGCGAGCAGCCCGGACGCCCACACCAGCGGATCGAGGGCGCTGCGGTGGAAGTCGGTGTCCGGCCCCCAGTCCGTCCAGCGCGCGACCGGCAGGAGGAAGTCGATGCCGACCTCGTCCGCGATCCGGGCGAGCCGGAGATTGTCGTCCCAGGTGGCGTGCCATCGCTCCGGCGCGGTGGTGATGGCCAGCCCCGATTCGGTGTTGGGGGAGAACAGGCCGAGTTGGAATTTCATGCAGAACCTTTCCTATCCAGCGCGTCCGATATTGCCGGTCCGTTGTGCCCAGTATCGGAAGGCGTCACCACGATGGGCAACGCGGGGACATAGAGTGGCCGCCATGCAGGCGCGCGTGCTCACCTTCAACACCCTTTTCAGGGGAGAGGCCCGGGCCCGGGCGGGGGTCCTGGCCGAGACGATCGAGCGGTCGGACTACGACGTCGTCTGCCTGCAGGAAGTCATCTCGTGGCGGGTCCTTGGCCTGCTGCGGCGCGTCGCGACCTCCTACCCCCACGTCGCCTACACGCCGATGTTCCCGCTCGTGCGCGGCGGACTCGTGACCCTTTCCCGCCACCCGGTGACCCGCCGCCATTTTCGGGCGTACGTTCCGGCCCGGCCGGCACGTCCTGAATGGCTGCTGAGCAAGGGCGCCCTGTTCACCCGGATCCGCCTCCCCGGCGGTCACCTGACCGTCGTGAACACCCACCTTTCGGCGAACCTGGACATGGACTGGTCCCCGTCCAACGTCTACGCGCAGGTCGAGAAGGCCGAGCTGCACCGGCTGGCGGCGGCCGTCAACCAGATCCCGAAGGCGGAACCGCTGGTGGCGATGGGCGATTTCAACGTCCCCCGCGATTCCCCCTACCTTGCGGAGTTCGTTTCGAGCACCGGCTTGCGGGACGTTTTCGGCGGCGACACGGAACCGACCTTCCGTCCCGAATACGCCGAGATCGGCGCCATCGACCAGCTCCTGGTCAGGCCGGGCATCGAGGCGAAGACGCGCCTGGTCTTCAAGGAGAAGGTCCGGCTTCCCGGCGGGCGTTCGGCCGTCCTGTCCGACCATTACGGGATCGAGGCCGACCTCACCGCCGGAGGCGCGGGCGAGGCCTAGCCGTCCTTGCGGGCCACGGCCGTCCAGCCGGCGTCGGTGATGTACTCGCCGCCGTAGGGGCGCCATTCGTGCAGGCGGACGACGCCCGGGTCGACGATGGTGAGGCCGTCGAGGAGGGCGGTCACCTGGTCACGGGTCCTGGCCACCAGGCTCGCGCTCGCCGCCTGCGACCGGTAGGTCTCCCCGACCCGCACGTTGCGCTGCTCCTCCAGTGCCGCGTGCGACAGGATGACGTGGCTGCCCGCGGGCAGGACGTCGGTGAAGCGCCGGACGAGCGCCGCCGGGTCCTCCTCGTCCTGGAGGAAGTGCAGGACGGCGACGAACAGCACGCACACCGGGCGCCGGAAATCGAGCAGCGCGTGCACCTGCGAGTCGTCCAGCACCGTGTCCGGTTCGCGCATGTCGGCCTGGACGATCGTGGTCAGCTCGTCCGTGGCGACCAGTGCCCGCGCGTGGACCGTCACCATCGGGTCGTTGTCGACGTACGCGACCCGCGCGCCGGGCTGCTCCTCCCGCGCGATCTCGTGCACGTTGCCCTGCGTGGGCAGGCCGGTGCCGATGTCCAGGAACTGGTCGATACCGCGACCGGCCACGTACCGGACGGCGCGCTGGAGGAACGCGCGGTTCGCGCGGGCGACCCCCTCGACCGTGGGCAGCGCCTGCGTGACCGCCTCCGCCGCGTCGCGGTCCGAGGCGTAGTTGTCCTTGCCGCCCAGGAAGTAGTCGTACATGCGGGCCACGCTCGGCGTACCGGTGTCGACACCGGGCACGGGCGAGGCATCTCCGGAGTCCGCCATCCCGTCGCCACGACCTTCCTCACCGGCCCAAATCGTGATCATTCAGTCTACGCCGCCCGGGAGTCGCGCGAGGGCGGGCGGCGGTTAGGCTGACGTCATGTGCGAGACCGCCGGCGGCATGGGGGAGGCGGCGGCGTCGATGCCGCGCCCGGTGCGGGGGGCGGCGGTCGATCCCGTCCCGCTGGAGCCGGTGGACGAGGTCGAGATCGTCACCCTGGTCGACAACGTCTACGACGCCCTCCTGGGCGATGACGAGCGGACCCGCCGGGCGGGCTCCGGCGCGGGCGTGGTGGCGGCGCCGCAGTTCGAGGGCGGCCGCACCACCGCGGGGATGATCGCCGAACACGGGTTCTCCGCGCTGGTCACGGTGCGCCGGGCCGACCGCTCCACGACCCTGCTGTTCGACACCGGCCGGTCGCCCGACGCGATGGTCACGAACGCCGACAGGCTCGGCATCGACCTCGGCGACGTCCAGGGCGTCGTCCTCAGCCACGGCCATTTCGACCACGCGGGCGGGCTGGCGGGGATGGTGGGCCTGCGCGGCGTGCGGTCGATGCCGATGGTGCTGCATCCGCTGGTCTGGACGAGGCGCCGCCTCGCCGTGCCCGGCCGGGACGTGGAGGAACTGCCCACGCTGAGCAGGCGGGCGCTGGACGGGGAGGGCTTCCAGGTCATCGAGCGCCGCGAGCCCTCGCTGCTCCTGGACGGCAGCGTCCTGATCACCGGCGAGGTGGACCGGACGACCGGGTTCGAGCACGGCATGCCGCCCCCGCACCAGGCGTGGACGGGCAAGGAGTGGGTGCACGATCCCCTCGTCCTCGACGACCAGGCGCTCGTCGTCGACGTCCGGGGCCGCGGACTGGTCGTGCTGACCGGCTGCGGCCACGCGGGGGCGATCAACATCGTCCGGCACGCGCAGCGGCTGACGGGGGTCGAGAGGCTGCACGCGCTCGTCGGCGGGCTGCACCTCGGCGGTCCGGCCTTCGAACCGGTCATCCCGCCCACCGTCGCCGCCCTCACGGACCTCGCGCCGGGGCTCGTCGTCCCGGGGCACTGCACCGGCTGGCGCGCCCAGCACGCACTGGCCGCAGCCCTTCCCGACGCCTGGGTGCAGGGCAGCAGCGGCACCGCCTACCGCCTGAGCGCCGCGTAGCGCGCCCCCTTCACGACGGCTTGCGGGCCTCGATGAGGGTGCGGGACGCATGGGCGGTGAAGACGCCGTCGCGCCGGATCTGCCCGTCCAGTTCGCGCAGGCGGTCGCGGTGGCCTTCGACGGTGAAGCCGGGGACGATCCAGATCACCTTGCGCAGGAAGTAGACGACCGCGCCGACGTCGAAGAACTCCATCGGCAGGCGCTCGGCGCGCAGATCGACGATGTCGAGCCCCGCGGCCCGGGCCTCGGCGCTCTCGGCCTCGGGGTCCCGTTCGCGGCGGGCTGCGGGCTGGGGGCCGAGGAAGAACTCGGTCAGCTCGAAGACGCTCGCCGGGCCGACGTGCTGGGCGAAGTAGGTCCCGCCGGGGGCGAGGACCCGCGCGATCTCGTCCCACCGGATCACGACCGGATGGCGGCTGACGACCAGGTCGAACGCCTCGTCGGCGAACGGGAGCGGCGGCTCGCCGGAGTCGGCGACGACGACGGCGCCCCTCGGGTGCAGGAGCCGGGCGGCCTTCGCGACGTTCGGCGGCCAGGACTCGGTCGCCGCCATCGTCGGCGGGAGCTTCGCGGCTCCGGCGAGCACCTCTCCCCCGCCGGTCTGGACGTCGAGTGCCGCCCGCGCCCGGCCCAGCCGCTCGCTCATCAGGCGCTGGTAGCCCCAGGACGGGCGCTGCTCGGTCGCGCGGCCGTCCAGCCAGGAGAAGTCCCAGCCCGCCACGGACACGCTCCCGGCCTCGGCGACCAGATCGTCGAAAGTCCGCTCGCTCATCTCGGAAGCCCCAGCATCGTCCGGCAGGGGGCGAGACCCTCGATCGTGACGGGGACGGTGCGGTGGCGTTCCCAGTCGGCCCGGGTGAGCCGGTACCGCTGCTCGACGGTCATGGCCCCGCGTACGACGTGGCGCTCCACTCCGTTGGGCTGGTACCCGAGCTTGCGCGACACCGCGTTCGAGGCATGGTTGGCCTCGAACGCGACGGAGGCGGCTTCCTCGGCGTCCAGGCCGGCGAAGGCCAGGTGCAGGACGGCCGCTCTCATCTCCGTGCCGATCCCCCGGCCGTGATGCCGGCGACCGAGCCACGAACCGGTCTTGACCTGCCGGAGGACGAGGAGATCCTGCGCCCAGAGGGACTGCTGCCCGACGACTTCGCCCTCATGGAACACGGTGAGGTCGAGCTCCCACTTCTCGGGTGTCCATTCCGCGAGGTTCCTCCAGTGATGCTGGATGACGCCGCGCGCGACCTCGGCGGGCGGGCGGTCCGTCCACGGCACGAGGAACGGCATCGTCTCCGGGTCGTGCACACCCTCGGCGGCGAGGTCGGCCAGCGCGGCGAGTTCCTCGGGCGAGGGCAGCCGCAGCTCCAGCCGCGGCGTCGTCAGCCGCAACCCGAGCGGCGGAAAGTGATCGACCAGCATCCCCTTACCATGACCCGTCCCGCCCTCTCCGGCACCTGGTTTTGCGGTCCGATCAGTGCCCGAGGACGAGGAAGACGATGCCGCCGACGACGTGGGCGATGACGGTCAGGGCCAGGACGGCCACGAACAGGGCCTTCGCGGTGGGGTGGTCGAAGTGGGAGCCGGGGCGTCCGCGCTGGGACGACCTGCTCTGCGCCTGCTGTTCGAGCTCGTCCAGGGACGGCAGGAAGGACGGTCGCTTGAGGGCCATCGAGGGAGCGTCCTCCTTGGTCGGGGTGCTGTGTCCACCTCCTTCAACGCGCCGCGAGCCGCTTCTCATCCGCCGCCCGCCGGGCGTCATGACCAGCGCACGCCCCTGGCCGCGCCGAGGCCGGGACGAGGAACCTGCGCGCAGGCCGCGTGCGACTCCTCGATCTCGCGCATCAGGCCGTGCGGAGCTCGTTGATCGCCACCTTCTGCTTCGGGGCGCCGTCCGTGCCGCCGCCCGCGACGCCCTTCTTGGCGACCGCGTCCACGATGTCCATGCCGGACGTGACCCGGCCGAAGACCGTGTAGGACGCGGGGAGGCTCGTGGTGTCGCCGTACAGGATGAAGAACTGGCTGCCGTTGGTGTTCGGGCCCGCGTTGGCCATGGCCACGGCCCCCCGCGTGTAGCGCGCCGAGCTCAGGCTCTCGTCGTCGAACTGGTAGCCGGGCCCGCCCGCCCCGGTCCCGCTCGGATCGCCGCACTGGAGGACCTGGAGGCCCGGGTCCGTCGTGAGCCGGTGGCATGAGGTGCGGTCGTAGAACTTCTGGGCCGCGAGGTAGGCCAGGGAGTTCACCGTGCAGGGCGCCGTTCCGGCGTCCAGTGAGATCTGGAGCGTGCCGAGCCCGGTCTCGACGGTGGCGCGGGACGGGGCCGTCGCCGGGAGGGCGACCGGGGGCTTCCCGACCTCCTTGACGTTCGCGCCGGTCGCGGGCCGGTAGGCGCACGACTTGGACGACGCGGACTGGGCGACCGGCGTCCGGCCGCCCTCGGCCCTGCCGTCGCTCTTGAGGAGGAGCGCGGCGACGAGCCCGCTGGCCAGGATCACGACCGCGGCGGCCGCTCCGGCGAGGAGGAGCACCCGGCCGCCTCGCCCGGTCTGGGGCCGGCTCCCCGGGTACGTCCCGAGAGGCGGTGGGGACGGGGGTGGCGTGGGTGGCGTGGGTGGCGTCCAGCCTGCGGCGGACGGGTGCGTCGCGGCCGGTGGCGTCCAGTTCCCGGCCTGGGGTGGTGCGGCCGGTCGCGCGACGGCCGAGGTGCCCTCCGCGAGGAGGTCGGCGTTCGGGCCGAGTCCGAGCAGCCGCTGCAGCACCTGGATGGCGGTCGGGCGGGCCGCGGGGTCCTTCTCCAGGCTGGACGCGACGAGCGTCCGCAGGTCCCCGGTCAGCGCGCCCAGGTCCGGCTCCTGGTAGAGGATCCGCTGCATGATGGCCGGCACCGAGTCGCTGCCGAACGGCGGGACGCCGTTCGCGGCGAACGCCATTGTGCAGCCCCACGCGAACATGTCCAGCGGCGCGCCGCCCGCGGACCCCGCCACCTGCTCGGGCGCCATGTAGGCGGGGGTGCCGACGGCGCCGGTCAGGGTGGCGGAAGTGGCCTCCAGCGGGCGCGCGATGCCGAAGTCGATGACCTTGGGGCCGTCCGGGCCGAGCAGCACGTTGGCCGGTTTGAAGTCGCGGTGGACGACGCCCGCCTCATGGATGGCCGCGAGCGCGGTCGCGGTGCCGATGGCGAGCGTGACCAGCTCCGCCGGGGACGCCGCGCCCTCCTGGAGGACCCGGTCGCGCAGGGAGGGCCCGTCGATGTACTCGCTGATGATGTAGGGGATGTCGCCGTCGGCGTCCGCCGCGAGGATGCGGGCGGTGCAGAACGGGGCGACGCGGCGGGCCGCCGCCAGCTCCCGGTCGAAGAGGGTGCGGGCCCGCTCGTCCCGTCCGATGTCGGCGTGCAGGAGCTTCACGGCGACCCGCTGCCCGGTGCCGGATTCGCCCAGGTAGACGATGCCCTGGGCGCCCTCGCCGAGCCGGGCCGTCAGCCGGGAGCCGCCGATCTCGCGGGGGTCGGTGGCGCGCAGCGGGCGGGTCTCCGGCATCAAGAACCTCCACGACGAAGCGGAGAGAGAAGCCTATCCGCGGCGGTGCGCGTGCTCGTTCAGCTCCAGATCGACGAAGGCGCCGATCATCGCCCGCCACACCGTCTCGGCGACCTCGGGCGAGAGCCCGGCGTCCGCGGCCCGCTCCCGCGCCAGGGCGACCACCCGTTCCACCCGGTCGGGCGCGCGGACCGCCCGCTCGTCGCGCTTGAAGGCGGCGGCCTCGCGCACCAGCCCTTCGCGTTCGGCCAGCAGTCGGACGAGCCGCCCGTCGATGGCGTCGATCCGGGCGCGCACGCCCGCGAGCGTCTCAGGAGTCTCCATGCGCATCAGCATGCCGCACTGCGGGCGACGGGCATGCGTCAGGCGTGGGAGCGGCCGCCCGCCGGGCCCGTCAGCGACGCCTGGACGACGCGATGAGGTCCCGGTACCAGCCGTAGGACGCCTTCGGCGTGCGCTTCTGCGTCTCGTAGTCGACGTGGACGAGCCCGAAGCGGGGGTGGTAGCCCTCGGCCCATTCGAAGTTGTCCAGGAGCGACCAGGCGAAGTAGCCGCGGATGTCGACGCCCTCGTCGACGGCGGTCCGCACGGCGGCGATGTGGGCGTCCAGGAACTCGATGCGGGCCGGGTCGTCCACGGCGCCGTCCGGACCGGGCTCGTCGGCGAACGAGCAGCCGTTCTCGGTGATGTGGAGCGGCGGCAGGTCGTAGCGGGAGTCGAGGGTGCGCAGCAGCGACAGGAAGGCGTCCGGGACGATCGGCCAGCCCATCCCCGTCGTCGGGTACTCGGTGATGTCCACGATGTCGAACGGCAGCGGGCCCTCGGCCGGGGTCGCGATCCGTGTGGGGTTGTAGTAGTTCACTCCCAGGAAGTCGATGGGCGAGGCGATGACCGACATGTCCTCGGAGCGGATGTACGGCGCGTCCCCCATCAGGTCCGGGTAGCGGCCGAGCAGGACGGGGTCGGTGAACAGCCGGTTCATGAACGCGTCGAAGGCGTCGGCCGCGGGCTGGTCGGCGGGGGAGGCGGCCCAGGCCGGGGAGTAGTGGTTCGTCAGCCCGATCCTGCGCGCGCCCCGGCTGCGCAGGGCGTTGACGGCGAGGCCGTGGGCGAGGAGCTGGTGGTGCGCGGTGGGCAGCGCGTCGAGCAGGAGCGTCCTGCCGGGGGCGTAGACGCCGAACGCGTAGCCGTAGGCGGTGACGACCACGGGCTCGTTCAGAGTTATCCACATGTCGACGCGGTCGGAGAGGCGCTCGGCCGCCAGGTAGGAGAATTCGGCGAACCGGTAGGCGGTGTCACGCTCCATCCAGCCGCCGGCGTCTTCGAGCGGCTGCGGGAGGTCCCAGTGGTAGAGCGTGGCGGCGGGGGCGATGCCGGCGGTGAGCAGGCCGTCCACGAGCCGGTCGTAGAAGTCGAGGCCCTCGGCGTTGACGGCGCCGCTGCCGGAGGGCTGCACGCGCGGCCACGCGATCGAGAACCGGTACGCGTCGACGCCGAGGCCCGCCATCAGCGCGACGTCCTCGGGCCAGCGGTGGTAATGGTCGCAGGCGACGTCGCCGGTGTGGCCGTCGCGGGTCCGCCCGGGCGTGTGGGAGAACGTGTCCCAGGTGGACGGTCCCCGCCCGTCCTCCCCGACCGCGCCCTCGATCTGGTAGGCGGCGGTGGCGACGCCCCAGCGGAAGTCCTCCGGAAGACCCATCCGCGCTTCCTTCCCCCATGGTCCGACCGAAAATGCGAATAGCCTTCGGATATTAGTGGCGGGGTGGTGCGGGCGGAAGACTCCCGCGACCCAGAGGTATGGCACGCTGTGCATGCTCAGCACCGCTGCGTCCGAGGGACAATGGCGGGGTGACCGAGATCCGAACCCCGCTCCGCCGCCGTCCCGCCCAGCGCCGCAGCGCCGAACGCGTCCAGCGGATGCTGGACGCCTGCGCCGACATCCTGGACGAGGACGGCTACGACGGCCTGACCACGACGCGCATCGCCCAGCGCGCCGAGGTGGCGATCGGCTCGGTGTACCAGTTCTTCCCCGACAAGCGGGCGGTCGCGCAGGCGCTCGCGCTGCGCAACCTGGAGGAGTTCGGCGACCGGATCTCCGCGCGGCTCGCCGCGGGCAGGTTCGGCGACTGGTCCGACACCGTCGGCGCGATCATCGAGATCTTCGTCGAGATGCACCGGACCGTGCCCGGCTTCCGGGTGCTGCGCTTCGGCGACGTCGCCGACGTCAACCTGCTCGACTCCGACGCCGACAACAACGCGGTGGTCGCCGACCGGCTCCGCCGCATGATCGTGGACACGTTCGGCGTCCAGGACACCCCCGGCCTCGCCACCGCGCTCGCCATCTCGGTCGAGGCCGGCGACGCCGTGCTGAAGATGGCGTTCCGCCGCAGCCCGGACGGCGACCCGGAGATCGTCGCCGAGGCCGAGCGGCTGATCCACGGCTACCTGGCCGCGCACATCCAGGAGTACTGACCCCGAGGTCGGGCGCATCCGGGAAACGCCGGATGAAAGGGACTCGCTATGGCAGACTCCCCTCCGCAAACCGACACGGAACGGGTGAGTTCGCTGGACGAGGAAAGACTCCAGACACAGCGCAGGCTGCTGATCCGGCAGCGGGTGCGCCTGATGGTGAACCAGTACGAGGTGCACGCGGAGGGGCCGGGCGGCGGGGAGGGCGAGCTGCTCGCCTTCGCGCAGCAGAAGCGGCTGGCGTTCAAGGAGCAGGTCACCCTGTACTCGGACGACTCCAAGACGCGCCCGATCCTCGGCTTCAAGGCGCGCAAGCGCATCGACCTCGCGTCGGCGTACGACATCACGGACGCCCACGGGCAGCCGATCGGGGTGTTCCGCAAGGACTTCAAGAAGTCGCTGCTCGCCTCCACCTGGCATCTGGAGCAGCCGGGCCTCGGCGTGACCACCGGCAGCGAGCGCAACAAGTTCGTCGCCCTGCTGCGGCGTGTCTGGCAGTTCATCCCGTACGTGGAGAACCTGCCGTTCGCGTGGCCGTACCACTTCGACTTCTACGCCGGCGACCAGGTCGTCTTCAGCGTCGAGAAGAAGTTCGGCTTCCGCGACCGCTACGTCGTCGAGATCGGCGATCCGCGCCTGGACCGCCGCCTCGTCATCGCCCAGGCCGTCGGCCTGGACGCCCTCCAGTCCCGCTGACCCCCGGGACCGTTCCGCCCGCTCGCCCGCACCCTCTCCCCGGGGGCGCGGGCGACCGTGTTCGGGCGACTGTTATCGGTAGCCCTCCCGTCACGGGTTCCGGCGACTCCCTGGCCTCCGCGGGCTTTACATGTTACGAAGGCATGTAAAGCCAAGGGCGGTGCACACCCGCGTCGCGATCGTGCGGCGTCACCCCTGGAGGAGGATCCCCCCGTGAGTTCCCACGATCTCTACGTCACGCCGGTCCCGAACGACACGTGGAACGTCCCGATGGCGGGCGACACCCGCTTCACCTGGGAGTACGACGACGGCCGCGACCGGCTGCTGAACCTGTACCAGAAGGGCAAGGACAAGCAGTGGGACGCGCAGAAGCGCATCGACTGGGACCTTGAGGTCGATCCGATCAACATCGCCGGGCTGCCGGAGAACTTCAACCCGCTGTTCGGGTCCGACATCTGGGACAAGATGTCACAGAAGGAGAAGGACGAGTTCGGCCGCCACCAGGGCTCGTGGCTGTTCAGCCAGTTCCTGCACGGCGAGCAGGGCGCGCTGAACGTCTCGGCGCGCATCGTCCAGACCGTCCCCGACCTGGACTCGAAGTTCTACGCCGCCACCCAGACCATGGACGAGGCGCGGCACGTCGAGCTGTACGCGAAGTTCGTGCACGAGAAGATCGGCATGTACTACCCGATCAACCAGGACCTGGCGAAGCTGCTCGCCGAGTCGCTGGAGGACAGCCGCTGGGACCTGCCCTACCTCGGCATGCAGGTCCTCATCGAGGGGCTCGCCCTCGCCGCGTTCGGGCTGTACCGGGACATGTCGACGAACCCGCTCGTCAAGCAGCTCCTCGCCTACGTCATGCAGGACGAGGCGCGGCACGTCGCGTTCGGGCGGCTCGCGCTCAAGGACTACTACGCCGAGCTCACCGACAAGGAGCGGGCCGAGCGCGAGGAGTTCGTCGTCGAGGGCTGCTACCTGATGCGCGACCGTTTCAAGGGCCGCGAGATCTTCGAGCAGCTCGACATGCCGGTCGACCGGTGCATGGAGTACGTCGACAACTCCGACATGTACACCCTTTACCAGTCGCTGCTCTTCAGTCGCATCGTCCCGTGTGTCCGGGATGTGGGCCTCTGGGGTGACAAGGTGCAGGCCGCCTACCAGGACATGGGCGTCCTCGACAACGCCAAGGCCGACCTCGAAGCCCTGATGAAGCAGGACGAGGAGATCGCCGAGAAGGTCGACGAGGAGCGCTACGCGACCGAGCTCGCCGCCCGCAAGGGCGAGGTCGACCAGGCCATCTCCCTCGGCGCCGCCGAGTAGCCCGGACGGCCCCCGCAGGCGGGGGTGCCCCTCGGGGCGCCCCCGCTCTTGCTTTATCGGAAATTGTCGGCATTTGGCATTTCGCCGCACACCTATGATCAGTCCATCTAGATCTTTCTGGTTTCCCCAAGTCATTTTCGAATCGGCCGCATGCGGCACCGTCGTGTACTAGCGTCCCCGCTCGACGGTGCGCCGGGATTCACCAGCCGCTCGGGCGCACGCCACATGTGCAGGGCCAATCCGAAAACCCCGGGGGAAAGAATGAACCGCTCCGCCAGAAGCCTGTTGAGGGTCTCCGTCCTCGCCTCGTTCGCCACCGCGATCGCCGTGGCGGCCGCGCCGACGGACGCCGCACCCGCCAAGGCGGCGCCGAGCGCGGTGGCCGGCCCGTCGACGCTCCTCTACGAGACCGCCACCACGGGCCACGGCATCATGCGCACGCTCCCGGACCCGGCCGCCGGGACGGGCGGCCGGACCGCCGCGCTGGGTGCCGGCGCCTCGGACGGGTTCCTCCGGGCCGTTCCGGCGGGCCCGGGGATGCGCGCCGCCCGCGCCCGGTGCCGGGTACGCCCGGCGAAGACGGTCGAGTCGAGCACCGGGCTGGGGCTGCCGGACGCGCAGCTGCCGGCCGTCGGCCAGACCCCGATCGGCGGGCTCCCCCAGGGCGACTGCCCAGGTGCGACCCAGCGCGACGCGCGCGAACGCAAGCCGGGGACGGCGCTGCCCGTCCTGTCCGGCGGAGGGGGCGACGTCCCCGGGACGCTGCTCGGCGGCACCGGCAAGCTGGGCAAGGTCGTCCCCAC
Source organism: Actinomadura citrea (assembly GCF_013409045.1). Lineage (NCBI taxonomy): Bacteria > Bacillati > Actinomycetota > Actinomycetes > Streptosporangiales > Thermomonosporaceae > Actinomadura > Actinomadura citrea. Next base: position 8,868,602 of record NZ_JACCBT010000001.1, on the reverse strand, counting down.
CGGAAAGCTCGGCCAGGGTCTGCCCACCGGCAAGCTCCTGTCCACCGGCAAGCTCGGCCGCCGTGAGGCGGCACGGCCCGCCGTGCCGAACGGCCGTGCCGCCGAGACGCCCATCAGCCTGGCCGGCCCCGGGCCGAACTCCGGGCTGCCGAACCTCGGGTCCCTGCTCGGCGGCGCGACCCCCGGCGGCCTGCCCCTCGGCTCGGTGCTCTTCCCGCCGGCCGCCCGGTACGCCGGACCGGCCCCGGCCGGCGACCTGGTCGGGCAGGCCGACGGCACCGTGAACAAGGCCGGGAGCGGCCTCGGCAAGACCGAGGGCGACGTCGGCAACGTGGTGGACGTGCTGAAGGCACGTGACGGCTCCCGCAGGACGGCGGACGGGCCGGCGGGCGGAGGGCCGGCGGGCGGCCCGCTGTCCATGCCGGACGCGTCCGCGCTCAGCGTGCCGAAGGTGCCGGCGCTGCCCGCGGTTCCGAGCGCGCCGGTCGTCCAGGAGCGCGGCTGACACACGACCGGTCCTCCCAGCTCACGGGGCGGTCCAGCGGAAGTGATCTTCCGCGGGACCGCCCCGTTCCGTTGTGCCGGATCCTTTGTTATCCGTCCGAGATCAGCGGTATGCACGCAGTAAAGACGATCTTGAAATGCGGTCACCGAATGAAGTTGATCAGCTTCATGGGGCAAAAGCTGAGGTGACAAATCCCACAAACAACGGCTCCAGGGCTTGATCTATGGAGGACACAACGTACGGTCAGGGACTTGTGCGGCGCTTCAGCTATTTCGAAAAGTGAAGATGCCTTTCCAGCCGCACCTGCCGGACGCCGATCCGCGATCAAGCGGGCGCGCCTGAAAGAGCGGCGCGGGGCGGGCTGAGGAGCCCGCGGGCGGCGGGGGATCCGGGGGACGCAAGACGTCGCCTGGCCACGTCGCGAGAGAACGGCGGTGAGATCCGCCGGGCGTCCGGGGTCCTGTCCCCTAACAAAGGACTCCTCTGTGGGTAGCCCTGTCAGGCGTCTTCTTCGAGCGCGCCTACGCACCATCCTGATCGTCTCCGGCGCCGCCGTCGCCGTCCTGGCCGCGGGCGCGTTCGCCCTGGCCGGGCGCGACGGCCCGGCCGACTCGGCACAGGCGGCGCAGACCGCGCCCGAGGCCGTTGACCCGCTGGCGGACCGTCCGCACGGCGAGCCGACCCGGGCCGACCGAGGCCGGCCCCGCTCTCCGGAGCCGTCGCCTTCGAAGACTCCCAAGAAGAGCAAGAAGAAGAAGTCGTCGAAGGCCGACGACCAGGCCGCGAACCTGGCGAAGCCCAAGAAGAAGAAGCAGTACAAGGTTGTGAGGTCGGGGTCCTGCGAGGCCTCCTACTACTGGGAGGGCCAGATGACCGCCAGTGGCGAGCCCTTCGACCCGAGCGAGCTGACGGCCGCGCACAAGACACTGCCGCTGGGCTCGAAGGTCCGGGTGACCAACAAGCACAACGACCGTTCGGTCATCGTCCGCATCAATGACCGCGGTCCGTACGCGGGCGGACGCTGCCTGGACCTGTCCAAGGCCGCCATGAAGAAGGTCGGCGGCACCGGATCGGGCGTCATCCCCGTCCGCTACGAGGTTCTGTCCAAGGGCTGATCCCGTCGGCTCTCACCCGTCCGGCGGGCGCCGCAGCGTGCCCGCCGGACGGTCAGACCCCGTGGCCCAGCCCGGCACCCGTCCGCGCGCCCGGGATGTTCCCGGCACCGGACGACCACGAACCGTGCCGCCGCTCCATCGGCTGCGTGTCACCGGTCGCCTCGGCCGACCCGCCATCGGGCCCGGCCTGCGCGGCCTGCGCGGCCGCCCCGGGTGCCGGCGTGGCGAGACGATCGCGGAACCAGTCGGTGAGGGCGCCGTCGACCCGGACGGCCTCGGTGATCGGCGGGCGCGGCTCGGTGCCGGGCTCGGCGGCCAGCGCGTGTCCCATCCGGAACGTGGTGGACTCCGCCTGGCCGCCGTGCCTGCGCAGTTCGTCGCGGAGCGCCGTGATCTCCCGAGCGGGGACGACGCGGTCCTTGGCGCCGCCGACCAGCAGGACCGGCACGTCCCGTCCGGCGATGTCGGCGGCGAGGGTCCCGAGGTCGAGCCGGTCGGCGAGCGCGGCGGCGTGCTCGCTCCATAGGCGTTCCGAACCGGACCGCTTCTCCACCGCCCGGGCGGCCCGCGCCGGAGCGACGACGGGCGCGACGAGCGCGGCGATGCTCACCGGCACCGCACCGTGGGCCAGGGCGAGCAGGGCGGCCGCGCCGCCCGCGCTGAAGCCCGCGAGACCGACCGGACCATCCTCCGGGATGTCGAGGTCGCGGCGGATCTGCGCGAGCGCGTCCGGCAGCCGCCGGGCGGCGTTCTCCACGGCCGCGCAGTACGCCTCGATGCTCTCGGTCTCCAGGATCGCGCCGGAGCCGAGGCCGCCGGGCGAGCGCCCCGGCAGGTCCAGGTAGACGCGCCACACGGGCACACCCGTCATCGGGATCGCCGTCGCGAGCGCACTCGCCGTCCGGGGCGGGTCGAAGCCGGGCCAGACCACGATCAGCCGGGTCGGGCCGGACGCGGTCGCGTCGACGGCCGTCGGGGGCAGCGCGACGTAGACGTCGCCTGCCGCGGTGCCGTGGACGGGGCGGTTCGTATGGTCGCCGCTCATATCGGTACGTCAGCTCCTGCGATGCTCGACGGGCCATGCCGGTCGTGCCGGGCGGAGGCGGCGCTCCCCCCGGATCCCTCATGCTCGCAGCGGACGCCAGCCGACACGCCGCGAACCGCCGCACGTCGACCACGAGAGTGATGAACACCTCACCTTTGGTCACCCTGATCAAGCGCGACCGTCGGATCCGTCCGGCGATCACCCTGGCGGCGGCCGGGACGGTCCGACTGTGACCCCCGCCTCATGATCGATCGAAGGGAACAAACCCGGCACTCGTCGCGTCCTAGTCGTACGTGGGCGTTGCGGGGGCGCGCCCTCACAGATGTCCCGGATACAAGGAGTGCTGGTGGACAGGAAGCGCAGTGCGGCCGCCGCCGGGCAGGCCTGGCATATCTACCGCGAGACGCTCGAACCCGAGGCGCCGGGATTCTGGAAGCGCGTCCGCGCCGTCCCCAGGATGCTGAAGTCGGTCCTGCGCGGGCAGTACAAGGGGATGTCCTTCGGGACGCTCGGACTGCTCGCCCTCGGGCTCGTCTACATCATCTCCCCGATCGACGCCGTTCCCGACGTCATCCCCGTCGTCGGCATCGCGGACGACACCGGCCTGGCCCTCTGGCTGGCCTCCGTCCTGGTGAAGTCCGCGGGCGACTTCGTCGCCTGGGAGCGCGGCGGGCGCCCCACCGTCATCGTCGGCGAGCCCGTCGACTGAGAACGGCAGGACGTCAGGAAGCGGTCGGGCCGAGTTCCTTGGCGAAACGGTCGGCGGCGTCGCGCATGATGGGCACGACGTTCGGGACGGTCTCGTGCGTCATGCGTCCTGAAGGCCCCGACACCGAGATGGCCGTCAGCGTCGGCGCGCCTTGCAGCGCCACCGCGACGCAGCGGACACCGACCTCCTGCTCCTCGTCGTCGAGCGCGTAGCCCTGCCGGCGGATCTGTTCGAGCTCCGCCAGCAGGGCTTCCGCATCCGTGAAGGTGTTGGGCGTGTGCGCGTCCATGCCCGTCCTGGCGAGGATCTCGCGGACCCGCTGGTCGGGCAGCTGCGCGAGGAGCGCTTTACCCACGCCCGTGCAGTGCGGCTGGACACGCCGTCCCACCTCGGTGAACATCCGCATCGAGTGCTTGGACGGCACCTGCGCGACGTACACGGCCTCGTCGCCCTCCAGGACCGCCATGTTGGCCGTCTCGCCGACCTCCTCCACCAGGCGGGACAGCACCGGGCGCGCCCACGTGCCGAGCAGGCGGCTCGCGCCCTCGCCGAGCCGGATGAGGCGCGGACCCAGGGCATAGCGCTTGGACGGCTCCTGCCGGACATAGCCCTGGTTGACCAGCGTCCGCATCAGCCGGTAGATCGTCGGCATCGGCAGGCCGGAGGCCTCCGTCAGCTCCGACAGCGCCATCTCGCCCCCCGCGTCAGCCAGATGCTCCAGCAGATCGAACGCGCGGACCAGCGACCGAACGCCCTCCGTCACCCGTGACTCCTCTCCCTCGCGATCACCCGATTCTACGGAGATGTGATTTCGCTGTGCGAAAGAGGGTGGGTTGCCGGGGTGAGGTGCGTTACTCCGGCGAGTGATGTGGCAATAACTCTTTGTGTCCGACGTTATGGGCACCGCCCCCGGGTGGCCATGAGCAGACCGCTAGGGGGAGCGTGTGCGAGGGGAGCGTCGAAGGGCCCGCTGGGGCGCGATCACCGTGAGCAGTGCGCTGGCCGCGCCGCTCACCCTGATGGGCCCCGCCGCCCGGGCGACACCAGAGACGGCCCCGTCGAACGTCCGGTTGCGCGTGGTCACGACACCCGACGTGGTCACGTCCCATGGATCCGACTACACGTTGTCATTCACCGTCCGGGTCCGCGCCCAAGGCGGTGTCGCCCGCCAGGTCGGCCTGCGCCTCACTGCCGGCCACCCGTTGTCCTGGACCAGCCGCACGCCGGACTGCTCGCCGCTCGGCTCCGGCCAGGGCCTGCACTGCACTCTGGGCGCTGTGGGTTCGGAGGGTCGTGAACGTAGGGGAACAGTCCGATTCCCGGCCTCGATGGTGAAGGGACCGTCCGCGAGACCGCTGAGCATCCTCGCCGTTGTGGACGCCTCCAACGCCCCACGCCGCTCGACCCGCACGGTCTTCGACTTCTCCAGGACCGCCCGGAACGTGTTGAACGGCGCTTCCCGTAGCCCGTCCAGCACCGTCCCGGTGTCGAGCCCCCGACTCGGGGGCGAACTCACGCCCTGCACGAGCGACAAGGCGAGTTCCGGCGGGAAGCGGTGCCCGACTCCAGCCACCAGGCCCGACCCGACCAAGCCGACGAACTGCAAGAAGGCCAACACGAGCGCGGGCGCCCGCCCATGCCCGCCTAGCGGCGACCCCACGCCCGGTGCCAAGTCGAACCCGAACACGTCCCCCGGCGCAGGCGCAGCGCCGACGCACTGCGCAGCGGGCAACTCCAACAGAAACGGCCGGCCGTGCACGTCGCCTTCCGACGGCGAGCCGACGCATGGCGCCAAGCCGCGGCCCAGTGCGCAGCCTGGTGCGACTGGCGCGCCGACGCACGGTGTTAAGCCGGGTCCCAGTCGGGCGCCGAGCCCGGGCAGCGCGCCGCCGCATGGTGCTAAGCCCCACTCTGGGGCTCCTCCTCGTCCGGTGGGGCCCGGAGGCCCGCCTACGCCGTGCGTGGGTAGCAGCACGACCGTGGGTGGGTGGCCGTGTCCGACGACGGTTGAAGGGGAGCCGCCTCACGTTGCCGTGCCGTCCCACAGCGACAAGCCAAGACAGAGCGCCAACCCGCCTTCTGGCGGCCTGCCGACTCACAGCACCAAGCCGAGCCACAGTGCCGGGCCGAGCCACAGTGCCGGGCCGAGCCAGAGCGCGGAGCCGAGCCAGAGCGCGAAGCCGTCCGAGAGTCCGAAGCCGAGTCTTGGCGCCGAGCCGTCGCACGGTGTGAAGCCTTCGCACGATGTGGAGCCGGGGGAGAGCGGGAAGCCGAGTCAGGACGGTAAGCCGAAGGCGGGTGCCCAGCAGGGCGGGGGCGGGCCGCCGCCCGGGGGCGGGCCTTTCGTGAGCGGGCCTGATGCACCGGGCGGGGTCGGGCAGCCGGGTGCCGGGGTCCCGGTCGCTCCGAATCTGCCTGGGCCCGCGGTGCCGACGCCGCCGGCGCCGGTCGTCCTGCCGCCGGTGAAGCCTCCGAACCTCCCGCCGGTGGCCGAGGAGAACCACACGACCCTGATGTCCCCGGCCGGCATGGAGGAAGGGGACGGGACGGACTGGGCGGTCGTGCTCGCCGTGGCCCTGGTGGCCGAGATCGGCCTCCTGTGGGGCGCGGCCTGCATCGTGCTGACGCGGCGCCGGGCGGCGCTCAGCCGCGCCGAGTCCAGGGCAGAGCGGGACAGAACGGGCTGATGCCAACGAAGGGGGTAGGGCGACGCGAACGGATGCGTACCCCGCTCCTGCCTCCGAATCGTCGGACGAGTGACCTGGTATCGACCCGAAAAGGATCCGGTGTCAGTAAGCTGACCGGCGACGGTAAACGCGGTCGTGACGGACAGGGGATCCGGTATGTCAGACGCGACGCTGCAGTGCCCGAAGTGCGACTCCCAGCTCGACACTCACGAACGCCACGGGGTCGTGATCGAGGAATGCCCGGGATGCAAGGGCGTCTTTCTCGACCGCGGTGAGCTGGAGCAGCTCATCGACGCGGAGAGCCGCTACCTCGCCGAGCTCCCGGACGAGGTGAACCCGGCGACGACGTACCAGGGGCGGCACCGCCGGGGCATCATGGAGCAGATCTTCTCCGCTGAACAGTAGCCCCGGGCACGGTCGGTGACCGGTCGGAAGCCCTGGTGTGAAAGGGGATTTCCTCTTGTCACGGGGATGACAAACCGTGCTTCGGCGAATGTGACCGGGAGCTAATATCGCCCGCTGACTACCATCCGGTAGCTTGTGATCATCGCCGGTCACCGGGGCGTCCAGACAGAGTCGTCCGGCGGGCGCGGCGCACCTTGGCCGGCGGAGTGCAACCCCCTCACGGCACCGTCCACGGCCCCGTCCGGCCCGTCCCCCTCGGGAGATGATCAATGGCATTGGGCTCGTTGCTTCCCGAACTCCTGCCCGGCGGCTCCGGCCGCACCCCGCTGATCGAGCGGGTCGCGCGGTGGGCGAGGGAGAAGCCGGACGCCCCGGCCTACACCTTCGTCGACTACTCGGCCGACCCGTCCGGCGCGCACCTCACGCTGAGCTGGGCCGAGACCGACCGGCGGGCGCGCGCCATGGCGGTGACGCTCCGGCAGGTCACCGGGCCCGGGGAGCGCGCCGCGCTGCTGCTGCCGCAGACGCTCGAATACATGATGACCATGCTCGGCGCCCTGTACTCGCACGTCATCGCGGTCCCGCTGTTCTCGCCCGACCTGCCGGGGCACGCCGACCGGCTGATCGGCGCCTACGCCGACGCCGAGCCCGCGGTGATCGTCACGACGCGGAACGCGCTGCCGCACGTGGAGAAGTTCCTCGCCGACCACGACGTCCCGCAGCCGAAGGAGATCGTGTTCGCCGAGGAGGTCGACCTGGCCCTGGCGGACCGCTGGCGGGACGAGACGATCGCGTTCGACGACGTCGCCTACCTGCAGTACACGTCGGGATCGACGCGCCGTCCGGCCGGAGTGGAGATCACCCACGGGAACGTGACGGCGAACGCCGCGCAGCTGTGGGCGGGGTGGGCGCCCGAGAAGCCGGACCCCGAGCTGGTGAGCTGGCTGCCGCTGTTCCACGACATGGGGTTGATCGCGACGATGGCACTGCCGCTGGTGCGCGGCGACCACGCCATCTACACCGACCCCGTCTCGTTCATCATGAACCCGATGCGGTGGCTGCAGCTCATCGCGGAGCGGCCCGGCAAGAACGTCTACACCGCCGGGCCGAACTTCGCCTACGAGTACGTCGCGTCCATGGCCGCGCCGGAGAAGATCGCCCACCTGGACCTGTCCGGGCTGACGACCTGCCTGAACGGCGCGGAGCCGATCCGCACCTCGACGCTGTCGACGTTCGCCGACGCGCTGGCGCCGGCCGGGCTGCGTCCGGGCGCGCAGGCGCCGGGGTACGGGCTGGCCGAGGCCACCGTGTTCGTCACGGCCGCCGCCGAGGACGTCCCGCCGAAGATCATCTCCGTGGACCGGGAGGCGCTCACCCAGGGCGACCTGCGGCTCCGCGAGGACGACGCGGACGGGACGAGCGCGCTCGTGTCGTGCGGGCGCCCGTGCGGGCAGATCGTCGCGATCGTCGACCCCGAGGCCCGCGTCGAGCAGCCGGACGGGCGGGTCGGCGAGATCTGGGTGCACGGCCCCAACACGGCACCCGGCTACTGGCGCAACTCCGAGCGGAGCCAGGAGACGTTCGGCGGCGAGCTGTCCGAACCCGGGGACCTGCCGTCCGGTCCGTGGATGAAGACCGGTGACTACGGAGTCGTCCACGAGGGTGAGCTTTATGTGACCGGACGTATCAAGGACCTCATCATCGTGGACGGCCGCAACCACTACCCGCAGGACATCGAGGTCACGGCGCAGGAGGCGCACCCGGCGGTCCGCCCCGACCACGTGGCCGCGTTCGCGCTCACCGGGGAGGAGACCGAGCGGCTGGTGGTCGTCGCCGAGCGCAACCGCCGGGTCCCCCTCGGGCGGCTCGACGTGGACGAGGTGGAGTCCGCGGTCCGCGCGGCCGTCAACGTCGAGCACGAGATGAGCGTCCACGCGTTCGTGTTGATAGAACCGGGTGGCGTGTCGCGCACCTCCAGCGGGAAGATCGCACGGGCCGCGACACGGCAGCGCTTCCTCGACGGCGACCTCGCGACGACTGCGGACCGCCTGGCGTCTCGCAGGTAACGACGGAAACCGGCCGCGCGGAGGCAAGGGAGCCTCCGGGCGGCCGTGGCGAAACAGGAGGATCATGCTTTCGGGGCTGGGGCGTCTCATCCACCGGCGACGCTGGACCAGCCTCGTCCTGATCCTGATCATGACCGGGGTGGCGGGCGCCTGGGGACTCGGCGTGTTCGCCAAGTTCAAGGAGGGCGGCTTCGAGGACCCCGACGCGTCCTCGACGCTCGTCGCCAAGCTGGGCGCGACCTACTTCGGCAGCACCAACCCCGACGTCCTCGTCCTGTATTCGAGCGACACGATGACGGTGGACGACCCGCGCTTCGAGGCGAGCGTCGTCACCACCATCGCGCGGCTGCCCAAGGCCCAGGTCGACGAGATCATCTCCTACTGGTCGTTCAACGGCGAGGCCGCGCGCACGTTCGCCTCCCACGACCGGCACTCGACCTTCGTCGCGGTGAAGCTGAAGGGCAAGGAGGGCGCGGACAAGACGGAGAACTACCACGCCGTCAAGGACCGCATGGCCGCGCCAGGGCTCGACGTCCGGTACGGCGGCAGCGTCCCGCTGGGCGAGGAGTTCGGCAAGCAGGTCGTGGCCGACATCGTCCGCGCGGAGACCATCACCGCACTGCCCCTGCTCATCCTGCTCGTCATCCTGTTCGGCGCCGTGATGGCCTCGGTCCTGCCCATCGTCGTGGCCGTCTTCTCGACGGTCGGCGGACTGGCCGTCCTGCACGTGGTGACGTACACGGCGGACGTGACGTCCTTCGCTCTGGAAGTCGTCACGATGATGGGCGTCGGCCTGGCGATCGACTACTCGCTGTTCATCATCAGCCGTTTCCGTGAGGAACTTCAGCGCGGCATGGCCGCGCAAGGTCTGCCACCCGGAAAACCCTGGAAGCGGGAACGCGACAAGGCAGCGCGCAAGGCCGCGAAGAAGGCGTACAGGACGGCGCTCAAACCCATACGCGAGGCCGCCCTGGCCGCCACCATGGCGACCGCCGGCCGCACCATCATGGTCAGCGGCATCACCGTCTCGGCGGCTCTCGCGGGCCTCCTGCTCTTCCCGCAGATGTTCCTCCGGACGATCGGGCTCGCCGGCATAGCCACCGTCATGGTCGCGGTGTTCGGAGCCACCGTCCTGCTGCCGACGCTCTTGGCCCTCCTAGGGCCGCGTGTCGAAGGCGGGCAGATGTGGTGGCGGCGCCCCACGGCCAAGCGCGCGCGGCGAGACCCCGAGAGCGGCTTCTGGTACCGGCTCGGTCACAGCGTGATGAAGCACCCGCTCCCGTACTTCGCGGTCGTGCTCGTCATCCTGGGCGTGATGTTCGTGCCGTTCCTGAACGTCCAGTTCGGCAGCGTGGACGCCCGCGTCCTGCCCAAGGGCAGCCCCACCCGCGCCGTGGTCGAGACCATCAAGAAGGACTTCCCCAACGGATCCGTCGAGCCGATCGACGTGGTGGTGTCCGGAGACCTCATCCCGCGCGACTGGACGCCGTCCGGCAAGGGCGACCCCATCCCGCCCTACCTGGAGCAGTTCAGGAAGCAGCTCGCGTCCCTCCCCGGTGTCACCGAGGCCCAGTTCACCGGCTACTCCGGCTCGTACGGGGGCGTGCGCATCTCCGTCACGCACAAGTACGAGCCGATGGACCAGCACGCCCAGGATCTCGTCACCAAGATCCGCGGGTTGAGCCTGTCCAAGGACGGCTACCCGATGCACATCGACGTCGGCGGCAGCACCGCCGCCCAGATGGACCTGATGTCGAGCCTGATGAGATCTCTGCCGAAGATGGCGCTCGTCGTCGGGATCGCCACGTTCGTCCTGCTCTTCATGTTCTTCGGCTCGATCGTCCTGCCGCTGAAGGCCATCGTCATGAACGTCCTGTCGATCGGCGCCTCGTTCGGCGCGATCGTCTGGGGCTTCCAGTACGGGCACCTCGCCGGGCTGCTGGACTTCACCCCCACCGGCGGCGTCGAGGCCACCAGCATGATCCTCATCCTCGCGGTCGTGTTCGGCCTGTCCATGGACTACGAGGTCTTCCTGCTGAGCCGCATCCGCGAGGAATGGGACCTCACGCACGACAACCGCGTCGCCGTCGCGTCCGGGATGCAGCACACGGGCGGCATCATCACCAGCGCCGCGCTGCTCTTCCTCCTCGTCATCGCCGCGTTCAGCATGGCCGGGATCACCGTCGTGAAGCTGATCGGCGTCGGCATGTTCGTGGCCGTCGTCGTGGACGCCGCTCTCGTCCGCTCCCTCCTCGTCCCCGCCACGATGCGCTTCATGGGCGCGGCCAACTGGTGGTTGCCGGGCTTCCTCGCCGGCCTGCACGCCCGCATGGACCTGCGCGAGCGCAACGCCCTCGTCCCGGCCGGCGCCACCGTGACCCCGCCCCGACTCCCGGAAGAGCAGCCCTTCCCCTACGCCATCAACTGGGCGGACGCGACCCCGCCTCCCACGGGCGCCGCGCCGCCGAACGGGCACGCCCGCCCGGACATCGCCGACCCGACCGGGATGCGGCCCGCCATGCCGGAGCCACCTCTCGCCCGCCAGGACCCCGAACCGCCCGGCCCGAATGCTCCTTCGGCCAAGGCCCCCGTGGACGTGCCGCGCGCCCGTCGGCGACCGGACACGAACGCCGCGTTCCAGCCCGCCCCGCAGCCGGGCGCAGGCGAGTCGCCGAAAATGGTCTTCCGGACGGCTCCGGCTGACGCGGAGTCCGGCCGGCCGCCGCAGCCCGATGGAGCGCCCTGGGCGCCGTGGGCGAACGGCCCGCCGCAACCGGCGCCGCGCACCGCCCCCCGCAGCAGACGCGTGATCGTCCCCAACCCGGACGGCTCAGGCTGGCACTGGGGCGAAGAACAGGACGCCCCAAACCCCTGAAAAGGCAGGGACGCATTTGATGCGGCTCAGTCCGTGCACCGACCGGGGGACGAGGTGTGACGACCTGGGCATGCATGGACTGGATGCAGGTGGCAGGACGAACCTGATGAAGCGGTCGAGTCCTGACCAGACGACTTGACCGCCGACCGCTCCGCAAGACACGCCTTGCCTGGCCGTAAGGCATGCCGCACCCCGTCGCCCCGTCGGAGGAGGGGCCGCTCGCGCGATGTGACGATGACGTCCATCAAAGGAGCGAGTCGATGATCTCCTGTGCCCGTCCGATGCCGTCCTCGTCCCGGATGCGGCGGCCCAGCTCACTCGCCCGGTCGGCCATCCCCTGATCCCGGACCGCGCGCCGGATCTTCGAGGCGAGCCGCGGCACGGTCATCGCGCGGAACGGCAGCGGGGCGGGCCCCGCCCCCAGCGCCGCGACGCGTTCGCCCCAGTACGGCTGGTCGCCGAAGAACGGGCACACCACGGTGGGCACACCCGCCCGCAGCCCCGCCGCCGTCGTGCCGGCGCCCCCGTGGTGCACGACCGCCGCCATGCGCGGGAACAGCCACGAGTGCGGCACGTCCCGGACGGCGAACACGTCCTCGTCCGACCTCGCCGGGTCGCCCTGCACGATGCCCCGGACTCCGGCGAGCTTCAGCGCCGCCCGCACGGCCATGCCGGTCATCTCGGCGTCCTTCGGCACCATGCTCCCGAACCCGACGTACACCGGCGCGGGCCCCGCCGCCAGGAACTCTGCGAGTTCCCCGGGAGGCTCCCACTCCGGCTCGTCGAGGAACCAGTAGCCCGTCAGGTTCACGTTGGAGGCCCAGTCCCCGGGGCGCGGAACCACAACCGGACTGAAGCACGCCAGCACCGGGGCACCGTCGGTCCGCCGGCCCCGCAACGGCAGCCGCGGCAATCCGAGCGACCTGTCCCGCCACGGGTTGATGAACGGGCGCGAGAGCTGCCACGCGATCTGGTCGACCGCGAGGAAGCTCGCCCGATTCGCCCAAGGCCCGAGCACGCGCGCCTGCGGGACGAACGGGTGCGGGAACGCCCCGGTCGGCTCGCTCGGCTGGAAATGAATCAACGCCCACGGAACACCGAGATGTTCGCCCAGATGCCGAGGAAGGAATCCCAGTGTGGGGCCCAAGATCAGATCCGCGCCCTTACAGGCGTCCGAACACTCCGCCAGCAGCCGCTCGGCCATCGGCCCGAGGATCCGCCGGAAGCCGCCGAGGAACTTCACCGGATTCCGCCCCCCGGCCAGCAACTCCTGCCCGGCGTCCGATTCGAGGATCTCCGTCGGATCCGCCGTCAGCGGCGCGAGCTCCAGCCCCGCCGCGACGACCATGGGCGAGTACCGCGCACTCGCCACCAGCCGCACGTCGTCTCCCCGCGCCCGCAGCGCCCGCCCCAGCGCCACGCAGGGCTGGATGTCCCCCCGCGACCCCGCCGCGAAGATCACGATCCGGCTCACGCTACCTCCTACCAGGCATCACTGCGCGGGACGATGTGAGGGCCCTCCGCCGGCTCCTCCTCGGGCACGTAAGGCTCGTACCACCCCTCCGGCGGCGCCGGCCGCCCCCCGTCCTCGAGTTCGTCGCACCCCACCGAACTCCCGTCCGCCGGACCGGCACCCGCCCCCTCCACCACCGAAGCGGCGCCGCCCCCGGCGCCGCCCTCCGAGCCGTCCGCAAGCCCCTCGCCACTCTTCGCAGGCTCCCCGGCGTCCACCGGACGCCCGTGCGGCGGCGCCGCTGCGCCCTCGGACGACGGCGTCCCGGCCTCGCGGACGATGGCCTCCGGCCCGTGGAACCGTCCCCCGCCACTCTCGCCGAGGCCGGTGTGCGCATCGGGTTTCATCGGGTGTTCGTACGGCAGAGTGGTCGCGCTCTCGCCCGGGAGCTCCCCAGGGCCCTCGGCGGCTCCCAGGTCGTCTCCCCAGCGGCCCTCAGCACCTTCGCCAAGCTCGACATGCTCCCGAAGGCTTGTTGGACTTTCGTACGCGCTCGTGTTCTTTGCCTCTTCGGTCTCCCTGGGGCCGACTCCCGATCCGGGCGGAATCCCGACTGGCTCTTCGGGGTCGGCGTGTTCTGCGAAGGGCATCGGACTTTCGTGCGGTGGCGCGTCCATCGCCGGCGGGTCATCGGCGACCTCGGCGTCGGATCCCGAGCGGTTCTCCCATGGGAGCTCGGCCCCCAGTTCAGGACGCTCTCGGGAGTCTGCCGCAGGTCCGCGCGGTGGCTCGCTCATGGCCTCGGGCGTCCCGGCGGGCTCCAGGCCGCCGCCGGGTGGGGCCTCTTCGCCCTCGACGGTCTCCCCGTGGTCGACCTCCACGAGGGCGGGCGCCTCCTCCGAGGCAGCACGCAGGCCCGCCTCGTCCCACTGGGAGTCGGGCGCTCCGGCGATATCGCGTTCGTCCTGTGAGCTTGGGCTCCGCAGGGCTTTCGCGTCTTGGGACGGTGCCGTGTCCCGGCGCGGGGGGCTCCCCGGGGTGGCGGAGTGAGGGAGCGTTGCGGGGGGCTCGGGCAATGGTCCGGTCGGTGAGGGGCCGGAGGGGCCGGGGGCGCCGGGGGGCGGCTCGGGGGTGGGCCAGTCTTTCCAAGGGTTGGGGGTGGGCGGAGGCGGGGGCCAGGGGGTTTCGGTGGTCCAGGCGTGGGTGTCGTCTTGGGGCTTCGGGTCGGAGTCGGTCCACCAGTGGGGGCCCGGAGTGGGGTCGGGCATGGGGTCTTCCTCCCAGGTGAGGGGGAGTGGGAGGGGCTCGCCCGGCGGGGTGGCGACGGCGATCGGGGCGGTCAGGGCGGGGACGGGGTCGCGGGGTGGCGAGGCGGGGCGGCGGGGTGCGGGTTCGACGAGGGGGGAGGACTTGCCGTGCTTGGGGCCCAGCCAGCCGCGGCGGCTGGGGAGGGTGAGGCCGCTGATCAGGCCGCCGATGAGGACGAGAGCGGCGCCGAGGATGAGGCCGGAGGCGGTGCCGCTGCGGAACGTCTCCAGCTCGGCGGCGCTCGCGCCCTCCTCCGGGACGTGGTGGATGAGCAGGCCGACGATGGCGATGCCGAAGGCGCCCGAGGCCTCGCGGATGACGTTGATGATGCCGCTCGCGACGCCCGCCTGCTGCTCCGGGACGGCCTTCAGGACGTACATGACGAGCGGCATGCCCATCGCGGCGCCGACGCCGACGATCATGACGCCGGGCATGAGGTCGGCGTAGCCGTCGCCCTGCTGGATGGTGGAGAACAGGAACATGCCGAAGGCCATGAGGGCGAGGCCGCCGCCGATGGCGGGGCGGGGGCCGAGCTTGGCGGCCAGCCAGAACGCGACGGGCGTCATGACCATGATGGCGATGGACGGCGGCAGCATCACCAGGCCCGCCTGGGGCGGGGAGAAGCCGAGGAAGCGCTGCAGGAACGTCGCCGAATAGAAGATCATCCCGTTGAAGCCGATGCCGTAGAGCATCTGGGAGAGCAGGCCGCCGGCGAAGACCCGGTTGCGGAAGAACCGCAGATTGATCATCGGGTCGGGAGCCCAGCTCTCCACCAGGACGAAGCAGGCCAGGGCGATGAACGCGAGCGCGAACACGCTGAGGACGGACGGGTCGGCCCAGCCGTGCTTGTTCCCGGACTCCAGCCCGTAGGTGAAGGCGAACAGCATCGTGGCGGAGATGAGCACGCCGGGCAGGTCGACGCGGGCGTCGCGGTTCTCGCCCTTGCCGGTGAGGACGACCAGGCCGAGCAGGATGACCAGGATGCCGGGGACGATGTTGATCAGGAAGATCCAGCCCCAGCTCCACTGCTGGACGATGAAGCCGCCGATGGTGGGGCCGAGGGCGGTGGCGCTGGAGCCGGCGCCGACCCAGACGATCGTGCCGAGGGAGCGCTGCTTGTCGGTGCGTCCGACGGTGACCATGACCTGCGTGGCGGGGAGTGCCAGCGCGGCGCCGGCGCCCTGCGCGACGCGGGCGAGGATGAGGGTCGCCGAGTCGGGGGCGAGGCCGCAGACGGCGGACGCGGCGGTGAAGACGACCATCCCGGACACGAAGGTGACGCGGCAGCCGAAGACGTCGGTGAGGCGCCCGCCCGCCACCATCAGGCACGAGAACATCAGGATGTAGCCGGTGGCGACCCAGTCCTTGGCCGAGTTGGACATGTCGAGGTCGCTCATGATGGTGGGCAGCGCGTTCGCGACCACCGTGTTGTCCATGGTGATCATGAATGCGCTGACGGCCACCACCGCCAGCGCCCATCGATATCGGCCGCGGGTCAACAGTCCGTACGGCGTGAACTCCCGCACCGGCCGCGGAAATCCGCCGCTTCCCCCTAAAAACAGTCGTCGCTATTGTTACTATTGGTTTGCACTTCGTTACTCAGCCCTGACTCCAGGCCGTGGTACCACAACTATCCCATCAGGCCACATTGGTTACTGCCGAGTCTTGTCATCGCCGTGACAAGACATGGGGGAGAAAAGTGGTCTGGGTGCGCATCGTGAGTCGGTCATCGTAAGACAAAGTGGTCCCTCCGCTTCGCCGAACGATCCCGGTTTCATGGGGGGAACCCACCGCATGCAGAGCAACGATCGTTCCGGAGCCGCGCGGGAGAACGCGCAGGACGAGACACGGATCAGCGAGGATTCGGTCCGCCGGCACCTGATCGAGCAGATCGCGCGCCGCTCCAGGACCACCGCCGCCGAAGTCGACCCCGACCGGCCGCTGGAGGAGTTCGGTCTGGCCTCCAGGGACGCGGTCGCGATCGCCGGCGAGCTTGAGCAGATGCTCGGGCGGGCCCTCCCCGCCACCCTCGTCTGGGAACATCCGACGATCAACAAGCTCTCCGTCGCGCTGGCCGGCGGGACCCCCGAGGAGACCCCGGCGCCGGAGCCGGCCGTGAGGCGGGCCGCGGGCGACGAGCCGATCGCCGTCGTCGGCGTCGGTCTGCGCTTCCCCGGCGGCGGCCGCGACCTGACCGGCCCGGACGACTACTGGCGCTTCCTGACCGGGCGCGGCGACGCGATCCGCGAGGTGCCGGACGGCCGGTGGGACGCGTTCGACGACGGCTCCCCCGAGGTCGGCGACCTGCTCGCCAGTACGACGCGGCTCGGCGGCTTCCTCCGGGACGTCGCCGAGTTCGACGCGCAGTTCTTCGGCATCACCCCGCGCGAGGCCGCGGTCATGGACCCGCAGCAGCGGCTCGTCCTCGAGGTCGCGTGGGAGGCGTTCGAGCACGCCGGCATCGGCCCGGCGTCGCTGCGCGGCAGCCGCACGGGCGTCTTCGTCGGCGTGTCCGCGCCGGAGTACGCCGCGTTCACGGCGTCCGACCTGGCGTCCCTCGAACCGTTCACGGCGACGGGCGCGGCGCTCAGCATCATCGCGGGCCGGCTGTCGTACCTGCTCGACCTGCGCGGCCCCAGCATGATCGTCGACACGGCGTGCTCGTCGTCGCTGGTCTCGGCGCATCTCGCCGTGCAGGCGCTGCGCAGCGGCGAGGCCGACGTGGCGCTGGCCGGGGGCGTGAACCTGCTGCTGTCGCCGACCGTCACGATGACGTTCGACCTCGCCGGCGGGACGGCGGCGGACGGGCACTGCAAGGCGTTCGACGCGTCCGCCGACGGCATGGTCCGCGCGGAGGGCTGCGGCGCCGTCGTCCTGAAGCGGCTGTCGGACGCGGAGCGGGACGGCGACCGCGTCCTCGCCGTGATCCGCGGCTCCGGCGTCAACTCCGACGGGCGCTCGAACGGCCTCGTCGCCCCGAACTCCGACGCGCAGCGCGCCCTGCTGCGGGACGTGTACGCGAGCGCGGGCATCGACACGCGAGAGGTCGACTACGTCGAGGCCCACGGGACGGGGACGTTCCTCGGCGACCCCATCGAGGCCAAGGCCGTCGGCGACGTCCTGGGCGCGGGCCGCGACCCCGAGGAGCCGCTGCTGCTCGGCTCCGCGAAGTCCAATCTCGGGCACATGGAGTCCGCGGCGGGCATCGCGGGCCTCATCAAGACGGTCCTCGCGCTGCACCACCGGGTCATTCCGCCGAGCGCGCACTACAAGGAGCCCAACCCGCACATCCCGTTCGACGAGCTGCGCCTCGCGGTCGTCGCGGAGGAGACGCCGTGGCCTGACCGGGGGCGTCCCGCACGGGCCGGTGTGTCCGGATTCGGCTTCGGCGGGACGAACGCGCACGTCGTCCTGGAAGAGGCGCCCGCGCAGGAGACGACCGTCCATCCGGCCGTGGTCAGGACGTTCCCGCTGTCCGACACCAGCGACGACCGTATCCGCGACCATGCGGCCCTCCTGGCCGAGTGGCTCCCGAACCAGGACGTGAGTCTCGCCGACGTCGCCCGCACCCTGCACCGGCGTGCCGGCCGTGGACGGGCCCGCGCCGCCGTGGCCGCCAGAGACCGCGCAGGGCTCGTCGAAGGGCTGACCGCCCTCGCCGAAGGCCGTCCCCACCCGGGATCGGTGACGGGTACGGCGCTCGGCGCGCCCGGCCGTCCCGTGTGGGTGTTCTCCGGCTACGGGGCACAGCGCGCGGGCATGGCGCAGCGGCTCCTGGAGGAGGAGCCCGCGTTCGCCGAGGCCATCGACGACCTGGACGGCCTGTTCGCCGAGGAGGGCGGCCCCGACCTGTGGACGCTCCTCGAAGAGGGCCGCAGGCCGGACGGCCCGGCCGACACGATGCCGGTGCTGTTCGCCATCCAGGTCGCCCTCGCCCGCATGTGGCGGGCGTACGGCGTCACGCCCGGCGCGGTGGTCGGCCACTCGATGGGCGAGGTCGCGGCGGCCGTCGTCGCGGGCGCGCTCACCGTGGAGGACGGCGTCCGCGTCATCTGCCGCCGGTCCCGCCTGCTGACGCGGCTCGTCGGCGGCGGTGCGATGGCGGTCCTCGGCGCGTCCGCCGCTGAGGTCGCACGGCTCGGCGCGGGCCTGCCCGAGGTCTACGCGGCCGTGCACTCCTCGCCGAGGCAGACCGTGGTGACCGGAGACGCCGACCAGATCGCCGAGATCGTCAAGCGGGCCGAGGCCGAGGGCCGGCTCGCCCGGCTGGTGCAGGCCGAGGGCGCAGGCCACTCGCCCCAGGTCGACCCTCTCCTTCCCGAGCTGCGCGAACTCCTCGCCGACGTGGGCGCCGAGCGGGGCGCCCCGCTCGCCGAAGGCATCAGGCTCTATACCAGCGCCCTGGACGACCCCCGCGCCTACCTCGACTCCGCGTCCGCCCTCGGCGTCGACCACTGGGCGGCGAACCTGCGGAACGCGGTGCGGCTCACGGACGCCGTCGCGGCCGCCGCAGACGACGGGTTCCGGACGTTCGTCGAGGTCAACGCGCACCCGATCCTGGCGCACGCGGTCGGCGAGACCCTGGAGGGGACGGGCGCGCTCGTCACCCACACGCTCAAGCGGGCGCCGAAGGGCCAGGAGACCGACGACACGCTGACGTTCCACGCGCAGCTCGCCACCCTGGCCGCGCACGGCCATGCGACCGGCAGGCCCGTGGACGGAGGGATCGTCGACGTCCCGCAGTCGCCGTGGCGGCACGAGCGGCACTGGGTCGACCTGTCGGCGCGCACGCCCGGCAAGAACGACGAACATCCGCTCCTCGGCGCGTATGTGGAGCTTCCCGGCGAAGACCGGCACGCCTGGCGCGCCGACGTGGGGCTCGCCGCCCGGCCGTGGCCGGCCGCGGCGGCCGTCCACGGGCTGCACGCCCTGCCGGTCGCGGCGTTCGCGGAGATGGCGCTCGCCGCCGGGGCGGCCGCGCTCGGCGGCGAGGACGTCCGTGTCAACAGCCTGTGGATGGAGCGGCCGCTCGCGCTCGCCGACCACACGACCGTGACGACGACGTTCACCGAGGCGGAGCAGCGGGTGGAGATCCACGCGCTGACCCCGGCGGGCACGTGGGCGCGGCTGGCCAGCGCGGACGTCGGCGAGGACCACCGTCCCCCCGCCGCTACCGGACCGGGCGCGGCCACCGAGGTCGCCGCCGCCGAGCGCGGCAGCCGCCACTACCGGCTGCACCCCGAGGTCTTCGACCGCTGCCTGTCCGTCCTGTCGGACGAGGCGGCGGGAGGCGACGGCGGCGTGTGGCGGGCCGAGACGATCGGCAGCCTCCGCGTGTTCGGCCCGACGCATCGCGGCGGGCACGTGCGGGCGAAGGTCGTCCGGAACGAGGAGGACGTGACGGGCTCGGTCGCGCTTCTGGCGGCGGACGGCCAGGTCCTCGCCGAGGCGACCGGCATCGTGCTCCGACGGGTCGAGCGCCACGACGTCCCCGTCCCGCTCGCCGACAAGCTGGTCGAACTCGTCTGGGACGAGACGCCCCTTCCGGAGGGCGCCGAGCCGTCCGAAGGCGGCACCTGGCTGGTGCTGGCCGAGGAGGACGACGCGCTGGGCGACGCGACGGCCGCCGGCCTGGAAGAACGCGGGAAGCGCGTCGTCCGGCACCGCCCGACGAAACGGCCGCCGGACGACCACCCGGCCATGGACGAGCCGGTCGAGGGCGTCGTGCTCGTCCCGTCCGCCGATCTCGTGGACGAGGAGCTCGTCCTCGCCGTCGCCGGGGTGAGCCGCTCGCTCCCCGACGGCCCCCGCCTCTATGTCGCGACCCGCTCCGCCTTGCCCCTGGCAGGCGAGGGCGTCCCCGGCCACGGATTCGTCAGCGCGCTCACCAGGGTTCTGGCATTCGAACGCACCGTCCAGCGCGCCACCCATGTGGACGTCGACCGACCCGCGGATCTCGTCGCGGAACTCCTGGCGGGCGACGACGCGCGGGAGGTCGCCTGGCGCGCCGGCACCCGGCATGTGGCGCGCCTCGCCCAAGCCGTCCTGCCCGAGGCGCCGGCCAAGAAGAAGCGTGTCGTCCGGCGTGGCGGTGCCTACGTCATCACCGGCGGGTACGGCGGGATCGGCCTGGTCACCGCACGGCTGCTGGCCGAGCGGGGTGCCGGGCGCATCGTCCTGTCCGGGCGCGGCGGCCCCGACGCCGACGCCGAGAAGGTGATCGCCCGCCTGCGCGAGGACGGCGTGGACGTGGGCATCGTGCTCGGCGACATCGCCCGGCCCGGCACGGCCGAGCGCCTCGTCAGGGTCGCCCAGGAGGGCGGAACCAGGCTGTGCGGCGTGGTCCACGGCGCCGGAGCGATCGACGACCGGCTGATCGCCGACCTCGGCCCGGAGGATCTCCACAGGGTGTGGACGGCGAAGGTCGAGGGCGCGCGGCGGCTCAGCGAGGCCACCTGGGACCTCGACCTCGACTGGCTCGTCATGCACTCCTCGGCGGCCGCGCTGCTCGGCTCGCCGGGGCAGGCCGCCTACGCCGCCGCGAACGCCGCGATCGACGCGCTCATGGCGTACCGGCGCGCGAACGGGCGCCCCGGGACGACCATCAACTGGGGCACGTGGTCGCAGGTCGGCGGGGCCGCCGAGACGTCGGTCACCGTGATCGACCCGATCAGCCCGGCGGAGGGCGCGGAGGCGCTGGAGGCGCTCCTCGTGCACGGCAGGGCGGCGACGGGCGTGCTGCGCTTCGATCCCGCCACCGCGGTCGGGCTGTTCCCCGAGATCCGGAACATGCCGTACTTCGCCGCGCTCACCGAGGCGGCCGACGAGCTGGGCGCCGACGACGCCGGCGACTGGCCCGGTGTGGAGGCGCTCAGGGAGCTCGACCCGGCGACCGCCCGCAGGATGATCGCGGCGCAGGTCAGGCACCGGATCGCGGCCGTGCTCGGCTTCGATCCGCAGCGCCTGGACCCGTCCGTCCCGCTCACCGACCTCGGCCTGGACTCCCTCGTCGCGGTCCGGATCAAGAGCGGCGTCGAGCACGACCTCGGGCTGACCGTCCCGGCGTCGGTGCTGCTCCAGGGCGCCAGCGTGAACGTGTTCGAGGAGTGGGCGGCCGGCGAGCTCGGTCTGGCCGACGCCCCCGCTCCCGCGGCGGTCTCGAACGCCGAGTCCGGGTACGTGATGCCGCGCGACGCCGCCGAGCGCCTCGCCGTCCGCATCTTCGAGGACGTCCTCGGCCTCGACCGCGTCGGCGTCACCGCCGACTTCTTCTCCGACCTCGGCGGGCGGGACGACCAGGCCGACCGGGTCGTCGCGCTCGTCGCGCAGGAGCTCGGCGCCGAGGTCACCCGCGGGGAGCTGTTCGAGCCGCCGACGGCGCAGAACGTCGCCGAGTACCTCAGGGCGGCCGACGAGGAGGCGGCGCGGCAGACCGTACGCCCGCTGAACCGGAGCCGTTCCGGGGGGCGTGGGGGGCCGTCCCCCCACGATGACACGTCCGGCGACCGGCGGCCGATCTTCATCGCGCACCCGGCCGGCGGCACCACCGCCTGCTACCGCCAGCTCATCGACCTGCTCGGCGACGACCAGCCGGTGTACGGGCTGGAGCGGTTCGAGGACGCGCCGCCGGTCGAGGAGCGCGCCGCCCGCTACGTCCGGCACCTGCTGGAGGCGCAGCCCGAGGGCGCGTTCCGGCTCGGCGGCTGGTCGTTCGGCGGCGTCCTCGCCTACGAGACGGCCCGGCAGCTGACGGCGGCGGGGCGCGAGGTCGAGTTCGTCGCGCTGTTCGACGCGGGCCTACCGCTGGCCGTGGACGACGAGTCCGACACGCTCGCCCGCCGCTTCTCCGCGTTCGCCGACTACATCAACGAGACCTACGGCCTGGAGGTCGCCCTCACCTACGAGGAGCTGTCCGGGCTGGACGAGGAGTCACAGTTCGCGCTGGTCATGGAGCGTGCGGCGCCGCTGGTGGACCACATCCCCCCGGCGGCGCTCACCCACCAGCTCACGTCCCACCAGGACACCCGTTCCCTGGAGGCGTACAAGCCGGAGCCCTACGACGGGCACGTCGTCCTCTACTACGCGCCCGAGGAGACCCCCTGGGCGGTGCGGGACGCACGCTACGTGCTCGACGGGACCAACGGTTTCGGCGGGCTCTGCGCCGACCTGGAGATCGTCACGATCCCCGGTGCGCACCATCTCAACCTGCTCGATCCGCCCGGTGTGGGCGTTCTCGCCGCACACCTGGAGGCCCGGCTCGCGGGACGGCGGGAGAGCGACGCCGTCCCCACGCCGATCACGGCCCGCTGAGGGCCGCCCCCCGAACCCCGTTCCACGGAGGACACCCCCATGGCCCACTCCGGCCCGTCCCACGCCCTGCTCGACGCCGTCCGGTCCGGCGCGAGCGGTCCCGAGCTGCAGGAGATCGACCTGCCGACCCGCTTCCGCGCGGCGTTCACCCGCAAGGACGAGGTCGGGATCTTCGAGGGCCAGACCGACAAGGACGTGCGCCGCTCCCTGCACGTCGGCGAGGTCGAGATGCCCGAGCTCGCGCCCGACGAGTGCGTCGTGGCGGTGATGTCCGCCGCGATCAACTTCAACACCGTCTGGTCGGCGATCTTCGAGCCGGTCCCGACGTTCGCGTTCCTGGAGAAGTTCGGCCGGCAGGGCTGGCACGGCGCCCGGCACGACCTGCCGTACCACATCCTCGGCTCGGACGGCTCGGGCGTCGTCGTGCGCACCGGCAGCGGCGTGAAGAGCTGGAAGGTCGGCGACAAGGTCGTGCTGTCCCCGTCCTACGTGGACGAGGAGGACCACGGCTCCTACGACGACGGCATGATGTCGGAGAGCCAGCTCGCGTGGGGCTTCGAGACGAACTTCGGGTCGCTCGGCGAGTACTGCATCGTCAAGGCGAACCAGCTGATCCGCAAGCCCGCCCACCTGACGTGGGAGGAGGCCGGCTCGAACACGCTGTGCGCCGCGACCGCCTACCGGATGCTCGTCGGGTCGCACGGCGCCCGCATGAAGCAGGGCGACGTCGTGCTGATCTGGGGCGCGACCGGCGGGCTCGGCTCGTACGCGACGCAGCTCGTCAAGAACGGCGGCGGCATCCCGGTCGGGGTGGTCTCCTCCGACGAGAAGGCGGACATCGTCCGGTCGCAGGGCTGCGAGCACGTCATCAACCGCAACGACCTGGAACTCGGCGAGCAGGGCCTGCGGCACCCCAAGGCGGGCCGGATGCTGGGCGAGGCGATCCGCCGGCTCGTCGGCGAGGACCCCGGCATCGTGTTCGAGTACCTCGGCCGCGAGACGTTCGGCGCGTCCGTCTACGTCGCCAAGCGCGGCGGCAAGATCGTCACCTGCGGCTCCTCCACCGGATACCGGCACGAGTACGACAACCGGTTCCTGTGGATGCGGCTGAAGAGCATCATCGGCTCGCACGGCTTCAACTACCACGAGGCCGTCGAGATCAACCGGCTGATCGGGCTCGGCATGATCCACCCGACGCTGTCGAAGGTCTTCCCGCTGGACGAGGCCGGCGACGCGACCCGGGCCGTCCAGACGAACCAGCACATCGGCAAGGTCGCGGTCCTGTGCGGCGCCACCGGCGAGGGCCAGGGTGTGGACGACCCGGCGCTGCGCGAGCGCATCGGCGAGGAGAAGCTCAACCTCTACCGCCGCTGACACGCGCCGGCGGGACGGGCCCGATGCGCGGGGCCCGTCCCTTTGTCTCCACCCTCTCTGAGGGCGCGTCGAAGAACGTTTCGTCGACAGCACGAGGCACGGATAGCGATTCTTCGGAACGGCATGAGCGTCCCCGCAAAGACGCGGCTACCCACTCACGTCAGTGCCGACGCAGTACTCGCGACGCGACGGCGCCGATGGGCGCGCTGGCGGCAGGCCGGACCGCAGTAGCGAGGCGGCCGCCCGGTGGCACGGACACGTAGCCGCGAGCCGCATTCCACGCAATGTTTCGGGGCTGTGGTTTCGTGACGCGGCACGGACGAAATGTCACGGAACATTTCATTTTTCGTGACGGCCGGGATCCGCAATCCGTCCAGCAGCAGCCGCACCAGTCGTGTGCCGCGTGCCCGGTTCCGGTGTGCCGAACGCAGCGCGATACCGCCGACGGCCAGCGCGGACAGATCGTCGGCCTGTACGTCGGCGCGTATCGCGCCGGCCTGTTTCGCGTCGTACAGCAAGCGCTCCAGCGCCTCGCGGAACCGCTGCGCCGCAGCGGTCAGCACGGCGCGCGGCCAGCCCTGGTCGGCGGTGAGCGCATCGCAGACGTGCTGGCGGCCCGCCGACTTCTCGATCACTTCGAGCAGGAAGCCGAACAGCGCGTCACCGGGCGCGGCGCGGGCGGCCCACCGATCGGCGGCGGCCACCAGACCCTCGATGTGCTCGGCGAACACCGCCTCGACCAGGACATCTTTGCTCGGGAAGTGCCGGTAGACGGTCGCGGGGCCGACTCCGGCGCGCTGCGCGATCCGGCCGAGCGGCACCCCCAGCCCCTCTGCGGCGAACATGCGCATCGCCGTGCGTAGCACGAGCTCTCGGTTGCGGCGGGCGTCGGCGCGCCCGGCATGCCCCGCACTCGGTGCTGCTGTCATGTCACGAAATCCTTGTCTGCGGCGTGGAAACGGGTGGAGCATTCCGGATCATGTCATCCTCCAGCATCGCCGGAAAGGGCACCATGACCACCGCAACACCGGCCGACCCCGACTCCCCGATCCTCATCTCCGGCGCCACCGGCAAGCAAGGCGGCGCCACCGCCCGGCGGTTGCTCGCCGAAGGGCGGCCGGTGCGCGCCCTGGTGCGCGACCTGACCGCACCCGCCGCCGCCGCGCTGGCCGCCGCAGGCGCCCAGCTCGTGCGCGGCGACTTCGATGATGCGGCGAGTCTGCCGCCCGCGCTCGACGGCGTCGCCGCCGTGTTCGGCATACCGCCCGTGGCCTTCGGAGCGGCCGGACCCGACACAGATCTCGAAGTGGCCCGTGGCCGGGTGCTGATCGACGCTGCGGCCGCGGCGGGAATCGAGCAGGTCGTGTTCAGCACCGTCGCCTCGACCTCGGCCGCATCGCGGGGCTCGGAGGGGAAAGCGCTGATCGAGGAGTACCTGCGCGACCGCATCGCGCTGCCCACCGTGCTGCGCCCGGTCCGGTTCATGACCAACTACCTCGGCGTCGCCGGGGCGATCGGCATCGACGGCATCTCCCACGGCCTGCACCGGCATCTCTTCCCTCCACACGAGCCCATGCAGATCATCACGCTGGAGGACATCGCCGACTTCGCCGCGCTCGCGTTCGCCGACCCCGCCCGGTTCGCCGGACGAACCCTGGAACTGGCCGGCGACGAACCGACCCCGGTCGAGGCCGCCGCCGCGATCGCCGAGGCCACCGGCATTCCGCTCCGGTACGAGCAGCTCACCGACGCCGAGGTCGCCGCGCTCGGCCCGGAGATCGCCGAGATCAAGAAGCACTGGGAGGCCGGCCACCGCTGGCACGCCGACATCGAGGCCCTGCGCGTCATCCACCCGGGACTGCGCACCCTCGCCGACTGGCTCACCGAATCCGGCGCCGCCGCCATCCGCGCCCGTCTCACCACCCCCTGACCCCGAGTGCCGTTGCAGGACTGACCCGCCAGTTCCACCAGAACGGCGCATGGAGCGCGGCGACCACTTCGGGATCGCCCTGGCGGCCGATCGCGAACCCGAACCCCCGGCGCCCATCTGTGCCCGTCGCAATTTCCGCGTCGGCGCGAACGACAATGGGATCGTTGAGCAGTCGCTCAGGTGGGCAGCGGCCGATCGTTCACGACGTGTTTCATCACGAGCGTGGAGTTCAGCCGCTGCACGCCCGGCAACGCCGCGAGGACGTCGTCCTCCAGTTCCTGATACGCCTTCAGATCCGCGGTGACGATGCGCAGCAGGTAGTCGGGATCGCCGAAGAGTCGCTGGGCCTGCACCACCTCCGGCACCTGCGCGACGGCGGCCTCGAAGCCGAGCAGCGTGTCGCGGTCCTCCTGCCGCATGGTGACGAACACCAGCGCCTGGAAGGTCAGGCCGAGCGCGGCGGCGTCCACGACCGCGCGGTATCCGCGGATCGTGCCGCTGCGCTCCAGTTCCCGCAGCCGCCGGTGGCACGGCGAGACGCTCAACCCCACCCGCGCCGCGAGTTCGGTGACGGTCAGCCGGCCGTCCTCCTGGAGCACGGCAAGGATCTTCCGATCGATGGCGTCCACGCAGCAGATCCTTCCACAAAGGAGCCTTTTTCCGGCACTATTTGAAACCACTTTCTGCCAATTCAATCGTATTCTCCCCGTAAATGGTCGCAAGGCGGGGAGGAAGGCGATGGCAACGGGATCGGTGCTCGCGTTCTGGGCGGTGTCGCTGCTGCTCATCGCCGTCCCGGGCGCGGACTGGGCCTTCACCATCGGCGCCGGGCTGCGCAGCGGTTCGGTCGTCCCCGCCGTGGGCGGTCTGGTCGTCGGCTACGCCGCGGTGACCGTGATCGTCGCGGCGGGCGTCGGCGCACTCGTCGCCGGTTCCCCGTCCGTCCTGACGGGCCTCACCGCCGTCGGCGGCCTCTACCTCATCTGGCACGGCGCGACGACCTTCACCCGCCCCTCCGCCCTCGACGTCCGGGCCGGCGTCGGCACCGACTGGAGCACCTTCCTGCGCGGCATCGGCGTGAGCGGCCTCAATCCCAAGGGCCTGCTGATCTTCCTCGCGCTCCTGCCCCAGTTCACCGATCCGCACTACGCCTGGCCCGTCCCCGTGCAGCTCGCCGTCCTGGGCTTGACCTTCATGGCCACCTGCGCCGCGTTCTACCTCTGCCTCGGCACCCTGACCCGCACCGTCCTGGACCCCCGCCCCGCAGCCGCCCGCACCGTCACCCGCCTGTCCGGAGCCGCGATGACCGCCCTGGGCACCTGGCTCTTCCTGGACCACCTCCTGCCCTGACCAGCGCCGGTCCGCAACAGGCCGCAGCTCGTCCCCGAACTGTTGCGGAGCGTGGGGTGCCCCGGGATGAGTCTCTGCGCTCACCACGCCAAGGCGAGACTTGGGGTCAGAGGCAAGGGTGCGATGCCGGCAGGGCCAGGTGGTGGAGGCCCGCCCGGATGCGGGCCGGGTGCATGTCCTGCGCCGTGACGAGGTAGTCGATCACGTCGGCGCGCAGGGCGGTGAAGACGGCGTGGGCCAGGTAGTCGGCGTCCTCGCCAGGCCGGGCGGCGCCGAGGCGGCGGCCCAGTTCCGCGATCCAGAACCCGCTGGCCTCGTTGGCGTAGTAGGCGTGGGGTCCGCGGTGCTCCAGGGCTCGGATTAGGCCGCGATTCGCCCAGACGAAGTCGAAGAGGCCGTCGAGGTAGGAGTGAAGCGCCTCGTCCGGCGCGGCGCCTGGCCCGAGCGGCGGCGGGCCGGACTCCACGGCCTCTCGCAGCGCCGAGACCCGCGGGTGCAGCACCGCCTGGATGAGGGCGGTCCGGTCACCGAAGCGGCGGAACACGGTTCCTTTTCCCACACCGGCCGCGTTGGCGATCTCGCTCATGGAGACGTCCTGCACGTTTCCCCGGTCGAACAGCGCGGCCGCCGCCGCCAGGATCGCCTCGCGATTGCGCGCGGCGTCCGCCCGTTCCGTTCTGCCCACCCGTTCTCCTTGCCTATCCGGACCGCTGGTCCGTATGGTACTCCGGAGCGATATCCGGACCGCCGGTCCGGTTCAATGGGACGGGAGCGATGCCACATGACTTCAGAGGCAGACTGGCGGGAGATGGCCGCGCGGGCGATCGAGGACATCCGCGCGGCACCCGTCCAGCCCTACCGCGAGGGAGTGCCCGCCCGCCGCGTGGTCAGGGTGGACGGACGGCGCACAGGGCGGCCCCGCCCATTCGGGATCAACGTGACCCGCGTCGGCGGCCGGCTCTACCTGTGCTCGTCCATCCGGCGGCGCGACTGGGTGCGCAACCTCCTGGCGGCCGGTCGCTGCACCATCGAGCGGGACGGTCCGGACGGAACGGACACCGACTACTCCGCCGTCCTGGTCGAGGGCACGGAGGCGGCCGAGGTCCTCGCGACATACCTGCCCCAGGCCGGATTCGAGGACCCCGAGCTGCCGTTCGCCGTCGACGCGTCCATCGCCGAGATCGCTCCGCATACGACGACCACGGCCGTCTTCCGCCTCGCCCCCCGCTGAACGCCGCCTGTTGCGGAGGGAGCCCGCACGATAGAGCAGGACGATCCGTGGGCCGGTTGCTGCCGTGGAACGAGTGACCGAGCGTAGCGGCGGTGGTCTGACCAGGTCGGTCTCGGTGAAGTCAGGGAGCCTCTTCCCGCGGGGGCGAAGATTATGAATTTTTCTCACGTCACCGGCCGAACCTGGACGTTTGCCGACCTAAACTTTGCGCCTTGGGCACGTCGCGGGTCATGATTTGCCCCACACAGGTCCCATAAGTAAGTAATTACCCCGTGTGAACGGCGCGCAACGCAGGGGGACGGAGCTGGGAGGTTCTGTGGCGAACGACGGTTCGACCACCAGCGGGCGCCCGTGGGCGGATCTGCCGAGGGAACTGGCGGATCACATGCGACCTCACCTCGACGAGGTGGCGGACGACATGATCCAGGAGATTCAGACACGCGTCAGGGAGTACGACCGGCCGGGGGACGGCTCCTACTCGGGGACCCTCCGGCTCGCCGTCGAGCGCGTGCTCCACTTCTTCGTCGAGCGGGTGGCCGATCCCGGCCATGATCCCGCTCCGGTGACCGACTTCTTCCGCGCCATCGGCCGCGGCGAGGCGGGCGAGGGGCGCAGCCTCGACGCGATGCAGACGGCGATGCGGGTCGGCGGCATGGTGGCGTGGCGGCGGATGACCGAGGGCGCGGAGGCCCTGCAGGTGCCGCCGCGCACCCTCGGCGCCGTCGGCGAGGTCCTGATGCAGTTCCAGGACGAACTGGCGCATGCCGCCGCGGAGGGTTTCTCGCAGGCCAAGGCGGCGGTCGCGGGCGAGATGCAGCGCCGCCGCAAGCGCCTGCTCGACCTGCTGTTCGCCGACCCGCCCGCCGCGCAGGAGGCGATCGCCGACCTCGCCGCCGCCGCGCACTGGCCCGTCCCGCGCACGGTCGCCGCGGTCGCGCTCGGACGGCACCACGCCGACACCCGCCAGCCCGCGTTCCCGCCGGACGTGCTGGCCGACCTGACCCGGCGCACCCCCAGCCTGATCATCCCCGACCCGGACGGCCCCGGCCGGGCCAAGCTCGTGGACCGCGCCCTGTCCGGGACGCTCGCCGTCGTCGGCCCGACCGTCCCGCTGATGGAGGCGGCGCGCTCGATCCAGTGGGCGCGCAAGACGCTGTGCCTGGTCCAGCGCGGCGTGATCGAGGCCGACAGCGGCGTGATCCGCAGCGTGGAGCACATGTCCACGCTGATCCTGTTCCAGGACGAGGGGCTCATCACCTCGCTGGCCGACCTGCGGCTCGCGCCGCTGGCGCACCTGCGGGCCAGCCAGCAGGACCGGCTCGCCGAGACGCTGCTGGCGTGGCTGCAGTCGGGACGCAACGCCAACGAGGTCGCGATGCGGCTGCACGTCCACCCGCAGACCGTCCGGTACCGGCTGCGCCAGCTGGAGGAGCTGTTCGGCGACCAGCTCCTGGACCCGGACCTGCGCTTCGACCTGGAGATCGTGCTGCGCGCCCGGGCACTGCTGGCCGACAACGCGGGGGAGCGGATCATGCCGCCGGCCCGTGCGGCGGTCGGGGACTCGGGCGAGGTCGTCACCCTGCGGCGCGGCTGATCAGAGCCGGTGGGAGGCCCGCAGCCGCTCGGCGGTGGCGACGCGCTCGGCCAGCCGGGTCTGCGCGTCGCAGAGCAGCCACAGCTCGCCCTCGTCGGTGGCGACGATCTCCTCAAGGCAGCCGTTGAGGAGCTGGTAGTCCGACAGGGGGGTGACGCGGGTGGCGCGCAGGCCGGTGTCCGAGCGCTCGCTGTGCCAGCCCGGCATGCACATGGTCGCCGACATGAAGCGGGGCTCCCTCGGTCGGTTCATGGTAGGTCTACCATAGAACCACCAAACACTGACCACAATGAGTTCGCCGCAACCCCGAGAGGGTGCGGGAGCAAGTGGGATCTGTACGGTATGAGGTCAATGCACCGACCTGGAGCAGGATCTGGTATGCCGCGACCCCCCGCGAAGGCACAGGCGATCAGCAACGCGCTCGCCGCCCGTATCGTCGAGGGCGAGCTGGACCCGGCCGCCTGGCTGCCGTCCGAGCGGGAACTGGCGCGCGTGTACGAGGCCGACCGCTCCACCGTCCGGCGGGCGCTGCGGCTGCTGGCCGAGCAGGGCCTCGTCCATCTGCGGCACGGCGCGGGCGCGCAGGTGCGGGCGGCTCCGCGGGTGCGGCGCGCGGCGTCCGACATCACGCGCCAGGTCGGGGACTGGCGGGGGTTCCACGTGTCGGCGCGGCGGGACGGGGGCACCCCGTTCACCCGGACGGCCGTCGCCGAGGTGGAGGCCGACGACCGGCTCGCGTTCCGCCTGGACGTCCCGGTCGGGGCGCGGGTGCTGGAGCGGGCGCGCGTCCAGGGCGTCGAGGGGGAGCCGCCCGTCCAGACGGCGACGACCTGGGTGGTCCTTGAGATCGTGGAGCAGATCCCGGTCCTGCGCGAGATCGACACGGGGCCGGGCGGCATCTACTCCCGGCTGGAGGAGGCGGGCTACCGGATCACGTTCGAGGAGTCGGTGACGTGCCGGCTGCCCCGCCCGGACGAGCAGGAGACGCTGGAGATCAAGCCCGACCAGCCCGTCCTGACGCTGTGGCGCCGTGCCCACGACCAGAACGAGCGGGTCGTCGAGGCCACCCACCGGGTGGTGGTCGGCGACCGGCACGAACTCGTCTACCGCTACGGGGCGGGCGTATGAGCGGCGAGGAGCGGCCCGCGGTGCGCCAGGTCGCGTCGCGCGTCGTCTACGAGAACCCGTGGATGGTCGTCCGGGAGGACGAGGTCGAGCGGCTGGACGGTTCGCGCGGCATGTACGGGGTGGTCGACAAGCCCGACTTCGTGCTGGTCATCCCGGAAGAGGGGGACGGATTCCACCTCGTCGAGGAGTACCGGTACCCGATCGGCAGGCGCACGTGGAGCTTCCCGCAGGGCTCGGCCCCCGGCCGGCGCGAGGCCGACCCGGAGGAGCTGGCCCGGCGGGAGCTCGCCGAGGAGACCGGGCTGCGCGCCGGGACGCTGCGGCGCCTCGGGTACCTGCACTGCGCGCACGGGACGAGCGGTCAGGGTTTCACGATCTTCGTCGCGTCCGACCTGGAGGCCGGGGAGGCCGACCGGGAGCCCGAGGAGCAGGACATGCGGCAGAAGTGGGTGTCGCGGGAGGAGTTCAAGGCGCTCGTCCGGGACGGCCGCATCACCGACGACTCGACTCTCGCCGCGTTCGCCCTGCTCACCATTGATCTGACCGGGTAGCGAGGTCCGGAGGGATCACGACGCGGATGCGGCAGCCGGTGGGGGTGTCCATGACGGTGATGTCGCCGCCGTGCAGCTCGGTGGCCCAGTTCGCGATGGCCAGGCCCAGCCCCGTGCCGCCGCCGGGCGTGCCGGCGCCGGACGCGGACCCGCGGGAGAAGCGCTCGAACACGCGGGCGCGCTCCTCGGGCGGGATGCCGGGCCCCTCGTCGGCCACCTCGATGACCAGTCCGCCGGGCGGGTTCGCGGGACGGGCCTTGACCGTGACGGGGCGGCCGTCCGGGCTGTGCCGGGCGGCGTTGTCGAGCAGGTTGGCGACGACCTGGTGGAGGCGGTCGCGGTCGGCGGCGGCGCGCAGGCCGGGCGTGACGTCCGGCTCGAACACCGCCTCCGGGCGGCCCGCCCGCGCCTCCGCGACGACGTCGGCGACGAAGCCGGCGATGTCGAGGTCGGTCACGTCGAGCGCCGCCGCGCCCGCCTCGACCCGCGACAGGTCCAGCAGCTGGGTGACGAGGCGTCCGAGCCGCTCGGTCTGGTCGAGGGCCGTCTCCAGGACGTCGGGCGTCGCGGGCGTGACGCCGTCCGCGACGTTCTCCAGGACGGCCCGCAGCGCGCTGATGGGGGTGCGCAGCTCGTGCGAGACGTTCGCGACGAACTCGCGGCGCTGCCGGTCGACCTCGGCGAGGTCGGCGGCCATCCGGTTGAACGCCTGCGCCAGCTCCCCGACCTCGTCGCGCGAGGTGGCGCGCACCCGGCGGCTGTAGTCGCCGCGCGCCATCGCCCGCGCCGCCGCGGTCATCTCGCGCAGCGGCGCGGTCATGCCGTGGGCGAGCAGCTGGATGACGACCAGCGAGATGAGCACGCCGAGCGGCATCGTCTGCCGGGCGCGGAACCCCAGCGGGTACCCCCACAGCACGATCAGGACGGCGACGCACGCGGTCACGACGACCACGACGCCGAACTTCACCTTGATCGACCGGAGCGGGTCCAGCGGCCGGGGCAGCCGCGCCCACAGCCTGCGGGCGAGACCGGCGCCCTCGGCGGTCACGGCGCGGCCTCCAGGCTGTAGCCGACGCCGTGCACGGTACGGATCAGCTCCTGGCCGAGCTTGCGCCGCAGGGCCTTGACGTGGCTGTCGACGACCCGCGTGCCGGACGCGTCCGCCCAGTCCCACACCCGTTCCAGCAGGACGGCGCGGGTGAGCACCGTCCCCCGGTTGCGCAGCAGGCACGCGAGCAGGTCGAACTCGGTCGGCGTGAGGTGCACCTCGCGGCCGTCCCGGCGCACCCGGCGGGCCCGCTGGTCGACCTCCAGGTCTCCGACGCGCACCCGCCCGCCCCCGGTGTCCATCGCGGGCCGCTCGACGCGGCGCAGCACGGCGCGTATGCGCGCCACCAGCTCGCGCATGCTGAACGGCTTGGTCACGTAGTCGTCGGCGCCGACGCCGAGGCCGACGAGCAGGTCGGTCTCGTCGTCGCGCGCCGTCAGCATCAGCACGGGCACGGGACGTTCCGCCTGGACCCGGCGGCAGACCTCAAGGCCGTCGAACCCGGGCAGCATCACGTCCAGCACGATGAGGTGCGGCTCGTACGCGCGGGCGCGCTCGACCGCCGAGGGCCCGTCCCCGGCCGTCTCGACGCCGAAGCCCTCGGCCGCCAGCCGGTCGGCCACCGCCCGCGCGATCGTCGGCTCGTCCTCGACGACGAGGACGCGCGTCTCGTGTCCACTCACGCCACCGACTCTAGAAGGCCGTTTCGTGGAGGCGGGGTGTGGTCTGTGCGGGAGCTGTGAAGATCCTCGGACTACCAGGTGTGGACGGGCTCGTTGTCGCGCCCGTGCTCGACGTAGGCGCGGGTCATCATGCGCAGGGCGTCGTGGCGGCCGACGCCGTGCTCCTCCTCCAGGGCCCGGACGGTGTTGATCTGCCAGGCGGCGCCGGTCTGGCCGGTGACGCAGCGGCGCTCGATGATGCCGAGGAGGCGGTCGCGGCGGGCGGGGTCGACGCCCCAGCGGTCGAGCCCCTCGTGGGCGAGGGGGAGCAGCTTGCGCAGGACGAGCTCGGCGGCGGGCACCTCGCCCATGCCGGGCCAGTAGAGGGTCGATTCGAGGCCGCCGCGTGCGGCGCGGTGCAGGTTCTCCTCGGCGGTGGCGAAGGACATGCGGGACCAGACGGGGCGGTCCTCCTCGGCCAGCATCCGGACGACGCCGTAGTAGAAGGCGCCGTTGGCGACGACGTCGGCGACGGACGGCCCGGCCGGCAGGACGCGGTTCTCCACGCGCAGGTGGGGGCGGCCCTTCACGACGGCGTAGATGGGGCGGTTCCAGCGGTAGATCGTTCCGTTGTGGAGGGTGAGCTCGCCGAGCTCGGGGATGCCGCCCTGGTCCAGCACCTCGCGGGGGTCCTCGTCGTCGCACAGCGGCAGCAGGGACGGGAAGTACCGGGCGTTCTCCTCGAAGAGGTCGAACACGGAGGTGATCCAGCGTTCGCCGAACCACACGCGGGGCCGGACGCCCTGCGTCTTCAGCTCGTCCGGGCGGGTGTCGGTGGCCTGCTCGAACAGGGTGATGCGGGTCTCGTGCCAGAGCTGATGGCCGAACAGGAACGGCGAGTTGGCGCCCATCGCGACCTGCGCGCCCGCGACGGCCTGGGCCGCGTTCCAGTACGCGCCGAACTCGTCGGGGCTGACCTGCAGGTGGAACTGGACGCTGGTGCAGGCGGCCTCGGGGATGATCGTGTCGGTGTGCATGCGCAGCGGCTCGGGACCGTCGATGTCGATGCGCATCTCCTCCCCGCGCGCGGCGAAGATCTGGTCGTTCAGCATCTTGTAGCGGGCGTTGGAGGACAGGGTCTCCTCGCCGATGTCGGTGCGCCGCAGGGTCGGCAGGATGCCGATCATCACGAGCCGGCCACCCACCTCGCGGGCCCGGTCGTCGGCGTGCGCGAGGTGGTCGCGGACCTCCGTCTCCAGGGCTCCCGTGCCCTCGCCGCCGAGCTCCCGGGGCGGGATGTTGATCTCCAGGTTGAACTGGCCCAGCTCGGTGGCCCACGCCGGGTCCGCGATCGCCTTGAGCACGTCCGCGTTGCGCATCAGCGGGTCGCCGAGCGAGTCGATCAGGTTGAGCTCGATCTCCAGGCCGATGTGCGGGCGCTCGAAGTCGAACTGGGATTCGCCCAGCATCCGGGCCAGCACGTCGAGGCACCTGCGCACCTTGTCGCGATACCGTCGCCGGTCCTCGCCGCTGATGGAGACCGAAGCCACGTCCCTGCCCATGTGTGTCCGTCCCTGTACTCCGGAGGGAATCGTCATAAAACGGGATGTCCCAGTAAGCGATGGTGAAAACACGGCGCGCAGTTTCGGGCTCCCCGTTTCATGACCGGCCGGTAGCGTGTGTCGTCACGCCCGGAGACCGGTACGTCCTCGTGGAGGGCCCATGCGCATGCGCCCCCGGTCCATCCGGGCCAGGGACACGCTCGTCGCCGCCGTGATCGCCGCACTGGTGCTCGGCGTCACCGCGATCGGCGTGGACGTCGCCGTGCGCAGCGCCGTCAAGGCCGAACTGCTCCGTCGGACGCAGGTGGACGCCCGGCGCGTCAGCGGCGGCGTCCGCGACGGGACGCTGGAGGGCCGGATCCGCGACGAGTCCCGCGGCCTCGTGCTGATCCAGGTCGTCGAGCCCGGCGGGCGGGTGACGAACGCCACACCCGCCGCAACGGACAGACCACCGGTGAGCAGACTCTGGCCGCCGAGCAACATGCGCGTCCAGGACTTCACCGAGTGCCGCGGCCGATGGCCGGACCGGGAGTGTTTCGTGGCCGAGGCCATCCGGGTCAGCACCGCGCGCGACTCCGTCGTGGTGTACGCGGCCGCGCGGCAGCCGTCCTATCTGGTGGACGGTCTCCTGGAGGGGGTGCTCGGCTCGGGCGTGCTGCTGCTGGCCGCCGTCGCCGCGGGGGTCACCTGGCGCGTCGTCGGGCGCACGCTCGGCCCCGTCGAGGCGATCCGCGCCCAGCTCGCGGAGATCAGCGCCACCGACCTCAGCCGCCGGGTGCCGCAGCCCCGGGGCCAGGACGAGATCGCGCAGCTCGCCCGAACCGCCAACGAGACGCTCGACCGGCTGGAGCGGGCCGTCGCACGGCAGCGGCAGTTCGCCTCGGACGCCTCACACGAGCTGCGCACCCCGATCGCGGGGCTCCGGGCCAACCTGGAGGACGCCTCCATGCACCCGGAGGACAACGACCTGCGGGGCGTCATCGCGTCGGCGCTGCGTGACACCGACCGGCTGGAGTCGATCGTCACCGACCTGCTGCTGCTCGCCCGCATCGGGACCGGCGGGAGCGCGGCGCAGGAACCGATCGACCTGGCGGCGCTCGCCGGCGCCGAGGTCCGCCGGCGCTCGTCCGATCTGAAGATCGTCACCGAGCTGTCCCGCGGCGTCGAGGTGCGCGGGGTGCGGATGCAGCTCGTCCGGCTGCTGGGCAACCTGCTCGACAACGCCGAGCGCTACGCCGGATCGTGCGTGACGGTGGAGGTGGGCAGGGACGGCGGCCGGGCGCTGCTCGTCGTCGCCGACGACGGCATCGGCGTCCCGCCCGCCGACAGGGAACGCGTCTTCGAGCGCTTCACCCGCCTGGACTCCGCGCGCAGCCGCGGCACCGGCGGCGCCGGCCTCGGCCTCGCGATCGCCCGCGAGATCGCCCGGGCGCACGGCGGGACGCTGCGGATCGAGGACCACCCGTCCGGCGCCCGCTTCGCCCTGCGCCTGCCCCTGGAATAACACCCCCGGGGACAGCGGAAGGGCCGCCCGGGACGGGCGGCCCTTCCGGCAGTCGTGGGCCCCTCAGGCGCGGACCGCCTGGATCTCCAGCTGGATGTCGACCTTGTCGCCGAGCAGGGCCTTGTCGCCCTTCAGCGGCACGTTGAACTCGATGCCCCAGTCCTTGCGGTTGATCGTGGTCGTGGCGGAGAAGCCTGCGCGGGTGCCGCCCCACGGGTCCTCGCCGACGCCGTTGTACTCGACCGTGAGGGTGATCGGACGGGTGACGCCCTTGATCGTCAGCTCGCCGTCCAGGAGGTACTCGCCGTCCTGCGCGCGGACGCCCTTGGTCGCGAAGGTCATGGTCGGGTGGTTCTCCACGTCGAGGACGTCCGAGGTCCGCACGTGGGCGTCCCGGTCGGCGTGGCGGGTGTCGATCGAGGTGACCTGGATCTCCGCCGTGGCGGTGGACTCCGACAGCTCCTCGGCGATCTGCACGGACCCGGTGAAGTCGGTGAACGTGCCGCGCACCTTGGTCATCAGGTGCCGGATGACGAAGGTGACCTCGGAGTGGGCGGGGTCGATGTTCCAGGTTCCGGCGGTCAGCTCGGGGGCGACGGCGGCGATGCTCATGGGAACTCCTGTCGCAATGCTTGAAACTTCAACGAACTCGTCGAAGGTTAGTTGAGGGTTCAAACAGATGTCAATCCCGGCTTGTTCCCGCAACGCGGCACCGGCCTGAGAAGGCGGCGGAGAAGGCGGCGGAGAAGGCGGCGGAGAAGGCGGCGGAGCACGGATCGCGACTTCTTCCGCACACCGTGCAACCTCCCCGGGCCCTCGCGCGTAGAGACCGGGCACAGAGGCGAGCCGGAGCCCCTTTCCGGCGGGATCACTTGGAGTCTTCGTGAGCGACGAACCACCGCGCGCCGCCGGGCGGACGGCCCGGACGGCGGCACCGGCCCTGCTGGTGACGGCCCTGATCGTGACCGGATGCGGGGGTGGGCACAAGGGGGCGGCCGCCGGCGCGTCCCCCGCCGGCGGCCTGGAGAGGCTCCCCGAGGCCACCACGTACACGACGCTGGACGACCTGCCGCGGGACGAGGCCCCGTCCGCCAAGAGCGACGGGACCGTGGTGCACCCGAACGACACGGTTCCCGTGTCGGCGAAGCCGGGCGCGCCCGCCGTCGCGGAACTGCCGAGCACCCAGCTCAAGGGCCCCACCTGGGTGCCCGTCGTGGAGAGCCGCCCCGGCTGGCGGCGCGTGCTGCTGCCGAGCCGCCCGAACGGCGTGACCGGCTGGATCCCCGACTCCGGCCTGAAGGCCGCGCGCAGTTCCAGTGCCGTCAAGGTGGACCTCGGCGACAGGAGGCTGACCCTGCTCCGGGGCGGCCGCCAGGTGGGCGCGTGGTCGGTGGCGGTCGGCGCGCCGAAGACGCCGACGCCCACCGGACGGACGTTCCTGCTCGCCTCCCTCGCCCCCGAGAAGCCCACCTACAGCCCGCTGGTCCTGCCGGTGGGCGCGCACTCGGCCACCCTCGACACCTTCGGCGGCGGCCCCGGGACGGTCGCGTTCCACGGCTGGCCGACGAAGTCGGTGTTCGGCAAGGCCGTCACGCACGGTTGCGTCCGGGTGCCCGCCGAGGCGCTGAAGCAGCTCGCCAAGGTCCCGCTCGGGACGTCCGTCCAGATCACGGACTGACGCTCCCGCGATCCACCCGGCCGTACGGCCGGGCCGCCGAACCCCACCCCATCCCCACGATCACGAACCCCTGAGGAGAGAACCGTGCGTTTGCAGGCACTCACCAAGTGCGCGGCCGTCGCCGGCGCGCTGGCCCTGCCCTTCGCCCTGTCCGCCGCCCCCGCCTCCGCCGCCCCGTCCGCCGCCCCCGGCGGCGCCGGTTCGGCGGTCGCCATCTCCGCCACCGGCTCCGTCGTCGTCCCGCCGACCTCCTCGGTGGCGTCCGCGGCGCAGCGGCCCACCAGCAAGAGCGCGGCGGAGCTGCCCGCCAACCCGCTCGTCGAGGCGCGGCTGCTGAACGGCTCGGCCTGGGCCGGGCACGGCCGCGCGTCCGTCGCCGACCTGCGGGTGGCCAAGCTCGGCCTGTCCGCGCACGCGGTCTCCGCCAAGTGCGAGAACGGCACCGGGGTCTCCCACGTGGTGGGCGCGACGCTGGGCACCCGGGCGCTGAAGCTCGGCGCGACGCCCAACACCACCGTCACCACCGACCTGAAGGGCCTCGGCGCGGTCACGGTCACGCTGAACAAGCAGGTCCGCGGCTACGACGGGAACCTCACGGTCACCGCCATCGAGGTGTCGGCGACCCTGGCGGGCAAGACGCAGACGATCAGCATCGCGTCCGCCAGCTGCGGCAAGAGCGGAGGCGGCCAGCCCGGTCAGCCCGGCCAGCCCGGCAAGCCGTCCCAGCCGTCGCAGCCGGGCGAGCCCTCGTCGCCCTCGGTCCCGCCCGGCGAGGCCCCCGCCCCGACCCCGGTCCCCGGCGACCTCCCGGTCACCGGCTGAGCCCCCGTGAGGCCGGGGTCCGCGCCACCCGTCGCGCGGACCCCGGCCTTCTCACGTCCGGGCGGTCAGCGGACGGGACGCCGGAAGGTCGCGCGGTAGTCCTTCGGGCGCCGCCCGGTGTGCTTGGCGAAGAGGGCGGCGAAGGTCCCGGGGTCCCGGTACCCGACCGCGGCGGCGATGGCGGCGACCGTCCGGTCCGTGGTCTCCAGGAGGTGGCGTGCGCGCCGGACGCGGGCCGACTGGAGGTACTCCAGCGGGCTCCGGCCCGTCTCCTGCGCGAAGCGCCGCAGCAGCGTCCGGGTGCTGACGTTGAACGCCTCGGCCAGCGCGGCGAGGTCGTACCGGGCGGCGAGGGCCTGGTCCAGGTGCCGCATGACCCGGCGGGAGAACTCGTGCCCGGGCTGCGGAAGGAGCCGGGCGTCGACGTACGGGGCCTGGGACGAGCGCGCGTCGTCCACGAGCGCCATCCGCGCGGTCGCCCGCGCCACGCCGGCGCCGCTGTGCCGGCGCACCAGCTCCAGGGCGAAGTCGTACATGGCGCTGAACGCCGCCGTGGTGGTCACGCCCGCGTCGGTGACGACCAGGAGGTCGGGCCGGACGTCGGAGGACGGGCAGCGCCGGGCCAGCTCGTCCGCGAACAGCCACGCCGTCGTGGCCCGGCGCCGGTCGAGCAGCCCGGCCGCGGCGAGCAGGAACGCGCCGACGCAGATCGAGACCACCGCGCCTCCCGCGGCGGCGTGCGAGCGGACGGCCGTGATCTCCGGGGCCAGCCCCGCGAGCTTCGCGTCCACGTCGAGACCCGGATGGAGCTCGAAACCCGGCACGACGAGGACGTCGGCCTCGCGGAGCGGGGAGGCGGCCAGCGCCACGCCTCCGGAGGCGACCACGCGGCGGCGCGGCGACACCACCGACACCTCGTAGCCGGCGCGATCCGGACCGGCGACGTGCCCGGCCATCGTCAGCAGATCGGGCACGCCGAACACCTCCGAGGCGAAGCAGCCCGGATAAGCCAGCACCGCCACCCGCAACGCGCCCACGCCCGCCTCCCGCCCTTCATCCTGTGGCGAGATTACCCCCGCACATGGCGATCCGGCCTCTCCCGGGGCGGCCCGCCGTCCGGCCACGCTGTCTCCATGAACACTCTCGACGAGCACCTTGACGACCCGATCTCGGATTTCTCCCGTCGGCTCGTGGACGTGGACGGGGTGGTGAAGACGGTGTACGCCGCGGGCACCGGCCCGGCCGTCGTGGTGATGCCCGAGATGCCCGGCATCAGTCCAGACGTCCTGCGGTTGGCGCGGTGGGTGCGGGACGCGGGCCTCACCGTCCATGTTCCCTCGCTCTTCGGCCGCGACGGCGCCCACCCCACGACCGAGGACGGCGAGCGGATCGTCCGCCGGACGTGTGTGAGCGCCGAGTTCCGGGCGTTCGCCGGGGGCGGCACCAGTCCCGTCACGGCATGGCTGCGCGGGCTCGCCCGCCAGGCCCACGCCGAGTGCGGCGGGCCGGGGGTCGGGGCGATCGGGCTCTGCTTCACCGGGAACTTCGCCCTCACCATGGCGCTCGAACCGGCCGTCATAGCGCCGGTCGTCAACCACCCGTCACTGCCGCTGGACGACCCCGCCGGCCTGGAACTCGGCGACGAGGACGCCCGCGCGGTGAAGGAGCGCGTCGCGCGCGACGGCCTGACCGTCCTCGCCTACCGCTTCGACAACGACCGGTGGTGCACCGGCCAGCGGTTCGCCGCCTACCGGGCCCTGCTCGGGGACGCCTTCGACGGCCGCGTGCTCCCCGGCGGCGTCGCGAACACCGACCCGCCGCCGTTCTTCCGCGACGTGGTCGCGAGCCCCCACAGCGTCGTCACCGCCCACCTCGTGGACGAGGAAGGGCACCCCACGCTCCGGGCCAGGGACGAGATCCTCGCCTACCTGACCGAGCGACTGAAGCCCCAGGGAGCCTGAGGCACTAGGACGCGGCGGCCTCGGGGCGGGCGGCGCGGAGCGGGTGCGCGCTGCCCTCCAGCAGGACCTTCGCCACGAGGGCCGGGTCGTCGGCCATGGGGACGTGGCCGCAGCCCTCCAGCCAGACGAAGCGGGCGTGGGGAAGGCGGCGCTGGGCGCGGATGGCCTGGCTGCGCAGGAGCAGGCGGTCCTTCGTGCCCCAGGCGATGGTCACGGGGACGTCGGCGCAGGAGCCGAGGAACCGGGTGGTGCGGCCCGCGCGGAGGGTGGGCTCGAAGCCCGGGGCGTCGCGCATGGCTCGGGCGTCGCCCGCGAGGGTCTCGATGTCCATCAGGTCGGGACGGCCGTAGATCATGCCGAACATGAGCGTGCGGCGGCGCGGGGAGCGGGCCAGCCGGGTGAGGAAGGTCTCGGGGACGCGGGCGCCGAGCCGCGACGCGCGCAGCACCGACATGCCGTAGCGGAACTCCAGGTTGGTGAAGAAACCGGCCGGGGACAGGGCGGTCGCCGAGCTGGCGAGGCCGCGGTCGGCGGCTTCGAGGGCGAACAGGCCGCCGAGGGAGTTGCCCGCGATGTGCGGGCGGTCCAGGCCGAGGGCGGCGAAGGCGTCCGCGAGGGCGGAGACGGCCGTGTCCAGCGTGTAGGGGGCGCCGTCGGGCAGCGGCGGGGAGTCGCCGAAGCCGGGCAGGTCGACCGCGAATACCTCGCGTTCGGCGGCGAGCAGGTCCATGACCGGGGCCCACCCCTGGCGGCGGTGGCCGATGCCGTGCAGCAGGACGAGGGGCGGCCCCTCGCCGCGGCGCTCGAAAGCGATGTTCACCCGCGCTTTGTCCACGGGCGAAGGGTAGGCCGGAAGTTACTCAGTGGTCACTAGTGATGCTCGTCACGGTGCACTCGGCGGGGCGGCGGTGCTCCAGGGCGGTGCGCAGTTGCGCGCGGCCCCGGTGGATGCGGGAGCGGACGGTGCCGAGCTTGACGTTCAGCGACGCGGCGATCTCCTCGTACGACAGGCCCTCGATGTCGCACAGGACGACCGCGGCGCGGTACTCGGGGGCGAGCCCGTCCAGCGCCTTCTGGATGTCGTGGTCGAGGTGCTGCTCGTCGTAGGCCTGCGCGGGGCTCGGCTCGCGGCCCTGCAGGCGCTCGGCGGCGTCGTCGGCGAGGAGGTCGAACCGGATGCGCTGCTTGCGGCGGGCGCGGTCGAGGAACAGGTTCGTCGTGATCCGGTGCAGCCAGCCCTCGAACGTGCCGGGACTGTAGGAGGACAGGGAGCGGAAGACCCGGATGAAGACGTCCTGGGTGAGGTCCTCGGCGTCGTGGCGGTTGCCCGTCAGCCGGTACGCCAGCCGGAACACCCGGGTCGAGTGCTCGCTGACGATCTCCTCCCACGTCGGCGGGGTCCACGCCATCGCACCTGCGCTCACCACTACCCCCGTCTGATACTCAATCGTTACGGCCAAGCATGCCGGTACCCAGATAAGAGCCGTGTAAGAACCTTGGGCGTGGCCGGATCAGGCACGTGATATGTGACTCATCTCATTGGACCGAATGTCGACAAGGATTGAGTCGGCGCCGGTCCCCATGGAGGATCGGGGTCAGTCCCCACCCCGACACGCGAGGACGTGGCATGGCGCGAAGCTACAACCTGGCCGACCTGCTCGAGATCCTGGCCGCGGCGGGGCCGGACCGCCCCGCCCTGGTGGCCGGCGGGGAGCGGCGGACGTACCGGCAGCTCAGCGAGCGGGCGAGCCGGGTCGGGCACCATCTCGCCGAGGCCGGGGTGCGGCCGGGCGAGCACGTGGCGATCCTCGCCCACAACCGGGCCGAGTGGATCGAGGCGATGCTCGGCGCGTTCAAGATCCGTGCGGTGCCGATCCCGGTGAACTTCCGCTACGTCGCCGCCGAGCTGCGCCACGTCCTGGCCGACTCCGACTCGGTGGCGCTCATCGGGGAGCGTTCGCTGCTGGCCAGGGTGGAGGAGATCCGCGGCGAGCTGCCGGAGCTGCGGCACGTCGTCGTGCTGGAGGACGGCTCCGCGGCCGAGATCCCCGGCGCGGTCGAGTACGAGAAGGCGCTGGCGGGCTCCGCCACCGGCGACGACTTCCCCGAACGCTCCAGCGACGACCGCTACATCATGTACACGGGCGGCACGACCGGCTATCCGAAGGGCGTCGAGTGGCGCTGCGAGGACATCTTCTTCGGCGCGCTCGGCGGCGGGAACGTCCTCGGCGACCCCATCGGCAGCCCCGACGAGCTGGCCGCCAACGCCGACCAGCCCGCGATGGCCGTGCTCGACTGCGCGCCCGTCATGCACGGCGCCGGCCAGTGGGTCGCGTTCATGGGGTTGTTCAGCGGCGCCAAGGTCGTCCTCTACACGGACCACGCGTTCGACGCGGACCAGGCCCTGCGGCTGCTCGCCGAGGAGCAGGCGAACGTGATGATGCTGGTCGGCGACGTCATGGCGCGCCCGGTCGCCAAGGCGCTCGCCTCCGGCGACCACGACACCTCCTCGCTGATGGCGATCGCGTCCGGCGGCGCGCCGCTGACCGAGGGGGCGAAGGCCGCGCTGCAGAGGCACCTGCCGAACGTCATGTTCCTCGACAACTACGGCGCGTCGGAGACCGGCGCGTGCGGCCCGTCCGTCGGAGGCAGGGAGGGGACGGCCCGGTTCATGATGAAGCCCGGCATCACCGTCCTCGACGACGACCTGAACGTCGTCCGGCCCGGCGAGATCGGCAGGCTGGCCCGAAGCGGCCACATCCCGCTCGGCTACTACAACGATCCCGCGAAGACGGCGTCGACGTTCTTCACCGCCGCCGACGGGACGCGCTGGTCGGTCCCCGGCGACTTCGCGAGCCTGGAGGAGGACGGGACGATCACGCTGCTCGGCCGCGGCTCCCTGGTGATCAACACGGGCGGCGAGAAGGTGTACCCGGAGGAGGTCGAGGTCGCGCTCAA
This sequence comes from Actinomadura citrea, assembly GCF_013409045.1. NCBI lineage: Bacteria > Bacillati > Actinomycetota > Actinomycetes > Streptosporangiales > Thermomonosporaceae > Actinomadura > Actinomadura citrea. The sequence continues at coordinate 8,824,771 of NZ_JACCBT010000001.1, read as the reverse complement.
GGACCACCCCGCCGTGGAGGACGCGGTCGTCGTGGGCCTGCCGGACGAGCGGTTCGGGCAGCGCGTGGCCGCCGTCGTCTCCGCGCGTCCCGGCGCGACCGTGACCCTTGAGGATTTGACCGAGTACTGCCGCGAACGGCTCGCGGGCTACAAGCTTCCGCGGCAGATGACCCTGGTCGATGAGGTACAGCGAACCGCCGTCGGGAAGTCCGATTACAAGTGGGCCAGGAGCGTGCTCGCGTAGAGCCTTGGTAAAGTCACCGCGCGTGGGTTATACCACGCCCGGGCGCTTTTTCCTCGGCGGCGACCAGTCAAGAATCAATTGATGCCGAGGGAGCGTGCCTTGAGCGCGTTCCGGCGATTAACCGCCGCATGAGTGGGGATCGACTGATACCGCTCGCGCGCCGGTATCGCCTGCTCTCTGTCGTCGGCAGAGGCGGCATGGGCACCGTCTGGCGGGCGTACGACGAGATGCTCGATCGGGACGTCGCGGTCAAGGAGGTCCATCTCCCCCCGCGCATCACCGAGAGCGAGCGCAGGGTGATGTGCAGGCGCCTGTTCTCCGAGGCCCGCGCGACCGCCGCCCTGCGCCATCCCGGCGTCGTCGCCGTGCACGACCTCATCATCGAGGACGGCCGCCCCTGGATCGTCATGGAGTTCCTGGAGTCGTGCTCCCTGCACCGGCTGGTCACGGAGGACGGCCCGCTCGGCGTGCGGCGGGCGGCGGAGATCGGCGCGGCGGTCCTGTCGGTGCTCCGCGCGTCGCACGCGGCGGGCATCCTGCACCGCGACGTCAAGCCCAGCAACGTCCTGCTGTGCGACGACGGGCGCGTCCTGCTCAGCGACTTCGGCCTGGCCGTCCACACCGGCAAGGGCCCGCAGCCGGCCGACACCCTGCTCGCCGGCATCGAGGGCTCTCCCGCGTACCTCCCGCCGGAACGGGTGGACGGCCTGCCGAGCGTGGAGGCGTCCGACCTCTGGTCGCTCGGTGCGACGCTTTACACAGCGGTCGAGGGCTTTTCGCCTTTCCTGCGTTGCCACGCCCTCGCGTCGATGGTGGCGGTTCTTCTGGGCGACTATGCGCGCCCAGTACGGGCCGGGCCGCTGGGTCCGGTCATCGAAGGGCTGCTGCGGCAGCGGCCGGAGGACCGATTGACGGCCGAGGCCACCGCGGAAATGCTGCAAAAGGTTATCGGAACGGTCCCCGAACCGGGTTTCACCCGTGCGCCGGTGCCGCATCCCCGCCGTTTCTCCGCGCACCGCACCGTCCTCGGGCGCCGCGTCCCGTGGGCGCTCAGCGGCGCCTGGGTGTCGCGGGACGCGCCGAGGGCGCCGGTCCCGCGCGGGCCTCGGGTCCCGTGGACGCTGCGCGGCGGCAGGCCGCCCGGGGACCGGTCCGGCAAGCCGCCGTGCGGTTCGCGGCGGGCGGGGTGGCGCGTCCCGGCGCTTCCGTCGCAGCGGATGCGGCCCGGGACGGTGGTCAGCGTGGCGCTGCTCGCGGCGCTCGCGGCCGGGGCGGGCACCTGGACGGCCCGGTGGACGTCGATCGGCAAGGGCGACGCGGTCGCGCTGCGTCCGGCGGCGGGCGTGTCGGTGAAGACGGCGAAGTACCACGAGGCGGGCGCCTACTCGGTGCGGGTGCCCGCGGGCTGGCAGGCGGAACGGCGCGGCGGCGTGATGACCTGGAAGGACGCCGGCACCGGAAGGGGGCTGCGCATCGCCCCGGTCCCCGGCGACCCGCTGGCCGGGCTGCGCGCGGAGGAGCGCGACGCCGTGGTGGAGCACCGCTATCCCGGCTACGAGCGGCTGCGGCTGGAACCGGTGCCCGAGGTCGTCGACGGCGCCGCCGAATGGGAGTTCACCTGGCGGGACGGTGTCCACAAGGCCGTCCGGCACGTGCTGTGCGGCCGTGCGGCCGGGTACGAGTTCTGCTTCCACGCGCCCGACCCGGAGTGGACGCCGGGCCAGCGCCTCTACGACAGGATCCTCAAGTCGTTCAGGCCGGAGAACGGCGGCTGAGCCCCGGCCGGATCGCGGGGCCGGTCAGGTCGTCTGCTGGAGGCGCAGGAGGAACTCGGCGTTGGAGGAGGTGCCCTTCATCTTCTCCAGGAGCTGCTCGACCGCCGCCTGCTTGTCCAGCCCCTGGAGGGCGCGGCGCAGGCGCCAGGAGAGGGCGAGCTCCTCGGGGGACATCAGCAGCTCGTCGCGGCGCGTCCCGGACGCCTCGATGTCGACGGCGGGGAAGACGCGGCGGTCGGCGAGGCCCCGGTCGAGCTTCAGCTCCATGTTGCCGGTGCCCTTGTACTCCTCGAAGAAGACGTCGTCCATGCGGGACCCCGTCTCCACCAGCGCGGTGGCGAGGATGGTGAGCGAGCCGCCGTTCTCGATGTTGCGGGCGGCGCCGAAGAACTTCTTCGGCGGGTAGATCGCGGTCGTCGCGACGCCGCCGGCGAGGATGCGGCTGCTGGAGGGCGCCGCGAGGTTGTAGGCGCGGCCGAGCCGGGTGATCGAGTCGAGCAGCATCACGACGTCGTGGCCCTGCTCGACGAGGCGCTTGGCCCGCTCCACGGCGAGCTCGGCGAGCGCGGTGTGGTCGCGCGCGGGACGGTCGAAGGTCGAGTGGATCACTTCACCGCGCACGGTCCGCTGCAGGTCGGTGACCTCCTCGGGCCGCTCGTCGATGAGCAGGACCATCAGGTGCACTTCGGGGTTGTTCTCCGCGATGGCGTTCGCGACGGCCTGCAGCACCATCGTCTTGCCGACCTTCGGGGGCGACACGATGAGGCCGCGCTGCCCCTTGCCGATCGGCGCGACCAGGTCGATGACGCGGGTCGCGAGCGGGCCGGTGTCCAGGCGGAGCCGCTCGTCGGGGAACAGCGGGGTCAGCGCGCCGAACTCGGGCCGGTTCGCCGCCTCCGCCACCGGGAGGCCGTTCACGGTCTCGACGCGGGCGAGCGAGGGGGCGTCGCCCCGGCCCTGCTTGGGCGCCCTGGCGAAGCCGGCGACCACGTCGCCGGGACGCAGGTGGTGCGCCTTGACCTGGGCGAGGGAGACGTGCACGTCGTCCGGGCCGGCGAGGTAGCCGGACGTGCGGACGAACGCGTGCTTGTCCTGGAGGGAGAGGAGGCCGTGGAAGGGGACGGTCGGCGCGTCGTCGGCCGGGCGCCGCTGCTGCTGCCGCCCGTCCTTGCGGGCGCTCTGCGCGGACATGGCGTGCGCGCCGCGTGCGGGGGCCTTGCGGCCTGCTGCCGGTTCTGATTCGAGGGTGGGGGCGGACATACGGGTCCCTTCTCAGGCGGGCGCACGGTGGGCGGCGCCGCCCGGGGTCGAAGTCCGCGTACGGCGGCGGAACCCGCGGCGCGTACGCGAGAGGAATGCGAAGGATGCAGCTCGGTCCACCGGGCTGACGTCGGCTCCCTTGTGCGGTGGCCCCGCACGCCGTGTGCGTGCCGGACCGAAACTCACCGGGCGCTCAGATGGCCCGGGCGGGGAAGAGACGTCCTCGACGCGAGTCGTGATAGTCCAAGGACGTTGCCTTGACAGTACAGCAATCGAGGGCGCTTTCGCATTCCCCCAGGTCGGTGACGGCTTTCACGCGGATGTCCCCCTGCGTCGGTCCGGTGCCGCGGCGTCCCCCGACCCGCGTACCCGGTGTTCCATGCTGACGGTGTTCACGCTGACGATGAATATGACTACCGGCGCGGCCTCCAGGTTCCGGCGGCCGGTCCGGTGGCGGGGCGCCGGGCCGCGGGCGAATACGATGAGCCGCGCTGCGCGGGGCGAGGGAGGACGATGGGCGAGGGGCTGCGGTTCGAGGCGGCCGGAGGCGTCGGGACGGTCACGATCGACCGGCCGGCCAAGCGGAACGCCATGTCGGCGGACATGTGGCGGGCGCTGCCCGGCATCCTGGACGGGTTCGCCGCCGATCCGGACGTCCGGGTCGTGGTGCTGACGGGGGCGGGCGGGAACTTCTGCGCGGGCGCCGACATCTCCGAGCTGGACGACATCCACCGCGACGACGACTCGCACCTGTCGACGGTCGCCGAGCGGGCGCTCGCCGCGTTCGGCAAGCCGACGCTCGCCGCGATCGAGGGGTACTGCGTGGGCGGCGGCTGCCAGCTCGCGGCCGCCTGCGACCTGCGGTTCGCGGCGGAGGGCGCGCGGTTCGGGATCACGCCGGCCAGGCTCGGCATCGTCTACCCGGCCGCCGCGACGGCGCGGCTCGTCCGGCTGGTGGGCCCGTCGGCCGCGAAGTACCTGCTCTACTCCGCCGACCTGGTCGACGCCCCGCACGCGCTGCGCATCGGGCTGCTGGACGAGGTCGTCCCCGAGGGCGGCCTGCACGACCGCGTCGCCGCGTTCACCGAGACCCTCGCGTCCCGTTCCCTGCTCACCCAGCAGGCGACCAAGGACATCGTGGACGCCATCGTCGCCGCGGGCCCGGTCGAGGAGAAGACGCAGCGGTGGCTCGCGGAGGTCGCCGCCAGCGGGGAGGTCGCGGAGGGCATCGCCGCGTTCCTCGAACGCCGCGCGCCCGAATTCCCCTGGAGATCCCCTCTGCGGTGAGAGCCCCGTGGTGAGAGCCCCGTGGTGAAAGCCCGTGGTGCGGGTCAGGCGTTGAGGGCGGGCCAGGCGGACACGTCGCAGAACCGGCCTTCGGGGAGGCGGTGGAGGCGCCGGGCGGCGGCGTCGGGGTCGCCGAGCAGCCCGGCGGCGTCGGGGCGGCGCAGCTCGGCGAGCGGCAGCACCCCGCACACCAGCGACTCCGGCGTCCGCGCCATGAGGAGCGGCCCGATCCGCGCGCCGCCCCGGTCGACGTCGCGCAGCGCGCCGAGCAGGGACCGCGCCGGGCCGGTGGACTCCACGCAGTGCTCGCGCAGCGCGGCCACGAGGTCGATGAAGTCGAGTTCCAGGCCGCGCGGGCTGCGTCCGGACAGGTAGTAGCGGTCCCCGTCGGTCAGCTCGACGCGCAGCCCGTGGTGCTCGGCGAACCGCTCGAAGGGGCCGGCCAGCGCCGGGCGCGCCTCGCCCGGCACGACGGCGAGGGACCCGGTGACCAGGTCGGCGGGGTCGGCGCCGAGGGACGCGGCGGCGGCCTGGTCGAGCCGCCCGACGAGGTGCCCGCGGAGCACGGCCATCTCGGCTGCCAGCCGCTCCACGGCCGCGCGCTGCTCCTCGGCCGCCTCCCGCTGCTCCTTCAGCCGACCGCTCACGTCCGGTACCAGCCGGTCGTTGATCTGCGTGACGAGGGACCGGATCCGCGCGTCGGCCTCGCCGAACGCCGCGCGGTCGCTCTCCTGGTCGGCGGTGAGCCGGTCGAGCCGCTCGCGCTGGGACGCGCGGAACTCCTCCAGCTCGTCCCGGGTCCCCTTGAGGGCGCGCAGCTGCGTGCGGATGTCGGCGATCTCGGGCGCGCCCGGCGTCCGACCTCGCTCGAACGCCAGCCACAGCTCCCGCCCGGCGATCGCCAGGCACAGCAGAACCAGAATCACCGTCATCGCGCCCTCCCCGGGCCTGCTCGCGGGGCAGACTACGCCACCGCCGCGCCCGTCGGCGGACGACTCAGCGGTTGAGGTAGGCCAGGACCGCGAGGACGCGGCGGTTGTCGTCGCCGGTCACGGACAGGTCGAGCTTGGCGAAGATGTTCGCGGTGTGCTTGGTCACCGCGCGCTCGGTGACCACGAGCCTCTCCGCGATCGCCGCGTTGGAGCGTCCCTGCGCCATCAGCTCCAGGACCTCGGTCTCGCGCGGGGTGAGGCGGCCGAGCGGGGTGTCGCGGGTGTTGCGGGCCACGAGCCGGGAGATGACCTCGGGGTCCATCGCGGTGCCGCCCGCGGCGACCCGGCGGACCGCGTCCACGAACTGCGCCGCGTCGAACACCCGGTCCTTGAGCAGGTAGCCGATCGCGCCGGTGCCGTCGGCGAGCAGTTCGCGGGCGTAGAGCTGCTCGACGTACTGCGACAGCACCAGGACGGGCAGCCCGGGGACCTGCCGCCGCGCCTCCAGCGCCGCCTGGAGCCCCTCGTCGGTGAAGGACGGGGGCAGGCGCACGTCGACCACCGCCACGTCCGGGCGGTGGTCGAGCAGTGCCTTCAGCAGGGACGGGCCGTTGTCGACGGCCGCCGCGATCTCGAAGTCGTGCGACTCCAGGAGGCTGACGAGGCCCTCCCTCAGGAGGGCGAGATCTTCGGCGAGGACAACGCGCACGGCAGCTCCATGGTCACGATCGTCGGGCCGCCCAGGGGCGAGCTGAGGGCGAGGACGCCGTCGAATGTACCGATCCGCCGCTCGATCCCGCGCAGCCCCGAGCCGCCCTCCAGCGTCGCGCCGCCGCGGCCGTCGTCGGTGACGGTGATCCGCAGCATGCGGTTCTCGTACCGCATGTCGACCCAGACGCGGGACGCGCCGGAGTGCTTGGCCGCGTTGGTGAGGATCTCCGACACCGCGAAGTAGGCGGCGGACTCGACCGGCGGCTCGGGCCGCGCCGGCAGCTCGGCGGACACCTCGACGTCCAGCGGGTGGTCCAGCGCGAGGGCCCGGACCGCGTCCCCGACGCCGCGGTCGGCGAGCACCGGCGGGTGGATGCCGCGGACGAGGTCGCGCAGCTCGTGCAGCGCCTTCGCCGACGACGCGCGGGTCTCGGCGAGCAGGAGACGGGCCTTCTCCGGGTCCCGGTCGAGCAGGTGCTCGATCGCGCCGAGGCTCATCCCCATCGCCACGAGCCGGGCCTGCGCGCCGTCGTGCAGATCGCGCTCGATGCGGCGCAGCTCGGCGGCGGAGGCGTCCACGGCGTCCGACCGGGTCTCGGTGAGGTGCTGGACGCGCAGCGCCAGCTCCGACTTCCTCGTCGGGCCGAGGAGGGCACGGCCCCAGTACCCGTAGGCGGTCAGCATCTTCGGGCCGATGACGTACCCGAGGGCGATGCAGGCGGTGGCGACGGCCACCGTGGAGACGATCCGTCCGGTGTCGCGGCCGAACCCCTCGGTGACGTGGATGTAGGCGTACCAGTCGCTGCCGCCGTAGTGCCCGATCATGTCGCCGGCGAAGGCGGCGAGCACGTATCCCCACACCCCGTAAAGGATCAGCAGGGCGGGCAGCGCCGCGGTGAACACCGAGACGACCGGGTCGGTCAGGACCCACAGGTAGTCCCGCCAGGTGGCCGGGTCGCTGATCAGCGCGATGAACCGCTTGAACATGCCGTGCAGACCGGGCTCCTGCTCCGGCTCCGGCAGGTAGGGCCGCGCGATCCGGACGTCGGTCCACCGGTTGATGCGGACCCGGTACGCGTCGAGCTGGTTGCGCAGCAGCATCGCCGAGGACGGGAACAGCAGCACCCCGACGAAGCTCGTGATCATCGAGACGACCGTGATGAACCACACGCCGACGAGCGTCGCGGGGATGCCGAGCAGCCAGAGGGTCAGCCCGCGCCAGGGCGCCCTCACATGCCGTTGCAGCCGTGTCTCTTCCACCAGTCCACCGTTCACCGGATCCTCCGCGGGTCGCTTGCCGTCTGGAGTCCAGTCTTCTGGCGGCGCCCTCGCAACACAGTGTGCCCGCAACCCGAGCGTGGGGTGTACCTGAGTACACCCCGGGGATCCGCGCCTCCAAAGTTAGAACGAACATAAAAATAGTCTTGACCATGTGAGTGTGTTGAGTCTAATTTTAGGCTCGTTCCACTTATTTGGAGGATGTTCCATGACCGCACCCCTCCGCGCCCCCGCGGCGCGGCGACCGGCCGAGAGACTGGACCCGGCGCTGCTGAAGGCGTCGTTCGTCCTGGTCCTCGGCCCGGTACTCGCTCTGATCGACACGACGATCGTGGCGGTCGGCCTGGACGCGGTCGCCCGCGACTTCCACAGCCCGCCCGCCACGCTGCAGTGGGTGTCGGCCGGATACCTCCTCGCGATCTCGATGGTGATGCCGCTGGCGGGCTGGGCGAGCGACCGGTTCGGCGCCCGCAGGACGTGGATGCTCTCCGTCGCCCTGTTCGCGGCCGGGTCCGCCCTCTGCGGCCTCGCGTGGTCGGCCGGGAGCCTGATCCTGTTCCGGGTGCTCCAGGGCGTCGGCGGCGGCCTGATCCAGCCGATCGGGCAGTCGATCGTCGTCCGGGCCGCCGGGCCCGCCCGCCTCGGCCGCGTCCTCGGCATCACCGTCCTGCCGCTGACGTTCGCGCCGGTCCTCGGCCCGGTCCTCGGCGGGCTGATCGTCGACCGGTTCGACTGGCGCTGGATGTTCCTGGTCAACGTCCCGCTCGGCCTGCTGACCCTGCTGCTGGCGGCCCGCCACCTCCCCTCCGACCCCCGGCCCGGGACGAGCGGCGATGACCGGCTGGACGTCCTCGGCCTGGCGCTCCTGTCACCCGGCCTGGCCGCACTCGTCTACGGCCTCTCCGCGGCCGGCGACCAGGGCTTCGGCGCCCCCCGCGTCACGGTGCCGCTGCTGGCCGGAGCCGTGCTCGTGCTCGGCTATGTCGCGCATGCCCTGCGCCGCCGCGCGGCGGCTCTGATCGACCTGCGCCTCTTCGCCCGGCGCGGCTTCGCGGTCGCGACCACCAACTCGTTCCTGCAGGGCGCCGCGCTCTACAGTTCCATGCTCCTGCTGCCGCTCTACTACCAGCAGGTCGAGCACGCGTCCGCGCTGGAGGCGGGTCTCCTGCTCGCTCCGCAGGCCCTCGGGACGGCCGCCGCCACGTTCTTCGCGAGCCGTCTGGCCGACCGCACGGCACCCCGCCCGCTGATCCTCACCGGCATCCTGCTGACCCTCGCCGGCACGGTCGCCTTCACCCGGCTGGGCTCCTCACCGGCGGGCTGGCTCCTGGTGGCGTCGCTGGTCGTTCGGGGCGCGGGGCTCGGGGTCGTGATGGCGCCCGGCATGGCGACGATCTACGCCGCCGTCGGGCGCCACGAGGTCGCGCGCGCCGCCGGGGCGGTCAACACCCTCAACCGCGTCGGCGGGTCCCTGGGCACCGCGGTCCTCGCGGTCGTCCTGCAACGCTCCCTGGACGGCCGCGCTCCCGCCGCCGCTTACGGCCACACCTTCCGGTGGGCGGTGGCCCTGTCCGCCCTGACCCTCGTACCAGCCCTCTTCTACCCGTCCCGGAAGGAGAACCGATGAGGTTCCGGCTGCTCAGCGTCCACGCGCACCCGGACGACGAGTCGAGCAAGGGCGCCGCCACGCTCGCGAAGTACGCGGCCGAAGGCGCGGACGTCCTGGTCGCGACCTGCACGGGCGGGGAGCGCGGCGACGTGCTCAACCCCGCGATGGACCGGCCCGGGATCCGGGCGGACCTGCCGGCGATCCGGCGGGCGGAGATGGAGGCGGCGTGCGGGATCCTCGGCGTCCGGCAGCGGTTCCTCGGCTTCGTCGACTCGGGCCTGCCGGCCGCCGGCGAGCCCCTGCCGGACGGCTGCTTCGCGCGGACGCCGCTCTCCGAGGCCGCCCGCCCCCTCGTGGCGCTGATCCGCGAGTTCCGTCCCCATGTGGTCGTCACCTACGACGAGACGGGCGGGTACCCGCATCCGGACCACATCAGGACGCACGAGGTGACGGCGGAGGCGTTCGACGCGTCCGCCGACCCGTCCCGCCATCCGGGGACGGGCGAGCCGTGGCGGCCGGACAAGCTCTACTACCAGGGCGCCTTCTCGAAGGAGTGGTTCCAGGCGCTGCACGACGGGATGACCGGGCGCGGACTCGAATCTGGCATCGGCCCGATCCTGGCCGGGTGGCCGGACACCGCGCCGAAGCTCGACATCACCACCCGCGTCCACTGCGCGGAGTACTTCGCCGTTCGGGACAGGGCGCTGCTGGCGCACGCCACCCAGATCGACCCGAACGCGGGATTCATGGTCCACCCGCGCGACGTCGAACGCGCCGTCTGGCCGACCGAGGACTACCACCTCGCCCGTTCCCGCGTGGAGACGGAACTGCCCGAGAACGACCTCTTCGCAGGGCTGCGGTGACCTCTAGAGAGCGACGAACGTCAGGCCGCGCTTCTTCATCTTCGGGATGACGGTGTCCAGGGCCTTGAGGGTCTGGGAGCGGTCGCCGCCCCCGTCGTGGCACAGCATGATGTTGCCGGCCTTGCCCTTCAGGAGCGTGCGGCGGATGTGGCCGACGCCGGGACGGGCCCAGTCGCGCGGATCGACCGCCCAGTCGATCGGCAGCATGGCGTGCTCGGCCACCAGTTCCAGGATCGTCTTCGACCACGCGCCGCCGGGGGAGCGGAAGAACTGGGGGACGACGCCCGTCACGTCGGCGATCCGGTCGTGCGCCTCGACGATCTCCTTGCGGACCCGCTTCCTCGACATGCCCGCGATGCTGATCGGGTGCGTCTCGGTGTGGTTGCAGATCTGGTGGCCGGCGTCGGTGATGCGGCGGGTGAGCTTGGAGAACTCCTTCACCTGCTCGCCGATGACGAAGAACGTCGCGTGGATCTCGTGCTCGGCCAGCAGGTCGAGCACGCGGGGCGTCCACAGGGGGCTCGGGCCGTCGTCGATGGTGAGGGCGATCGACTCCGCGGGCGGCGGGGGAGACAGCTGCGACAGCTCGCGGACGGGGGTCTCCAGCGCGGTGAGCTTCGCCGGCGTCCACGGTGCGGGCCGGGGGGTCGGGGTCGGGGTCGGCGTCGGGGTCGGATGGATGACCGGCCTCGCGCGGGGGGTCGGCGCCGCCCACGCGGGTGCCCCCGAGCGCGGCGGACGCGCGCCGTCCGCGCCGAGCGCGGCGAGACCGGCGGCGGCCCCCATCAGCCAGAGTGCTTTGCGACGGGATGTCCAACCTGAGTCCTCAACCTCCACAAGTCCTACGCTATCGGGGTTTTGGGCGGGTAGGAGGCCGCTATGGGATCACAATCGGCTCACCCTGAGTGGTCCGATTTCGGGCGTGAGTACAGCGTCGCAGGTCGGGCCACTATCGGCGGTCGAGCGGCACTCGTCGTCCCGACCTGTGGTGGTGATCCCAGGGGAGGTCGTGAGCTGCGCGTGGGTGAGGTGAGGACGGCCGCGATCGTGCCGGCGGAGGTGTTACCGTCTTCAGTGCGAATCGGGGGCCGGACGTCCCTGCCCGGGAACGAGGCGGGACGGCCGAGCGAGCACGGCCCGGCGCAGCCGGCGTGCGGTGACCGTTACCAGGCAGTGCGCCGCGGGGGCCGATCTGTTCTGGACGACGCCCACGCCGCTGACCCCGTCGCCGGGCCCGATCCGACGAAGACCGCGCGGCCCCGCGGTGTTCACCGGCCCGTGAAGACCCCGTCGGCCCGCCCCACTGCAACCCGGTGGCGGCGGCCGGGGTTGGTCCCCCATGCCCTCCATCACCGGCCCCCGGCGGCCCGCCCTCATGCTCGCGGTGCTGCTCGCCGGGCAGTTCATGGTCAACATCGACATCGCGGTCGTCAACGTCGCGGGCCCGGCCATCAGGGAGGATCTGCGGCCGTCCGGCGGCGCCCTCGAACTGGTCGTCTCCGGGTACACGCTCGCCTACGCCGTTCTGCTCGTGATCGGCGCGCGGCTCGGGCAGGCGCGCGGCCACCGGCGGATGTTCCTGCTCGGGCTCGGCGCGTTCACGGCGGCGTCGCTCGCGTGCGGCCTGGCCCCGTCCACCGGAGCGCTCGTCGCCGCGCGGCTGGCGCAGGGGGCGGCCGGAGCGCTGATGGTGCCGCAGGTCCTCTCGGGGATCCAGCTCCACTTCACCGGCCCGGCGCGGGCACGGGCGCAGGGCCTGCTCGCGGTGGCGCTGTCCGGCGGCGCGGTCGCGGGCCAGGTGCTCGGCGGCGTGCTGGTCTCGGCCGACCTGTGGGATCTCGGCTGGCGCCCGGTCTTCCTGGTCAACGTGCCGGCCGGGATCGTGCTGCTCGCGGCCGGGGCGCGGCTGCTGCCGGCGGACCCGGGCGGCGGCCGCGCGCGGCTCGACCTCGGCGGCGCGGCCCTGCTGTCGGCGGCGTCGCTGCTGGCGGTCGTCCCGCTGCTGTTCGGCCGCGAGACGGGCTGGCCGGTGTGGGCGTGGGCGTCGCTCGCGGCCTGCGTGCCGGTGGCCGCCCTGTTCGTCAGGCGGCAGCGTCGCGTCGCGTCCCCGCTGCTCGCCGTGGGCGTGCTCGGCCGCCCGGTCGTGGCGTGGACGCTCGGGGCGCTCGGCGCGGCCACCGGCACCTTCTACGCGATGATGTTCGTCCTCGCCCTCTACCTGCAGGACGGGCTGGGCCACAGCGCCCGGTTCTCGGGCCTGGTGCTCGTGCCCTGGGTCGCCGCGTTCGGTATCGCCGGGCCGCTCGTGCCGCGCCTGCCCGCCCGCGTGGTCGACCGCGCGCCGGTCGCCGGCTACCTGATGCTCGCGGCCGTGTACGTCACGGCGGGGCTGACCCGGGTGGACGGGACGGCGCTCGCCGCCCTGCTCGGGTTCGGCGGGCTCGGCCTCGGGCTCGGGTTCGCGCCGCAGCTCGCGCGGCTGACGGCGCACGTCCCGGACCGGCACGCCGCTGACATCAGCGGGCTGGTCAACATGAACTTCCAGCTCGCGGGCGTGGCGGGCGTCGCCGTCTTCGGGACCCTGTACCTCGGCGTCCCCGGCGGCCACGGCGCGGCGTTCACCGCCGTGATGCTCGGGTTCGGCGGGACGGCGCTCGCCGCCACCGCCGCCTCGCTGGCGGGGCACCGGGCGGCGCGGCGCGAGGATCAGGGGAGCAGCCCGGCGCGGCGGGCGGCGGTCACGGCCTCCAACCGGGTGTGACTGTCGAGCTTGCGCATCGCCGACCGCAGGTAGCTCTTCACCGTCTCCGGCAGCAGCCCGAGCCGCTCTGCGGCCTCGGCGTTGGTGCAGCCGATCGCGACGTACGACAGGACGTCCAGCTCGCGGGGCGACAGGACGGGGCGCGGCGACCCGGCCGGCTCGTCCAGCCCGGCCGCCGCGAGGCGCAGCGACGCGTCCCGCAGCCGGTCGCGGGTCGGCAGGTCGCGGACCTGCTCGGCGAGGGCGCGCAGCTCGGCGTGCACGGCCCGGACCTCCTCCCAGCGCCCCGCCGACGTGCCGGGCGGCGTCCGCGCCAGCGCCTCGTCCGCGCGGTCCTGGACGGCGAGGTCCTGCTCCAGGTCGCGGGCCGCCTCCACGGCCGCGCCCACGACGCGGTCGGCGAGCGACAGCGGCTCCCTCAGCGCGCCGTACAGGACGCCGCGGACGCGCCGCCGCACGACGATCGGGACCGCGACGATCGACAGCAGCCCCTCGCGCCCGACGGGCTTGTCGTAGTCGTGGCTGATCGACGCCGAGCACGGGTAGTTGCTGACCCACGCGGGACGTCCCATGGCCATCGCCTTGCCGCCGAGCCCGTTGCCCTGGCGCACCGCGAGGCCGTTCAGCGAGTCGGTCGTGTTGCCGACCAGCTCGGTGATCAACAACCGGTCCTGGCCGCCGAGGGCGCCCCCGAACACCACGGGCAGGCCGGTCGTGCGCTGCAGCGTCAGCACCGCCGACCGGACGGCCCCCACGTCATCGCCCATGCTCCGAGAATGCCCTGAGCGACCCCCGCCACGAAAGTGGCAAGGCGGACGAACCTGGGCATGTCGCGAGGCGGCAGGGCCTAGGGCCTGTCTCGAAGTGGCCTCGGGCACGCGCACGAACGCGTGACCTGCCCGGTGCAGCGAAGCCGGAGGCGAGCGAAACCGGGCTGATCGCGAAGCGATGCCGCGTTCGCCCAGGCCCGGTCACGTAGCGAGCCGCCAGGCGAGCGAAGTGGGCCGGGACTTTGAAACCCGGCCTAGGTGTAGCGCGCGGCGGTGTCCTCCAGGCCGAGGATGTCCACGGCCTCGGCGCGCATCTGCACCTTGCGGATCTTGCCGGTGACCGTCATCGGGAACTCCTCCACCACGTGCACGTAGCGGGGGATCTTGTAGTGGGCGAGCCTGCCCTCGCAGAACGCGCGCAGCTCCCCGGCGGTCATGCCGAGCACGCCCTCGCGCAGCCGCACCCAGGCCATCAGCTCCTCGCCGTACTTCTCGTCCGGGACGCCGATGACCTGCGCGTCGACGATGTCGGGATGGGTGTAGAGGAACTCCTCGATCTCGCGCGGGTAGATGTTCTCCCCGCCCCGGATCACCATGTCCTTGATCCGGCCGGTGATGGTGACGTAGCCCTCCGCGTCCATCACCGCGAGGTCGCCGGTGTGCATCCAGCGGGCCGTGTCGACGGCCTCGGCCGTCTTGTCCGGCTCGTCCCAGTAGCCGAGCATCACCGAGTAGCCGCGCGTGCAGAACTCGCCGGGCACGCCGCGCGGGACGGTCACGCCCGTCTCCGGATCGACCACCTTGATCTCCAGGTGCGGCAGGACGGTCCCGACCGTGGACACGCGGCGTTCCAGCGAGTCGCCCGCACGGGTCTGCGTGGACACCGGCGACGTCTCGGTCATGCCGTAGCAGATCGCGACCTCGCTCATCCCGAGCCGCTGGATGACCTGCTTCATCACCTCGACCGGGCACGGCGACCCGGCCATGATCCCGGTGCGCAGGCCGGACAGGTCGAGTCCGGTGAGCGACGGCTCGTTCAGGACCGCGATGAACATCGTCGGCACCCCGTACAGCGACGTGCAGCGCTCGGCCGCGACCGCCTCCAGCGTCGCCTTCGGGTCGAACGCCGGCGCCGGGATCACGACGCACGCGCCGTGGCTCGTCGCCGCCAGGTTGCCCATGACCATGCCGAAGCAGTGGTAGAAGGGCACCGGCACGCAGATGCGGTCCTCCTCGTCGTAGCCGCACAGCTCGCCGACGAAGTAGCCGTTGTTCAGGATGTTGTGGTGCGACAGCGTCGCGCCCTTGGGGAACCCGGTCGTCCCGGACGTGTACTGGATGTTGATCGGGTCGTCGGCGGTGAGCATCCGCCCGATCTCGGCGAGGACGCCCGGTTCGCCCGTGCGGCCCGCCTCCAGCAGCGCGTCCCAGCCGGGGGTGCCGATGAGCACGACGTCGCGCAGCGCGGCGCACTCGGGCCTGACCTGCTCGATCATCGCCGCGTAGTCGGACGTCCTGAACACCGGCACCGCGACCAGCGTCCGGATCCCGGCCTGGTTGAGGACGAACTCCAGTTCGTGCACCCGGTAGGCGGGGTTGATGTTGACCAGGATCGCCCCGAGCTTGGCCGTCGCGTACTGGACGAGCATCCACTCGGCGCAGTTCGGCGCCCAGACGCCCACCCGGTCGCCCTTGACGACGCCGAGGTCGCGGAGGCCGAGCGCGACGGCCTCCACGTCGTCGGAGAACTGCTCGTAGGTCCAGCGGCGGCCGGACGCCCGCTCGACGAGCGCGTCGCGGTCCGCGTGCGCCGCGACCGTCCTGTCGAGGTTCGCGCCGATCGTGTCGCCGAGCAGCGGCGTGGCCGAGACGCCCGACGCGTAGGAGAGGTTCATCGCAGGTCCTCCTCCCTGAACTCGCCCGCCGGCCGGTCGTCCTGCCCGGGATGCTTGTCGATCTCGCTGGCCCGCAGCTCGACGCGGCGGATCTTCCCGGAGATCGTCTTCGGCAGCTCGGCGAACTCCAGCAGCCTGATCCGCTTGTAGGGCGACAGCTGCTCCCGGCAGTGCGCGAAGATCGCCTTCGCGGTCTCGGCGTCCGGCGCCCAGCCGCTCACGAGCGTGACGTAGGCCTTCGGGACGGCCAGCCGCACCGGGTCGGGCGACGGCACGACCGCGGCCTCGGCCACCGCCTCGTGCTCGATCAGCACGCTCTCCAGCTCGAACGGCGAGATCTTGTAGTCGGACGCCTTGAACACGTCGTCGGCGCGCCCGACGTAGGTGATGTACCCGTCCTCGTCGCGGGAGCCGATGTCGCCGGTGTGGTAGCGGCCGCCGGCCATCGCCTCCTCGGTGCGCTCCTCGTCGCCGTGGTAGCCGGTCATCAGCCCGAGCGGGCGGTCTTCCAGGTCGAGGCAGATCTCGCCCTCCTCGCCCGGTTCCCCGGTCAGCGGGTCGATCAGCACCACCTCGTAGCCGGGCACGGGACGTCCCATCGACCCGGGCTTGACCGGCTGGCCGGGCGTGTTGGCGATCTGGACGGTCGTCTCGGTCTGCCCGAAGCCGTCCCGGATCGTGCGGTCCCAGGCCCGCTTCACCCGCTCGATGACCTCGGGGTTCAGCGGCTCCCCGGCCGCGACGACCTCGCGCGGCGGCGTGCCGAGCCGTCCGAGGTCGGCCTGGATCAGCATCCGCCACACGGTCGGCGGCGCGCAGAAGCTCGTCACGCCGCAGCGTTCGAGGGTGTCGAGGAGCCGGTCGGGGTCGAAGCGGGTGTAGTTGTAGATGAACACGCACGCCTCGGCGTCCCACGGCGCGAAGATGTTGCTCCACGCGTGCTTCGCCCACCCCGGCGACGAGATGTTCAGGTGGACGTCCCCCGGCCGCAGCCCGATCCAGTACATCGTCGACAGGTGCCCGGCCGGGTAGGACGCGTGGGTGTGCTCGACCAGCTTCGGCTTGGCCGTCGTCCCAGATGTGAAGTACAGCAGCAGCGTGTCCCGCGACATCGTCAGCCCGTAGGGGGTGAAGGACTCGCCCTCCTCGTAGGCGTCGGCGTACGGCAGCCAGCCCTCCACCGGCTCGCCCACGGCGATCCTGGTGTACTCGCCCTCGACGCCGTCGAACTTCCCGGCCTCGGACGAGGCGGTCACCACGTGCCGGGCCTTCCCGCGCGTCAGCCGGTCCTGGAGGTCGGCCGTGCCGAGCAGCGGCGTGCACGGGATCATGATCGCGCCGAGCTTCATCGCCGCGAGCACGGTCTCCCACAGCTCCACCTGGTTGCCGAGCATCAGGATGATCCGGTCGCCGCGCCGCACCCCCGCCCGCCGGAGCATGTTCGCGACCTGGTTCGACCGCCGCGCCAGCTGCGAGAACGAGTACCTGGCCTCGGCGCCGTCCTCCTCGACGATCCACAGCGCGGGCGAGTCGTTCCCCTCGGCGATCTTGTCGAACCAGTCCAGCGCCCAGTTGAAACCGGTCAGCACCGGCCAGCGGAACTTCTCGTACGCCGTCGCGTAGTCGTCGCGATGCGCGAGCAGGAAGTCGCGCGCCGCGCGGAACTCGACTGCGGGCATGGTCTTCTCCCTCGTAGCCGCACGGACACCCGGTCAGATGGATGGTTGGCCATCCGGGTGACCCACGCCACCCCCGAACGGGGGTAGTGGGGGTGGTCTTACCCGCCCGTTACGAAGGTTGAGCGCAGCAAGAGCGCCATGTGGTCACCGATTTGGCCGGGGGTCCAGCCGCGGTCGTCGAGCAGCGTGCCGCTCACCTCGTTGGCGATGAGCGCGAGGAGCATGTCGGTGGCGGTGTCGACCGTCCAGCCGGGGGCGAGCACGCCCTCCTCGTGCAGCCGCAGGATCAGTGCGCGGTTCGTCTCGTACCGCCGGCGCATGGCGGCCTCCCAGTGCCGGGCCGCGTCCGGGTCGCTGCCCGCCTCCCGCTCCACCGCCCGCGCCACGGCGAGGACGCGCGGCATGAACTCGGCGTGCCGGCGCGCGAACACCTCCAGCGCGACCACCGCGTCCGGCGCCTCGCTGACCGGCGCGAACCGCCCCCGCAGGTCCTCGACCTCGTTGACGTGGTCGAACAGCTCATTGATGAGGTCGGCCCGCGACGCGAAGTGGAGGTAGACGGCCCGCCGCGACACCCCGGCACGCTCGGCGACGGCCGCCATTGTCGTCGCCGCCATCCCGTGCTCCTCGACGAGCTCGCGCGCGGCACTCAGCAGCGCCGTCCGGGAACGCCGGCTCCGCGCGTTCCGCGGCTCCTCGATCGCCCTCGCCATGCCCCCCATGTTCCCAGCCTCCCGCCCGCCGCCCGCCCGGGTCGCCGAGGTGAGGGGGGTCACTTTCCGGGGTGTCACAACCCGCGCGTCCGCCCCGTCAACCTGGTGCAACCCTCCACACGGCAAGGGAGATCACCATGGACGCCCGTTTCAACTACTACGGCACCGCCACCGCCGGCAAGTTCATGAAGTACATGCAGTCGGCGGCCAAGGCCGTTTCCGGATCGACGCTGCCGTCCACGACGGTGCACCTGGTGGAGCTGCGGGCCAGCCAGATCAACGGCTGCGGATTCTGTGTCGACATGCACAGCAAGGAAGCCGCGCACGCGGGAGAGACGTCGGTGCGCCTCAACCTGGTCTCCGCCTGGCGGGAGGCGACCGTCTTCACCGACGCCGAGCGCGCCGCCCTGGAGCTGGCCGAGCAGGGGACCCGCCTCGCCGACGGCACCGGCGTTTCCGACGAGGTCTGGGGGACCGCGGCCAAGCACTACGACGAGGAGGAGCTCGCGGCCCTGGTGTCGCTCATCGCCCTCATCAACGCCTGGAACCGCATGAACGTCATCACCCGGCAGCCCGCCGGCGCCTACCAGGCCGGCCAGTTCGGCTGACCGGACCGGAGAACGGACGTGCCGCCCTTCACCCGAGGTGAAGGGCGGCACGACGCTCGGCCCCGCCGTCAGGCGGTGCTGTAGGTGATGAGCTCCTCGCCCGTGCCGACCTGGCGGAGGCCGGCGTTCACCAGGACGCGGGCCGACGCGGGGTTGGACGGTTCCACGGTCGCGACGACCTTGTCCACGCCGGGCGCGGTCAGGGCGAACGCCACGATCGCGCGGGCGGCCTCGGTGGCGTACCCGCGGCGCCGGCGGGACGGGACGATGCCGTAACCGAACTCGACGGCCCCGTCGGCGGGCGGCCAGAACAGGCCGACGGCGCCGACCACCAGGCCGGTGGACCGTTCGATGATCTGGCGCTGGCCGTGCTCGCCGAACGCGGACGGGTGTTCGGCGATGAAGCCGGCGATGGCGAGGTCGCCTTCGGCGGGGAAGTCGTCCGCCCAATGGGCGAGCCTGCCGCCGGACACGACGACGGAGATCTCGCCGGGCGTCCACGGCCGCAGGACGAGACGGTCCGTGGTCAGGTCCGCGTGGGTCAGGTCGGCGTTGGCCGGGTCTGAGTCGGGCAGGCCTGGTGTGGTCAGGTCGGAAGAAGACAAGTCTGGCTCCTGGTCATTCTGGACGACCGGGCCGCGCTCAACCGCGGGCGGCCCGGACAAGGGCGTGCTGAAGAAGCGCCACGCGGGCCATATTCATCAACCTCCCCTGTCGCAGGAACGCCGCAGAGCGTACTACGACCGGCCCACCTAGTGCGACCGGCCTCTGCCTGTCGCGACGGGCCCGAGCGTCCGCGGCGGTGATGGTGCCCGCGGCGGTCAAGGAACCCGGAAGCCGCGGAACGTCACGTGCCCCCGGGTCTTGAAGCCGAGCCGTTCGTAGAGCGCGATCGCCGGGGTGTTCGTCTCGGCCACGTGCAGGAAGGGACGCTCGTTCCGGGCCGCGATGCGCGTCGCGAGCGCGCGGATCAGGCGTGCGGCGTGGCCGCGCCCGCGCGCCTCGGGGGCGGTGCAGACGGTGCTGATCTCCGTCCATCCCGGAGGCCGGAGCCGTTCGCCCGCCATCGCCACCAGTGCGCCTTCGTCGCGGATGCCGACATAGGCGCCGAGTTCGCGGGTGCGCGGCCAGAACGGCCCCGGTCGGGTCCGTGCGACGAGGTCGAGCATCTCGGGAACGCTGTCCGCGCCCAGTTCCACCACGCCGGTCTCGCTTTCGCCGCTCCCGGACCAGACCATCTGGAGGCCTTCGAGAACGAAGACCGGCTCCCAGTCCGGCGGCGGGGCCGCCGGACTGCTGAACATGTCGGCGAGTTCGCCTCGGCCGAGCAGCCGGGCGAGGTCGGCCCACTCCGCCGGGCCCGGGTCGGCGGACACCGTCGAGAAGGTGGAGACCTCCGGCCGGTAGGTGGCGGCCCGGCCGACCCGGCGGGCAAGGTGCGCGTGGTGACCGCGAAGCGACTCGCCCACGGGGTCGTCGAGGGCGACGTCGTCCCGGTCCGCCATGGTGCGGTACCTCCCAGGCCGTGCGTGAGGATCAGCGCCCTGGATGCTAGTCGGCGGGGACGTAGGGCGGGGCGACGCCCCAGCCCCAGTGGGGCATGGGGGCTTCGAGGGGCGGCTCGGCGCCCGGCTGGGAGTTGGCGAGGGCGATGCGGGTGCCCCACTCGAGGTAGGACGCGAACGCGGCGCGGAACTCCGGGTCGTCCGGGAGGCCGACCTCGTCCGCCGCGTCCATGAGGAGCGAGACCCAGCGGCGGCGCTGCGCCTCGGTGATGGACTTGCCGAGGTGGTGGCTCACCATGTGGTGGTAGCCGCCGCGCTCGCGGCTGTAGCGCGCGGGCCCGCGGAAGACCTCGCCGAGCCACGCCGCGACCCACTTCGGGTGGTCCGGGGACATGTGCTCGAAGAGGGGGCGCAGCAGGTCGTCCTTGAGGACGATCGTGTAGAAGTGCTCGGTGAGCCGCTCCAACGCCTCGCTCCCGCCCGCCCAGTCGTACATGGTCGGGACGGACGAACCGGCGCCGCGCACCGCCGTCCGCTCGTAGTGCCGCATCTCCTCGATCTGCTGGACGTACGGCTTGATCTCGGCGAAGAACGCGGGGAAGTGCTCGCCGCCCCGGAAGCCCCGCATGTGGTCGTCGGCCGACGTCCAGCAGATGCGCAGGATGTAGGACGACGGCTCGTCGACGCACCTGGACAGCTCGTAGTCCACGCACTCGGGGGCGGCGGCGAGGGGGACGGAGGCCCGCGCGTAGGCGGCCTCGAAGTCCTCCGCGTCCTGCGGCTCGATGCGGTAGCGGATGTACTCGACGATCATTGTGCCCCCAGGCTGCTTCCGGTCGGATTATCACTGTAATCCTGTAATCATCCGACCGGAAGCGAAAAGATCAATCCTGGGTGGGCGAGCGGCGGAACCAGGCGACGGCGCCCGCCGCGGCCGCGAGGACCAGGGCGATCAGGCCGATCCAGAGCCAGCCCGACGAGCCCCCGGAATCCCCGGTGGAGACGAGGTTCGTCCGGACCGGGGAGGGTGCGGGGGGCTGGGCGGCCCCGGACGAGCCCTGCACGGTGAACGTGAAGGTGCCCTCGACCGGATGGCCGTCCGACGCGACGACGCGCCACCCCACGGTGTACTTCCCGTCGGGCAGCGTGCCGCCGACGGCCTGGGTGACCTTGTTGTCGACCGCCTGCGCCGACCCGGCCTGGTACTGCTTGCGCGACCCGTCGGTCACGACCACGCGCGGCAGCCGTACCGGGTCGGCGTACGTCAGGACGATCTGGGACGGGGCCGCGACCGTCGAGTCCTTCGCCGGGCTCGCCGACGTCAGCGTCGTGTGCGCCGACGCCGGGACCGCGGTCGTCGCCAGGACGGCCGCGAGCGCCGCGGCACCGGCGGCCCCGCGCAGCGCCGCCCGGGTCATGCCCGGCTCCGCGCCCGGGTCGCGCCGTAGGCGCCGACCGCGATGCCGACCACGCCGACGGCGATGCCGATGCCGCCGAGCAGCCGGGCCGTCCCGTCGTCAGGCGACGCGGACGACGTCGCGGCGGCGGGCTTCACCTGCGCGGTCATGCCGGTCGTCGCCGTCGAGCCCTGGGGGAGGAGCTTCAGCACCGGCGAGGGGTGCTCCGGCTCGTCGGCCCCTTCGGCCGGGGGCTCCTCCCACTTGACGACCTCGCCGCCGGAGTACGTCTGGTCGGCCGTGAACACGAGCTGGTCGGTGTCGGTGGGCAGCGGCCCCATCGAGACGTCGAACTCCTCGAACCGGCCCGGCTCGATCTTGCCGCCGCTCCAGGTGATCTTCGTGACGGCCTCGGTCAGCTCGCCGCCCTCGGTCTTCACCGGCTTCGGCAGCCTCGACTTGTCCACCTTCACCGTCCAGCCGGGCAGCGGCCGGACCGACACCGACGACAGCGGGTGGTCGGTCGGCAGGTTCACCACGAGCTTGGTGGTGGAGGCGTCGTCGCGCTCGTTCGGCACGCGGAACGAGACCTTGGAGTACGAGCCCTGCTCGGCGGTCCTGGGGTTGACCGTGACGTGCGCGGACGCCGCCGCGGCCAGGCCGATCACGGACAGGGAGGCGAGGGACGCGACGGCGCCGGCGCGCCGGGCATGCGGAAGGAAGCGCATTGCGGAACTCCGTTCGAGACGTACGGGAATGGCCGGGCGCCGAGAACCGGCGTCCGGTGACGTACGGCGCTCCGGCTCAGGAGTGAGCGAGCGCCCTCGAACGCCGCGGCGGACCCCGCCGGACGACCTGGTGCCGCAGGGCGCGTCCGGTGGCCGTGACGGCGGCCGCCGCGGGCACCGTCCGAAGGGGGCGGGCCGGAGGCTCGGCCGGCTCCACGGCGAGCAGGGCCAGTAGCAGCCGGATCGGACGGTCCGCGAGGGCGGCGATCCGCCGGGCGAGCGACCACGCGGCCCGCTCGCCGCGCCGCAGCCACCACGCGGCCACCAGCGCGGCCGTGCAGTGCGCGAGCGTCATCACCAGGCCGTTGCCGCCGTGGGCGGCGGGGACCGCGACGGGTTCCACGGCGCCGGTCATGGCGGCGTGCGCCTCGGGCGTGTGGTGGGACGCGGTCGCCGCGGTGAACAGCGTGTGCAGGGCGAACTGCCCGCCGAGGAGCCCGCCCAGGATCGTCGCGAGCGAGCGCTCATGGCCCGCCAGCATCAGCGTCACGCCGAGGACGGCGCCGAAGCCCGTGAGCGCCGCCCAGGCCGGCACCGCCGCGCCGCCCGCCAGGACGTGCCCGAGGGACGCCAGCGTCGCGCACACGGTGGCGAACACCACCGCGCGGGCGGGCCGGAACAGCGGCTGCGGCGCATGGGGGCTCATGACGGCCCCCATCGTCCCATCCGCGGCGCGCTCTGCCCAGCCGCCCCCGAACATCCGCTGACACGCCCAACATCTTGGGGTTGTGCGTTGATCGTCGACTAGATGTAGGGTTCAGTCCCGTGCTGGTCCGCCCCCGCCGCTCGCGGCGGGGGCGGCGTGAGAGGGAACCCGGTGGGAATCCGGGACTGCCCCGCAGCGGTGAGCGGGAACGACCGCCGTCATCGAGCACTGGGCCCGGCGGCCCGGGAAGCGACGGCCAGTAGGACGCCTCGGAAGAGGCGGCGCCCGCGAGTCCGAAGACCTGCCCGCACGCGAGACCGGGAGACCGGCCTCATCTGGGTTCCGGGTCCGTCCCGGATCGACACGTCCAGGCCTCGCGGGTGGGCCGGGGACGGAGCGCGGCCGACCGCCGCGCGCCGTTCGCATGCCTCCGCGAGGCGGCATGCGAGGGGAGATGCACGTGACACAGGTTCTGGCCGCGCCGCCGGCGGAGATCGCCATCGAGGTCGAGGCGGCCTGCGAGGGGGTACCGGGCGCCGAGGCCGGACGGGTGCTGGCCGCGGTCCGGTCCGCGGACGGGCTGGACGCGGCGGCCCTGCGGGACCTCGTGATCGGGGAGGCCGCCGCGCTCATCCCCGCCGATCCCGGGTACTCCAAGGCCGCGGCGCGGCTGCTCGGCGGCCGGATCCGGGACGAGGCCGCGGCCGCCGGCGTCCGGACGTTCGCCGAGTCCGTCGCCGCCGCGCACCGGGAGGGCCTCCTGGCGGACGACCTGGCCGCCTTCGTCGCCGCCAACGCGGTGGCCCTCGACGCGCTCATCGACGAAGGGGCCGACGACCGCTTCGAGTACTTCGGGCTCCGGACGGTCTACGACCGGTACCTGCTCAGGCATCCGCGGTCGCGGCTCGTCCTGGAACGGCCGCAGCACTTCTTCCTCCGGGTGGCCTGCGGCCTCGTCTTCCCCGGCGAATTCCCCGACGATGGCGGGCCGGAAGGTGCCGAGGGTCGACCCCCCACGGGCGACACCGCGACCGTGGACGAGGCCGCCGAGCTGTACGCGCTGCTCAGCACCCTGTCGTACCTGCCCAGCTCGCCCACGCTCTTCAACTCCGGGGCCCGCCGCCCGCAGCTCTCGTCGTGCTTCCTGCTCGACTCGCCGCGCGACGAGCTGGAGTCCATCTACGACCGGTACGGCCAGGTCGCGCGGCTCAGCAAGTACGCGGGCGGCATCGGCATCTCCTGGTCGCGGGTGCGGTCGCGGGGCTCGCTGATCCGGGGCACGAACGGGCACTCCAACGGGATCGTCCCGTGGCTGCGCACGCTCGACTCGTCCGTCGCCGCCGTCAACCAGGGCGGCCGCCGCAAGGGCGCGGCGTGCGTGTACCTGGAGCCGTGGCACGCCGACGTCGAGGAGTTCCTGGAGCTGCGCGACAACACCGGCGAGGACGCGCGCCGCGCCCACAACCTCAACCTGGCCAACTGGATCCCGGACGAGTTCATGCGCCGCGTCGAGGCCGACGCGGCGTGGTCGCTGTTCGACCCCAAGGAGGTCCCCGAGCTGGTCGACCTGTGGGGCGACGAGTTCGACGAGGCCTACCGGGCGGCGGAGCGGGAGGGACGGTTCGTCCGCCAGGTCCCGGCCCGCAAGCTGTATGGACGCATGATGCGGACGCTCGCCGAGACGGGCAACGGCTGGATGACGTTCAAGGACGCCGCCAACCGCGCCTGCAACCAGACCGCCGAGCCGGGCAAGGTCGTCCACCTGTCCAACCTCTGCACGGAGATCCTGGAGGTGACGGGCGACGGCGAGGCGGCCGTCTGCAACCTCGGATCGGTGAACCTGGCCGCGCACGTGGGGCCGTCCGGCGTCGACTGGGAGCGGCTCCGGTCGACGGTCCGCACCGCGGTCCGGTTCCTGGACCGCACCATCGACCGGGGCTTCTACCCCACGCCCGAGGCGGAGACGGCCAACCGCAAGTGGCGCCCGGTCGGGCTGGGCGTGATGGGCCTCGCGGACGTGTTCTTCACGCTGCGCCTGCCGTTCGACTCCGACGAGGCGCGCGAGCTGTCGACCCGCGTCGCCGAGGAGATCGCGCTGGCCGCCTACAACGCGTCGGCCGACCTCGCCGCCGCCCACGGTCCGCTGCCCGCCTATGCCGCGACCCGCACCGCGCGCGGCCTGCTCCACCTGGACCACTTCCCGGACGCGGCGCCGTCCCGTCCCGCCGACTGGGACGCGCTCCGCGCCCGCGTCGCCGAGGTCGGCCTGCGCAACTCGCTGCTCGTCGCGATCGCGCCGACCGCGACGATCGCCTCCATCGCCGGCTGCTACGAGTGCATCGAGCCGCAGGTGTCCAACCTGTTCAAGCGCGAGACGCTGTCCGGCGAGTTCCTCCAGATCAACCGCTACCTGGTGGAGGACCTGAAGTCGCTCGGGCTGTGGACGCCGGCCGTCCGCGAGGCGGTCAAGAAGGCGAACGGGTCCGTCCAGGGGCTCGTCGACCTGCCGGAGGAGATGCTGTCGCTCTACCGGACGGCCTGGGAACTGCCGCAGAAGGCGCTCATCGACCTCGCCGCCGCCCGCACCCCCTACATCGACCAGTCGCAGTCGCTGAACCTGTTCATGGAGACGCCGACGATCGGCAAGCTCTCCTCGATGTACGCCTACGCGTGGCGGGCCGGGCTCAAGACGACGTACTACCTGCGGTCCCGTCCGGCGACGCGGATCGCGCAGACGACCGTCGCCGCGGCCGTCTGCTCCCTGGAGAACCCCGAGACCTGCGAGGCGTGCCAGTGACCGTGCGAGACGAAGGGCACAGGGGAGAGGAAAGGCGGGGCATGCTCCTCGATCCCGGCATGGACCTGAC
Organism: Actinomadura citrea; assembly: GCF_013409045.1. Taxonomy (NCBI): domain Bacteria; kingdom Bacillati; phylum Actinomycetota; class Actinomycetes; order Streptosporangiales; family Thermomonosporaceae; genus Actinomadura; species Actinomadura citrea. Next base: position 8,799,183 of record NZ_JACCBT010000001.1, on the reverse strand, counting down.
GCTGCGGCCGATGCGCTACCCGGACTTCTACGAGCGGTACCGGGCCGCGATCCGCAACACCTGGACGGTCGAGGAGGTCGACCTCGCCTCCGACATGGCGGACCTCGCGCGGCTCACGCCCGCCGAGCTGCACCTCGTCAACCGGCTCGTCGCGTTCTTCGCCACCGGCGACTCGATCGTGGCGAACAACCTCGTGCTCAACCTCTACAAACACGTGAACGCGCCGGAGGCCCGGCTCTACCTGTCGCGGCAGCTATATGAGGAGGCCGTGCACGTACAGTTTTATCTGACCCTCCTGGACACCTACCTGCCCGATCAGGACGAGCGCGTCAAGGCGTTCGCGGCGATCGAGCACATCCCGTCCATCCGGGCCAAGGCGGAGTTCTGCTTCCGCTGGATCGACTCGCTCGGCTCCCTGGACGAGCTCCGCGGCGCCGCCGACCGCAGGGCGTTCCTGCTGAACCTCATCTGCTTCGCGGCCTGCATCGAGGGGCTGTTCTTCTACGGCGCGTTCGCCTACGTGTACTGGCTCCGGTCGCGCGGCCTGCTGAACGGCCTCGCGTCCGGGACGAACTGGGTCTTCCGGGACGAGTCAATGCACATGGAGTTCGCGTTCTCCGTGGTCGACACCGTCCGGGCGGAGGAACCCGGCCTGTTCGACGCGGAGCTGACGGCCCAGGTCACCACGATGATCGAGGAGGCCGTCCAGGCGGAGCTGGCGTTCGCCCGCGACCTGTGCGGGGACGGCCTGCCCGGCATGAGCGCGGACGACATGCGCGCCTACCTCGAGTACGTCGCGGACCAGCGGCTCGTCCGGCTCGGCCTGCCCGCCCGCTACGGCACCGCCAACCCGTTCGCGTTCATGGAGTTGCAGGACGTCCAGGAGCTGTCCAACTTCTTCGAGCGCCGCGTTTCGGCCTACCAGATCGGCGTCGAGGGGACCGTCGCGCTCGACGAGGCGTTCTGAACCTTTCGGAACGGGCAGTCGTTGAACCGTGAAGACAAGGCCGAGGAGGAAGAACATGCCTTCCGTCATCGACCGCATCATGCGGTTCGCCCGGAGCCCGCAGGGCCGCAAGGCGCGTGCCCGGGCGGAACGGCTCGCCCGGGACCCGCGCACCCAGGCGAAGATCCGAGGACTGCTGTCGCGCGGACGCGGCGGCGGGCGCCGCCGCCACTGACCCCCGACCGCGCCCCGACCGAGCCCACCGCACCCGAGATCCCGACCCGCACCGAGACCGGACCCGTCCCCGCAACCGGGGGCGGGTCCGGTCCGTGTTGCACATTGGACGTAACTGCGACTCATTTGCAATAGTGGCCTCATGGCCGACTACACGCTTCCCGACCTGCCCTACGACTACGCCGCACTGGAGCCGGCGATCACCGGCGAGATCCTGGAGCTGCACCACTCCCGGCACCACGCCGCCTACGTCAAGGGGGCCAACGACACGCTGGAGAAGCTCGCCGAGGCGCGCGACAAGGAGCAGTACGGCGGGCTGGTCGGCCTGGAGAAGACGTTCGCGTTCAACCTCTCCGGCCACGTGCTGCACTCGATCTTCTGGGACAACCTGTCGCCGGACGGCGGCGACCGCCCGGACGGCGAACTGGCGGCGGCCATCGACGAGCATTTCGGCGCGTTCGAGGCGTTCCAGAAGCAGCTCACGGCGGCGACCTCCACCGTGCAGGGCTCCGGCTGGGGCGTCCTCGCATGGGAGCCCCTCGGCGAGCGCCTCGTCGTCGAGCAGGTCTACGACCACCACGGCAACATCGGCATGAACACGACGCCGCTGCTGGTGTTCGACGCCTGGGAGCACGCCTACTACCTGCAGTACCGCAACGTCCGCCCGGACTACGTGGAGAAGCTCTGGTCGCTCGTGAACTGGACGGACGTGAAGGCCCGCTTCGACGCGGCCCGTTTCGACGCGGTCCGCACGGGCTCCTCCCGATAGACGGCGGCGTCCGCGCGGCGCCGCTGAGGGGGCGGCGTTCACCTGGCCGGGATCGTGCTCAGAACCTTTCCTCGCGGCCTGGTGAACGCCGCTTCCGCCTTGCCGGCCGCGCGACCCGCTCGGCACGACCTGCTCGGCACGAGCGGGTTGGGCGTGCGCCCTCAAGCACCCGGCCGAGATTTTGCACGGTCACCGTTGTGCCAGGGCGGTGCGGCGCCACCGCTGCCCCGCCCCTAGTCTGCTCCTCATGACCGGCGAGTACCTGTACTGGGAGAACGTCCCGACGCGGTGGAAGGACAACGACGTCTACGGGCACGTCAACAACGTCGTCCACTACTCGCTGATGGACACCGTCATCAATGAGTGGATGATCCGGACCGCCGGCTTCGACCCCGCGGCCTCCGGCTCGATCGCGCTCTGCGTCGAGTCCCACTGCGAGTACAAGGCCGAGGCGGCCTTCCCCGACACGATCCGCGTCGGGCTCCGCGTCGGCAAGCTGGGCCGCTCCAGCGTCCGCTGGGAGATCGGCATGCTGCGGGGGTCGGACGGCGCGCTCATCGCCGAGGGCCACTTCGTGCACGTCTTCGTCGACCGGGACACCCGCCGCCCGGTCGAGATCACCGGAACGGTCCGCTCCGAGATGCAGAAGCTGCTGGCAGCATGACCGCCACCCGCGCCGCAGTCCTCGTCGAGTCGGGCCGTCCCGCCCCGTACGCCGCGTCCCGCCCCCTGGAGATCGCCGACCTGCGCCTCGACCCGCCCGGCCAGGGCGAGCTCCTGGTCCGGATCGGCGCCGCCGGTCTCTGCCACTCCGACCTGTCCGTCATCAACGGGTCCCGGCCGCGGCCCCTGCCGATGGCCCTCGGGCACGAGGCCGCGGGCGAGGTCGTGGAGACCGGGCCGGGCACCGAGTTCGCGCCCGGCGACCACGTCGTGCTCGCGTTCGTCCCGGCGTGCGGGCACTGCGAGCGCTGCGTCGCCGGACGTCCCGCCCTCTGCGGGCCGGGCGCCCAGGCCAACGGCGCCGGGACCCTGCTCGGCGGCGGCCGGCGGTTCCGCGCCCCGGACGGCACGCGCCCGCACCACCACCTCGGCGTCTCGGCGTTCTCCGAGTACACCGTCGTCTCGTCCCGCTCCGCCGTGAAGATCGACCGCGACCTGCCCTTCGACGTCGCCGCGCTGTTCGGCTGCGCGGTCCTCACCGGCGCCGGCGCCGCCCTCCACAGCGCCGCCGTCGCGCCGGGCGACACCGTCGCCGTGTTCGGCCTCGGCGGCGTCGGCCTGTCCGCCGTCCTCGCCGCCAAGGCCGCCGGAGCCTCCACCGTCCTCGCCGTGGACGTCGTCGCCTCCAAGCGCGACCTCGCCGAGCGCCTCGGCGCCCGTCCCGTCGCGGGCGGCCCGGACGCCGTCGAGGCGATCCGCGACCTGACGTCCGGCGGCGCGGAGAAGGTCGTCGACACGACGGGCGTCGTCGCGGTCCTCGAACAGGCCTACGCCGCCACCCGCCCCGGCGGCACGACCGTCACCGTCGGCCTCCCCGCCCCCGGCGCGCCGCTGACCCTGCCCGCTCTCAGCCTCGTCTCCGAGGAGCGGACCCTGCGCGGCAGCTACCTCGGTTCCTGCGTCCCCCGGCGGGACGTCCCCCGCTTCATCGCCCTGTACCGCGACGGCGCCCTCCCCGTGGACGCCCTCCTGAGCGGCCGTCTCCCGCTCGACAAGATCAACACGGGTTTCGACCGTCTCCACACCGCCGAGGCCGTCCGCCAGCTGATTACATTTCCTTGAATGAACGAAATTGCGTGCTATCGTCTTAATTCACCATTGTGGGCGAGCGATGCGGGCATGAATGAGCACTCGGCCGGGGCGTTCACGCAGGCAGCCGAAGAGCGCGCATAGGCGTCCCTCGCGAAGACCCTGGCATCAGCGGCCGTTCGCCTGGTTGGTCGTCCTCGCCATGGCGGTGACCACGGCCTATTTCCAGGACACGCTCCGGGCGGTGGCCGAGGGGTGGCTGACGCCCGGTGAGGTCGCCGATTCGGTGTCCGCGGGCGACGCCATCCGGGTCGTCGACATCCACCACGACCTCGACACCGGCAACGACATCCTCGTGCCGGCGCCGAAGGGCGGCGGAAACGCGCTCTCCGCCCGCGACGCGCCGCCCGACTCGCTGGACGAGGAATGGCTCGCCGCGCACGGCGCGATCGACGTCGGCTCGTCCCGCTGGGAGATCACCGTCGAGACCCGGCGGAACGAGGACGTGGAGATCGTGGACGTCCGCCCGGTGCTGGCGGCCCCGCGGTGCGGTCCGGCGCCGTCGGGCGCGCTCGTCACGAACCAGGCCGCGGGAGGAGGGGACAAGATCGCGCTCTACCTCGTGATCGACGGCCCCCGCCCGCGCCCGGTCTTCCAGCGGAACGAGGGCGGGAGGCTCTCCCCGTTCTTCGTCGGGTCCAAGGCGCAGCGGGTGACCCTGGAGAAGGGCAGGAAGGAGACGCTCGCGATCGTGGCGAGCATCGGGCACCCCGACAAGTCCACGGGGCGGGAGGGGCCGTACTGCCAGTGGAGCGTGCAGGTCGACTACATCGCGGGCGGTGGGCGCCACGGGATGTCGATCAGAGCACCGGGGAACCGGCTGTTCGCGCTCACCGGCACCCTTCCCGATGTCGCGCGGTACCAGGCGGTGTTCCTGGACGGTTTGACGTGCGCGAGGCAGCACTACACGAAGGTGTCGGCGTCCAAGTACGCCGGGCTTCTCAAGGCGTCGTCCCGGCTGGAGTGTCCGTAGGCGCGGCCACCAAGGCCGGGCGCCCGCTCCTCCGGCAGGAGAAGGCGACGGCCAGCCCGACGAGCCAGCCCCAGACGACGCCGAACCGCATCGCGAAGGGCAGGATGAGCGTCACCTGCGTCCCGAAACCGATGCCGTCATTCGTCAGACGGGACAGCGCCGCATGGAAGATCGCGGTCAGCGCGCCGGTGAGAACGATGACCGACCAGCCGAAGAGGAACGCGTACAGGGTGCCGCGGCGCGCCCCTGGTTCCAGTGCCGAGACGACCTTCCACAGCATCAGCCACAGCAGCACGAGGAAAACGAGCGCCACGGCGGTCGACACAGGCCAACTCTCGCTGATGCCGGAATAGAGCATCAATTTTTCGCCGTCCTTGGGGGGGAGCCAGTCGTCGACCACATTCGGCGGTGGCTTCGGCCGCAGTCTCGGATAGAGCGAGATGTTCGACAGTGCCTTGGGCAGCGAGATCCGGCCATCGCCGGGGGAGACGAATGGCGTGGCGCCGCCGACAAGGGCCAGGCACACCGCGGGAATGACGCCGACGGTGGCGACGTGGCGCGCCCGTCCCGGCAGGTCGCCCACGGCTCTCGTGAGCACGCCGGGGGGGTCGCCGGGCAGCCTCGCCCTCCAGACGCGGTGGGCCGTGTAGAGGCCGATCAGCGGGAGCCCGATCCACAGCGACATGCCGACACCGGCGAACATCCCGTCGGAAGACCAGAAGTGGCGGTCCCACCGCGTGTCGATACGGATCGCCGGCGAAACGCCTGACACGTGGTCCGCCCCGGAGAGGATCACGATCGTCAGCGCCGCCACCTCGCCGGCTCCGAAGGCCAGCATCACCACGCTCGTCCAGCGAAGGAGGGCGTTGACGAGACTCGTCCTGGCCGTGACGGAGCGGGCGGTGAGATAGACGAGCGCGGCGGTCAGCAGGTAGACGCCCAGTCGAAGCGGCCAGATCCACGGTGCCAGATGGGGGCCGACGGCGTCGTTCGGCGTCATGGGCGCGAAGAAGGAGAAGACCCGGAAAACGGGATTGTCGCCGTAGCGGAAGGCGGTCAGGCGCGGCGGGATGTGCGCGGCCGTGTCCGCTTGCGTGATCGATAAGCACACCGCGGCGCAGACCGCCGCCGCGATGCTCCAGGAGCGTTTCACGCCGGCCTCAGGCGAGGACGTGGGTGGTGAGGAGTTGCTCGAAGTCGGCCTCGAAGACCTCGTAGCGCGTGCGCAGGTCGGGCCCTGGCCAGTCGGCGGGCAGCAGTGACGGGGGGAGGAGCGGATCGTTCAGGAGGTGGCGCAGGATGGCCGCCGCGTAGGTGAAGCGCTCGGCGATCGCGGTCGCCCCGGCCAGGGCGGTGCGCAGGGCGTCGGCCTTGGCCGTCCAGGCGTCCAGGTCCCAGAGGGAGGCGGCCAGGGCGGCGGGGTCGTCCTCGGGGCGGCCCGTGAGGAAGGTGCACTGGCGGACGACGGGCTCGGGCCGCGGGCGCGTCAGGTTCGCCGGGCGCAGCCAGGTGCCCTCCCGCAGCTCGGCGAGCCGCAGCGTCGACATGGCCTGGCGCAGCGCCGCACGGTCGGCGGCGGGACGGCGCTCGGCGGTGATGACGGCGATCTCCCAGGCGCCGTCCCACGGCCGGGTCGGGGGGAGGCGGGCCTCGTCCTGGCGGGCCTGGCGGGCGAGGAGGCGCTCGGTGAGGGCGTACGTCCCGCCGGCCTGGACGAGGTCGCCGGCGGCGACCATGCGCGAGAGGGCCACCCGGATCGTCCCCTCCGCGATGCCGAAGAGGTCGCCGACGCGGACGAGGTAGCGGGCCGGGAGGCGGGGCGGGTGGACGCCCAGCAGCGTGCTCAGGACGACGGACCGAGCGGTGAGCGGGCGAATCTCCAGGCTGTCCATGGCTGGTGGTGACCCTACCCGGGAGGGAGGGTGGCCTCATCCTCAGATTACAGTCTTTTTGTCGCGTGAGCTATAAGTGTAATGTCGGGTCATGGCGTCTTACCTCATCGAGTCGTTCGACCGGTTGCCGTTCGGGGGCGCGGAGAAGGCGCGCCGCTACGCCACCGAGCACTACCGGGGCGCGGCCGGCCGCAACTGGTACGACTGCGACCCCACACTGCGGTTCCTCATGCGGCGGCATCTGGGGGACGGTTTCGGCTGGGCCGAGCCCCGCCTCAGGGAGATGGGCGCGCTGATGGGCGGGCCGATCGCCGAGCGGGCCGAGGAGACGGACCGCAACCCGCCGCGCCTGGAGAAGTACGACCGGTGGGGACGCGACATCAGCGAGGTCGTCATGCCGCCCTCGTTCGAGGCGGCGCGCCGGGACATCGTGGCGACCTCGTTCACCCGGCCCGACTTCGTGGCCGAGGCCAGGCGCGGCGGCGTCGACCCCGCGCCGATGGGCGTGGCCTGGAGCTACCTGCTCGACCAGGCCGACATCGGCATGGCGTGCGCGCTCGGCACCGGCGGCGACATGGTCGTGGGGCTGACGGAGATGTTCGCGCCGGACGACGTCAAGGCACGGGTGCGGGAACTGTTCGCGGCCGGGGAGATGTCCGGCGAGGCCGCGCAGTTGCTCACCGAGCGGTCGGGCGGCTCGGATCTCGGAGCGCTGGAGTCGACCGCGTCCAGGGAGGGGGACGCCTGGCGCCTCAACGGGTTCAAGTGGTTCGCCTCCAACGCGGGCGGCTCGGCGTTCGTGGTGCTGGCCAAGCCGGAGGGGGCCGTGGACGGGGTCCGGGGCATCGCGCCGTTCCTCGTGCTGCGGGAGCGGCGGGACGGCTCGCGCAACGGCGTCCGGATCCGGCGGCTCAAGGACAAGCTCGGCACGCGGTCGGTGGCGTCGGCCGAGATCGAGTTCACCGACGCCGAGGCGTTCCTGCTGGCCCCGGCGTCGAGCGCGGGAGAGGGCGGGGACGGCAGGGGCCTGGCCCGCATGATGGAGCTGACCAACGGCGCCCGGCTCGGCATCTCCATGATGGGCCTCGGCTGCGCGCGGCGGGCCCTCGTCGAGTCGCTCTGCTACGCGCGGGCGCGTGAGGCGTTCGGCGCGTCGCTCGGGGCGCAGCCGCTCATGCGCCGCAAGCTCGCCGAGCTGATCGTGGAGACCGAGGCCGTACAGGCGCTCGTGTTCGACGGCTACCTGGGACGTCCCCGGCTGCGCCTGGGGGCCGCGCTCATCAAGCTGCGGGCCGCCCGGCTGGGCGTGACGGCCGCGAGCGACGCCATCGAGATCCACGGCGGGAACGGCTACATCGAGCAGTGGCCGGTCGCGCGAATCCTCCGGGACGCCCAGGTCAACCCCATCTGGGAGGGCGGCGACAACATCCTGTGCCTGGACGTCCGCCGCGCCATCGAGCGGCAGGAGGCGCACGAGCCGTTCCTCGAACGGCTCGCCCAGGGCCTCCAGGAGGCGCCCAGCGGGGACGACGAGACGGCCGCGCTGGTCGGGCAGAGCATCGGGCATCTCCGCGAGGCCATCGAGAAGTGGCGCGGGCTCGACAGGACCCTGGCCGAAGCCCGCCTCTACCCGCTCGCCCAGTACATGGCCGACGTGTACGCGGCGGCGCTGCTGCTGGAGCAGGCCGGATGGGAGCGCGCCGATTCCGGCGAGGACCGCAAGGCGCTGGTCGCGCGCCTCTACGCTCGGAGACACCTCGCCGACCCCGGTCCGCTGCGGGGCATCGACGACCCGGCGGACGACCTCGAACGCTTCGAGGACCTGGCGGACGGCGCGTTCACCGACGACTAGCCAGCTGGGGAGGCCGCGTGGCGGTACGGATCGAGCGGGACGGCACGGTGACCACGGTGGTGATGTCCCGCCCGGCGACGCGCAACGCCGTGGACGGGCCGACGGCGCGCGAGCTGGCCGCCGCGTTCCGCGCGTTCGACGCGGACGACGGCGCGAGCGTCGCGGTCCTGTGGGGCGAGGGCGGGACGTTCTGCTCCGGCGCCGACCTCACCTCGGTCGGCACCGACCGAGGCCCGCGCCTGGACCCGCCCCCGGCCGACGGGCCGCTCGGCTGCACGCGGATGCGCCTGTCGAAGCCGGTCATCGCGGCGGTCGCGGGCCACGCCGTCGCCGGGGGCCTGGAGCTGGCGCTGTGGTGCGATCTGCGTGTCGCGGAGGAGACGGCCACGTTCGGGGTCTACTGCCGGCGCTGGGGCGTCCCGCTGGTCGACGGCGGGACGGTCCGGCTCCCGCGGCTGATCGGCGCGAGCCGCGCCATGGACCTGATCCTCACCGGACGGCCCGTGGACGGGCGGGAGGCGTTCGAGATCGGCCTCGCCAACCGGCTCGTCCCGCTGGGGAAGGCGCGGGAGGCGGCCGAGGAGCTGGCGGCCGAGCTGGCCCGTTTCCCGCAGACCTGCCTGCGGGGCGACCGGCTGTCGTCGCTGGAGGCGGAGGGCCTCGCCGAGGACGAGGCGATCGCCGCCGAGTACCGCCACGGCCTGGGCTCCATGGAGGATGCGATCAAGGGCGCCGGACGGTTCGCGAGCGGCCGCGGCCGGCACGGCGACTTCACCGACATCTGAGCCCGCCGTCCGCCGCCCGTGCCCGCCGGCACGACCCCGTTCGACATCAGCCGTAGGTCGTTGACCGAATGCAATTCGGGACCGTAGGTTCCTGAGGGGCGGCCGCCGTGACCGAGGAGAGCGAAGCGATGACGCTGACCGTGGAGGAGGCGGGCCTGGCGCTCGCCGACCCGAAGGCCTACGCCGACGACCGGCGGTTCCAGGAGTCCCTCGCGCTGCTCCGCCGCGAGTCCCCGGTGCACCGGGTGGAGGCCCCCGACTACACGCCCTTCTGGGGGATCACCAGGCACGAGGACGTCCTGGAGATCGAGCGCAACCACCAGCTCTTCCTCAACGCGCCGCGCCCGGTGCTCGGCACCGCCGAGTTCGACGCGCTCAACCGGCAGCGCGCGGAGCAGGGCATCGCGCTGCGCACGCTCGTCCACATGGACGACCCCGACCACCGGGTCGTCCGGGCGATCGGCGCGGACTGGTTCCGGCCGCGCGCGATGCGGGCTCTGGAGCCGCGCGTCCGCGAGCTGGCGAAGCGGTACGTCGACCGGATGGTCGAATTCGGCGGCGAGTGCGACTTCGCGCAGGAGGTCGCCGTCCACTTCCCGCTGTATGTGATCCTTTCGCTGCTCGGCCTGCCGGAGAGCGACTTCGACCGCATGCTGAAGCTGACCCAGGAACTGTTCGGCGGCGACGACGACGAGTTCCAGCGGGGCACGACCAACGAGGAGAAGCTCCAGGTCCTCCTGGACTTCTTCGCCTACTTCCAGGGCCTGACGGAGGAGCGCCGCAGGCACCCGACCGACGACCTCGCCTCCGCCATCGCGAACGCGCGCATCGACGGCGAGCCGCTCAACGACTTCGACACCGCGTCCTACTACGTGATCGTCGCGACCGCCGGGCACGACACCACCAGCGCGACGATCGCCGGCGGCCTGCACGCGCTCATCGAGCACCCCGACCAGATCGAGCGGCTGCGCGAGAAGCCGGAGCTGATGCCGCTCGCCGTGGACGAGATGATCCGCTGGGTGACGCCGGTGAAGGAGTTCATGCGCACCGCCACCGAGGACTACGACCTGCGCGGCGTCACGATCCGCCAGGGCGAGGCGGTGCTGCTGTCCTATCCGTCCGCGAACCGGGACGAAGAGGTCTTCGACGACCCGTTCCGCTTCGACGTCGGGCGCGACCCGAACAAGCACCTGGCGTTCGGCTTCGGCGTCCACTACTGCCTGGGCGCGGCCCTGGCCCGCATCGAGGTCCGCGCCTTCTTCGAGGAACTGCTGCCCCGCCTCGGCTCGATCGAGCTCGCCGGGGCGCCGGAGAGCATCGCCACCACCTTCGTCGGCGGCCTCAAGCGCCTCCCCGTCCGCTACTCCCTCGTCTAAGGAACCCCCGGTGCAGATCGAAGCCGCGGTGCTGCGCGCCGCAGACGCCCCCTACACGATCGAGTCGCTCGACCTCGCCGACCCCGGGCCCGGCGAGATCCTCGTCAAGGTCGCGGGCGTGGGGATGTGCCATACCGACATGCTCGGCCGCATCCCCGGAGACCTCGTCACGAAGCCGGTCGTGCTCGGGCACGAGGGCTCCGGCGTGGTCGAGGCGGTCGGCCCCGGCGTCACCGGCCCCACCGTCGGCGACCACGTGGTCATGTCGTTCGACTCGTGCGGGGGGTGCGCCAACTGCCGCGCCGCCAGGCCGGGCGCCTGCCCGCAGATGACCGCGCTCAACATGCTCGCGATGCCGCTGGACGGGACGCCCCGCGCCACCGGTCCCGGCGGCGAACCCGTCCACACGCGCTGGTTCGGGCAGTCGTCGTTCGCGAGCCACGCCCTCGGGACCGCGCACAACGTCGTGCCGGTCGTCAAGGACGTCCCCCTCGACGTGCTCGGGCCGCTCGGCTGCGGCGTGCAGACCGGCGCCGGCTCCGTGCTGATCTCGCTCGGCGTCCGCGCGGGCGACAGCATCGCGGTCTTCGGCGCGGGCGCGGTCGGGCTGGCCGCCGTCATGGCCGCGCGGATCGCGGGCGCCTCCACGATCGTCGCCCTCGACCTGCACGAGTCCCGGCTCGACCTGGCCCGCGAGCTCGGCGCCACCCACGTTCTCAACGGGGCGGACGACGACATCGCGGGACAGATCCGGGCGATCTCCGGGGGCGAGGGCGTGCAGTACGCCCTCGACTCCACCGCCGTCCCCGGGGTCGTCTCGACGGCGGTGGCGTCGCTGCGCACCACCGGCGTCTGCGGCCTGGTCGGGGTCGGCGCCGCCGAATACCGGCTGGACGCGAACCTCCTGCTCATGGGACGGACGGTCAAGGGCATCATCGAGGGCGACGCCGTCCCGCACACGTTCATCCCGCGGATGATCGAAATGTGGCGGCAGGGCCGTTTCCCGTTCGACCGGCTCGTCACGGCCTACCCGCTCGCCCAGATCAACGAGGCGGAGGCGGACACGACGTCCGGCAAGGTCGTCAAGCCCGTCCTGATCCCGTGAGCCCCCTCCCGGGGTCCTCGAAGTAGGCGGCGCTCTCGGCGTCCGCCGGGTAGTACGACTCGATGGCGACCTCGTCCAGCGTGATGTCCAGGGGAGTGCCGAACGTGGTGATGGTGGAGAACAGCCGCAGCTCCCGTCCCCCGATGCGGACGATCATCTGGATCGTGACGTCGGCATCGGCCGGCGCGTCCTCGGGACCGGGTTCCAGCAGTTCCTCGTAGAGGGCGGCGAGTCCGGGGTCGGGCGCGGCGGCGAGCTGGCGCCTGACCCGGGAGCGGAACACCGCGCGCACGTCGGACAGGTTGACGACCAGGCGGGCGAGGCCGCGCGGGTCCAGGCCGAGGCGCAGCAGGTTGACCGGCGGCCGGAGCAGCTCGGGGTCGACCTCGGCGAGGAACGGGTCGACGGCGCGGTTGGTCATGACGAGGTTCCAGCGGCGGTCGAACGCCAGCGCCGGATACGGCTCGTGCGCGCGCAGCACCCGCTCGACGGCGTTCCGGGCGGCGGACAGCGCGTCGTCGTCGAGCGGCCGTTCGGCGTACCGGGGCGCGAAGCCGGCCGCGAGCAGCAGCCGGTTGCGGTCGCGCAGCGGCACGTCGAGCTGGTCCGCGAGCCGCAGCACCATGGCGGCGCTCGGGTTGGACTTCCCCGTCTCGACGAGGCTGACGTGCCGGGCCGAGACATCGGCGGCGATCGCGAGGTCGAGCTGGCTGAGCCGCCGGCGATGCCGCCACTGCCGCAGGAGCTCCCCGACCGTGTGCATGGTCATCGAGAGTACTCATCGTGGAGCTGGACGCCATGAAACGGGACTTCATCGACAACCCGCCGCGACCGCCGAAACACTGCGTCCATGACCGACAAAGACATGACCGACAAGGACATGACCAACAAGGACACCGTTCAGCGGGCGCTGTCGGAACTGATCACCACGGGCAGCACCGACGGGCTGCGACCGCTGCTCAGCGACGGCTTCGTGCACCACCGGCCGGACGCGACCTCCTCGACCAAGACCGAGTGGCTCGCCGCCGTGCAGGCGGCGCTCACCCCGCTCGCCGGCATGCAGGTGGAGATCCGCCACCTGCTGGCCGACGGCGACCACGTGGTGCTGCACACGCGGCGGCGGCTCCCGGACGGGCCGGAGATCGCGGTCGTCGACATCTGGCGGGTCGACGACGGGCTGATCGCCGAGGCGTGGGAGATCATCGAGCCGGTGGCCCAGGCCGCCGCCAACCTCACCTGGTGGGAGCCCGCTCCCGCCTGACCCGCTGGTCGCTACCCAGCCGCACAGGACGCAACGACCAGGCGGCGCCCGGTGACGTCTGGCGACCGGGTGCGGTGATCGGATATGCATGCTAGGTGATCGATTCCTCCGGATCCCTGCCGAAGTACCTCCAGCTTCGCGCCATCCTGCTGGACATGATCGAAGGGGGCCGGCTGCCGGTGGACGCGCTCGTCCCGTCCGAACGGGAGCTGTGCCGAAGGTTCGGAGTGTCGCGGGCGACCGTCCGGCAGGCCATCGACCGGCTCGTCGCCGAGGGCCGGCTTCGGCGCATCCCCCGCGAGGGCATGGTCGTTGCGCGCCCGAAGGTGCGGATGGCAAGGGAACTGGTGTCCTTCACCGAGGACATGCACGCCCTCGGGTTGAGGCCCGCGTGCGTCGACCTCGACGCTCGCACGATCGAGGCGGACGCCCGGCTGGCCGCGCTCCTCGGCGCGGCGCCAGGAGTCGCCGTGCACGTCCTGGAGCGCCTGCGGCTCGCCGACGGCGAACCCATGGCGATGGAGCGCGCGCACATCCCGGTGTCCCTCGCGCCCGACCTGTTCGAGCGCCGCGCCCCCCGCGGCTCCCTGTCCAAGGTGCTGGAGGGCGAGTTCGGAATCGTCATGGACGAGGGCGACCAGACGATCGAGGCGGGCCCGGCGGATCGCGGCGAAGCCGGGCCGCTGAGCATCGCGCAGGGCGATGCCGTGTTCTTCCTGCGTCGGCGGACGTTCAGCCGCGGGACCTGCGCCGAGGTCACCTTCTCGACCTACCGGGCCGACCGGTACCGCATCCACCTTGGACATGAGACCTCGCGCCGCTCCGTGACCTAGCCGTCCGCGAACCAGCCCGACCGACGTGCGGTGGGCGGTGCTGGAGCCGTCGCCGCCGGGCAGCACGGGGACGCTACCGGACCCGGTGGAGGAGGCCGTCGCCGCGCGCGAGGCGGCGGCAGTTCTCCGCGGCGACCGCGAAGTAGCGGTCCCACGTCTCGCGCGTCAGCCACGCGACGTGCGGCATGACGACCACGTTGTCGAGGGCCAGCAGCGGATTCCCCGCGTCCACGGGCTCCTCCTCGAAGACGTCCAACCCGGCGCCGCCCAGATGCCCCGACGCCAGCGCCGCCACCAGCGCCTTCTCGTCGATCACCGCGCCGCGCGCCGTGTTGACCACGATCGCGCCCTCCGGCAGCAGCGCGAGCCGCCCGGCGTCCAGCAGATGACGGGTCTCGTCCGTCAGCGGGATGTGCACCGACACGATGTCGCCGGCGCGCAGCAGCTCGTCCAGCTCCCGCCAGGCGGGATCCTCAGGCCGGGGCCGCCGCGTCGTGTAGAGGACGGTCGCCCCGATCGCCTCCAGCATCCCGCGCAGCAGGGTCGCGATCTCGCCGCCGCCGAGGAGCCCGACCGTCCGTCCGGCCAGCTCACCGCCCATCAGGGACCGGTCGGCGGGCCACCCCTCGCCGCGCCGCGTCCGCGCGTCGAACGGGACGACCCGCCGCAGCGCCGCCAGCATCAGCAGCAGCGACGTCTCCGCGACGGCCTGCGCGTTGCGGCCCGGCATGTTCGCGACCGCGATCCCCCGCTCGGCCGCGGCGTCCAGGTCGATGGTGTTCACGCCCGTTCCGAGCTTCTGGATCAGCCTCAGCCGCGGCGCCCGGTCCATGTCGGCGGCCGTCACCGGGTGCAGCACGTGCCAGAGCACCTCGGTGTCCGGCAGCAGCTCGGCGAACCGCGCGTCGTCCTGCTCCGAGCAGCTCACGATGTCGAGACCGGGCTCCTCGTGTTCCCTGTCGTAGTGCAGCAGCACCCGCATGCCGACCCTCTTCTCTCTCTGCGACCCCGGCGTCACCACCCGGTGTCCCCCGCGATTATCGTGCGAGCATGACCAGGAGTCGGACCGAGGTGAGCGCCGTGCGGACGGAACTGCCGATCGTGCAGGCCCCGATGGCGGGCGGGCCGTCGACGCCGGAGCTGGCCGCCGCCGTCTCGAACGCGGGCGGCCTCGGCTTCCTCGCCGCCGGCTACCGGACGACCGAGGCCATGCGCGCCGACATCGCCGCCACGCGCGAGCTGACGTCCCGCCCGTTCGGGGTGAACGTCTTCATGCCGTCCCTGGACGAGATCGACCCGGCCGCCGTCGCCGCCTACCGCGAACTCCTCGCCCCCGAGGCCGCGCGCCTCGGTGTGGAGCCGGGCACCCCGGGCGCCCGCGACGACGCCTACGACGCGAAGATCGCCGACCTGGTGTCCGACCCGCCCGCGGTCGTCAGCTTCACGTTCGGCTGCCCGACCCCGGACGTCATCCGCGCCCTCAGGGACCGCGGCGCCACCGTCGTCGTCACCGTGACCTCCGTGGACGAGGCCCGCCAGGCGTCCGGCGCCGACGCGCTCTGCCTCCAGGGCCTGGAGGCCGGAGGCCACCGGGGCTCGTTCACCAACTCCCTCGACGACCCGCTGCCGCTGCGGGCGCTGCTCCCGGCCGTCCAAAAGATCACTCGGCAGCCCCTCATCGGCGCCGGGGGCCTGGCCACGGCCGCCGACGTCGCCGAGATCCTCTCCCTCGGCGCCGTCGCCGCCCAGCTCGGGACGGCGTTCCTGCGGTGCCCGGAGAGCGGTGCCGGCGCCGTCCACAAGGCCGCCCTCACCGACCCCGGCTACACCTCGACCGCGATGACCAGGGCGTTCAGCGGACGGCCCGCGCGGGGCCTGATCAACCGCTTTCTCACCGAGCACTCGGGGGACGCTCCCGCCGCGTACCCGGACGTCCACTACGTGACGGCGCCCCTGCGCCGCGCGTCCGCCGCCCAGGGCAACCCGGACAGCGTCAACCTCTGGGCAGGCGAGTCGTTCCGAGAGACGACCGAATCCCCCGCCGCCACGCTGGTAGCGGCCTTGGCCTCCGCCTGACGCACGAGCTCGGAGGGGACCGCAACGCGTCCTGGCCGCCGTAATTCAGGTGCCGGACGTCGGAATCCATGCCACGCTCAGGCGACTCCGCCGCCCGATCCGAGGAGCCCCCCGATGAAGGATCTTGAAGCGCGCATGCGCGCCCGCGAGTGGTTCCACTCCCTGACCCTGCTCCCCGGCGCCTGGGCCGTCGTCCGCGTGGACGGCCGATCCTTCTCCCGCTACACCGAGGCCAACTTCGACAAGCCCTTCGACCCGCGCTTCTCCGACCTCATGGTCGACACCGCGGCGACCCTGCTCACCGAGCTCGGCGGACGGTACGCCTACACCGAGAGCGACGAGATCTCCGTCGTCCTCGACCCCGCCTTCGACCTGTTCGGCCGCGAGGTGGAGAAGCTCGTCTCACTGTCGGCGGGCATCGCCACCGCCGCCTTCACCCACGCCGCCGGAGCACCCGCCGTCTTCGACGGCCGCGTCTGGATGGGCACCTCCCTCGGCGACGTCGTCGCCTACTTGATCTGGCGCCGGGCCGACGCGGCGCGCTGCGCCGTGAACACCTGGAGCTACTGGACGCTGCGCAAGGAGGGGTTGTCCGCGCGGAGGGCGACCCGCGAGCTGGAGCGGGCCTCCGCCGCCGACAAGAAGAAGCTGCTCCTCGCGCGCGGCGTGAACTTCAACGAGGTCCCGGCCTGGCAGCGAGAGGGCATCGGCCTCTGGTGGGAGACGTACGAGAAGACGGGCCACGACCCGATCCGCGACACGTACGTGACCACCACCCGCCGCCGTATCCGCACCGAACGCGACCTCCCGCATGATGACGCCTACCGTGACCACCTCGGAGCGGTCCTGCGGCCGCCCGCCTGACTACGCCTCGGCGCCCCAGTCCCACAGCGCCTGGAGCACCGGGCCCAGGCGGCGGCCCTGCGGAGTGAGCGCGTAGTGCGTGCGCGGCGGCCACCCGGCCGTTCTCTCCCGTCCGAGGACGCCCGCCTGGACGAGGTGGGCCAGCCGGTCGGCCAGCACCTTGTCGGACAGGGCCGGAAGGGACCGCCGCAGTTCGCTGTACGAGCGGTCGCCCCGCAGAAGCTCGCGGATCACCAGCGTCGTCCAGCGCCCGCGCAGCGCGTCGAGGGTGATCTCCACCGGACAGGACGGCGTGGGCTCCGCCGCGTCCGCGCGCGGATCGTCGGGCAGCCCCGGGTGGCTGACCGTTTGGTGAGTCACGAGGGCGCCTCCTAGCGTTTCGCGTCCCGACCTTGTCTACAGGATGGACGACGATGCGCCCCTTGGCCGAACTCCCCGAGGACGTCCCGTACGTGTTCGCCGACCGCTTCAACAGCGGCGACCCGGCGGCGGTCGCCGAGGTGTACGAGGAGGGGGCGGTCTTCGTCCCCGCACCGGGCACCCCGCTGACCGGCGCCGACGCCCACGCCGCCAACGCCCGCTTCCTGGCCCTCGGCATGCCGGTCAAGGTCGCCCCCCGCCACGTCTACACCGCCGGCGACCTCGCCCTCCTGATCGTCGACTGGGTGATCGAAGGCCGGGGGGACGAAGGCCCGGTCCGCGTCGAGGGCACCGCGACCGACGTCGCCCGCCGGGGCCCGGACGGCCGCTGGCGCTACGTCGTCGACAACCCCTTCGGCACGGCGGCGACCGCCGGGCGGCCGACGTGACCAGGGATGATGTGCGAAGTACAGGCATCCGGGAAAGATTCTTGGAGGCCGTGTTGATTGAGCCGTCCTCCATTCGACCTAAGGGTGAGAGGGTCCCTGCGGAGGGGCCCGGACGGACAGGGAGACAGCGAACATGAAGTACATGCTGATCATGCGGGCGACCGACGAGGCCTACGCGGGCATGGCGAACACGGACCACGCCGAGATGATCGAGACCGTGGGCCGGTTCAACGAGGAGCTGATCCGGGCCGGCGTGCTGCTGGCCGCGGAAGGCCTCGACGACCCGTCCGAGGGCGTGGTCGTCGACCACTCCTCCGAGCCGCCCGCGGTCACCGACGGCCCGTACGGCGAGACGAAGGAGCTGTTCGGCGGGTTCTACATCCTCAACGTGGCCTCGAAGGAGGAGGCCGTCGAGTGGGCCAGGCGGGCGCCGGGCGGTGCCGGCTTCAAGACCGAGATCCGCCGCGTCCCCACCATCGACGAGTTCCCGCAGGACAACGAGTGGATCAAGAAGGAGCGGGCCTGGCGCGAGGCCACCGGCCAGCTGTGATGGGCGACCCCACCGGACGCGAGGCCGTCGCCGCCGTCTGGCGGATCGAGTCGGCGCGGATCGTCGGCGCGCTCGCCCGCTACACCGGCGATTTCGCGCTGGCCGAGGATCTCGCCCAGGAGGCGCTGGCCGAGGCGCTCGTGACCTGGCCGCGCGACGGCGTCCCCCGCAATCCGTCGGGGTGGCTGCTCACCGTGGGCCGGCGGCGGGCGATCGACGCGTTCCGCCGCCGCTCCGCCCTCGACGAACGGTACGCCGCCCTCGCCCACGACCTGGACGAGGGCGGCGCCGCCACCGGCCGCCCGCCCGAGAAGGACGACGACGTGCTCTGGGACCCCGACCAGATCGACGACGACGTGCTCGCGCTCATGTTCGTCTCCTGCCACCCCGTCCTGTCGCGGGAGGCGCGGGTCGCGCTGACGCTACGCGTGGTCGGCGGCCTGACGAGCGACGAGATCGCCCGAGCCTTCCTCGTCCCGACCGCGACCGTCCAGGCCCGGATCACCCGCGCGAAGAAGACCCTCGGCGCGGCCCGGGTGCCGTTCGGGGTACCACCGGCCGGAGAACGGGCCGGGCGCCTTCCCTCCGTTCTCAACGTCGTCTACCTGATCTTCACCGAGGGCTCCACGGCCAGTTCGGGCGGCGAGCTGATCCGGTTCGACCTCGCGGGCGAGGCGCAGCGCCTGGCCCGCGTCCTGGCCCGGCTGATGCCGGACGAGCCGGAGGCCCACGGCCTGCTGGCGCTGCTGGAGTTGACCGCCGCGCGCTTCCCCGCCCGTACCGCCCCGGACGGCGAGCCGGTACTCCTGGAGCACCAGGACCGCACCCGCTGGGACGCCGCCGCGATCCACCGAGGACGCGCCGCCCTGTCCCGCGCCGAGAAGGCAGGCCGTGGCCTGGGCCCCTACGGCCTCCAGGCGGCGATCGCCGAATGCCACGCCCTCGCCCCCTCGGTCGCCGAAACCGACTGGGGCCGGATCGTCCTCCTCTACGAGGCCCTGGGCCGCCTGGCGCCGTCCCCGGTCGTCGACCTCAACAGGGCCGTGGCGGTCTCCATGGCGAAGGGCCCGGCCGCCGCCCTCCCCATCGTGGACGACCTGGCGGCCTCCGGCGCCCTCGCGAACTCCCACCTCCTCCCGAGCGTCCGAGGTGAACTCCTCACCCGCCTGGGCCGCCCCGAAGAAGCACGCACCGAACTGGAACGAGCCATGAAAATGGCAGCCAACGAACGCGAACGCACCCTTCTCCAACACAAACTCACCGCCCTCCCCTGAAAGAAGACGCGGCGGGCCTTGCGGTTGGTCAGAACAGGCCGGGCATGTAGGGGGCGCCATTCGCGCGGACTCCGCGCGCCACGGCCGTCGCCCTCGCCGCGCCACGCCGATGCCCGGCCTGGCCGGCCTTGCGGAAGTACTCCTCGGCCCCGGCCATGTCGTCCTTGTGCTCGCAACGGACGCCGAGGTTGAACAGGGAGTCCGGGTCACCCGCCGCCGCTCCCTTCTCCCACCACTCGTCGGCCTCCTCGCGCCGGTCCTGGGACCAGAGATGGTTGGCGAGCGCACTGAGCGCACGGCCGTCGCCCTTCTCAGCGGCGCGCCGAAGCCATTCCTCGGATTCCTCCGCCCGGCCCATCTCACCGAGTGCCAGCCCGAGGTTGGTCATCGAATCGGTGAGCCCGGCCTCGGCCGCGACACGGAACTGCTCGGCGGCTGCCTGCACGTCACGGCGACCGATGAGCAGCAGCCCGAGATTGTGCCGTGCGCCCATCTCGCCCGCCTCGGCCGCTTTGCGATACCAGCCTTCGGCCTCCTCGTCCCGCCCCTGGCCCGAGCAGAGGATGCCGAGGTTGAGCTGCCCGACGCGATCGCCCGCGTCGGCCGCCGCGCGCCACCACCGCTCGGCCTCCCCCTCGTCCCGCTCCACGACCAGGACACCGAGTTCGAGCATGGCGTCGACATGCCCCGCCTCGGCGGCGACCCTGAACAGTCGTTCGGCCTCCCGCACCTGCCCCTGCTCCTGAAGCGACTCCGCCTCCTGGAACTCGGCCTCTCCACTACCCGTCTCCACGCGGTCCCCTTCCGTGATCACCACGATCGGACTGGTCCGGCCCCAGAACGGTTCCAACACACTCCGGGCGACGTGCGTCTGGGGCGGCGGATCTGTCCCCCATCCGAGCTACCGGAGATTGTCCACTGAGCGGTGACGAATCGTGTGCCGCCGATTCCTTAGCGTTGCGGTGGTCGCGGCATTTCGGCCGCGCCTCCCGCCGCACCGCCAAGTGAATCACGGCGGCAATTCCCTCCTGGAGAAGAAGACATGATCCGCAAGATCAAGACGGCCGCCATCGCCGCAGCGTGCTGCACCGTCGTCGGCGCGGGACTCGCGGGCTGCGAGGGCGACTCGATGGCGGACGGAGGCCTGTTCTCCAGCGGCAAGCCGAAAGGCGACCTGATCACGGGCACCGAGAAGATCGAGGTCGGCGGCAAGTCGGTGAACGTGTCCTGTGCGGGTGACGCGGTGAAGGGCAAGCCGGTCATCGTCCTGATGCACGGAGGGGGCGACGGGCTGGACAAGCTGGCCGCCACCCAGAAGGAGCTGAGCAAGGACGACCGGGTCTGTTCCTACGACAGGCTCGGCGCAGGCAAGAGCGACCCCCCGGATGGTCCGCAGGATTTCTCCAGCACCGGCAAGGTCCTGACCGGAGTGCTCGACCGGATCGCCGGTGACGGTCCGGTCGTCCTGGCCGGACACTCGCTGGGTGGACTGATCGCCGCCAGGTACGCACCGGACCACCGGGACAGGGTCAAGGGGCTGGTCCTGATGGACGCCACACCGCCGACGATGGTCGAGGACATCACCAGGGCGATCCCCGCGTCCGCCAAGGGGCCCGCGGCCGAGGTGCGCGCGCAGAACCTCGCGATCTTCCAGGGGCAGAACCCGGAGAAGCTCACCATCACCGACGGGAAGGTCGGTTCCGCCGGGAACATCCCGGTAGAGGTGATCAAGCACGGGAAGCCGTACCTCGCGGCCATCCCCACCTACGGGCCGCGCCTGGAGCGGTCATGGTCCGCCGGACAGCGCGCGTGGCTCGCCCTGTCCAGCCGCAGCAAGCTGAGCACCGCTCCCAAGAGCGGGCACTACATCTACCTCGAACAGCCCGAGGCCGCCGTCAAGGCCGTTCAGCGAGTCACCGCCAAGGTCGCCGGCGACGGCTGATCAGCCGAGGAGGCCCTGCTCCACGGCGGCCACCACGCCGTGCGGTAGCCGATCGGCTCAGCATCTCGGGCGGCTCCGTCAGCGTGTGTTGCGTATCCCCAGGATGTAGGTCGCGGTGAGCGCGACGGCGCGGTCCTCGTCTTGGGCCAGGTCCGCGAGGGCGCGGGACGCCTTGGCTCCCGGGATGTCCGCGAGGGCCTGTGTCAGGCGTCGGCGGGCGGACGAATCGACGGTGGCTTGGGCGAGGTGGTCGACGAGCCTGGTGGCGATCTGATCCGCCAGGGCGGGGCGGCTCGCCAGCGTGCTCAGCGCGTCGGCCGCGTCGACGTCGTTCGCCTCCTCGACGATCATGTCGATCAGCGTCGGGACGGCGTCCTCCACTCCCCGTGCTCCGAGCGCCAGGGCCGCGTGTCTGCGGACCACGAGGTCAGGGCTCGTGAGGGCGTCCCGCAGCGGTGCGGTCGCCCGCTCGCTCGGAATCTCGGCCATGGACTGAACGGCCCGTCTCCGCACCTCGGCATCCGGTGAGCCGAGGGCCTCCGCCAGCGGCGCCAACGCGCTGTCGCCCGATCGCGCCAGTGCCCATCGAAGGGCTCCGGCCACGTTCGTGTCGGTCTCGCTCAATGCCGCCTCGACCAGTGCGTCCACCGGCACCGGAACCTCTTCGACCGAGGACAGGGCCGCGCGCTGGCGCTTCCCTGCGCTTTCCGACCCCAACGCGTGGAGGAGTGCGACGATGTGGAGGACGTCCTCCCAGCCGGCGGGTTCCGCGGCATCGATCCGGCGGAGTCGCGTGAGCAGCTCCGTCTCGCGTGCGATGCGCTCCCGCGTCCGGCGGACGAGGTCGTCGACGAGCTCCGCGGGGGCGAAGTCGGGATCGCCGAGCGCACGCCCGACCTCGCGCAGCGACAGCCCCAACGACCGCAGGCTCTCGATGTGGAAGATCCGCCGGATGTCCTCGCCGGAGTACTCGCGATAGCCGGCGCCGGTACGCCCCGTCGGCCGCACCAGGCCGAGCGACTCGTAATGCCTGAGCATGCGCGCGCTCACCCCGGACCGTCGCGCCACATCGCCGATCAGCATCGCCCGTCACTCCTCCTGGCCGGTCGTGCCGAGGGCCACGATGCGCTTCGCCTCCTCGATGGCGAACTCGAATCCGGCGTCCGGATCGCGCAACAGGCGTTCCGTGGCCATCGCGTGCGCCCGCACGCGGGGTTCGGGAGCCGTCATCGCGGCGCGCAGAACCGGCAGGATCACCTCACCGAGCGCGATCAGCGCCCTGCTGAGGCTCTGCTGCATCGGGCGCTCACCGCGCCCGAGCTGCGTGGCCAGGACCGCGGCCAACCCGGGTTCCTCATCTTCGGGTACGAGCACGACCGCGGCCCGCCAGGCGCTCCGCGCCACCTCGTCGTCGGCGTCGGTCAGCAGCTCCCGCGTGATCGCCGGCCACGCCCGCGGGTCCCCGACCTTGGACAGCGTGTGCAACCCCTGGCTTCGCGCCTGCGCCCGCTCCGAGCGGAGTTCGTCGATGAGCTTGGGAACCGTCGTCGATGACGAGTGGCGGGTCAGAGCCCACGTGAGCATGTCGCGCACGAAGAACTCGGATTCGACCGCGCACCGTTCGATGAGCTTGTCGACGAACCCCGGGTCAGGGGCCGTTCCGACCGCCATCGCCGCCCGCAGCCGCACCGAGGCGTCGCTGTTCTCCAGCCCCCGGAGAACTCGAACCGTGTCCGCGTCCTGTTGTGGCATGGTCATCGGACCACCTCCCTGGTCGCAGTGAAGAGCTTGTCACTGTGTCAAGGTCAAGCGCGGTCGAGCCGGGACGGCGCAGGGGCGATACGGGGCGTCCAACGGTCTTCTTCACACCGCCCGCCGGTTTGAGCATGAGGACGGTGTGAAATAACAGCATCTGATTACTCTCGGGGGGAACTCGTGCGCACGTTGTTGAACGTCCTCTGGCTGGTCCTGGCGGGCTTCTGGATGGCGATGGGCTACGTGGTCGCCGGACTGATCTGCTGCATCCTCATCATCACCATCCCGTTCGGCATCGCCTCGTTCCGCATCGCGGGCTTCGCGCTGTGGCCGTTCGGCCGGACGACCGTCCCCAGGCGGGACGCGGGCGCGGGCTCGCTGCTGGGGAACATCATCTGGATCGTCTTCGCGGGGTGGTGGCTGGCCCTCGGGCATCTCGTCACCGGGGTCCTCCTCTGCATCACGATCATCGGGATCCCGTTCGGCATCGCCAACTTCAAGCTGATCCCGATCTCGCTCACCCCGCTGGGTCAGGAGATCGTCCCGTCGGACCGCACCGCGACCTTCTGAACGGCCGCCCTTTCGAGGGCTTCACGGGCTCGGACGGGACGGTTACCCTCTAACTGGCGTCCACGCCGGTCGTATGTGCCTTGCTCTGGGAGAGTCCCGTCCCCACGGGACTTGTTCGGCTCCTGCACCGGCTCCTCTGTCCCGCTCAGCTGAGGAGTCGTCCCCGTGAAGCCCAAGCACGCGCGCTTCAAGCACAGACCCTTCACACGCGCGGCCGGTGCCGCGCTGGCCTCGGGCGCCGCCGCGGCCGTCCTGTCGTTCGGCACGCTGGTCGCGGTGTCCGCGCCGTCGTCGGCCCAGCCCGCTTCCGCGGTCGCCTGCACGTATCCGGCCTGGGCGGAGGGCACCTCCTACAAGGTCGGCGACAAGGTCGTCTACAGCGGCCACGGCTACGAGGCGATCGTCGCCCACACCGCCTACCCGGGCGCCGGATGGAACCCCGCGTCCACCGCCACGCTGTGGCGTGAGCTGGGCACCTGCGACACGTCCGAGCCGCCCACCACCCCGCCCACGGCCCCGCCGACCACCCCGCCGCCCGGCGGGGACGAGACCTGCGCGGTGAAGTCCAAGCCCGCCGGCAAGATCCTCCAGGGCTACTGGGAGAACTGGGACGGCGCGTCCAACGGCGTCCACCCGCCCTTCGGCTGGACGCCGATCGACAACCCGGTGATCAAGCAGCACGGCTACAACGTGATCAACGCGGCGTTCCCCGTCATCCGCTCGGACGGCACCGTCCTGTGGGAGGACGGCATGGACGCGACGGTCAAGGTCTCCACCCCCGCCCAGATGTGCGCGGCGAAGGCGGCGGGCGCGACCATCCTGATGTCGATCGGCGGAGCCGCCGCGGGCATCGACCTCAGCTCCAGCACCGTCGCCGACCGGTTCGTCCAGACGGTCGTGCCGATCCTGAAGAAGTACAACTTCGACGGGATCGACATCGACATCGAGACGGGGCTGTCGGGCAGCGGGAACATCGGCCAGCTGTCGGCGTCGCAGGCCAACCTGGTCCGCATCATCGACGGGGTCCTCGGCCAGATGCCGTCCAACTTCGGGCTCACGATGGCGCCGGAGACCGCGTACGTGACCGGTGGCAGCGTCACCTACGGCTCCATCTGGGGCGCCTACCTGCCGATCGTCAAGAAGTACGCGGACGACGGCCGGCTGTGGTGGCTGAACATGCAGTACTACAACGGCAGCATGTACGGCTGCTCGGGCGACTCCTACTCCGCCGGGACGGTCGAGGGCTTCGTGAAGCAGACCGAGTGCCTGAACAACGGCCTCACCGTCCAGGGCGCCACCATCAAGGTCCCCTACGACAAGCAGGCCCCGGGCCTTCCCGCGCAGCCGGGCGCGGGCGGCGGCTACATGTCGCCGGGCCTCGTCGGCCAGGCGTGGAACCACTTCAACGGCCGGCTGAAGGGCCTGATGACCTGGTCCGTCAACTGGGACGGGTCGAAGAACTGGACGTTCGGCGACAACGTCCGCGGCCTCCAGGGACGCTGACGGCCTGACCCGGGTGGGCCCGGCGGCGTCCGCCGGGCCCACCCGCTACGGCCCTTGACGTTGACGGCGGTGTCAAGGAGTAGCGTCGGCCTACGAAGACGAGGAGGGGCCGATGCGGATCGGGGAACTGGCCGCCCGCGCGGGTGTGAGCACCCGCATGCTGCGCTACTACGAGCAGCAGGGCCTGTTGCCGGCGCGGCGCGCGGCCAACGGCTACCGCGAGTACGAGGAGTCCGACCTGCGGCTCGTCGCACAGATCCGCGCGCTGCTGGACACGGGCTTCACGCTGGACGACACGCGCCCGTTCCTCGACTGCCTGCGCGCCGGCCATGCCGACGGCGCCGCGTGCCCCGAGTCGGTCGCGGTCTACCAGCGCGCGCTCGCCGAGATCGACGCGGAGATCCGCGCGCTCATCGGGCGCCGCGCCGAGGTGGCGGGGCGGCTCGCCCGGTCCTGCCCCGGCTGCGCGCCCGGGCCTCAGGAGGTCCAGGCGGTGCCGGTCAGGCGCTCGTAGACCTCGGTGTAGCGGGCGCGGGTGGCCTCCACGACCTCGTCGGGGATGGCGGGGCCGGGCGGGGTGCGGTCCCAGTCGAGCGTGCTGCTCCAGTCGCGCACGAACTGCTTGTCCAAGGAGTGCTGCGGACGGCCGGGCACCCACTGGTCGGCAGGCCAGAAGCGGGAGGAGTCGGGCGTGAGCACCTCGTCGCCGAGGACGAGGGTCCCGTCGGCGGCGCGCCCGAACTCCAGCTTGGTGTCGGCGATGATGATGCCGCGCTCGGCGGCGAGGGCGGCGCCGCGCCCGTAGATCTCCAGGGTGACGTCCTTGAGGCGCTCGGCGGTGTCGTCGCCGATCTCGCGGACCACGTCGTCGTAGGTGATGAACTCGTCGTGGCCCTCGGTGGCCTTGGTGGTCGGAGTGAAGATCGGCTCCGGCAGCCGGGACGCCTCGGTCAGGCCCTCGGGCAGCGAGACGCCCGAGACCGTGCCCGACTTCTGGTACTCCTTCAGGCCGAGCCCGGCGAGGTGCCCGCGCGCGATCCACTCGACGGGGAGCATGGTGAGGCGGCGGCAGCGGATGGCGCGCCCGGCCCACTCCTCCGGCACGTCCGTGGCCGAAACGACGTGGTTCGGGATGATGTCGGCGAGCCGCTCGAACCACCAGAGGGACAGCTGCGTGAGGATCTTCCCCTTGTCGGGGATCGGGGTCGGCAGGACGACGTCGTAGACGCTCACCCGGTCGGACGCGACGAGGATCAGATCGTCGCCGTCCGCGTAGACGTCCCTGACCTTGCCCGAGTGGACCAACTCCATGACGCTCCCCATCTAGCCGCCGTGCCGGTAGGAGTCTTCCACAACGCCGCCCCGCCACCCGCGGCGCCTCCGGCCCGCGGCGGGCCGCGTGTGATTCTGTCTGCAAGTAACGCAAGCTGGGACGAATGGGGCAGCGGTCTCCGGGTACGGCGGGCATGAACGCGTACAGGGAGTTTTGCTATGAACAACCGCGTATCGCCCGAGGTGGAGCTGGCGTGGGAGGACTTCCACCGGCTCGTGAACATGACCTCCGACGAACTGCGCATCTGGTTGCTCACGGACGCGTCCGGCGAGGAGGCGTTCCCGGCCGACGGCCAGGGGCCCGGGGTTTCGGAGCTGGGAGCCCGCGTGGTGGACGTGCTGCGCAAGCGGAAGGTCGACCTGACCGAAAGCGACGGGGAGGTGATGCAGGAGGTCGTCGACTACGTGGAGGACCGGCTGGACCACCGGCCGCCGGACGTGGAACGGGACGAGGAGTGGCGCCACGCGCTGATGAGCGTGGGGCACGACCCGCTGCGTCCCCAGCCGTCCAGGGCATAGGAGGCGAGAGCATGCCGAACCCGCAGCAACCCGAGATCCGCCGGTCCGGGAGGACCGCGGTGACGGACGGGCCCGCGCCCGAGGCCACCGCCCCGAAGTCGAAGTCGACGGCGGCCAGGGGCCACGCGCACGGCACCGACAAGGGGAGCCGAGGAGGAGGCGAGGGCGGCGGGACACCGCCGGGCCAGAAGCCTTCGCACCCCTCATAGCAGCAGGCCGGAGGCCGCCCCGGAGAGAGTCCGGGGCGGCCTCCCGTCTGCTGCTGTGCGGCCGCGGATGTCCGGCGGATGCACGCCGCCGATCGACAACGGAAGAGGGAGGGGTGGTACGAGGGTGTTCGAGTTGTCCCCCGGGCAGGGTTGGGTGGAGATGGGCGAGCTGCTGCTCGCCATGGTGCTGTCGGCCGCGATCGGGCTGGAACGAGGGCTGCGCAACAAGAGCGCGGGACTGCGCACGCACACCCTCGTCGGCGTAGGCGCGGCCCTGTTCATGCTGGTCAGCAAGTACGGATTCGAGAACGTCCCCGGGAACGTCTCGCTGGATCCCTCCCGGGTGGCGGCGCAGATCGTGTCCGGCATCGGCTTCATCGGCGGCGGGCTGATCTTCGTCCGCCGGGACGCGGTGCGCGGCCTCACGACCGCCGCCGTCGTGTGGGTGACGGCGGCCGTCGGCATGGCGGCCGGCGGCGGCCTGCCGGTCCTCGCGGTGGCGGTCACCGCGATCCACTTCCTCGTCGTCTACGGGCTGAGCGGCCTGACGAAGAGGCTGCCGCTGGAGCGGTACCGCCGGGCCGGGGTCGCGCGGATGAGGATCGTCTACCGGGACGGGCACGGCGTGCTGCGGCAGGTCCTGATGGAGTCCACGCAGCGCGGTTTCGTGATCCTGGAGGTCAACGTCGACCGTGACTACCTGCCGGACGACTCCGACCGCGGCCGTGACGAGCGCCGGGACCGGCGCGAACCCGACCGGCGCCGTCCCGGCAACGCCGTGGTGACGCTCACGCTGGAGGGAACGGGCTCGGTCCCGGAACTCGCCGCGGTCCTGAGCGAACTGGAGGACATCGTCGGCGTCACGGTCGGAGCCGACCAGGACGACGACAGCGAGTAGGGAGCCCCGGGCGGATCAGGGGACCTCGGTCTGCGGGCTGTAGCCGTCGTCCTCGCCGCCCGGGGTCTCGGCCTCGGCGATCGGCGGGTCCGTGGGGCCGGGCGTGTGCTCGGCCCCCACGTCGGCGTCGTCCTCCTGCGGCGCCCCGGCCTCGGCGCGCCGGTCGGCGAGCGGCTTGTCCTCGTCGTTCCTGCGGTCGGTCATCGCACCTCCTCGAAGGGGGGACGGCCCGGCGGGCCGCCCCGGGCGGGTCAGCCGCGCGCCTTGCCGATGGCGTCGCGGACGCGGTCGGCGACGGCCGCCATCGGCCCGACCGCGAGGTTCTTGGTGGGCGACTCCGTCCCCTGGTGGGGATGGGTCGGGGCGATCGCCTCGGCCGCCCTGACGGCCTTGGCCATGCCGCGCATCTGCTCGGGCGTGGCCTCGCGGGCGATGCGCGGGAACTCCTCTTTCTCCTCGTGCGAGGCGTGCGCCTCAAGGTCTCTGTGGAACCTGGCGAACGTCTCCACGAAGTCCGCGGACTCGGGGTCCATCTTCTCCAGGTCCGACAGGACGCCCTTGGCCTTGTTCTCCTCCTCCAGCCGCGCGTCCACCACGCGGGAGCCGTCGGCGGCGGCGCGCCGGGCGAACGGGTGGACGACCTCCTCCTCGGCGGTCTCATGCACGGCGAGGAGCCTGCGCAGCCGGTCGAAGGCGTCCTTGCGCACCTTGCCGTGGTTCTTCTCCACCGTCGAGGCGAGGTGGCGGATCTCCTCGTGCTGCGCGAGCAGCAGATCGACGACGTTCTCCTGGGTGGCCTGCTCGGCCATGACCGACCTCCTGTGGGTGTTCGACTCCTGTCCGGCTCGAATCGAGGCGATACCCGAGGTGAGGGCTTCAACCATCCGGGGCCGAGCAGGTGGTGCGGCGGGCTGAGTAGGGTGAGCGCATGCTGTACGGGCGGGACGGGGAACTGGCCGCGATCGACGGACTCCTCGACCGGGCCCGCGGCGGGCGCAGCGGGACGCTCGTGCTGCGCGGCGAGGCCGGGATCGGCAAGTCCGCCCTCCTCGACCACGCCGCCGGCGCCGCGGACGGGATGCGCGTCCTGCGCGGGACGGGCGTCGAGACCGAGAGCGGCATGCCGTACGCGGGCCTGCACCTGCTGCTCGGCCGCCACCTCGACCGGATCGGCGGCCTGCCGGACGCGCAGGCCGAGGCTCTGCGCGCGGCTCTCAACATGGGGGGCCCGGAGGCCGAGAGCGACCGGTTCCTCGTGGGGCTCGCGGTGCTGACGCTGCTGTCCGACCTGGCGGAGGAGCGGCCGCTCGTCTGCCTGGTCGACGACGCGCACTGGATGGACGGCTCGTCCGCCGAGGCGCTGCTGTTCGCCGCACGCCGCCTCGACGCCGAGCCCATCGCGGTCATCTTCGCGGCCCGCGATGCGGTCGCGCCGGAATGCGCCGCGCCGGAGTTCGTCGCGCAGGGGCTGCCGGAGCTGCGCCTGCGCGGCCTCGACG
This sequence comes from Actinomadura citrea, assembly GCF_013409045.1. Taxonomy (NCBI): domain Bacteria; kingdom Bacillati; phylum Actinomycetota; class Actinomycetes; order Streptosporangiales; family Thermomonosporaceae; genus Actinomadura; species Actinomadura citrea. The sequence continues at coordinate 8,769,545 of NZ_JACCBT010000001.1, read as the reverse complement.
GGACCGCGGCGGCCGGACTGCTGGCCGAACGCGCCCCCGACCTGCCCGGCCATGTCCGGCGGGAGATCCTCGCCGGGGCGATGGGCAACCCGCTCGCGCTGCTCGAACTGCCGGGCCGGGGCGGGCACGGGTCGGCGTACGAGCGGATCCTGAGGTCGTTCGCCGAGCGGATCGCCGCGCTGCCGGAGCCGGCGCGGCGGCTCGTCCTGCTGGTGGGGGTGGACGATCTCGGCGACGCGGGGGTGGTGGTGAAGGCGGCGTGCCGGTTCGGCGCGACGGCCGGTGCCTCCGTCGGCGCCTCCGTCGACGACCTGGAGCCCGCCGAGCGCGCGGGCCTGCTGCGCACCACGTCCGACGGACGGCTGGAGGTGCGGCATCCGCTGATCCGCACCGCCGCCGTGCGGGAGGCGACGCTCGGCCTGCGCCTGGCCGCCCACCAGGTGCTGGCGGAGGCGTACCTGGAACGCGGCGACGTGTGCCATCACGCCTGGCACCTGGCCCGCTCGGTGACGGAACCCGACGAGCGCGTCGCGGCCGTGCTGGAGAAGACCGCCGAGACCGAGCGGAACGCGGGCGGCAACGCGGCCGTCGCCGCCATGTACGAGGCCGCCGCGGGTCTCACCCCGGACCCGGCCGAGCGCGGCCGGCGGCTGGCCGCGGCGGCGCGGGCCTCGGCCGACGCGGGGCTCCCCGAGCGCGCGGTCGAGCTGGCGGCGCGGGCGGAGGCCGACCTGCCGGACCCGCTGGCGCGGGCGGAGCTGACGCTGATCCGGGCGTCCCTCGCCGACGAGCAGGACCGGGCGGGGGACGCCCACCGGCTGTTCGCCGAGACGGCGGCGTCGGTCACGCGGCTCGATCCCCGCACGTCCGGCTACCTGTTCTTCCAGGCCGCGGCCGCGGCCGCCAACGCCGGGGACTTCGCCGCGATGGACGGCATCGCCGCCGAGGGCGTGCGCCTCGGCGTCCCGAACGCACCGCACCTGCGGGCGCTGAGCCGGGTGTTCGCCGGGCAGAACCCGCTCGCGGACGCCGACCCGGCGGACGGCGTGGCGGCGCTGCGCGAGCTGATGGGCGCGATGGGCGCCTGCTACGCGCCGCGCGACCGGATCCGCGCGGGCATGTGGCATCTCATGATCGGCGACGTGCGGGGCGCGGCCGAGGTCGCGGCGGAACTGGAGCGTCGCTTCCGCGACCGGGGCGCGATCGGGCTGCTCGCGCCCGTCCTGATGCTCCGGTCCCGGACGGACCTGCTGCTCGGCAGGCACCGCGACGCGCTGACCGGCGCGACGGAGGGCGTGCGGATCGCCGCCGACACCGGCCAGCACCGCATCCGCGTCTACCTCGACACCAGCCTGGGGCAGCTCGCCGCGATCCAGGGCGACGAGGAGCGCTGCCTGGAGCTGACGGAGGAGGCGCTGTCACGCGGTCTCCCGCCGAGCAACGTGCACGCCGCCGCCGCGCGCAGCCTGCTCGACCTCGGGCTCGGCCGGTACGACGCGGCCCTGGAACGTCTCGCCGACGTCGTCGCCGGACCCAGCCGGCAAGGCGCCATCGCCGCTCTGCCCGACCTCGTCGAGGCGGCCGTCAGAGCCGGCGTCCCAGAGCGCGCGCGGGACGCCGCCGACTGGTACGGCGATTGGGCCGCACAGACCCAGCAGCCTTGGGCGCAGGCCATAGCGGCACGCTGCGCGGCCCTGCTGGCCCCGGACGACCCAGACCCGCTGTACACGAAGGCCCTCGATCTGCACCGCGAGGGCAGGACGCCGTTCGAGCAGGCGCGCACCGAGTTGCTGTACGGGGAGTGGCTCCGCAGGTCACGCCGCAGGAACGACGCGCGGGCGCGGCTGCATGCGGCACTGGAGGCGTTCGAGCGACTCGGCGCCGCACCATGGGCCGAACGAGCCCGGGCCGAACTGCGCGCCGCCGGGGAGAACTTCGCCGCAGGGCAGGACGACGCGGCCTTCCGCGACGACCTCGCCGCCCGGCTCACCCCGCAGGAACTCCAGGTCACCCGGCTGGCGGCGACGGGCCTCAGCAACCGGGAGATCGGCGCGCAGCTGTTCCTCAGCCCCCGGACCGTCGGCTACCACCTCTACAAGGCCTATCCCAAGCTCGGCGTCACCACGAGGGCGGCCCTCGCCCGCCTCGACCTGGGCTAGTCGTGCGCTGATCCGCGGCCGGATCCACATGGCGGCCGATCTGCGCATCCCACGTCCCCCCGCCCATCGCGGATGCCGAGCTGAACGGCCTTGCGGCTAGCTCCTCGCGCGCACGAACTCGACGAGCCGATCCGCGTCCCCACCCTCCAGCACGATTCCGAAGTCCTCGCCCAGCGTCCCCGGCAGGTCCTCGGGGGCGAGCGTGCGGGTCTCGACGCTCCCGTCCGGGCGGGTGACGGTCAGCTTCACCCCGTCCAGCACACGGAGGGAGTCGGACGAGAACCTCTGCGCGAAGGGGCGGGTCGTGAACGGGGAACGCGCGCTGGTCGAGACGTAGTGGCTGCCCACCTCGAAGTCGATGCGGAACACCTCGTTCTGCACGAACGTGTGCCGCTGGACCCAGCTGTCCGGGCCGCGCTGGTGCAGCTCCCATTCCGCCGTGTCCGGCGTCCAGGTGGTGACGGTGCGGCCGCGCCGGAGCCGGAAGCCCCAGCCGTCCTGGACGGCCTCCTCACCGTCCACGAGCCGCAGCGGCTCCAGCGGGCCTGCGCCGAACCCCACGTCGCACAGCCACGCCGGCTCGTCCCGCGACGCGTCCGGCGGGCGGACGTGCAGGAGCGCGTGCGTGGCGGGCAGGATCTTCGCCGCCCCCAGCGTCACCCGCGCCGCCAGCGCCGTGACCTCGTACCCGAGCCTCTCCAGCACCGCCGCGAACAGCCGGTTGTGCTCGTAGCAGTAGCCGCCGCGCGGGCGCTCGACCAGCTTCGCCTGGACGGCGTCCAGCGACAGGTCGATCGGCCGCCCGAGCATGATCTCCAGGTTCTCGAACGGGATGGACGTGACGTGCGCGCGGTGCAGGGCCCGCAGCGTCGCGGCGGTCGGGGCCGGGTCGCCGTCGTGGCCGACCCGCTTCAGGTAGGCGGGCAGGTCGAGCAGCTCGCCCTGCCATCCGTAGCCGAGATCCTCGCTCATGGCTCCCTTTCCCCCGGTGATGACGATTCCCCCGGTGATGGCGATTCGCCGGTATCGGCGACAACACCGGAGGCGTCCCGGATCCTCCCGGCGATCCGGTCGACGTCGCGCCGCTCGGCGGGCGGCAGCGCGGCCCCGGCAGCCGCGCGGAGCCCGTCCGCCTCGGCGAGCATCCTGGCCGCGGCCGCGTGCTCGCCCGCCAGGGACCGCGCCCCGGCCAGCCCTTCCAGCGCGAGCGCGATCGCGCGCGGGTCGCCGACGGCGCGGGCGGCGGCGAGCCCCTCGGTGTGCAGGGCCAGCGCCCGTACCGCGTCGCCGCGCTCCTCGGCGACGAAGCCGAGCTGGGCGTGCACGAACGCCAGGCCCGCCGTCCCGCCGATGCCGCGCAGCCAGTCGAGCCGGGCGCGCAGGTGCCTCTCGGCGGCGTCGAGGTCGCCGCGGGCCCGGGCGACGAGGCCGAGCCCGACCTCGGCGAACTCCTCGGCCGACCGCGCCATGTGCCGCCGCGCCAGGTCCAGTGCCCGCTCGTGCAGGTCGCGGGCCTCGCCGAGGGCGCCGGTGAGGAGCGCGACGCGGCCGAGGCCGGACAGCCGGAACGACGTCTCCGGCCACATCCGCGACTCCTCGGCCAGCCGGAGCCCCTCGCGGAGCAGCCGCGCGGCCTCGGCGTAGTCCCCGGCGATCTCGGCGCGCCGGACGAGCGCGTCGGACGCCTCCAGCCGCCCCCACGGGTCGCCGAGCTCGGCGAACAGCGCGACGCTCTCGACCGCGTCCCGCTCCAGCGCGACCAGATCGCCGTGCCCGAGGGCGAGGTTGGCCCGGGTCGCGAGCGCGGCGGCCGTGAACCAGCGGTCCTCCCGCTTCCGGAACACCGTCAGGGCGCGGTCGACGCGTCGCCTGTTCACGGCCAGATCCCCGTACGCCCAATGCACATGGCTCAGCAGCCACTCGGCCTTGGCCCTGGCGAACGGATCGTCATGGTCGGCCAAGGCGGTCTGCCGAAGCTCCTCCGAATCGACGCCCTCGCCGGCCAGCATGGTGAAGACCGTCAGCCACGTCGCCGCCTCGGTTCTGGCCGGTGACGCCTGCGGGTGGGCGGCCAGGGCGCCGGCGAACGCGCGACGGGCCTCCCCGAAGCGCCCCCGCAGGTACCAGTACCAGGCGAGCGCGTTCACCGACCCGATTCCGGCGCCGTTGCCCAGCGCCGCGCGCAGGTTCGCGGCCTCATGGTCGAGCCGCTTCAGCCAGTGGCCCTGTTCCGGCCCGCGCAGCCGTTCCGCCGCATGTTCGGCCAGGCCGGTGTAGTGCAGGGCGTGGCGGTGCCGGAACTCGTCCTCCTCGCCCGCCTCCCGCAGGCGCTCCAGCGCGTAGGCGGCGACCGACTCCAGCAGCCGGTACCGGCCCTCCTCCGTCCGGACGGCGAGGGAGCGGTCGACCAGCCGGGCGAGCACGTCGACGTCCGTGTCGCAGACCGCCTCCGCCGCGTCCAGCGTGCAGCCGCCCGCGTGGACGGCGAGGCGCCGCAGCGCGACCCGCTCGGGCCCGGTGAGCAGCTCCCAGCTCCAGTCGATCACCGCGCGGAGTGTCCGCTGCCGGGCCGGGCCGCCGCGCCGCCCGTCCGCCAGCACCCGGAAGCGGTCGTCCAGCCGCGCCGCCAGCTCCCGCACCCCGAGCGCGCGGACGCGGGTCGCCGCCAGTTCCAGTGCGAGCGGCACCCCGTCCAGGCGCCGGCAGATCGCCGCGACCCACGGCGCCGTGTCGGCGTCCAGCGCGAAACCGGGGCACGCGGCCGCGGCCCGCGCGACGAAAAGCCGGACCGCGCTCGACTCCCGCAGCCCGTCCGGCGCGGTCTCGGGACCGGGCAGATCGAGCGGCGGGACGAGCTGCAGCCGCTCCCCGGCGATCCCCAGCGGTTCCCGCGACGTCGCGAGGACGCGCAGCCCGGGCGCGGCGGCGAGGAGCCGCCCGGCGAGCTCGGCGGCGGGTTCGAGCACGTGCTCGCAGTTGTCGAGGACGAGCAGCGCCCGCCGCCCCCGCAGCGCGTCCGTGAGAGGGGTCCCGCCGGGCTCCTCGCGAAGCCCCAGCACGGAGGCGACCTGCTCGGCCACGTCGTCGGGCGCGGTCAGCTCGACCATCCACACCCCGTCGGGATGGTCGGCGAGCGACCGGGAGGCGATCTCCACGGCCAGCCGGGTCTTGCCGACGCCTCCCGGACCGGTGAGCGTCACCAGCCGGTGCCCGGCCAGCAGGGCCCGGCCTTGATCGACCGCGTCCTCGCGGCCGATCAGCTCGTCGAGCGCGGCGGGCAGCCGGGGAGCGGGACGCGGCGGGGCGGCGGGGCCTTCCGCGAGCATCGCCCGGTGGAGCTCCGCGAGCTCGGGGCCCGGGTCGGCGCCCAGCTCCTCGGCGAGCCGCTCGCGCAGCGCGTGGTAGCCCGCGAACGCCTCGCCCTGCCGGCCGGACAGGTGGAGGGCGCGCAGGTGGAGGGCCTGAAGCGGTTCGCGCAGCGGGTGGCGGGCCGCCGGCGCTGCCAGCTCGGCCGCCACCGCCGCGTGCTCGCCGAGGTCGAGCCGGGCCCGCGCGTGCCGCTCCAGCGCGACGAGCCGCCCCTCCTCCAACTCGATGATCGCGGTGCGGGCGAACTCGGCGTCGGCGAAGTCGGCGAAGGCGGGGCCGCGCCACAGCGCCAGCGCGTCGCCGAGAAACCGCTTGCGGGCGAGGGGATCGGCGGCCTCGCGGCCGAGCGCCGCCGCGAACCGTGCGGCGTCGACCGCGTCCGGCCCGGCGTCGAGCGCGTACCCGGGCGGACGGGCGGCGACGAGGCCCCGGCCGCCCGGCTCGCCCTCCTCCAGTGCCCTGCGGAGCTGCGAGACGCGGGCCTGGAGCGTTCCGATCGCGTTGCGGGGCGGCCGGTCGCCCCACAACGCGTCGATCAGCCGATCGACGGACACGGGGTGGCCGGGCCGGGTGAGCAGGACGGCGAGCAGCGTGCGGACCTTCGCCTCGGGCACGCGCACGGGCGCCCCGGCGTCCGTCCACACCGCGAGCGGCCCCAGCACCCCGAAACGCACGGCCTCCAGCGTAGCCACCGCTACGGACGGACCCGCAGCACATCCGTAGCGGTCGGGACGAGTGTGGAGGAAATGCACATCCCAGGAGGACATATGAAGACCCCGGTAATCGTCATCGGACTCGGGCCCATGGGCGCGGCGATGGCCAGGACGTTCCTGGAGAACGGCCATCCGACCACCGTCTGGAACCGGACGGCGTCCAAGGCCGCCCCGCTGGTGAAGGACGGCGCGACCCTCGCCCCCACCGCCGCCGAGGCCCTCGCGGCCTCCGAGCTGGTCGTCGTGAGCCAGACCGACTACAAGGCGATGTACGACTCGCTCGACGGCGCGGACCTGAAGGGGCGCGTCATCGTCAACCTCAGTTCAGGCAGCCCTGGTGAACTGCGCCGTGCGAGCGAATGGGTGTCCGAGCGGGGCGGCGTCCTGCTCACCGGGGGCGTCATGGTGCCTCCGCCGGGCATCGGCCAGCCGGGCGCGTACGTCTTCTACAGCGGCCCAGAGGGGGCATTGGAATCCCACCGCGAGGCCCTGGGCGAGCTGGGGGACGTCACGTTCGTCGGCGAGGACCCGGGTCTGTCGATGCTCTACTACCAGTCCCAGATCTACCTCTTCTGGTCGACCCTTGCCGCCTACATGCACGCCGTGGCCTTGCTGGGCACCGCGGGCGTGTCCGCCCAGGAATTCCGTCCGTTCGCCGCGTCCCTGCTGACCGAGCTGGCCAGCGATGGGCCGATGGGCTTCCTGAAGCAGCTCACGGAAGAGTTCGAGGCCGGGGTCTACCCGGGCGCGGACAACACCCTGCGGATGCAGGCCGTTGGCGCCGACCACGTCGTGGAGGCCGCCCGCGAAGCCGGGATCGACGTCGCGGGCCCGACCGCCCTGCGGGATCTGTTCTGGCGTGCCGTGGACGCCGGCCACGGCGAGGACGGGCTGTCCGCCGTCATCGAGGCGGTCCGTCGCCCGTGACCAGCGGGAGGCGGAGGACGAACCTGGCGCCTCGGCGGGAGTCGGCGATGCGCAGGGAGCCGCCGTAGACCTCGGCGATCTCGCGGGCGATGGGCAGGCCGAGGCCGGTGCCCTGGGGGTCCCGGGCGCGCGACTCGCTGAGGCGGGCGAAGCGCTCGAAGACGCGTTCGCGGGCCTCCTCGGGGATGCCGGAGCCGTCGTCGAGGACCTCCACGACCGCGTCGGCGCCGTCGCGCGCCACGGTCACCTCGATGCGCGACTCGGCGTGCCGCTCGGCGTTGCCCAGCAGGTTGCCGAGCACCCGGCTCAGCCGCACCGGGTTCGCGCGCACGACCACGCCGGGCTCCAGGCGCATCCTGATCGGGACGTCGCCGGCCCGGAGGCCGACCTCCCGGCGGACCAGGGCGGCGAGGTCGACCGGTTCCACGGGCATCGGGGTGCGGGCGTCGAGCCGGGACAGCTCCAGGAGGTCGGCGACGATGTCGTTCAGGCGCCGCGTGTCGCGGAGCGCGCCGCGGACCATCGGCTTCCAGTCGGCGTCGTCCGGCTCGCCGAGGGCGAACTCCAGTCGCGTCTGGAGGCCCGTGATCGGGTTGCGCAGGTCGTGGGAGGCGTCGGAGACGAAGCGGCGCTCCCGGGTCACCGCCTCCTCCAGCCGGTCCAGGGTGGCGTTGACCGTCTCGGCAAGGCTCTTGACCCCTCCGGGGGCCTGCGGGACGGGCACCCGGTGATCCAGTCCCAGCGCGTCCAGGTCGGCCATCTCGGCACGGATGATGTCGACCGGGACGAACGCCTGCCCGATCGTGTGCCACGTCCACCACGCGATCAGGCTGAGCAGCGCGGCCAGAAGACCGAGGAGGGCGAGGGGCAGCAGCCACATGTTCAGCAGGCCGGGCAACGGGGCCGCGGCGATGACCATGGCGTTCGAGCCCCACGGGGACGTGTGGATGCGGAGGCCGAACGCCCACACGCACGTGTCCAGGAAATCGGGGCAGACCCGCTGGTCGATCAGCAGTTCGCCTCTCGCCAGGTCGGCGATGGCGAGCGCGGGACGCCCGCGGATCGCGTCACTTGCGGCCACGACCTCTTCCTCAGGGGTCACCACCTGCACCATCGGCGCCTCGTCGGGGCCGACGTCGATGATGCCGGGGTTCCCTCCCCTGGAGAGCTCGAAGGCGATCCGTTCGGCGGTCCGTTCCGTCTCGTGCTCGACCATGCTCTTTACCCAGTCCCGCGCCAGCAGCAGCATCAGGACGAGCGCCAGCGCCAGGATCAGCGCCGACACCACGACGGTGATGAGCGTCGCGCGCCCCCGCACCGAGAAGAGCAGGTGCCTGGCCCACGGGCGGGCGTGATCCCGCTTCTCCGTCGTCACAGTGGTTCTCCGGAACCGTACACACCGTCACTCTAAGTTACTCAGTGTGAGATGCTCGCGGCGCACGCGGCGCCGGGGCAGGTGGCCGTGAACAGGACAAGGGCCGCGATCCGTATATCGAGGGTGACGGGCCGCCTTCCGGACGTGAGGGCGGCCGGGACGGGGAGGCGGTGCTGTGGTCGGGACGCGGGACCGTGTGGTGGTGATCGGCGAGATCACGTTGCCGGGCGTGCGGCGGTCGGTCGGAAGCGCGCGCGGCTTCGTCCGGAGCTTGGCGGCCGGTCATCCCGCCCTCGACGACATGGTCCTGGTGGTGAGCGAGACGGTCGCGAACGCGGTCGCGCACACGGCGTCCGGGCTGGAGGGCGGGGTGGTGAAGATCGTCGTCCTGGCCGGGGGCGGGGGGTACAGGCTTGAGGTCGCCGACCAGGGGGCGGCGGGCGGGCGCCCCCATGTCAAGGACGAGTACGCGGAGGAGGGGACGGGCGCGGAGTCGGGACGCGGGATGCGGATCGTCGAGGCGCTCGCGGCGCGGTGGGGGTTCCGGACGGACGGCGCCCGGACGGTGGTGTGGGCGGAGTTCCCGGCCCCGGCGGCGCCCGCTCCGGAAGCGTCGCCGGCCCCGGCCGCCGCGATGGAGCGGGGCCGGGGCCAGGTCCGGGGAGCGCCGGTCAGCGGCCCCGGTTGAGCTGCCGGGTCGGCATCTGCCGGGCGTTGCGGCGGTTGTTCGCGACATTGGCCGAGCGGAAGTCGGAGTTCTTCCGCTTGCCCTTCTTCCTGGATTTGGTGAAGGGGTCGTTGTTCATTTCATGGTTCATTGCACGCATGAAGAGATCACCTCCGGGCACGTCTGAATTCGGCCGTGAAAGGCCGCGAAAAGGTGTGGAAGGGCGCGCCGCATCATCGCAGGACACGCGTGTGCCCGTGCGAGGGAGGAGCGCCATGGAGAGGGACGGGAGCGGGCCCGCGGCAATGCCGGGGGCGGCTCAACCGAAGAAGGATCAAAGCTTCATGGGAATAGTTAGCCATAGGTTCGGGCGGCGTGTCAACCATTAATTCCCGCCGGGCGTGAACTCGAAGGCGGGGAAACGGCGATACATGCCGGGAGGCTTCATGAGGCTGCTGGCTTGGGTCGCCGTCGCGGCGGCCGCGGTGATGGTGACGGGCGCCCTGTCGGCGTACGGGTACTACTGGCGGCTGCAGAGCGCCGTCCAGCACGAGGACGTCGACCGGCTGATCGGCGGAGACCGGCCCAGAAAGCTCAACGGCGCGATCAACATCTTCGTGCTCGGGTCGGACACGCGCGAGGGCGCCAACGCCCAGTACGGGCGGGGCCTGCGGGGCAAGCCGCCCGCGTCCGACACGATGGTGCTGCTGCACCTGTCGCCGGGCGGCGGCCAGGCGATCGCCGTCAGCTTCCCCCGCGACCTGGTGGTGCCCATTCCGGCATGCACCCGCAGGGACGGGACGAAGGCGCCGGGCAGCGGCAGCGCCATGCTGAACGAGGCGATCGCCCGCGCGGGCCCCACCTGCACGGTCCACACCGTGGAGCAGCTCACGAAGATCCGCATCGACCACTTCGTGCAGGTGGACTTCGTGGGCTTCAAACGGATCGCGACGGCGGTCGGCGGCGTGCCCGTGTGCGTGACGGCCGACGTGCACGACAAGGACTCCGGGCTGACCCTCACCAAGGGCACTCACCGGCTGAAGGGCGAGGACGCCCTGGCCTACGTCCGCAGTCGCAAGGGCTTCGGGGACGGCAGCGACACCGAGCGCATCCGGCGGCAGCAGCACTTCTTCGGCGCGCTCGCCAAGGAGGCGATGAGCGCGGGCGTCCTCACCGATCCGGGACGCCTGAACGCGCTGCTCAGAGCCACGGCCGAGTCGCTGACGACCGACAAGGCGCTCTCCGCCGCGGAGATGCTGAAGATCGCGCAGGGCATGCGCGATCTGAACGCGGGGAAGCTGCGCTTCGTCACCGTGCCGTCCGTGCCGTACCCGCTGAACCGCAACCGGGTGGCGCTCTCCCGGCCCGCCGCGGACCAGTTCTTCGACGCGCTCCGCAAGGACGTGGCGGCGCCGGCTCCGGCGAAGGCCGCGGGCGCGCGGCCGGGGAAGGTGCGGGTGTTCAACGCGTCCGGGGTCGAGGGCCGCGCCGCGCAGGTGGCGGCGCAGCTCACGGACGCCGGCTGGCAGGTCGCCGGCGTCGGCGACCTCGGCGCCCGCCCGCGGGCCACCGCCGTCCGCTACGGGACGGGCGCGGAACCGCAGGCGAGGGCGCTGGCGGGCGTCCTGCCGGGCGCACGGATCGCGCCGCGCGCCCGGACGGCCCCCGGCGTCGTCGACCTGGTCATCGGGACGGGCTTCACGCGCGTCCGGACGTCCGGCGGCGTCCCGGTCCAGCGCGGCGAGAGCCGGGCGAGCGACGAGGTCTGCGAGGCGGTGGCGTGATGTGTGGGGTACCCGTCGTGGACGCCACGGCGACCCCGGTGACAGCCTGGAGCCATGCGCGTCGCGTTCGTGATCTATGACGGCTTCCAGATCCTGGACCTGACCGGTCCGCACGAGGTGTTCGAGGCCACCGGGCGGTACGAGTGCCTGGTCGTCGGCCCGCGCGTCGGGCCGGTGCCGGCGTCCGGCGGGCTCCGCGTCCACGCCGCCTTCGACACGGACCTCGCACCCGAGGGCATCGACACGCTGGTCGTGGCGGGCGGCGTCGGGGTCGACGACGCGCGGGGCGACACGGCGCTCGTCGACTGGGTCGCGCAGGCCGCGCGGACGGCGCGGCGGGTCGCGTCGGTGTGCAGCGGCGCGCTGCTGCTCGCGGAGGCCGGGGTCCTGGAGGGACGGCGCGTCACCACGCACTGGGGCCGTGAGGAGCAGCTCCGCACGGAGTACCCCGGGCTGGCCGTGGACTGCGACCCGATCTTCGTCCAGGACGGGAACGTGTGGACGTCGGCGGGCGTCACGGCGGGGATGGACCTGGCGCTGGCGCTCGTGGAGGACGACCACGGGCGGGAGCGGCGCACGCGGTGGCGCGTGAGCTGGTGATGTTCCTGCGGCGGCCGGGCGGCCAGTCGCAGTTCAGCGTCCCGCTGTGGTCGGCGCAGCCCGCGACGGACCCGGTCCGTGCGGCGGTGTCGTCCGTCCAGGCCGATCCGGGCGCGCGGCACACCATCGCCGACCTGGCCGGACGCTCCGGCCTCAGCGCGCGGCACCTGCAACGCAGGTTCACCGCCGAACTGGGCGTACCGCCCGCCGCGTACGTGGAGCGCGTGCGGATCGAGGCGGCCCGGCGGGCGCTGGCGGAGGGGGACGAGCCGGTCGAGACGCTGGCGCGGCGGCTGGGCTTCGGGACGGGCGAGACGTTGCGCCGGGCGTTCCACCGGCACGTCGGCGTCGCACCGTCGGACTACCGGGACCGCTTCAGAGGAACGAGGGAGTACGCGTGAAGGGGTGGGAGTAGGCATGACCACGTATGGGCTGCTGGTGTTCGAGAACGCCGAGGAACTGGATTTCGTAGGGCCGTGGGAGGTGTTCACGGCATCGGCCATGGTGCGCGACCAAGGCGACAAGGCGGTGCTGGTCGCCGAAAGGACGGAACCGGTCCGCTGCAACAAGGGCATGAGGGTCGTGCCAGACCACACCCTGGACGACCACCCGAAGCTGGACGTTCTCCTGGTTCCCGGCGGGCGCGGCGCCAGGGAGACGCAGCCGAACAACCCGTCCGTCACCGGCTGGATAGCGAAGGTCGCCGAACAAGCCGATTGGGTGACGAGCGTGTGCACCGGGTCGTTCCTGCTGCACGCCGCAGGCCCGGCCAAGGGACACAGGGTCGCGACCCACTGGGCCTCCGAGGACGCCCTGGAAGCTCTGGGGGATGTGACCGTCGTCCGGGACGCGCGCTACGTCGTCGACGGCGACCTCGTCACGAGCCAGGGCGTGTCGGCCGGAATCGACATGGCCCTCTGGCTGGTCGGACGCATCCACGGCCGCGACCACGCGCGCAAGGTGCGCCGCTACATCCAGTACGAGCCCGCGCCCCCGTACATGGCGGACGAGTAGACGCCGGCCTGGTGGACGGCGGACGAGTGGACGGCTGGGAGCCCGCCCGATCGGAAAGAACATTCAGCCATACCGGTGATGATCTTCTCTTATCGGCATAATCACCCGAATGGCGATATCGCTTCCGGTGCGGTTCCGCAGCGACGGGGTGCGGGTCGCGGTGGAGACCGACCCCCTGCACGCTCCGCTGCGCGACTTTCTCATCAACGACCTGGGCGAGGACGTCTCGGCGATAGCGCGCGCCCAGGGGCGGCTGAGCGACGGCGCGGCCCGGCCCTGGCAGGAGCAGTACCGCTACCACCGCCTCGACTTCGACGGTACGACCGTGCACGTGCGCGACGTCGCCGGATGGGCGTCCTGCGATCTCGAACCGGCCGTCCTGCGGCGGTGCCTGGACGAGTACCTCCACCAGGTCGGCGCCCTCAAGAGCCGCCGCAGCCTGGAACGCGATCTCGGCGGGCCGGGCAACGGCGAGCCCATGGCCGCCTCCCTCGCCCTCGGTTCGGTGTCCCCGCGGACGCAGGGATGGGGACTCGTCCAGACCCCGCGCGCCGTGCTGGAGGACCTGGCCGGGCTGACCCCGCACCCCGACGCCTGCCTGCCGCACGGTGTCATGGAGACCGGCTCGGGCGCGTGCTGGGCCGACCTCGCCGTCCTGGACGAATCGGGGAAGCGCCTGCGCGGCGGCACCAAGACCTTCATGCCGAAGGGCATCGACCCGGAACGCATCATGGGCGAACTGGGGAACGCCCTGACCCAGGCCCGCTTCCTCGACGTCGTCCCCGGGGCGTGGTCGGGCGTCGTCGCCGGGGTGCCGGTGCACGGCTACGTCGACCCGGAGGCCGTGCTACGGCTCCCCTGCCGGCCCATCGAGATCGGCGGCGTGGTCCGGCGCGTCAAGGTGTTCTTCCCCGAACTCGCCGATTCCGGTGCCGACCTGGCGACCGCGGCGTCCGGCGCCAGCGCGTTCACGCCTTCGGTGTACGGGCCACGGCACGTCCTCACGGCGTTCCTGCTCCACGACGTGCAGAGCCACCGCCACCACCTTGAGGTCGTCCGCGCCGCGCGTCCCGGCTGGGAACACACGGGCAACGCCTGCCACATCCGCATGGACGTCCAGACCGTCCGTCTGGAACACCTGTGGCTTCCCGGCCACACCTGTGAGGTGCCGACAGGCGAGTTCGCCAGCGTCCTCTACGAATACGAACGCCTGACGGCGGCCTGACACCGGACGGCGGCCTGACCGGACGGCGGCCGACACGAGCTACGCGAACGCCGCGCCGAGCGTGTCGGTGAGGGCCGCGCCGGCCATGCCGTCCGGGTCCAGTTCCGGGTCGTAGATGGCCACGTGCAGGCCGACCGCCCGCGGGCTCGCCACCAGCGTCCGCAGGACGGACGTCAGCTCCTCGAACGACAGACCGTCCGGGTTGGGGGAGTCGACGGCCGGCATCACGCTCTTGTCGAGGATGTCGGCGTCCAGATGGATCCAGTACCCCACGATCGGGGCGGCCTCCAGATGCGCCCGCGCCCCCTCGGCGGCCGAGTCCGCGCCGTGCTCGCGGATGTACTCGATCGGGAAGCGCCGCACGCGCGAGGCCTCGAACGCGTCCAGGTCGAACAGCTCGAAGTCCTCGGGCTCCCGCTGGAGGCCGATGTGCGCGACGTGCTCCTCCTCGACGTAGGGGCGCAGCCCCTCGACGTCGGTGAGGGCGGCCGGCCCGTGCCCGGTGACCAGGCCGAGCGCCATTCCGGCCGCCACCAGCCGGCCAGCGACGGCCGACGGGTCCCGCCGCGGCGAGTAGTCGTCGTGCCCGTCCAGGTGCGCCAGCCCGTACACGCCGCGGCGCCGCAGCGCGAGCATCGGGCCGAGCAGGATGCCGCAGTCGCCGCCGAGCACGACCGGGAACTCGCCGCGGTCCAGCACCTCGCCGATGCAGGCCGCGAGCCGCTCGGTGTAGTCGACGAGGCCGGGGCCGTTCAGGTAGCCGGTCTCGTGGTCCGGGCCGAACACGTAGGGCGGCGGGTCCACGCGGCCGGCGTCCTCGGCCTGCAGGCGGCCGACGATGCCGTGCCCGCGCAGGGCGCGGGCCAGCCGGCGCACGCCGGGCTCATGACCCTCGCGCGGCGGGCGGAGCCCCAGGTTGGACGGTGCGTCGAGCACTGCGATCATTCATGCAATCTAGAACACCGCGACACCCCGGCACACCGCCCGACAGCGGGCACGTCAGGAAACGGCCGGGAACGGAAGGGGCGTTCGATGACCGCTTCGGGACGACTCGTCGACCGCCTCCTCGGCCTCCCCGAGTCGCCGTCCCCGCCCGCCGGGTCGGCGCGGGACCTGCGTGTGCCCATGCCGGACGGCGTCGCGCTCGTCGCGGACCTGTACCGGCCGCGCGGCGCGGGACCGCTGCCCGTCGTGCTGATGCGCACCCCGTACGGCAAGCGGCAGGCCGTCGTCCGGCTGTTCGCGGGCGTCCTGACCCGGCGCGGGTTCCAGGTCGTCGTTCAGAACGTGCGCGGCGTCTCCGGATCGGGCGGCGAGTTCCACGCCTTCCACGACGAGAAGGACGACGGCCTGGCCACGCTCAAGTGGCTCCGCGCGCAGCCCTGGTGCGACGGCAGGGTCGCGATGGTCGGCGCAAGCTACCTCGGGTTCACCGAGTGGGCCGTCGCGCCCTACGCGGACCCGCCCCTGGCCGCGATGGGGCTGGGCATCACCGCGTCCGAGTTCGCCGGCTCGTTCTACCCCGGTGGTGCGCTCGCCCTGCACAACACGCTCGTCTGGTCGTCCTTGATGGGGACGCGGGAGGAGAGAAGGCGGCCGTTCCACAACAGGCGCGTCCGGCAGGCGATGCGGCACCTGCCGGTAGGCGAGGCCGACCTCGCTGCCATCGGACGTCCCGAATCGTTCCTGCGCGAGGTCGCGTCCCACGCCGAGCCCGGCGACGATTTCTGGAAGGCGACCGACCACAGCGCCGGCGTCCCCGCGACCACCACGCCCACAACGATGGTCACGGGCTGGTGGGACCTCTTCCTGCGCGGCCAGCTCAGGGACTTCGCCGCCCTGCACGCGGAGGGACGCCAGGTCCGCATCACCATCGGCCCCTGGGGACACGACGCCAAAGCCCTCCGCGCGACGCTCCACGACCAGGTCTCCTGGCTGAACGCCCACCTGAACGGCGACAAGGCCCAACTCCGCAGGGCGCCGGTAAGGCTGCACCTGCAACAGGCCGACACCTGGCTGGACTTCGACCGATGGCCCCCGCCCGAGACCAAGCCCACGCCGCTCTACCTGTCCCACGGCCTCGTCTGGGACGAGCCGGACGCGGACCCCGCCACGTTCACCTACGACCCCTTCGACCCGACCCCGAACGTCGGCGGCCCGCTCCTGTCGCCGGGCAAGGGAAAGCAGCGCGACAACGCCCCGCTCGAACGCCGTGACGACGTGGTCGTCCTCACCGGCGCGCCGCTCGCCGTGGACCTCGACGTGATCGGGCCCGTCGCGGCGACGATCCACGTGCGCACCAGCACCGGGCGGGGCGACCTGTTCGTCCGCCTCTGCGACGTCGACCGGAGCGGCGTCTCCCGCAACGTCACCGACGGCATCCTGCGCATCACGTCCACCGGGACCGTGCGCGCCGAGATCGAGATGCATCCGACCGCGTACCGCTTCCGGCGCGGCCACCGCCTGCGCGTCATGCTCGCGGGCGGCGCGTTCCCCCGCTTCGCCCGCAACCACGGCACCCCGGAGCCCGCAGGCCGGGCCGTGGCGTCCCGGCGCACCCACTTCGCGATCCTCCGCGACGCCGCCCACCCCTCCGCCCTCCACCTCCCCGTCTGGAACCCCTGACCCCACCGCGGACGCCGGCCCACCCGGTCTGCGCCTGGCCGACGTTCCGGCCGCCCATCGCGCCGAATGCCCAGCGTGTTCCGTTCATCGCATGCGGTGGCCCGTTCGTCGACAGGGCCGGGCAAAGCCGCGATGCGCCGGCGGACCCCCGCTACGTTCTTCACATCCGCCGGACGGTACGGCGCGAGCCGCTTCGGGGGGAGCGGCCGGTCCTGTGCCCGCGCCGGGACCGCGACGGCGGAACGGGGGGAGAGGGGTCACTCGGGGGGAGTGGCCCCTCCGTCCGTTTCCAGGCTCTGTGAGTCACCCGCATTGTGAGTCACCTGCCCCGCCTGTCTGCCTGCTTTGTTGGCTGGCTACAAGGCGGCCGGAGCGAAGGCGCGGCTGCGTGAGAAGTAAAGAAAGCCGGGGCGCCCCACAATTCTTGCACCCGCGAATTCCCCCCCGTCGCGGGTTCGCCTAGTGAAGGGTACGCCCCCGATGAACAGGCATCTGACGCACGCGCTCAGAGTGCTCCCCGCCGTCGTCGCCCTGGCCTCCGGTGCCGCCCTGGCACCCGCCGCGCAGGCCGCGCAGCCCGCCGCGCCGGCACGTCCCGGTCCCCTCGCCGTAAACGACCTCGCCGCCAATCCCTACGAGCGCGGCCCCGCGCCGACCGAGGCGAGCATCAAGGCGGAGAAGGGTCCGTTCGCCGTCGAGAAGATCGACGTTCCGGCGGGCAGCGGGACCGGCTTCAACAAGGGCACCGTCTACGCGCCGACCGACCGGAGCCAGGGCACGTTCGGCGCCATCGCCGTCTCGCCCGGATTCGTCTCCCCGCAAGGCTGGATCGACTGGTACGGGCCCCGCCTCGCGTCCCAGGGCTTCGTCGTCATGACCCTGGAGACCAACAGCCTTCTGGACGTCCCGGCCGCCCGCGGCGAGCAACTTCTCGCCGCCCTCGACTACCTGACGGGCAGGAGCAAGGCGAAGGACCGCATCGACGCGTCCCGCCTCGCCGTCATGGGCCACTCCATGGGCGGCGGCGGGACGCTGGAGGCCGCGAACAAGCGCGCGTCGCTGCGGGCCGCCGTTCCGCTGGCGCCCTGGGACACCACCTACGACTGGAAGAACGTCAGGGTCCCCACCATGATCATGGGCGCCGACAACGACTTCATCGCGCCCGCGGACTCGATGGCGGAGTCCTACTACGACAACCTCACGGCCGTTCCGGAAAAGGCCTATCTGGAGCTGAAGAACGCCGGGCACATGACGTTCAACTCGCCGAACGCCACGATCGCGAAGTACGCCATCGCGTGGATGAAGCGGTTCGTCGACGACGACGCACGCTACGAGCAGTTCCTCTGTCCCGAACCGAGCCCGGACGCGGCCATCGCCCAGTACGAAGGCACCTGCCCCACCGGCTGACCCCGCCCCGGCCGGTGGTGGCGCCCGACCCGCTCGGCCGCCCCCACCGGCCGTCATCCCCGCCGTCAGTGCCGGTCGTCAGTGCCGGTCGGCGGGGGAGAGCCGCCGCTCGCCCTGATCGAGCCGGATCAGATGGTGCAGGAGCAGCAGCAGCTCGATCCGCCGGTCCGGGTCGGACATGCCGCCGCCCAGGATCTCCTCCAGGCGGCGGATGCGGTACCGGACGGTCTGCTCGTGCACGAGCAGCCGTTCCGCCGCCGCCACCGCGTTGTCGCGGCACTCCATGTAGGTCAGCAGCGTCCGGGCCAGGGCGTCCCGCCGGTGCGGCGGCAGCTCCATCAGCGCCGCCAGCCGGGAGCCCAGTGCGACGTCCAGAAGCTCCTCGCTCTGCGCCGCGACCAGGCTCGGCAGTTGGTCGAGGCAGCGCAGCGGTTCCTTGCCGGGCAGCACGCCGCGTTCCACCAGCGCGAGCCCGCGCCGCGCCCAGCGCAGCGACAGGGCGGCCCGGGACGGCGGGACGGCCGGGCCGATCGCCGCCGCCCGCGTCCCCCTGATCGCGGCGAGCAGCCGGTCCCGGCCGGGTCCGCCGGGGTCGGGGCAGATCAGGTACGGGTCCGGCGCGTGCCAGTCGACGAGGAGGACCGGCGGCAGGACGGGGACGGCCCCGCCGGGGTCGGGCCGCAGCGCGACGGCGGCCAGCGTCCGCGGCACCTGCCAGCCGGCCGACCTCGCCAGCTCCGCGATCGCCTCCGTGCTGGCCGGCGGGTCCATGACCAGCAGGTCGCGCAGCCGCCACCGGAACCGCTCCCTTTCGCCGGCCAGCTCGCCCTGGGCGCGCGCGTAACCCTGCGCGGCCGCGCTCGCGACGCGCTCCAGGAACACGAACAGCGACTCGGTGATGGAGCCGAGCGTGTCCAGGGACCAGCCGAGGCGCCGGGCGTCCTTGATGAACCGGCGGCACGCGACCTGCCCGCTCACCCGGACCGCCGCCTGCAACCCGTCCAGGCTGCGGCCCTCGCGCGCCTCGTACGCGCCGATCCCCTCGAAGATGCCGGTGACGCCCTCCCACTCCATGTCGGGGCGGCCGATGGCGTCCACGAACTGCCGGACGGTCTCCTGGACCGCCCACCGCATCCGCCGGCCGTAGCGGCTCTCCGGCGGGCGCGCGTACTCCGGGACGAGCCCCTGGATCTCCTTGACCATCTCCACCGCCGCAGCCTCCAGATGGGGCCGCATCGGCCCGGCGACCTCCGGTGGGAGCCCGGACAGCGGAAAATCTCTCCCGGCGGACGGGATGGTCCGACTCATGGCGCGCCCTCCTGAAGCCGACTGCCCCCTCAGGTTCGGTTCCGGAAGCGACGGACCGATAGGCGTGTTCGGAAAGGTTCGAGACGGGCGGATTGTCACCCGGCTGACAGCCGAGGAGGCGGCGCCCCGGCGTGTCGCGAGGCGCGGACCCGGGCGGCGCGGGGACGGGCCTCGCCGCATAAATGGGGATCTCCCCTCACCGGCCTCCCGGCGTGCTGCCGCAAATTCAGGTAAAGGAATCCCCGGGCCCGTTCCAGTATTCCCGGGCCCCGCACCAAGGACTCGAAGATCCCGACTTGGGGCGGACGTTTCCGACCTGACAGGAAATGACCGTTCCGCGAGCCTGGGTCGAAAAATTGACCCCGGGGGAGTCGACTTCGAGGCACGGCTGCGGAATGGTCTCCCGCATGGATTCACGATTTCGAGCCGCCTGCGGGACGTCCGGTCCCGTCAAGTGGCTGCTGGCCTTTCTCTGCGCCCGCGAGAAGGCGCTGCGGACGCACTCCGGGGTCGCCTCCGGCCCGGCCGAGTGGCTGCTGGTCTTCCTGGAGGTCGAACGCACCGGGCTGGCGGCCCGGCAGCGCCCGGCCGCCCTGCCCTCCCGGCGCGGCAGGGCCGAGGAGCCACCGTTCGGCCGGCTGTCCGCCCGCAGCGCGTAAAGGAAGTTCATGAACATCGAGATGCTCCTCGCCGCCCTGATCGGCGGCGCGATCGGCTTCGCCGAGCTCGTCGCGCGCTACCGCGACCGGCCGGCCGCGGCCCTGCTCTCCCCGGGCGGGCTGCTGTTCGTCTTCGTCAACGCCTGCGCGTCGATCGTCGCGCTGATCGCGGTGACCGCCTCCGGCTGGACGTTCGGGCTGCCCGTCACCACGCCCCCCGCGAGCCTGATGGTCGTCCGGGTGATCGCCGCCGGGCTCGGCTCCGCGGCGGTGCTGCGCATGTCGTTCGCCCCCGCGCGGGGCCGCGGCGCAGGCGCCGGCCCCGTCGCCCTCCTCAACGGCATCCTGCGGGTCGCCGACGGCGAGCTGGAACGCAAACGCGCGCTCAGCAGGCTGTCGCACGACGACCTGGCGGGGCTGTCGTTCGAGCGCGACCACGCCGCCCTCGCGGAGCTGTGCTGCCACCTCATGCGCGAGTTCGACCTGGCCGAGGCGCAGCGGCTCGGCGGCCTGGCGGCGGAGCTGAGCAGCCGCGACGACCTGACCGACGCCGACAAGCTGGACTGCTGGGGGCTGGAGCTGACGCGGCTCGTCGGCGAGCGCGCCCTCCGGCAGGCGGCGCGGCGGCTGCGGGACCGCCCCCGCGACGAGGCCCGTCCGGCGGCCGAACCCGAGCAGCCTTCGGCCGTCCCGGCCCCCGACCACGACTACCTGGCCGAGACCGCGCCGTCCCGCCCCCCGGTCGCCAAGGCCTCCCGCCTCGCGCCGAGCACGAACGGCAGGCCGGAACGCAAATCGTTCAGCGACGCCTGACACCCCGTGGAATACCGGTGCGCCCGTTCGGCGGGGCGCGCCGGTATTTTCGCTGGGACGGGTCACTTCGCCGGACGGGTCACCCCGTCGGGACGGCTATTTCGGCCGGCCAGAAAGGGCCGCCTCGGAATCGTCCCGCGCCTCCAGTGCCGCCGCAATGCGGTGCAGCGCCTCCGCCATCGAGACGAGCGCCTGCACCTGCGCGGCGGCCATGAGATTCCCCGGCGAGGGATCGGCGGCCTGGGCCTCCGCCGCCGCCTCGCAGGCCTGCTGGTTCCACCAATGCACGTGCCGATTCTATTCGGTGACACGAATGCGGCACATTGCGCCGCGCCGCCCCGCCGCCGGTACGGAAAAGGCTTTGCCGGCACCGGAATGGAAAGGACCCCGCCGTGAGCACCGAACCCCGCGCCGCCCCGCCCACCGCTCCGCCCACCGGAGGGCTCGCCGGTCCTCCGCGCTGGACCGGCAAGCCCGTGCGGCTGCTGACGACCGCGGAACTGGCCGAGGCCCTCGAATATCTGGAAAGGCACCGCCCGGACGACGACGTCCTCGGCCGCGCCCTCGCCGGCGAGTTCGTCCGGCGGACGGCCGCCGCCGAGTTCGCCCGCCGCGCCACGGCCGACCGCCGCGGTGCCCTGGAGAGCGGCCCCGGCAGGGGATGCGCCCCTGGAGAGCCCCACCCCGCCTCGCCGGATCTCGACGGGCCGCGCCGCCCGCCCCTGACGCCGCCGCCAGGACGGCCCCGAGCCCCGCAGTGAGTCGGAGCACCCTGCGTACCCGGGGGCCGTGAGGCCGGGAGGTCGTGAGGTCGTGCGTCACTTCCGTGGCCCGGGGTATGGACGCGTCATGGAGGTACGGCTGCGCAGGGTGTACGAGCCGCCGTCGGCCGAGGACGGCAGGCGGATCCTGGTCGACCGGGTGTGGCCACGAGGCCTGTCGAAGGACAGGGCCCGCCTGGACGAGTGGGAGAAGGACGTCGCCCCCTCCACCGAACTCCGCAAGTGGTACGGCCACGACGCCGCCAGGTTCGAGGAGTTCACCCGCCGCTACGACGCCGAACTGGCCGAGCCCGAACGCGCCGCGGCCCTCGACCACCTGCGGGAACTCGCCCGGCAGGGCACCGTCACCCTGCTCACCGCGACCAAGGACGTCGACCGCAGCCAGGCCGCGGTCATCGCCGGCAGGCTCCGCGACTCCTCCTGAGTTACCTGGCCGCTCCCTTGCCCTCCCCCTTTTTCTAGGGTTTCTGGACGTTTCGCGTCAACTTCCCGTTCACCTTAATGGAACGCTCCTTTTCGGCGGCGTCTTCAAAGGGGCGGTATTGGACATTCCATCTCCCCTGACCATGCCCTTCAAGAGAAGTTCTTTCACCTTTTGGTGACCCTGTTCAATTGAAGTGAAAAAGCAGAGATTGACCCCTCCGGCCGGGCGAGTTTACGCTCCCTTTGCGCAGGTCCCAGCGAGGAGGAATCGCATGCGTAAAGGGATTGCCGTTTCCGCTGCCACCGCAATTGCCGTGAGCGCCTTGTGCGTCGCGCCGGCGTCCGCGGCCCCGCGTCGGGTGCACGGGCCGAACGGGGTGACCATCGAGATCGCGACCGTCAACGGATCGGGCTGTCCGGCCGGAACGGCCGCGGTCGCCGTGTCCGAGGACAAGGAGGCCTTCACCGTCACCTACAGCGACTACCTGGCGCAGGCGGGCGGTTCCTCCGGCCCGACCGACTTCCGGAAGAACTGCCAGATCAGCATGAAGGTGCACGTCCCCCAGGGCTTCACCTACGCGATCTCGTCCACCGACTACCGAGGCTTCGCGTCCCTGGAACCGGGCGCGTCCGCCGTCGAGAAGGCGAGCTACTACTTCCAGGGAATGTCGCAGACCTCCGCCGTCTCGCACCCCCTGAAAGGCCAGTACGCCGACAATTGGCAGTTCACCGACACCAACGATGTGGCGCAACTCGTTTACAAGCCCTGCGGCGAGGAGCGCAATTTCAACGTCAACACGGAACTGCGGGTGCTCAAGGGCACCTCGGACCCCGCGAAGACCAGCTTCATTTCGATGGACTCCACCGACGGAAGCATCAAGACCACCTACCACTTCGCCTGGAAGCAGTGCCCCCCGTGGTGACGGGCCGTTCACGGCCGTGACCACCGGCGCCGAGCATGCCGGCTTCCATCCAGCCCCGAGTAGAGGAGAACAACCGATGCGCACAGGACTGTCCGTCCCGGCGGCCTGCCTGGCCGCCCTGGCGCTCCCCCTGGCCGCCGTGCCCGCGTCCGCCGAGACGGCGGACCCGCCCCCGCCCGACCGGATCGTCATCGACGTCAACACCGTGAACGGGTCGGGCTGCCGCGCGGGGACGACCGCGGTGGCGGCGGCGAGCGACAACACCGCGTTCACCGTCACCTACAGCGACTACCTGGCCCAGGCCGGAGGCGGCTCCAACCCGACCGAGTTCCGGAAGAACTGCCAGATCAACCTGAACGTGCACGTCCCGCAGGGCTTCACGTACGCGATCGCCGGCGCCGACTACCGGGGCTTCGCGCACCTGGAGGACGGCGCGTCCGGGATGGAGAAGGCGAACTACTACCACCAGGGCATGGCGCAGACCACGCCCGTCAGCCACACGATCCGCGGGGGGTACTCCGACAATTGGCAGTTCTCGGACCGCACCGACGTCTCCGAGCTCGTCTTCAAGCCGTGCGGTGAGGACCGCAACTTCAACATCAACACCGAGCTGCGCGTCTACAAGGGCACCTCGGACGCCGCGAAGACCAGCTTCATGGCCTTCGACTCCACCGACGGGAGCGTCAGGACGACGTACCACTTCGCGTGGAAGAAGTGCCTGGGCTGAGTCGGGCCCTCAACTGCGCCGCCCGGGCCGCGCCCCACACCAGGGAGAACGCGGCCCGGCCGCCCGTCCGGACGAGGTTCGCCGCGGCGAGGCGTCCCGGCGCAGCCCGGAACGGGTTTTAGAGTGAGGGGGTCTCAAGGAAGGATCCTCACCATGCCCCTCGCCTCACGCCTGCCGGCTCCGCCCGAGACCATGGCCGTCCTGGAGGAGACCTACGCGGGGGTGCTGCGCCGAGATCCGGGCGAGTCCGAGTTCCACCAGGCCGTGCACGAGGTGCTGGAATCCCTCGGCCCGGTGCTGGCCGCGCGGCCGGGCCTCGCCACCGCCAAACTGGTCGAGCGGGTGATCGAGCCGGAACGCCAGATCATGTTCCGCGTCCCGTGGCAGGACGACGACGGAGAGATCCACGTCAACCGCGGCTTCCGCGTCGAGTACAACGGCGCGCTCGGGCCGTACAAGGGCGGGCTCCGCTTTCATCCCACGGTGAACCTCGGCATCGTCAAGTTCCTCGGCTTCGAGCAGATCTTCAAGAACGCGCTGACCGGCCTCGGCATCGGCGGCGGCAAGGGCGGCAGCGACTTCGACCCGCACGGCCGCTCCGACGCGGAGGTCATGCGCTTCTGCCAGTCGTTCATGACCGAGCTGCACCGCCACGTCGGCGAGCACACCGACGTCCCGGCCGGCGACATCGGCGTCGGCGCCCGCGAGATCGGCTACCTGTTCGGCCAGTACCGCCGCGTCACGAACCGGTGGGAGGCCGGGATGCTGACCGGCAAGGGCATGCTGTGGGGCGGCTCCGCCGTCCGGACGGAGGCGACCGGCTACGGCAACGTGATGTTCACGGCCGAGATGCTGCGCCGCCGCGGCGAGGACCTGGACGGCCAGCAGATCGTCGTCTCCGGCTCCGGCAACGTCGCGATCTACACCATCGAGAAGGCGCAGCAGCTCGGCGCGAACGTCATCACCGTCTCCGACTCCGGCGGCTACGTCGTGGACGAGAAGGGCATCGACCTCGACCTGCTCAAGCAGGTCAAGGAGGTCGACCGGGGCCGCGTGTCCGACTACGCCGACCTGCGCGGCTCCTCCGCCCGGTTCGTCGCGGGCGGCCGGGTCTGGGACGTCCCCGCCGACATCGCGCTGCCGTCGGCGACGCAGAACGAACTCGACGCCGACGCCGCCGCGATCCTCGTCCGCAACGGCGTGAAGGCCGTGTCGGAGGGCGCCAACATGCCGACCACGCCGGGCGCCGTGCACGTTCTCCAGAACGCGGGCGTCGCCTTCGGCCCCGGCAAGGCCGCCAACGCGGGCGGCGTCGCGGTGAGCGCACTGGAGATGCGGCAGAACGCGAGCCGCGCCGCCTGGCCCTTCTCCCAGGTGGAGGAGGAGCTGCTGGCCATCATGACGAGCATCCACGACACCTGCTACGAGACCGCCGACCGCTACGGCGCCCCCGGCGACTACGTGGTCGGCGCCAACATCGCCGGCTTCGAGCGCGTGGCCGACGCGATGCTCGCCCAGGGCCTCATCTAGCGAAGCGCGTCACCTCCGCCGCAGGACCGCCCGCTTCCGAGCCGCCGGATGGCTCAGAAGGGGCGGTCCGGGGCATGAGCGGAGAGTGACGGCGCAATCGCGAAGAGCCCGCGTCCGGCCCTTGGTCAGGGTGACCCTGCGCACGACGCTGACCACGGTGGCTCTCATCATCGTGTACTTCACGGCTCCCTTGAACAGGCCGTTCACGACGCTGACCGGCGTCGGGCTGACCGTGGCGCTGTTCGCGCTGGGAACGCTCGCCACATGGCAGGCGAGGTCGATCGCGCGCTCGCGCTCCCCGAGGCTCCGCGCGATCGAGGCTCTGGGGACGACCGTCGCGTTGTTCCTCCTGCTCTTCGCCTCCGGCTACCTCCTGATGAGCCATGACACCCCGCCCGGCTTCTCCGAGCCGCTGACGCACGTCGACGCCCTGTTCCTCACCATCACGATCTTCACGTCGGTCGGTTTCAGTGACATCGTCCCGATCTCGCAGACGGCCCGCGCCCTCACGGTCGTGCAGATGCTCGGCGACCTGGTCTTCCTGGGCGTCGTGGCCAAGGTCTTCCTGGAGGCGATGCGCCGGGGCGTCGAACGCAAGGCCGGCGAACCCTCCGACGGTGGCGAAGGCGGCTGAGGGCATCCGCGCCGCCGACGCGTTCGGTTGGTCGGCTTCGGTGGAGCGTCGGTCAACCGCGTGGCGCGGGCCACGCGGCGAGGGCCAGTTCGGCGGTTTCGGTCAGCTCGGTCGCCGTGGCTCCATCGCAGGCGCGTTGCGACATGCCCTGGATGACGGCGGCGAAGTACGCGGCCATGGCGCGGGGGTTCGCCGTGGAGGGCAGTTCGCCGGCCTGTCGTGCCGTCTCAAGGCGGGCTTGGAAGACGTCCAGGTTCCTGTTCCGCAGATCGCGGAGGAATGCCGCCACCTCGGCGTCCTGCGGGGTGACGTTGGTGGCCGCGCTGATCGTCAGGCATCCGGCCGGGTGCGCCGGGTCGGTGTAGACGACGGCAGCCTCGCGCAGAATGCGGGCGAACGCGCCCTGCGCGGTGGGCTCCTCATCGAGGGCGACGCCCATGAAGGCGCCCACGGGGGAGCGCCCATAGCTGTGCACCACCTCCCTGAACAGTGATTTCTTGTCCCCGAAGGCCGCGTAGAGGCTGCCGGGTCTGATGTCCATCGCCTCGGTCAGCTCGCCGACGGAGGTGGCCTCGTAGCCGCGTTCCCAGAACAGCCGTGTGGCCGCGGTCAGTGCCGCGTCGCGGTCGAACGCCCTGGGCCGCCCTCGCTTCGCCCGTGTGTCACCCACCCCCACATTCTAGAACGAACGCTCAAGAAGGCGTGCTACCGTATTTCTTGAGTCATCGCTCAAAAATTTGAGGAGTGGTCACAGCCCATGGACGCACGTGCTCTTGAGGGGAAGGTCGCGCTGGTCACCGGCGCCGGCCGTGGCATCGGACGGGCCATCGCCCAACGTCTGGGCCGGGACGGGGCCACCGTCGCCGTCGCCTACGCGCGCGACGAGACGGCCGCGAACGAGGTCGTCGAGCGCATCCGCAAGGACGGCGGCCGGGCCTTCGCCTTGCAGGCGGAGCTGGGGCACCACGGTGACGCGGCCCGCCTGTGGGCGGCCTTCGACGCCCATGCGGACGAGTACGCGCCCGGCGGGGGCGTCGACATCATCGTCAACAACGCCGGCATCGGCCGCAGTCATGATCTTGCGTCGTTGACCGAGGACGGTTTCGACGAGGTCTTCGCCGTGAACGTCCGCGCACCGTTCTTCATCGTCCAGCACGGGCTGCGACGGCTGCGCGACGGAGGCCGGATCATCAACATCTCCAGCGGTGCGGCCCGCCTCGCCATGCCGGAGATCATCGCCTACGGCGCCACCAAGGGCGCGCTCGACACCTTCACCCTCAACCTCGCCAAGGAACTGGGCCCCCGGGGCATCACGGCGAACTCGGTGGCGCCCGGCATCATCGACACCGACGTCAACGCGGGCTGGCTGCGTGGAAACCCGCAGGCCGAAGCCCACGCCGCGTCCCTGGCCGCGCTCGGCCGGGTCGGGCGGCCGGAGGACGTGGCCGACATCGTGGCCTTCCTCGCCTCGGACGACGCGCGCTGGGTGACCGGACGGGTGATCGACGCGACGGGCGGTTCCGGGTTGTGAGCCTTCCGGGGCGCCGGGCGCGGCAGGGTATGGCCCCCGGCGCGGCCTTTGTCAGGGGCCGTCCGGGCTAGGCTGCTGTGTCGTGCTGGAGACGCGCCTCGACACTGCTCGGATCCGGGCGGCCCGCCGGATGATCGCCCCGGTCTTCCTCGACACTCCGCTGTATCGCTGCGAGGCGCTGGAGCCCGTCCTCGGGTGCGCGGTGAGCATCAAACTGGAGACGGCGAATCCGGTCCGCAGCTTCAAGGGGCGCGGCACCGAGCTCGTCGCCGGGCTGCTCGCCGAGAACGGTCCGCGAGCGGCGGTGTGCGCCAGCGCGGGCAACCTCGGTCAGGCCCTCGCCTGGTCCGGGCGCGGCCGGGGGCTCGACGTCACCGTCGTCGCGTCCCGCTTCGCGCCCGCGACCAAGCTCGATCGCATCCGCGCGTTGGACGCCAGGCTGGAACTGGTGGACGGCGACTTCGAGATGGCGCGCGAGCGGGCGGTGGCCATCGCGGGCCACGAGGGCGTCCGGCTGGTCGAGGACAGCCTGGACATCGAGACCTGCGAGGGCGCGGCGACCATCGGGCTGGAACTGCTCGACTCCGCACCGGCGTTCGACGCCGTCCTGATCGCGCTCGGCGGCGGGGCGATGGCCACCGGTGTGGGCCACGTGCTCAAGACGTTCGCGCCCGGGGCCGAAGTGATCTGCGTCCAGCCGTCGGGCGCGCCGGCGATGACACGCTCCTGGCGCCGGCAGCGCGTGGTCACCACCGAATCGACCGACACCATCGCTGACGGCGTCGCCGGACGACGCCCCATCCCGGAAGTCCTGGACGACCTCCTCCTGGTCGCCGACGACGCCGTCCTGGTCGAGGAGGCGTCGATCATCGCCGGTATGGGGCTGCTCCTCGACCGGGCCGGCCTCGTCGTCGAGCCGTCGGCCGCCCTCGGCATCGCGGCGATCCTCGAAGACCGCGCCCGCTTCGCGGACCGGCACGTCGTCACCATCGTGTGCGGCGGCAACGTCGACGCGGGCTCCTACCGCCGCTGGGTCGGCATGGGCCTCGACCACAAGCCTTGAGGACGCGCTCACCTGTTCCGGTCTTCGGCCCTGCGGTCTGCCGATGACTGCGCGGGATGCCTTTCGGAGGCTGGTCGAGCGGGTGAAGGCCGGGACCCTGGAGCGGACGGCCAGGTCACGCGGCCTGGCGTAGGGCCGCCAGCAGGGCCGTCGTGGCCGGTGGGTCGGGCGGCTCGCCGTAGGTGGCCGCGTAGACGCGACGGGTCGAGGCGGGGATCTCGGTCGCCTCGACGCCGGTGCCGCGGTGGGCCCGGAGCGCCAGGCCCGGCAGGGTGGTGACGCCCAGCCCGGCCGCCACCAGAGACTGCATCACCACCATGTCGTCGGTGCTGTAGGCGATGTCCGGCGCGAAGCCGACTCCGGCGCACAGGTCCAGCAGGTGGCCACGGCAGCGATCGCAGCCGGCGATCCAGCGCGCGTCGCGGTGCGCCTCCAGGGTCTGAGGTCCGGACGGCCCCGGCGTGACCAGGTAGGTGGGGTCGTCGAGCAGGTGGTGCAGCCGGATCCCGGGTTCCTCGGACGGCGACTCGTCGTAGCGGAAGACGACCGCGACGTCGGCCCTGCCGGCGCGCAGGAGCCGTAGCGCCTCGGGCGGGTGCGTGTCGGTGAGGCCCAGTTCCAGGCCCGGGTGGGTGGCCGCGAGGGTGGTCGCGGCGGCCGGGACGAGCGTGCACATGGCCGAGGAGAAGCCCGCGAGCCTGACCTTGCCCGCGCTCAGGCCGACGTGGGCCGACAGTTCGGCCGCGGCGGCGTCGACCCTGCCGATGATCTCCATGGCGCGTTCGGCCAGCAGTTCACCGGTCGGCGTGAGGCGGACCCCGCGGCCGACGCGCTGCAGCAGCGCGGCCCCGGTCTCCTTCTCCAGCCGCGCGATGTGGTGGCTCACCGACGGCTGCGTGTAGTGCAGATCCCTGGCCGCCGCGGTGATCGAGCCGGTGCGGGCCACGGCGGCGAGCACACGCAGGCGGACGAGGTCCAACATATTCACTCCGTCTATGGAATCCAATGATCATAGGCATTGGACGTGATGAGTCGAGAGCCGTCAGGCTGGACGGCATGCAGAGCTCGATCCTGACCTTCGCCCTCGCGGCGCTCGTGCTGATCATGATTCCGGGGCCCGACCAGGCCCTCGTCACCCGCAGCACGCTCGCCGGGGGCCGGGCGGCCGGGCTGCTGACGACGGTCGGCGGAGTGGCCGGGCTGGCGGTGCACGCCGGCGCCGCCGCGCTCGGGCTGTCCGCGCTGCTGCTCGCCTCGGCGACCGCCTTCGCCGCTCTGAAGATCGTCGGAGCCGCGTACCTGCTGTGGATGGCCGTGCAGACCCTGCGCTCGGCCGCCCGCTCGCGCCGTGAACCGGAAGCGGCACCGGTCGAGCGGGCCGGGCGGCCAGGACGACCACGGCGGCGGCCGATGTCGGCGCTGGGGCAGGGGTTCCTGAGCAACGCGCTGAACCCGAAGGTCGCGCTGTTCTTCGTGACGTTCCTGCCGCAGTTCCTGTCGGCCGAGTCGGCGGGCGCCGCGCGCGGCCGGGCGCTGCTGCTGTCGGCGGTGTTCGCGCTGCTCTACCTGGTCTGGTTCGGCCTGTACGTCGCCGTGGTCGACGGGTTCGGACGGTTGCTTCGCCGTCCTCGGGTGAAGGCGGGGATCGAGCGTGTCACCGGCGTGCTGCTGATCGGGTTCGCGGTCAAACTGGCCACCGCGCGCCAGTCCTCCTGACCGGCCCGCGGCCAGAGGGCCGATCCGCGGCCGTCGGCGGCGTCCCGCCGACCGGCATCATCACGACATCACAAGACCAGGCACCACCGATGCGGCCCGGAGCTGCACCGTCCGTGTCCTGCACCTGCGAACACACCGAGGAGAATCACATGGCCATCCAACGCATGGACCACGTCAGCGTCGTCGTCGACGACCTCGAGGCCGCCATCGCCTACTTCACCGAACTCGGCATGGAGCTGGAGGGCAGGGCGCCGATCGAGGGTCCCGTGGTCGACAGCATCAACGCGATCGACGACATCAAGGTCGACATCGCGATGATGAAGACGCCGGACGGCCAGGGCCGGCTTGAGCTGACGAAGTTCCGGTCGCCGGCAGTGATCGCCGGCGACCCTGAGGTCGCGCCGCCGAACATGCTGGGCCTGCGCAGCGTCATGTTCACCGTCGATGACCTCGATGACATCGTCGCCCGCCTGCGAAGCCACGGCGCCGAACTCGTCGGCAAGGTGGAGCAGTACGAGGACGTCTACCGGCTCTGCTACCTCCGCGGCCCGGCGAACATCATCGTCGCCCTGGCCGAGCCGCTGAAGTGAAGGCCGGCCCGGCGGGTCAGCGGCGGGTGAGGCGGACGACGGGAAACCGGCGGTCCGACTTGCCCTGGTATTTCGCGTAACGGGGCTGGGCGGCGGTGATGCGCTCCCACGCCTCCTCGCGGTCGGCGCCGTCGAGCCGGTGCGGCGCCACCGGCACGGCGTCGCCGCCGGCCAGCTCGATCGCCGCCTGCTCGGGGTGCGCCATCAGGTTGACGTACCAGTCCGGGTCCTGGCTCCCGCCGCCGGACGCGACGATCAGCCAGGCGTCGTCGCCGCCGGGGAACCACGACACGGGCGTCTCGCGCGGCCGTCTGCTCCGGTGGCCCACCGTGTTCAGGATCAGGACGTGCATCCCCATGAACGTCGCGCGGCCGCGCCGGATCTTGCGCATCATGCGGGCGTTCATCGTCTGCTGCATCCACCGCGACACCGCCCCGGGCCTGCCGCTCCTGTGCGCCTTCACCTGCTGATTCTGTGCCATCGCCTGCCTCCGGTCGGCCGTACTGGTATCCGTTGTCCTCACGCTAGGCGCGGCCCGGTCAAGGGCGCTTCTCGATTCCTGACCGGTCCGCCGTCCGTCGCGCCGAAGACAGGCGAGCCATGCCGCGGGACGGTTGGCGTGGGGGTTTTCTGGGGCATGCCATGAGGAGGGGGATGTCCGTCGTTGTGACGTGTCCTTCGACTACCGGGGGGTTTTCGGAGATGACCGCGGGATGGTACGGGCCAGGGGGAATGGACCCATTCGAGGAGATGCTCGCCCGCTTCTTCGGGGCGCGGGCGCACCGGCGGCCCATGGAGCGGATCAGCATCGCGCGGCTGATGAGCGAGCCCGCGCGGGAGCTGGTGCGGGACGCGGCCGCGCAGGCGGCGCAGTGGGGCAGCGACGATCTGGACACCGACCACCTGCTGTGGGCGGCGACCCGGCAGCACGGGACGCGGCAGTGGATGGCGCGGGCCGGCGCGGACCCGGACAAGATCCGGGATGAGATCGAGGACCATGCGCGGCGCGGCGAGCCCCGCGACGTCCCGCCCGAGCTGACCCCTTCCGCCAAGCGGGCGCTGCTCGACTCGCACCAGGTGTCGCGGGCGCTCGGGTCGTCCTACATCGGGCCCGAGCACCTGCTGTTCGCGCTGGCGCTGGACCGCGGGTCGAGCGCCGGGCGGATCCTCGACCACGAGCACGTGACGCCCGACTCGCTGCAGCAGGCGGCGCCCGGCGGAGGTTCCGGGCAGCCGCCGCCCGGCGGCGGCGGGCAGCAGAGCGGGACGCCGACGCTGGACGAGTTCGGACGCGACCTGACCGCCCTCGCCCGTGAGGGACGCATCGACCCGGTCATCGGGCGCGAGGACCAGATCGAGGAGACGGTCGAGGTCCTCTCGCGGCGCACCAAGAACAATCCGGTGCTGATCGGTGACCCGGGGGTCGGCAAGACCGCGATCGCCGAGGGGCTGGCGCAGCGGATCGTGGACGACGAGGTCCCCGAGACGCTGCGCGGCAAGCGCATCGTCCAGATCGACCTCGGCGGCGTCGTCGCGGGCACCCGGTACCGGGGCGACTTCGAGGAGCGGCTGAAGAAGCTCGTGGACGAGATCCGCGAGCACGCCGACGGCCTGGTCGTGTTCATCGACGAGATCCACACGATCGTGGGCGCGGGCAGCGCTGAGGGCGCGATGTCGGCGGGGAACATGCTGAAGCCCCCGCTCGCCCGCGGCGAGCTGCACGTGGTGGGCGCCACCACGATCGACGAGTACCGCCGCAACATCGAGAAGGACGCGGCGCTGGAGCGGCGGTTCCAGCCGATCCTCGTGCCGGAGCCGAGCACGGACGACAGCATCGAGATCCTGCGCGGCCTGCGCGACCGGTACGAGGCGCACCACCAGGTGCGCTTCACCGACGAGGCGCTCGTCGCGGCCGTCGACCTGTCCAGCCGCTACCTGACCGACCGGTTCCTGCCGGACAAGGCGATCGACCTCATCGACCAGGCGGGCGCGCGCGTCCGGCTGCGCAGTGCGCGGGACGGCGGGCGCCGCGAGCTGGAGCAGCGCCTCGACCAGCGGTGCCGCGAGAAGGACCAGGCCGTCGCCGACGAGGACTACGAGCGGGCCTCCGAGCTGCGCGACGAGGTCGCCCGGCTGGAGAAGGACATCACCGAGACGCGCGGGAACGGCGGGCCGGCCAAGGTCCCGGAGGTGACCACGGAGGACGTCGCCGAGGTCGTCTCCCGGATCTCCGGCGTCCCCGTCACCCAGCTCACCCAGGCCGAGCGGGAGCGCCTGTCGAACCTGGAGGGCCACCTGCACGAGCGCGTGATCGGGCAGGAGGACGCGGTCGCGGCGGTGGCGCGGGCCGTCCGGCGGTCCCGCGCCGGGATGGGCGACCCGGACCGGCCCATCGGCGGGTTCCTGTTCCTCGGCCCGACCGGCGTCGGCAAGACCGAGCTGGCGAAGGCGCTGGCGGAGGCCCTGTTCGGCAGCCGGGACCGGATGATCCGGTTCGACATGAGCGAGTTCCAGGAGCGGCACACCGTCAGCCGTCTGATGGGCGCGCCACCCGGATATGTCGGCTACGAGGAGGCGGGGCAGCTCACCGACGCCGCCCGCCGCCAGCCGTACTCGGTGATCCTGCTGGACGAGATCGAGAAGGCGCACCAGGACGTGTTCAACGTCCTGCTCCAGCTTCTCGACGACGGCCGCCTCACCGACGCGCAGGGCCGCACCGTCGACTTCCGCAACACCGTCGTGATCATGACGAGCAACCTCGGCTCGGAACTGATCACCGGCACGACCGAGATCGGCTTCGGCATGTCCGGCGAGGGCGGCGGGCTGCGCGATCGGATCATGCGGCGGCTGCGCGAGTCGTTCCGGCCCGAGTTCCTCAACCGGATCGACGAGATCATCGTCTTCCGGCGGCTGGAGCCGGGCCAGCTCCGCCAGATCACCGACCTGCTGCTGGACGAGACGCGCCGCCGCCTGCGCGCCCAGGACGTCTCCGTGACCTTCAGCACCGAGGCCGTGGACTGGCTCGCCGCGCGCGGCTACCAGCCCGAGTTCGGTGCCCGGCCGCTGCGCCGCACGATCCAGCGCGAGGTGGACGACCAGCTCTCCGACCTGCTGCTCTCCGGCGATCTGCGGCCCGGCGAGCACGTCGACGTGTCCGCGGTGAACGGCGGCCTCCAGTTCGACGTCGCCACGAAGTAAGAGTTACAGTCCTCCTATAAACCTTACAGGAGGACATGTGCTCATCCCGATGGCCGACTACGCGGCGGGTGTCGAGGTCGCGAACGATCTCGTCAGCACGTCGCCGGGCGTGCGGGGGGGCGAGGGGCTCTCCGGGCCCGCCGCCCTGGCCGGCCTGCTCGCGGCGTACGACGTCGCTGTGCCGACCGCCGAGGATGTCGAGAAGGTCCGTTTCCTGCGCGGCGAAGTGCGCTCCGTCATGGAGTCCGGGACCGAGGACGAGGCGGTGGAGCGCGCGGCGCTGCTGGCCGGGCACGCCGGGCTCGCGCCCGTGCTGCGCCGCGATCCGTCCGGCCGGTGGCAGTGGTACGTCCCGACGGCCCGGGACGCCTCCCTCGTCGGGGAGGTGGCCGCCCTCGTCGGCGTCGCTCTGCTCAGCCTCGTCCGGGCCCTCGGCCACGCCCGTTTCCGCCCGTGCGCCGCCCCCGGGTGCGGCGGCGTGTTCGCCGACGCCAGCCGTGCCGGACGCCGCCGCTACTGCATGCCGGAGCTGTGCGGAAACAGGCTCAACGTCGCCAACCACCGTGCGCGCCGCCGGGCGGTGGCCCGATGACGCTCACCGGCGCGCTCCGGCTTCCGGACGGGACCCTGATCCGGGGACGCGGCCTGCGGAACCCGCCACCGGACGGCCCTGCCCCCGACTTCGGGCTCTACCTGGGCTCCGGCCGCCTCCGCCGCAGGCACGAGCCGCGGCTGAGCTGGCCGTCCGCGTGGATCGACTGGCCGGACTTCCTGCTGCCCCGAGACCGGGACGAGGCCGTCCGGCAGATCCGCGCCCTGCACGAGCGGGCCCGCTCCGGCGCCGCCGTCGAAGTCGCCTGCGGAGGCGGCGTCGGCCGCACCGGCACGGTCATCGCCTGCCTGGCCGTCCTGTCGGGAGTGGCACCGTCCGAGGCCGTCGCCTGGGCGCGCGAGCACCACCATCCGCGCGCCGTCGAAACCCCCTGGCAACGCCGCTGGGTGACCCACTTCCCAACCTGACCCACGGAGCCCGGCCCGACAACGCACCCACCCCGAGGCCGGACCCCGCGCAGGACTCGGCCTCCCGCGTGGTCAGCCTCGCCCGAGGATCAGGTGTGCGGCGTGTTCGCCGATCATCATGCTGGGGGCGTTGGTGTTGCCGCCGATGATGGTCGGCATGATCGAGGCGTCCGCCACGCGGAGCGCCTCGATGCCGCGCACGCGCAGTTCGGGGTCGACGACGGCCCGCTCGTCGGAGCCCATCCGGCACGATCCGACGGGGTGGTAGACGGTCGTCGCGCGGTTCGGCAGCTCCCTGGCCAGGGCCTTGCGGTCGGGGAACTGCGGCCCGGGGGACAGCTCCTCCTTGACGTCCCCGGCGATGATCTGGTTGGCCATCACCTCGCGGACGAGCTCGATGCCGTCCAGCAGCAGCCGGGCGTCGTCGGGCTCGGTGAGGTAGCCGGGGTCGATGATCGGTGCGGCGGACGGGTCCGCCGACCCCAGCCGGACCGTGCCGCGGCTCTTCGGATAGATCAGCGTCGGCATGATCGTGAGTGCGGACCGCTTGTCGACGGCGTGCCGCACCGGCGCGTCCTGGTTCGGGAACGGGTACGACCACGGCAACGCGTGCAACTGGATGTCGGGCACGTCGCCCGCCTGCCCGCTGCGGACGAAGCCGACCGCCTCGAACACGCTGCGGGCCACCCACGTCCCGCCCCTCGTCCACTCCTTGGCGACGCCCCTGGCGAAGTAGGGCGCGGTGCCCCTGTGGCGGGCCGTGTCCATGACGAACGTCATCGGCACGAACATGTGGTCGTGCAGGTTGTCGCCCACCGGGAGGTCGGCGCGCACCTCGACGCCGTGGTCCCTCAGGTGGCCGGCCGGGCCCACGCCGGACAGCATCAGCAGGTGCGGAGAACCGAACGCCCCCGCTGACAGGACGACCTCCTGGGATGCCCGGATCGTCGCCGTGCCCTTCTTC
Source organism: Actinomadura citrea (assembly GCF_013409045.1). Taxonomy (NCBI): domain Bacteria; kingdom Bacillati; phylum Actinomycetota; class Actinomycetes; order Streptosporangiales; family Thermomonosporaceae; genus Actinomadura; species Actinomadura citrea. Next base: position 8,733,799 of record NZ_JACCBT010000001.1, on the reverse strand, counting down.
CCGGCGACCTCGACGCCCGTGGCCCGCCCCTTGTCGATCACGACCCGTTGCACGGTCACGTTCGTCAGGACCGTCAGGTTCGGCAGGCCGTGGTCGTCCAGGTAGCCCACGGACGAGCTGTAGCGCAGGCCGTCCGCGACGCTCTGCTGGAAGATCCCCACGCCCTCCTGCTCGGCGCCGTTGTAGTCGTCGTTGCGCTTGACGCCCGCCGTCTGGGCGACCGCCTCGATGAACGCTTCGGAGGCGGGCGTGAGGTCCCGCTGCCGGGTCACCTGGATGGGGCCGCCCGCACCGCGCAGGTCGGACGCGCCGTCCTCCCAGTTCTCCATCCGCCGGTAGCTGTCGAGGACGTCGTCGAAGCCCCATCCGGTGCAGCCCTCGGCGGCCCAGTCGTCGTAGTTCTTGCGGTGGCCGCGCACGAACAGCATCCCGTTGATCGACCCCGAGCCCCCGAGGACGCGTCCTCGGACCTGCGGGATCTTCCGGTCGAGCGCGCTCTTCTGCGGGGCGCTGTAGAAGCCCCAGTCCAGCCGCTTCTTCAGCTGCGGGACGTTGTGGAAGACGGCGATCAGCCCCGGCTTGCGGACCAGCGGCGTCCGGTCCGGACCGCCCGCCTCGACCAGGACGACGCTCGCCCCGGACTCGGCCAGCCGCTTGGCCAGCACGCAGCCGGCGCTGCCGGCCCCCACCACGACGTAATCAGCGCTCCGGTCCATGTGTTCCTCTCAGCGGACGCCGTGCAGCGAGGCGACCGCTAACGAGGGCCCGCGCCTGGCCCTTGTCGGCGCCGCCGTCCCGGCCGGACGCGGGAGTCCCCGCCGGTCGGGCGACAGAAATGGGTGGCCCGATCGTAGAAGGGCGGGGACGGGCCTCCAAGGGGTGTCCCGGTGACCGGAACCTCACCCCCGCCCCGCCTCTTTTTATGGATCGCCTCCCCCTGGCAGATATCGCCTGCCGTTCGTGCGCGGTTGCGGGGAATGGTGCCGAATTTTCCGACCGTAAACGGCTGGTTCGCTTCCCTGCCTGCACTGGTCCGGCCGTGCGTGTGCGATGCCGTTTCGGCGGTTTCCGGCGGAGTCTTGCCCGCGATCGTGCGCGGGGTTAACGTTCCCTAAATCCGATAGGAAAGTTTCCTATCTGATGGAGTGTCCATGCCCCGCTCCCGCGCCCCGCCCCCGCGTTCGTCGACTGCTCCCCCGCGGCAGGCCCTGCCGCGACGACGTCCGATGACCACCCCCATCACGCAAGGACCCCCGCATGGAAACCACCCCCCGCACGAAGAAGACCCCCCGCACGAACCGCTCGCGAAGGATCGCCGCCATCACGGCGGGCGTCGGAATCGCCCCCCTCGTCGCCGTGGTGATCCCGGCGACCTCGGCCTGGGCCCACGGCTACGTCTCGGCGCCGATGAGCCGGCAGGCCCAGTGCGCGCAGCACATCGTCCAGTGCGGCTCCATCCAGTGGGAGCCGCAGAGCGTCGAGGGCCCGAAGGGCCTGCGCAGCTGCAGCGGCGGAAACTCGCGGTTCGCCGAGCTCGACGACGACGGCAAGGGCTGGAGGGCCACGACCGTCGGCCGGACGGTGACCTTCACCTGGACGTTCACCGCCCGGCACCGCACCTCGAACTACGAGTACTACGTCGGCGGTAGCCGCGTCGCCGTGGTCGACGGCAACAACCAGCAGCCTCCGGCCACCGTCTCGCACTCGGTCAACCTCGGCGGCGTCACCGGCCGGCAGAAGGTGCTGGCGATCTGGAACATCGCCGACACGGCCAACGCCTTCTACGCCTGCGTCGACGTGAACGTCCAGTGATGCCGGCCCGCAAGGCGCGGCGCGTCCCCCGGCTCGGCGCCCGGCTGACGGGTGCTCTCCTGCTCGCGGCGGGGACATGGTCGGCCGTCCTGCCGATGGCGTCGGCCTCCGCCGCGGACTGCGCGGCGGCGTGGAGCTCCTCCGCCGTCTACACCGGCGGCGCCGCGGCGTCCTACAACGGGCACAACTGGTCGGCGAAGTGGTGGACGCAGAACGAGACCCCGGGCCGGGCCGACGTGTGGGCCGACCAGGGGGCCTGTGGCGGCGGGTCGCCCGACCCCGGCGATCCGCCCGGCCAGGGCGGTTTCGTGGTGAGCGAGTCGCAGTTCAACCAGATGTTCCCGAGCCGCAACTCGTTCTACAGCTACAGCGGCCTGACCGCGGCCATGGCGGCCTTCCCCGCGTTCGCCACCACCGGAGGCGACACGGTGAAGAAGCAGGAGGCGGCCGCCTTCCTGGCCAACGTCAACCACGAGACCGGCGGGCTGGTCTACGTCGTCGAGCAGAACACCGGGAACTACCCGCACTACTGCGACGCGAGCCGGCCCTACGGATGCCCGGCGGGGCAGGCGGCCTACTACGGCCGCGGTCCCATCCAGCTGAGCTGGAACTTCAACTACAAGGCGGCGGGCGACGCGCTCGGCCTCGACCTGCTGAACAACCCGTGGCTCGTGGAGCGGGACGCGTCGGTCTCGTGGCGGACCGGGCTCTGGTACTGGATGACCCAGAACGGCCCCGGCACCATGACCGGCCACAGTGCGATGGTCAACGGCCGCGGATTCGGCGAGACGATCCGCAGCATCAACGGCGCCCTGGAGTGCGACGGCCGGAACCCGGCCCAGGTGCAGAGCCGGGTGAACGCGTACCAGCGATTCACCCAGATCCTCGGCGTCCCCGCAGGAAGCAACCTGACCTGCTGACCCCCCCGACCCGCCGACGGACACGACCCCCTGATGGTGGCGACCGGGACGGCGGGCCCGGTCACTCGTAGGGGTTGCCGGGCCTGCCGATCCGCTGGAGGGACCGCCCGCGCAGCGTCTGGACGACCGTCGCCCGGCGTCCGGTCGCGGGCGGCTCCCACACCCCCTCGACCCGCACCCACGTGTCGGCGGGCGGCCGCGGCAGGCCGCGCACGATCACGGGGAACGGGATGGCGTCCCCCGCGCAGCACGCGACCTTCAACCGGGTGACGCGCCAGCCGCGCTCGCCCTTCGCCGGCGGGCTCACGAAGCCCGTCAACCGCACCGGGACCCCGGCGAACGAGGCGGGGTCGCCCGTCTGCGCCTCGTAGGCGCGTCCGATGAACTCGCCCATGCTCATCGGGGCGGGCGCCCCCGTCCTCGGCAGCGGGGCGAAGCCCTCGGCGGGGGGCGGCGAGGGCGGCGCGGCGCGAGCGGTGCCGCGTGCCGCGGTGAACGAGCCGAGCGCGGGCGGCGCGATGATGAAGACCGCCAGCACGGGCAGGCAGAGCAGCCACGCCACGCCCGGCCCGTGCCCGCCGTGCCCGTGCCCGCCGTGCCCGTGCCCGCCGTGCCCGTGGTCGGCGTCGCCGGCGTCGCGCCATTCCCGGCGCAGCCCGGCGGCACCCAGCACGACCAGCGCGATCGCCGCGGCCACCAGCGGATAGCGGAACCCGGGCCGCACGTAGTTGACGTACTCGCCGCTGCCCAGCGTGATCCACAGCATCGCGCCGCCGACCAGGACCAGCAGCAGGTTCTGCGCGGACCTGCTCACGTGAGGAGCCCTCCCACCAGCGCGCTGACCCCCACCGCCAGGCAGAACGTCAACGGGACGAACCGGACGGCGAAACTCCGGCCGAAGAATCCCGCCTGCAAGGCGATCAGCTTCAGGTCCACCATCGGGCCGACCACAAGGAACGTCAGCCGCGCGGTGGTGGAGAACTGCGACAGGCTGGCCGCCACGAACGCGTCGGCCTCCGAGCAGATGGACATCAGCACGGCCAGCACGGCCAGGAGCAGGACCGACACCACGGCGTTGCCCGCCGCCGACGAGACCCACTCCGAGGGCACCGCGGCGTTGATGGTCGCGGCCGCTGCGGCGCCGACGACCAGGAACCCTCCGGCGTGCATGATGTCGTGCCGCATGGCCTGCCGGAACGCGTCGAGGCGTCCGGCCGCCCCGTGCGCGTGCGGACGGGACGGCACCCTGAGCCATTCGCGCCTGCCCAGCAGCAGCCACGCCCACCCGGCCAGCACCGCCACCAGCAGCGATGCGGCGAAGCGTCCCACCACCATCTCCGGCTTCCCCGGGAAGGCGACCGCGGTGGCGACCAGGACGATCGGGTTGATCGCGGGAGCGGCGAGCAGGAACGTGAGCGCGGCGGCGGGCGCCACTCCGCGCGCCATCAGCCCGCTCGCGACCGGTACCGACGCGCACTCGCACCCCGGCAGGACCGCCCCCATCGCGCCCGCGACCGGCACCGCCGCCCCCGGCCGGCGCGGCAGCACCCGCCGCCACACCGACGCCGGGACGAACGCCGTGATCGCGGCCGACAGCGCGACCCCGAAGACCAGGAAGGGCAGCGCCTGGACGCACACCGCGACGAAGATCGTTGCCCAGGCGTCCAGGGCCCGTGCGCCGATCCGCGGCGCCGCCCACACCCGGCCGAGCACGAGCGCCGCCGCCAGCGCGCCGAACGCCCACGCCGCGCGCGCCCCGGACGCCGCACCCCGCCCGCGTCCCCACTCCGCCGGAGGAAGCAGCTCCTCCTCGGCCGCCCGCAGGCCGATGCGTTCGGTCATGCGGGCCATCGTCCCAGAGCCCACCCCCGCAACGCCCCGGATCCACAGCCCCGCCCGGCAGCCCCGCCCGCCGATCTTCCCGGCCGCCGGGACCTACGCGCGCCCGGGATCTATGGCCGCGCGGGCTCCGCAGTCGCCGGGACGACGTGCGGCTGCCCGTGAATCAACCTTCCGCCACCCACGCCCGACCGAAATCTGTCGCCCTGATCCTGCGGGCGTCCGGGACTTGCGGGTGCCCGGGACTCTGAGTCGCCGGGGGCGTTCCGGTCGCCGGCGGCTTCGGGCGTCCGGGCCGCGGGTATGGCGTCAGCGCATCGCGTGGGACGCGCGGCCTCCGACTCGTTCGTCCATCTCGCCGCGCTGCTGCGGGACGTCGGTGCCCTCCTCGTGCATCTCCTCCAGGCGCATGGCGACGCCGATGGCGAAGAAGGTCGGAGCCCATTCGCCGACGAAGATGCCCCACCGGTCGGCGCGGTCCAGGCCCGCCTCCTCCAGGCGTTCGGACAGCGCCCACGACGCGAACGCCAGGGCGATCGACCCGAGTCCCGCCGTGTACATGTGATGCGACTTGAGGCCCCGCTTGTGCAGTGTCCTGATCATTTTCCCCCCTTGGTCGGTCGGGCAGTACCCGAGCGTTCACCTGCACAAGCACGCATTGGCCGGTTTTTACCCACTCCGGACGCGAGGGTGTCCGGCCACCGCCGAAAGGCGGCCGGGCCAGAGGTTTCGCGGTGAATACCCGTCCGCCCGCCGGGTACCGCGAGCACCATCACCCGACGAGCCGCCATCACCCGACGAGGAGGGCCATGGTCACCGCATCCGAGAGGACTCCCATGGAGAAGCCGGCCGGATCATTCTTGGCGATCTACCTGAACGACCACCTCGCGGGCGCGGCCGCGGGCGTGGGGCGCTCCCGCGCGCTCGCCCAGGCGCACCGGGGCAGGCCCGGCGAGGAGCGGTTGCGGCGGCTGGCCGAGGAGATCGCCGCCGACCGGGGAGCGCTGCTGTCCATCATGGCGTCGCTGGGCATCCCCGTCCGGCACTACAAGAGCATCGCGATGTCCGTGGCGGAGAGGGCGGGACGGCTCAAGTTCAACGGCCGCCTGAAAGAGCGCTCGCCGCTGACCGACATGGTGGAGTACGAGTTCCTGCGCCTGGCCGTCGAAGGCAAGGCCGCCGGATGGCGCACGCTGCTCACCCTCGCCGACCGGACGCCGGACCTGGACGCGGGCGAGCTGGAGAAGCTGCTCCACCGCGCCCAGACGCAGATCGATCTCCTCGAAGATCTCCGCAGGAGCGCCGCCGCGGACGTCTTCACCTCCGGCCGGCCCGCCTGATCGGCGGCGCCGCCGCGAGGGTGCAGGCGCGGTCGGGGGTGAGCCGTCCGTCCGCGACGACCACGGTGATCGCCCGCTCCAGGCGTCCCGGGACGGTCCGCGGCTCGTCCCACGCCAGCGCGGGCCCGACGCCGGGGTACTCGGCGACGCGGACGAACCAGGGATCGAGCCCGGCGGTCTGGACGAACACCAGGCTCCACGCGTCCGAGGTCAACGCCAGCCAGGGGGTGACGACACGGCCTCCTCACCGGACGCCTCGCCGGTGAAGACGTCCAGGCCGGGGGAATCCTTTTGGGCGCGCCAGAAGAAGCCGCCGTATCCGGCGCCGGTGCGGCCCTTGCACGCCGAGCTCCGCAGGACGAGCGGCCGCCCGGTCCGGCCGATCAGCGTGAACGCGAAGTCCAGCGCCCACGCGCCGGGTCCGGACCGGGGTGCCAGGGGCCGCGCCGTCAGGGTCCGCTCCTCGGTGGCGACGACGGTTCCGTCGGCTCATCGCCGGATAGGCCGTCGGGACGGCCGGGGATCTGCACCCGAAGCTTGCGGCGGGCCTTGTGCAGCGTGACGCGTACGGTGTTGGCGTCGGACCCGAGCAGTTCAGCGATCTCCGTCGGGGCGTAGCCGTCGTAGGTGAGCGCCATCACCTGCTGTTGAAGCCGGGGCAACGTGCCGATCAAGGCCAGGACCTGTTCGTGCGCCTCGGCTCTTTGGGGATCGACCATGGAGAACTGTGCGTCGATCCAGTCGACGGGTTCTTCGATCTGCGAGGTGCGAACGCGGGCGAGTGCGTTCCGTGCGGTGGTGTACGCGTAGGCTCGAAGGTTTTCGATCTTGTCCCGGCGCAGCCACATGGCTACCAGGGTCTCCTGTAGAGCGTCCTCGACCTCGTGCGGGTGGGCCCCTGCAGAAACCAGGAAACCGTACAGCCGACCCGCGTCGTGACGGCAGAACTCGGTGAACTCCTGGCCTGCGGTGATCTTCGCGATAGTGATCATCAGGCCTCCCGGCTTTCGCGGCGGCGGAGCTGCAGCCACAGTGCGGTGGCGCCGGCGGCCGCTGCGACCTGGGTCGGCGCCACCGTCGCCAGGACCACGATCACGATGATCACAGTGATGGGGCGAATCCGCCGGCGCAGCCAGGGGGAGGGATGGAGCCGATCGCGCAGAGTCAGGGTGAACGCCGGCAGGGCGTTCTGCATGTGAGCCTTCATGAGACGGTCTCTTCTCACTGGAGGCCCTGGTCGCCGTACGCTCCGGCCAAAGAGATGTCGGCGACCTGGGCCTTCGCCGGTCCTTTCCCACGATCGTGGAGCGCCAGACAGCGCCCCTGACACCCCCCGGCTAGGCAGGGTTTTCGCACCCGATCCCGGTTAATGTTCGGCCCTGGTCCAGCACTCTTAGAGGTGACGGACCTCTGCCGGATTGTTGAACAATCTGTCTGCTCAGGTGCAGGTCCGGTCACTGGAGGCCCTGGTCGCCGTACGCTCCGGCCAAAGAGATGTCGGCGACCTGGGCCTTCGCCTTGCCGCCATGCTTCGGCCCGCGAGGAGGATCCTCCTCACGGGCCCTTCTGCGCGTTCTCGTCTTTCGGCAAGGCCCGGTTGGGACGTCCTGCAGACGTCCCCGGGGACACGCTGAGACGTCCCGGCCGTCCGCACGCCGTGGCCGGAGCCACCGCCTACCGGCTGCTGACGGCGTCGCCGCGCGGTGGCGCCGTCATCGCCGAGAACGGCCTGACGATCCAGGCCGGGCACGCGCTGGGAGAGATCGCCTCCGGTGACGACGAGATCGACACGATGATCGTGGTCGGCGGCAGCGGGGTCTACGACGCGGCCGTGTCCGCCGAGGTGGTCCGGGAGCTTGCGGCACTCGCCCGGCGGTCGCGCCGCGTCGCCTCGGTCTGCGCGGGGTCCATGCTCCTCGCCGCCGCCGGGCTGCTCGACGGCTACCGCGCGACGACGCACTGGGGATCGACGCACCTGCTCGCCGAGCGCATCCCGCAGGTGCGCGTCGAAGCGGACCTGATCTATGTGCGCGACCGCGACCGATGGACCTCGGCCGGGGGCACCGCCGGCATCGACCTCGCGCTGGCCCTGGTCGAGGACGACCTCGGCGCCGAGGCCGCGCAACTGATCGCCCGCTGGTTCGTCGTCTTCACCCGCAGGCCCGGCGGCCAAGCCCAGTTCAGCGCCCAGATGCGCGCCCAGCCTGCAAAGACCCCGGCGATCCGGGCCGTCCAGGAATGGCTGCCCGACCACCTGGGCGAGGACCTGAGCGTGGTCGCGCCGGCGAGACGGGCGCGGATGAGCGAGCGGAGCTTCGCCCGCGCCTTCCGCGCCGAGACCGGCGGCACGCCCGGCACCTACGTGGAGAACCTGCGCCTCGAATCCGCCCGCCGCCTGCTGGAGACCACAGACCTGACGGTCGGCGCCATCGCCAGGACGGTCGGCTACAAGCACGGCGAGACACTGCACCGGCTCTTCGCCCGCCACCTGGCCACCACCCCCGAGCGCTACCGGCAGCACTTCGCGACGAGGGCCCACACGCCCCCAACGGCCTAGAACCGGGTCGGCGAGGCCGCCGGACTCGCTCGTAGAACCACGCACGACCTTGGCGACATCATCAGGCATGGCCGAGGTCTGGTGGGCCGTGACAGCCTGTGTAGCGGCGCGCTCGGCTGGTCCTGGCCGCGTCGGTCCGCGGTGGCCGACGGTCACCCGTCGGATCCGCGGTCCTGGCGTGCGCGCCTGGCATCGTCGCGTGGGCGCCGGGTGTCGACGTTGGCGGTCAGGGTGCCGAGCACGCCGGGCAGGTCCGCCACGGTCTGCTCGGGCAGGCCGGTCACGGTCTCCTCCGCCAGGGCGCACCACAGTTCCTTGACCCGTTCCGCCAGGGCCGCCCCGGAGTCGGTGAGCTCCACGATGCTGGCGCGCTTGTCGGAGGGCGCGGGCCTGCGCCGGACGTGCCCGGACGCCTCCAGCTTGCGGGTCATGAGCGTGACGCTGGGCGGCTCGCAGCCGAGCGCCTCGCTGAGTTGCGCCTGGATCCTCGGGCCGGTCCGCGCGAGTTCGAGGAGCAGCGTCTCCTGGCCGGGGTGCAGTCCGAGCGGGGCCAGCAGCGCCGCGGCCCGGGCGCGGTGGCGCAGGCTCAGCAGGCGGATGGCCTGGTTGATCGCGTCGGCTCGGTCGAAGTCCACGGCCCCTCCTTGACGGATTAGTTATGCGCATAACATTATGCGGATAACTAATTCTAGCGCGACGTCGAGGAGCCGACATGTCCGTGAAGGTCGCCGTCATCTACTACAGCTCGACGGGCGCCGTGCACGCGCTCGCCCAGGCCGTCGCCGAGGGCGCCGTCTCCGCCGGGGCCGAGGTGAGGCTGCGGCGGGTCGCCGAGCTGGTGACCGACGCCACGATCGACGAGAACCCGCGGTGGCGGCGGCACGTGGACGCCACCGCCTCGATCGCGGAGGCCGCCGTCGAGGACCTGGCGTGGGCCGACGCGTACGCGTTCGGGACGCCGACCCGGTTCGGCGCGCCCGCCGCGCAGCTCAAGCAGTTCATCGACCAGAGCGTCGGCCTGTGGCGGGAGGGCGTGCTGGCCGACAAGCCGGTGACGGCGTTCACCTCGGCGTTCAACCGCCACGGCGGCAACGAGGCCACGATCATCTCGCTGGCCAACGTCTTCTACCACTGGGGCGCGCTGATCGTCCCGCCCGGCTACACCGACCCGGCCGTCTACGCCGCCGGAGGCAATCCCTACGGCGCCTCGTCGGTGACCGGGCCGTCCGGCGACGGCCCCGACACGGCCTCCCTCGACGCGGCCCGGCACCAGGGCCGCCGCCTCACCCGGACCACGATCCGCCTGCTCGCCGGCACCCGCGCGGACGGGGTCGAGGCCGCCCCGCAGACCGCGTGAGCGGCGACGTCACCCGTGATCCCACTCGTTTCCAGGAGGAGCTCGTGTCGCCTGACCTGCCTGCGAAGACTCTGACCCGCGGACCCGTGAAGGCAGGGAGCGGGCCCGGCGTGCTGGTGCTGGTGTGCGCGTGCCAGTTCATGGTGATTCTGGACGCGTCCATCGTCAACGTCGCCCTGCCCTCGGTCGATCGGGACCTCGGCTTCACCGCCGCGGGACTGGCCTGGGTGGTGAACGGCTACCTGCTCACCTTCGCCGGGCTCATGCTGCTGGGCGGACGCGCCGCCGACCTGTTCGGCCACCGCCGGACGCTGGCCGCCGGGATGCTCCTGTTCTCCGCCTCCAGCCTCGTCGGCGGCCTGGCGACCGCGCCGCAGATCCTGGTGGCGGCGCGCGTCGTCCAGGGCGTGGGAGCCGCCCTGCTGGCCCCGGCGACGCTGGCCGTGATCAACACCGGCTTCACCGGGGGCCGCGAGCGGGCGCGGGCGTTCGGCGCGTGGTCCGCCGCCGGCGGCGTGGGCGGGATGGCGGGCGCGGTCGCGGGCGGCGCCCTCACGACCGGCCTGTCCTGGCGGTGGGTCTTCCTGATCAACGTGCCGATCGGCGCGGTGCTGATCGTGGTGGCCCTGACGTCGCTGTCCGGTGCGCGGACCGGCCGGCGGGAGCCGCTCGACCTCCCCGGCGCCGTCACCGGAACGGCGGGGCTGGCCGCGCTGATCTACGGGGTCATGCAGAGCACCGGCCACGGCTGGACGTCCGCGCGGGTCGCCGGTCCGGCCGTGGCGGGCCTGCTCCTGCTCGCCGTCTTCCTCGTGGTGGAGGGACGTTTCGCCGCCCGGCCGCTGATGCCGCTGCGGCTGTTCAGGATCCGGGGGGTGGCCGCGGGCGGCGGCATGCTGCTGCTCTTCGGGGGGATCGCCATCGCGATGTGGTACTTCACGTCGCTGTTCCTGCAGAACGTCCTGGGCTATGGCGCGCTCCGGGCCGGGCTCGGGCAGACGCCCGCGGCCGTGATGTTCATGCTGGTCGCGCGCCTCGCCGCCGGACTGCTGCCCCGGACGGGTGCGCGCCTTCTGGTCCTGGCGGGGTGCGGCTGTCTCCTCGCCGGGTTCGGCTGGCTCTCCCAGGCCGGCGCCGGGAGCGGCTACGTCACCGGCGTGCTCGGGCCCACCCTGCTCGTCGCGGTCGGGATCGGGCTGACGTTCCCCACCCTCATGGCCGCGACGACCGCGGGCGTCCCCGAGGGCGACGCGGGGGTCATCGGCGGGCTGGCCAACACCGCCGCTCAGGCGGGCGGGGCGGTGGGCCTGGCGGTGCTCGCGACGGTGGCCACCGCGCGGACGCAGGCGGCGCCCGGCGGGCCGGCCACGACCGCCGCGCTCGCCGCCGGTTACGACCGGGTCTTCCTCATGGCGGCCGGTCTGGGCCTGATCATCGCCGTGGTGGGCCTGCTGCTGCCGCGCGGCCGGGCCGCGTCCTGAGGGTCGATGCATCCGGCTGGGCGCCTCGGTACGAAGTGATCGTGTGGGCTTTGTGCGCAGAATGCGGCTCGGCTGGGACGCGCCGGCGTCGCGACCTCTCGGACTGCTCGGCGCCGGGCTGCTGGCCGCGATGGTGGTGGCCCAGGTCGCGTCCGGGCTGAGACCTGAGCCGATCCGGCTGACCAGCGTGGTCGTGGTGCTGCTGGCGGCGAGCGCCGTGGCGTTCCTCGCCGACCGGCGGGGCCCCGGCCGCGCGGCCGGGGCCTTCGCCGCGACCGTGGCCATCGGGTACGCGGCCGAATGGATCGGCATCCGCACGGGCCTGCCGTTCGGGGAGTACTCCTACACCTCGGTGCTGCGGCCCCAGGCCGGCGGCGTGCCGGTCATCGTGGCGGCGGCGTGGGGCGGCATGGGGCTGGCCGCGCACGCCGTCGCGACCGCGGTCGCGCCGGAGAACCGGGTCGCGCGGTGGGCGGCGGGGGCCGCGGCGCTGACGGCATGGGACCTGTTCCTGGACCCGCAGATGCTGCGGCTCGGCCTGTGGACGTGGGCGGACGACGGCCCCTACCGCGGCGTGCCGCTCAGCAACTTCGCCGGATGGCTGGTGGTGTCCGTCCTGGTCATGATGGCGATCGATCTGATCGTGGGACGGGAGGACGCCGCCGTTCGATCCTGGAGGAACGGCCCGTCCTGGAGTCGGAGCCCATCGTGGCGGCAGGGCCGGTCCTGGAGGCACGGCCAGTCGTGGCGGCATGGCCCGTCCTCGGAATCCGGCCCGTCCCGGGGGCTCGTCACGCTCTACTCGGTGATGGCGGCCATGGAGACGCTGGCCTTCGCGGCGGTGTTCGAGCCGGGAGACCCGCTGGTCGCGGCGGCGGGAGGGGTGGCGATGGGGGCGTTCGCAGTCCCGGCTTGGAGGCGCGCATGGCGGAAGTGACCGTGGTCGGCGGCGGGGTCGGCGGGATGACCGCCGCGCTGCGGCTGGCGCGCGGCGGCCACGAGGTCCGGCTCTACGAGCGGCTGGACCGGCTCGGCGGGAAGCTGGCGGAGTACGAGCGGGACGGGTTCACGTTCTCGCTCGGCCCGTCCCTGCTGACCATGCCGCGACTGTTCCGGGAACTCGGAGTGGACGTCCCGCTGGTGGAACTGGACGAGCTGTGCCGGTACCACTTCGCCGACGGGTCGCGGCTGCGCGCGTTCCGCGGCCCCGACCGGATGGAGCAGGAGGTCGACCGCCTGAGCCCCGGCCAGGGCCCGGCCTGGCGGTCCTTCTACGGCTGGGCGGAGGAGTGCTACGCGGCCTCGGAGCGGACGTTCTTCGCCGGGCCGCTGGGCCGTCCCCCCGAGAAACCCCGGATCGGCGACCTGTTCTCGGTCGCGCCGGGCCGGACGCTGGACGGCCTGGCGCGGCGCTTCTTCGACGACCCGCGGATGCACCAGTACGTCGGCCGGTACGCGACGTACGCGGGGTCGAGCCCGTACCGGGCGCCGGCCGCCCTCGGCTGCGTCCCGGCCATCGAGCACGGGTTCGGCGGCTGGTACGTCGCGGGCGGCCTGCCCCGGATCGCCGACGCCCTCGCCCGGCTCCTGACCGACGCGGGCGTCGAGGTGCACACGGGAACCGAGGTGGCGGAGGTGGTCGCCGGCCGTTCGGCGGTGTCGGGCGTGGTGCTGGCGTCGGGCGAGCGGGTGAGCGCCGACGCCGTGATCGTCAACGCCGATGCCGCCGCGCTGTACGGCTGGCTGCTGCCCGACCGGCGCCGACTGCGCAGGCTCGCCGGACTCGGCCTGTCGTCATCGGCTTTTCTGCTCCTCGCGGGGGTGGACGGCCGTACTGAGGACCTGCCGCACCACTCCGTCGTCTTCTCGGCGGACTACCGGAAGGAGTTCGACGACATCTTCCACCGGAAGGTGCCGCCGGACGACCCGACCGTCCACATCGGCTGCTCGGCGGTGGACGACCCGGCCCAGGCCCCGGGCGGGGCTGAGAACTGGGTGATGCTGGTGAACGTCCCGGCGCGCGATCCCGGCCGGTGGCCGATGTCCCGCGAGTCGTACCGGGACCTCGTGCTGGAGGGGCTGGCGAAACGCGGGCACGACCTCTCGGGCCGGCTCCGGTTCGTGGACATGTTCACGCCCGCCGACCTTCGCGACCGGTACGGCGCCTGGGGCGGCGCCATCTACGGAACCGCCTACCAGGGACGTTTCGCGCCGTTCCGCCGGCCGGGCAACCGTGGGCCGCGGCGCGGCCTCTACCTGGTGGGCGGGTCGGCGCATCCGGGCGGCGGCCTCCCGCTCGTCGCGATGGGCGGCCGGATCGTCGCCTCCCTCGTGAACCAGGACTTCGGCGGCGCACGCGGCACCACGCCCCTCGAAAGGACGGAAACACAGTGAGGCCGGAACCACGATGAGGCCGGAACCACGATGAGGGCGCTGACCGTCCTCCAGGCGGCCGCCGCCGGGGTCGTCGCGTCGCGGCTCGCCCGGGGGCGCCGCCGTCCCGCGCCGCTGAGGCCGGGGACGGCAGGACCGCCGCCCGAGCGGGTGTCGGTGGTGGTCCCCGCCCGCGACGAGGAGTCCCGCCTCGAAGGATGCCTGGCGCCGCTGCTCGCCGACCCGGCCGTGGACGAGGTCATCGTCGTGGACGACGAGTCCCGCGACGGCACCGCGCGGCTGGCCGAGCGGCTGGGCGCCACCGTCCTCCCGGGCGCGCCGCTGCCGGACGGGTGGATCGGCAAGCAGTGGGCCCTGCACCAGGGCGTGCAGGCCGCGACCGGCCCGGTCGTGGTCCTGCTGGACGCCGACATGCGTCCCAAGGCGGGCCTCTGCGCGGAACTGGCGGCGCTCCTGGACGCCCATGACCTGGTGAGCGCGGGACCCCGCTTCATCTGCGGCAACGCGGTGGAGCAGGCGCTGCACGCCTCGCTGCTGGCCACGCTCGTCTACCGCTTCGGGCCCATCGGCTCGACGACGGCGCCCACCGGGCCGGGGGCATCGGTGGGGCGGTTGCTCGTCACGGGGCAGTGCATGGCCTTTCGCAAGGCGCGGATGGACGAGGCCGACGGGTTCGCGCGAGTCAGGCGCCATCTCACCGACGATGTGGCGCTCGGGAGGCTCCTCGCCCGCGACGGCTGGCGGGTCGCGTTCGTGGACGCGGGCCCGCTGCTGGAGGTGGACATGCACACCTCCGCCGCCGACGTGTGGCGCGAATGGGGACGGTCCATCGCGCTGCGGGACGTCACCCCCGTCGCCCATCTGGCGGGCGATCTGGCGGTGGTCTGGCTGACCGCCGCGCTCCCCGTCCTGCGGCTCGCGGTAGGACGGCCGACGCCGCTCGACCTCGGCCTGCTGGCGCAGCGGCTCCTCCTCGTGACGGCCCTGCGCGGCAGTTACGTGCGTCCGGGCCCCGGCCTGGCGGCGTCCCCGTTCCTGGACGCGGCGGCGGCCATCCGGCTCACCTGGTCGGCGCTGCTGCCGACGCGCACCTGGCGCGGCCGGGACTACGGCCCGGCGGTGGTCAGGGCCGCCGTCCCGCCAGCGCCGCCTGCCCGAAACGCAGCCCGATGAGGCACATCAGCGCCCCGGTCCCGGCGACCTGCTCGACGGGGGCGAAGAACAGCTGCAGCACCGGCAGCGAGAACACCGAGAGGCGGGCGCCCCACGTGAACGAGAAGACGAGAGTCCCCGCGAGGAGCAGGACGAGGCCGAGCGCGAACGCCGCCGGGCAGATCACCGCGAACCCGCCGGCGAAGGTCAGGATCGAGCGCCCGCCCCGGCGCCCGGCGAACACCGGCCAGGCGTGGCCGGCCATCGCCGCGCCGACCGCCGCGTACACCGGCAGGACGCTCGCCCCGGCCACCGAACCGAACCGGCCCGTCTCGACCCCGCTCACCAGCAGGCCGACCAGCCCGGCCGCCGTCCCCTTGAGCATGTCGCCGGCGAAGACGGGCACGGAGGCCTTCCGGCCGAGCTGCTCCATGACGTTCCAGAAGCCGGGGTTGCGGTCGCCGACGTCGCGGGGATCGAGGCCGTGGGCGCGGCCGACGAGCACCGCGACCGGCACCGAGCCCAGCAGGTAGCCGCCGACGACCGACACGAGCACGGGAATCACCGCTGTGACCACGGGAACCACTGCATGAGCACGGAGATCATCGCCTCGTTCCACCTCATCAGGTACGCGGGAGTGGACGCCATGCGGCACATGGCGTTCGACCGTCCGGTGCTGCGCGGCACCGGCGGCCTGCGGTTCTGGCGGCTGCTCGGGACGGGGAGGGGCCGCTCCATGAGCCTCGGCGCCGACCTGCGGCGCTGGGCCCTGTTCGCGGTGTGGGAAGGCGAACCGGCGCTGGAGGGCTTTCTCACGCGTTCCCCGATCGCGGTGCGGTGGCGGGACGAGGCCGAGGAGTCCTGGCATGTGCGGCTCGCGCCGCTGGCGTCCCGGGGCGGCTGGGGAGGGGCCGACCCGCTCGCCGGAGCGGCGGCCCACCCTCCGCCGCACGGACCGGTGGCCGTGCTGACCAGGGCGTCGATCCGTCCGGGACGGCTGGTGGCGTTCTACCGTTCCGTACCGGGCGTGGACCGCCTGCTGTGCGGCCAGGACGGCTGCCTCGCCTCGGTCGGGGTCGGGGAGTGGCCGCTGGCCCGGCAGGCGACGTTCTCGCTGTGGCGGGACGAGGCGGCCGTCCGCCGCTACGCCTACCAGGGAGGCGCCCACCGCGACGTCGTCAGGCGGGTCCGCCGCGAAGGCTGGTACAGCGAGGAGCTCTTCGCCCGCTTCGTTCCGTTCGGCAGCGAGGGCACCTGGAACGGCCGCGACCCGCTGCGTCCCGGCGGCGGAGACGGACCCGCTCACGGCACCGGCCCCATGGCTCACTGACCCTCCGCGGCCAGGTCGCGTGCCACCACGCAGGCACGGGCGACGGCGGCCGCGCTCGACGAGCCGTGCGCGACGACGACCGTTCCGGTCAGGCCCAGCAGCGCGGCGCCCCCGTGGGTGTCGGCCGCGTACAGGCGCGCGACCGCCTCCAGCGGCCCGGCGTCGACGGTTCCGGCACGGGCGACGAGGCCGAGCGTCGTGCGGACGCAGCCTTCGATGCTCTTCAGTACGACGTTCCCGGTGAACCCGTCGGTCACGACCACATCGACGGTTCCGGCCAGCACGTCGTGGCCCTCGACGTTGCCGTGGAAGCGCACCGGCATGTCCGGCAGCAGCAGCGCCGCGTCCCGGACGAGCCGGTTCCCCTTGCCCGGCTCCGCCGCGATGGACAGCAGCCCCACCGAAGGATCGGCCACGCCCAGGACGCTCCGCGCGTACTCGGTGCCGAGCGCCGCGAACTGAGCCACCATCTCCGCCGACGGGTCGGCGGTGCCGCCCGCGTCGACCAGGACGGTGAAGCCCGACATGGCGGGCAGTGCCACGGCCAGCGCCGGGCGCAGCACGCCCTCGCGCCGCCCGAGGGCGCGGACGGCGCAGGTCACCACCGCGCCGGTGGACCCGGCCGACACGAACGCCGCCCCTCCGCGTCGCGCCAGCTCGCAGCCCACCATCAGGCTGGACTTGGACTGGAACGCGGCGTTCGAGCCCCGCTCGGCCATGGGGATGACGTCGTCGGCGTGCTGCACCTCCAGCTCGCCGACGCCGCCGTGCCGCCGCAGCTCCTCGTCGATCTCGTCGGCCCGTCCCACCAGGAGGACGGGGACCCCGTGCGCGCGGTGCGCCGCCAGCGCGCCCGGCACCGTCTCGGCGGGCCCGTGGTCGCCGCCCATCGCGTCCAGCACGACCCGCGCCGCGCCGCCCGTTTCTCCCATGTCAGGCCATCCCGGCGGGGACACGCCGCTCGGCCCGGCCCGCGGCCGACGCCGCCAGCAGGTGCCGCGCGTAGATCACGGCGCGGCGGTGGCGGGGCACCCGCGCCCGCGCGGCCAGCACGTCGTGGCCGGCAGCCTCGATCTCGTCCAGGATCCCGCCGTACAGCTCGTGCGCCGCGCGGATGCAGGGGCGCGAGGACGGCACCAGCAGCTTCACCCCCTCCAGCGCACGGCCGTAGTGCTCCCGCGCGCGGCCGGCCTCGAAGGCCACCAGCTCGCGGATGCCGGGCGTGCACGTGCCGGAGGCCAGGTCGTCCTCGGTCACGCCGAACCTCTTCAGGTCGTTCGTCGGGAGGTACACGCGGCCGCGGCCCAGGTCCTCGGCCACGTCGCGCAGGAAGTTGGTCAGCTGGAACGCCCGGCCGAGCTCCCGGGCGGGCTCGCGCGCGGTCCGCCCGGCGCCGGGCAGGGTCTCCAGGACGGGCAGCATCATCAGGCCGATGGCCGCGGCCGACCCCTCCATGTAGGCCAGCAGGTCGTCGTAGGTCGCGTACCGGGTGACGGTCAGGTCGGCGCGCATCGACTCCAGGAACGCGTCGATGTCCTCGCGCTCGACATCGAACGAGCGCACGGTGTGCACGAACGCGGGCAGGACCGGGTCGCGGACGTGCTCGCCCGCCAGTGCCGCGTCGAGCCGTCCCTTGACCTGGTCCAGCGCCGCGGCCCGGCCTTCCGCGCCGGTGGCCTCGTACTCGTCGACGATGTCGTCCACGTGGCGGGCGAACCCGTACAGGGCGTGCACGTGCCGGCGTTTCCACGCGGGCAGCAGCAGCGTCGCCAGGTAGAAGGAGCGCCCGTGCCGGGCGTTGAGGCGGCGGCAGTGCTCGTAGCTCGCGGTCAGCGTCATCGGGCGCCCTCCATGATCCGGGCGGCGGCCAGCCTCCCGGAGATCAGTGCCGGTGGGACCCCCACGCCGGGCGCGGTGTACATCCCGGCGAAGTGCAGCCCCGCGACGCGGCGGCTCCGGCCCGACGGGCGGAACCACGCCGTCTGCCGGAAACGGTGGTCGAGGGCGAAGGGCGTGCCCGCCGAGTGGCCGAGGCGCGCCCACGTCGGCGGGTCGAAGGTCTCCCTGGGCGCCGCCGACAGGTCGCCGTACCCGAGGTCGGCCAGACGGCCCAGCAGGCGGTCTTCCAGCTGCGGGGCGAGGCGGTCCCAGTCGGCCCCGCCCGCCAGGTTGGGCGCGGGTTCCAGGACGCTCAACGTCGAGTGCCCGGCGGGCGCGGCGGTGTCGTCCGATTCGGGATAGGTCACGAGGAGGCTCGGGTCCGGCTGGGGGCGTCCGGCCGCCAGGGCGGAGAAGACGGTGCCCCACTCGCGGCCGAAGTGCAGGGTGTGATGGGACTGACCGGGCAGCCGCCGGTCCAGCCCGAAATGCAGGACCAGGCAGGACGGCGAGTACCGCGGCCTGCGCAGCCGCCAGTCGCCGGCCCCGTCCGGGAGCAGTCCGGCGTGCGCCCGCGGCAGGTCGCAGGCGACGACGACGCTGCTCGCGGGCAGCCGCTCGCCGGTGTCCAGCCGGACCGCCGTCACACCGTCCGTGCCGGTCTCGACCCGTTCGGCGCGGACGCCGTACCTGATCGAGGCGCCGGCCTTCTCCGCGACGGCCGCCAGCGCCTGCGGGACGGCGTGCATGCCGCCCCGGGACGGGAAGTAGACACCGCCGACGGTGTCCATGTGCGCGACGACGGCGTAGATCGCCAGCGCCTTGTGAGGAGGCAGCCCCACGTACAGCGCCTGGAAGGTGTGGGCCCTGACGAGCCGTTCGTCCGTCAGGTGACCGGCGACGAAGCGGTCCAGGCGCCGGAATCCGCCCGCCGCCGCCAGCCTGAGCAGCGCGTGGGGGCGCGCCATGCCGCGCAGCCGGGTCATGTCCGCGTCGATGAACGACGACCATTCCCCCTCGAACATCTCCCCGAGCCGCCGCCGGAACCGCAGGTAGCGCGCCGCCTCCGCCGGGCCGCACAGCTCCCGGACGCCCGCGGCCATCCGCTCGGCGCCGCCCACCACGTCCAGCCGGGAGCCGTCGTGGAACGCCAGCCGGTAGAACGGGTCCAGGCGCCGCAGCGGGAGAACGCTCTCGAGGTCGGCGCCCGCCGCGCCGAACGTCTCGGCGAGCACCTCCGGCATGGTCAGCACCGAAGGTCCGGTGTCGAACCGGTACCCCCCGGTACGGACGGTCCCGCAGCAGCCGCCCGGCACGTCCCGGGCCTCGACCAGCACCACCTCGCGGCCCCGCGCCGCCAGATGGATCGCGGCGGACAGGCCGCCGAGACCCGCCCCGATCACGACGACCGGGCCCCGCCCTCCCATCAGCCCCGCCCTCTCGTCAGCCCGGCCCGCGTCATCGGCACCGCCCGCGACGGCTCGCCCGGCGTGCCGCACGATGTCGGGTTCGCACCTTTTTCCTCCATCGTCGTCCCGAGTGGGTTCTGCACGGTTCTTCAGGTCTGCACAGTTCTTCGGGACGCGACGCCCGGTCGGTTGCATCACCACGGGCCGTAGGTCACGCTCGGCGGAGCGTCAGCGGGCCCGTACCGTCGCGCGCTGCTTCGGCGCCCCGCGCCGCTCGGCCGCGCGGACGATGCCCGAGCACATCCCCCCGAAGATCCGGTCGTGCAACGGGCGGAACGCCCACCAGTACGCGTGCCCGGCGAGGCCCCGGGGATGGAACAGGGCCCGCTGCGTGAGGGACGTCCGGGAGCCGTCGCTGCGCACGACGAACTCCAGCCAGGCCAGTCCCGGCAGCCGCATCTCGGCCCGCAGCCGCAGCAGCCGTCCCGGCTCGATCTCCTCCACGCGCCAGAAGTCCACCGCCTCCCCGATCCGCAGCCGGCGCGGGTCGCGGCGGCCGCGCCGCAGCCCGACCCCGCCGACCAGCCGGTCGAGGACGCCCCGGGCCTGCCAGGCGACGGGGAAGGAGTACCAGCCGCGGTCCCCGCCGATCCCCTCGACGACCCCCCACAGCCGCTCGGGCGGCGCGTCCGTCCGGCGGACCTGCTCGTCGGTGTAGAGGCTGCCGCCCGCCCAGTCCGGGTCCGTCGGCAGCGGGTCGCTGGGCGCGCCGGGCGTGCTCGCCGACGACCAGCGGGTGGCGACGTCCGCCTCCCGGACGCGGCGCAGCGCCAGTTCGACCGAGCGCTCGAACCCGACCGCCCCACCGGGCGGTGGCGGCACGTACTCGGCGAGGTCGTTCTCCCTGCACACCACCTCGTTGCGCAGCGACTCCACCAGCGGCCGCGCCAGCGCGCCGGGAACGGGCGTGATGCCCCCGACCCACAGGCTCGACAGCCGCGGGCTCAGCACCGGGACCGGCAGGATGATCCGCTGCTTGAGCCCGGCCGCGCGGGCGTAGCCGCGGATCATGTCGACGTAGGTGAGCACGTCCGGTCCGCCGATGTCGAAGCCGCGGTTCACGTCCGCGGGCAGGTCCGCGGCCGCCACCAGGTAGTACAGGACGTCCCGGATCGCGATCGGCTGGATGCGGGTGCGCACCCAGCGCGGCGTGACCATCACCGGCAGCCGCTCGGTCAGGTACCGCAGCATCTCGAACGACGCCGAGCCCGAACCGATGATCACCGCGGCGCGCAGCCACGCGGTCGGCACCCCGCTGTCCAGCAGGATGCGGCCGACCTCGGCGCGGGACCGCAGGTGCGGCGACAGTTCCCCCTCCGGCTCCATCCCGCCGAGGTAGACCAGCCGCCCGACCCCCGCCTCCCGCGCCGCGCCGGAGAACGTGCGGGCCGCCCGGCGGTCGGTCTCGGCGAATCCGCCGTTGCCGCCGATCGCGTGGATCAGGTAGTAGGCGACGTCCGCGCCCTCCAGGGCCCGCCGGGACGACTCGGGGTCGGTCGCGTCGGCCTCCACGATCTCGACCCGGTCCGCCCACGGCAGGTCGCGCAGCCGCCGGGCCGAGCGCGCCATGCACCGCACCCGGTGGCCGGCCGCCAGGAGTTCCGGCACGAGGCGGCCTCCGATATAACCGCTCGCCCCCGTGACGAGGCAGGTCCGCCCTTCACCGGTGTCCGTTCGCCCGTTCCCGGTGTCCATACGTCTCCCTCGGTCGTCGTCCGCCGGGCGGGCCCGCCCGCTGCGGGGGTCATCGGTCGTCGGGGTCGATGATCGGCGGCGGGTAGCCGAGGGACCGCCTGCGGTCCTCGTCCAGCGTCCAGGGCCGGTGGACGCCGGACCCCTCGACGCCGGCCAGTTCGGGGACGTACCGGCGGACGTAGTCGCCGCGCGGGTCGAAGCGCGACGCCTGCCGGAACGGGTTCATCACCTGGTCGGGCCGGGTGCTGTTCCCGGTTCCGGCGACCCACTGCCAGTTCCCCGCGTTGTCGGCGACGTCGCCGTCGACGAGCCACTCGTTGAAGTGGCCCAGGCCCCTGCGCCAGTCGATGCCGAGGTCGCGGGTCAGGAACGAGGCGGTGATGAGCCGGGCGCGGTTGTGCATGAACCCCTCGCGGTGAAGCTGGCGCATCCCCGCGTCCACGATCGGGACGCCCGTCGTGCCCTCGCACCACGCGGCGAAGGCGTCCTCGTCGTCCTTCCACCGCCGGTCGCGCGATCGGTAGTCGCGCCGCGGGAGCTCGGGGAAGGCGGCGGCGACCTGGTGGTGGAAGTCCCGCCACGCCAGCTGGCGCCGGTAGGCGTCCGGCGCGGCCTCCGCCAGTTCCCGCGGCGAGACGCAGCCGAACTTCACGTACGGGCTGAGCCGGGACGTGCGGTCGGCGGCGAGATCGTCGCGGACGTCGTCGTAGGCGGTGGCGTCCTCGCGCAGCCACGCCTTCATGCGCTCGCGTCCCGCGCCCTCCCCGCCGGGCGCGAGCGCGGGGGACGGGGAGCCGGAGATCAGGTCGGCGAGCCGCGGCAGCGCGCCCGGCTTCACCCCGGACGGCAACCGGATCTTCTCGGGCGCGTCCGCGGCCGGACGCCACCGGGCCGCCTCCCAGGCCCGCCAGTACGGGGTGAACACCTTGTAGTGGTCGCCGCTGGTGGGAATGAGCTCGCCGGGCGTGACCACGGTGATGCCGGGGTGCGCCGACACGTCCAGGTCGAGGCCGTCCGCGCGCACGGCTTCGCGGATGCGGTCGAGGCGCCGGGTCGCGTACGCCGACCGCTCGTCGGCGAGGAACAGCGAGCCGGCGCCCGTCTCCCGGGCCAGCCGGGCGACCTCCTCGGCGGGGTCGCCGCGCCGCACCACCAGGTCGCCGCCCCGCTCGCCGAGCGACCGTCGCAGGTCGGCGAGGCTGTCGAGGAGGAACCGGATGCGGTTGGGCACGCCGAACGGGCCGTCCAGGATCGCGTCGTCGAAGACGAAGACCGGGACGACCTGATCCGCCTCGCAGGCCGCGGCCAGAGCGGGGTTGTCGCGTACCCGGAGGTCGCGGGTGAACAGCATCAACGAGGTGTCCATCACCTGGGTCTTCGGAGCCGGGGGCGTGAACGGTTGCGGTAGGCGATGTCGCAGTTCAGCGCGGTGGCGAAGGCGCACCGGGCCGCGTAGGGAGCGGCGCGCCGTCAGGGTCGACCGCCTTCCCGCTACGGCGGCATCCGCACGTCGCGTTTCGCGGCGGTCTTCAGGGGGTGTTCCCTGAGGTCAGAGGGCACCGGGATGCAACCGGAAGGACCGGCTCCGGCGAAGACCAGTGGGACCGCACGGTCAAGGAGCCCGTACGACCGGTGGCACCGGACGACCGGTGGCACCGGTAGATCGGTGACGCCGTACGCTGTGCCGTCGGAGCAGCACGGGAGACCGAAACGCATGCGTGGGGAGACGGACCGGGGGCCGGGACTGGGCGTGGGCGCGGTGGCGCGGCGCCTGGGCCTGGCGGCCGCCACCCTGCGCACGTGGGACCGCAGGTACGGCATCGGCCCGAGCGGCCGCAGCCCCGGCGGCCACCGCCGCTACACGCCCGCGGACGTGGCGCGGCTCGAAGCCATGCAGCGGCTGATCCTCGCGGGCGCCCCGCCGGGCGAGGCCGCCCTCGCCGCGCTGCGCGAGCCGCCCGGCGCGCCCCGCCCGCCGCGCGGGCACGGCGCCGGCGGCAACCGCGTGCCCGTCGGGGAGGCGCCCGCCGGAGCGGACACCGCCGAGGTGCGCGGCCTGGCCCGCGCATCGATGTCGCTGGACGTCCCCGCCATGAACGACGCCGTCCGGACCGCGATCGCGCGGGACGGGGTCGTGCGGGCCTGGGACGGCCTGATGGTCCCGGTCATGGTCGGTATCGGCCGCAAGCACGCGGCGGGCGGTGACTGCGTCGAGGTGGAGCACCTGCTGTCCACGGTGGTGCTCGGCTGCCTGGCGGAGGTGCCGCCGCCCGCACGGCCGGTGAACGTCCGGCCCGTCCTGCTCGCCTGCGCCCCGGAGGAGCAGCACAGCCTGCCCCTGTACGCGCTGGCCGCCGCGCTGGCGCAGGGCGGCGCCGCGGCGAGCCTGCTGGGGGCGCGGGTCCCCGCGAACGCCCTCGCCGCCGCGATCCGGCGCACGGGGCCGGGCACCGTCTTCGTCTGGTCGCAGATCGCCGAGACCGGCGACCCGGGCTGGCTGGCCGATCTCCCGGGCACCCGTCCCGTGGTGCGGCTCCTGGCCGGCGGGCCGGGCTGGAGGCGGGACCGGCTGCCGGACGCCGTCCGCCTCGTGACAAGCCTTTCCCAAGCCGTCACCGAGATTTTGGACGGCCCCGCGGCGCCCTGATACGCGCGGAACCCGCGCGCCCGCGTCCCCCATCGCCGTGTCGGGCCCGACGTTGCCCAGAGAATCGACTATGAACAAGTTTTGAAACGATTCTCTCGGGAAAGGCCCAGCTCATGAACCTGGGAGAGCGGCTCGCATGCGGGGACGAGACCGCGCTGGCCGAGTGCTACACCGTGCTCGGCCCGCTCGTCCGCCGCCACGTCGTCCGGCTCGTGCCCCGGCACGCCGTGGACGACGTCGTCCAGCTGGTCTTTCTGGAGGTCTGGCGGTCGCGGCGCCGCTTCGACCCGGCGCGCGCCCTGGAGCCCTGGGTCCTCGCCATCGCCCGCAGGCGCGCCATCGACCAGCTCCGCGCCGAGGCCCGCCACTACCGCAGGACGCTGCCCCTGGAGGACCACGCGGAACTGCCCGCCGCGCGGACGCCCGACGCCTCGCCGTCCGTGGAGACCGCCTGCGACGTCCGGGACGCCCTTGCCGTCCTGCCCCTGCCGCAGCGCCAGGCGATCGTGCTGGCCCACTTCGGGCAGCTGACGCAGACGGAGATCGCCGACCGGCTGTCCGTCCCGCTGGGCACCGTCAAGGCCCGCACGGCCCGCGGCCTGCGCCGGATGAGAGAGCTTCTATGACCGGCGGCCCGTATCCGCGTCCCCGGCTGGCGGTGTCGAGCTGCCTGCTGGGGGCCCCGGTCCGCTACAACGCCGGCCACAGCCGCGACCGGTTCCTGACCGACGCCCTCGACCCGCATGTCGACTGGGTCCCGGTATGCCCGGAGATGGAGATCGGCCTCGGGACACCGCGTCCGACGCTGCGGCTGCTCACCGACGGGCACCTCGTCACCCACGACGGGTCCGCCGACCACACCGCCGCGATGACCGCGCTCGCCGAGACCCGCGTCCCCCAGCTGGAGGACCTGGACGGCTACGTGCTCAAGTCGCGCTCGCCGTCCTGCGGGCTGTTCCGGCTGCCGCGCTACGCCTCCGGCAAGCCCGGTGAGCGCACCGACGGCCAGCCCGTGGACCGCCAGGGCCGCGGGGTGTTCGCCGACCTCGTCCGCGAGGCGCTCCCGGATCTGCCCGCCGAGGAGGACGGCCGCCTCCGCGACCCCGTCCTGCGCGAGCACTTCATCGAGCGCATCTACGCCCACGCCCGGCTCCGCGAGCTCTTCGACGCCGACTGGCGGCCCCGCGACCTCGTCGCCTTCCACAGCCGCCACAAGCTGCAGGTCCTCGCCCACGAACCGTCCGCCTACCAGGGGCTCGGACGGATCGTCGCGCAGGCGGGGACCCGTCCGCGGGACGAGTTGGAGGACGACTACCGGCACGTGTTCTGCGCGGCGTTCGCCGTCCGTCCCAAGCGCGGCCGCCACATGAACGCCCTCCAGCACCTCCTCGGCATGCTCGGCGACCACCTCGACGACACCCGCCGCCACGACCTTCTGGCCGCCATCGAGACCTACCGGCAGGGCCAGGCACCCCTCAGCGTCCCCATGGCCCTCCTGCGCCACCACGCCATGGGCGAGGGCCTCGACTACCTGACCCAGCAGACCTACCTGGACCCGTATCCCGCCGACCTGGTCCTGCGCCACTACCTGTGACCGCCCCTTGCCGGTGACCGGCAAGGCCCGCCCCACGCCGAACGGGCCGAGGCGAGAGCGAGGCTCACCACCGGCCCGTTCAGCAGGCACCGCTTGTTCAGCAGGGGGCGGGCTCCAGGATCCGGTCGGCGGCCTCCGGCTCCTCGGCGGCCGGCACATCGGACTCGTCGGCGGCCTTCGCGCGCCTGGGCAGCAGGAACGCGACCCCGACCATCGCCAGGGACAGTGCGGCGCTGATGACGAACGCCAGCCGCATCCCGTCGAGCTGGGCGAGGGTGGCGGTGACCCCGTCGGCCATCCGGCTCTCGGCGCGCCCGGCCATCACGGTCACCACCAGCGCGGTGCCGAAGGCCGCGGAGACCTGCTGGAGGGTGCCCAGCATCGAGCTGCCGTGCGAGTAGAGCGGGGCCGGGAGCGCCCCGAGGCCGAGGGTGAACACGGGGGTGAACGCCGCCGCCAGGGACACCATGAGCAGCGAGTGCAGGCCGAGCACCTGCCAGTACGGCATCGTCGCCGAGATCTGGGTGAACCCGGCCAGGGCGAGCACGATGCCCGCCGCCCCGGGAATGATCAGCATCCGCCCGCCGAAGCGGTCGAAGAGCCGTCCCACGGCCGGGCCGAGCAGCCCCATCGCCAGCCCGCCGGGCATCATCAGCAGGCCCGTCTCCAGCGGCGAGAGGCCGCGCAGGTTCTGCAGGTAGATCGGCAGCAGGATCATCGACCCCATCATCGCCATGAACCCGAGGGCCATCAGCAGCAGCGAGAGGGTGTAGGTGCGGTGCCGCAGGACGCGCAGGTCCAGCAGGGGGACGTCGCGGCGCTGCAACCGGAGCTGGCGGAGGGCGAACACCGCGATCGTGACCGCCCCGACCGCGACGAGCGCCGCGGGGAGCACCGCACTGCCCTGCCCGAACCTGCTCAGCCCGTACACCAGGGAGCCGAAACCGAGAGCGGCGGCCGCGACGCTGAACCAGTCGATGGTGCCGGCCTGCGGCTCCCCGACGTTCTCCAGCCGTCCGAGGCCGCGCCAGGTGACCAGCGCCGCGATCGGCAGCACCGCGGCGAACAGCAGCCGCCACGAGCCGAGCTGCAGGATCAGGCCCGAGACCGCCGGGCCCATCGCCGGCGCGACCGAGATCGCCATGGTCACGTTGCCCATCACCCGGCCGCGGTCCTCCTCCGGCACGACGGTCATCAGCGTGGTCATCAGCAGCGGCATCATCACCGCGGTGCCGGTCGCCTGGACGATCCGCGCGAGCAGCAGCACCTCGAACACCGGCGCGACCGAGGCCAGCGCCGTCCCGGCGAGGAAGACGCCCATCGCGGTGGCGTAGGCGCGGCGGGTGGTGACCCGCTGCAGGAACCACCCCGTCACCGGGATCACCGCGGCCATGGTCAGCATGAACGCGGTCGAAAGCCACTGCGCCGCCTGCTCGGTGACGTTCATGTCCGCCATCAGCCGCGGGATCGCGTTGATCATGACCGTCTCGTTCAGGATCACCACGAAGGTGGCCAGCACCAGCAGCCGGATCACGGCGGGCGTCTTCGAGCGGCCGCCCCCCGCTCCCCGGGCCGCGGTCTCCGGCTGTCCGCCGCTTGCGTGCTCTTGCGTCGTCGTCATGCCGGGGTAGACCGCCGCCGTCCGGAGAACTCATCGCTCGATTCGAGAATTCTTTCGAGCGCCGACCGAGCCGTCCACGACCAGCGAGAACGCGCGACGGAACGGAACCGGATGATCGCGGACGGCGTCGGATCGGTACGCGGGAACGCCCCTCCGGCCCGCGGACGGGCGCATCTTCCGCGCGAGGGGAGCACGGTGCCCAGCTATCTGCAGACTCTTCCGCTCCACACGATCACCGAGGTGTACGGCGAGGCCGGACTCCGCGACCGGTTCTCCCGCGAGATCCTGCGGTTCCGTGAGCCGGACTGGCGGCGGTTGAGCACGGCGCTCGCGCTGGCCGGCGACCTGCACCGGCAGGACCGGCGCGTCCGCGAGCCCGTGGTCAACCATCTGCTCCGGGTGACGCTGCGCGTGATGTGCCACTACGAGGTGGACGACGCGGACCTCCTCGTCGCCGCCCTCATGCACGACTCCGTCGAGGACCACCCGACCGACCTGGCCGGGGACGGGCACGCCGACCCGGCGGAGGCGGCCCTCGGCGTCCTGTCAGCCGAGTTCGGGCCGCGCGTCGCCGAACTCGTCCGCGCCGTCACCAACCCGGTGTACGACCGCGGCCGGGACGTCCACGCCCAGTACCGCGCCCACGTCGTCGAAAGCCTGGAACGCCACCCGGCCGCCCGCATCATCAAGGTCTCCGACTTCACCGACAACGGCGTCGGCCTGATCCACACCACCGGCCCGAAGCTCCGCAAGCTGGCCCGCAAGTACCGGCCGCTGGTCCCGGAGCTCAAGGACCTGGTCAACCGCCCCGACACGCCGCTCAAGGAGCGGATCAAACAGCACATCACCGGCCAGCTCGACCGCGCCGACGAACGCTTCACCGCCATCCTGCAGGGGCACACCCTCGCCGGCCAGGCGACCTGACGTCCTCTACGGCCCTCTCATCAGCGTGTCGGCCCGCCGCCCGGCGATGTTCCGTATCTTCCTCGTCCCGCCGCCCTCGGCGAGCAGCGTGAGAACCGGCAGGGAGGTGACCTTCTCCGCGAGCATGCGCTGCATCCAGGGCGTGGTGTCCGCCAACTCGGCGGCGGCCGGCGTCCGCCCGTCCTCGATCGCCAGGTAGACCGACCAGTCGTGGACGCGGCGACGTACGAACGGGCCGTGCCCTTCCGCATCGAGTCTCCGCAGCTCCGGCAGGAGCCCGGCCGCCCAACGCTGGAACTCGCCCGGACCGGCGGACCTCATCGCGACCTCGTCCACGAGCTGGACGACCGCCGTCTTGGCCACCGACGAAACGGGATCGCGCAGGATCAGGGCCACGATCCGGCGCTCTGCGTCAGGGCGGCGGGACGCGGCGACCGCCGCGACCACCTCGCCATAGACGCGTACCCGCACATGCTCGTCCTCGACGGCCTCGTCGACCTCCGCGTCGTGCATCCCGGCGTCCGCGAGCATCGCGGCCACATCCGCACGTAGAGCCATCCGGTTCGTCACCTCCCACCAGGCCCCATCCAACAAGAGATCGCCGAACACCGGCGATCCCTTGTTGGACGCAGGTGCGGAGCCTGGTGTCCGGCAGCACTCGCGTCGCTCCAGTGGAACGGCAGGCCTCCGTCATTCCTGCGCGGTCGTGGTCGCCGGAGGCGTTCCCTGGGTGACCATTTCGTCACAGGTAAAGGATGATCACTTGTAATCGCCGAGAAATGCTTCACAGATCGTCCGATCTCATTTCCGGTTTTCCTTAACTCGCGTTGGATGACTGACCGGAAGATGGACGCAACTTCCTGATCGCCGATCTTGGTATGTGCCTTGAGCTGCACAGATGGATTCTCCGAGCCCTTGCCGTGCTGTCCGCTTCGCGCCAAGGGTTTTTTGGCGTCTTGCTGCGGCGTGCATTTCTAGGACGGTCGCGATCGAAGTCATCAACAACCAAGATTTCAGAGAGTGAGGAATCTCGTATGGCCGAGATCCATGTCAACAAGTCGCACATTCCCGCCGACGACGCGCCGGGTCAGCTCTCAGAGGCCAGGATCACCTGGCTGGACCATTTGAAGGCTTGGCAGTGGCGCATCGACAAGGCTCACTACGTCGAGGCTCGGCGGGCGGGTGCCACCCATGCAGAGGTCATGGAGGCTCACGCCGTCCGCAGCCTCTACCTGGGGGACTACACCTCGGCGCGAGTGGCCGGAACCACCCACGCGGAGGCGCTGGAGGCTCACGCCAACGGCATCTACCTGTACCAGTACGCCAAGGCGAGGGAAGTCGGCGCTTCTCACGCGCAGGCGCTGGAGGCTGACGCCATCGGCATCAACCTGGCTTACTACGCCGACGCGCTGGGATGGGTGTATCCCGTCCTGGGGTGGACCGCTGAGTCCGCACGGGTCCACAGCTCGTCTCACGCAGAGGTGCTGGAGGCCCACGCCAAGGGCATCGATGTGGAGCGCTACGCCACCGCGCGGCGGAAGCACGGCGCCTCACACGAGGATGTCCTGGTCGGTCACGCCAACGACATCGACGTGGCCCACTACGCCGCCGCGCGCAAAGCCGGCGCGACCCACGCGGAGGTGCTGGAGGTCCACGCCGAAGGCATCGTCGTTGGAAGCTACGGCGAGGCGCGGAGCCACCGCATCTGGCCTATCTCTCACGCGGAGGTCCTGGAGGCTCACGCCAAGGGCATCGACGTGGGGGACTATGAGGCCGCTCGGGCCTACGGGGCCACTCACGCGGAGGTGCTCGACGCTCACGCCAAGGGCGTCGATACGGGTGACTACTGGACCACGCGGTCCCGTTTCGCCACTCACGCGGAGACGCTCGACGCTCACGCCCAGGGCGTGAACCTGTACGACTACGCCCACGTGCGCCACTACGAGGGTTCCAGGACCCACGAGGAGGCCCTGGAGGTCTGCCTCAAGGGCATCCCGTGGTGGAAGTACACCAGGGAGGTGAGCAGGCGCTTCAACGCCTCTCACACGGAGGTGGTCGAAGCGCTCCTGGCGTCCGCGGACGAGGAGGACTTCGAAGACTGAGCTGGAAGAGCCGCGTTCCAGGCTTCTCCGGCAGAACCCGCCGCTCTCCGTCTCGACATGGAGGGCGGGAAGAACACCGAGACCGGCCCGCCCTCACTGGGCGGGCCGGTTCCTTGTCGGCGGGCCGGGGGGCGGGGTCAGCCGGTGGTGCCGGTCCAGGTGGCCGGGACGTGGGCCAGGCGGACGCGCTGGGGGTGGTCGCCGACGGGGACGGAGGTGATCTTCTGGCCGGTGCCGAAGTCGATGGCGGTGACCTGGTCGGCGCCGCTCTCGGAGATGACGCAGGCGCGGCCGTCGCCGCTGACGGTGGCCCAGTAGGGCTTGGACGCGGTGACCAGGGGGCCTTCCTGGAGGGACGAGCGGTTGACGATGGTGGCGTAGTCGTCCATGGTCCCGGCGACGCAGAGCCTGCTTCCGTCGGGGCTCATCGACAGGCCGTGGTGGCGGGAGTCGTTGACGAAGGTGGTGCGGTCGTCGCTGGTGGCCGGGTTCTTGGGCAGGGTCTTCACCCGGGTGATCTTGTCGGTGGCCATGTCGTACTCCACGAGGCCGTTGAAGAACGAGACCTGGAAGTACAGCTTCGACTCGTCCGGGGAGAACACCGCGGGCCGGATCGCGTTCGACAGGTCCTTGCGGCCGAAGGCGTCCAGGCGCGAGCGCATGTCGATGGTCTTGACGACCTTGTAGGTCGAGGTGTCGGCGATGGTGAGATGGCGGTCGCCCTTGGTCCAGTCCTGGGACGGGTCGTCGAAGTCGGTCTCGACGTTCCCGATGGACATGTTCAGGATGTACCTGCCGTCCCTGGTGAAGATGTTCTCGTGGGGCTTGTCGCCGGTGGCGAACGAGCCGAGCTGCCTGCCGGTGTTGATGTCCAGGACGTGGACGACCTTGCCGAGCGAGGCCGACACGGCGACCTTGGTGCCGTCGGGGGAGACCGACATGTGGTCGGCGCGGTAGCCCGAGACGGCGAACCGCCACCTGACCTTCCCGGTGGTCAGGTCGATGGAGACGACGTCGCCGAAGCTGGGCCGCGAGGCGACCAGGGCGGAGCCGTCGGGGGTGGAGTACAGGTCGTCGACGAGCTGGTCGTGCCCCTCGCCGGCGGTGGCCCGGATGCCGAGGAAGACGGCCAGGTTGATCGGGTTGAGGTAGATCGCGGTGAGCCGCTGGCTCCGGTCGGGGACGACGTTGATCCGGCCGATCTTGGCGAAGTCGCCGCTGGACTTGATGACGTCGGCGGTGCCCTCCCAGTTGTTGCCGACGAACATCACCTCGCGCAGGGGGGCCGCGTGCGCGGTGGTCGCGGTGACGGCGGGGGCGATGGCACCGGCCGTCAGGACGGCCGCGGCGGCGATGCTCCGCAGGCGACGGTGAGGTCTGGGGCGGGCAGGGGTGGTCGCAGCGTGCATGCTTGCTTCTCCCAAGGGGGTGGGGGTCGCCCAGAGGGGGCGGGAGCGCGGAACCCTTCCGCGTCCGTGCCGGCGCGCACGGCGGCAGGCGGGGACCCTCCCGCGCGGCCCGCGGCGCCGGCTGCGCGGTGATGAACGGTCGCGGGCATGGCCGGCCCTGGATTCCGCTCGCCTTGTGGGCTGCATATGAAATCCGCCCAAATCCGAACATTACCGTATTCAGACTTTGGTTACTGGATAGTAAGCAGGGGTGGAGTGCGCCGCAAGACCCGATGGTGAGGGATTTCTTGTCGCCTGGTGGAGGATGCGGAGGCGGGCCGAATCATGCGTACGGAAGGGCCCTCAAGGACTCAAGGCGACCGAAACGGGGCCGCCGGTCAGGGCTTCGGCGCCGCCGCGCGCTACGCGGGAATGATCAGGCCGTAGTGCCCGTCGTAGCGGTGGTAGAGGACGTTGCCCCGTTCGGTCTCGGCGTCGCGGAAGAACACCCAGCGCAGGCCGGTCGCCTCCAGATGCTCGGTCGCCTCCTGGAGGGTCAGCCTGGGCGCGGGCCGCGGGCTGATCGTCAGCGGGATGGCGCGGGGCGTGCCCACCCGTCCGCGCGGGGTCGCCTGCGCCAGCCGGTACCCGTGGTCGGCGGGGTAGATGACGCTGTCCTCGCCCGTCTCGACGTCGGTGAACAGCAGGAACCCGTAGTCGAGCACCTCCATGTCGAAGGCCGCCTCGTCGGGCGTCTCGGCGCTCAGCGTGAACGACTTGTGCCGGATCAGCTCCCGCTCCTCCGGAGGACGCGGGTAGTAGTCCGGACGGTGGGTCGGCTCGGCGCCGTGCCGCCACTCGTGCGGGCCCGGCGCGGGGCTCGTGGGATAGGCGCCGCGGCGGGCCTCCCAGTGCCGGGAGATCCGGTCGAGCCGGTTCAGCAACCGGTCGTGGAGCCGGTCGACGGCCTCGGTCATGCTCGGCGCCGCCACCTGCGCCCGGACCAGGCGGCCGTTGACGTCCAGGTTGGCCTGGGCCGTCGCCGGACGCGGCCCCGCCGGATCGGGCGACATGATCAGCTTTACGCGCGCGAACAGCACCGGCTCCGACGCGTGCCGGAAGACCGCGCCGACCTTGGAGCGCGCGTAGTCGGTGGCGCCCTCGGGCACCCTTCCCCGGTGTTCGACGGCCACCTCGGGAGCGGCCCTGGTCGTCGCGCGGTCCATGTCGTCCCCCCGTCGCTCTACCGCTTCACCCACTCGGCCGGCTGGTGCTCGATGGTGGAGTCCGAGGACGGGAAGAACGTGGTCTCGTGTCCGTCGTCCCACCGCACCAGGTAGGGCGGCTCGCCGTCCCGTCCGTGCACTTCGAGGATCTCGGCCCTTCGGGCCGCCTCGCCCACGTGGTGTCCATGGACGATCAGCCGGTCGCCTTCGCTGGCTCGCATCGTGTCCCCCTCACGTCACCCTGATTCCATCGTGCGGGCGAGCGGAAGGGCGCCACCAGGGCCGAAGGTCCATTTTTTGTGCAGGTCAGTCAGTATGTGGTGAATCTGGCTATCCGGCGGGGGGAGGGGAAGAATTCCGGGTGTGCGGCCGTCGACGGGAGGGCGATGTCGAACAGGAGCGCGATGCCGACCCGGATCGTGGCGGGGACGGCTCATCCGGCGCTCGCCGCCGCCGTCGCGGCCGCGCTGGGCGTCCGGCCGGTGCCCTGCGACGTGGAGAGGTTCCCGGACGGCGAGCTGCGGCCGACCGTGCACGGCGTCCAGGGCGGGGACGTCTACGTGGTGCAGCCCACCGGGCCCGCGGTCAACGACCATCTGGTCGAGTTGCTGCTGCTCCTGGACGCGTGCCGCCGGGGCGGCGCCGAGATCGTGACCGCGGTCGTGCCGTACTTCGGGTACGCCCGGCAGGATCGGCGCGACCGGGCGGGGCAGGCGGTGGGCGCCAGGGTGGCACTCGACGCGCTGGCCTCGGCGGGGGCGGACCGGCTGGTCGTCGTGGAGCCGCACGCCGTCGCCCTGGAGGCCATGTGCCCGGTTCCGGTGGAGATGCTGACGGCCGTCCCGATCCTGGCGGACGAGCTGGCGGATCTGACACCGGAGACGGCGGTGCTGGTCGCGCCCGACCTCGGCGCCGTCAAGCCCGCCGAGCACTACGCGCGGCTGCTGCGGCGTCCGGTCGCCGTGGTGCGCAAGACGCGGGTGAGCGGCGAGAGGGTCCACGCCGAGGAACTGGTCGGCGACGTGGAGGGCCGGCCCGCGGTCATCGTGGACGACATGATCAGCACCGGCGGGACGATCGAGGCGGCCGTGCGCGTGCTGCTGGACCACGGCGCCTCGCCCGACATCACGGTGGCCGCGGCGCACGGCCCGCTGGTGCCGGCCGCGCGGGACCGGCTCGGCCGGCTCCCGATCCGCTGCCTTCTGGTCACCGACACCCTCCCGGTGGGCGAAGCACGGGCGGCGCGGCTCCGGGTGCGTTCCGTGGGCCCGTTGATCGCCGACGCCATCGGCCGCCTGCACAACGGGCAGTCCCTGGACACCCTGCTGGTACGCGGCTGATCGATCCAGAACTCCCAGCGCTCCGCCGTGGCGACCTCCGAAACCGCTTCTACCTGGGCGTTTCCGTTCGGTGAGGAGGGAAACACCCTCGCGGTAGAGAAGGGAGGCGTCCGGGGGATCGGCCTGCCGCCCCAGATGCTCCTGGAGCCGGTGCTCCAGGTCGCGCTCCACGAGGCCCGCCGCCCGGTGGCGGTGGGGCCCGCACCCCGACCCGGGAGGCGACGATGCTGGACTTCGACGACCGCGCCGACGCCGGACGGCGCCTGGCCGAGCGGCTGGGCGGTCTGCGCGGCCGGGACGCCGTCGTGCTGGGGCTGCCCCGCGGCGGGGTGCCCGTCGCCTTCGAGGTCGCGCGGGCGCTGCGCGCGCCGCTGGACGTGATCGTGGTCCGCAAGCTGGGCGTCCCCTTCCAGCCCGAGCTGGCCATGGGCGCCATCGGCGAGGGCGGCGTGCTGGTCGTCAACGACGAGATCGTCCGGCGCACGGGCCTCGGCGAGACCGACCTGACCGACGCGCAACGGCGCGAGCAGTCCGAACTGGACGTCCGCGTCGAACGCTTCCGCCGGGGCCGCCCCCGGGTCGAACTGGGCGGCCGCACGGCCGTCGTCGTCGACGACGGCGTCGCCACCGGCGCCACCGCCCGCGCCGCCTGCCAGGTCGTCCGCGCCCAGGGCGCCCGCCGTGTGATCCTGGCGGTCCCCGTCGGCTCGCCCGACATCATCGCCGGCCTGCGCCGCACCGCCGACGACGTGGTCTGCGTGCTGGAGCCGGACCTCTTCCACGCCGTCGGCCAGTGGTACCGCGAGTTCGGCCAGACGTCCGACGGAGAGGTGGTCGAACTCCTGGATCGAGCCGCGACCCCGCCGACCAACGCCCGGCACGATTCCGACCCCGCCGACCCTTCCGGCCCCGCAAGGTCCGCCGGAACCGCGAACCCCGCCGACGCCGCCCATCCCGGCGGAGCCACCAACCCCGGCGGAGCAGCCGGCCCGGATGGTGCCCCCAGCCCTGCCGGGGGCACCGACCCTCGCGGAGCAGCGGACCCTCGCGGCGCGAGCCCGGGTGAGGCCGACCCTGCCGGGGGCACCGATTCCGGCGGGGGCGCCGACCCTCGCGGGGCCGGTCCTGCCGGGGCCGCCGGCACCGGCCGAGCCGTCCACCCGGGCGGAGCCACCAACCCCGGCGGGGCCGCCGACCTGGGCGGGATCGCCAACCTGGGCGGGATCGCCAACCCGGGTGGAGGCACCGGCCCCGGCGGGGCCGCCG
This sequence comes from Actinomadura citrea, assembly GCF_013409045.1. Taxonomy (NCBI): domain Bacteria; kingdom Bacillati; phylum Actinomycetota; class Actinomycetes; order Streptosporangiales; family Thermomonosporaceae; genus Actinomadura; species Actinomadura citrea. The sequence goes on along the minus strand of NZ_JACCBT010000001.1, from coordinate 8,698,467 downwards.
ACCGGGGCGGAGCCGCAAACCCGGGCGGGGCCGCGAAGCCCGGTGGGATCGTCGACCCCGGCGGGAACGCCCATCCTGCCGGGGCCACCAACCCGTCCGGGGCGTCCGGTCCCGGCGCGGGTGCCGACGGTCCGCCGGTCGTCGACGAGGAGGTATGGATCGACGGCGGGTTCGTGGAGCTCACCGGGCATCTCACCGTTCCCGCTCGGGCCAGTGGGGTCGTGGCGTTCGCGCATGGCAGCGGGAGCGGCAGGCACAGCCCGCGCAACCGGCTGGTCGCCGCCGGGCTCAACCAGGCGGGCCTTGGAACGCTGCTGTTCGACCTGCTGACCACCGGGGAGGAACTCGACCGCGGCAAGGTCTTCGACATCGGCATGCTCGCCGACCGGCTCGTCGCCGCCACCGGCTGGCTCCGCGACCGGCCGGAGATCGCCGGCGCCCGCATCGGCTACTTCGGGGCGAGCACCGGTGCGGCGGCGGCGCTCTGTGCCGCCGCCGAGCCCGGCGCCGAGATCGCCGCCGTCGTCTCCCGCGGCGGGCGCCCGGACCTGGCCGAACGCCGCCTGAGCGACGTCCGCGCCCCCACGCTGCTGATCGTGGGCGGCGCGGACCGGCAGGTGATCGGCCTCAACCAGCGCGCGCAGCGGCGCATGCGCTGCCAGAACCAGCTGACCATCGTGCCGGCCGCCACCCACCTGTTCGAGGAGCCGGGCGCCCTGCGGGCCGTGACCGACCACGCCAGAGACTGGTTCCTCGCCTACATGCGCTGACCTGCCTCACATGACGGCTCGGGGCGCCGCGGGAGGGGCCGCGGCACGGGCCGCAGGACGCTCCGCGGCACGTGCTGCCCGCTCGCCGCCCGGCTGGAAGAGCTTGCGGAGCTCCTCGGGGAGCTTCCACAACGCCTGCTCCACGCCTCCCGGCGCCATCTTGGAGGACACGACCTCGGTGACGATCGCCGCCGTCTTGGGCACGTCGTCGCGTCCGATGCCCGCCTGCTCGGCGTAGTGGACGGTGATCTCGCGCAGGTCGTACTTGTGGGGCACGTGACCGGGGCTCCACCCGTCGTAGTACACCCCGCGCAGCAGTTCCGGCAGCTGGGCGGCCAGATGCGCGGCGGACTCGACCGTCAGCCGGTCGCGCAGCGTGTGCATCCAGGCCCGCAGCGCCCGGTAGGCGAACCGGCGGTCCTCGGTGCCGAACGCTGCGGCCACATCGGCGATCCACCGGTTGGTGGTGTCGATGCTCCGATCCAGCCCCTGTATCCCTGTGAACGTCATCGCAACGGCTCCAGAGCGGTTTCGGCGAACACGGACGATTCCAGCCTGCCGCCGCCCGAGCATGCGGCGGCAGGGACGAAGGTCCCCAGGTGGGGAGCGTTTCCGCAGGTCCGGGCGCCATGACGAGCGACGGTGCGCCCGAGGGAAGTCGATACCGCCGGCACGCATGACGGCGCTTCAGGCATAGCGGCACAAGGCTCCGATGCCCTGCGCGGGAAGATCCGGCGCCCCGGGCTCCAGGACGCGCACCTCCGCCCCGGTGAGCACGGCGGCGCGGACGGCGACGTCCACCAGCCGCCCGTGCTCCACCGGGTCCGCGCCCGACTCGGCGAGGGACGCCCGCCGGTCGGACACCTGCGTCGGCGCGGGGCCGAACCAGGCCGTCCGCCGGTCCGCGGGGTCGTCGGTCACCAGCAGCGTGTCGACCCGGCCGCGGGCCAGCGCCCGCAGGGTCGCGGCCGCGCCCTCCACCGCGAGACCGGACGGGCCCCGCCCCTCGTCCAGCCGCTCCAGCAGCCCGCGGGTCTCCTCGCCCGCCCACCGGCTCACCTGTTCCCGGACCTGCGTCTGGCGCCGCCGCCGTGCGCCGTCCCGGTTCCGTCCTCCGGAGACGTGACCGACGGTCACCTCGTGGCGGACGCCCTCGGGAAGGTGCTTGGTGAGGTACTGCATGGCGCGCACGTCGCCGCCGAGGAGCAGCACGTGCGCCCCGGTCACGGCGAGATCGTCCGCGAGGGCGTGCGCCACCCTGGTCGCGTTGTGCTCCCAGGAGTCCTCGGCGCGGTGCTGGTGGCGCGACTGGGACCAGCCGCCCGGCGCGTTGCGCACGATCTCGTCGTCGGGGCCGTCGATCGTCCTCGTGGTCGCGGTCCCCGTCCCGCCCCGGCACGTCTCGATGTCGGCGCCCTTGCGGTCGACGAGGGTCAGCACGTACGGCGGACGCTCCTGGAGCCACGCCAGCAGCGGCAGGAGGCGCGGCAGGGGACCGTGGACGGCGAGATCGGGCTGCCGCGCCTCCGGCATCTCGACCACCGTGGGCGCAGGGTCGCCGTCGATGGCGAAGGCGGCCAGCGCTCCGGAGCCCGGCTCCGCCCTCGCGACCAGCCGGTCCAGCGCGTCCACGACGGCGCCGCCGGCTCCCTGCGCGCGGAGCCGCTTGCCCAGCCGTTCCCAGCGCAGCGCGGCGTCCTCCTCCCCGGGAGGCGCGGTCAGGTTGAAGTAGACCGTTGTGACCGGCCCTCCAGAACAGAGCCGACGCAGGGTCTCGGTCGCGGTTTTCTCGTCCGGCTTCATGCAAACAGCCTGTACAGCGGGCCGCCGTCCGATTAGGGACGAAGGTCCGCAGGTCGCCGGACCTTCGTGAGCCCGCCCCTGCCGGACCGCGTCGCGCGCCGCCTTCGCCGGCGACGGGCCGTGCCCCACACTGAGCGGGAGTCCAGACGTCCAGGGGGAGGATCGGCGTGGCTCACGACCGTTCGGAAACCGGTTTCCACTGGTTGTTCGGGGACCAGTTGGGCCCGCACTTCCTACGCCCGGACGCCGAGATCGTCATGGTCGAGTCGCGGGCGGTCCTGCGTCGGCGCCGCTTCCACCGCGCCAAGGCGCACCTGGTCCTGTCCGCGATGCGGCACCGCGCGGCCGAACTCGGGGACCGCGTCCGCTACGTCCAGGCGGAGACGTACCGCGACGGCCTGGAACAAGCCGTGGGCGACGCCCCCGTGACCGTCCACCACCCCACGTCCCACGCGGCCCTCGGCTTCGTGCGGGGCCTCCAGCAGGTGGAGGTGCTTCCGCCGCGCGGTTTCCTCGTCCAGCCGGACGCGTTCGGCCGGTGGGCGGAGTCCGCCGGCGGGCGACTGCGGATGGAGGGCTTCTACCGGCAGGTGCGCCAGGACCACGACCTGCTGATGGACGGCGATCAGCCCGCCGGCGGGCAGTGGAACCTGGACAAGGACAACCGCGAGCCCCCGCCCAGGGGCGAGGCGACTCTCCCGGTGCCCGCCCCCTACCGGCCGCGCGAGGACGAGATCGACGAGCGGGTCAGGGCCGACCTGGACCGCTGGGAGCGGAGCGGAGAGGTCTCGTTCGTCGGCCGGGACGGCCCCCGACTGTTCCCGGCCGGCCGTGCCGAGGCCCAGCGCGCCCTCCGCGCCTTCGTGAAGAAGCGCCTCCCCACCTTCGGTCGGTGGGAGGACGCGATCCTGGCCGAGGACTGGGCCATGAGCCACAGCCTGCTGTCCGCCGCGCTCAACCTCGGGCTGCTCGACCCGGCCGAGTGCGTCGAGGCCGCCGAAGGCGCCTACCGCGCGGGCGACGCGCCGCTCAACTCCGTCGAGGGCTACGTCCGGCAGGTCGCCGGGTGGCGCGAGTACATGTGGAACCTCTACTGGTACTTCGGCCCCCGCTACCGCGAGTCCAACGCCCTCGGGCACGACGCGCCGCTGCCGGACTGGTTCGCCTCCCTGGACGCCGACGCCGTCCAGGCCCACTGCCTTTCGACGACGCTCGCGCAGGTCCGCGACCGGGGCTGGGTGCACCACATCCCCCGGCTGATGATCCTGGGCAACCACGCCCTCCAGCGCGGCTGGGATCCGGCGGCGGTGACCGACTGGTTCCACCGCTGCTTCGTGGACGGCTACGACTGGGTGATGCTCACCAACGTGATCGGCATGTCGCAGTACGCCGACGGCGGCCGCATCACCACCAAGCCGTACGCGTCGGGCGGCGCCTACATCAACACCATGAGCGACCTGTGCGGCCCCTGCGCCTACCGGCCCACCGAACGCACCGGTGAGCGGGCCTGCCCCTACACCGCCGGGTACTGGGAGTTCGTCCACCGCCACCGCGAACGGCTCTCCCACAACTACCGCACCGCCCGCGCCGTCAAGCAACTGGAGCGCCTCGGCGACCTGGACGAGGTGCTCGGCGACGCCCGCCGGCGCGACCCGAACGCCGCCCCCTGAACGCCCGGCCGCCCGCAGGGGACCGGCGCCGGAACGATCAGGTGCCGCCATCGGCGCCGGGCCCGCCGGTCAGGTCCCGGTGCCGGGCGGGCAGGGCGCCGGCCGGGCGTCGAGGCTTCGGGCGCTAAGCCGGTGGGTGCGCAGCGCGGCCTCGATGGCGAACCGGGTGCCGGGGTCGGCGAGTTCGTCGCCGAGGAGGTGTTCGAGGACGCGCATCCGGTACCGGACGGTCTGCACGTGCACGCCGAGCTCCTCGCTGATCCGCGTCGCGGGCGCCCGGGTGCGCAGCCAGACGGCGAGCGTGTCGACGAGCGGCAGCCTGCGCCGCTCGCTGAGCGGGGCGAGGGGCGCCAGGCCGCGGCGCGTCATCTGGTCCATCAGCGCGCCGTCGGCCAGCAGCCACAGGCTCATCAGGTGGTCCTCGCACAGGGTGAGCGTGCCGTCGTGCAGGACGTCCTTCAGGTCGAGCAGGCGCCTGGCCCAGCGGAGCGAGTCGGCGGCACGAGCCCGCGGGACGGTCAGGCCCACCGCGGCACGCTCCCCGGCCAGGGCCGCTTCCAGCATCGCCCGCCGGTCGCCGGTGAGCGGGCCGGGGACGAGGAGATAGGGCGCCGGGTCCTCCGGGTCGAGCAGGACGTCGGCGTCCAGTAAGGGGCAGACGGGCAGAGTCCCAGAGGGCAGGGCGACGAGCGTGACCTCGTCGGGAAGCGGCCAATCGGCGGCCGGGTCCGGCCCGGCCGACGATGCGGGGCCGACGAGCGCGCGCAGAAGGGCCAGCCGGGCGGCGGCGCGTCCATCGCACGCCTCCGCCTTGGCCCGCTCGTAGCCCTCCCTGGACAGGGCCGCCGCATCGTCCATGTAGGTGATGACGGCCTCGGCCAGCGCGGAGACCGCCAGGACGGACGCGACCCGGTCGTCCAGCATCGCCCGTATACGCGACCACGCCACCTGCGTCGCGGCGCGGTAGGCCGACTGGATCACCGTGAGCGGGCGCCCCTCCATCACCTCGAACGCGCCCATCTTGCGGCACAGCTCGTCCCGGCGGTCGAGCGGCCGCGCGGGGTCGGCCAGCCAGTCCAGGAACCCGAGCACATTGCGTTCGACGGCGGTGCGGATGACGTGGTTGTAAGCGCTTCCGGGAGGCCGCGCGTAGGCGGGGATCGCGGCGCGGATCCTCTCCACGATCTCGTCGACGAGGCCCGGGACGACGGTCGTCCGGACGTCCGGGGACAGCGCCGCCACGAGTGCGCGCAGCTCGGCGGTCTTCGGCGGCGACGCGCCGCCGCCTGGAGATGATGGCCTCGGCATCGCACACGCTCCGTGGGGTGGGTGACGGGGGTGTCAGGAGGCGGGCCGGCCCGGCGGCGTCCGCCGGCGGGCCTTCAGGACCGCCTCCAGGACGAAGCGCGTCTCGGGATCGTCCAGCCGGTCGCCGATCTCCTTCCTGATCTGCCGCAGCCGGTACCGGACGGTCTGGGGGTGCAGGTGCAGCCGCCGCCCGACGTCCGCGGCCGTGCTCCACTGCTCCAGCCAGACCCGCAGCGTCTCGGTGAGTGCGCGCCGCTTGCCCTCGGGCAGGACCGCCAGGCCGCCGAGCCGGCGGCGTGCGATCTCCTCCACGAGGGGCGGGTCGCACGTCAGCCACAGGTCCAGGAGGTGGTCCTCGGCGCGGATCAGCGGCGCGGCGTCGATCACGCCGTCCTCGGCGAGGGCGAGCACGCCGCGCGCCCAGCGCAGCGCGTCGGGGATCTCGCCGAGCGGCACGGTCAGGCCGACCACGACGGGCCCGCGGTCGAGCGCCGCGCCGAGCAGCGCGCGCCGGGCCTCGTCCACCCCGCCGGGCACGAGCAGCCAGGGCGCGGTCCCGCCGAGGGCCGACAGGACGTCGCGGCGCGCGGCGGCGGGCCGCCATCGCGTGCCGCGGCGGACCGCGACCGGCGTCGCCGTCTCCGGCACGTTCCACCCCAGCCTGGCCGCGAGGTGCTCGACCACCTCGCGGGAGGCGACCGGACGCGTGGAAAGGCCCCGCATCAGCAGCCTGCGCGCATGGACGAGGTCGACCGGCGCCTTCAGTCCCTGGTCCAGATAGGCCTCGACGATCGGGTCGATGATCTGGTCCATGAAGGCCATCTGGAATTCCGCGACGCGGGCCAGGTCGGCGCCCGACACCTTGTTGCGGACGCACACCTCGGTGATCCGGTGCCAGGAGGTGTCGAAGGCGATGTGGATCGCGGCGTGCAGGGACTCCAGGCTCCGGTTGCCGGTGACCTCCTTGCGGCCGAACGAGTGCAGCAGCTCCAGCAGCCCGTCCAGCGGCTCGGCCGGGTCGGCGAAGCGCGCCACGTAGGTGCGCATGGCCTCCCGCACGACCCGTTCCGGGCTGGGCGGGCTGCCGTCCGCGACCGCGTAGTCGGGGACGGTGGCGCGGACGGCCGTGTAGATCTCCTCGGCCAGTCCGGGGAGCCCCGACCGCAGGACCTCCACGAGTTCGGGAGGCGCCGGTTCGGGTCGCACGATCGCACCCTCCCGTCCGAGCGCCGACGCGAGCTGCCCCACCGGAAGCGACATGCCGTTCAAAATACCCAGGGGCCCCTAGTCGGAAAAGGGCCCGGAACGGCGCCGCGAAAAGGAATAGGGTCGCTGACAGGCTTCCGTCGCGGAGAGTCAACGGGGCTGCCAGTATCGGTGATCCTTCATGGCGTATTCCGGTCGGACCGCTTCAGGGTGCCCGGCGCGTCCTCATCGGCGCACAAACTCCGCGAAGCGTTTTACTCATCCGTTGACAGACCTTGCCGGAATCGGCGTCGGTCCCGCGCCCGAACCTTGTCGGCCGTGAAAATCTCCGCTTACCGTACCGGCTAGTAGGTGAATGGTGAGCTCACACCCACCCACGCAGGAAGGCCCGTGCCCGTCCCCAGGCACCCGGTCCCACCCCCAGGAAAGGTCATTCCCCGTGCGCAAGATCACCTCTGTGGCCCTCGCCGCCACGAGCGCGTCCGCTCTCGCGCTCTTCCTCACCCCCGCCGCCTACGCGGCGACCCTCACCGCGACCGTGACGAACGGCGGCTCGGTGACCGCCACCAACTCCGGCAACCTCGTCATCACCGACACCACCACCGGCATCGCGGTGACCTGTACCGCGTCCACCGGCACCGGCAGCATCCCGAACGGGGTCAAGAGCGGCAACTCGCCGCTCCAGGTCGGCTCGATCAGCGCGATCTCGTTCACCAGCTGCAAGGGCGGCGGCTTCACCTTCACCGTGACGCCGAACGCCCTTCCCTGGAAGGTGAACGTCACGGGCGCCACGTCGGGCGGCGTCACCGCGGGCAGCATCAGCGGCATCTCCGCGCACGCCTCGGCGGCCTTCGGCCTCTGCCAGATGGACATCGCCGGCACGGCCGCCGGCACGTACACCAACGGCACCGGCAAGCTGACGGCCACCGGCAGCGGACTGACGATCAGCAACGTCACCTCCGGCTGCCTGGGCATCGCGAACAGCGGGGACTCCGCCTCGCTGGTCGGCGCCTACACCGTCAAGAACAGCGGCGGGACCTTCCCGCAGATCAACGTCACCTCGCCGTGACCCCCTGATCCTGCGCACACGACCGCGGAGGCGGCCCACCCCCTCAGGCCTCCGCACCGCTTGGCGAGCCGGAAACGCCGACGCGTTTCCGGCTCGCCGCCTGTCCGCAGGACGCGCCCCGAGCGCGATCGCGGCCCGCGTCCGGCGATGCGTCCCGGAACGTTCCGGTGTACCGGTTGGCCGGTAGCGGCCCGTTCCGGCGATCTTGCTTGACTCCGGACACTCCAGCGTTTCTATTGGCCCCCGTGGTCCGTTGCGATCACCGCTGCTCCTGTCGGCTTTCGGGGAAGAGGAACCATAGGAGGCGATGGCATGCGCCATCGACGTACACGGGCGGGTTCACTCGCCCTCGCCGCGGTCCTGGGCCTGAGCCCGCTCGCGGCGGTGCCGCCGGCGTCGGCCGACGGCCGGGTGACCGAGGTGGCGCTGCCGGTGCCGGACGTCGCACCGGTCGGTCTCGCCGCCGGACCGTCCGGCACCCTCTGGTACGCCGCGAACGCCGGCGGCATCGGCCGCGTCGGCGCCGACGGCAAGGTCACCGAGTTCAAGATCAGTGAGAACTCGCAGCACCAGGTCGGCGTCCCGGACGCGATGACGGCCGCGAGCGACGGCGCCCTCTGGTTCACCGACATGTCCCTCAGCGTCCCGCGCGTGGGGCGCGTGAACCCGGCGAGCGGCGCCGCGACGCTGTTCGAGCTGCCGACGACGGGCGACGTGAACTTCGCCAACGCCCAGGTCAACGGCGTCGCGCCCGGCCCGGACGGTTCGGTGTGGATCACCGGCGGATACTCCGGTTCGATCGGACGGGTCGACCCGTCCGGGAACGTCACGGCGTACGCGACGGGCCTGACCCCGTACGCGGTCACCGTGGGCCCGGACCAGGCGGTGTGGTTCACCGACACCAGCGGCCGGATCGGCCGGCTCGACCCCGCCACCGGCCAGGTCACCCCCTACGACACGCCGTTCACCTTCCAGGGCTACCCGGGCATGGGCGACATCGTGCCGGGCCCGGACGGCAAGGTCTGGTTCACCCAGCCCGGCGTCGGCCGGATCGGCAGCATCGACCCGGCCACCGGCGAGGTCGCCGAGTACGCTCCGCCGCGTCCCGACTCCGACCCGACCGGCATCGTCGCGCGGGACGGCAAGCTGTGGTTCACCGAGGCCGCCGCCAGCAACATCGGCAGTCTCGACCCCGCCACCGGCGAGATCGCCGAGTACCCGCTGCCGGCGACCCTCTCGGCGCCGACCCGCATCGTCAACGGCCCCGGCGGCCACCTGTGGTTCACCGAGCCCGGACGCGGCCTGATCGGGCACTTCGACCCGGCCGACCCGCCGTCCGGCACGTCCCACCCGGCGGTGCCCGCCTCGGCCCCGGGTGCGAGCCCCAACCCCGGCGCGCGCTTCCAGAACCAGTGCGCGGTGGAGTCCCTCTGCCAGACGCAGGTCACCACCGGCGGCGACGTCAAGATCGGCACCTTCCGGCAGAGCCTCCCGAGCGGCGCCATCCGCATCACCGGCTCCCTCGGCGCGCCCGACGAGACCGGCGACTTCGTCCTCGACCCGCCCGTGGTCGGCCAGCAGCTCATCTCCCCGCCGGTGGACGTTCCGGGCGGCCTCATCGGGCAGCTGCCGCTGATCGGCCCGATCCTCGGCAAGTCGCCCGCCGCGATGTGGGACGTCAACCGCCTGACGATCAGCCAGACGCTGGCCGGCAAGGTGCACGCCTACCTCACCGACAGCGGGCTCGGCGTCCGGGTGCCGCTCAACGTGCACCTCAACAACCAGCTGCTCGGCACGACCTGCACCATCGGCCCGATCACCGCGAGCCTGCCGACCACCTTCCTGGCCGGCGCCCCGAACGGCGATCCGCACCTCGGCTTCGTCCCTGCGGCCGTCTCCCTGGAGGCGCCCATCGAGGTCCCCGCCGCCAGGGGCTGCGGCCCGTTCGGCCTGCTCGACGGCGTCATCAACCAGCTCATGGGCCTGCCGTCGCCCGCGTCGCAGAACTCCATGAAGCTGACCGGCGTCCTCAACCTGGGCAACGGGATCAACCAGAGCAACACCCCGCAGACCCTGGCGTCCGGCCCGGTCGCCGCCAGGCTCAAGCAGATCCTCAAGTCCGGGAAGACCCCGCGCAAGACGGCCAAGGCCCCCACCCCGGCCCCGAAGAAGGCCACCTACAAGGTCAAGGCCCGCCGCTAGGAACAGAGCCCAAGCGGAGACGCCCCCGAAGGCCCTTCCTTCGGGGGCGTCTCCGCACCGTCCACACCCTGTGGACGGCAATCCCCGGACGGGCGAAGCGCACGGCCGTCGCCTTTAATGCCGATCGATCGCCATTGTCAGTGGGCCCTCTAGTAGTCGATCAGCATGACTGTCATGCTGTGAATGACAAACGGGGAGGACGACAATGCACGACGATCATTACCGTCATCAGCAGAGAACGAACGACTACCACAACTGGCAGCGGGACCGGTCCTCCCGCTGGGATTCCGAGGACAGGCGGCGGCGCAACCGTGACGATCTGCACCGCAACTGGCAGGAGAACGGTTATCCCGGCTTCTGGGAGATCGTCGGCGGGCTGATCCTTTTCTTCGCCGCCATCGCGATCATGTCGGGACGCTGATCCTCCAGGGGAGGCCCGATTCGGGCACCGGCGGCGCTCCTTTCTCTGAGACGAGCCTTTCGTCGCCCTGCTCTCCCGCGGCGAGGTGAAGGGAGCTCCGGGGGCTCGGCCACTCCCGCGCTAAGTTGGACTTGCTGGTCCAGTTCGGGGAGGCGCGGCGTGCGGAAGACGTTGACGGCGAAGGGTGCGGCGACCCGGCACCGGATCATCGAGGGCGCCGCCGAGGTGATGCGGGACAGGGGAGTCGCCTTCGCGACCCTCGAAGACGTCATGGCGCGCACCCGGGCCAGCAAGAGCCAGTTGTTCCACTACTTCCCCGCGGGCAAGGACGAGTTGCTGCTCGCGGTCGCGCGCTACGAAGCCGATCAGGTCCTGGACGACCAGCAGCCCTACCTGGGACGCCTGGACTCGTGGGAGGCGTGGCGGCGGTGGCGCGACGTGGTGGTCGAACGCTACGAGGCGCAGGGCGACCGGTGCCCCCTCGGCTCGCTGTTCCTCCAGGTCGGCCGGGCCACCCCCGGAGCGCGCGCCATCGTGGTCGAGCTGATGAACCAGTGGCAGGCGAGCCTGGCCGCCGGGATCCGCTCCTTGCAGGCCGCCGGGCACCTGCCCGCCGGCGTGGACGCCGACCAGCGGGCGGCCGCGCTGCTGGCGGGCATCCAGGGCGGCGTGACGATCCTCCAGTCGACCGGCCGTTCCTCCCACCTGCGGGCCGCCCTCGACCAGGCGATCGACGACCTGCGCCGTCTCGCGCCCGCGTGATTGGACTTGCAGGTCCAATTTTCCCCTTGCAGAGTGGCGGGTGCCGCACGGGCCGACCGGCCCGAGCGGAACGAGCGAGCGGCACGGATGGCCGAGGGGAGCACGTGATGAGCGGACGGCTGGAAGGCAAGCGGGCGCTGGTGACCGGATCGACCAGCAACATCGGGCGGGCGATCGCGGAGGCCTTCGCCGCCGAGGGCGCGCACGTGATCGTGTCCGGCCGCAGCGCCGGGCGGGGCCGGGAGGTCGTGGACGGCATCCGCGCACTGGGCGGCCGCGCCGACTTCGTGCAGGCCGACCTGGACGGCAGTGCCGAGGCCTCGCAGGCCCTGGCGCGCGAGGCGGCGTCGGTTCTCGGCGGCGGCATCGACGTCCTGGTCAACAACGCCGGGATCTACCCCGGTGACGGCACGGCGGCCACCGACGAGAAGACGTTCGACCGGGTCTACGCGGTCAACGTGAAGGCGCCGTTCTTCCTGACCGCGGCGGTCGCCCCCGCCATGGTCGAGGCCGGCGGCGGCGCGATCATCAACCTGGGGTCGTGGATCGCGCGCCTGGGCGTCCCCGTGGGGGCGCTCTACAGCTCCACCAAGGGCGCGATGGAGACGCTCACCCGGGCGTGGGCCGCGGAGTTCGGCCCGCACGGCGTCCGCGTGAACGCGATCTCTCCCGGCGTGATCCTCGAACCCGCGCCGGGCGAGCGGCACCCGGGCGAGGCCATGATGGTCGGTACTCCGGCCGGAGGCATGGGCAAGCCGCAGGCCATCGCGCACGCCGCCGTCTACCTGGCCGCCGAGGAGGCCGCCTTCGTCCACGGCATCACCCTGGACGTGGACGGCGGCCGTACCACGACGGCCGTCATCGCCGCCTGACGCGATCGCTCCGCGCCACCCTGCGCGCGGCCGTCAGCCGGGTTCCGCTCCGCCGTACCGCGCGGACGTCCGCCACTCGAAGGCGACCAGCGCGAGGAGCAGCGCGCTCACCAGACCGAGCGCGGCGATCGCGGGCAGAAGCCGGGCAACGGGGATCAGCGGGAAGAACGCCACGGCGACCACCAGCGGGACGCCCGGAACGGCACGGACGGTGAGCCTGGCGAACGCCGCCCGCCCCAGCAGGAACACGGCGGCCCCCGCATACAGGGCGGTCAGGACGGGCCATTCCAGGGGCCGACCGTGGCCGGCGGTGTCGCCGGACAGTTCCGCCAGGACTTCGTGGGCGCCCAGGGCGATGTAGAGGGCACCGGCGATGAGCGGGAAGTGGACCATGGTGTAGGCGTCGCGGGCGATCTGGGCGCGGCGCAGGCCGGACGCGCGTTCGAGGGCGTCCTCGGCGGCGTCCGCCAGGCCCCGGAAGTACAGCAGCCACAGGCAGACGACGGCGGCGAACCCGACCAGCGCGGCCAGGAGCACCATCGCATCGGCCACCGAGTCGCCCGCCCCGGCACCGGCGGAGATCAGGGACTCGCCCAGCGCGATGATCAGCACCATGCGGTGCCGTTCGGCGAAGTGGCCGGCGCTGCGGACCGACCAGCCGCCCAGGCCGGAGGCGATCCGGCCCCCGCCGAAGTCGACGGCGAACGCGGCGGCCCACAGCACGGTCTGCCAGGTCCCCCCGAGCACCGCCCCCGCGAGGAGCGCGATCAGGGAGATCGTCTGCGGGATCGCGTCGAGGAGGAGCTGGTCGCGCAGCCTGCGGTCGCCCGCCACCGAGGACAGGTACAGGCCGAAGTAGACCGCCCGGACGACGCAGAAGGCCACCGCCAGGACGAGCGGCGCGTCGACCGTCCCGGCGTGGCGGCCGAAGGCGTCCGGCATGACCAGCGCGGCGACGAACAGGGCCGCCATGACCACCAGCATCCCGGTCCGGACCACCCCGCGGTCGGCGCGCACCCGGTTGCCCAGCCAGGCGTACGCCGCCCATGACCACCAGAGCAGCAGGAACAGGATCAGCCCCCGCGCCAGCGACAGAACGGACGGGGAATGCGCCATGAACGAGACGACCCGAGTGATCGCGAACACGAAGACGAGGTCGAAGAAGATCTCGAAGGAGGTCGCCCGATGGGATTCCGGCGTGATCGCCGGGCGCCGCCACGGGAGGTCTGCCACCGCCACAGGATACCGGTACGGCAACCGCGTCGCCGCTGGTCAGCGGGGCCTTCCCGAAACTGGGTATCACCTCACGAGCCGCGAAAGGAGGAACGACCCATGGCCAGGACATGGCTGATCACCGGGGCGTCGCGAGGACTCGGACGCCACCTCACCGAGGCCGTCCTCGACGCGGGTGACCACGTCGTCGCGACCGCCCGGCGTCCGGGACGACTGGACGACCTGGCGGCCCGGCACGGCGAGCGCATGCGGGCGGTCGCGCTCGACGTCACCGACCCCACCGCGGCCGCCCGCGCGGTGGAGGAGGCCACCGGCGCCTTCGGCCGCCTCGACGTCGTGGTCAACAACGCCGGCTACGCCAACAGCGCGCCGATCGAGGAGATGGCCGAGGACGACTTCCGCGCCCAGATCGAGACGAACCTCTTCGGCGTCGTCAACGTGACGCGGGCGGCGCTGCCCGTCCTGCGCGCGCAGCGCTCGGGGGTCTTCGTGCAGGTCTCCTCCATCGGCGGACGCGTGGGCGGCACCCCCGGAATGGGCGCCTACCAGACCGCGAAGTTCGCCGTCGAAGGCTTCTCCGAGGTGCTCGCCGCCGAGGTGGCGCCGTTCGGCGTGAAGGTCGTCATCGTCGAGCCGGGCGCGTTCCGCACCGACTGGCAGGGCTCGTCCATGGAGCTCCATCCCGTCGGCCCCGACTACGAGGAGACGGTCGGCGCCGTCAACGCGTACCGGCAGGCCAACGACGGCACCCAGCAGGGCGACCCGGCCCGCGCCGCCAAGGCCATCATGGACGTGGTCGCCGCCGACGACCCGCCGCGCCGCCTCATCCTCGGCAGCGACGCACTGGCCCTGGCCCGCAAGTCCGCCGAGGTCCGCGCCGCCGAGGCCGAGCAGTGGGCCGCCGTGACCGGCTCGACCGACTTCCCCTCGGACGAGCCCCGGGCATAGGGGGACAGCACCTGCGGCCCTCAAGCGGTCGGGCGGCTGTGGGCAAGAGTCTCCAGCGGGCGGGCTGCGGCAACAGATCGATGCGGCAGAAGGTCTTCGGTGTCAGTTGATGCGTTCCTCGAGATGGATGGTGACTTCGTCGCCGGGCCCTTTCGCGAGCAACTCGCGCACGTCGGCCTTGACCGGCAGCTTGTGCGTGCCGTCGCCCAGCGCCATGAAGGAGCTCCGGAATGGGTGGCCGTCGATCGTCCCTCGGACTTTGACGAGTCCGTGGGTGCCGAAGTACTCGGCCGATCCGGCCATCACCACATAGGTCCAGCCGCCCTTGTTCGGGCTCTTCTGCAGCGTCGCTGTGAACTCTTTGTCCAGTGCGGTCATGGTGTGCTCCTATTCGACGATCACCAGGATGTTGGCGTCAGGGTCTCGAAGGGTGAACATGGGCGGCACTCCAGGCCACTGAAGCAGGTCGTCCACGTCGACCCCCTGCTCCTTGAGATGTGCGTGGACGGCCGGGACGTCGCCGGCGTTGAGTCTGATCCCGGTGTTGACGCCGGTGGACTCGCCTGGGACCAGCGCGATGCTGGTCACGGCTCCGTCCGGGGCAACGGTGATCCAGCGTCCGCCGATCTGCTCCAGCGGAACGTCCATCCGCTTCTCCAGCCCCAGGACGCCGACATAGAAATCGACGGCCTTGTCCTGGTCGCTGACGGGAACGGCTACCGTTTCGATACCGGTGATGCGGGCCATGTCGCGCTCAGTCATCTGTACTCTCCCCGGTGGTCGATTCACCTATGGAGACCAGCGGGTCCGGCAGAACTCATCGCTCCGGCCCTCTACCGTCCAAGAAGAATCACCCCAAGATCCGGGGACCTCCCCGATCGCGCCGTCATCGGCCGACGACGGCGCGGGTCGGCGGGGACGATGACCTGTCGCCCACACTCCGGCGGCCGATCGATAATGGAGGCGGCGGTGGTGGTGAGGTTGCGCAGGTGGGGGGCCAGTGGAGCGGTACGAGATCGAGACGTTCCTGGCTCTGGCCGAGGAGCTCAACTTCACGCGCACCGCTGAACGCCTGCTCGTCTCGCCCGGCCGGGTCAGCCAGACGATCAAGAAACTGGAGCGTCGCCTCGGCGGCGCGCTGTTCGAGCGCAGCAGCCACCACGTGGCCCTCACCCCGGTCGGCCGGCAGCTCTACGCGGAGCTGCTGCCCGCGCACCAGCAGGTGCGCCGTGCCGTCGGCAATGCGGCCGAGGCCTTCGCGGGTATCAGCGGCGTGCTGAGAGCAGGCTTCACCACCCCCTGGTCGGGAGCCCTCTTTGTGCAGGCGTCCGAGGCTTTCAACTCGCGCCATCCCCGGTGCACCGTCGAGCTGCAGGAAGAGACGTACAACGCGGCCATCGCCGCCCTGCTGGAGGAGGCCGTCGACCTGGTGATCGCCGAGCTTCCCTTCGAAGACCCGGCGATCGCGGTGGGTCCCGTCGTGTTCTCCGAACCCCGCGCCCTTCTCGTCCCCGCCGGTCACCCCCTGGCGGCACGGGAAACGGTGTCGCTGGAGGATCTCGCGGTCCTGCCGTTGATCACGGCTGTGGGCGTGTCCCGCCGCTGGCAGGACGTGCACTTCCCCCGCCGCACCCCCCGGGGCCGCTCCATCGAGCACGGGCCGGCCGCCGCCGGGTGGCAGGAGATCCTCTCACTGGTCGGGGCGGGCAAGGGCGCCACCGTGGCCGCCGTCCGGGCGGGGCTCTACCACGCCCGTCCGGACATCGTGTACGTGCCGTTCGAGGACGCCCCGCCCATCGATTACGCGCTGATGTGGCGCCACGCGGGCGATACGGCCAGGCTGCGAGAACTCGTGCAGGCCGTCCTCGCGTTCGCTCCGCAGCCGGCCGGCCGGCATTCGGATCGGGACCTGGCTTCCTCGTAGCGGACCGGCGAGTCTCACGGCTCCGCGCGCTGTTGCCCGCCTCGCGGCAGCGTCAGGGTCGCGCCCGCCGTCAGCAGGAGCCCGGCTGCCGCGAGCAGCATGCTCCACCGCATTCCGGCCAGGAACGTGCCCGCCCCGGTCAGCAACGCCCCGAAGACCGCCACCGCGAGCGCGCCGCCCACCTGGCGGGCGGTGTTGAGCACGGCGGATGCGGTCCCCGCCCGGTCCGCGGGGACCGCGTCGAGCAGCAGCGCGGTCAGCGCGGGCACCGCGAGCGCGCCGCCGAGGCCGACCGGAACCATCAGCGCCGCCACGGTCCCGACCTGGGTGTGCGCGTCGACCGTGGTCAGCGCCGCCAGGCCGGCCGCCCCCAGCAGTTGCCCCGCCACCATCGGCACGCGCGGGCCGAACCGTCCGGCCAGCCGAGCCGAAGCCAGGTTCACCACGGCCACCAGCGCCGTCATCGGTATGAACAGCAGACCGGTATCGAGCGCCGACTGCCCGCGCTGCTGCTGGAAGTACAGGCTGAAGATGAACACCCCGCCGTAGTAGGCGGCATTGAGCATGAAGCCGACCACCATCGACACCGCCGCCACCCGCGAGCGGAACAGGGGCAGCGGGAGCATCGGATGCGCGCCTGTGGCCTGCGCGACGAGAAAGGCGACGGCAGCGGCCGCGGCCACGGCCAGTGCCGCCACCACCAGCGGCCGGCCGAAGCCCTCGGCCCCGCCCTCGATCACGGCGTAGGTGAGGCCGCCCATCGCGGCCACCGCGGTCACCTGGCCGACCACGTCCAGCCGGGCGGGCAGCCGCGGGGAGGCCGGCACCCGGGTGAACAGGGCGAGCGCCAGCAGGCTCGCCGGCAGGTTGACGAAGAAGATCCAGCGCCAGCCCACGGAGGCCGTGAGCGCCCCGCCGAGCACCGGACCCGCCGCCACCGCGACGGCGCCGCCCACGGTCCAGACGGCGATCGCCCGCGCCCGTTTCGCCTGGTCGGGGAAGTTCTGCCGGACGAGGGCCAGGGACGCCGGCATCATCACCGCCGCCGCCGCCCCCTGAACCAGGCGTGCGGCCACCAGCGCGCCAAGTCCGGGGGCGCATCCGCACGCGGCCGAGGCCAGCGCGAACAGCACCAGTCCGCCACCGAACGCCCGCCGCGCACCGATGCGGTCGGACAGGGCGCCGGCGGAGAGCATCAGGGCGGCGAAGACCAGCGTGTATCCGTCCACCACCCACTGCAGCCCGGACATCCCCCCGCCGAGGCCTCGGCCGATGTCGGGCAGCGCGACGGTGACGATCAACGCGTCCAGCGAGATGAGAAAGAAGCCCAGCAGGGCGGTGCAGAGCACCACGGCGGATCCGCCCCGGGGCGCCTCCGGCACCGCGGCGCGCTCGTGGGTGGCTGCGGGGGACAGGGACTTCATCAGGGCACTCCTGAGACGTTCTGAAAGTGTGCTGACGCGGAGGGGGTCACGCGGCGGGGCGGGTGGGGTCAGCCAGCTGCCTGGGCGGGCAGGTCCTTGTTACCGTCGCCCCAGGTCGCCGTCATCGTCACTGAGGTGATGAGCCATCGGCCGCTGCGGGCCAGCTCCCAGCGGTAGTCGCCGCCGAGCGTCCACAGCGGAGCCCCATGTGCGGTGGCGAGGCGGTGAGGTGATCTCCTGCCGGGACGGTATGTGGTGCGAGTCGGGATGAGGCCCGTGACGCTCACAGCGTGCGGGCGAAGTGCTCGGCCGCCGCGTCGGCGGCCAAGCCGACCTGCGGGGCCTGGTCGTAGAAGTCGAACTGCGTGCCTTCGGTCCACAGGAACTTCCTCGGACCCGCGAGGCCGTCGTGGAAGCGGCGGGCGCCGTCCGGGATGGCGGCGTCCTGGCTGTGGACGAGCAGCACCGGCGCGGCCACCTTCGGCGCGAGCGCGACGCCGTCGAAGTCGAGCCACCCCGGCCAGGCCATCACGGCGAACCGGTTGGGCCACTGGCGGATCCCGCCACGCTGCGGGTTGAGGTAGAAGTCGATGTCGAACGGCATGGCCGCGTCCGGGTCGCTCCCGCTGACCACCGGTACGTAGGCGACCTCCCCGGTCTCCTCGTACCGGCGCCGCGCCTCGGCCGCCGCCGCCTTCTTCGCCTCAATGCCCTCCGCACCGCCGTAGTTCTCCTCGCAGATACCGCGATCGTGCAGCCACGGCGCCACCAGGGCGAGCGACCCGACCCCGGCGTCCACGGCGGCGAGGGCGCTGACGTACATCGCACCGGCGCACACGCCCAGCGCGCCCAGCGGCCCACCGCCCACAGCCGGATGTCCGGCCAGGAAGTCCGCTGCCGCCCGCAGGTCCCGGACCTTCAGCTCCGGCGACTCGAAGTCGCGCGGCTCACCCGCCGATTCTCCGTAGCCGGTGAAGTCGAACGACAGGGCCGCGAAGCCACGCCGGGCCAGTTGCCCGGCGTACCGGTCGGCCATCTGCTCCTTGACGCTCGTCCAGGTCCCGGCGACCACCACCCCCGGGATGGAAGCGCCAGAGCCGGCGTTGTCCGGCAGAAACAGGTGACCGGCGAGCTTCGCCGCATCACCGGCGAAGCCGACCTGTTCTGGTCGGGGCATGTCGAAACTCCTCGGCTGCGAAAAGGAATGGCGCGACGGACGGCGTCCCCCCGCTCGCCGACTCCTTCACGCTGGCATTCGGCGCGCTGACGCGGCAACGCCCGAAACCTCAAGGCGCTTTTAGCGCGACTAATAGCCCTTTCGAGCGGCTGCGGTAGCGCCGAGGGTGGAGCGGCCACCCGGGTGGCCTTCTCCGCGGACGACCGCGCCGCTGTCGAACACCACCTCTGCAGCGCGTTTGGAGAGGCTCTCCACAAGCGGCGGACCCGACCTTGCTACGTCGTGTTCGGCGCGGCCGCGTCTGGCGAGGGCCTTGGCGGCCCAGATCGCCTACGGGGGAGTGGTCGAGGGCGTCGCGGGAAGGTCAAAGCGCCGCGTTTCCGGCCTTGGCGCGGTGACACTCGAACTCACGGCTGATCTCACCGGTCCGCCTCCGCGCCAAGCGCCGCTTTCACCAGCACGACGGCGTTGACAGGACTGTCGGCCTCGCACATCCAGATACCGCCCTGGACGAACCACCAGCGATCGCCGTCGTTCGCACGGCGACAGCACTCGACCTCCACGCCGCAGGCCTCCGGTTCCTTCGCCACGCGCAACCGCAGAGCGGAGACGCTCTCGACCGCGAGCTTCTGACCTCGCAGCAGGTTCGCCAGCGTGGTCGTGAACTCCGCACCCTTCGAGTCCTCGCTGGAGCCGCCTGGAATCGACGCAGTCATGCCGCTGCCGCCACCTTCATCTGGTTGCTGATCAGGCGTGCCGCTCCGGCCAGGTCGTTCGCCGGTCCGATGAGTTCGCCGCTGTGGACGTGGTAGAGCCACCAGGCCCCATGCCTGCTGTAGCGGCACCCGATTGTCAGGGCGCCGCGTGCCGGCTCCACGGGGATCACGTTGAGGACGGCGAAACCCTCGATCACGGCGAACGCGGTCACCGCGTCGGCCCATGGGGCCAGAACGTCCGCGAGAAGGACGAGAAAAGTGATCCGCTCGCGTTGCGGGATCGCCATGGCGGGTCCGCGTGTTCGGCTCAGTTCGGGGAGTGGCGGCGGAAAGCGGTGTCCTTGGGAAGTCCGCTCGTGCGCTCCCACGGGGGTCACGCTCCTGGCGCCCGGCGGGAGCCGCCCGGGGGTCGTCGGTTGTTTTTCATGATCGGCCTCTTCTGGCTGCGGGGGCTGGTTGGTCCTTTTGCTACGGCGATGCGCGGAACGGGTGCCCTGTCCGGCTCGATGTGATCACGGATTATCGTGTTTCACTCCCGTGCTGACTCTGAGTAGAGCACCATGAAAGCGTGGTCCGCAAGCAATCGGATCGATTCTCTGTCGGGAATTTTCGCAGGTCAGAGACCTGTTGCGAGCCGAGTGAGGGGGATGCTTTCATTCCGGGTGAAAGGCGGCCCCCGAGATGCGAGATGGAGGTGATGTGAGTGTCGGAAGCAACCACGGGTTCGACCGTCCCCCGGCGGCAACTTGGCCGGTACCTCCGCGAGCTCCGGACTAATGCGCGCTTAACCGTACATGTCGCGGCGAAGCGCTCGAATGGTCCAAAGCAAAGATGTGGAGGGTCGAGACCGGCCAAACGTCCCTGCGTTCTCACGACGTGGAGACCATGTGCCGTGTGTACGGCGCACCCGAGGAACTGAAGGTCGCCCTGATGGGCCTGGTCAAGGACACCAAGGGAAAGGGATGGTGGCACGCCTACGGCGACGTGATCCCGGAGAGCTTCGATCTCTTCATCGGCCTGGAGGAGGCCGCCAGAAGCCTGGCGTCGTACTCGACCGAGCTGATCCCGGGTCTCTTTCAGACCTCTGACTACGCTCGCGATCAAGAACAACGCCCGGTTCCAAGAGGACGCCAGGGAGATGATCGGACCATGAACGCTGACTTCGCAGGAGCTACGAGGCGCAAGAGCAGTCGCAGCAACTCTGAGCAGGAGTGCGTGGAGGTCGCCCAGTCGCCGACCGCCATCGGCATCCGGGACGGCAAGAACCCCGAGGGCGGTCACCTCGCCCTCGACCTCCCCACGTTCACCCGCCTCCTCACTCACGCGAAGGCCGGCACCCTCGACCTCTAACAACCCTCCAGCGGGGTCCCGGTGGCCAAGCCCGCCGGGACCTTCTGCACGCGCGAGGCGCAGGGCTCACTGGTTGAGCGCGGGGGCGCCCGCCTGATCAGCCGACCTCGTCCAGGACCTCGCGCAGCTTGCGCGCGAAGGCCTCAGGCTGCCCGGCGTAGCCGAACTCGCCGCCGGCGAAGCCTCCGTGATGGCTCGGGAACACCGTTGCCCGCTGACCGAGCAGCTCGGCCATCGCCACGGAGGTGCGTCCGGTGAAGGTCTCCAGAGACTCCTCACCCACCGCGATCACGATCCGCGTGGGTGCCGCGGTCAGCGCGTCCAGATCGGGCTGGTAGGCGGTCACCGCCGACGACCGGTCGGACAGCAGCGGATCATCACGGGATCCGTCATCCTCGCTCGGCATCCCGAACGCGGCGGGGTCCGGAGCGGGCTGGGCGAAGTAGTCGTCGGTGAAGTCGCCCTGCCACGACGTCATGGCGATGAACGCCGCCATGCCGGCGCCGGACCCCTTGGTCTCGTAGGCGTCCCGAACGCCGGCCCATGCGCGCTCGGCGGCTTGGGCGTCGGGGAGCACTCGCATGAGCGGCGGCTCGTGCGCCACCAGCGTCGTCAGGTCGTCGGGGTGTGCCGTCACGAGGGCGAGCGCGGTCACCGCACCGCCGCTGCTGGCGAACATCTCGACCGGGCCTGCGCCGAGCGCCTCGATGACCCCGTGCACGTCGGTGGCCTGGATCTGGGGCGCGTGGTCGACCCGTCCGTCCCTACGCGTGCTGCGGCCGATGCCGCGCGGATCGTAGGTGATCACGGTGCGCTCGGAAAAGAGCGACGCCAACGTGCCGAACCCGCTCGCCCCCATGGGCTGGCCGATCATGAACAACGGCGGGCGTCCGTCGGCGGGCGGCAGCGGACCGTGAACGTCGTAGACGAGGCTGACCTCGGGAGTCTGGAGCATCTGCTCAGTCATAACCGTATTGACCGCCCCCGGGTCGAAACCTCATCGGTCCTGCGCCCGCGATGCCCCGACGACGCCGTAACGGTGATGCTGCGCTGCAGGAATCAGTGTGGAAGCGGACCCACACGCTCGGTCCTTCTTCGGCGTTCCTGAGCGATCCATCGCTTGCCTTCGGCGGCGACGCCCTCCAGGACGTGAAGGGTGTGCTTGAGGCCTGCGGAGTCCAGCGTGGCCTCCGCGACCACGCCAGGGGTCTCGTCCATCAGTAGCTCTTCCGTACCCGAGGTCAGCACCTCGACCTCGATCTGCTCGCCGTTGATGAGTGCGAGTTCGAACTTGCGTTCATCGCGCTCCGCTTGGTGCACTCGCACTGCCGCGACGGCCTCGTAGCGGTAGTTGGTGCGTTCATGGCCGCGGAAGATGCTCTGCCTGAAGTCGAGTTCGGCCTGGAACTGGCGTATCCCGTCAGGTGTGAGAAGGAACAGGAGTAGGCGATACCGCGTGTAGCGCCATGGACCGTCCTTCACACGCGCACGTCGATTGGGGGTGCCAGGCGCTTCGATGAAGGCGTGAGCGATCAGGTCGCTCATGGACAGTCCGTAGTGTCGTAGCGCTTCGGCCAGCAGTAGTTTCCGGTCGCAGTCCAACCATGCGGCCATCTCCAGATCCGAGGGTTTGTCAGCCAGCTTCTTTCGCCAGCGCTGGAAGGCCGCATGGCATGCGGCCAGCGTCTGCGCGGCCTCGGCTTGGTCGGCGGCGTGCCGTCGGCGTTCAAGGACGATGCGCAGCCAGGCGCGGACGGCCACGAATCCCGCAGCGAGTGCGATAGCCGTCGAACGCGTCGCGCCCAGGGGAGCGACCTGGGTCGCGGTCACTATCGCCTGGGAGGCTCCCGCGACGCATGTGGCGAGGCCGAGGAGGGTCACGACCTTCGTGGACCGGGCCACGGCGAGTTCCCGGCGGTAGTCCCACAGCGTGCCGTCCTCCCACCGCTTCCTGACCTCGCTCACGCGGTACCGGATCAGCCAGGCGATGCGTTCGACTCCTGTCCGCTCCTCCCGATAGACATGGACGATCTCGTCCCGGATGCTCTGACGAATCCCGGCGGTACCGTCCAGCCAAGCTGAGCGGCTCGCGTTGCGCGGAACGTACTTGGCGAAATAGTGGTCGAAGCGTTGGTCGACCTTGCGGGCGAAGCCGCCAGAAGGTGCGCTGGCCGGACGAGCGCGAGGTGGTGCGTACTCTGCGTCCTTCGCCCGGCGCCGTTCCAATCGGAACCGCCACTCCAGACCACCGCGCGCGGCGAAGTAGCCGCCGCCGATGCTCAGCAGGTACATGAGCACCGCGAGCACCTGGAGCTCCCGGGCCAGAAGGTAGCCGATGTAGAACGCCGCCGCGGCCAGGATCGTGGTTGCCGACACCGCCTGAAGCCAGGAGCCCATAGGAGTGTCGGGAGGTCGTGGGTCGCGGAGCCGGGGACGCAGGGGCTTCGGCTCGAAGAACTTCCAGACACGGTCGGTCCGGTCATTCACCATTTGGTGTTGTTCGGCGCTTTCCAGGGAGCGCTTCCACATCTCATTTTGAAGTGGTCCTTCTAGGAACAACTCCATATGCCTAAGGAGCATCGTTCGCTGAGGCTCGCCGAGCCCGTCGAGATCTTTGAGGAGGGGACGAAGATCCGCGTCGGGCAGCCGTGCGGCATCCAACAGGCGCCCGATGGTCTTCACCCCATCAGCCCAGGCGTCTCCGCCGGAGACGTGGCACATGGTCGGCGCATGCCGCAGCATCCTGGCGTCATCTGGAGGCATCTCGTGCCGGGTCCGGCCACTGACCAAGGCGAGCTGTAAGTGGAAGCAGGCTTCGTTTCCCCCTTGGCCGTCCATGACGGCTCCTTGCATGAGTTGCCGCGCCTTGCCAGGCATGCCGCCGTCGAGCAGGCTGACACCGGTCTCGAACCGTTCCGCTGGCGAGGCATCCGCGGAGAGCGTGTAGTAATGGATGCCGCCGTGCACGGTCGCAGCCTGGACACCGACGTAGGCCCGGTCCCCCGCATAGTTCGTCGCAGAGGCGTTGGATCCGGTCATGACAGGCCCTGGACGAGGGCGATGATCGTGCCGACCTCGGCGGCCAGGATCGCGACCTCGGCGACCAGTCCGCGCACCTTCTTCAGGGCCAGCGTCACCGCGCCCATGTCCTGCGGCGTTGTCGTCAGTAGCGTCTCGCTGGCGGTGGCGAGTTCTGCTTGCGCCGCCTGGTAGGTGTCCTCGTCCAGTTGGCCCGCTGTCCGGGCCTGCTGGAGTCGGGCGGCCAGTCCGGCGATCGCCTTCGTGGGATCGGTCGGTGCGGTTCGCTCGCTGGAAACATGGATGCCGCCGTACACCTGGCCGGCTTGCACGCCCACGCGCGCGTTGTCCTTGGCTACATTGCGGGTCGTTCCGGTCATATCCGTGCTCCCCTTCGTGTCGTTCGCCTCGGATCGGGCGCGGTCCTGTTCCTCGCCTGCCAGGTTTTCGGCCAGGGCCAAGGTGAACGCCGCCGCATTGGCCACTGCCCGTGCCTGCCACTGTTCGCGGTCGGTGGTCTCCTTGGTGCCGTCGGCGCCGTCGCTGACGCCCCGGACGACGACCACCGGCAGCGACTTGTTCAGGTGCGCGGCCTGCGCGACGCCGGCCCCTTCCATCTCGATCGCGAGTGCGTCGTTGTAGTGCTGCCGGATCCAGTGGGCGTGACCCGAGACCCGGGAGTTCAGAACGACCTCGCCCGCCGCGATCGGTCCGAAATGCACCTCGGGCGCACGGCCACCGCCTGCCCAGTCACGAGTGCGCGCGACGTGCCGCGCGAGCTGGTCGGCGCCGTGGGATGCCTCCCACACACGGGGTCGACTCTTGAAGCCGTCGTCCTCACTCGTCCCGCCATGGAACGCGTACACGTGCGTGGCGACCACCACGTCCCCTAGGGCGATATGGGTGTGCAGAGCTCCCGCTACCCCGACGAAGAGCAGCGCCACGGGGGAGAACTCGGCGATGGCGCGTTCGGCCAGCACCGCCGCGGATTGATTGCCCTTGCCGACGAGCCCCAGGGCGATCCGGCACTTGCCGCCTCTGATCCGGCCCACCTCGAACCGAGTGCCCTGCGGATGGCGGCGGACCTGTGGGACGTCCAGCTTCTCGCGAATGGCCTCGTACTCGACGTCGAGTGCGGTAAGGATGACGATCGGGCTGTCATTCATTCCTCCGGTCCCTTCGTATTCGACGGTTCGCTCGGCCGGACCATCGGCGGGTACACGACTTCGCGCGGCCCGGCCTTGAACAACCGGGCGGGTCTCCCGGGCGTCACCTTCCGCTCCGACCCCGCCGCGACGATGAACCCCCTGGTCTTCTGGACCTTCCGATAGAAATTGCGCGGATCGAGGGGGATGCCCCACACCGCTTCATAGACCCGTTGGAGATCGGTGATCGTGAATGTCGGAGCGCAGAACGCCGTTGCGAGGGCGGAATGCTCCAGCTTGGCGCGGGCGTTCTCGACACCGTCCGCAACGATCCGCCGATGATCGAAGGCGAGCTCCAGCTCCCCGGAGAGCACCTGATCGACTAGTTGCCAACGGGCGCCGACCGCATCCGTGCCCGCGGTCGGCTCCGGCAGCCCCGGCGCGATCGCCAGGTAGGCGACGGACACCACCCGGCCGCGCGGGTCGCGACCGGGTGTGCCATAGACCCCCAGGTGCTCCAGATGCAGCGTCGCGACGTCCATCGCCGCTTCCTCCGCCAGTTCGCGGCGAGCCGCCGCGGTGAGGTCTTCCTCGGCGTTCTGCAAGAACCCCCCGGGAAGTGCCCACGCGCCTTCGTAAGGCTCGACGCCGCGCTCGATGAGCAGCACGTGCAGGCGCGACTCGCGCAACGTCAAGATCACCAGATCGACCGCGAGCAGGATGGCGGGCGGCGTCCAGCGGTCATCGGTCACGCAGCGAGAATAGCTTTTTGTCGACCTGACAAAAAGTGCCGTCACGTTGGCGTTCCGGTCACTTCCGCGTCACCGGTCAGATAGCTCCGGTCTCGCGGGAGGCGGTGGGGCGGTTGGGGCGGGCGTTGGGTGGGGCGTGGGTGGGGGGTGGTGGCCGTATGAGGTCAGGGGGTGGATGTTCTGATCTTGCCAGTAAATACTGGCGTTGATGTTTCGTTCGTTCGAGGAGGCACTGTGGATCGAAGCCCGCTGAATCCTCTGCTGTCGCGTCGCGTCTTCGGGCTGGGTGGGGCCGCGATGGTGGGGGCCGCTGTCGGTGGGGCGCTGGGTGGGGTGGCGCACGCCGCCGGTCCGCCGTCGGGGGAGTGGGTCGATGTGCCCGTTCCGCCGTTGGCGGGGCGGAGCCATCTGCTCGGTCTCGCTGCGCCGGATCCGTGGCATGTCTTCGCAGGCGGTACGGAGAACGCGTTCGAGCCGGAATCGCGTGCCGTCATGCTGCATCGGTCGCCACGTGGTTGGGCGCGCGTCGCGATGCCTGAGGGGCTGGTCGCCGTCAACGACGTCCGCGCCTGGCACGCCGCAGACGTGTGGGCCCTCGCCGCGGGCCAGAACGCCCAGGAGCGCACGGACCTGCTGCGCTGGAACGGACGCCGCTGGACGACGGTGGCAGGCCCCGCCGGCGAACTGCTCCAGGCCATCGACGTCGACCGGACCGGCGGGCTGTGGGCGACCGGGATCGGTGGGGACGCCACGACGGTGTCGGTGCGGCGGCATGGTCAGTGGACGAACGCCCTCACCCTTCCGCAGCCCTCCGGGCTCAACGCCATCGCAGCCGGGAGCGCCTCGGACGTCTGGGTCGGGGGATATGGCGAGTCGCAGACCGGTCCCACGCCGTTGTGGCACTTCGACGGCACGGACTGGACGCGTACCCCATGGGGCTCGGAATGGGCCCACTGGATCCTGCAGATCGAGTACGTCGCCCCAAACGACGTCTGGTTCTACGCCCTCGAACAGCATCCGTTGTTCCCGCCGCCGACGCTGCACCACTGGAACGGCTCCGGGTTCACCGTGCACAAGCTCCCGAGCCCGTCCGCCTCGGCCGGCGAGGTGCACCCGATGTCCACGGTCGGCTTCCTCGGCTCGATCGCCGCCGACGGGCGGGGCGGCGTCTGGGTGTCCAGCCCGTTCGACCCCGCGCACCTGCTGCACTTCGACGGCGCGTCCTGGACCGGTGTCACGCCGCCCGTCGGGGTGACCGCGTACTCGATGACCCGCGTCCCGCACACCACCACCGTCTGGGCCGGTACCCAGGTCGGCACGGTCTGGCGGCATTCCTGACGCCCCGATGCCCGCGCGCCGACCGGGACTGGTTTGCTTGATCAATGGTCTCTGACGACGATGCGATCGACTACGCGGACGTGGCCCGCGAGCTCGCGAGCATGCTCCATGGCTATCCCAACGGCGACCCCTACGAGCTGCTCGGCTGGATCGCCGCCGAGGTGAGGTCCGGCCCGGGCACCCGGGCCGGACGTGCGATGACCGCCGCGCTCTGGGCGAGCCGCTGGTACGTCAAGTGGCAGGTCACCGATCCCGCCCTGGTCGACGACCTGATCGAGGCCGCCGGACGTGCCGGGACGGTGCTGGAGGCCGCAGGTTGCACGGCGCCCGGGGAGCACGAGCACCCGCAGGTCGACGACGACCCCGAGGCGATGGGCGACGTCGTGGCGCGCATCGGGGATCCGGAGAAGTGGTTCGCCACTGACCCGGACCGCGACCCGGACGACGAGGACGTCGAGGCCTACGCCTGCCCCGGCTTCCTCGCGGAGCTGGCCGCCGAGGCCGAAGAGGCGCTCAGGGACGCGCGGGCGGAGCGCTTCGAGGCCCGGGACACCGCGCACCTGGACGAGCACTTCCTGACCGGGGAGGGCCGCACCGACCTCGACGCGGTGATGACCGACATCGAGCTGCAGAAGTACAGCAGCATCGATCCCACGGCCGAGTCGGCGGCGCTGTGGGCGGCGCGGCGGCTGCTCGGCGACGCGCGTCCCGGGGAACGGGTGTCGCTGGCACTGGCCGTGAGTTACCTGGCGCAGCGCTGCGCCGGGGGAGCCGCCGCCCCCGGCGTGGTCGCCCTCTACCGCGAGGGCCTGCAGACGTTCGATCTCTCGGCGCTCGACCGGCCGTGCCCCCACCCGGAGGCGCATCCCAGGATCAAGCTCCGCGACCTGCCCCGCCTCGCTCGGGCGATGGCGCCGGACTCCGCGCCGGTGGACGACCGCGAAGGATGTCCCCGGCGCATCGCCGCGCATGTCAGGGAGATCATCGACTACACGGGCGGGTACCTGGGTGTCGAAGACGCTCCGGCGGAGGTCTCGGCTTAGGCGGCGACGGCCGACGAAGCTCGGGCGGCTCGGGTCAGCTGTTGAGGGAGGACGCTCGCCGCCGCGGCCTGCGCGAGGGGGCGGCGGCGTGGGAGTTCCCGCGCTGGGAGCCGGAGGCGGCGGGACGCGGCTTGCGGGCCGGGGCGGTGTTCGGGGCGGCGGCGGCGCGGGCCGGCGGGCGGGCGCCGGTGATGCGGGCGAGGTCGGCATCGCCGGGGCGCACGCGGGCGGAACGGGGGGTGATGCCCGCCTTGGCCATCATGTCGTCCATCTCGCGGCGCTGCTCGGGCAGGACGAGGGTGACCACGGTTCCGGCGTTCCCGGCGCGGGCGGTGCGGCCGCCGCGGTGGAGGTAGTCCTTGTGGTCGGCGGGCGGATCGACGTTGACGACCAGGTCGAGCTCGTCGATGTGGATGCCGCGGGCGGCGACGTTGGTGGCGACCAGCACGGTGACGTCCTTGCGGTGGAAGCCGTCCAGCGCGCGGTTGCGCTGCGACTGCGTCTTGCCGCCGTGCATCGCGGCGGCGCTGATCCCGCGGGCGGTCAGCTTGCGGACGAGGCGGTCCGCGGCGTGCTTCTTGCCGACGAACATGATGACGCGGCTCTCGCGGGCCGCGATGTGCACGGTCGTCTCGTGCTTGTCGGTGTCGGTGACGTGCAGCAGGTGGTGCTCCATGGCGGTGACCGCGCCGGCCGGCGGGTCGACCGAGTGGGTGACCGGGTCGCTGAGGAACCGGCGGACGAGCCGGTCGACGCCGCCGTCGAGCGTGGCCGAGAACAGCATCCGCTGCCCGTCGGGCGGCGTCTGCTCCAGGAGCCGGGTGACCTGCGGCAGGAAGCCGAGGTCGGTCATCTGGTCGGCCTCGTCCAGCACCGTGATCCGCACGTCGCCGAGCCGGCAGTCGCCGCGCTCGATCAGGTCGGCGAGCCGCCCGGGCGTGGCGATGAGGACGTCGACGCCCCGTGCGAGCGCGTTCGCCTGGCGCGCGATCGGCAGGCCGCCGACCACGGTGGTCATCCGCAGGTCCACGGCGTCCGCGTACGGTTCGAGCGCGCCGGTGACCTGCTGGGCGAGCTCCCGGGTGGGGACCAGGACCAGGGCGAGGGGACGGCGGGGCTGGGCGCGGTGCCCGGCGGTGCGGGCGAGGAGCGCGAGGCCGAACGTGAGCGTCTTGCCCGACCCGGTGCGTCCCCGGCCGAGGACGTCCCGTCCTGCGAGGGCGTTCGGGAGGGCGGCGGCCTGGATGGGGAACGGCGCGGTCACGCCCTGGCGGCCCAGCGTGTCCAGGAGCGGGGCCGGCAACGGCAGTTCGGCGAACGACGCGACGGCGGGCGCCGCCGGCGTGGCCTGGACCGCGGCCGGAGGCGTGGCCTTGGCGTCGGGCCTTCGCCCGTCCGCCGGACGGCGGGCGGGACGAGGCCGGGAACCTCGGCCGCTCGATCGGGGGGCGCGGGGCATGGTGAAGCCTTCCTTGAGAGCGGTGCGTGTCAGGGAAGTGCTCCGTCATGCGGCAACGCGGACTCGGCAGGAGTCCGGGTGGAGGATTCTCAAGAACGAACCGGGAGCGGTCCAGCGGGGGTTTCCGCCGTGGACCGGGAGAGACGAGGGGCGCGGATCAGGTGCCCGGACAGCATTGCGGTGCGCGGCCCTCGGGACCGCGCACCGCCTACGCCGAGATCAGGCGGGAACGATGTTCTCCGCCTGCAGGCCCTTCTGGCCCTGGGTGATGTCGAACGTCACCTTCTGGCCTTCCTGGAGCTCACGGAAGCCCTGGGCCGCGATGTTGGAGTAGTGGGCGAAGACGTCGGCGCCGCCGCCGTCCTGCTCGATGAAGCCGAAGCCCTTTTCCGCGTTGAACCACTTGACGGTACCGGTGGCCATGATCGTCTCCTTCAGGGTGTGCCCCGTCCGCACACCGTGTGCGGACGAAGACGCCGCGATGGCCCATCCGGAAGATCCAGAAAAAACAAAAGTGCGCCTGAGGTCAGATCCAACAGGCGCACGCACATGTCTATGGGAACCGCAACTGGGAACTACGGTACCACAGGATTCGCCGGGCGGATCAGGGGGGGCGCCTGTCGCGAGAATTTACCAGCCGGTCCGCGAGAAGGCTTCAGGGAACCGCCCGGTACGCGCATAATGAGGTAATGAAACCCACCGGCCCCGCCCGACGGCGACACCTGCCCACCAGCCCCTTCAAACCCCCGCCCGCCGCTCCGCCGGCCAAGGAGTTCACCCTCGACGACCAGGTCACGCACGACAAGTACGGGCTCGGGCGCGTCCTGGAGGTCGAGCCGGGCAACGCCGTCCTGGTCGACTTCGGGACACGGAAAGTAAAGATCCTCTCACCGTTCACGAAGCTTTTCAGGCTCTGAAAGACCGCCGGGGACCCGGCGCGGCACAGCCCGAATCCACGGGGCGGGCGAGCGCCGCCGGCCGGGCCCGGACAGGCCCCCGGAGGCCGATCCCCTAGCGGCGAAGGCGCCGCGGCCGCGTCGGCGTCAGCCCGACGACTGCGGTCGCAGGGTCGACTCGGCGACTCCCGGCGAGGCGCCCGGATGGCGGGCCCCGGCCACCTCGATCAGCCGGGCGGCCATGTCGGAGAACAGGAGCATCTGGCGCGCGGTCGCCGGGCCGAAGGGCTCCGCTCCGACCCGTCCGAGGACGGCGAGCACTCCCCGGGTGGCCTCCCCCGTCTCCAGGGGCAGGATCAGGATGGGACCGGCCGGAAGGCCGGTGAGCGTCTGGTCGGCGGCGATCCGCGCGGACACGGCCCGGCGCGATGTGAACGCCCGGCCGAGCATGGACCGGCCCCGCCGCACCGTCAGCCCGCGTATCCGGTCGCCGCCGGGGCCGTCCGCGACCTCGACCCGCAGCGTGTTGCCGTCCTCGCCGGGCAGGGCGACGAACGCCAGCGGGACGTGCGCCAGTTCCCGGGCGTGCGCCGCCACGAGGGCCAGCATGCCCGGCACGTCGGTCCCCTCCAGGACCACCGCGCTCATCAGCTCGAACGTGGCCGCGAGGCGCCGACGGTCCGCATCGCTCGGTGCGGCTCCGGCGGCGCCCCACCCGATCGATCCCGGGTCGCCCGTCATGTCGTCATCCCGTCCTCCCGCTCCGTCCGGGCCGGGCCGCGTGCTCAGGCCGCGGCCGATCGGATGTGCGCGGCATCGACGGTGGGGCGGACGGCGAAGACCCGGGCCAGGCCGCTGACCCGCAGGAGCCTGACCATGTGCGGGCGGGGAGCGGCGAGGACGAGCGTGACGCCCTCCGGTTCCGCGACGCGGCGGGCGCCGGTGAGCAGAGCAAGCCCGGCCGCGTCACAGAACGTCACCTCGGACAGGTCGATGACCACGAGGGGGCCCGCGTCCCGCAGCGCGGTCTCCAGGGGCCCGCGCAGGGACGGCGCGGAGGCGATGTCGAGATCGCCGGTGATGGTGATGACGGTGTGTTCCGTGAGCGCTTCGCGGCGCAGCCCGGCCTCGGGGGAGGCGGTGCCTGCGGTATGCATCTGGGGCTCCGATCAGGAGTGTGCGTGTGGCCGGGACCGCTCAAAGACCCGTGGACGCCGCACCGCGGCCCTGGTGGGCGGCAGGGCCGGCGCCGAGAACGGGCGTCCGCGTTCGAGAGGGACGGTGGAGCGGCGTCATGCGCGCCGGCCTGTCTGGCCTCAGGGAGACCGATCATCGGAAACCAGGGGGACGCCGGCTTGGCCGCCCGCATCGAGAACCCCTAGCTCACCCAGAGTCTACGCCCTCCGGCCCGACCCCGCCGGAGTCCGGCGACCGCTCCTCTCGCCGGACGGCGACCGGGGCGGCGGGGCCGAGCGGCACCTCGCTGATCAGCTGCGACGCCGGTGGGGCCGCGTCCGCGAGCCTCGATGAGGGCGTGGAGCGCACGGAAGGGGGACGCCGGGCGTACGGGGCCCTCGATCCGGGCAGGGGACGCTCATGAGCGAAGTGTGGATCTCCGCCGCCGAGGGTGACGACCTGATCCGTGCCGACGCGATAGTGATCCTCCGCATGGACAGGACGGGCCGGTTGACCGTGCAGCTCCGGGACGAGGCGAAGGTCAGCGTGACGCTCCTGGAGGGCACGCCGGGCGGAACCCGCCCGCCCGCCGACTTCCACCGCCAGTTGATCCGGCTGGTCGCCGAGCTGGCGGACTCCAGCGGTACGCAACTGGTCCGCGCTCGGCATGAGAACGGCGCGTGGCGCTGGACGAGCGAGAGCCTCTAGGTCTCCCACCCCTGCGCGCGGGTAGTAGGGGCGGAGCCTTTCCGCAGGGTGCGGGGCCACAGCGGCGGACTCTCAGGGCCGGCGGCCCCGGCCTGCCCTCTGCCTGTCCGCGGTGGCCGGGGCACTCTCGGCCGACGGAGGAGAACCAAGACCTGTGATCTACGAAACTCTGTAGTGATCGGAGTAGATTTTCGGATCGGCACCGGGTAGTGTTCCTTCCATCGAAGAGAGACGAATCCATGAGAAGCGGCAGAGGACGAACTGCCGGAGGGTATGGATGACGCCGGCCGGGCGTGCCGGGGCCAGCGCAGTGCAAGGGGCCTCGGCAGCCGGTCGGACCGGTGGCGGGAAAGTCACCGTCAGTAGTGGAGAACAAGAAGTACGCAGTACTGGAACACGTAGTACAGGTAGTGATGTCGAGGAAAGGAGAGATCGGCGCCATCGGGATCGCCCGCAGCAGGCTCCAGTCACGCCGCGCGGGTACCGCAGTTCCCCGGATTGGACGGTGGTCTACGGTCACGCATACGCGATCCCCGCGTCCCCGCCCGCAGTCGGGCGGCCTACGCGGAAGACCGGCTCATCAGAGCCGGTAGGTGGTGTTGTACCTCTGGGCCCCGGCGCCGCAGTATGGCGCCGGGGCCCCCTGCCGTCGCCGCCTGCCGATGCCACGGCAGTACGGAAGGTTTTGTGAAAGCACCCCACATGGCCCAGACCGGCGACCAGCCCGACCAGCCCGACCAGCAGCGACCGCAGGCGGCCGCGCAAGACGACTCCGCCGCGCTCGAAGGCAAGTTCGACGACGAGGACTATCCGGCCTACAGCATGGGCCGCGCCGCCGAGATGCTGGGCGTGACCCCGGCGTTCCTGCGCAGCCTGGACACCTCCCGGCTGATCGTTCCGCAGCGCTCGTCCGGCGGGCATCGGCGCTACTCCCGCTACCAGCTGCGCCTGGCGCAGCGCGCCCGCGATCTGGTCGACCAGGGCACCGCCCTGGAGGCGGCCTGCCGCATCATCATCCTCGAAGACCAACTCGCCGAGGCCCAGCGCATCAACGCCCGACTGCGGCAGGACCGTTCGGAAGGCGGGACGTCCCGTCCGCCTGGTCAGTGAAGGCGCCCGCCGAGATCCCGCCGTTCTTGTGCGGGGCGTCAGGGGAGGCGGGTGAAGCGGTGGGCGGCATAGGACAGGGCGGCTGTCGTCAGGGCGGCCATCAGGGCGCATTCGAGGAGGAGCGGCGGGTGCCAGGAGCCCAGGGCCAGCGGTTGGAACAGGTGGTGCGGGGCGTCCGGTAGGTAGGCCGTGATGGTGCGGCGCATCACGTCGACGGCGTAGGTCAGCGGGTTCGCCAGTGCCAGGGCCTTCATCCAGACGGGCATCGCGCTCAGCGGGAAGAACGCGCCGGACAGGAACACCATCGGGGCCATGATCACGGTCAGGACGGTGCCGAAGGTCTGCGGGCGGCGCAGGATGGTCGACAGCAGGACGCTCAGGACGGTCATGGCCAGTGAGACCAGGACCAGTTCGCCCAGCAGGAGGGCGATCAGGACGCCGTCGAGGGGGACGCCGACCGGGGCGGCGGTGGCGAGGAGGATGGCGGCCTGGCAGGTGGCCACCGTGGTGCCGCCGAGGCATTTGCCGATCAGCAGGGACGCGCGGCTGACGGGGCCCGCGAGCATCTCGCGCAGGAAGCCGCCCTGCCGGTCCCACATGATCGAGGTGCCGGTGGCGAGCGCGGGTCCCTGCGCGGCCGTCACCAGCGCGCCCGAGAAGAGGAAGAGCTGGTAGGCGTCACCGTTGGGCCCGGGCATCAGGTTCGACAGGCCGATGCCGAGGATGAACAGGAAGATCAGCGGCTGCACGAGGGAGATGGCGGCTCCGACGCGGTCCCGCCGGAAGTGCAGCATCTCGCGCCGCCACACCATCCCCATGGCGCGCAGTTCGGCCCGGAGCCCGCCCTTGCCCGGCTCGGACGCCGACGGGACCCGCATCGGGCAGGCGGACGGCTCGGGTGGGGCCTCGTCGCGGATCCGGTGCCCGGTGTGGTGCAGGAAGACGTCGTCCAGGCTGGGCGGGGTGACCCGCGCCTCGTACACGGGGACGTCGAGCTCGGTGAGCAGCCGGGGCAGCACCCGTGCCCCCTCGGGGACCTGGAAACGAAGCCCGTGGCGGTCGCGGGTCACCTCCAGGCCGAGGCGCTCGGCGATCAGCTGCGCCGCGGTCGCGTCGTCGCCGGTGCGCAGCTCCACCCGGTCGGCGCCGAGGACCGACTTCAGCTCGGCGGGGCTGCCCTGCGCGACGATCCGGCCCGCGTCGATGATCGCGATGCGGTCGCACTGCTCGGCCTCTTCGAGGTGGTGGGTGGTCAGGAAGAGGGTGACGGACTCGGTCTCGCACACGTGCCGCAGGTGGCGCCAGACCTGGGCGCGGGCGTTCGGGTCGAGCCCGATCGTCGGCTCGTCCAGGAAGAGGATCTGCGGGCGGTGCAGCAGCGCGCGGGCGATCTCCAGGCGGCGGCGCATTCCGCCGGAGAAGGTGTGCACGACGCGGTCGCGGCAGCCGGTCAGCCCTACCAGGGCGAGCGTCTCCTCGACGCGCGCCTCCACCTGGCCGGACGGGACGTTGTACAAATCGGCGTGGAACCTCAGGTTCTCGGCCGCGGTCAGCTGGACGTCCAGGGTGGACTCCTGGAAGATCAGCCCGATGCGGCGGCGTGCCGCGGCGGAATCGGTCCGCGTGTCGTGGCCGGCGATCTCGATCCGGCCGGACGTCGGGACCGCCAGCGTGCACAGCATCGCGATCGTGGTGGTCTTGCCCGCCCCGTTGGGCCCGAGGAATCCGAAGCTCTCGCCGGGCGGGATCGTCAGGTCGAGCCCGGCCACCGCCTCGACGCCGGGGTACCGCTTGCGCAGCCCGACCGCCCTGATCGCGGGCGTCGCCCCGGCGGGTGCGACCGCGCCGGGCCCGGCGGGCGCGGCGGTGGCGGGACGCGCCGTCACGACCGGCCCGCGATGGCGCCGAGCCAGGTGTCGGGGACGTGGCAGCCGAAGCTCCACCGGTGCCGGGGGGTGGGGTTGACGATGCAGTGCCAGAACAGCCGGTCCGGGTCCTGCTCCACCTTGAAGAAGCGCGCCAGTTTCGGGCGTTCCCGCAGGGTGACCAGCTCGTCGGTCTCCGGGTGCTGGTACCGGAAGAACGAGGTGTGCTCGGCGTCGGGGAACCCCTCGTCGAAGTCGATCAGGTACATGCGCCAGCCCGGCTGGTCCTCGTTGGTGTGCCACAGCCGGTAGCTGGACGGCGGGTACCACAGGTTGCCGGACAGCCGGACCTCGCCGCCGAAGACCTTCTCCAGCGCGTCGACCAGCCGGATCTTGGCCGCGTAGTAGGCCTCGTAGTCCGCGTGGTCGGTGTGGGAGTCCAGGTTGACGAGGTGGAAGTCGCGCCTGCGCCGGGTGGCCGGCGCCGCGCGCCACCGGTGGTACTCCGCGCCGTTCGGGGCCAGCGACGTGGAGCGCAGGTCGTCCGCGCGGAACTCGGCGTCGAACTCCGCGAGGTCGACCGTGGACGGCTTGATCTTCAGCGCCGGCAGTTGTTCGAGGACGGCGTCGAACCCGGGAAGGTCCGCCATGTCGTACTCGTAGTGGTAGAACGCGGTCGGTTCGGCCGTGGCGGGCGCGGGTGCCTGCGGGCCGGACGCCGCCTTCTCGGACGCCGCTCTGGGCGCGGCCTCGGAGAAGTCCGGCGAGGACGACGCAGCCGCGAGGTCCCGGGCGTCGAACAGGTAGCCGTGCGCCCGGCCGAGGCGGATCATCTCCGCGACCGCGGTCATGGCCTTCATCTGCTGCCTGATCCCGGTGTCGCGGAGGGCGTACCGCAGGAACGCCGCGCAGGATTCGACGGACATGGGGGAGATCACTCCTCAGATCGACGCGGGCGGAGGGTCCAGGAGGAGCGCCGAGGGGACCCGCTCCGGATGGGCCAGCCGCAGGAAGTGCATTCCGAAGCCGGACATGCCGAGCATCAGCCCGGGGAAGAACCCGGTGGCGGACGCGGGCGGAGCGTCCTCCAGGTTGCGCCACTGCGCCTGCACCTGGACGTTGGCCTCCAGGCGGAACGCGGGCTCGTCCGCCAGCAGCGCGAACCGCAGGAACAGTTCGGCGTTGCCGGACCGGCCATGGCACAGCGAGTCGTTCATCAGGCGCGGGAAGTTGCGCATCGTCGCCGTCAGCGCGCTCCTGGCCTCGGTCAGCACCGAGTCGTCGTCCTTGCCGAGCGCCGCCCAGCTCTGGATGCGGCTCAGCCCGATGCCCGCCGCGCCGTTGCACCAGGCGTTGGCGTAGTGGCGTCCCTCCCAGAGCATCCCGCCGGGGAACTCGCGCAGGTCGTACCAGTCCTGCGCGCTCTGGTCGAAGTGGAGGGCCTCGTAGGCGAAGGCCCGCCGTCCGGCCGAGACGTACTCGGCGCGGTCGGTGAGCCGGCCCAGCGTGATCAGTGCCCAGCCGACGCCGCCGGCGCCGTGGGACAGGCCGGTCAGGTTGGCTCCGGAAGCACCGAGGTCGGAGCCGGGCCAGGACAGGGCGTCGCCCTCGGCCTCCGCGCGGCACAGCAGATGCGCGGCGCAGTGGTGCGCCTGCTCCAGGCCTCGTCCGTCCGCGACGCCGGCCAGGCCGATCATCACCGGGATGAGCCCGGCGGCGCCGTGGAAGACGTCCAGGTGGCGGTCGCCGTCGATGCGTCCGGCCAGCTCGTCGCCCAGTTCGAGGGCGCGGTCGAGCAGGGCGCGCTCACCCCAGAGGCGGTACAGGTGCGTGAGGACGTAGACCATGCCGCCGAGCCCCGTGAAGGCCCCGATGCGCTGCCGTTCCCAGGTGGCGACGGCGTGGTCCAGCGCCCGCCGAGCCGCCGCGCGGAACTCGGGACGCGGGTCGAGGGCGTCGAGGTAGGCCAGGAACAGGGCGATGCCGCCCGAGCCGTTGTAGAGGTCGCCCTCGATGTCGACCTCGTTCCGCCCGTCGGGGGCGATCACGAAGGACGTCCAGGGGGCGGGCGCGTCCGGTGCGCGGAGCATCGCGCAGAGCTGCTCCCCGAGCGCGGCCGCGCGCTCGACGCACGTCTCGGCGAAGTCGGCGCTCGTGACGTCGCCGCCGGACAGCCCGGCGGCGATGTACTGGCGCTGCTGCGCGCGGTTCCGCGCGGACAGGCCCCTGATCCGGGACGCGGCGTGGTCGAGCGGGCTCGTCTCCAGATCCGCCCCGACCCGGGACACGTGGTCGTGGACGAGCGCGGTGCCGCCCGCCTCGACGCTGAACAGCGGAACGTCCCGGCGCCACATCGACGCGACCTCCCAGCCGGGGAGGGCCGCGTCCTGGTCCCACTTGCGCGGGAAGGTGCGGACGGTCTCGATCAGCAGGTCGGCCTCCAGCGGCTCCAGCAGGCACCGCGGGTGCAGGGCCGCCGCGAGCAGCTGCGAGTAGACCTGGGTGCTCCAGTTGACGAAGCGGACGCCCGAACCGGAGAACAGCTCGCGGACGCAGGCGATCGCCTCGTCGGGCCGCCGCCGGAACCACTCGTAGACCCGGTCGAAACCGGTCCCGATGGCGTCGACGAACTCCTCGGCGTGCGTCAGCTCCTCGCCGACGAAGATCCGGTTGGCGGCCCCCGGGTCGACCCGCACTCCTTCGCGGTAGCTGACGGACGACGCGAAGGACTGCAGGCGGTCGACCTGCGGCACCGGCATCGGCATCTCGTAACCGCCGCCGCCGGTGTACCCGCTGATCCGCATCTCGCCCTCGGGTGCCGCGCCGCTCCTCGGCCACTCGATCAGTCCGGTCCTGAAGACCGAGTCCATCAGCGTCCCCGACGGGCGCGGCCACCCCTTGGGCAGGGCTCCGAGCACCGTCTCGCAGTCGCAGATGAAGGCGTGGCCGTCCGCGATGAGGACGTTCTCGAAGTGCAGGTCGCCGCCGCCCAGCACATAGAAGATCGCCAGGTAGCCGCCGAGTTCGGCGTAGACGCGCTCGGCCTCCTCCCGGGTGGCGACCCGGTTGCGTCCCGGCGGGATCAGCGCCTCGAAGCCGTAGCCGTCCCTCCGGAGCACGGCCCGCTCGGCATAGTCGAGGACGCCGTCGGCGCGCAGCCGCGCCAGCAGCCCCTGGAACCCGGCCTCGCCCTCCAGGCCGCGGGGCTTGTAGACCACGGACTCCTGCGCGCCGTCCGCGAGCTCGACCTCGACGATCGCGACGCTGCGGCCCCCGGCGTGGTGGTCGGAACGGCCGAGCCGCGCGGTCCGCACCGCCGCGACGGGCCGCCCGAAGAACGACTCGGACAGCTCGGCGGCGTCGTCGCGGAGCCTGCCGACCATCTGGGCGCCGTGCTCGGCGAGCTGCCCGGTCGTCTGGGCGAGCCAGCGGCCGAGCAGGGGGAAC
Source organism: Actinomadura citrea (assembly GCF_013409045.1). Taxonomy (NCBI): domain Bacteria; kingdom Bacillati; phylum Actinomycetota; class Actinomycetes; order Streptosporangiales; family Thermomonosporaceae; genus Actinomadura; species Actinomadura citrea. The sequence goes on along the minus strand of NZ_JACCBT010000001.1, from coordinate 8,659,655 downwards.
TCCAGGTAGAAGCGGTGATAGGCGTCGGTGTCGGCGAACGTCTTGTCGAGGTAGGCGAGGTAGTCGTCGTGGGTCGCGCTCGCCGGGTCGATCCCGTGCAGCCGGCAGTGCACCTTCGCGTCGGTCTCCACCGCCCAGGCCAGCGCCAGCTCGAACCGGTCGAGCAGGTAGGCCTGGAAGTCGGCCACCAGCCGGGAGTCGACGCGGACCGCGGGCCCGCCGCCGTCGATCGCGCTGGTCAGCCGGCGGCCGAGCTCCACCAGGAAGGGCTCGCAGGCGGTGGCGAGCCGGCCGTGGTAGACCTCGTCCGAGCGCCAGTCCGCCGCCGCGAACGCCTCGTCGCCGGGGTCGAACCCGTCCAGCGTCTCCCGGTAGACCGGCAGCCAGCCTCGGTGGAGGTCCGCCAGCATCCGGCCCAGACGGCCTTCGGGGTCGGTGAGGCCGAGCTCGTGCGCGCGATAGGCCCGCAGGGTCTCGCGCAGCGACTCTTCCGTGTGCCGCTCCGACCGGGGGCTGGTCTCCGCGCCGAACTTGGCGGCCAGCTTGGCGGCCAGCCGGTCGATCCTCCAGGCGTCGAAGGCCTCCAGCGGCTCCGCGCCGGACGGCGGGCCGAGGGCGGACACGATCTGGATCCGCTCGGACAGGTTCGCGGCCCGGGCCGCGAGGTCCACGGGAAAGGTCGGCTTCACGCGGGCGGGCTCCTCGCCTGTGGGACAGTCTCGCCTGTGGGGGAAGGTCGGAGGTGATGGGCCGATGGCTTCGGCCCATCGGTGTTCCGCGCGCCCGGCGCGAGGCCGGGCGCTAACGCGGAGGCGCTACTTGGTGCTGCCGTCGCACGCGAAGGTGAACGGCCCCGAGCTGCACGTGGACGCGCAGGCGTAGGCGTCGACGGCGGCGACGCCCTCGGTCCAGTAGCCCAGCGAGGCGGTGTCGGGCTGCGCGACGGCGGCGGGGACGGCGGCGGCGGGCACACCGAACCGTCCCGCTCCGGCGAGCAGTTCCGTGCGGACGTCGGCGTCGGCGGCGGCGTGCCGCAGAATCGTGCTGGGTGACATTTCTTCCTCCTGGTTCGTTGCTGTTCACTCGACCGTTCGAGGCGCCAGCCTGATGCCGAGTCTGCGCTCGGCCTCCTGGAGCTCTTCGACGGCGATGTCCATGCTCGGCTTGTCGTTCTGCCAGTCGATCAACTCCCTTTCCTCGGGGGAAATGCCGACCCGAGTCCAGAAGAACTCGAGCCAGGTCTTGGTGGCCTGCGGGTGGAGATCGTGAATCGGCTCGACACCGTCCGGGAACTCCTCGTTGCTGACGTCGAGCGCGAGCCTGAGCATCTCGCGCGCCTTTCCGTCCGGCGGCAGCACCGAGCACAGGACCATCAGGAACTGGATCTGGCGGACGGTCTCGATGCCCTTGTGCTTCGTCAGGTCGCTGGGTGGCTTCGGGCCAGACCTCACGGCTCACCTCCTTGCGCTCCCGGCCGCCGGCGCGCCATTCTTCGTCGCGATTCGGCGGCCCGCGGGACGGACGTCAGGAAACTCTGTGTACGCAATCTTTCACGCAGAGTGACCATAACAAGGGGTGCCGGGCCGGTCAATGGAAGAAAGCCGGCGCACCGACCCGTCGATATCGGGAGAACGAAGCAATTCGACGACCGATTGAAACCTTCTCGCCCGCTATGCGAGTACCCCACCTGACCGCCACGGCCAGCTTTCAGTTCCCCCCGGGCACCCTTCCGCATCCCGGTGCCTCGTCCATCGGGGAGGTCCACCGGCGGCGCGCACACCCGATCGGCGGAATGGAGGAAAGTCCGCCGCCTCCGGAGCGATGGGGGCGACCGTCAGCGCGGCTGATACGCCCTGGGCAGCCGCATGCCGCGATCGGCCATGATCTGGCGGACGCGGTCGGGGCAGTCGGCGATGACCGTCGAAGAGAACGGGGACGACGGTCTGCTCTTACGTGCGGCCGGCGGGCTCGTCCGTGAAGTGGTGAGTGGTGCCCGCGGCCCAGCCGGGGTCGCCTTGGCGGACGAAGCCGGTCCAGTGGCGGCGTACCTCGCGGACGAGGCCGGCCGGCGGGGCGCCGTCGAGCATGGGCGCGTCACGCCAGGCACCCGGGGTGCCGAGGACGAAAGGCAGGTCGATGCAGTGGCACGCGCCGTAGGGGCTGTGCGGTGGGTGCCAGTCGAAGCGGTAGAGCCAGGGCGCGGCGCCGTTGCCGGTGAGTGACTCCGCCAGGCGGAGCGTGGGTTCACGGAACATCTGGTCGGTGGCGAGGTCGATGGCGATCCGGGCGGCCGTCCGGCCTTCCGGCGCCGCGCGGCCGGGGTCGCCGAACCAGTGGGCGGCGATGCGCGCGAGTTCGTCGGGACCGAGCGCCGCCACCTGGTCGTCGAGGGCGTAGAACGCCGCCGCCTCATCGCGCGTGGTGCCCATCATCAGCTGGACGCCGCCCGCGGCGCGCCGGCCGACCTCTGCCACCGGGTCGGCCGCCACCAGGTCGCCGTCGGCGACGAGCTGGAACGGCGGCACGGCACTGAGCGGTGCGGCGGTGCGGCGGGCCACGGCGCCGTGGGCGGCCAGCAGGCCGGAGACGGGGAGGTCCACGAGCCGTGCGGCCTGTCCGGGTTCGACGCCGAGTTCGTCCAGCAGGAGGGCACCGGTCCGTTCGGCCTCGTCCGGCGAATCGGGGAGCATGCCCGCGGGCGTGCTCTGCAGGATCGCGCGCCCGAACAGCCCGTGGGCACGACCACCGGACAGCAGCGCCAGGATCGACTGGGCGCCCGCCGACTGGCCGGCCACCGTCACCTTGCCTGGATCACCGCCGAAGGCGGCGACGTTGTCGCGTACCCAGCGGAGCGCGGCGAGCTGGTCGAGCAGTCCCAGGTTCCCCTCGCTCAGCCCGGGGAGGCGCAGGAAGCCGAGCACGCCCAAGCGGTAGTTGAGGGTCACGACCACCAGGTCTCCCTGAGCGGCCAGTTCCCCCCCGCCGTACCAGTCCAGCCCGCCCGAGCCGCTGGTGAAGCCGCCGCCGTGCAGGAAGACGAGCACCGGATGGCCATCGCCGGGAGGCGCCCACACGTTCAGTGTCAGGCACTTCTCCTCCGACTGGGCGGCCTGGAAGCCGCCCATCACGCGTTCGAGGCGGGACGCGGGTTGCGGGGCGGCCGGACCCGGTGCGGAGGCGTTCCGCACCCCGGGCCAGGGCCGCACCGGCCCGGGTGCGGCGAAGCGGTCGGCACGGGCGTAGGGAATGCCGCGGAACGCGGTGAGCGGCCCCTCGGAGACGCCGCGCACCCGGCCCGCGGCCATTTCGACGATCATCGGGCGGTGAAGGTCAAGCCCGCGCCGCCGGCGTCCCGGGCGGAGACGAAGAACCCGCCGCCGACCGTTCGGGTGGCGGTCCCGCCGTTCTCGACGAGCGTGCGCGCGGCGGCGAGGTCGTCGACCGCGATGGTCATGGCGGCCGGATAGGACGCGGCCGGGACGGGCTCTCCGGGCAGTGCCCGTTCCGCGTCCGAGGCGCGGACGAGTTCGAGGCGGCCCTCCGCCAGCTCCACCACCGTGAGATGCCCCCGTCGCACGGGCGAGGTCTGCAGGATGGCGGCGTACCGGGACACGACCGCGTCGAGACCGGCGTCGTCGACCACGATCAGTACCGCCTCCAGAGCCCGCGCGCCGTTGGGGTGGCGCAGGTAGCGCGGCTGGTGCACGTACTCGCGGGTGAGGTGCTGGGCGATTCCGACGTAGCCCTCGGGCGTCGAACGCGGGTCGAGGTGCACGGCGCGGGCGCGCATGGTGCGGGTCCCCTCCTCGGTGTCGACGTCGCGTTCCAGGTCCAGGACGCCGGAGGTGCGCAGCCCGGCGCCGGTCAGCCGCCGGTCCGCCGCCTCCGCGTCGTCGGTGTCGAAGTTGAGCAGCCGGAACCCCTCGTACTGGTCGACCATCGCCTTGGTATGCCAGGGGTCGGGCGCGGATTCGTCCACGATGCCCAGCAGTTCGATGTAGGCCCCGCCGAAGAGGGCGCACCGGTTGGCGGTGCAGCCGGGAACCGGTGGCTTCCCGGGGCGCTCGTTCAGCAGGTGCCGGGAGCGGGGGCTCAGGGTGAAGCCGAGCGAGATGTAGGTGCGCTCCAGCAAGCCGAGATCGCGGACGACGATGCCGGTGTGGTGGAGACCATGGATGTCGTGGGTCATGCGCCGATGCTGCGGCACCCGTCCGGGCCACGTCACCGGAGAGCACCCCGAACGCCGTGATCCGACACCGACGTACGATCTTCTGGTGGATTCGGCCACGCTCGGGCAGCTCGACCTGCAGTTGCTGCATGCGCTCCATCTCGACGGGCGCGCCCCGTTCAGCCGGATCGCCGAGGTCCTCGGCGTCTCCGACCGCACGGCCGCCCGCCGTTTCGCACGGCTGCGCGCCACCGGCACGGCCCGGGTGACGGCCGTCGTCGACGGCCGCGGCGCCGGCCACGCCGAGTGGCTCGTCCGGCTCCGCGTGCCGCCCCCCGACGCCGCCGGCCTGGCCCGGGAACTGGCGCGGCGCTCCGACACCGCCTGGGTGACCGTGCTGTCGAGCGGAACCGAGATCGCCTTCATCGTCCGTGCTCCCGCCGGACGCGCAGCCCCGCTGGCGGGGCTGGCCCGCCACCCGCGCATCCTCGGCGTGGAGGCGTACCGGCTGCTGCGCCACCTGATGGAGCACCGCTGGCTCGGCCGGACGTCGGCGCTCACCGGCGAGCAGGTCTGCGCGCTCCGTCCGCCGCCCGGCGGCGCCGCCACCCCGATCGCCCTGAACGATCTCGACCGCCGGCTGCTCCCCGTCCTGGCCGCCGACGGCCGCGCCGCCTATCCGAGACTGGCCGGCCACGTCGGCTGGTCGGAGTCGGCGGTCCGCCGGCGGCTGGAGGAACTGCGCCGCTCCGGCACGCTCCGCTTCGATGTCGAGGTCGACCCCGTGCTGCTGGGTTTCCCGGCCCAGTGCCTGATCTGGCTGACCGTCACTCCGTCCCGGCTCGCCGACACCGCCCGAGCGCTGGCCGCCGACCCTGAGGCGGCCTTCGTCGGCGCGGTCACCGGTCCGCACAATCTCCTGGCCATCGCCGTCTGCCGGGACGAGGACGCCCTGTACACCTACCTCAGTGACCGGATCGGATCTCTGGACGGCGTCGAACGCGTGGAAACCGCTCCGATCACCTCTTACGTCAAACGCGTCGCCCCGCCCATCTGAGGCCCCCTGCGCCGGGGGAACCCGGGCGCCCCGGGACTCGAAAACCCCTGATGTGTCGTCACGGCGCGCGTCCCCGCGCGGCCCTTCCGGATCAGTCGCGCGGAGTGGCCGTGGAGAGGCTCGCGGCGGTGTCGGCGAGGGCGCTGATGGCGGCGTTCTGGCGGGCGGTGACCCAGATGAGGCCGATCGGGATATCGGGCAGATCGCGGATGGCGATGAGGTCGAGGTCGTGGCGGTGGGCCAGGAGGGGGGTGAAGATGTCGGCGCTCAGGTGGACGATGTGGCCGCGCGCGACCGCGGCCACCGCCGCGCCGTAGGCGTCGCCTTCACCGAGGTCGTAGGTGCGGTGGATCGGTTCGCCCAAGGGGGTCGCGGGCGGCACGAAGTGGTCGAAGAGAGCGCGGGGGAGCCGGGGCGGTCGTGCCACGGTCCTGCGGCCCGCGAGGTCTTCGATCGACAGCGACGGCCTGCCCGCCAGTGGGTCGCCGGCCGCGACGACCAGGACCCGGGCGGTGTGATGGATCGCCGGGCCCGTGGTCAGGTCGGGTTCTTCGACGGGGTCGACGATGAGATAGGAGATCAGGACGTCGACCTCGTCGCGGCGGAGCGGTTCGTAGGGATCGACGTACGGGACGTTCGTCAGGGATATCTGGATTCCGGGGTGGCGGGCCTCATGCGCGCGGACCAGGCGGCTGAGCGGCTCCCCGCCAACGGAGAGAAAGAAACCAATGCGGAGCGGCTGCGCCGTGTCACGGGCTCGGGCGCGAGCATTCTGCAGGGCCTCCGTCAGAAGACGGTAAGCGGGCTCGGCCTCATGGCGAAATCGGCGGCCCAAAGGCGTGAGGCGGACCTGGCGGCTGGTGCGTTCGAACAATCGGCCGCCCAGATGGCTTTCCAGGGCGGCGACGGCCCGGCTCACCTGCGGCTGGGTGAGATGGAGCCGGTCGGCGGTATGGCCGAAATGCAGCTCCTCGGCCAGCGCCAAGAACACTTCTATCTGCCGCAGGTCCGTCAATCGATGCCTCCGGGCAGAGTCGGCCACGATCCATGCGGTGACGACATCGATCGTTGCATATATCGGTGTTGATGGTCGAACCCGCCATCGATCACGCTCGTGGAAACCCCATGCCGGCGCGGACGAGTCGATGGCCGGCGCGGCCCGAAGGGATCCGGATGACGGCCACCGGCACATCGGATATGACGGGTGGGAGAACGATCGATATCGGGGGTGAGTTGCGGCTGTCGCAGCCTTCCGGCCGGTGGGCGATCGCGGCGACCGCGCTCGGGGCGGGGCTGGTGCTGCTGGAGACGACGGTGCTCAATGTCGCGCTGCCCGCGATCGCGCGCGACCTGGGCACCGGCATGGCCGGCATGCAGTGGACGGTGAACGCGTTCGCGCTGGCGTTGGCCGGTCTGGTCCTCTTCGGCGGCGCGCTCGGGGACCGCTACGGGCGGCGGCGGGCCTACCTGGCCGGCCTCGGTCTGTTCGCGCTCGCCTCGCTGCTGGGCGGGCTGGCCCCGGCCATCGGCTGGCTGATCGCCGCGCGGGCGCTGCAGGGCGTCGGCGGTGCGCTGCTCGTTCCCGGGTCGCTGGCACTCGTCCAGGCGGCCTTCCACCGCGATGACCGGGCGCGGGCGGTCGGCGCGTGGTCGGGCATGAGCGGGATGGCCGGGGCGGCCGGGCCGCTGCTCGGCGGCGCCGTGGTCGATGCGGCGGGCTGGCGGTGGGTGTTCTGGATCAACGTCCCGGTCGCCGTCGCGGTGGCGGCGGCCGTGAGCCGCCACGTACCCGAGACGCGAGACGAGGGGGCGGTGCGCGGCCGTCTGGACGTGGCCGGTGCCGCGCTGGCGGCGATCGGCCTCGCCGGCGTCACCTACGGCCTCACCGACACCTCGGGCGGCGGGCTCCTTCCCGAGGCCGCCGCCGTGCTCGGCGTTCTCGCAATGATCGCTTTCGTGCTGGTCGAGCGGCGCGCCGAGGCGCCGATGCTGCCGCCGGCCCTGTTGTCGCACCGGCGGTTCGGCGCGGCGAACGCGGCTTCGTTCTGCATCTACGGCGCGGTGGCCGGGATGTTCTTCCTCGTGCCGATCCAACTGCAGATCACCAGCGGCTACTCCCCGCTCGCCGCCGGGCTGGCGTTGCTGCCGATCACCGTCGTCGTGCTCGTGCTGTCACCCCACGCGGGCACCCTCGTCACCCGTTTCGGCCCGCGGGCGCCGCTCACCGTCGGCGCGGTCGTCTGCACGGCAGCGGCGTTGCTGGCGGTGCGCATCGGCCCGGACGCCTCCTACCTGCCCGACGTCCTGCCGGCCGTCGTCGCCGCCGGCCTGGGCATCTCGGCGATCACCACTCCCGTCAGCATCGCGGTGCTGTCCGCCGTCCCCGACAGCCGCGCCGGCATCGCCAGCGCGGTCAACAACGCGGTCGCCCGCGCCGCGGGCCTCCTGGTCATCGCCGCGCTGCCGCTGCTGGCGAACCTGCCCGAGGACGCCACCCACAGTCCGCGGGCCCTCGGCCACGGGTTCACCGTGGGCATGGTCGCGTGCGCCGGGCTCTTCCTCCTCGGCGCCGCCGCGTCCTGGTACGGGATCGGCCGCCCCGACGCGCCCGCCCGGTCGGCCCGCCATCGGCACTGCGCTCTCACCACACCGATGGTGGAACCGCCCTCTAACTGCTAGCTCTGGGCGGGACGAGCAGCGCCTGTCAGCAGCGGCCGAGGAAGGCGGGCCGGAGCGAGCTGACCTTGTAGCCGAACTGGCCGGTGTTGCCCTTGGCGCCCGCCAGCGGTTCGCGGGGGTACTTGCGGCCTTCGCCCTTGAAACGGGCGTCGGAGTACATGCACCAGGTCTTGCCGGTGCGGTTCCAGAAGGACAGGGCGTGGTCGTTGAGGCCGCCGCCGAGCTCACTGAGGTCGCGCGCGACCTTGGCATAGGAGCCCCGCGAGCCGTGGGCGTTGGGGAGGCGCCAGATGCACATCCGGCCCTGGGGGCAGTCGGCCCAGGAGCGAAGGGCCGCCGGCGACGCGGTGTTCGGGGCGCTGGGCGTGCTCGCCGAGGCGATGGACGGGGCCTGGACGAGCGCGGTCCCGGCGGCCAGGACCAGGACGGCCGGGGTCGTTCGGATCGACGGCATCTGCGATCTGCCTCCCATGCTCTCTTCGTATCGAGTTGATTACTTTCCGTAGTCGGTTCGCAGTGTAACCCCGCCCGCGCTGGGGCTTCCAGCCGCTGAACGCGTCCGCCTCCTCCGCGCGACGGGGTCCGGTGGTTGCAAGATCGCCCGGACTCCGGACGGTGATCTGTAGCGTGGTGCCGCGGTGCCCTGTTCGGCGGCATCGCCGACGCCGTCGAGACCCGGCCGTCCGCCGGCCGGTTCGACAAGCATCGTTGACCTGGGAAGAAGACCTGCCCTGATGGCCGTCGACATGAGCGGGGCGAGCCCGCACCGCGAGGCCATGGGATGAAGGAGCGGCCGTGAAGTCGCGGAAGAAGGGCGCCGAGATGGTTCGCGCGCGAGGCGGCTGGTGGGCCGCGGCCGCGCTGGTCACCGTCTTGCTGCTGGCCACGCTGCTCGGCGGGGGGCGGGTCGGTCTCGCCGTCGCGGCCACCGACGGCAGCGCCTGGCTGTGGAGCCGGACGGCGGGCGAGGTGGACCGGGTCAACCCCGACAGCGGACGGGTGGAGCAGCGCCGCGAGGTGAGGGACGCCCGCGGCCACCGGGTGCAGGTCACCCAGAACGACAAGTTCCTGCTCATCCACGACCTGGACACCGGTCGCGTGTCGTCGCTAGACCTGAACGGCCTGGGCTTCTCGGGACGGCTGGACATCGGCACCCGAGGTGATCCGCACCTGGCGATGGGCTCCGACGGGGCCGCGCTGGTCGAGCGCACGTCCGGCGCGGTGCGCGCGCTGGATCCGGCCACGCTGCGCCCCGTGGGCCCGGTCCTGCAACTGCCCGGACCGCTGGTCGGCGGCGAGTTCGACGACGCCGGCCAGCTCTGGGTGGCCGTGCCCCGGCAGGGCACCGTCATCGCCGTGAAGGTCACCGCCCAGGGCCCCACCGTCGTCCGTACGGCCGAGGCCGCCCCGCCCGACCACGATCTGACGATGACCGTGCTGGACGAGGGCGCGCTCGTGGTCGACCGCGGCGGGCGCGAGCTGGTGGTCGCGGCGGGCGGGGAGACCCGCCGGGTCACGGCCCCGGTGTCGCTCGCCGGCGCGATGGTGCCGGCGCGCACCCACGGCGCGCTGGCCGCGGTCACGGTCCCCGGCGCGGGCTCGGTGGTCACGCTGGGCGACGTGCGCAAGGGCGGCCCGGTCCGGTCGTTCCCCCTGACCGATCCCGTCCAGGAGCCCGCCGTGCCGTTCGCCGGCAAGGTGTACCTGCCCGTGCGGGAGACCGGGCAGGTCCGGGTCTTCGAGCCGGCGGGGCGGCAGACCGGCATGCTGACCATGCCGGCGGGGCGCGGAGACATGGAGCTCCAGGTCCGCGAGGGCAACCTGTTCGTCAACGCGCCGGGCAGCACGGACGCCCTGGTCGTCGGCGGTGACGGAGTGGCCCGCAAGGTCGGCAAGTACCCGGGCGGGCCGGGGCGGGGCGGAGAGCGCCCGGACAAGCCGGGCGGCGGGGCGAGCAGCCCGCCTCCGGTACCGGCACCGCCCGGCGATCCGGTCTTCCCGTACCCGCTCGACCCGAGGCCCTCTCCCAAGACCCCCGAGACGCCACCGTCCAGCAGACCCGGAACGCCCCCTCCGGCCGGCCGTACGGAAGCGCCTCGGCCTCCGGCGACGCCCGGCTCGCGCACCCCGTCGCCTCGGCTGCCCTCACGGACGCCCACGACGGCCCCCACGACGAAGTCGCCCACCAGGACCACGTCGCCCACGAGCCGGCCGACGACGCCCAGGCCGACCACGCCCAGGCCGACGACGCCCAGGCCCTCCACGCCTAGGCCGACGACGCCCAGGCCGACCACGCCCAGGCCGACCACGCCGAAGCCGACCACGCCCAAGCCCACCCCGACCAAGCCGAAGCCCACTCAGACCAGCAACCCGTACACACCGGCGCAGGTCTGCAACGCGACCGCGGGCGGCAACTACAAGGTCCAGCGGTCGTCGTCGTTCACGGGCGGGCGGATCTACCAGCTCTACAGCGCCACCACCAAGAAGAACTGCGCGGTCACGATGAAGACCGCGGACATCGGCAAGGGCACCAACGTCTGGGTCCGCCTCCAGAGCCAGACGGGCGGCAAGGTCGCCTCCGACAACGGCACGTTCAAGTACTACGCCGGACCGGTCTTCGTCCAGGCGCCGGGCGACTGCGTCCGGTACTCGGGCGGCGCGTCCGGCGCCAGCGCCTCGGCCGGCTGGGCCAACTGCGGCTAAGAAGGGTAATGAGTGAGCACCACGACCGCGACGTCCGCGCTGCCTGACGAGGAGGCGCTGCTGGCCGCCGCCGCCTTCGAGCGGATGGCCTCCGGCATCCAGTCGGCGGCACGCTGCGACCCCGCCACGGTGCGCCTGATCCTCACCGCGTTCGCCGCGGGCGGGCACGTCCTGCTGGAGGACCTGCCCGGCATGGGCAAGACGACCATGGCGCGCGCCCTGGCGGCGGTGACCGGCGGGAAGATCGGCCGCGTGCAGTGCACCCCCGACCTGCTGCCGTCCGACGTCACCGGAGTGACGATCTTCAATGAGCGGAGCCGCGAGTTCGAGTTCCATCCGGGCCCGGTGTTCGCCAACGTCGTCATCGTGGACGAGGTCAACCGGACCTCGCCGAAGACGCAGTCGGCGCTGCTCGAGGTGATGCAGGAAGGCCAGATCACCGTGGACGGGCAGGCGCACCCGGTGCCGCGTCCGTTCCTCGTGGTGGCGACGCAGAACCCCATCGACCTGGAGGGGACGTTCCCGCTGCCCGAGGCGCAGCTCGACCGCTTCCTGATGCGGCTGTCGCTGGGATACCCGGGGGAGGAGGCGGAGCTGTCGCTGCTGCGCGGCTCGGCCTTGGCCGATCCCGAGGACCTGGCCCCGGTGCTGATCGGCGAGGAGATGGCGCGGCTCGGCGCGGCCGCCGACCGGGTCGCGGTCGCCGATTCCGTCCACCAGTACGTCCTGCGGCTGGCCCAGCGCACCCGGCGGCATCCGCACCTGCGGGCCGGTGTCTCCCTGCGGGGCTCCATCGCGCTGTGCCGGACGGCGCGGATCTACGCGCTGGCCGACGGCCGGGGGTATGTCACCCCGGACGACGTCAAGGCCCTGGCGGGGCCGGTCTGGGCGCATCGGCTGGTGCCGCTCTCGGGCGCCGCCGGCGCGGCGGAGACCGCGGAGCTGCTGGACGGCGTCCTGGCCGAAGTCCCCGTCCCGGCCGCGCAGGGGAACGGCTAGGCCGTGGCCGGCGGCACCCTCCGCCCCACCGCCCGTGGCTGGGCGCTGCTCGTGTCCGGAGCCGTCCTGTCCGGCGGGGGCCTCGGACTGGGTTACCTGGCGCCGGGCGCGCTGGGGGCGCTCGCCTTCCCGGTCGTCGCGCTGGCCATGGCCCTCGCCGGCCGCCTCCCGCCCACCCGGGTCGGCCGCCGGATCACGGCGCCGCGGGTCCGCGCCGGAGAACCCGTGACCGTCGTCCTGGACGTCACGGCGCGGAAGGGCACCGGGCGGGCCACCGTCGCCGAGCGCGTCACCGGGGTCGGGGCGCCGGTCGTCCTGCCTCTGGGCCCGGCCCACGCCAGGATCCGGTATGAGCTGACACCCCAGCGGCGCGGTGTGGTGGAGGCGGGGCCGCTCAGCCTGGTCCGCACCGACCCGCTGGGGCTCGCACGCGCCGTCCGGGCGGCCGACGACGTGCCGGTGCGGCTGCTGGTGCATCCGCGCCACCACCACCTCGCCCCCGTGCCCGCGGCCGGCGGCGGGGGCCGGGACACATCGTCGGCGTCGGTCCGGGCGTCCGAGGGGGCCTTCGCGGGGCTGCGCGAGCACGCGCCCGGCGACGACGTCCGCCAGATCCACTGGCGGACGTCGGCGCGCCGCGGGCGCCTGATGGTCCGCGAGCACGCCGACTCCGCCGGCACGGGCATGACCGTGCTGGTCGACGACCGGTACGGTCCGGACGAACTGGACCTCCTCGTGGAGGCCGCGGCGTCGATCGTGCGGTCCGGGCCGGACGTCCCGATCGAGTTGCGGCTGGCCGGCGGCGCGCGTTCTCCCGCCGCCGCGGGCGTCACCGCGCACCTGGACGTGCTCGCCGAGGCGGTGGCCCGGCCCGGCGCGGACTTCCCGGCCGCCTGCGCGGGGCTGCGCTCCGCCCCGACGGGACGCGCGATCGTGCTGCTGTCCACGAGCGCGGCGGACGAGGACACCGCCGCGGCCATGCGGCCGCTCGCGGCGCGGCACACCGTCTCGCTGGTCGGCCTGATCGGCCCTGGGGACACCGGCGGCGGGGGCCTCGCGCCGCCCGCCGGGGTCCGGCTCCTGCGCGCGGCCGATCCGGCCGGCTTCGCCGAGCGATGGAACGAGAGCCGATGGTGGGCGCAGTGACCCGGGTCCGGACCGCGCTGTCGTCCGCCGCCGTCGCGCTGGCGGCCGTCGCGTCGGCGCCGCTGCTGGCGGTCGGGTACGACCGGCCCCTTCCCGCGTTCACCGTGCTGGCGCTCACCGCGGCCCTCGCCGTCGCGGTGACGTCGGTGGCGTACCGGATGCTGCGCGGGCTCGGACCCGCCGCGATCTCGGCGGGGCTGCCCGTGGCCGCGGTCTGGCTGGTCGCCCTCGCCTCCTGGGCTCCCGGGCCGGTCAAGGGCCCCGTGCCGGCCGCCGTGGACGCGGTGCTGCACTCGGGCGCCCGCATCCTGACGACCTCGCCGCGGGCTCCCGTGACCGTGGACCTGCTGGCCTTCCCGGTGGCGGCGGTCTGGCTGGCCGCGGCGATCGCGACGGTGCTGTGCCGCGAGGGCCGCGTCCTGCCGGCGCTGCTGCCGGGTGCGCTGCTCCTGTGCGGGGCCACGGCGCTCAACCCGCAGGCGGCCGGGCCCGGCTACTGGGCGGCCGCCCTGGTCGCCGCGGGCGGCGCCGTGCTGCTCGCCGCCGCGCCGCAGGTCCGCCCGGACACCGCGAGCGCCGGGTTCACCGTGCGCGTGGGGGACCCGGCGGACGCGGGGTCCACGCCCGCACGGCGACGGCCGCGCCCGCGCATCGGCGCGGCGGTGGCGGCGGTGGCCTGCGCGGCGGCCCTGCCCGGCGCCGTCGCCGTGGTCGGCGGGTCCGGCGTGCTGGAGGACTGGCCGGTCAAGGCGGCCGACCCCCGCCGGGCCGCCGGGCCCCCCGCGGCGCCGGCCGAAGAACGCAACCCCCTGTCCTACCTGTCGGCGTGGTCCGCCGATCCCGATGTGCCGTTGCTGAGCGTGTCGGGACCGAGGACGGAACTGCGGTGGGCCGTGCTCTCCGAGTTCACCGGGCCGAGCTGGCTGCCCGACAACACCTACCTTCCCAGCGGGGCGAGCCTGCTGCCTCCCGTCGACATGCCGCCGAAGACGGTGCGGACCAGGATGCGCGTGTCGGTCGGCACGTTGCCCGGCGGCTGGGTGCCGGTTCCCGGTGTCCCGTCCCGGGTGGACGGCCTCGCGGTCCAGCAGGACGAGGACTCCGGCAGTCTCCTGTCCTCGGACGGCCCGGTGGCCGGGCGGAAGTACTCCGTGACGGGCGACGTCCCGGAGTGGAGCGGATCGCAGACGGCCGAAGCCACGATCGCCTCCGGCGAGGGATACCAGCGCTACCTCCGGTTGCCGCCCGGTGCTCCGCCGAAGCTGGAGGAGATCGCCCGCAGTGCCGCCGGGGACGGCACCGCGCACCAGCGCGCCTCCCGCCTCGCCGCGTACCTGCGCGCCTCCTACACCTTCAAGCCGGGCGCCCCGGGCGGTCACGGCTACGCCGAACTCACGAAACTGCTGGTCACTCCGGGCCGCCGGGGCGGAGGCGCGACGTCGGAGCAGTTCGCCAGCGCGTTCGCGGTGCTGGCGCGGGCCGCCGGGCTGCCGAGCCGGGTGGCGGTCGGCTTCGGGCCGGGAAGCGGCGGCCGCGACCGCGTGGTCCGTACCGGCGACGCGGTGGCCTGGGGCGAGATCTACTTCCGGGACCTGGGCTGGGTGCCCTACGACCCGAACCCGCGGGAGCGTTCGCAGGCGACCCCCCAGACCGGTTCCGGGAAGCAGGTCGAGGAAGGCGGCGACCAGCCCGACGGTCCCGACGCCCAAGGGCTCGGTGACCAGGGCGGTGCGGGCGGCGGCGGGCGCACGGGTCCGGGTTCGCGCGCGGAGAGCCTGTTCGTTCTCCCGGCGCTGGCCCTGCTGGCCTTCCTGCTCGGCACCCCGATGCTGGGCGCGATCCGGTTCCGCCGGCTGCACCGGGGCGCCGCGCCCGACCGGATCCGGGCGGCCTGGACCGAGCTGCTGGTGGCGACGCGCGTCGCGGGCCTGCCCGTTCCCGCGTCCGCCACTCCGGTCGAGATGGCGGGGCGGCTCGCGCGGGAGCTGCCGCGCACCGACCCCGAACGGCTGCGCCGGGTGGGCGGGCTGGTGAACGCCGTCCGCTACGGGGGCTCGGTCACCCCGGAGGACGCCGCGTTCACGGTCGCGGAAGTCCGTTCCGTGACCGTCGCGTTGCGCCGCTCCCGGCCGCTTCCGCGCCGGCTGCTCTGGTGGTGGGACCCGCGCGCGCCGCTGTGGGCGGCTCAGCCCGCCCGCCTGCCGCGGTGAGTGCAGACGGGCTTGGCGTAGGCGACCCGGTCGACGTCCAGCACGGCGACGACCGTCAGGCAGTACTCCACGCTCGGGTTCAGGGCGAGGATCACGGCCTTCGCCGTTCCCGCCGGCACGTTGGCCATGGTGGACGGCGTGCGCCCTGTCGGGCCGCCGACCACGTAGTACGCGGCCTTGCCGCCGGTGGCGTCCCGCCAGCTGATCTCGATCGAGACGCGGCTGTCGACGATCTGGACCTGGCTCGGGCTGTACCTGTTCTCCGGCCGCACCGCCGTCGGGCTGGACGTGGGCGCCTGCGTGCCCGAGTCGGGAGCGGGCGAGGTGGGGGCGGGCCCCGGCGAGGTCGGGACGGGCACCGGAGGCGGGTCCGCACGACGCCGCTCGGCCGTTCCTGAGCCCGTCAGGAGGGAGACCGCGCTGAACACGACCGCGGCGAGAACGAGCGCCACCAGGGCCATCAGCGCGATCCCGCGACGGCGCGACCCCGCGGGCTCCGCCTGCTGCGGCGCGAACGGCCGCTGCGGTTCCGGGAACGGCACCGGTTGTTCCGGGAACGGCACCGGCTGTTCCGTGAAAGACACCGGCTGCTCTGTGAAGGGCGCCTGCGGTTCCGTGAAGGGGACCTGCTGGTTCGCGAAGGTCGTGAGCGGCTCGGCGAAGGGGACCTGCGATTCCGCGAAGGGCGTGTGCGGATGCACGTAGGACGGCTGCGCGTAGGACGTGCGCTGATCCGCGAAAGGCGGCTGCTGGTTCGCGAAGGGCGGGTGCGGTTCCGTGAAAGGCGGCTGCGGCTCCGTGAAAGACAGCGGCTGTTCTGTGAAGGGCGCCTGCGGTTCCGCGAAGTGCACCTGCTGATCCACGAACGGTGCTTGCTGATCCGCGAACGGCGCCTGCTGCTCCATGAACGGCGCCTGCTGATCCGCGAAAGGCGCCTGCGCCTCCGCGGCAGGCACTTCCCGGCTGGTGACCGGGGCCTGCGGCTCCGCGAAGTGCACCTCCTCGTCCGCGAAGGGTGCCTGCTGCTCAGGGACGGCCACCGGTGACGGATCGGGTTCCGGCGCCGCCTCCTCCCTCGGCGGCCACGGCGCGCTTTCCAGCTGAGCGTCCTGCGAGGGAACG
The DNA here is from genome assembly GCF_013409045.1 of Actinomadura citrea. Taxonomy (NCBI): domain Bacteria; kingdom Bacillati; phylum Actinomycetota; class Actinomycetes; order Streptosporangiales; family Thermomonosporaceae; genus Actinomadura; species Actinomadura citrea. The sequence continues at coordinate 8,643,571 of NZ_JACCBT010000001.1, read as the reverse complement.
GCGCGGAGCCCTTCCTCCAGCGCCTCGGTGAACGCCGCCGCCGTCGGGTAACGGTCGGCGGGCTCGCTCGCCAGCGCCTTTTCGAGAGCGTTCCCGAGCCATTCCGGCACGTCGTCACGCGGCACCCGGGGCACCGCGTCGTGCGAGGGACGTTCCCCGTCGGCGGCGAAGGGGGCATGCCCGGCCAGCAGGCCCCACAAGGTGGCGGCGAGCCCGTACACATCGGCCTGCACGGTCTGCGGCTGCCCCCGCAGTGCTTCCGGAGCGGCGAACCCGGGATCGATGCGTTCCCGGGCGACCGGCTCCAGGACGCCCGGCGCGGCGTGCGCGGCCAGCCCTCGTGCGGTGGCCGCACCGGTGAGCAGATGTCCCGCTTCGCCGCGCAGGATCCGGCTGGGACGGACGTCGCCGTGGACCAGTCCCTCGTCGTGCAGCGCCTGCAGGGCCCGGCCCGTCGAGACCGCGCTGCCGACCGCGTCCCCGATCGGCAGGGGCTCCGGCGCGTGAGCGCCGCCGGGGCAGTACTCCGACGCCGTGTACATCTGCCCGGTGGTGGCGCGGCCGCTCTCCAGCACGCTCACCAAGTGATCGCTGCGGGAGGCGCGTTCGAGGGCGGCCAGTTCCTCCGCCGGGGTCTCGGAACCGTCGAGCCGCACCCTGACGGCGACCGCGGCGCCGGACTCCTCGTGCACGGCGCGGTAGGTCACCGAGCCCGTGCCGCGATGGACGATCGACAGCCCGCCGTACCCGGGTATCAGGCTCGACGAGTCGCCCGCGCGGGGCCCGGCGACGCGCAGCTCGGGCGGGGGGCCGTCGGACGGCCAGGTGAACGTCGTCCCGGCGGGGGCCGACGCCCGCTCGGGCTGGGCGGCGCCGAGCAGCTCCAGCAGCTCCGCCAGCGTCAGCGGCTTGGCCGTCGCGATCACCGCCGGGGCGAACACGTCGCCGCGCTCGGTGAAGAAACCGTGGACGATCACGGTGTGGCCGCTCGCCGCCAGCCTGTCGGCCAGGAAGGGGACGCCGGCCTCGGGCAGGTCCTCGTCGAAGTCCGGCGCGAACAGGAACGCCGCCGGGGCGCGGACCTCGCCGCTCTTGGACAGGTCCCGGAGCCCGCTGGCGGAGGCGGCGTCGAACACGGCCGGGAAACGCCCGGTGGCGCGCAGCCTCCGGGCGAGGTCCGGGTGCCCTGCAACGATGAGGTTCGGTGGGGTGACCATCACGTCGGCCCCGCCTAGCCGAGCCGGCGCGACCGGGCCACCCGATGCGGGTGCCCGCGGCCTCGATCCTCGGCGGCCAGGTTCAGTCCGAGATGGTCGGACGTCGGCACAGAGACCCTCCTCGCTGACCCGTCGAGTGTAGTGCCCATCCCTACTAGACGTCCGTGCGCGGCGTCATTGCGCAACCCGGTCGCGCTCCCGATCCGCCGATCGATCCGCCCCGTCACCAGACGATGGCCGATGCGTCGCTGTCATCGTCGCCCGCAACGGCCGCGTCGTGGGTCGAGGCGATGCCGGCCTGCTGACCGGCGTGCATCTTGTGGATCATCGCTTCCGCCGCCGCCTTGCCCCTCGCGATGGCGTCCCGGTCCTTGCGCTTCCACCAGGGCGTGAGCCACATCTCGACGGGACGGGCGGTGCCGGCGACGACGGCGGCACGGCCGAAGGGCATGGTCCGCAGCTCCTCGGGGCTGAGGATCTGCTTCCCGTCGTGCTTGCCCACGAGGTCGGAGAGGTCGGAGAGGTCCTTGGCCGTGCCGGAACCACCCGAGATGATCTTGACTGTGGCGTTGTCCCACAGGGACGCCGCACCGTCCGAGCCCCACACTCTGCGAGCCTCCGCCAGCGACGTCAGGTAGACGTGCAGGCTGATGGAGTAGCCGCCGGACTCGCCCATGTAGGTGGCCAGGCCGCCGAGGGGGCAGATGTCGGCCACCTGGTTCAGCTCGATCGTCAGCGGCGGGTCGAGGCGACCGGTCGGATTCTTCATAGCCGTGCCGCGCGCGCTACGGAAGTACTGCTCGATGATGGTCGTGACGATGGGGGCGATGCCTCCCCAGTCGCTCTGCTTCTTGGAGACGAAGTACAGGGTGTTCCGGCCCTGGAGGAACTTCTTGAAGTCGAACTCCTCTCCGGGGTCCGGCGTGCAGTCGTCCAGCACCTCGGGCTGCGAGAAGCACGACATGACCTGGATCACTCCGGACCACAGGCTCTCGTTCCGCATGCTGAACTCCAGCGCCCCCGGATATCCGGGGGCGGTCCGCCCCTCGCGCTCGCCCTGGCGCAGGATCTCCAGTGCCTCCTCGCCGTTGGCCTCGTAGATCCAGCGCATCACCTCGCGGAAGTTGAGCCTGCCGATGGCACCGGCGTGCAGCAGGCAGCGGATGATGGTGACGATGCCGCTGAGCGTGCTGCCCCCCTCATGCCCGATGTCGAAACCGCTCGACTGGACGAGCGTCCCCGACCGGACCGCGCAGACGTTCGGGTCCTCGCATCCCTGCAGCGGCGACCAGCGCATCCGGTTCGGCCAGCCGGTCCAGTTGTACGGGTCGAAGACGTACACCTCTCCGAACTGCGCCCGCACCATGGCGGTGTTGATGAACGTCTCCCGCCGGCTGGACGTGACGATGCAGGGGCCGGGCGCGTCGATGGTGAACGGCGTGACGAAATGCACGTCCTTTCCCTGCCGTGGCGCCGCGACGACGATCGCGGTGTCCTCCAGAGACGCGTACAGCTTCCGCCGGGACCTGATGTCCCTCCCGATGTAGAACCCGACCTGCTCGGGTTTCACCGAGCGCGAGGGAAGGCTCTGCGTGGACGGCCGGACCTGCGCCGCCTTGCTCTGGACGGTCCGGGCACTCAGCAGCTTGCGGACCTCCCAGCCGGAGGCGAACCCCAGGCGCAGCCGGCGGAACGTCCGGTGCCGCCGCCAGTTCAGCAGAAGCCGGATAAGGATGTAGGCGCCCAGGGCCGTCGCCAGGAGCATCACGGCCAGCAGGGCGAAGAAGATGGGGGCGGACCCGAGGGCGGCGGCGGCCGCGGGCGGCCATGCACTCCGCGGATCGTTCGGATGGCGCAGGAGGTTGTAGGTGATGCGCAAACAGTCTGTCGGGCTGGAATCCGGCCACCCGCCGCCCGAGAGGACCCCGGACAACTGGCCCGCCAGCCACGTCAGGAAACTGCTGACCCCGCCCAGCAGCGCGCTCACAAAGCCAATACCTATGAAGACCACGTAAACGTCGTCATCGTCGTTACCGGCCATAGAGCCTCCTCAATCGTGATATCCCGGTGTGCCGGGATATGCCGTACGTCGCGGAAGTGGAGCGCGCGGGGCCGACACTTCCGGGCCGGGGCCGTGGCGGGCGCCGGTGCTGCGGGGATCGCCCGTGGGTCATGCCGTGGGTCATGCCGTGGTGACCCCCGAGACCTGCCAGGCGTCCCCGGCGTCGCGGGTCAGGGTGACGAAGGCGATCGCTTGGGTGGGCGTTCCCTTCCAGCCGTCCCGGCCGGTAGGGGTGACGGTGACCTCCCATTGCCGGTGGGAGGTCCGGGCGTTGTCGGGGGGCGCCCCGTCTTCGGGCGTCTGGGGCCTCAAGCGGACTCGGGCGTAGGCGCGGTGGTCGCGCCAGACCGAGGGCACCGCTCCGAGCGGTTGGGCGTCCGTCCGCGCGGCGTACTCGGGGGTCAGGTAGGGCCGGGCCCGCCGGTAGGCGTCGCCCTGGCCGCGGTCGATCGCCGCGTCGACGGTCCACATCACCTGGACGGCGGCTCGCGACACCGCGGTCGCGTCGTGCCGGTCGACGGTCTTCGGGTCGGGCAGGCCGTGGGGAGTCGCGGTCGGGGCGGGAGGAGTCGAAGGAAGGGCGGAGGGCGGGGACGTGGCGGCGCCCTCCGCCTTCTCCCGATGCGGCAGCCCGCAGCCCGAGGCGAGCAGCAGCGCGGTGACGGCCAGAACGGCGGGCCGGCCGCGGCGCCCGGACGGTCGTTCATGACGAGAATTCGGCATCATGCCTTCACCGTCTTCGGTGCGGTGAATCGGACGCCGCCGCTGAATTCCTTCTCGTCCATAGGACCGATCTTGACGACGGTGCCCGTGTACGGCGCATGGAGCATCTGGTTCCCGCCGACGTAGATACCGACGTGATGCGGGTCGGCATCGCCAGGCTTGGTGAAGAAGACCAGATCACCGGGTTGGAGGTTCGAGCGGCTCACCTTGGTGCCGCGGGAGTCCCTGAGCTGGTCTCCGGTGTAGTGCGCCAGTTGGATCTTCCCGCCGGTCGCCTGGTACACCGCGTACAAGGTCAGGCCCGAGCAGTCGAAACCGCCGCCCGTGGGGCCGTTGATATTGCCGCCGCCCCAGACATAGGGGGTCTTCAACCAGCGCTTGGCGTGAGAGATGATGCTCTGGCCGAGCGCCGACGGGGCGCCGCCGCCGAACGAGGCGCAGGACATTCCGGCATTGTTGGCCCCGCCGAGGGCGAATTTGCCGCCCGCATAGCGTTCGGCCCACGACAGCACGAGGTTCACATAATCCCAGGAGTGGTTGTAGGCGTAGATCGCCTTCCTGGTCTGGGCCGGTGCGCCGCTGGCGTGCAGGTAGTTGGCGGCACTGAAGATCGCGTCTGCCGGGTTGTAGCGGTCCTTCTGACCGTTCTTGTCCCCGTCGACCGCGTAGGCGTTGAAGGTGCTCTGCAGAAACTGCATCGGACCGCCCGCACCGGCGTAGTTCGCCCCGGAGTGGACCCCCGGCAGAGTGGAACGGCCGTGGTCGGTCTCCACCTTTCCGATTCCGGCGAGCACGTACCAGGGGATGTCGTACTTCGGTCCTGCGGCTTTGTAGAGCTTGACGTAGTTCTCGGGGATGCTGTTCGCGGGTGCCTTGGCCGCCGCGGCGACGTTCTGCACGGCTCCGGAACCGAGCGGCCCTCCGTCCGGGCCACGTTCGTAGGCCGCCGGGGCCACGGTCGGCCCCCCGGTCCCCGGGCTCGGCTTGGGCGCCGGACTCAGGAGTTCGGGGCCGTCGGGGTTCGCCGGTCCGCACACATTGGTGATGCCGAGCGAGGCCACGTTCTGGATCGCTATGAACATCACCGCGACCATGAGCACCAGAATGGCGACCACCCCGAGGCAGCCTGTCCTGAGGATGAACTTCCCCAAGCCGAAAGTCACCATCGGAGATCATTTCCGGAACAGTTGATGATGTGGCCTTCCCAGATCGGCGATGACGTTGCCCGCCCCTTCCGCCGGGCGGCGGAGCGCCGAGCCGCCACCGTCGGCGTCCTCTTCGGGCGGGCCCCGCCTGCTCAGGGCCCGCCGACCAAGACCGTGCGGTCATCGCGCGGTGATGCAAGGTGCCTCCCGCGGTCGTGCGCGTCCGGGCCCGGATGAAGCGGGTGTCGTGGAGCCGGGTGCGGCGGGTTGACGGGACCGACGCCCTGCGGACGGTCGGTCCCAGGAGTACGTTGATCTTCGCTTGCGCGGTGCCGGCGCGGTGCCGCGCGGGCGAGAGCAGAGCCGCTCGTGACTTTCCGGAGGTGGGCACCCGTGGTGCGGGCAACAGAGAGCGACGCCCTGCAGCGCGGGGGGATCGGCCTTGAGGCCCCGCCGGGCATGCCGGGCGCACCGGCGTATCCGGCTCAGCAGGGGCGGCCCCAGAGGGAGGGGTACGCCGCACAGGCGGTCATTCCAGCGGAACAAGCACCCGTCCCGAGGAGCGCCCTCGGACTGGTCACCTACAACGGCCGAGCCCCGGGACTCTGGCTCTCCTCGTGCCATGGGGGAGCCGGCGCCTCCACGCTGGCCGCTCTCATAGCCAACAGCGTGAGCGCAGGACGCTACTGGCCGACGCCCGCACCCCCGGGGCAGTCCCAGGTGCTGCTGGTCGCCAGGAGCCATGCCGCCGGGCTGTGCGCCGCCCAGGCCGCCGTGGCGCAGTGGGCCGCGGGCGTCCTCCCGAGCGTGCACCTGCTCGGCCTGGCGGTGGTGGCCGACGCCCCCGGGAAGCGTCCGAAACCGCTGGCAGATCTTCTGCGCCTGATCGGCGGCGGCGTGCCGCACCTCTGGGACCTGCCGTGGGTGGAGGCCTTCCGCCTCGGCGAACCTCCGGACCGGGTGCGGCTTCCCCCCGCCTACTCGCGTCTGGTCCGGGACATGGGCGGCCTGGCTTCCGCGTGATCGTGCCAGAGTTGCCGCCTTCCGGGCGCTTGACGATCACTTCGGCCTCAGGACCGTCCAGTACAAGTACAGAACCGTGCTCGGAAGGTGCCTCGCCGGCCCAGTCCTGACCGGCGTCCGCCCCTTTCGGAAGGGGCCTGTCGATCACGCGGGCGGCGGCGCGCCGCGGCGCGCGGCGGCGGGCTCCGGCCAAGTCGCCTACCGCCCGCGCATGGCCGGTCAGGACCTCGATCGCATCATCTCGGAGGACGCGCATGCTCGACGCGACGATCACGTGGACGGCCCACCTGCTCGACCATGCGGCAGCCCTTGCCAGGGACATCCCGAATCCCGGTCAGGGCGAGGCACCGCCGTTCGCAAAAAAGATCGAAAAGCTGCTCGGCTGGGCGGCCTGGGGCGGCCTGCTGGCCTGCGTCGCGGGTTTCGTCATCATCGGCGCCCGGATGGGGATCCAGCACAGGAAGGGTGAGGGGGGCAATCACATCGGGAGCATGTTCATCGTCGGATTCGGCTGCCTGCTCATCGTGAGCGCGGGAGTGATCGTCAAGAATCTCGCCAGTTGATGCCCGCGCCCCGACATCACCGCGCAGCGGGCGTCAGGGGCCGCGGGAGCCGGGTGCCCGCGCCAGGACGCGGGTCCGTCCTGTCCGCCGCGCTCCTCGCGCTGGGCGCCGTCCTGCTCGTGATCAGCCTTCTTCCCGCTCCCGTGCCCGAGGTCGTCCTGAGCGGGCAGCGCGGGGCGGAGGCCCTGGAACGCTCTCAACCGGCGGATCCACTCGCCGCCGGCCCGGCGCGGCTCGCGGTCGAGGCCCTCCCGGCCGCTCGGGCGCCGGGCCGGGTGGGGAGCGTCGGCCTCGCGGCACTGGCGGAACCCGTCGACTGGGGCAAGACGGAGGACATCGAGACCATCGACACCGACCCGGGCGGCAAGCTCCAGTTCGACCCCGCGACCGGTCGGATCAGGGTGTGCGACCACAACAACGACGGTCACCTCGCGCGCGGCTATGCCATCGTCGACGGGCAAGAGGTGGCCAGCGTGCGGGGGGCCGGAAAAGGCAAGTGCGACGAGATCGAGATTCCCGACTACAAGCGGACCACGGGTTCGAAGTACCAGTTCAAGGTCTGCCTTCGCCGGAGCGATTCGGACCCGGACGGCTACTGCAACACCAGTAACAGCGCCCAGTGGCCGAAGGAAGACAAGAAGAACGACTCCTGCTGGGACCTGAAGACCGATCAGGAGAAGATCGACTGCGTGGGGGGAGTGGATGAGTACTGCGATCAGTGGCAGCACAGCAGCGGGATGTTCCCGAAGCAGTGCAAAGAAGACCACTCTGACAAGAAGACGACCGTACTCAAGCCTCCCACCGGAAGAAAGCCGGATATCCACGCCAGACCCGACGCCTCGCTGCCGCGCGGTCACGCGAAGGGAGTGGGCGCGGTCACCGAACCGGTGGAGCCCATGCTCCGCTGGTTGCTCTGGACCGCCCTGGCGGCCTGCGTGCTGGGCTTCATACTCGTCGGCGGCACTATGGGGCTCAAGCACAAGCGGGGCGAGTTCGGAGCGCATGCGGTCGGCCTGGGATGGGTGATGGTCGCATGCGTCATGGCGGGCTCAGGACTGGCCATCGCCTTCGTCAGCCTTCTGCTCGATCCCTTCTGAGAAGAAAGCCCATCGTGCGCGAGTTGATCGACTTCGTTGTTCCCGCTCCGTCCGTCCAGGTGGTCACTGATGGATGACCTCCTCAACGAGGCATGGGCGTGGCTCGTCAACAAACTGCTGGACTGGGCGCTGTCGAGTTTTCAGACGTTCCTCACCTGGTGGATGAGCGACAGCGCCTACAGCGTGAACCTGGGCGGGGAAAGAGGCGGAGTTCTCTACATGCTCCGCGAGTACACCAACTGGCTGACCGCCGCGATGGCGTTCGCCGGTTTCCTCGTCGCGGCCTTCCGGATCGCGATCCAACGCAAGGGCGAACCCTTCCGGCAGGCGATGACCCAGTTCTTCGAACTGGCCGTCATCATCCTGACGCTGGCCACGCTGGTGAATCTGGCGAACATCGCCGGGGACAGGTTCTCCCACTGGATCATCGAGGGCATGGGGCCGAAGGACGACGCCTGGATAGAGAACTGGAAGAACGGCCTCGACCTACTCGGGGGCGACGAGGGCGACACGTCGTTCATTCTCGCCTTCTTCGCCCTCGCCGCGGCGCTGTCGTCGGCTATCCAGTTCGTGCTGATGCTCTTCCGGAGCGGCGCCCTGATCATCCTGGTCGGGATTCTCCCGACCCTCGCCGCGGCCAGGTTCAGCGCCTATGGAAACGCCGCCTACAGGCAGTGCGTCGGCCTGCTGGTCGCCTTCACCGCGGTCAAGCCGGTCATCGCGGTGATCGACGGCGGGGCCCTGAAGCTGATGGCGTCCGAGTACGAGGCCGACCGCCTTTTCGGCCTGGCCCTGGCCGCCGGCTCGGTGTTCGCCCTGCCGGCGACCATGCGCGCCGTGATGCCCGCGGCCACGGAAGGCCTCAGCTTCTTCGGCATCCGTCAGGTCGGCCACTTCACGTACGGCGGTACCGCGATGACCATGCGCAATCGGGCGTCCGGTCTCTTCACGGGCCTGATGGGGGGCGGCGGCGGCAGTGGCAGCGCGTCGACTCCCGTGCGGAGCACCCGACCGGGTGGAGGTTGGGGTGGATGGGGTTGGGGTGGTAGAGGCGGCGGCGGCTCAGGCGGCGGCTCGGGTAGCGGCACGGGCGGTGGCACGGGCGGTGGCACACCGACTCCCAGGCCGACCACAGGACCGGGCGGACCGGGCGGCGGACCGAGCGGTGGTTCGGGCGGCGGACCGAGCGGCGGACCGGGCGGCGGACCGACCGGCGGACCGACCGGTGGGCCGAGCGGTGGTTCGGGCAGCGGTACGGACAGCGGTTCGGGCGACGGCCGAGGATCGCAGGGCCCCTCGGGGGCCGACCCTTCTTCCGGCGTTCCCGCGTACGAGGTTCCCGCTTACGAGGTTCCCGCGCCTGACTTCTCCTCTATCGGGGGCAGCGGCAGCGAGGTTCCCAGCTACCGGCCCCCCGATACTGGCTCCTCCCCAGGCGGAAGCACCGGGCGCACTCCTCCTTCCGGGGGCGGTGGCCCGGGCGGCAGCAGCGGAAACACGGGTGGTCCAAGTGGCAGTGCCTAGGCCGAGGAATGAGGTGGGGGCGGCGTGACGTCCGACTATCGTGAACCCACGTACGGGAACTGGCGGAAGCCGGTGTCCCCCGGAATCGGGCGGCTGGGGCTGGCCGGGACGCTGATCCTCATGGTCGGGCTGATCCTCATCACCCTGATCGCGACGGTGTCGCTGGTGGTGAGCCTGGCCGGCGCCGTGGTGCTGGGGCTGGTCATGCTGCCGCTGGTCATCCAGGACGCGCACGGGCGGACCGCCCTCCAGTCGCTCACGGCACGGCTGACCTGGTGGTCGGGGCGCGCCCAGGGGTGGCACCTCTACCGTTCGGGACCGTTGAGCGTGGTCTCGCACGGCTCGTGCCGGCTTCCGGGGCTGCTCGCCCAGTCCCGGCTGGTGGAGGGACGCGACTCCTACGGGCGCCCGTTCGCCCTGGTCGTGATCCCGTCGACGAAGCACTACACCGTGGTGTTCGAGTGCAATGCCGAGGGCGCGGCGCTGGTCGACCAGAGCCAGATCGACACGTGGGTCTCCCACTGGGGGCAGTGGATGGCCTCGCTGAGCTACGAACCGGGGCTGGTCGCCGCGAGCGTGACCATCGAGACGGCCCCCGACACCGGAACCCGCCTCCGGGAGGAGATCTACGCCAACACCGACCCGAACGCGCCCGAGCTGGCGCGGCAGGCTCTGGACGAGATCGTCTGGAACTACCCGGTGGGCAGCGCGCGGGTCTCCACCCGCATCGCGGTCACCTACGCCGCCCTGCCGCAGCTCGGAGGCAAGCGCCGTGACCAGGACGCCATGGTGCGGGAGATCGGGATGCGCATCCCCGGGCTGGTCTCCGGGTTGTCGATGACCGGCGCCGGGTCCGCTCGCGCGCTGACCGCGAAGGAACTCGCCCGCGCCGTGCGGATCGCCTACGACCCGGACGCGCAGACGGTCCTGGAGGCCGCCGAGGACCAGGAGACGAGCTGGGAGGACGCCGGGCCGGTCGCGGCTCAGGAGTCCTGGGACCACTACGTCCACGACAGCGGCTGCTCCATCACCTGGGGCATGTCGGAGGCGCCGCGAGGCGAGGTGCTGTCCAACGTGATGACCGGGCTGGTGGCCCCGCACCACGACATCGCCCGCAAGCGCGTCACCTTCCTCTACCGGCCGCATGATCCGGCCTCTGCGGCCCGGATCGTGGAACGGGACCGGCGGGACTCGCGCTTCCGCCTCGACGGCGCCGCCAGCGCCGCCCGGAACGAGATCGACGTCATCAAGAGCGACCAGTCGGCTCTGGAGGAGGCCAGGGGAGCGGGGGTGATCCGGTTCACCGTCCTCGTCACCGCCACCGTCCGCTCGGCCGAGGAGCTTCCGGTCGCGGCGGCGGCCGTCGACACGCTCACGGGCCCCGCGCGGCTGCGGTTGCGGCAGATGTACGGGTCGCAGGCGTCGGCGTTCGCGGCCGCCCTTCCCCTGGGCATCGTCCTTCCCGACCACCTTCAGGTGCCGGCGCTGGTGAGGGAATCCCTGTGAAGCGTCCTGCGAAATCGGTCCCCGGCGGGGCGGCCGGAGAGCCTGCCGCCGAACAGGACGGCGGGAAGGGGAAGAAGGACAAGAAGAAGGGCAGGCCCGAGCCCAAACCCGGATTCAGGGGGTTCTCCCGCCGGGGCGGGGGCCGGGCCTCCTACGTGGAGATGCCGTCGGAATGGCGCGGTACCACGGTCCAGGTGTGCGGGCTGTGGCCGTTCGGGGCCGGGTCGGGAACGCCGATGGTGGGGGTGCCGCTCGGCCGGGAGCTGACCACCGGCGCCGCGCTGTGCTGCGATCCGATCTCGTGGTTCCAGCGGGCGAGCCTGATCCACAACCCGTCGGCCCTGGTGCTGGGCAAGCCGGGGCTGGGCAAGTCGACGCTGATCCGCAGGATGGTGGTGGGGCTGGTCGGGCAGGGGGTGTTCCCCATGGTGCTCGGCGACCTGAAGCCCGACTACGTCGACCTGGTCCGGGCGATGGGCGGGCAGATCATCAAGCTCGGCCGCGGGCTGGGCTCGCTGAACGTGCTCGACCCCGGGGCGACGGCGGGCGCGGCGGCCAGGCTCCCCGAGGCGGCGCGGACCAAGCTGGTCGCCGACGCGCACGGCCGCCGGCTGAACATGGTCAGCGCGCTGCTCACGCTGCTGCGCGGCGGCCCGATCGCCGACACCGAGCGCACCGTGCTCAACGCGGCCCTGCGGGTGCTGGACGAGCGCCACCGCGGCGTGCCCGTCCTGCCCGACCTCATCAAGGTGATCGACGACGGGCCGGAACGCCTTCGCGCGGTGACCCTCGCGCGCGGGGACGAGGCGCGGTACCGCGCGGCCGTCGACCCGCTGCACGCCTCGCTGCTCGGGGTCCTGGACGGTCCGATGGGCGAGACGTTCGCGCACCAGACCACCACCGCGATCGAGCTGGACAATCCGGGCGGCGTCTGCATCGACATCAGCGGGATCGACGACGCCGACGCCGAGTTGCAGGCCGCCGTCCTGCTCGCGTGCTGGTCGGACGGGTTCGGCTCGATCGAGGCCGCGCACGCGCTGGCCGACGAGGGGCTCGAACCGCAGCGGCACTTCTTCGTCGTCCTCGACGAGTTGTGGCGCGTGCTGCGCTCCGGGCGCGGCCTGGTGGACCGGGTCGACGCCCTCACCCGCCTCAACCGGCAGCGCGGCACGGGGCAGGTGATGATCACGCACACCATGGCCGACCTGCTCTCGCTGAGCGACCACGCCGACCGCCTCAAGGCCAAGGGCTTCGCCGAACGCGCGGGCATGGTGATCTGCGGCGGGCTCCCGCAGGCGGAGATGGCGATGGTGAACGAAGTGGTCCGGATGTCCTCCATCGAGGAACGCATGATCGTCGACTGGTCGACGCCGCCGTCCTGGAACCCCGAGCTCAAGCGGGACAGCGAGCCCCCGGGACGCGGCAGGTTCCTGGTCAAGGTCGGCGGCCGCCCCGGCATCCCGTTCAAGGTGGAGCTCACCTCCGTCGAGCGGGGCGTCAACGACACCAACAAGCGCTGGACCAACTCGACCACGAGGCCCCCGGCCGAAGCCATCTGACCTGCACGGTCGCCCCCCGGCGCCCGTCTCGCGGCAAGAGCCGCGGGGCGGGCGTCGTCGTCTTTCCCGCCCGTTTCCCGCCCGCTGGCCGCCGGCGCTCCGGCCTCACCAGATCTTGAACAGATCGTATGGATCTATTGAATATATCCATTAGGTGTTTTAGGTTGATGCGTCACGGAGACGCGTCGACACCGCAGGTCATCGCACCGGTGGTGTCCGGGACCGGCTGAGCCGTCCGCCCGGGGACGCCCGCCCTGGCTCTGCACGAGAGAAGGACCACGCCATGTCCGAGTGGACGATCGACACCACCGTCGGCGAACTGCTGCGCCGCGAGCACGGCCGCGAGGACGGAGCCAAGATCACCGAAGGGTGGCCGGACCTCGACCTCGGCACCGCCTACCGGATCCAGGACGCCCTGCTCGACCGCAAGACGAGCGGCGGGCAGACCGTCGTCGGCGTGAAGCTGGGCCTGACCTCGCGTGCCAAGCAGCGGCGGATGGGCGTCGACGTCCCGCTGACCGGCTGGCTCACCGACGCGATGACCCTGGCGCCCGGCGAGCCGGTGGCCGTGGGGGAGTTCATCCACCCGCGCGTCGAACCCGAGATCGTTTTCATCATGGGCGCGCGGCTGAGCGGCCCCGGCGTGACCGCCGAGCAGGCGATGAGCGCGGTCCGGAGCGTGCACGCCGGGTTCGAGGTCATCGACAGCCGCTACCGCGACTTCGACTTCGCCCTGCCGGACGTGGTGGCCGACAATGCCTCCGCCTGCCGGTTCGTCCTCTCCGGCCACGCCGTCCCACCCGAGGGCCTGGACCTGGCGGAGGAGCCCTGCCGGCTGAGCGTCGACGGCGACACCGTCGACACCGCGACGGGCGCGGCCGTCCTCGGGCACCCGGCCAACGCCCTCGCGCTCGCCGCCAACGGGCTGGCCGAGCGGGGGCTGGCCATCGAACCCGGCTGGATCATCCTCACCGGCGGACTCACCGACGCCGTTCCCCTGCACCCCGGCAGCACCGTCTCCGCGGCATTCGGCTCACTCGGAGCCCTGTCCCTCACCGGAACCCGCTAAGCCCCTCCGCGCCCAGCGCGCCTTCGCCCAGGAGTACCGACATGTCCTTCTTCCATCGCGGCCGCCCCAGGCGCCTCACACCGCTCATCGCAGGCGCGGCCACCGCCGTGCTGGGGCTGGCGGCCCTCACCGGCTGCGGCTCCGACGCCGGCGGTGAGGTCTCCGCCTCCGGCGCGGCCAAGGTGAAGCTCGGCGTCATCCCCATCATCGACATCGCCCCGGTGAAGCTCGGGATCAGCAAGGGCGTGTTCGCCCGCCACAAGTTGACGGTCACCACGCAGGACGCCCAGGGCGGCGCCGCCATCGTCCCCGCCGTGGTCAGCGGCGACTTCCAGTTCGGCTACTCCAACCTCGTCAGCCTGCTCGTCGCCCGCGAGAAGGGCGTGCCGGTGACGATGGTCTCCGTCGGCGCCCGAGCCTCCGAGAACGCGATGAAGGACGGATCCGGGCAGCTGATGACCGCGGACCCCGGGATCGCCAAGGTGGGCGACCTGAAGGGCAAGAAGATCGCGATCAACACCCTGAAGGGCATCAACGAGGTCGCCGTCGCCTCGGTCCTGCAGAAGAACGGGCTGAAGACCAGCGACGTCACCCTGGTGGAGGTGCCCATCCCCAACATGCCCGCCGCCCTGAAGGCCGGCCAGGTGGACGCCGCGATGCTCAGCGAACCGTTCATCACGATCGCCCAGGGGCAGGGCGCCAAGCCACTGCCGGTCAGCTACGCCGCGATGGGCGCGAACCTGCCGTTCGCCGGCTGGTTCACCTCCAAGCAGTACGCGGCCAAGAACCCCGACGTCGTGAAGCGGTTCTCCGCCGCGCTGAAGGAGTCCCTGCAGTACGCCCAGGAGCACCCGGACGAGGCGCGGGCCGCGCTGAACGGCTATCTGAAGCTGGACCCGGGGCTCAGCGACAAGGTGACCCTGCCCGGCTGGAACCCGGAGGCCGGGCGAACCGAGATCGCCCCGCTCGCCCAGCTCACCGTCGACACCGGCCTGATCGGCAGCACCCGTCCGCTGGACGAGCTGTTCGCCCGGTGACAGGACGAGTGACATGACGAGGACATCATGATGATCAAGAGCCGGCGGCGCGGAGGCGTCGTGCCCGACTCGCTCCTCGGCCTGCTCGGAGTCGCCGCCTTCGCCGCGCTTCTCGAGGTGCTGCCGCGGACGGGCGTGGTCTCGCCGGACGAGCTGCCCCCGTTCAGCGCCATCGTCCGGGCGCTGGCCGACGAGGCCGGCAGCGCAGGGTTCTGGGGCTCACTGCTCGACACGCTCCGGGGCTGGGGATACGGGCTGGCCATCGCGGTCGCGGCCGGTCTGAGCCTGGGCCTGCTGATCGGCAGCGTCCGGGTCCTGCGCGAGGCGACCGCCTCGACCATCGAGTTCCTGCGCCCGATCCCCTCGGTGGCCCTCGTCCCGCTGGCCGTGCTGCTCTACGGCACGCGGCTCGGCTCCACGCTCCTGCTGGTGGTGTACGCCGCCGCCTGGCCCGTGCTGGTGCAGGCGATCCACGGAGTGCAGGACGTCGACCCCGTCGCCCGGGAGACCGCGGCCGCCTACCGCTTCTCCCGGTGGGGCCGGCTCCGGTACCTGATCTGGCCGACCGCGCTGCCGTACCTGCTGACGGGCGTGCGGCTCGCGGCCTCGGTGGCGCTGGTCCTGGCCGTCGCGGGCGAGCTCATCATCGGGTCCCCGGGGCTCGGCAGCGCGATCGGGCTGGCCCAGGCGAGCAACGCCGTCGCCGAGATGTACGCGCTGATCTTCGTCACCGGTGCGCTCGGAGTCTGCGTGAACCTCCTGACCCGTGCGCTGGAGCGGCGCGTCCTGGCCTGGCACGCGTCGATGCGGACGGAGGTGCCGGCATGAGGACCGTCCTCCGCGGCGCCGGACGGCTCGGCTACCTGCTGGGGCTGCCCGCCGTGCTGCTCGCCCTCTGGTGGGTGCTGACCGCTTCGAGCACCGACTTCTACTTCCCCCCGTTGCGGACCATCCTGAGCGCGTTCGGCGAGACGTGGTTCTCCAGCCGCATCGTGGACGACGTGCTCCCCAGCGTCGCCCGTCTGGCGGCCGGGTACCTCGGCGCGGTGGCGCTGGGCGTGACCGTCGGCGTCCTGCTGGGGTCCAGCCGCCGGATCAGGCTGCTGGCCGAGCCGGTGCTGGAGTTCTTCCGCGCGGTCCCGCCGCCCGTCCTGATCCCGGTGCTGATGCTGTTCGTCGGCATCGGCGACACCATGAAGATCACCGTCATCGTCATCGGGTCGATGTGGCCGGTGCTGCTCAACACCGCCGAGGGCGTCCGCGCGATCGACGAGGTGCTGGCCGACACCGCCCGCTCCTACGGGCTGACCGGCGCCGCCAGGCTGCGCCGCCTGGTGCTGCCGGCCGCCTCCCCGCAGATCGTCACCGGCATGCGGCAGGCGCTGTCGATCTCGATCATCCTCATGGTGATCAGTGAGATGTTCGCCAGTTCCAGCGGCCTCGGCTACACGATCGTCCAGTTCCAGCGCGGGTTCGAGATCCCCGAGATGTGGAGCGGGATCCTGCTGCTCGGCCTGCTGGGGTTCCTGCTGTCGCTGCTCTTCGGGCGGTTCGAGGCCCGCGCGCTGCGCTGGTACCGGGGGTGGCGCCAAGCCCAGAAAGGAAAGTCATGACCGGCACGGATATCGCGTCCCCCACCGCGGTGGGCACCGGGAGCGGCTCGGTCCTGCTCGACGTGCGAGGGCTGAGGAAGACCTACCAGGCGGCCGACCGCACCGTCGAGGCGATCCGCGACCTCACGTTCGGGATCCCGGCGGGCGAGCTGGCCTGCATCGTGGGGCCGTCGGGCGCCGGGAAGACCACCCTGCTGAAGTGCGTCGCCGGCCTCCTGGCTCCGAGCGGCGGAGAGGTGGTGCTGGAGAACCGTCCGGTGCTGCGGCCGCCGGAGAACATGGCGGTGGTCTTCCAGGAGTACGGACGGAGCCTGTTCCCCTGGCTGTCCGTCGCGCAGAACATCGAGCTGCCGCTGAAGCAGAAGAAGGTGCCCAAGCGGCGGCGCGGCGAGCTGGTGGCCGAGGCGCTGGAATCGGTCGGCCTGGCGGACGCGGCGGGCGCCTACCCCTGGCAGCTCTCCGGCGGGATGCAGCAGCGGGTGGCGATCGCCCGCGCCATCGCCTACGAGCCGGCCGTGTTGATCATGGACGAGCCGTTCGCCGCGGTGGACGCCCAGACCCGCGCGGAGCTGGAGGACCTCACCCGCGAACTCTGGCGGCGGCTCGGCATGACGGTGCTGTTCGTCACCCATGACATCGAGGAGGCGGTGTACCTGGGCCAGCGCGTCCTGGTGCTCTCCGCGGCCCCCACGGTGATCATGGACGACACCCCGATCGACCTGCCCGCGGAACGCGAGCAGCTGGCGACGCGCTCCGATCCGCGCTTCGCGGAGCTGCGCGCGCACGTCTACTCGCAGGTGCAGCAGGCCAAGACCTACCACCGGCGCGACCGCGCCCGTCCCGCCGCCGATCCCGGGGAGGGCCGCGATGGATGACGGCACCCGCGACGTCTTCGCCGGCACGCTGGCGGAGCTGACCTGGCACGAGGTCGACGCGGCCGCCCGGTCGGGCGCGGTGCTGCTCTGGGCGTTCGGCGTGATCGAGCAGCACGGTCCGCACCTGCCGACCGGGACGGACGTCTACCTGCCGGTGGCCCGGCTGCGAGCCGTCCGGACGCTGCTGGCCGAGCGCGGCGTCCAGGCGCTGATCGTGCCGCCCTACTACTGGGGCGTCAACGTGGTCTCGGGCGCGTTCCCCGCCTCCTACGACGTGCGGCCCGAGCTGATGCGAGAGATCATGGTCGACCTGCTCGCCGGGATGGCGCGCGACGGCTTCAGGCACGTGTTCTGCTTCTCCGGGCACGGCGACGCGCTGCACAACCGCACCGTCCACGACGGTGTCAGAGCGGCCTGCGAACGCACGGACGCGGACGCGAGTTTCGTGACCGAGCCGGCGCTGGCCCGGCGCATCGGCCTCGAAGCGGACGACCCCTACCTGACTCTGTACGGGCCGGACGAGGCCCCGCCGGACGGTCCGGTCGACGTCCACGCCGGGAGCTGGGAGACGTCCCTCATGATGCACACCCACCCGCGGCTGGTGCGCGAGGAGGTCCGCGCGCGGCTGGAACCCAGCGGTGTGGGCCCCAGCGAACTGGCCATCTGGCGCCAGGGCTACGAGCACGCACGCCGCGTCACCCCGGACGGCTACCTCGGCGACCCGGCCGCGGCCGACGCCGCCGAAGGACTCCGCATCCAGACCGCCGCCGCCGAGCAGGCCGCCGCCGCGATCGTGCTTCGCCTGCGGGACGACACGCGTCGCCCGCGGCAGAACGCCTCGGCCCACCCCCAGACAGAACGGAGGAACCATGGCTGAAATCAGCGTCGCCATGGCCGCGAGCCACGCTCCCGGCCTCACCGGCTGGTTCGACAAGGCCCCCGAGGCCGACCGGAAGACCGTGCTCGCGGCCTACGCCGAGATCCACGCCGCCGTCGTGGAGTCCCGCACCGACGTGCTCCTGGTCATCGCCAACGACCACATCGCCAACGGCCTGGTCAGCGACTACGCCGACTTCACCTTCGGCCTGGCCGAACGGCACTCCGGCCCCGACGAGTGGTTCAAACCCTGGCTGCGCGTCGCGGACTACGAGCTTCCCGGACGCCCGGACGTGGCCGAAGTCCTGTACGAGAGCGTGAAGGACCGTGCGCCGCGCGTTCGCGCGGTCCGCGAGAACCTTCGCTACGACGACAACCTCTCGGTCCCGGTCACCATGGCGGACCTCGTCTCGACCGGTGTGGCGGTCGTCCCCGTGCTCCAGAACTGCACGGTGCCGCCCGTCCCGGACGAGCGTGTCTGCTACGCGCTCGGCGAGACGCTCGGCGAGGCGATCCGCACCCGGCTGCCGGCGGGGCTGCGGGTCGGGCTGCTCGGCTCGGGCGGCCTGTCCCACGAGCCGGGCGGGCCCCGCTACATGGAGATCGACGAGAAGTTCGACCGCTGGTGGATGGACCTGCTGGTCGAGGGCGATCACGAGAAGGTCCTCACCGACGCGACGTTCGAGCGGATGGAAGAGGCCGGCTCCGGCGGTACCGCGGAGCTGCTGTCCTGGATGGTCGTCATGGGCGCCATCGGCCCGCGCCCGTGCAAGGCGCTGGGCTACGCGGCCGTCGACCAGTGGCGCTGCGGCTTCGGCGCGGTCCGCTGGGACCTTTCATGACCCCGCCGCCTACACGAATGGACGACCCGGAAATGGCACTCGAATACTTCGACCCGCTGCTGCGGACCAACGATCTCGTGCAGGACCTGAAATGGGACCGCGAGCTGCGGGCCCGGTTCGAGTCGTCCGAGAAGGAGGTGCTGGACGCCTATCCGCTCACCGGCGAGGAGCGCACGGCGATCCTGGACCGGGACTTCCGCAAGCTGTTCGAACTCGGCCTGCATCCCTACCTGCTCTCCCAGCTCGCACGGCTGATCTACGGCACGGGCGAGACGGCGGGCACCTCCGGCGCCGCCACCGCGCTGCTCAAGTCCCTGCTGGGAGACCGGTACGACTCCTACATGGCCGAGCGTGGTGAGTAGGGCCGTGCCCCACGCAGACCCGACCGGTCGCGGGCCCCGTCCCCGGACGCCGGTCATCGACGTTCACACGCACGCGATGCCGATGCCGTTCCTGCGGCACCTGGAGCGCAAGGGGCTGGCCGACCTGTCCCGCGGCGCGGAGCGCGTGCTGAACCTCGACCCGGCGATCTGCGGGCTCGCGCCCGGATCGCCCATCCCGCTCGCTCCCGAACAGCACGACATGGAACGCCGCCTGGCCTCCCTCACCGCGATGGGAGTGGATCACCAGGTCGTCGCCGCACCTCCGTTCCTGTTCGCCTCCGAGTCCGACGACGACCGGCTCACGCTGGAGGTCACGCGCCTGGCCAACGACGCGCTCGCCGAGTTCGTCGCCGGCTCGGGCGGCCGCCTGTCCGGCCTGGCGACCGTGCCGGTGGGGCATCCGGGCGCGGCGGACGAGCTGGCCCGCTGCCTGGACGAGCTCGGCATGGTGGGCGCCACCCTGGGCACCTTCGGCGGCGGACGGGAGCTCGACGACCCGGTCAACGAGGAACTGTGGCAGGCCCTCGCCGCACGGCGCTGCTTCACGCTGCTGCACCCGAGCCGCGTCTCCTCCCGCGACCGGCTGGCCGACTACCACCTGGTCCAGCTGCTCGGCTACCCGATGGAGACCGCGCTGGCGACGTCCCGGCTCGTCTTCGGCGGTGTGCTGGACCGGCACGACCTGGTCCTCTGCCTCGCGCACGGCGGCGGATGCGTCCCCGCCGTCAGCGGCCGCCTCGATCTGGGCTGGCGGCGCAAGCCGGTCGCGCGGGTGACGAGCCGCACGCCGAGCGACTACCTGCGCCGGCTCCTGTACGACACCGCGGTGTTCGACACCGGCGCCCTCGGCCGGCTGGTCAAGGACATGACGGCCGCCCACGTCCTCCTGGGCACCGACACCCCGTTCGACCTGGTCGACCACGACCCCTTGCGGACGGTGCGCGCGTTGGGCGTGGACGCCGGGCAGGAGACCGCCATCCTGGGAGGCAACGCCGCGCGTCTGCTCGGATTGCGCGTCGCCCGGCCGGACCCGGACGAACGGGTCGAAGAACCCTCCGCTCCCCCCATCCCCGTCGAAGGACACCCCACATGAGCACCGACAAGGCGGCGACCGATCTGCCCCGGCTTTCCCTGGCGGAGACCGTCGCCAGGAGGATCGAGGCGCGCATCGCCGAGGACGCCCTGGCCCTCGGCCACCGCCTCGGCACCCGGGACAGCCTGCGCCGCGAGTTCGACGTGGCGGCCGCGACGCTCAACGAGGCGGTCCGCCTGCTGACCTCGCGCGGCACGATCTCCGTCCGTCCGGGCGTCAAGGGCGGGATCTTCGTCGCTTCCCCGCCGCCGCTGGTGCGCCTGGGCCGCAAGATGCTCGAACTCAGCGGAGACTCGGTCTCGGTCTCCGACTGCCTGGTCATGCGCGACGCGCTGGAACCGTTGCTCGTGCGGGAGGCCATGCGGCATCGCACCGAAGCCGACATCGCGGATCTGCGCCGGCTGGCCGAGGCGATGGCCGTGGCCGTGGAGAGCGACGCCCAGGACGGTGTCGGTTACCTCGCCGCCAACTGGGCCCTGCACCGCCGGATCGCCGAGATAACCCCGAACAAGGTCCTGCAGCACACCTATATCTCCCTGCTGGAGTTCGTGGAGAACAGGCTGCGCGGCGTCACGTCCAACGAGCCGTCCACGCGATACGTGGACGGACCGGCCGTCCACAAGGAA
This sequence comes from Actinomadura citrea, assembly GCF_013409045.1. Classification (NCBI taxonomy): domain Bacteria; kingdom Bacillati; phylum Actinomycetota; class Actinomycetes; order Streptosporangiales; family Thermomonosporaceae; genus Actinomadura; species Actinomadura citrea. The sequence continues at coordinate 8,622,738 of NZ_JACCBT010000001.1, read as the reverse complement.
CTGGTGGAGGCCATCGCGGGCGACGACCCCGACCGCCTGGACGCGGCCGTCGCGGCGCACGCCGCGCTGACCGCCACCCGCGGAGGCGGCACATGAACGCCCGGCAGACGGCCCTGCTCGTCATCGACATGCAGAACGACTACTGCCATCCCGACGGCGTGTTCGCGCGGGCCGGGCTTCGCGTCACCGGACTGGACGACCTCGTCGGGCACGTCAACACCCTCACCGCCGCCGCCCGCTCCGCGGGCCGGCCCGTCATCTGGGTGCGGATGGAGTGGGCGCAGGACGCCGAGGTGGGGCTGCTGGCCGAGCGGAGCCCGTTCCTGCGCGCGAGCGGACTGAGGCGCGGGACGTGGGGCGGCGAACTGCTCGCCGGTCTCGACCGCGCGCCGGGCGACCACGAGATCACCAAGCCGCGCTTCGACGCGTTCCACCGCACCGAGCTGGACGGGCTGGTGCGCGACCTCGACGTCGGCACGCTCGTGGTGGCCGGTGTGCGCACCGACTTCTGCGTCGAATCGACCGTCCGCGCCGCCTTCTTCCGCGACCTGCGCGCGATCGTGGCGCGGGAGGCGGTCGCCGGCTACGTCGAGGATCTGCACCTGGGCAGCCTGCGCCTGATGGGCACCGTCTTCGCCGAGGTCGTCCCCGTGGCCGACGCGGCCGACGCACTGGCCCGTACGCCGGGAGAGCGCTGATGCCCCTGATCGAGGTGACCCTGGTCGCCGGCCGGCCGGCCGGGCAACTGCGCACACTGATCACCCGCCTGACGGAGGCCGCCGAGGAGGCCACCGGGGCACCCCGACGCAACATCCGCGTCATCCTCCGCGAGGTGCCCGCCACCCACTGGGCCGCCGGAGACGTGACCATCGAAGAACGCAACGAGGAACAGCCATGAACCTGATCCCCCATGTCATCGACGGCCGGGAGACCGAGTCCCGCCAGAGCAGCCGATTCTCCACCGTCGACCCCTACACCCGGCGGCCCTGGGCGGAGGTGGCGCTCGGCGGCCGGGAGGAGGCCGGTCTCGCCGTCACGGCCGCGCGCCGCGCGTTCGACGAAGGCCCCTGGCCGCGCATGGGGTACGCGGAACGGGGCGCGATCCTGCACAGGCTGGCCGACCTGGTCGAGGCCAACATCGACGAGCTCTCCCTGGCCGACACCACCGACATGGGCAAGCCCGTCTCCGACACCCGCGGCAAGGACGTTCCGCGGTCGGCCTACAACTTCCGGTTCTTCGCCGACCACGCGCGGCTGTCGGCCGCCGAGGCACTGCCGATGGACAGCGGCCACCACGCCTACACCCGCTTCGAACCGGCCGGTGTCGTCGCCGCCATCGCGCCGTGGAACTTCCCCCTCATGCTGGAGACCTGGAAGATCGCCCCGGCTCTGGCGTGGGGCAACACGGTGGTGCTGAAGCCGGCCGAGCAGACCCCCGCCTCCGCGTCCCTGCTGGCGAGGCTGGCACTGGAGGCCGGGATGCCGCCCGGCGTGCTGAACGTCGTCCACGGCTACGGACCCGGCTCCGTCGGCGAGGCGCTCACCAGGGACCCGCGCGTCGACCGCATCACCTTCACCGGTGAGTCCGCCACCGGCCGCGCCATCGCCGGGGCCGCGGCGGCGAACCTCACACCGGTCAGCTTCGAGCTCGGGGGCAAGGGCGCCAACCTCGTGTTCGCCGACGCGGACCTGGACCTCGCCGCCTCCTGGTCCATCAAGGCCATCTTCAGCAACGCCGGACAGGTCTGCCTGGCCGGCAGCCGCCTGTTCGTCCAGCGCGAGGTCTACCAGGAGTTCCTGGACCGCTTCATCGCCGCGGCCGAGGCCCTCGTGCCCGGCGACCCCAAGGACCCCGCGACCCAGCTCGGTCCCCTGGCCTCCGAGGAGCACTACGCGAAGGTGAAGGCGTACCTCGACGGGGTTCCCGGCGAGGGCGGCAAGATCGCCACCGGCGGCGTGGGCGCCGAAGGGCTGTTCGTCCGGCCGACCGTGGTCCTCGACGCGCCGCCGACCGCGCGCGTGCGCCGGGAGGAGATCTTCGGCCCGGTCGCCGTGGTCACGCCCTTCGACACCGAGAACGAGGCCGTGGCGGCGGCCAACGACACCCCGTACGGCCTGAACGCGATGGTGTTCACGGAGAACCTCTCCCGAGCGCACCGGGTGTCGGCCGCCCTGAAGGCCGGCACGGTGTGGACGAACTGCTTCTTCATCCGCGACCTGCGCGCCCCGTTCGGCGGGGTCGGGGACTCCGGCCTCGGCCGCGAGGGCGGCACCTACAGCCGCGAGTTCTTCACCGAGCCCAAGGCCGTGGTCATGGCGATCGACACGAATCGATGACCCGGTCGGAAGCCCCGGACGAGTCCGGCGGCACAGGGGTGAGCCGCGGTCAGAGGTTCACGCGGTAGACGGTCGGCGGCCGGCCGGTGCGGCCCTGCTGCTGGCTGCCGGTCGGCGTGGCGATCCCGGCTCGTTCCAGGCGCTTGAGCACGCGCCGCGCGGTGCGCTGCTGCACGTCCAGGTGCTCGGCGACGTCGTGCGCGGTCAGGCCGTCCGGGCGGTCGGTGACCAGTTCGCGCAGCCGGGCGAGCGTCTGCGCGTTGAGGCCGACGCGGCGGGCCAGCAGCGGCAGGCTCTCGGCGCCGCGCTCGGCGGGGGGTTCGTCGCCGTCGGCGGGCTCGATCACGATGTCGACGTCGTCGGCCATCGCGACCACGCCCACCGAGGCGCCGATCGCCTCTGCCCGGCCGAGGGCCCGCTTGGCCAGGGACTCCGCCTCCGCCGCCGTACGGCCGATGCCGAAGCCGACGTGCACGGTCGGGTGCCGGGCGGCGAGCCGGTCGAGCAGCGGCAGCCGGGTGAACTGCTCGGTGGCCTGCTCCAGGAGGCCGCGGGTGGTCACCATCAGGTGGCGCCCGCCGGGCAGCGGCGCCAGGCTGCCGCCCAGCGTCACCACGTCCGCCGCCAGGGTGTCGTCGGGGCCGGGAAGCTCGATCAGGCCCAGCGCGACCTGGGCGTCGCCGACCTGCTGCCCGACCGCGGTCAGGGTGAGGGCCTGGATGGTGGAGCGGATCGAGAAGCGCGACGGGGCCAGCCGCACGGTGTGCATCAGGGGTTCGAGCACGTTGTAGGCGGAGCCCAGGCAGGTGATGGCCACCCGGGTGTCGTGCCGGTCGCGCGCGGTGCGGTGGAACGCGACGATGTCCTCGGACGTGAGGCCGGCCTTGTAGGGCAGCACCTGGACCTGGTCGGTCGGCAGCTTGGCCTCGGTGAGGGTCTCCATCACCTCGGCGCGGCGGAGCGTGTCGACCGAGAGGCGCGTCACGTCGTGGCCCAGGCGCAGGAGCTCCACCAGTGCCCGCAGCAGTGTCGCGCCGTCGTAGGACACGTACATCGAGGGCCGCGTCACCACGCCCGCGGCCGTGGCCGTGGTGTACGGGACCACGCCGGTGAACAGGAACGCGTCGACCTCTTCCGGGGCCGCCGCGACGACCTCCACGGCCTCGCCCTCGTGCCGGTAGGCGAGGCCGGTCATGATGGCGCCGCCCATCTCGGTGCCCACCGCGATGGCGCGGTGGACCAGGTCTTCGGGACCCACGACCCCGATGGTGATGGGCACTCTCTGCTCCTCTATTTAGGTCCAGCCCTCAACCGGCTAGGTTAGTGCACTACTCGCAGGGTTCGTTACCTCCCCTGCTCGTCCTCTTGACGGATTTCTTCAGGTGACATAACTTTCGGCCCAGACCGTAAAAGGGTACGGCGGGACGACGAGGAGAGGCATGGGCGCGGACGGCGGACGGTTCCCCGATGTGCTGGGTCCGGGCGGCCGGACGATCGGAGCCGAGGAGCGCCGGGCGGTCCTGCGCGTCCTCGACAGCGCCGTGCTGTGCAGCACGTTCGGCACCGAGACGCGCGCCCTCGAGGCCGAGATGGCCGCGCTGTACGGCCGCCGCGCGGCGGTCGCGTCGAGTTCGGGCACGGCGGCGCTGCATCTCGCCGTCGCGGCGGCACGCCTCGACCCCGGGGACGAGGTCATCACCACCCCCATCTCCGACTTCGGAACCGTCGCGCCGATCCTCGCGCAGAACGGGGTGCCCGTCTTCGCCGACGTCGATCCGGCGACCGGCAACCTGGACCCCGCCGCGGTCGAGGCGGCCGTCACCCCGCGCACCCGGGCGATCATCGCGGTGCACCTGTTCGGCGCGCCCGCCGACCTCGCGGGGCTCCGCGCGGTCGCCGACCGGCACGGCCTGATCCTCGTCGAGGACTGCGCCCAGGCCTGGCTCGGCACCACTCCCGGGGGCGACCTGCTCGGCACGGTCGGCGACATCGCGTGCTTCAGCCTCCAGCAGTACAAGCACATCACCGCAGGTGACGGTGGTCTGTGCTGCACCGATGACGACGAGTTGGCCCGCCGCATGCGGCTGTTCATGGACAAGGGCTGGGACCGGACGGTCGGGCGGCTGCACCTGTCGCTCGGCCTCAACTACCGCATGACCGAGCTCGTGGCCGCGGTGGCCCGCGCCCAGCTCGCCAAGGCAGCCGGGGTCGTCGCCCGCCGTGCGGAACGCGCCGGCCAGCTCCTCTCCTCGCTCCAGGACCTGACCGGAATCGGCCTTCCCGATCCCGCCGGGCACGCCTGGTGGCTGTTCCCGTTCACGGTGCCGGACCATCCGGGCAACCGCGTCTGGGCGGAGGCGCTCGCCGCGGAGGGCGTTCCGGCGGTCGCCGGGTATCTGGAGCGCCCCCTGTACGCCAACCCCGCGCTCGCCGACGAGCCCGTCTACGGTTCTTCGCGCTTCCCGCTGGAGGGCCGGTCGTATCCGGCCGGGCTCTGCCCGAACGCGGAGCGGCTCATCGACCGGACGCTGGTCGTCCTGCACTGGAACGAGGGCTACACGGCCGAGCACGTGGAGGTCATCGCCCACGCGGTGCGCCGCGTGCACGACCGGCTTGCGTGAGGGCCGGGTTCGCCGGGCCTCACGGGCACGACCGACGCATTCCGGCGGCACCGCGTCCGGACGCCCGGCCACCGGGAGACGGGCCGCGAGGCGTTCACCGCGCTCCTCACCGCCCGTTCCCGCACCGGGTCCGGCTGATCAGTGCGCCGCGGCGGCGTGCAGGTCCTCCAGGCAGGCGATCACCCGGTCGCGCTCGGAAGACGGCAGCGCAGGGCCGTACGGGTCGTGCGCCGCGGCCTCGGGGATGAGCCCTTCCCAGACCGCCGCCCACAGCATGCGCTGCACGTATCCCTCGATCGGCGCGTAGAACGTCGCCGCCGCGAACCGGTCGAGGCGGTCCGAGGCCTCGACGAACGCCGTGTGGTCGCGTCCGGTCCAGGCCCGCAGCACGTCTGCGCTCAGCGCGGCCTGCGCCGCGGCGATGCCGACGAGCGCGGTGTCGGCGCCCCACATGAACGAGGGGCCGAACATGCGGTCCTCGCCGGTGATGGAGAGCCTGCCGGTGCCGCGGCCCGCCCAGATCGCGTCCTGGCAACCGATGGCGCTGTCGAGCGTGGCGGTCTTGACGCCGAGCATCGCGGGGAGCGCCAGCAGGTCGCGGATCAGTTCGGGCGGGTACGGGTAGCCGCCCGCCTCGTCGTGCAGGAGGAACCCGACGAGCGGCAGCCCGCTCTCGGAGGCCACCCGCTGGTGCAGCCGTACGGCCTGGCCGTGCCCGTCGGGCTCCTCGCGGAGCGCGGCCAGCGGGTAGACCATCACGGCGTCCGCACCCAGCTCCGCCGCCCGCACCGCCATCGCCACCGTCGCGTCCGAGGCCGCGGCCAGTGTCGGGGCGGAGACCGACCGCGGCGCGCCGACGCCCGCCACGATGGGCGCCGCGGTGGCCAGCCGCCAGGTCGTCAGCACCCGGGCGCGGTCGTCGGCGGACAGGTGCAGACCGCGCCCGGTGTGGGCCCACACGGCCACGCCGCCGATCGGTTCGGCGGCGATCCGCGCGGCGTAGGCCGCGAGGGCGTCGTGGTCCACGACGCCCTGCCGGTCCATCGGGGTCACCACGGCGGGCAGGAGCGTGCCGCGCAACCGGTCGACCAGGTCGTGCATCGTCGTGTCTCCGTTCCGGATCACAGGTCGTGGCCGAGGCCGGGGGCGGTCGGGACGTCCACCCATCCGTCGACGGCGGTGAACACCGAGGGTGCCAGCGGTTCCTCCCGCACCAGCAGCGGCCCCACCAGGTCCGCGGGCACGGTGGCGCCCGGCAGCGCGGCGGCCAGGTGCAGCGCGGCCAGCGTCGCCACGCCCAGCTCCGGCATGGAGCCGATCTTGACCGCCAGCCCCGCCGCCTCCGCGATGGCCGCGATCCGCAGGGCGGGGTGCAGCCCGCCCACCTTGAGGATCTTGATGTTGAGCACGTCGGCCGCGCCGCGCCGCACGATCTCCAGCGCGTCCTGCGGCGACTGCATGCTCTCGTCCACCATCACAGGGACGTCCAGGCGCTCGCGGAGCCGGGCCAGTCCCGCAAGGTCCCAGTGCGGCAGCGGCTGCTCCAGCAGGGAGAGCCCGGCGTCGGCCATTCTGGCCAGCACGGGCAGCGCCGAAAGGTCGTAGCCCTCGTTGGCGTCCAGGCACAGTTCGGCGCCGGGGGGCAGCACGGCCCGGACGGCGCGCACGAGGTCGAGGTCGCGCTCGGGGTCGTGGCCGCCCTTGATCTTGATGTGCCGGAACCCGCGCCCGGCGTGGTCCGCGGCCTCCGCCGCCATCTCGTCCGGCGTGCCGAGCCCGACCACCCAGGCGATCGGGACGCGGTCGCGCACCCGGCCGCCGAGCAGCGCGGTGACCGGCCATCCGGCGAGCCGCCCGGCCAGGTCGTGCAGGGCGATGTCGAGGGCGGCCTTGGCGACGTGCTGCCCGCGCAGCGCGACGTCCATCGCGACGTGCGCGCCGGCCCGGTCGAGCGGGTCGCGGCCGATCAGGGCGGGGGTCAGATGCTCCTCGACGGCCGCGGCGACGCCCGCCAGCGTCTCGCCCGTGTAGGCGGTCATCGGCGAGGTCTCGCCCACGCCGATCGCCCCGTCCGCCGTCTCCACCTCCGCCACCAGGCTGATCAGCTCCGTGCTGACCCCGCTGCTGATCTGGAACGGGCGGCGGTAGGGGGCCCGGACGACGCGCGTGCGGATCGCGGCGATCGGGCCTCCGGTCGCGGGCGGGCGCTCGCCGGGGCGGGGGAGGGCGACGCTCAAGGCTGACTCCTCTGCTGGGGTCGCAATGAGAGGGCAAATGATTTACGGTCTAGACCGTAAGTAGCGTGCTTGGCTGATGTCAATGCCACCGACGACTGGAGGGCGGCCCCATGCGCCTCGGCCTGTATCTGAACCTGTACGGCGACGCGGCGGACCGCCCGTCCCTGGACGACGCCGTCGAGCAGGCACGGCTCGCCGAACAGGCCGGCTTCGCGTGGGTCGTGCTGGGCGAACGCCACCTGCACCGGCCCGGCTACCACGAGATCCTCACCTCGCTGACCTGGATCGCGGCGCACACCGAACGCATCGGGCTGGCCACCGCCGGGATCGTCGCGCCGTTCTACAACCCGGTCGCGCTGGCCCAGACGCTCGCGCACATCGACGTGCTGTCGGGCGGCCGGCTGACGGCCGGGTTCGTGCTCGGCTACCGGCCCGAGGAGTTCGCCCTCTTCGGGGTGCCCCAGCGGGAGCGGGTCGCCCGGTTCGAGGAGTGCCTGGAGCTCCTCACCCGGCTGTGGACGGCGGACAAGGTGACGTTCGAGGGGAGGTTCACGCAGGTCGAAGAGGCGTTCCTGGCCCCGCGCCCCGTCCAGGCGCCGCGCCCGAGGCTCTGGAACGGCGGCCGGGTCCCGGCGGTGCTGGAACGGACGGCGCGCATGTGCGACGGCTGGACCACCTCGTTCAACGAAGTCGACGCCGACCTCCCCGGGAAGATCGAGGAGTACCGCGCGTACGAGCGGGGCCCCGGCACGCTGGGCGCCGAGGTCATCGTCTGCCGAGAGGGCTACTGCGCGCCGACGTCGCAGGGGGCGCGCGAGGCGCTGGAGGCGCCGTTGCGCGACCTGTACGACGCGTACACGGGCTGGAAGCGCACATCCTCGGACGCGGGCCGCTACGCGCAGGGCTGGGACGAGATCGCCGCCCGGAGCGTGATCGGCTCGCCCGGCCAGTGCGAGGAAAGGCTGGCGCACTACGCGGCGATGGGCGCCGACGGGGTCGTGCTGCGCGTCCAGCCGCCCGGGATGCCGCAGGCGGACGCCCTCCGCACCATCGAGGCTTTCGGTCACATCATTTCCGGCTGAGCCCGAAACTCGTGCCTGACCTTGGCCGCCGCGGACACGATGTCGGCGAGCGCGTCCTCGTCCGCCATGAGGAGGTTCTGCCGGATCCAGACGACCGAGTCCTCGGCGGTCTCGGCCACCGGGCAGGACGCCTCGCCCACGTACGGGCGGAGGGCGGCCTCGCGGGACAGGGAGCGGTAGCCGGCGTCCAGCGGGACCCCCTCGGCCGCCATCGCCGCGACGAAGTCGGCCTTGGACCGCCCGCCGAACTCCGCCGGCACGTAGCGCACGACGCCGAGGTGCCTGCCGTGCCGCGTCGTTCCCTCCGGTCCCGGCAGCAGGCTCAGCCCGCCGACCGCCGCCAGTTCCCCGGCCAGGTACGCGGCGGCGCGTTCGCGGGCGGCCACCTGGCCGTCGAGCAGCGAGAGCTGGGGAGTGAGCACGGCCGCCTGGAACTCGGTCATGCGCAGGTTCCAGCCGATCTCGGGATGCTCGTACCAGCCGCCGCCGAGCCGCCGCCCGACGTTGTGCAGCGACCAGAGCCGCTCGTAGACCTCCCGGGCGCAGGTCACGACGATGCCGCCCTCCCCGGCGGTCATCGCCTTGCTCGACTGGAAGCTGAAGCAGGCCACGGCGCCGAGCGATCCGGCCGGACGGCCGTGCCGCGCGGCGCCGTGCGCCTGCGCGGCGTCCTCCACGAGCGGGATCCCGAACGCCTGGAGGCCCTCGGTGTCGGCGGGGGCACCGGCCAGGTGCACGGGCATGATCGCTCTGGTGCGCGGTGTGATCGCGCGTTCCACCGCCGCCGGATCCAGGTGCAGCGTGTCCGGGGTGACATCGGCGAGCACGGGCCGGGCGCCCGCGAGCACCACCGAGGTCGCGCTGGCCACGAACGTGTAGGCGGGCACGATCACCTCGTCGCCCGGGCCGACGCCGAGGGCGCGCAGCGCCAGGAAGAGCCCGACCGTGCCGTTCACCACGCAGACGCCGTGCTCCGCGCCCACGGAGGCGGCGAACGCCGTCGCGAACTCGGCGACCCTGGTCCCGGCCGTCGCGCCCCACGCGCCGCCGTCCAGCACCTCCAGCAGCAGCGCGCGCTGCTCGGGAGTGGCGGGCGGTGGCCAGGCGGGCCAGCCGGAGGTGTGGACGGGGGTGCCGCCGTCGAGGGCCAGCCTCATCGTGCTCCTTCCAGAAGCCGGGTCATCGTGCCGAAGAGGAGCAGGTCGCGGTCGGCCGGGTCGAGCGGTGCCAGCACCACGCGGCCGAGGCCGACGCGCAGGTCGAGGAAGAGCGCGTCCGAGCCGAACACCATGCGGTCCGCGCCGACGGCCGACACCAGCCGTGCCAGATGCCGGGCGGTCATCCGCGAGCCGCAGATCTCCAGCACCACGTTGGGCCGGCGTTCCGCGACGTCCGCCGCGGCGGCGAAGCCGGAAGGCCACAGCCCGGCGTGGCCCATCAGCAGCGGGACGGCCGGATGGCGTCCGGCGACGGTCGCGAAGCGCGCCGGGTCGGACCAGGGCGAGCCGTACTCGCCGTGGGACAGCACGATCGCGCCGGACGCGGCGGCGAGGGCGAACGCGGGCTCGTAACCGGGGCCGTCGAGCCGGTGCTCGTGCGTGTCCGGGTGCAGCTTCACACCGATCACGCCGGGCTCGCCGAGGAGGTCGCGCAGCCGGCCGGGGGCCTCCGGGTCGTGCGGATCGTACACGGCGTAACCGAGGAACCGGCCGGGCCACCGGGCCAGTTCCGCGAGCAGGAGGGCGTTGCCCGCGCGTGCGTCCGGGCCGACGCCCAGCAGGTGCGAGACGCACATCGTGGCCACGCCGCAGCGGTCCATCACCGCGACCAGGCTCTCGGTCGAGGTGTCGGCGATGGCGAAGTTGAACCAGCCGCCGAGGTGGCCGTGGGCGTCGATGACCTTGCCGCGCCAGGCGTCCGGGCCGCTCATCGGCCGTCCTGATCGAGCTTGAGCAGGGCACGCGCGTTGCCGCCGGCGATCAGCGCGATGTCGGTGTCGGGGAGGTCGAGATGGTCCAGCTGGAAGCGCGGCCCGGCGTCGTCGCCGACCGGCGCGCTCGTGCCGAACCACACGCGGTGCGCACCGTGACGGCGGGCCAGCCACTCGACGCTCTGGTGACCGTTCAGCGTCGCGGTGCCGACGCCGATCCGAGGGTGGGCGTCCATCAGGTCGGCCAGCTCGCGCAGGCTCCGGTACCCGGTGTCGGTGAGGATGAGGCGCAGCCGGGGGTGCCGCGTCGCGAGCCGGTGGATCTCGTCGAACGTCGCCGACCGCCAGCCCAGCAGCACCGCCGTGCCCTGGTCGGCCAGGTCACCGGCCAGCGCCGACCCGTGCGGACCGGTGAGCGCGAATCGGTGCTCGGCCGGGCAGAGCCGCACCAGCCGCGCCGCGGTGCCACCGGTGCCGAGCGGTCCCGGCACCAGGACGGGCACCCGCACGAGCCGGTCGGACACCGTCCGCGGCGGACGGGCGGTCGGGTCGTAGAAGAGCGCGTGGGAATGCACGACGCAGGCCAGGTCGATGCGGTGCCGGTCGAGTTCGGCGACCAGGCCCCGCTCGTCCGCGCTCGCCACGTCGTCACCGGGGATCGGGCCGAGCACCCGGTCGATGTCGATGATCACGGGCCGGTCAGCCCTTGAGACCCGTCATCGCGATGCTGTCGGTGAGGTAGCGCTGGAGCAGGCCGAAGACCAGGAGGCTCGGCACCACCGTGATGGTCGCGCCCGCCATGATCTGGTTGATCGGCACGTTCTCGCTCTGCAGCGTCGCCAGCCCGACGGTGAGCGTCTGCATCTCACCGGACTGCCCGATGACCAGCGGCCACAGGAAGTCGTTCCAGTGCCAGAGGAAGACGAAGACCCCCAGGGTGGCGAGCGCGGGCCGCACGAGCGGCAGCACGATCGTGGTGAAGATCCGCCATTCCGAGGCGCCGTCCATCTCGGCGGCCTCGAAGAGCTCGTCCGGGAGCTGCACGATGAACTGCCGCATCAGGAAGATCGCCTGCACGTTGGCCAGCGTCGGCACGATCATGCCCCAGTAGGTGTCCACGCCGTTCAGCCGCGAGACCAGGATGTAGGACGGGATGAGCGTGGCCTGGAACGGCACCATCAGCGTGGCGAGCAGCGCCCAGAAGAGCGCGTCACGGCCCGGGAAGCGCTTCTTGGCGAACGCGTAGCCCGCCATGGACGCGAACAGCAGGATCAGCACGACCGACACGAACGAGAAGATCAGCGAGTTGAGCGTCCAGCGCGGGACGTCGGAGCTGGACAGCACGTGCTCGAAGTTCGCCAACGTGATCTTGTCCGGCAGCAGCGCGTCCGGGAAGGTCTGCCCGCTCTCGGGGGCGAACGCGACGAGCACCATGGCCGCGAACGGGGTGATGGTGACGATCGCGGTGAGCACCAGCAGCACCGGCAGCGTGAGCCGCCCGGTGCGCGCCGCGGTGCGGGAAGCCGCCATGGCGGTCAGTCCTCCTTTCCGAGGAACCGGCGCTGGACGAGCGAGACGCCCAGCACGAAGATGAAGATCACCAGCCCGATCGCACTCGCGTAGCCGAAGTCGAAGAACTTGAAGCCCGAGTCGTAGAGCAGGTAGACGAGCGAGTAGCTGGATCGCACCGGCCCGCCGCCGGTCATCACGTACATCGCGTCGAAGACCTGGAACGCGGTGATGGTCTCGATCACCAGCACGAAGAACAGCACCGGCCGCAGCAGCGGCAGCGTGACGTGCCGGAACCGCTGCCACGGCCCGGCGCCGTCGATCATGGCCGCCTCGGTGAAGGACCGCGGGATCGCCTGGAGCCCGGCGAGCAGGATCAGCATCGAGTAGCCGAAGCCCTTCCACGCCGAGGTGAGCGCGATCGAGGGGAGCACCAGCTCGCCGCGGCCGAGGAAGTCGACCGGGCCGATCGAGGCGAGCCCGAGCAGCCCGTTGACGAGCCCGTCCTCGGCGTCGTAGATCCACTTCCAGATCACGGCGGCGAGCACGATGCTCGTCACGTACGGCAGGAAGAAGATCCCCCGGAACAGCCCGCGCCGCCAGACCACCTGGTGCAGCATCGCCGCGGTGGCCAGCGACATGAGCACGGTCAGCGGCACGAAGATCACCACGTACAGCAGCGTGACCGTGAGGCTCTCGCGGAACAGCTCGTCGCCGCCGAGCCGGGTGTAGTTCTCGAGCCCGACGAACGTCCACTCGCCGCTCAGCCGGTAGTCGGTCAGCGACAGGAAGACCGCCCCGAGCACCGGCCCGAACCTGAACACCACGAACAGCAGGAGCATCGGGGCCGCGAAGAGCAGACCCACCCGGGCCTGCCGGCGGCGGCGGGCCCGCCCGCCGCCGCCGGGCGGTGACGTGCCGCTCGCCGCCCGGCCCCTCTCGGCGGTGTCGCCGGGTGGAGAGGTGACGGGAGCCGTGCTGGACGTGGGCACAGACGCCTCCTCGGATCCGTGGCCGGGGCCGCCCGGACCCGGCCGTTCGTTCGCGTTCATCCGCGGTCGGCTAACGCTGCCTCGCCAGCAGGTCGTCCGACTGCTTCGCGGCGTCCTCCAGGGCCTGCTTCGGCGTCTTCTTGCCGGTGAGCGCGGCCTGGATCTCGGTGCGCAGCAGCGCCATGACCTGGCGGGCGGCCGGGTTGGCGTCCCCCGGGTAGGTGTACTGCAGGGCCTCGGCGAACTTGGCCGCGCGGGGGTTGGGCGCCGGGACCTTCACGTCGGTGCGCGGGGACACGAAGCCCGAGGCGGTGCCGAGGCTGGTGATCTGCTTGGGGTCGATCATGAACTTGAGGAACTTCTCGGCCGCCGCGGTGTGCTTGGATCTGGCGTTGACGGCCAGGCCGCCGGGGATGCCGAAGCCGACGCGCTTCTTGCCCTGCAGCGGCAGGCCGACGACGACGTTGTCCTGACCCCAGGTCTTCGCGGCGATCTCGGCGTCGGCCGGCACGTTCATCAGCCCGGCGGCGACCTGCTGCTTGCCGAGCGCCTGGTCGGCGACGACGTTCTTGTTGGTGAGCGCGCTCTTCGGCACCGCGCCCTGCTTGTAGAGGTCGGTGAGGAACGTGAGCGCCTCCAGCCCCTCGGGGCTGTTGAAGGCCGCCTTCTTGCCGTCCGGGGTGAAGACGCTGCCACCCGCCTGCCACAGCAGCGGATAGAAGTTCATGTTGAGCGAGGCCTCGGGGGACGCCGAGTAGTCGAGCGTGGCGAAGCCCTTGGCCTTGAGCTTGGGCGCGGCCGCCTTGATCTCGTCCCAGGTCTGCGGCGGCGTGGTGATGCCCGCCTCCGCCAGCAGCTTCTTGTTGAAGATCATGCTGGTCACGGTGTGGTAGATGGGGACGGCGTAGAGCTTGCCGTCCACGCTGAGCGAGCTGAGCGCGTTGGGCAGGAAGGCGCCCTTGGTGGCGGCCACGGCGTCGTCGACCGGCTTGAGCGTGCCGTTGGCGACGTACTGGGGGACCTGGTCGGGGCCGAGCAGGACGACGTCGGGGCCCTTGCCGCCGGACAGGGCGGTGGCGACCTTGGTGTCGCGCCCGTCCCACGGCTGGAGCTCGATCTTGAGGTCGGTGCCGGAGTTGGCGGCCTCGAAGTCCGTCTCGATCTTCTTCCAGTACGCGTTGTTCGCCTGGACGTCGGTGATCACCGGATACATCCAGAGGGTCAGCGACTTGTCGGAGCCTCCGGAGCCGTTGCAGGCGGCGGTGAGCCCGGTGGCCAGCGTGAGTAGGGTGAGCGACGCCGTGAGGCGGCTGCCACGGATCTTCATCGGGACGGGACCCCTTAGTTCGAGGTGACGCGGGGGGCAGGGGGCGGAGCGAGGGCAATAACGGTCTAGGCCGAAAGTAACCGTGCTGGATTTCGGGTGTCAATGCCTGAGAGCGATCCGGAACATCTCCGCGCCGTCACCGGAGTCCGGTGGTCCGCCGTCGCGCACCCCGAGCCGCCGGTGCGGGTGATCCACCTGGAGCATCGGTTCGCGACGTGACCGGGGGCGAGCTTGTAGATCTTGCTGCCGTCCAGGCGCGCGGACAAGACCGTGCGGGCGGCGGCGACGTCGCCTCCGGTGCCGTCCGGCGCCGAGCGCCAGGCGCCGGACGCGTCTTCCGGCGCGCGGATCGAGGGCGTAAAGACGCACGCCGGCGAGGCCCCACAGCTTTCGGTCAGGGCCGCTGCCGCCCGAGCCGACCACGGCTCACCCGGCGCGGGAGTGACCTCCGACAGCTCGCCGCAAAGCGCTGCGTGCGGCGAGGTAACGCGACCATCTCTGGGTGCGCGGTCCATCCCGTGCGGCGCGGCGGGTTCCTTTCGCACCCGGCTCGCCGGGCGCCCGAACCTCGATCCCTACACGGCCCGCGAGCCGATCTGCGTGTTCCGCAGGTCCGGTGCGGGCAGGCCGAACAGGTCGGCGGCGTTGCGCCAGGCGACCCGTTCGGCCACCTCGTCCGACAGGCCGGCGGCCGCGACCGCGCCGAACGCCGAGGCCGGATCGATGAGCGTCGAGTCGGTGCCGAAGAGCAGCTGCCGGGGATCGACGGCCGCGGCCACCTCGGCGAACCGCCCCGCCGGGGCCTGCGACCAGCACGGTTCGAGGTAGACCCGGTCGCAGCCGTTCGCCGCCTCGATCGCATGCCGGTACCCGTCCGCGCCCATGTGGCCGGCGATCACCTTCAGGCCCGGGGTCTGCGCGCAGAGCGCGGCGAGGTCGAGCACCGACGTCCCCCACGTGTGCACGAGCGCCGGGCAGCCGAGCGAGCCGAGCAGGGCGAGGGCGTCGCGCATCTGCGGCGAGGTCACCGGCGACCCGGTGTAGTCGGTGTGGATCTTGGCGCCGACGAACCGCCCGGTGGGCAGGTAGGCGTCGAGGTCCTTCTCGGCGTCGGCGAGCCGCCGCGGGTTGACCGTCACGTACCCGTAGAGCCGTTCGGTCGTCTCGAGGACCTCCGCCAGCGCGCGGTTGCCGCTCGGCGCGTCGTAGATGACGGCCTCGGTCGCCGACACGATCGCGAGGTCGATGCCGTAGCGGTCCATGGTCCGCAGGCTCAGGCCGGTCACGTCCATGGTGAAGAACCACGGGCCCCAGTGGGCGTGCACGTCGATGATCACGAGGCGGCTCCGGGGTCGAGTCCGAGGAGGCGGCGGGCGGTCCCGCCCGCGACGGCGGCGACGTCGGCGGGGGCGAGCCCGCCGGTGGCCAGGCGCAGCAGCGGCACGGTCGTCTCGGTGTGCGGCGTGCGCGAGCCGAACACCAGCCGGTCCGCGCCCAGGTGAGCGGCCACGGTCTCCAGCGCGTCGGGGGAGTTGAGGAGGCGGGTGGAGGTGTGGAACCCGGGCTCGTCGGCCGCCGCCACCAGGAAGTCGCCCAGGTGGTAGAAGTGCGTGTCGAGGAAGACGACGGTGGCGCCGAGACCTCCGAGCGGCCGCCAGAATCGCCGCACGTCGCCGCCCGTGAGCAGGACGAGCCCGTGTCCGGCGGCGCGCTTGGCGACATGCCGGACGGACGGGAAGCCGGCCTCCACGTTCTGCTCGTCCGGGAACAGCCGGACCGCCCGCACCGACGCGGCGGCCAGCCGGTCGATCTCCGCCGCGGCGCCGATCGGGTCGCGCAGGTCGACGGCGCCGACCGGCACCACCTCGGGACGCTCGGCGGCCAGGGCGAGGACGTCGTCGTTGCCCGAGGCCATGTCGAACAGCGCGGCGCGCAGGCTCGCCACCGCCGCGCCCGTGACGCGGTGCGCGGCGAGCGCGCCGAGGACCGCCTCGGGGGTCCCGGACGGGCCGGCCCGATCCGGATGGGCGCCGACGAGGACGTCGAGATCGAGCGTGACCGTGAGCTCCCCGATCAGACGTTCCGCCGAGAATGCCGTCATCGAACCACTCTCTTTCCGATATCGGTCAAGACCCTAAGCGGGGGGTCGGCTTGGCAGCAAGGGCGAGAAGCCGTTGACGAGCACCGCAACCTCTGATTACGGTCCAGGCCATAAGTCTACAGAGGAGGTACGGCATGTCCTCACGCCGTTCCCGCCACCAGGCCCGGGCCGTGATCGTCTCTGCCCTCCTGGCCGCAACCGTGATCCAACCGGTCCACCCGGCCCACGCGGCGGCCGCCTCGCCGGCGTCCTGCTCGGCGCCGGGCTACACGACGTTCGGCCCCGCGTCCCTGACCGGCGCGATCGTCGGGGCGACGGTGCTCGACGGCAAGGCCTACGTCGTCACCCGGGGCCTGAAGCCGCCGCTGCTCGCCGAGATCGACCTCGCCACCAGGAAGGTGGTCCGCGAGTTCCGGCTGCCCGACGCGCCCGCCGCCGGGGAGGCCGAGGGGGCCTGGGCCACCACTGTGTCCGGCGGCAAGATCTACATCGGCACCTACCCGGTGCCCGACCTCTACAGCTTCGACCCGGCGACGGGCGAGGTGAAGCACCTGCGCTCGTTCGGCCGCAACGGCGGTTTCGTCTGGAGCCTGACCACCGCACCCGACGGGACGATCTACGCGGGCACCTACCCCGACGGCAAGGTCTGGGAGTACGTGCCCGCGACCGGCGCCGTACGCGACTTCGGCGTGCTCGCCGCAGGCGAACGTTACGTACGGGCGGTCGCGGCGGACGCCGACAACGTCTACGCGGGGCTGCTCGACAAGGGCAGGCTGGTCGCGATCCGACGGTCGGACGGCTCCGTGCGCGAGCTGGCGCAGGGCACCACCGGGATCGGCGCGGTGGCCGAGCACGGCGGCCGCGTGCTCGCCGCGAGCGGCACGACGCTCCTCGACGTGCGCAAGGACGGCACCGACCTGCGCTCGGTGGACCTCGGCGGCGTCACCCTCGACACCATCGCCTTCGGCGCCGACGGCACGGCCTACCTGGCGTCCCGGCCCAACGGCACCATCTACCGCTACCGCACCGGCGACACCGCGCCGACCGAGCTCGGCACGCCGCGGCTCGGCGAGGAGACGCGCAGGCTGGTCCCGGACGGCGACCGGCTCACCGGCTTCGCCGGCAGCGGCGGCATGTGGTCGATGGACCTCACCACGAAGGCCGTCACCTACACCGACCTCATCGAGGCCGGCCTGACGACCGGCTCGGAACGGCCCCAGTCGATCCTGCTCGAACCGGGCCGCCGGGCGCTCTACGTCGGCGGGCACTACTCGGTGACCGTACGGGACCTGCGCACGGGCGGGCAGCGGCGGCTGTGGGTTCCGGGCGAGCCGAAGGCGATGGTCCGGCGCGGCGGCAAGGTGTACGCCGCGATCTACCCGAGCGGTCAGATCATCGAGCTGGACCCGCGCACCGGCCGGATCCGGAGCCTCGGCTACCTCGGGCAGGGGCAGCAGCGCCCGTGGGACCTGGAGTACGACCCCCGCACCGACAAGCTGCTCGTCGCGACGGCGCCGCTCGGCGCCAACCTCAAGGGCGCGCTGTCGGTGGTCGATCCCGACACCGGCGACAAGCAGGTGTACGTGGACGTCATCCCCGACCAGAGCCTGATGAGCCTCTCGCTCGACTCCGCCAGGGGCGTCGTCTACCTGGGCGGCGACGTGCTCGGCGGGGGAGGCGCGCCGCCCACCAGGACGTCCGCGTCGGTCGCCGCGTTCGACCTGCGCACCCGCGAGGTCCTCTGGCAGGTCGACCCCGTGCCGGGCTACCGGACGTTCCAGGACGTCAAGGTGCACGACGGCGTGCTGTACGGAGTCTACAAGCGCACCGCGAGCTGGTTCGCGATGGACCTCGCCACCCGGACGATCACGCACCAGGGTCCGCTGCCCGGGTACGGCGAGATCGAAGTGCATCGCGGGCGAGTGTTCGCCTCGACCTACTTCGGCGGGGGCAATGTGCACGTCCTGGGCACCGAGGCCAAGCTCGTCGCGACCGGCCTCGGCGACGAGTGGTACACCAACCCGCAGCTGGCCTTCGAGCCCGGCTCCTGGGACGCCTGGGCCCTGGTCGGCCGCGACCTGGCCCGGATCAGGCTCGATCCTCGGTGCCCCGCGCTGACCGTCCCGGCCGGGGTCAGCCGGTGATCGCGATGCGGACCAGATCGCGACCCTTCACCCCGTAGAGCGCGCGGCGCGAGGGATCGAGGGCGAGCTTGGGCTCGCCGCCGAACCACTCGCCCGCCAGTCCGCCGGCGATGGTCCGGACGGTGAGGGCGGCCAGGTCGATCTTGTAGACGGCCTGGCCGTCCGTCGTGTACGCGCTGCGGCCCACGATGTGCAGGTCGGAACCGCGCACGCCGACCTTCACCGTGCGGGTCACCTTCCGGCGGCGCAGGTCGAACTCGAAGAGCACCCCGGTGTCGGTGACGCCGTAGACGGCCCGCCCGGTGTGCGCGATACCGGGGACGACCTTCGCCCCGGGCACCGGCTCCACCTGCCAGAGCAGCCTGCGGCGACGCAGGTCGTACGCGGCGAGCCGGGCGGTCGTCGTCACGGGCGGCAGGCCGAGCCCCTCCTGGACGTTGGTGCCGATATAGGCGACGCCCCGCCGGCACGTCACCGCGTAGAGGCTCTGCCGTTCGACCACCGGCCGGTGGGTCTCGAACCGTCCGGTGCGCGGCGAGTAGAGCGACAGCGCCCCGTTGACGTGCCCCGGCTCCGGCTGCGTCGTCATCGCGATCAGGCCCGTCGCCGGGTCGTAGGCCAGGTCGCGCGGCCGGTCCTGCTGGTTGCCCGTCCTGGCGAGCAGGGTCGCCTCGGCCTCGCCCGGGCGATGCGAGTAGAGCAGCCCCTGGGTGTAGACACCGAGGTAGGTGCGGTCGCGCACGGTCAGCGCGGTCTTGGGCTCCCCGGGGATGCCGAGCCGCGTCCGGGTCCTGGTGGCGAGGTCGTGGATGTCGGCCCCGCCCTTGCCGCCCACGTAGACGCGCCTGCCGTCGGAATGCACCGACATCGGCTGCTCCGGCGCGGCCCTGAACCCGCGCTGGACGAGGTTGACGTAGTCGAGCGCCTTGGTGGCCGGGTCGAACACCAGGACCGCGCCGTCCTGCACCCCGTACACCTTCCCCTCGTGCGCGAGCAGCCGGTGCGTGGCGGCCTCCGGTTGCGCGATGCCGAGCGCCTCCACCTCGCCGCCGTCGAGCGCGCAGCGGTAGAGCGTGCCCGAGGGGCGCCCGGTGAAGTAGACGAAGCCGTCGTGGAGGAGCACGGACGGGACGTACTTCTCGGACGTGGTGAGGATGCGGTGGTCGGCGGGGTCGCTCTTGGACATCACCAGGACCTCGCCGTTGGACGAGATGCCGCCCGCGAGGTGCGTGCCGGAGACGTCCAGGCTGGCCACGAAGTCGCGTCCCGCGAGCGCGGCCGGGAGGATGTCGCGCTTGGCGCCGGTGGCGCGGTCGATCGTCACGAGGTGGGCGCGCGCGCCGACGCCCGCGTAGATCGTGGTCTCGTCGGCGGCGATGCTGCGCACGTACGCCTCGCCCTCGACCGTGACGCCGAGGTCGCGGCTCTCACCGCTCGCCGGGTCGTACTCCACCACGCGGCCCGGCTCGGAGATGGCCAGGAAGACCTTGCCGTCGGGAGAGGCGGCGAGGTTCCAGATGAAGTGATAGGGGTACGCGCCCACCTTGGCCGCCGAGCCGGTCAGGGTGTCCAGGCGGTAGAGGTCGGACTGGCTGTGCGTCCCCACGTAGACGTCGGTGCCGACCTTGCACATCGCCCAGACGCCGATGCCGGTCGGGATGTCGACGTGGGCGGTGACGGCGTCCTTTGCCAGGTCGTACGCGCCGACGACGTTGGGGGACAGTCCGCGGGTGCCCGCGTGGAGCACCCCGTTCACGAACTCGCCGTTGCCGAGCGGGGTGGTGACGCTGGCCGGCCCGAGATCGGTGACCGTGCCCTCCATCTCGTGCGGGGAGCGGTCCGAGGCACTTGCGAGCCCGGGGGACAGGAGGGGCGTACCGCCTGCGACGGCGGCCGCCGCGGCCGTCTGGAGGAACTGGCGACGCTGGATCACGAGAGAACCCTTTCGGTCAGGACCGGAAGCCGTCCTTCACACTAGCGTCCACCGACCTTTCGGTCAGGACCCAAATTCGCGAGAACGCCGCGAGGCCCCTAAATCGATCACTCGCATCGCCCGTCCCAGGCCCTCCCGGGACGCCGGGATGCCAGGTGTGGGAAGAGGGGCGCTTGACTGGCCCGCGGCCGATAGCGGAGGCCCACTATGATCACGCCATCATGGTCGGGAGGGCGCCGGGATGAGCGGACGCGAGCTCAGCGGGACGCTGGCGCTGCGGCGGCACTGGTGCCGGCCGGATGAGCCCGTCCTGCTGTGCCTCCACTGTCACGGTCCCGCCCTGCGTTTCGATGTGGACGGCCACAACTGGCGGGGCGTCCCGGGCGGTGGCGGACGCGCCGTGCTGAACGCCGTCGGAGCCGGCATGGATTCGGCGTTCCGCGAGGAGAACCTCGACCCGCCGGCGATGGTGGTCTACGGGCCGGGCAGCGGCACGGCCGCGCGGGTGACGCTTCCCGACTCCCCGGAGACTCGCTACTGGGTCCTCACCCCGTACCGGATCGGCATCGTCGCGATGACGCGGGGCGAGGCCGCCGAGTCCGGAGCGCGACGCGAGTCGCAGGCGGGCGTGCTGTCACGGGCCCGCAGAATCGCCGCCGGGGCGGCGGATCTGGGACGCGCGCTCGCTCGTGACCATCCTTATCCAGCGGGTGAACCGGTGCCGCTGTCACGTGTCGCAGGTCTCGCCGAGGTTCCGGCGGCGCAGATCGCGCACCTCGGCCTGGACCGGCGCAAGCTGCCGTCCGGGTACCGTCCCCGCAAGGTCCCGGTCCTGCGGATCGGGCTCCGGGACGGTTCCGGTTTCGACGTCACCGCACCGGACGACGAGGCGGCGGAGCGCCTCGCCCGCCTCGCCGCGCAACGTTCCTGACGGGTGACCACGTGCCTCGCAACGAGCAGAAACTGTACGAGATCGCCCGCGCGCACTGGTGCGCGCCCGGCGAGAGGCTGGTCATGGGCGACCACGCGGCCGGGCACATCGGCGCGACCGTACGGGGGCTGAGCGCGGCCCCGCACCCGCCCGCCGTCCCGGGCGGTTCGTCGGTCCCGGACCCGTCGTGGCCCCTGCCGACCGATCCGGTCCGGACGGGCCGGTTCTGGTACGACGAATGGGCCGACGACCCGGTGATCTGGGGGTGGGCGCACGCGCCCGGACCGGACGCGGCGGCGGCCGCGGTCGCCGCCCACATGACCGGGTACACCGACGAGGCGTGGCTGCTGCTCACGGACCGGCGGCTCGCGGTGTCCGTCGAGTCACGGTTCGCGCGTCCCTCCGCGAGGCCGGGCGGGTTGCGTGGTCGCGTCCGCGGCGCTCGGGGCGACCATTCGGACGACCCGGCCGGGCCCCTGACGACCTGCTGGGAGATTCCGTTCACGGCGGTCCGAGGACTGCGGGCGCTGCCGCTCGGCCGCACCCCGCAGCCGGAATGGTTCATCCGGATCGACTTCACCGACGGGTCGGCGTTCGACTTCCGGCCCCGCCGCGGTGCCAAAGCCCCGGACTACGTCCAGTCGGTCTACTCAGGTCTGACGTCCGGGCACTGAACCCAGCGGCCCAAGCTGATCGATTCGGCGCCGCGCATGATCCGGCACGCCCGGCGCCCACCGTCCGTGTGAACTGCCCGGGCGCCGGATGAGTTCCGAGCCGTGTAAAAGGACCAAGCAGTTCGTCGGCGATGTCCTCGCCCTCGCGAATGTGTCACAACCGATGGGCCTGCACGTGGAATGCAATGCCATTCACCTCGGCCGGTTTCCCATTGGCATGCCTCAGGCCAGATGATCCGGCGGAAACTGGTGGTCCATGGGGGGCTGTGCCGCAAGCTTGATCACGATCTGGTCTGTGGACCGTAAGAGTCTTGTCGGTTTTGTGGCGATTTTGTATGTTCGCTTCAACCGGGGGAAGTTCGTTGTCTCGCCGTCCGTTGCCGACGCCGAGATCCGAGGCCGGCGGCGCGCCGGCCGCCCATCTCCCGAGGAGACGCCATGTCCGAGGTCAAACGCCGTGATCTGCTGGCCGGGGCCGCGGCCCTCACCGGGTTCGCGACCGTCGGCCTGCTCCCCGGCACCGCCGCCGCCGCGACCCGGCAGCGCCCCGGTGCCCTCCGGTCACCCTCCCTCACCGCCGGCGACAGGGCGGTGGTCGCCCGCGTCGACGCCCGCCGGGCGCTGCGGCACCTGGAAGTGCTCAGCGACCAGATCGGCTGGCGCATCGCCGGCACCCCGTCGGAGCACCGCGCCGCCCGCTACATCGCCGGCCGTCTGCGCGATCTCGGCTACACGGTCGAACTGCAGCCCTTCCCGGTCGCGGACAAGTATCTGGCGGAGATCCGCTCCCGGGGCGAGCGGGTCTGGCAGTGCAGTGCCTCCCCGCAGGGGGCCGTCGCCTCCGTGGACGGCACGGTGGTGGACGTGGGCCAGGCCACCGAGGTCACCGGCGACGTGCGCGGCAGGCTCGTGCTGTTCGACCGGGTGCCCGGCATGGAGACCGCGCAGGCCGAGGCGGCCGCGGGCGCCGGAGCCGCGGCGGCGCTCATCGTCAACGCCCGCTCGGTCACCTATCCCGAGCGCAAGCCCGGCTCCTTCGTCCCGACGCTGAACGAGACGGTCGCGATCCCTGTGCTGGGCCTGGCCGAATACCACGGCGAGCGGATCCGCGCGGGCGCCCGGCGGCTGTCCTTCGCGGTCACCCATCACTCGGGGCTGACCTCGTACAACGTCCTGGCCGAGCGGAAGGCGACGCTGCCCAACCCCACCGGCAAGGCCGTCATCGTCAGCGCACACTACGACAGCGTCCCCGGCTCACCCGGCGCCAACGACGACGGCAGCGGAACCGTGCTCTGCCTGGAACTGGCGCGCGTGCTGAGGCGGCTGCCGACCCAGCAGGCGATCCGCGTCTGCCTGTGGGGTTCGGAGGAGTACGGCCTGGTCGGTGCCCGGCACTACGTGAAGCAACTCGACGCGGCGGGCGTCGCGCAGATCACCGGCTGCTTCCAGAACGACATGGTCGCCACCAGTCATCCCCCCGCGGGCACGTACTGGCTGCTGTCCGTGGACGGCGCGGACAACACCACCACGGCCGCGGTGAACGCCGCCGCGCACCGGCTCGGCTACGCCGGTCAGACCAAGGGCCCCACCGCCCGAGGCTCCAGCGACCACGAGGCCTTCCACGAGCGCGGCATCCCGGCGGGCAACTTCAGCTGGCGCGGCAGTGAGGCGCCCAGCCAGTTGGAGCCCTTCTACCACTCGCCCGAGGACACGATCGCCCAGAACGTCAGCCGGGAGCGGCTGCAGGTGTCCCTCGAACTGATCGGCTGCGCCCTCTACGACGTAGCGCGCCGCAAGTAGCGCGAACGGGCGGGGCTTCCGCACCAGCCCGCCCGAACGCAGACCATTCTCGCCGGCCCACGTCGAGGCGCCGGCCGAGACGAGTCCGGGCCACCGCCTCCACACTTCGAGGGATCGGCAGAAGCGGGAACGGGTCTCCGCATGCCACCATAACGGTGATTCGTGAGGAGACCCGTTGCACAGTCTGGTCGTGTCGTTGACCTCCCCCGGGGCGTATCGAACGGTACTGGAGGCGCTGAACGCGCCGCTGCCGCCGGGCGCACCGCGTGGACGGCATATTCTGATCGAGCCGGGCTCGTACCCGAACACGGGGTTCCGCAGCAAGGGCGACTTCGTCATGACGGCCGTGGAGGGCCTCGGTTCGGTCACGCTCGACGGCCGTACCGTCGGCACGATCGAAGTCACCGGAAAGGTGACGCTGCAGGGGCTCATCGTCCGGAACTGGAGTGACAAGGGCCTCGCGCTGGAGGTGGCGGAAGGCACCATCCTGGCGGAGCAGTGCGAGTTCATGACCCGGTCCCGAATCGCCGTGCGGGCGTCAAAGGGCGCCCAGCTCACCCTGCGGGACTGCGAGGTCCAGGAGGGCGCGGTCGTGTACAGCGCCTCGTCCGGGGGCATGGAGGGCACCTCGGTCACCGGGACCGACGGCAACGCGGTGGCGATCCGCAGCGGCAGCACGGTGACCCTGCGGTCGTGCCGGATCATCGACGCGGGCGGGCACGGCATCTGGGTGACCGAGGGGTCCAAGCCGCTCCTCGACCAGTGCACGGTCAGCGGTCCGGCCCTTTCGGGGATCCGGGTCGACGACCGCGCGGAGGCCGAGCTCCGCGACTGCGAACTCCGCGGCTCGGGCCGGACGTCCCTGGTCGCCGTGGAGAAGGGCAAGGCGGTCGCGGAGGACTGCCTGATCGTGGACGCGGGCGCGGACGCGCTGTGGGTGGCGACCGGCGGCTCGCTGACCGCCCGGCGGGTCAAGGTGGAGTCGCCGCAGCGGACCGGCATGGTCGTCGAGAAGGGCACCGTCCGCCTGGAGGACTGCGAGGTCGTCAACGCGCCCTCCAACGGCATCTACCTCGCTCGGGATGCGAACCTCATGATGGTCCGGGGCGGGGTCGCTGACACGGGGCGGGTCGGCGTCGAGCTGGACGCCGGCTCGCGCGTCCTGATGGAGGGTACGACGATCACCGGCAACAAGCTCGCGGGCGTGAGCGTGGAACCGGGGGGCGAGCTCGCCATGCGCGGCTGCACGCTGGCGGACAACATCGGCCGGGGCATCCTCACCTGCCTCGGGACGAGCGTGCAGATCGAGAACCTGACGAGCGTCCGCAACGGGAAGCCGGACCGGTTCGACTTCGATCTCGCCGCCGTGACCGGTCAGCGCGCGAAGGGGGCGCCGGCCAAGCCCGGGGGAGACGCGCCGGCCGGGGCCGGGAGCGAAGCACCGGCCCAGCCCGAGGCGGCGCCGCCCGTGTCGGAGGAGCAGGCCGACGGGAAATCGGCGGATGTGCTGCTGGCGCGGCTGGATGGGATGGTGGGTTTGGCGGGGGTGAAGCGTGAGATTCGTAAGTTGACGAATTTGCAGAAGGTGGCTGAGCGGCGGCGGTTGGCGGGTTTGCCGCCGGGGCCTTCGATTGGTCGGCATATGGTTTTTGCGGGTCCGCCGGGGACGGGTAAGACGACGGTGGCGCGTTTGTACGGGGGGATTCTGGCGGCTCTGGGTGTGGTGGAGAAGGGTCAGGTCGTGGAGGTGAGCCGGGCTGATCTGGTGTCGGAGAACGTGGGTGGGACGGCGTTGCGGACTTCGGAGGTGTTCCGGCGGGCTTTGGGTGGGGTGTTGTTCATCGATGAGGCCTACACGTTGTCGCGTAGGGCGACGGGTACCGATTTCGGGCAGGAGGCCATCGACACCCTGGTGAAGCTGATGGAGGACCACCGCGAGGAGGTCGTGGTGGTGGCGGCGGGGTATTCGGCGGAGATGCGTGAGTTCCTGGCGGCCAACCCGGGGTTGAAGTCGCGGTTCTCGCGGACGGTGGAGTTCGAGAACTACAGCCCCGCCGAGCTTTTGCAGATCACCGAGTCGCACGCGGTCAGGGACGGGTACCGGCTGGCCGAGGACGCGCGGGCGGCGATTCTGGCGCATTTCACTTCGGTGCGGCGGGATGCGACGTTCGGTAACGGGCGGGCGGCGCGGCAGGTGTTCGAGGGTGCGGTGGAGCGGCAGGCGCAGCGGCTGGCCGATCTGGAGGAGCTTCCCTCGGGTGAGGTGTTGAGTTTGCTGGTCGCCGAGGATCTGGATGTGGGCGGGGGGTTGGCGGCGCGGTTCGGGGAGGCCCGCGATCCCGCGCAGGTGAGCACCGTTCTGGCGCGGTTGACCGCGATGACGGGGCTGGAGGAGGTCAAGCGGGAGATCGGTGACCTGCTGGACGTGCTGGCCTCGGCGCGGCGGCGGCGGGCGGCGGGGTTGGAGGCCGAGCCGTTCACCGGGCACCTGATCTTCGCGGGGCCGCCCGGCACGGGCAAGACGACGGTGGCGCGGTTGTACGGGGAGTTGCTGACGGCGTTGGGGGTGCTGGCGCAGGGGCAGGTGGTGGAGGCGGCCCGGGTGGATCTGGTGGGGCAGTACGTGGGGCAGACCGCGCAGAAGACCACCGAGGTGTTCCAGCAGGCGCGCGGCGGGGTGCTGTTCATCGACGAGGCCTACACGCTGGCGCGGCCGGGCGGCTCGGGGCACGACTTCGGGCAGGAGGCCATCGACACCCTGGTCAAGCTGATGGAGGACCACCGCGACGAGGTCATCGTGATCGCCGCCGGATACACCACCGAGATGGAAGGGTTCCTGGCCACCAACCCGGGCCTTGCCTCCCGGTTCGCGCGGACGCTGAACTTCACCCCCTACCCGGTCGACGGCCTGGTCTCGATCTTTGTCGGCAAAGCCCAGGCCGCCGACTACCGCGTCCCCGAACACACCCGCCAGGCCCTCACCACCTACCTCACCACCAACCGCGACCGGTTCCGCGAAGGCAACGGCCGCGAAGTCGACAAACTGGTCCGCTCGGCCATGACCGCCCACGCACGCCGCACCGAACAACTCGCCAGCACCGGCGCCCAACTCACCACCGAACAACTCGCCACCCTCCTCCCCGAAGACATCACCTAGTCCTCGGGTGTGACGCTCCACCAGGCGGCCGTGTCGGGCGGGAGGATCGCGTCCCGGCCTGCCGTACGGATCGGCCCGCTGCTCAGCAGGAGCGAGCCGGGGGCCGAGAACCGGATGCTCTGGTCGCCGGTGTTCACCGCGCACAGCATTCGCGGGCCGCCGGAATGACCGGTGCGCTCGAACACCAGGCAACCCGGCGGCTCGTCCAGCCAGCGCAGCTCGCCGTCACCCAAAGCCGGATGGTCGCGCCGGATCCGGAGGGCCTGGCGGTAGAGGGTCAGCATGGAAGCGTCGTCGTCCCGCTGCGCCTCCACGGTGAGCGACTTCCATTCGGCCGGCGACGGCAGCCAGCCAACGCCCGACCCGAACCCGAACGGGGGCTCGTAGCCGGACCACGGCAGCGGAACCCGGCAACCGTCCCGGCCGCCCTTGATGCTCTCCAGCTGCGGGTCGGTCAGCAGCTCGGCCGGGATGTCGAGCACCTCGGGCAGACCGAGCTCCTCTCCCTGGTACACGTACGCCGAACCGGGCAACGCCAGGGTGAGCAGCGCCGCCGCTCGGGCCCGCCGCTGTCCGAGGTCGCCGTCGCCGTAGCGGGTGACATGCCGCTGGACGTCGTGGTTGGACAGCACCCAGGTGGTGGGTGCGCCGACGGAGCCGGCCGAGGCCAGGGACTTCTCGATCACCGAGCGCAGTGCACCGGCGTCCCAGTCGGTCCTCATGTAGTCGAAGTTGAAAACCTGGTGCAGCTCGTCCGGCCGTACGTAGTTGGCCAGCCGATCGAGCGAGGGCGCCCATGCCTCAGCGACCCCGATCCGCTCTCCGGGGTAGGAGTCGAGCAGCCGTCGCCAGCCTCGATGGATCTCGTGCACCCCGTCCTGGTCGAAGTACGGCACCTTGCCGCGTCCCAGCAGCCGCGACTGCGGCGCGTCACCGACGTCGGGCAGCCCTGCCGCCTTGACCATGCCGTGCGCCACGTCGATGCGGAATCCGTCGACCGCCAGGTCCAGCCAGAATCGCAGGACGTCGTCGAACTCGGCGCGCACGTCCGGGTGTTCCCAGTTCAGGTCGGGCTGCTGCGGAGCGAACAGGTGCAGGTACCACTGCCCGTCAGGCAGCCGGGTCCACGCGGGACCACCGAAGACCGACTCCCAGTCGTTGGGCGGCAGTTCGCCGGCGGCTCCTCGTCCCGGCCGGAAGACGTAGCGCTCCCGCGCCGGACCGGAGATCCCGGCGGCCAGCGCCTCCTGGAACCAGACATGCTGGTCGGAGGTGTGGTTGGGCACGATGTCAACGATGACGCGCAGCCCCAGGCCGTGCGCGTCCTCGATCAGGTCCGCGGCGTCGGCGAGCGTGCCGAACGTCGGGTCCACCGAGCGGTAGTTCGTGACGTCGTAGCCGCCGTCGACCATCGGCGACTCGTAGAACGGCGTGATCCACAATGCGTCCACGCCGAGCGAGGCCAGATAGGGAAGCCGGTCTCGGACGCCGGCCAGGTCGCCGATGCCGTCCCCGTCGGCGTCGGCGAAGCTGCGTACATAGATCTGGTAGATGACCGCGTCACGCCACCAGCGTGTATCGCCCACCAGAGGGCTGGAGGACTCCGCAGGGCGTCGCACCCCGCGCGTCGGTGAAGGAGATGTCGATGACAGATCCATACGAGGGACCGTCTGGAGATCCATTTGATACGCACTGGAGGTGACCGATCAACGTGATCTCCGCGGCGGCCGCCTGCCGCTCAACGATGCGAGTCTGCGTGAACGTCGATGTGGACGGGCAGTGCGCGGGGGCTGTTGGTGAACATGGAGGGGACTTGCCGGAGGTCGCGGTCGGGGACGGCGAGCCGCACCTCGGGATGGCGGCTGAACAGTTCGCACAGCGCGATGCGGGATTCGAGGCGGGCCAGAGGCGCGCCGAGGCAGTAGTGACTCCCAGTACCGAAGGCCACCTGCTGGGAGACGACGCGGGTGATGTCGTACCGGTCGGCCGTGGAACCGTAGAGGTCGGGGTCGCGGCCGATGCCGGCGTACAAGCTGACCAGGAGCTGTCCGGGCGGAATGCTGACGCCGCCGATGGGGATCGTGTCGGTCGTGTAGCCGGCCACCAGATAGTTGATCACACCGTCCCACCGCAGGGTCTCCTCCACCACGGCGCTCCAGCCGTCGGGTGGGAGTGCTCTGGCGTGAGCCAGCTGATCGGGGTGGGTGAGCAGGGCGCGGACCGCGTTGGTGATCAGATTGAGGGTGGTCTCGTGCCCGGCGATCACCAGTGACCACAGGGTGTCGAGCAGCTGCCGGTGGAGCAGAGCGCCGCCGCCGTTGTCGCGCACAGTGATCAGGCTGCTGGTCAGATCGGCACCGGGGCGGGCGAGGCGGAGTTCGACCAGTTCGTCCAGCAGATCCAGGCGGCCCTGTTCGAGGGCGGCGGCGTCTTGCGCGGTCTTGGCGTCGGTGCGGAGCAGCGTGTCGACCAGGTTCCGGAATTGCGGCCGCATGGATTCGGGGATGCCGAGCAGGTGGCAGATGACACCCATGGGGACCGTGTAGGCGTAGTGGGCGCGCAGGTCGACGGCGCCGTCCGGGCCGCGGTGGCCGGGCAGGGCGTCCAAGGCGTGCCGGACGATGCGGGTGATGTCGGCGCTCAACTGTTCCACGCGTTTGGCGGTGAACACCGAGCTGATCATTCGGCGGTGATGCTGGTGTTCGGGGTCGTCCAGGAAGAACATGTTGGTCAGGCCGATGAACATGCCCGCCAGGGGCCAGTCGGCGGGGACGAGGCCGTCGCGGTAGGCGGCCCAGTGCCGGTGCGCGACCCGGGACACGGCGGGGTGCCGGCTGAGCCGGCTGAGCAGGTCCTGGCGGGTGACCATCCAGGCGTGCACGGTGTCGGGCAGGCCGGGCAGCACCGTTCGCACGACCGGACCGGCGGCGCGCAGCCGGGCCATCTCGGCATGCGGGTCGGCGCCGAGGGGGTCGATGGTGACGATCGGAGCCGACTGCTGCCGGTCGCTGGTCTGGGCGTCGAGGTGTGTCACTGGCTTCCTCCAATGCTGTGGACCGGATGGCGTCGGACACGCGGGGGGCTTCACGGCGATCTCGCCGCGTGGTCGGCCCAGGTCGGGCGCTCCAGGATGTCGATCACGGCGGCCGTCCACGTGAAGCCGGCGCCGACGCTGATGACCAGGCACCGGTCCCCGGCGCCGAGGGCGCCGGTCAGCATCAGGTGCTCCAGTCCGGCGAAGGGGTCTCCGGCGCCGAGGTGCCCGATGTGCCGACTCCACGGCCAGGTGGTGATCTCCGGCTTGAGGCCGAGTCTTCGCAGGTAGCTGCCGTTGAGCCGGTGGAGGCCCAGGTGGGGAAGGACGACGCGGTCGATGTCTGCGAGCTTGACCTCCGCTTGCGCCAGCGCCTTGGCGAGCACCGCTTCCTGGCCCGCGCACACGCGCGCCGCCACGCGTCGCATTCCGGCGCTCGCGAGGAAGTCACGCTGGCATGCGTCGAGGTCGACGAT
Organism: Actinomadura citrea; assembly: GCF_013409045.1. NCBI lineage: Bacteria > Bacillati > Actinomycetota > Actinomycetes > Streptosporangiales > Thermomonosporaceae > Actinomadura > Actinomadura citrea. The sequence continues at coordinate 8,592,453 of NZ_JACCBT010000001.1, read as the reverse complement.
GGAACGCGCGCTCAAGGGGGCGGGCCCGAAGGAGTCGTCGCCGCGGTGCATGCCCTCCAGCTCTGGGTCGCTGACCGTCACCAGGCTTCGCAGCAGCCCGAATCCCCTCCGCCGGGACAGCGCGAGCGCGGTCCCGCCGTCGGCGTACACGGTTCCCGGGTCGCTTCGCCACCGGTCGAAGGCGGGCGGGCTGAACTTGTCGCCCGTGGTCACCAGCGCGGCCTCGCGGCCGGGACCGGCGATCAGGAAGGCGCGCGCCAGATCGACCGCGGCCATGCCGCCGTTGGACGCCTGGCGTATCTCCACCGCCGGGCAGTCATTCCCCACGGCGACACGTTGGACGTACGACGCCGGGGCCCACACGTCATGGCCCTGGTAGAAGAAGTTCGCATGCAGGATCAACGCGATGTCCGCACCGTCGTAGCGCGCCCGGCGCAGCGCGATCCGAGCGGCCCTGCCCGCCATTTCCGGTGCCGCCTCGGTACCGGCCACAGCGACCGACACCATTCCCGTGCGCTGTGCGAGTTTCTCGTCGCATTGACCGTCGGCGACGGCCTGCGCGACCGGCAGCAATGGCGGCAGCCAGGTCGCGCAGGCCGCGATGTAGATGTTTGGCTCGCTCACCGAGCACCCTCCATGCCCTTTCCAGGGAGTACCGGGAAGTGCGGCCCTTGCGGATGGCCGTGCCTGCAAGGACCAGGTTCTCCCGGGACTCGGCCCTCCCGGGCGGACGAACGTCGTGACGGCGGGTGCGGTCAGGGCCGATGGGGCCGGCCGGAAACGCGATGACCTCTGCGAGGTCGGGTGTGGCCTGGCCGCAGGGCCTGGGCTGCCCTTCCTATGCCGCGACGGCCTCGATGATCGAGTACTCTCCGAGCGTCTGCACGGGGAATATGTTGCTGATGCGCAGGCCCGCGTCGTTCAGTATCGCTTCGAATTCCTGCCGGGTGCGTTCCTTGCCGGTGAGGGTGCTCAACATGACCAGGTCGAGGGCCCAGCCGAAGTGAGGGTTGCCGGGTTCCGGCAGAACCGGGTCGATGATCAGTACGCGGGCGTCGTCCTTCATCGCCGACCGGCAGTTCCTCAGGATGGCGGTGGACTGCTCGTCGCCCCAGTTGTGGATGATGTGCTTGAGGACGTAGACGTTTCCGCCGACAGGGACCGACTCGAAGAAGCTTCCCTCTTCCAGGCGCCAGCGGTCGGCCGTCTGCGGCGTGTCGAGGACGTGCTCGCGCAGCGCGCTCCGGTCGTCTTGGAGAACGCCGTTCAGGTGCTGGTTCTTCTCGAGGATCTCGCGGAGCAGCGCGCCACGTCCCCCGCCGACGTCGACCACGGTGCCCGTGGCAGGAAAGTCATAGGTATCGATGATTCTTTCGATGCCCGTTTCGGAGAGTTGAACCATCGACGCGTGGAATGTCGAGGCGGCGTCGGGGTTCGCGCCCAGCCATTCGAAGAAGGGCTTGCTGTACAGCTGTTCGAAGGAACTGGATCCCGTCTCCACCGCGGCGGTCAGGTGGCTTGCCGATCTCCACATGTAGTCTTCGGAGAACATGATCACGGCGTCGCGGAGTGACCGGCTCGCGCCGGAGCGAAGGAATTCGGCCGCGGGCGTCAGGTGGTACAGGCCCTGGTCGTCCTCACGGAAGATGTCCTGGGAGGCGAGCATGCGGAGGACCCGGCGCAGCGCCGCGGCGTTCACGCCGGTCCTCTCGGCCAGTTCGACGACCGTTCGCGGCCGGTCCAGATGGTCGGCGACGCCGGCTCTGGCCGCGACGGCGAGGGCTGCGGTCCGGTACATCCCGACGGTCTGATCGAGGATGATCGTCGCGGCGGCGATGCTGTCCTGAGCTGGTTCCATTCCGGTCCTCCGTACTCGTCTTCTCGGATTTGCCCTGGCTCTCGGGCTGGTCTGCGCCTGCTAGGAGGCGGACGTGTCGACGACGTGTCGTTCCGCCGGCGAACCGTCGACGGGGGCCTTCTTACGCGCCGAGATCAGGCCGTTGCAGGAAGGGGTGTCGATCGGCTCCAGTTCCGGCGCTTCGAACCCCGCTTCCAGCAGCCAGGCGTTGTACTCGGCGGCGGTGTAGTTGCGGCCCTGGGTGGCCACGAGCATGTTGAGGCTCATCAGCGCCGCGTCGGCGGGGCCGGATTTGTCGTCGTCGACGAGCAGCTCGCTGATGATCGCCCGGCCGCCGGGTGCCAGCGCCCGGTGGCATTTGTTCAGGAGCCGGAGGCATTCGTCGGGCGTCCAGTCGTGCAGGATCATCGAGAGCAGAACGGTGTCGTATCCCGACGGCAGCTCCTGGGTGCGGAAGTCCCCGGAGATCGTGCTGATCCGGCTGCTCAGCCCCTCCGCCTCGATCTTGGCCCGGGCCAGGTCGCACACGGGCGGCAGGTCGTAGATGGTGATCGTCAGCTGCGGGTTCGCCGAGGCGAGCTCGATGGCCCAGGCCCCGGTTCCGCCGCCGACGTCGAGCAGCGTCCGGGCGCCCGACAGGTCGATCCGCTGGGCGGCTGAGGCCGCCGAGTGCCGGGAGAGGGAGTGCATCCCGTCCTGGAACTGGGAGGTCAGCTCCGGGTCGACGATGTCGAAGGGGGTTTCCGCCTCGTGGCCGGATTGCCAGCCCATGGGGCGGTTGGTTCGTATCGCTTCGGTCAGATGGGCCCACCCGGGGTAGTTGCGTTGGTCGAGATGGGCGATCCAGCCGCCGAAGTAGTACCTCCCGCCCCTGACCAGGTAGGTCTCGGCGAGCGGGCTGTTGCCGTACCGGCCGTCGTCGACCTTGAGCAGTCCGAGCGAGGCCAAGGCGGTCACCAGCGTTTCCGCGGGCCGTTCCTGCACGTCGAGCCGCCGTGCCAGGTCACTGATCGGTTGGGCGCCGGCCTCGTGCAGGATGTCGAAGAGGCCGAGTTCCTGCGCGCTGACGATGGACTTGAATGCCCAGAAGCCGGTGCAGATCTCCATCAGGTCCTTGATGGAGCCGGGCGGTTGTGTTTCCACGGTCACTGATTTCCTCTGGTTCGCGACGTCCCGTTCGGCGATGGCACTGTGGGTCATCGCCTCCGGGAGCCGTTGCCGGGTGTGCTCGCATGGCCGCGAGCGCCGCACGCGGGTCGGGCCCGGTGTCACCCGGCCGCGGCCGTGATGTGCTGGTTGATCAGGCTGGTGGCCTGGGTGATGCTGACCTTGAGCAGTTCGCCGAGCAGGGGATCGGGGAGCTTGACCTCGTAGCGGAGCTCGATCTGGGACATCAGGTCGGCCATCGCGATCGAGTCGTATCCGAAATCGGCGAGGCTGCGGCTGCCGGTCGTCTCGCTGTCGTGGGCGGGCGCGGGTGCGCCGTCCGTCGGCAGCATGTCGATGAGGTCTTTCTCGTTCAGCCGGGCGTCTGTTTCCATGGCCGGTGCCCTTTCTAGGCGCAGACGTGGTGTGCGGGTCAGTCCAGGGCGCCGACCACGATGGCCGAGTTGTGGCCGCCGTGGCCGCGGGCCAGGACCAGGGTGTTGCTCAGCCGGGTCTCGCGGGGACGGTCGTAGACCATGTCGATGCCCCGCGGCTGCGGAATGCTCCCCCGCCTCGCGGTCGGGGGGATGACCTGGTGGTGCAGCGCCAGAAGCGCGGTGGCGACGTCGAGGGCGGCTCCGCCGGCGCCCATCTTCCCGGTGAGGGTCTTGGGTGAGGTCACCGGCACCGGGTGGTCGGTGAAGATCTCGGTGATGGCCGCCGTCTCGATGTCGTCCAGGTAGGGGACGGTGCCGTCGGCGAAGATCACGTCGATGTCGGCGGGGTCGACCTGCGCGTCGGCGAGGGCGGCGCGGGTCGCGCGTTCCAGCCCCGAGTCGCCTGGCCGTGGTGCCACCGGGTCGAAGGAGGTTCCGTAGCCTTTGATCTGCCCGTAGGGGGCGGACAGCCGCCGTTGCGCCGTGTGCGATTCGAGGACGAGGGCGGCGCCGCCTTCCCCGATCAGCCGGCTCGCCTCCGGGCTTCGCGGGGGCTGTGCGTCCGCGTCGGCAAGGTACGCGGTCGCCACTTCCTGTCCGACCGGATCCAGGAAGGAATCGAAGGCGCCGGTCATGGCGATGTGGCCGCCCCTGCGGAGGTGGCGGCACGCCTGCGCGATGGCGTCCAGTCCACCCGCTTGCCCGCTGACCAGCGTCCAGGCGGGGCCGTGGGCATCGTGCCGGATCGACGCCTGGCTGGAGTTGGCGGCGTAGAACCAGGCGTAGGACAGGTAGGGCTTGACGTGCCCGGGACCCAGTGTCCAGAGCTTGTGCAGTTCTTGCCCGACGTAGTCGGTGCCGCCGAAGGCATTGGCGAACACGGTGCTTCGGCCTTCGGCCGGGACATCGGACAGCACGAGCTTGGCGTCGGCCAGTGCCCAGTCCGTACCGGCCAGCGTCATCTGGGTGACCCGGGCGGTCTGGGGCAGCAACTGAGCGGGGATGTGGGCCGCCGGTTCGAAGGAGCTGGTCAGCGCGGCCAGCCGCCCGCTGGTGAGTCGGCTGGTGTCGCAGTCCAGGGCCGCTTTCCAGAAGTCGGCATGCCCGAGACCGGTCGGGCTCAGCACACCGAGTCCCGTGACGACGATCTTCGCCGAGCTCATCATCGGCCACCTCCGGGGGCGCCCATCAAGATCGCTGTCTGGAGGCCGCCGAAACCGCTGCCGGTGCACAGCGCGATGTCGGTGCGGTGCTCGCGTCCGATCAGGGGCACGTAGTCCAGGTCGCACTTCGGATCGGGGTCGTACAGGTTGGCCGTGGGCGGGATGAGGTTGTCGCGGATGGCCATGGCGCAGGCGATCAGCTCGATCGCGCCGGCCGCACCGAGCGCGTGACCGACCATCGACTTGATCGAGCTGATCGGGACGGTGAAGGCTCGCGATCCCAGCGCCTGTTTGAGCGCCGCCGTCTCGTGTTCGTCGTTGTGCCCGGTCGCGGTTCCGTGGGCGTTGACGTAGTCGACGTCGTCCGCCGCCACCTTGGCGGTGTGCAGTGCTTCCTGGACGGCGTCGGCCAGGTCGGATCCCTCTGCCTCCAGACCGGTCATGTGGTGCGCGTTGGCGCGGTGTCCGCAGCCGAGCATCTCGGCCAGGACCACCGCGCCCCGGTTGCGGGCACTGCCGGCCTCCTCCAGGACCAGGACGCCCGCGGCCTCGGCGACCACCATGCCGTCGCGGTTGCGGTCGAACGGGCGGCACGCCTCCGCCGGGTCGCCGTCGTAGGCGGATGTGGCCCGGATGGCGTCCATCGACGAGACCGCGACCGGTGTCAGGGGTGCTTCGCTGCCCCCGGCGATCACGACATCGGCCTGCCCGTCCTCGATCAGCTGCACGCCGTGGGACACCGCGTCCAGCCCGGAGGTGCAGCCGTTGCTCACCACGCGCACCGGCCCGCGCGCTCCCGCCTGCTGCGCGACCACCTGTGCGATCACGCTCGGCTCCGCCTCGGACAGGGGCCGCCCCCTGCCGTCGGCGCCCCCGAGGGCCATGGCGAAGCGGTTGGTGGTGCGCCGGGCGGTCCAGTGGTCGAAGGAACTGACCCGGCCCAGCGCGCTGCCCATCGAGACCCCGATCCGGTCCTTGGGGAACCGGTCCAGGTCGAGTCCGCTGTCGGCGATCGCCTGCCGGGCCGCGACGTAGGCGAACTGGCCCGCGCGGTCCAGTCGGTGCGCCTCGGCCGGGTCGATGCCGTGTGCCTGCGGGTCGAAGTCGCATTCTCCGGCGACCTTGCTACGAAACTCCGTCGCGTCGAAGCAGGATATCTTCCGAATGGCCGAGTCGCCATGAATGATCAAGTCCCAGAACGGTCCGGTGCCGATTCCCGCGGGTGTCACCGCCCCCAGTCCCGTGACGACCACGCGGCGGGGCGCCGCCCCGCTCATCGATGGCTTCCGAAATGTAGATGACGACGCACGATTTTCCCCCACTAGTTGGATGGGTCGGCAACGCTTGTGCCGTTGTCGCGCTTGCAACAACGAGCACGCTAGCACTACGGAGAGTTGCTTTACGGATACAAACGGCTACTCGGAACGTAGTAGATCGTGTGGCGCGATTCGCTGTGAATGCCGCCGGCGGGAGCCGGGTGCCCGGAGAGGCGTGCCGAGAGCAGGAAGCCGCGGGGAGAACAACAGGAATGCCGAATTCGACGCGTCCTCGTTGCGGCTTCCTTGCCGGCGCGGGCGTTTCTGACCAGGGCTCACTGAATTGGCGGCCTGGCCCCCGCCGCGCAAGACCCGGCCGCGGCAAAGGGGTATCGCCGATCCGGTCTCTTGCGAAGACGGTCCCTAGGGATTTCGCATCGGAGGCGGCCGTGTCCGGCCGTAAGGCTGCTTCCGGGCCGCGATCAAGGGCTTCCTGCCGCCGTTGTCACCCCATCGCGTGATGGTCGGCCGGATCCTGGGGGCCTTCCATCTCGCAGTAGCGCCGGGAGTTGCGAAATCGCCTCCGCCGTATCGAATATCACGATTCCGACTGCATCCGGGGCGCGCCGCTCCTGATATCTCACCCGGCGCTGGTGCTCCTGACCTGAGCGGCGCGATCTGCGACCGACCGCGTCACCGGTCGTTGTTCATCTCGGCAAGTTGCCGGCTGAGCGCATGAACCTGCGAGGCCAGTTCACGCAGGAAACGCCGGTGGTGCTTGGCCCGTTTCTTGCTGCCCTTCTTCCCGTGCCACATGGCATGAGAGGCGTCCGCAACAGCGGGGATGAGCACGGAACGAGAATGCGCCGGCTGCTCGTGCCAACCGTCGTAGGCGCAGCCGAACTGGCAGAGGCCGGTGTTCGCCGGCGCCATGAGGTGGACGGTACGGCCAGGCACGCAGACAGTGAACGCGGTCTGGTCCTGGCGCGCCTGCGCGACCACCATCTGCACCGCGTCACCCGAAAGTGGCAGGTCGGCGTCCGCGCCGGTCTGGGTGGCGGGGGCGCCGCCTTCCCCGTGAGCGGCGCAGGCGGATTTCGCATGGGTGCACACTGCGACGGCCGCGGTCGCGATGACGTGGGTGGTCCGGTCGGGCACCCCGGCCCGGTCGGTGGTGACGATGGCGGTAACGGACAGCGCGCCCGGTGCCGTGGCCGTGGTGTGCAACTGCAGCTCAGCGGTATCGCCTGCGGGCAGGTCCCCGATCACCCACTCGCCGGGGGGCCGGCCGTACGTCCCCGTCCCGGCGGCCGACACGAACTCAAGGTCCGCCGAGAGTTGGACGGTGACGATGACACCGGTGGCCTGGGCGGGGCCGTGGTTGCTCACCGCCAGGTGGAAGGTGACGTCCTCGCCGACCGTGGCCGACACCGGGTCGGTGACCATGGTCGCGGCGAGTCGGCCCGCCTCCCCTTCGGCAGCCTCCCCGTCGGCCGCCGGCGCGACGGCCACGGAGGTGGGGTTGGAGGTGGAGGTCAGGTGCTCTTCGGTGTCACCACGGGCGCTGTCGTAGGTGGCGGTGGCCTGCTGGGAGATCGTTCGACCGGCACCCTCGCGCTCCACCTGGACCTGGAACTGGGCGTTGACACCATCGGGCAGGTCGACGGTGGAGGGCAGGGTGCCGCCTTGGGCGGCGGTGGCGCCCTGGCCCAGCGGCAGGGTGAGCTGACCGGTGGTCGAGTCGTACCAGCCGTTGCCGCTGCTCTGACCCGGCCCGTTCTCGATCTTCAGGGATCCGGGCACGTAGCTGGTCCCGGCAGGGACGGCGTCGCGCAGGATGAGGTTCTCGGCGGGGATGCCGCCGTGGTTCTTCAGGTTGACGGTATAGGTGATGGTGTCGCCGACGGCGGCGGACTCCGGCTCAGCGGCGGCGGTCACCACCACGCAGGGGGCGGTGCCGAAGACGATGTCGTCGAGGAAGTTGCCGACGGTGGGATTGCCGGTGGCGGTTGTGCCGGCCTCGAACGCGAACCGGGTCACCGTCTGTCCCGCCGGGACCTTGTAGGAGTCGGCGTGCGACACCCATTCGGCGGTTCCGTCGGTGAAGGTCCAGGTCTTGTTCGGCCTTCTGTCCGGTCGGCCGATCTTCACCGACATCGTGTCGTCGCCCTCGCGGCCGCGGTGCCGCAGGCTCCAGTACAGAGTGGTGCCGGGTGTGGTCTCCAGGTCCTGGTACAGGGCGGAGGACTCGTTGGCGTTGAGCTCGGCGAACTGTTCGCCGCCCGCCGCGGGCACGCCCCTGCGGCTGTGCCAGATCTCGATCACGTGGTCGGAGGCCGTCGTCTGCCAGCCGGGTACCGAGCCGTCACCGGGCCGGGTGGCGTCGTGCAGCATCTGGTTCCCACCGGTGATCTTCGGCTCCTCGAAGCCGCCGTTGATCAGGGCGACCTGTTTGGGCACGTCCTGCAGCGTGGGGAACTGGGGGACCGATGACGTCGGCTGGTCACGTAGATCGGCGCCGGTCGCGGTGGGGGAGGCGACCGCGGCGGGGTCGGCATTACGAGGGGACATGAGATCCTTCCACGCTGCGGGGGGACATCGGGAAGGAGGCTAACACGGAGTAATTGATCCTTTCCGTAGCGCAACCAGAGGGCTCGGTGCGGGACGGGCCCGGGGCTTGCGCGACCGCACGGGGGGGAGTCACGGGCCGACCAGCGGCTCTGTGCAGTCGGAGCCGCTGTGCTCCACGTGAATCGGGGAAAGAGAATAAGCACGGCTGGTAAGCGGGAAATAGCGGCGCAGTCGGCAGGTCACCGCCAGGATCGCCGCGTCGATGACGGCGGCGGGGGCGTAGAGGTCCTTGCCGTGCCACAACGGCGGGTGCCCCGTCCCGGCCGCGGCCAGGCGCTGCAGAGCGGCGGCACCCCTGGCCAGCAGATCCTGTGAGATCTGGTGCGGCGCCGCCAGCAGCGTCTGCAAGGCGTACGCGGTCTCCTCGGCGGTTCCCCTCCACACCCCCCAGGATCCGTCGGGCCGCTGGGTGGCTCGGACCCACCAGGCCGCGCGGGCGACCGCGGAGGAAGCGCCGCGGCAGCCGAAGCGGCTCAAGGCCACCGAGATGTGGGACGTGGCGTAGTAAGGGGAGGCGTGGCCCGGATCCTCCCAGCGGCCGCTCAGCTGCTGACGGCCGCACAACCAGCGTGTGATCTTGGAGATGACCGGCGCGTGACGCGGACGGTGACCGGGACGGGCCGCGGCATGAGCGCCGAACGCCTCAAGCACGTGAGCGTTGGCGACGGGCGAGCAGACCGGGTCCCCGGGCCAGCGCTGGAAATGGGTCGCGGTCTCGAAGCGCCGCAGAACCTCCACGGGGCACCGCCCGCCCAGCTCGCCGAGTTCGGCGAGGGCGTACAGCGCGGTGCTCACGACCCCGCAGTCTCCGGTCACCTCGCGGGGCGCCTCGTCGGTCCCGCCGGTCGCCTGCCACCGCAACCGCTCCCGCAGGGAGGGCGGCACCGCGGCTCCCAGTCCCGCGCGGACCAGCGTGGCCACCAGCTTGACCTGCTCGTAGCCGGTCACCGGCCACAGGCTGGGCACGGGGCCCCCGTGCACGCGCGCCACGCCGTCGAGCGCGCCCACGCACCGCCCGTCGCGTTCGTCGGCCGGCCCACGTGCCAGCCACGCCGCGGTCGCCGCCGGTGACGAGCCGATCATCCCGTCCACCGGGCTCGCGGCGGCCGTCTCGCGGGCCGGGCCGCCGGAGTCTTCCCAGAAATGGCCCGCCAGGAACGGCAGCCCCTGAGTCGAGGAGGACGAAGGCACGGCCCCCTTGGCCGCTCCGCGCTCCCGGCCCTGGTGAGGGGACGGCAGCACGGCATGGCGCCCTAGCCGCCGCGGCAGGCTTTCAAGGGTGTCCGTGGCCGCGCACGGGCGCAGCGTCTTGTTGATCTCGTTGACCAGGTACGGCACGAGCAGGTCGGCTCCAAGCGTGCGAGGCCGCGGCCGGGAGGCTCTGCCGAGCAGACGCCGCGATGCTCCAAGCCCGCGGTCGGCGGCGGCCGCCAGGAGGTCGGCGGCGTCGGTCCGGCGTTCGGCCCTGATCGGCGAACGGTCCCGGGCACACGCCAGATGCAACAGTGCCTCCGTCGCGCTGAGAGTGGGCACCAGGGCGTAGAGATCGGGCCCGCCCCAGGTGCCGTCCCGGCGCTGCAGAGCCATCAGGTAGTCGATGCGCGCATGGTGCCCCCACACCCACGGCGCCAGGCGCACAAGCCGGGCGGTCTCGTAGACCGACAGGGACAGATGCACGCCCGAGCCCACGGCGGCTCGCGCCAGCAGCCGGTCGGCCGCAGCTCTGTCGGCTGCCGGCATCGGTTCCACCCCGGATGCGGCAGTGGCCGCCTTCTCGTGGCCGTCCCTGCCCGGCGCCCACCGGCTGAGCGTCGGACCCGCGACGGCGCCGGCCCGAAGCACCCTATCCAACCTGCCCATGAGCACCTTTCTGATCGGATAACGCTCTATGACCGCCGCTGATTTAGTAGATAAGAACCAAATCGCGCCATTCGGGACGAGCGATCCCGTCCGGTCGTGGTCTTCTTTGACGTAAGCAGGTGAAGCCTTGGCCGGGGTGTTGACAATCGCGGGGCGGCCCGATGCATACTCGCACTCGACAAGGCTCCGCCGGTAAAGGATCGGCCTGAACTAGCGATCTTTGTGGGCTCGGCGGCAAAGACCATATCAGTGCGAAAGGTGACGTCGTGGCAAGAAGGTCCGTCTTCGACGACATGATCAGACGCTCCGAAAAGTCCGGTAACAGGCACGCCAAGGCCGTGCGGAAGAGTCTCGGCGTGAAGAAAAAGAAGAAGAGTGGGAAGAAGCGGGCCAAGCGGAACGAGCGGCACATCCGCGAACTCGCCGGGCAGATCAGTGTGCTCAGCCAGCAGATCGCCGACATGAAGAAGTAGCCGTAGACGAACACCGTGCCGTCGGCTGATCGCGCCGGCGGGTAGGGAGAACGCGTGCCCGCAGGCAGGGCCAGCCGCACGATCAAGATCGCTTCCCGATCGGCCGCCAACGAGGCGACGCGCAGCCTCCGGGCGCGGCTGGCCCGGTCGCAGGCACCCGTCGACGGGCTGCGCCAGCAGGAGCGGGCGAAGGCGCTACGGTCGATGCTGGAAGACTTGGGGCCGATCTACATAAAACTCGGGCAGCTACTGGCGACCAGGCCCGATATCATGCCCCAGTACCTGATGGACGAGTTGGCCAATCTCAACGATCAGGCACGCATCGACCCCTTCTCGGTATTCGAGCCCGTCATCGAAGCCGAACTGGGTGGTCACTGGCGCTCGTGCTTCCAGGAGATCAACACTGAGCGGCCACTGGGCGCCGCCTCCGTCGCCCAGGTCTATCGCGCCGTGTGGAACGACGGGCGCCCCTGCGTTCTGAAGGTGCAGCGCCCCGGCACGTCTGCGGCCATGCTGGGCGACATGGCGGTGCTGCGCAAGATCGCCGGCCTCATCCACCGGGCGGCCCCGCACTTGTGCGAGGTCATCGACGTCAAGTCGATGATGGAAGTGGTGTTCACCGCGATGGAGGCCGAGGCGGACTTCACGCGCGAGGCGCGCAACATGAAAGACGCGCGCAAGGCCGCGAGGAACTTCAAGCGGATCAAAGTTCCCAAGGTCATCGAGGCGACGCCTCGCGTGCTGGTGCAGTCATTCGTCGACGGCACGCCGATCAACCGGGTGAAGGACGACGATCTGACGGACAAGCAACGCAAGGAGATCGCCTACCAGTTGATGGGTTTCATGTTCCGCGGCTACTTCGTCGACCGGGCCTTCCATGCCGACCCCCACCCGGGCAACATCCTTGTCGATCAGAACGGGAAGGCGCATGTGATCGACTGGGGGATGTATGGAAAGATCGATCGAAATGCCAGCCTGATCCTGCTCAAGGGACTCGTCGGAATGGCGCGCGGCGACGGGGCGGCCCTGGCGAGAGACTGGATCAAACTGGGATCGCTCACGCCGTGGAGCAACAGCACGCGTTTCGCCAACGATGTGTCGAACACGATCCCGTACTGGGCGAACGCCACCCTGGAAGAATTGAATCTCGGGGTCGCCCTGATGTCCATCGCCCGCTACTCCACCCAACGCGGGATCCAGGTCAGCCCGCTCATCTCACTGATCGGCAAGTCGATGGGGAACATCGAAGGATCAGTGCGTTTCCTCTACCCCAAGCTCAAATTCGACAAAGCATTGAGCAGAGTGATGAATGACATCGCTCGCGAGATCCTGGCGGACAGCCTCGGTGTCGACCATGGAATGCACATGCTCCTGGACTTCGTTTACTCGTTCAACAATTCATCCTCCCAGATGCAGTCCGTCCTCGGCGACGTGACCACCGGACAACTCGGCCTCAACGTCCGGACCAACCTGGGGGACCCCCTCGGCCCGAGGCGGAGACAGCGTCTGAAACACCATGTCTCCCTCGGTTCCACGGCCGCCGCGGCCACGGCCGAAACCCTGATCCGGCGGACTCTCGGCGGTTGAACCCAAGGCCGCCGCCGAGCGGAACCGCTCGCATGGGGTCCGTCCAGAGCCGGCGTCACGTCACTCTGCTCGCATCATCAGCCCAGCGCACGCAATCCGACCACCCTTCGTACGGACACGCCGAGGACGAAGGCGTCCGCCGACGCAGGCGGACCGCCGGGAGGTAGCCAGGATCATGCCACCGACGAACCCGCCGACCGGATCGGCCGACCAACTCCGATGGCTGGTCGACCGGGCGGCGATCAGCGATCTGCTCATCGACTTCGCCCGCGCGCTCGACGACCAGGACTGGAAGAGCTACGCGGCCAACTTCACAGAAGACGGGGCGGTCATCATCTCCCCGCTCGTCGCCAAGACCATCACCCACCGCGGACGCGAGGGTCTGGCCGAGTTCGTCGCCGGCAACCTCGGCCGATACGCCGGCACCCACCATCTCAGCACCAACCACGCGATCACACTGGACGCCGACACGGCCGACGCGCGGTCCGCCTTCGTCGCCGCACACTTGTTCGACACGCACGACCCTCTACGACATGCCGACGGAGCCGGATGGCACTACTGGAAACTCCGCCGCACTCCAGATGGCTGGCGCATCGCGCAACTCACCCTGGAAGTTTGCTACCTCTCCGGCGAACCCCTCCTGCACTGAGGTCTTACCCATCGAGACCGAGGCTCCCCGATACCGCGGACAGCTGGGGTGAGAGTACGGGTCAGGTGGACGCGTTTCTTCAGCATGTCCGCCACCCCGATCGGCCACGTCTGCCGCGTAACGCCAGGGAAATAGCCGCACGACTCGCACGGCCACTCGACCGCGCCGGAGCCGGCCTGGCCGCGGGCCGGCGACTGGTGAGCAACCCGGATGTGCTGCCGGGCGTGCACGTCCCGGTCAACCGGATGGTGCCGGGCGCACCTTCGTCGAGGGCGAGCAGCTCCATCCGGCGTGGCCATGACCGAACGGCGACTCGTCGGTTCTCCGGCAGTCCTAGCAAATATGAGGATCCTTCATGTAATTTGGCGCTTCCCCGGCGCCAGGAGGCCACATTGGGTTCGCGACGTCTCGTGTCGACGACCGTGGGTGCCGTCCTGGTACTGGTCGTGGTGGGGGCGCTGATCGATCCGGTCGGGTACTTCGCGTTGCTGGGAATGCCCGGACGGGTGGTGCCGGCGGCGCGCTGGCAGATCGTCCCCCTGGTGGTCTACGTTCCGCTGCTGCTGGGGGGCACGGCGTGGGTCGTGGCCGCCTTCGGGCATCTGGGGCGGCGGGCGCGCTTCGCGACGGTCTGGGCGGGGTTCGTGCTCACCGCCGTGGTCGCGAAGGCCGCCATGTCGACGGCGGCGACCGCGCCGGGGCCGAACGTCGCCGACCTGCTGTGGGCGACGAGCTTCACCGTGCCCAAAGCGGCCCTGTACGCGCTGGTCCCGGCGGCGGTGACCCTTCTCGCCCGTCCGGGAGACCGCGGGGACGGCGAGCCCGCTCGACGGTCGCACTGGCCGGTCGCGGCCGTCAGCGTCTCGGTGCTGGCGGTGACCGGACCGTGGGTGGCGTCGCACTGGGCGCGGGACCTGCCGGATGGACTGCCGTCGGCGTCCCCGCAGGGTGGGGCGGCCGGGCTCCTCGCCGGACTGGTCGTCGTCTCCCTCGCGCTCGCCCGCACCCAGCGGACCTTCGCGCGCCGGTCCCGCACGGCCGCCGGGGCCTTCCTCGGCGGGTGGCTGGCCGCGCTCTGGGCGGGCATCGTCCTCGGCGCCGTCCAAGTCGCCGGACTCCTGATCCTGGACGGGCCAGGTGCTCCCCTGCAGACGCCCGCCGCCCTGTGGATCAGGTTCGGCGAGGGCGCGTCCCTCGGCGTCGCGTTCGGCTGGCTGCCCGCGCTGCTGACCCTGCCCGCCACCCGCCGGGCGTTCGGGCGGGCGGCCCCGCGCGCCTCCACCGCGACCGCCTTGAGCATCGCGGTCGTGGTGGTGGCGACGGCCGGAGCCGTGGCCCTCGCCGGACCGGAGCCCGCACCCTCCGCCCGCAAGCCGGTCGCCGCCCAGGGGACGGAGCTGTCACCGTTGCGGGCCGTCCGCGGGGAGCGGCCTCGCATCGTCGACGGTGAGGACAGGCAGGTCCTTCTGCGCGGAGTGAACGTCAACCAGCTGGTCGACTTCTACGTGCCGCGTCCGGGAGTGCCGGCGACACTGCCGCTCGGCGAGGACGATTTCGCGCAGATGGCGGCGCTCGGCCTGAACGTGGTGCGGCTGGGGGTGTCGTGGTCACGTATCGAACCGCGCCCCGGCCGGTACGACGAGGGCTACCTGCGGCAGATCGACCAGGCCGTGGCCTGGGCGAAGCGGCACGGGCTGTACACGGTGATCGACATGCACCAGGACGGCTGGAGCAACGAGCCCACCCCGGCCGGAAGCTCGTGCCCCTTCGGCACGTCCCGGATGGACGGCTACGACGGCGCGCCCGCGTGGGCGACCAAGGCCGACGGCGCACCCCGCTGCCAGTTCACCGGACGCGACATCTCGCCCGCGGGGAACCGCGCGTTCACGAACTTCTACTATGACCGCGACGGTGTCCAGGGCCGCCTGGTGAAGGTGTGGGGAATGCTCGCCGGACGCTTCGGCGGCGACCCCGCGGTGGCCGGGTTCGATCCGCTGAACGAACCGGGCTTCGGTGAGCAGGCGCCGCTGACCTCGACGCTGCTGCTCGGCCGTTTCCACGACCGTGTCCTGCGTGCGATCCGCGCCGCCGAGTCCCGTCCCCATCTGCTGTTCGTCGAGCCGAGCATCTTCTGGTCCGGCACCGGGTTCGACGCGATCCCGCGCGGCTCCTTCCGGTCCGATCCCGACGTCGTCTTCGCGCCCCATCTGTACGCCGAGTCGATCACCATGGACGCCTCGCTCGGGCTGCCCGTCATGACCTCCGTCGAGCACGGCTTCGCCCTCGCGCGGAGGGCCGCCGGCGACATGCCGGTCTGGAGCGGCGAGTGGGGGTTCTGGGGCGATGCCGGCTCGGTGGCCGGCAGGCTGCGCCGCTACGCCCGCCAAGAGGACGACGGCAGGATCGGCGGAGCCTTCTGGGTGTGGAAGCAGGCGTGCGGCGATCCGCAGAACGGCATCGAGCCGACAGGGAACGGCCTCAACAACCTCGACTGCGCGACGGGACGCTTCCTCCCCCCGGACGCGGTGGCCGTCCAGGAGATCTCGCGCGCCTACCCGCGCGCGGCACCCGGCGTCCTCACCTCGCTGCGCTCCCTCCCCGGTGGCCGGCCCGGCGCGAAGCCCACGGGACCGCAGAAGTTCACGCTGACCGGAAGGACAGCCGGCGGCGGCTGCGAACTGGACGTCTGGGTGCCGGGAGAAGACCGCCCCGCTCCCGCGGTCACCGGCATCGAGAAGATCGAAGCGACGAAGGCCGAGGGCGGCTGGCGGGTCACCGGCTGCGCGCGCGGCTCGTACCGGCTGACGATCGGCTGACCGCCCCACGGTGCGGGCTTGGTGAACCTCAGCAGCCGGTCGTGGCGGGTGTTAGAACTGGGTGTGTGGCGTCTGAGTTGGCTTTGATACCAGCCCCGGGGCGGGTCGAACGGACCGGAGGGTCCGGCCCTTTCAGCGGGGATGTGCGTACCGATGTCGACCCGTCACTCGGGCCGGAGGCGTACCGCCTTTCCGTGTCGGCTGAGGGCGCCGAGATCGTGGGCGGTGATGAGGCGGGTGCCTTCTGGGGGCGTCAGACCTTGCGGCAGATGCTGGGCCCGGAGGCCTTTCGCCGCGCCCCCAGTGCGCGGGGGCCGGTCACGGTGCCGTACGTGACCATAGAGGACCGGCCGCGTTTCGCTTGGCGGGGCTTCATGCTCGACGTCGCGCGGCACTTCCTGCCCAAGGACGATGTGCTGCGCTATGTCGACCTGCTGGCCGCCCACAAGCTGAACGTGCTGCACCTGCATCTCACCGACGACCAGGGGTGGCGGGTCGAGATCCGCCGCCACCCCCGGCTGACCGAGATCGGCGCCTGGCGGCGGCGGACCCGCCTGGGCTGGGGGGAGCCGCCGCTGTGGGACGAGCGGCCGCACGGCGGCTTCTACACCCAGGACGATCTGCGCGAGATCGTCGCCTACGCGGCGGAGCGGCACGTCACCGTCGTGCCCGAGATCGACCTTCCAGGCCATTCCCAGGCCGCCATCGCCGCTTACCCCGAACTGGGGAACACCGACGTCGTCGACACCGCCGCGCTGGAGGTGGGGACCGACTGGGGCTTCAACCGCAACGTGCTGGCCCCTACTGACGCCGTGGTGCGCTTCTATCAGGATGTCCTGGAGGAAGTGCTGGCGATCTTTCCCAGCCGGGTCGTCCACATCGGCGGGGACGAATGCTTCAAGGACCAGTGGCGCGAGTCGCCCACGGCCCAGGCCCGCATCCGGGAACTCGGGCTCGAGAACGAAGACGATCTCCAGTCGTGGATGATCCGCCACTTCGCCCGCTGGCTCGCCGCGCGGGGCCGGCGCCTCATCGGCTGGGACGAGATCCTGGAGGGCGGCCTGGCGGACGGCGCCGCCGTCATGTGCTGGCGGTGGTACTCGGGCGGGATCGCCGCCGCGCAGGCCGGCCACAGCGTGGTGATGTGTCCGCAACAAGAGGTCTACCTTGACCACGTCCAGGCCCACGGCTCCGAAGAGCCCGTGCCGTTCGGATGGGTCCACACACTTGAGGATGTCTACCGGTTCGAGCCCGTACCGCCCCGGCTGTCCGGCACGCCCCACGCGGCCAACATCATCGGTGCACAGGCCAACCTGTGGACCGAGGTCGCGGAGAACCGCAGCCGGGTGGACTACCAGGCGTTCCCCCGCCTCGTCGCTTTCGCCGAAGTGGCCTGGTCGCAGCTCCCAGGCCCGGATGAACGTGATTTCGAGGACTTCGAGCGCCGGATGAACACGGCGCACTATGCCCGCCTGGACGCGCTGGGCGTCGGGTACCGCCCGCCCAGCGGACCGCACCCCTGGCAGCAACGCCCCGGCATCCCCGGACGGATGCACGACCAACCTCGCAAGACCTGGCGGATGGCGAACTGACCCCTCGGCCGGCAGGCTGCCGTTCACAGCGGCCGCATGGCGGGGGGTGTGTCGCGCTCAGGTCGACGCGAGCCCCCCGAGACCAGGCGGCTCTTGGACGCCACCGTCCTCACCGCGAAGTGGGCTTAGCACTACCCCCGTTGACGTCCTGGCCCTACGGCCTGCCGGGTGCCTCCGGTCCGAGCATGGATGGCATCGGCCGCCGGGAAGCGCCCGGCTCCGGCCGCACGAAGGAGTGATGGACACATGAGCGGGTCCAGGACTCGAACCACGGCGTTGTGCGCCGTGCTCGCCCTCGGCGGGACGTTGGCCCCCGCGGTGCCGGCCCACGCATTCTCCGGGCACCGGCCCGCCGTGCAGAGGATCCGGTCCTCCGGGACCACGGAACTGGCCTCCGGCTGGGCGATCCGGTCCTCCGCCGACACCCGCGAAACCGGCGCTGAGATCTCCAAGCCGGACTATTCGACGAAGGGCTGGCTGCCGCTTTCCCGGCCCGAGACGCTGATGGCGGGCCTGCTGGAGAACGGCCGGTACCCGGACATCTTCCACAACGACAACATGGCGAAGGTGCCGGCCAAGCAGTTCGACGTGAACTGGTGGTACCGCGAGCAGTTCACCGTCCACCCCAGGAAGGGCGGCCGCACGTCACTGGTGATGAACGGCGTCTCCGGGAAGGCCGATCTCTGGATCAACGGGAAGAAGGTCGCCGGGGGTGCGCAGTTGCAGGGCTCGTACGCGCGGCTGGAATACGACATCACGCCCTACGTCCGGGACGGGGCGAACGCCATCGCGCTCGATGTCTCCCGCAACGACGCCGACATCACCAAGTTCGACACGCCCATGCGGTACCTGACCCAGAACCAGGTCGACTGGAACCCGATGGCGCCCGACCAGAACACCGGGCTGCAGTACGCGCCGCAGATCGTCCAGGACGGGCCGGTCTCGGTGCAGAACGCGCACGTCCTGCAGGACGACGCCGCCGACCTCTCCGCCGCCGACCTGACCGTGAAGGCCGACGTGCGCAACAACACCGGGTCGACGCAGCGGGTGGTCGTGTCCGGCACGGTGACGCACGGTTCCACTCGCGTCGCCTGCAAGGCCACGGTCACGGTGCCCGCGCGCGCGACAAGCGCCGTTGCGATCACCAAGGCGGACTGCCCCGGCCTGCACCTGGAGCACCCCGACGTGTGGTGGCCCTACCAGATGGGCGACCAGCCGATGTACCACCTCGCGCTGGACGCGTCCGTGGGCGGGACCGTCTCCAGTGCCGCCGCCGAGGACTTCGGCATCCGGACGGTGACGTCGCGGCTCACCAAGCCCGTCCCCGGCAAGACCCACGGCAAGGACGGCTACCGACAGTTCATCGTCAACGGCAAGCCGCTGGTCATCCGCGGCGCCGGATGGTCGCCGGACCTCTTCCTGCGCTACTCCCCGTCCAATGTCTCCGACCAGATCTCCTACATCCGGAACATGGGCCTGAACGCGGTCCGGTTCGAGGGCAATTTCCCGCCCGACGACATGTTCGCCCAGCTCGACCGGGCGGGCGTCCTCGCCATGCCGGGCTGGCAGTGCTGCGCGCTCTGGGAGAGCAAGTCGTCGACCTGGTCGGACGATGTCAAGGCCAACGCCTCCAATCAGGCGGGCACGATGGCGGAGCGGCTCCGCGACCACCCGAGCGTCTTCACCTTCTTCCAGGGCAGCGACGACGCGCCCGACGCGGAGAAGGAGGCCCTCTTCCTGAAGGCGTTCGAGCAGGCCGACTTCCGGCTCCCCCAGGTCGCCGCCGCGGAGTACAGGTCGTCGCCCAAGCTGGGGCCGGCCGGCACCAAGGAGGGCGGCTACAACTATTTCCCGCCGAACGCCCTGTGGAACAACAGGCGGGAGACCGTCAACACCAACGACCCGACGCTCAGCATGACCGGTAGCGCCTGGGGGTTCGACACCGAGGTCAGCACCGGCAACACCATTCCGACGCAGGACTCGCTGAACCGCTTCCTCACCCCGGACGAGCAGAAGAAGATCTGGGACCCGGCGACCGCGCAGGGCCAGACCGCAGGCCAGGACATGTACCACACGTTCTTCTACGCCGATTACACGCGCCTGTCCCGGATGGGCGTCTACAACACCCCGCTGTGGCACCGGTACGGCCCCTGGAAGGACGCCGGCTCGTACCACAAGACCGTCCAGCTCGGTGAGTACGAGGCGACGCGCGCGCAGTTCGAGTCGTACATCGGCAACTCCACCGACAAGGCGAATCCCAGCACCGGGATCATCTACTGGATGCTGAACAAGGCGTGGCCGTCGCTGCAGTGGAGCATGTACGGCTCCGACTTCGACCAGCCGGGCGTCTACTTCGGCGCGAAGAAGGCCAACGAGCCCGTGCACGTCATGTACTCCTACGACGACGGCTCCATCAAGGTCGCCAACCTGACCGGCGCCCGCCAGGACGGCCTGCGCGCGACCGCACAGATCATCGACCTCGACGGCAAGGTCCGCGCCACCGCCACCGCGCCCGTCGGGGCGCTGGGCAGCCAGGACGTCCGGACCGTCCTGCACCCGAAGGTCCCGTCCGGGATCTCCAAGACCTACTTCGAGAAGCTCACCCTCACCCGCGGTACCGAGGTCGTCAGCCGCAACGTGTACTGGCTGTCGACGAAGGCCGACCAGGTCGACTGGCCGAAGACGCACGCGCCCGGCCAGTACACCCCGTCCAACGGGTTCGCGGTCTTCCAGAGAGACGGCTACGCCGACCTGACCGGCCTGCGCGCCCTCAAGCCCGCCGACATCAAGGTCCAGGCCACCACTCGTCGCGAGGGCCGCGAGATGGTGACGAGCGTGACCGTCCGCAACGTCGGCCACGGCGGCACCCCGGCCCTGTTCACCCGGGCCGACCTGTTCGCCGGCGGCAAGCAGGTGCTGCCGATTCGCTGGAGCGACAACGACGTCACGCTCTGGCCCGGCGAGCAGCAGACCATCACCGCCCGCTACTCCGCCACGTCCGCCAAGCCCGACGTCCGCGTCAACGGCTTCAACGTCCCCGACCAGACCCGCCACACCGGCTGACCCGGCACGAAGGCCGGATGGGGCCCGCCCCCATCCGGCCGTTGCGGCTCTGGAGGAGGTCGGTCGCTGTGCAGGACGGTGCGCAGGCCGAAGAGCACCAGCCGAATCGCCACGGCCATCACCTACGCACCCGCAAGATCACTCTTACCTGCGAGCCCGAAGACCGCACCCTGCGGACCGGCACCCCGAAAGAGGTGAAGATCAATATTGAACGCCGACGCTGACGCCGCAACGCCTCGGGGGGGCCTGCGCCGTTCTGGCACACGGCTTGCGGCCAGGGTGTCACGGCCTTCACGCCGATAGCGGAAGGAAGTGATCAAACAACGGAGGGGCCGACCCTCGGGTGCGTACTGGCTCTCCGAGGGTGCTCCGGAATGCCCGGAAACGTCCAGCTATGTACAAACTGTGTGTCCGAGGGGGGACTTGAACCCCCATGCCCCGTAAAGGGCACTAGCACCTCAAGCTAGCGCGTCTGCCTATTCCGCCACCCGGACCGGTCGCAGGCCGCAGCGGGGCTGCGGCGGCGGAGTTCACCATACCAAAGGTGACGAGTCGCGGCGAAGTCGATCGGCGGGGCACCATGGGACGGTACGCAAGCGACGCGAGGTGATCATTGTGGTTCCGCAGCCGACCGCTGAGGACGAGGTCGTCCGGCTCTGCCAGGAGCTGATCCGGATCGATACCAGCAACCCGGGCGATCATTCGGGGCCGGGGGAGCGGGTGGCGGCGGAGTACGTCGCGGAGAAGCTGGAGGAGGTCGGGCTGGAGGCCCGGATCTTCGAGTCGCATCCGGGTCGGGCCAGCCTGGTCGCGCGGATCGAGGGGGAGGATCCGGGGCGTGACGCGCTGCTCCTGCACGGGCATCTCGACGTGGTGCCGGCGCGCAAGGAGGACTGGACGCGCGACCCGTTCGGCGGGGAGATCGCCGACGGGTGCGTCTGGGGGCGCGGGGCCGTGGACATGAAGGACATGGACGCGATGATCCTCGCGGTGGCGCGGCAGCGGCTGCGGGAGGGGCGCAGGCCCCCGCGGGACGTGGTGCTCGCCTTCCTGGCCGATGAGGAGGCCGGGGGGAAGTGGGGCGCGCACTGGCTGGTGCGGGAGCATCCCGAGCTGTTCGAGGGGTGCACCGAGGCCGTGGGGGAGGTCGGCGGGTTCAGCCTGACGGTGCCCGGGGACCGGCGGATGTACCTCATCGAGACGGCGGAGAAGGGCATCGCGTGGATGAACCTGACCGCCAAGGGGACGGCCGGACACGGGTCGATGGTGCATCCGGACAACGCGGTCACGGCGGTGGCGGCGGCGGTCGCGCGGCTGGGGGCGCACGAGTTCCCGGTGCGGCTGACGAAGTCGGTGCGGGCGTTTCTGGAGCGGGCCTGCATGGCGTACGGCGTCGAGTTCGATCCGGAACATCCGGAAAAGTGCCTTGCGGAGATCGGGCCGCTCGCGCGAATGATCGGGGCGACGCTGCGGAACACGCTCAATCCGACGCGGCTGGATGCCGGATATAAGGCGAATGTGATTCCGCAGACCGCCACGGCTCAGGTGGACGGGCGCTTTCTTCCCGGACACGAGACGGAATTCTTCTCGGTGGTGGACGAACTTCTCGGTCCGGACGTTCAGCGGGATTTCGTCCACCATGACCGCGCGGTCGAGACGGACTACGAAGGCGCGCTCGTCGCGGCGATGGAAGCGGCGCTGACCTCGGAGGACGCGGGCGCGCTGCCGGTGCCGTACTGCCTGAGCGGCGGGACGGACGCCAAGGCGTTCTCCACGCTGGGCATGCGGTGCTTCGGCTTCGCGCCGCTGAAATTGCCCCCAGAGTTGGACTTTTCCGGAATGTTCCATGGGGTCGACGAGCGCGTTCCCGTGGACGGCCTGCGCTTCGGCGTCAGGGTTCTCGACAAATTCCTTGATCGCTCTTGAATTTGCCATCACCAGAGCTTTCCGTGGTGCTATCGTCGCCATTCGTTGAGGACGGATCGGTGACGGCGGAGGGTGTCCGGTGGCAGGTGGCGCGGTTCGAGTCGGGGCGGAATCCGTCCTGCCGCGCCGCGCCGCCGTGGGACGTTCCGTACGGCGCCTGCTGGTCCTCGGCGGGCTGCTGATCGCCGGCTGGCTCCTCGGGTGCGCGGCGCAGTCCGCGCACGCCGACGAGCCGCCGCCCGCGCCCGTGGCGGGGGTCGTCGAGAAGACGCCCCTGCTGGGGGACGCGGTCCAGACCGTTCGCGAGCGCCGGCCGGTGCGCGAGGTGCCCGGCGTCGCCGACCCGGTCGAGCTCGTGCACGTGGTGGCGCCGGAGCCGCGTGAAGAGAAGGTCACGCGGAACGTGTCGCCGCCTCGGCCGGATGTTCGGGTCGAGCCGGTGGCCGAGCGGGAGCCCAGGCGGGTCGTGACCGAGGTCGCGGCCGCGCCTGAGACGCACCGCCGGCCGCCGCCCGCTGTCTCCGGCCTTTCCCGGACGCGACCGAATGCCGGCCATGGGGCCCGCCATGTCGTCGTCCAGCACCACCCTGCGCCGATGCCGGCGCCTGAGAAGCCGGGCACGCATTCGGCGACCGTCGGCTTCGCCATGACCGGTGTCGCCGCCGGGTTCCCGGCGGCCGGGACGTGGGTCCCCGCACCTCGTCGGGCATCACTGCGCCATGTCTTCGGTGCGGTGCCGCCGGCCGTCCGCACCGCCGCGGACGAGCCCTCCTTCGCGCCCGACTAGTTCCTGACCACAGTCTCCGGACGCGTGCCCCGTGCGGCTCGGGCGCGCCGATCCGGTCTCCCGCCGTGCCCTCATGCGCGGCCTTCCCCCGAGACACACGTGTCTCTTCTCCACCAACTCTCCCCTAGGAGCATCATGCGAACGTGGGCAAAGGGCACCTCGCGTGCCGTGCTGACCGCGGGCTTCGTCGCCCTCGGCGTCAGTGCCATCCCCGTCAACGCCTTCGCCGACGTCACGACCGGCAACGGCGGAGTCCTGAGCGGCAACCAGGTGAACGCGCCGATCTCCGCCCCCGTCGACGTGAGCGGCAACGGCGTCTCGCTGGTCGGCGGCAGCAAGGCGAAGTCCCGCGGCGGCGCCAAGGTCGACCAGGGCGGCAGCGGCAGCGGTGGCGGCCAGCGGACGTCCGGCAAGCGCGGCGTCGTGTCCGGGAACCAGGTCAACGCCCCCATCTCCCTGCCGGTGAACGCCTGCGGCAACGCCGTGGCCGTCGTCGGCGGGGCGAAGGCCGGCTGCGAGGGCGGCGCCAAGGTCAAGGGCAGCGGCAAGGGCGGCCAGACCACGGACGGGACGGACGGCGTCCTCGCGGGCAACCAGGTCAAGGCCCCGATCTCCGCGCCCGTCAACGCGTGCGGCAACGCCGTCGCCGTCGTCGGCGGGGCGCTCGCGGGCTGCGAAGGGGGCTCGAAGGTCAAGAGCGGCGGGAACACCGGATCGAGGCAGAAGACGTCCGGCGTCCGCGGCGTCGGAAGCGGCAACCAGGCCGATGTGCCGATCAGCGTGCCCGTGGACGTCTGCGGCAACGCGGTCGGCAACGCGGTGGCGGCGTGCGAGGGCGGCGCCTCCGTGCGCAACGGCGGCCACCGGACGGGGCGGCAGACCACGTCCGGCGCGCGCGGGATCCTCTCGGGGAACCAGGGCAACGCCCCGATCAGCATCCCGGTGACGGCCTGCGGCAACGCCGCGGCGCTCGTCGGGGAGGCCGGCGCGCTCTGCGAGGGCGGCGCGCACGTGCGCAGCGGCTCCGGGGGCGACCAGCAGACCTCCGGGGTGCGCGGGATCCTCTCCGGGAACCAGGGCAACGCCCCGATCTCCATCCCCGCCGAGGTCTGCGGCAACACGGCGGCCGTCGTCGGCGATGCGGCGGCGAAGTGCAACGGCCAGTCGCTGGTCAAGGGTTCGCACGGCTCCGGCGCCAAGACCTCCGGCGCCCAGGGCACCGGCTCCGGGAACCAGGCGAACGCGCCGGTCCAGGTCCCCGCGGAAGTGTGCGGCAACGCCGCCGCCGTGGTCGGCCGGGCCGCCGGCGTGTGCGACGAGCCGGGCAACGGCGGGTACGAGCCCTACTCCCGGACGGCCGGCACCGGCCCGCGCCCCGGTTCGAAGATCGACCCGCCCGCGGTCGGCGGCCTTGACGGCGTTCCCGTCCTGAACGGCGGGGCCGGCCTGGCCGGCGGCCTTCCGGCGCAGGGCGGGACCGCGAGGCGGACCCAGCGCACCGCGCTCGGCGGTGACAGCGCACCGGCGGCCGTCTCGCTCCTGGACACGCAGGCCCTGCCGGGCGGCGCCGGCCTCCCCAGGGTGAACGGCCGTAGCGCGGCGACCGGTGCGCCGGTCGCGAACGGCCTCCCCGAGCTGGGGAACCCGCAGGCGCTGGGCACCGCCGCCTCGAAGCTGGGCCTGGTCGGTCTGGCCAAGGGAACCGTGCTCCAGGGCGAGCAGGCCCCGAGCGCGGTGTCGAGGTCGACGGGCCTTCCGAGCACGGGCCTGCCGAAGGTGGGCGTTCTTCCGGATGTGAACGGTGTGTCGCAGGTGCTTCCCGGGACGAAGGTGCTTCCCCAGGCCCAGGGCCTGGCCGGGAAGAGCGCGCCGGTGAGGGCCGGAGCCCAGCGCGTCCGGCCGGCCGAGGGGGCGCCGGGCGCGCTCGCGCTGCCCGCGACGCCGGTCGACCTGCACGGCGTGGCCACCGGCGAGATCGCGGACGTGCCGGGCGGGATCGGCCGGATCGCCCCGGTCGCGTCCACGAAGACGATCACGCCGGGGACCAGGGCGGGCGCGACGCTGCTGGCGGCGGTCTCGGGGCTGCTGGCCGCCGCGGCCGGAACCCTGGTGCTGACCCGGCGGATCCGGGTGGGCCGCCGCTAGATCCACCAGACCGCGGGTGAGCCGGCCTCGGGCCGGTATGCGGAGGACCTTCGCCCGTCCCGGAGGCGCGGACCGGGGCGGGCGAAGCCGTGTCCACGGGCGGGTGAAGGCATGTTCACGGGCGGGTGTGGCCGTGCCTGCGGCGGACACAGTAACGTCACGTCAGGGAATCCGTACGCAGTGCTACGCTCCGGACAGGCCGCTGGGAACGGTCAGAACGTACGGACGGCGCGGATGACCTTGCGGCGCAGTTGAATACGACGGCGGCCGTCCGGGTACAGGCGCAAGCGATCGAGTTCCCACCCGCCGTGCTCCGCGTGCTCGGTCATGATCTGCCGGGCGGTGTCACGGGTGGTACCGCGCGGCAGTGACAGGACGAGGTAGGTGTACTCCGCCATTGCGACCATTATTACTTGGTCTACCGGCCGTGCGGCACCGTACCGTGGCCTCCCGGTCCGCGCGGTGCGCGGCGGCATGTCATCCTGTCGGGGGCGCGCGGCGGTGAGAATCCCGCCCCTCCGCGGGGGCGGCACGATGATCGCGAGGCGGTCGCGAGAAGGCGCGGGCACAAACACGCCGTCATGCGACGTTGTACGAAGCCGGTAGGAAGAGCCTGAACCAGAGAACCCGAGACAGCGAGGTTGGAGCGACTGTGCCAGCCAAGAACGGCACCGCGAGCAGTGGCCGGGGCAACGGCGCGGGGACGCGCCTGGTGATCGTCGAGTCGCCCGCGAAGGCGAAGACGATCGCCGGTTACCTGGGCCGCGGCTATATCGTGGAGTCCAGTATCGGCCATATCCGGGACCTGCCCGGAAGCGCCTCGGAGGTGCCGGCCAAGTACAAGGGCGAGCCGTGGGCGAAGCTCGGCGTGAACGTCGAGCACGGGTTCGAGCCGCTCTACGTGGTCAACTCCGACAAGCGCCAGCAGGTCCAGAAGCTCAAGAAGCTGCTCGCCGAGGCCGACGAGCTCTTCCTCGCGACGGACGAGGACCGGGAGGGCGAGGCGATCGCCTGGCACCTCCAGGACGTCCTGAAGCCGAAGGTCCCCGTGCATCGGATGGTCTTCAACGAGATCACCAAGGACGCGATCCAGCGCGCCGCCGCGAACCCGCGCCAGCTGAACATGCGCCTGGTGGACGCGCAGGAGACGCGCCGCATCCTGGACCGCCTCTACGGGTACGAGGTCAGCCCCGTCCTGTGGAAGAAGGTCATGCCGAAGCTGTCGGCGGGCCGCGTGCAGTCGGTGGCGACGCGGCTGGTCGTCGAGCGGGAGCGGGAGCGGATCGCGTTCGTCCCCGCCCACTACTGGGACATCGCCGCCCAGTTCGACACCGGCAAGGACGAGGAGCCGACGGCCTTCAAGGCCGGGCTCGTCTCGGTGGACGGCAGGCGCGTCGCGCAGGGCCGCGACTTCGGTTCCGACGGCGCCCTGAAGACGCGGGACGCGCTGCACCTGGACGAGGCCGCGGCGACGGCCCTCGCCGAGCGGCTCCGCGGCCGCCCGTACGAGGTCAAGTCGGTCGAGCCCAAGCCGTACACGCGCCGTCCGTACCCCCCGTTCCGCACGACGACCCTCCAGCAGGAGGCCAGCCGCAAGCTGAACTACTCCGCGAAGTACACGATGTCGGTCGCGCAGAAGCTGTACGAGAACGGCTTCATCACCTACATGCGAACCGACTCGATCACGCTCTCGGAGACGGCGATCACGGCGGCGCGGCGGCAGGCGGCTTCGCTGTTCGGCGGCGAGTACGTCCCGGACAAGCCGCGCGTCTACACGTCCAAGGTGAAGAACGCGCAGGAGGCGCACGAGGCGATCCGCCCGGCGGGCGACTCGTTCCGCACGCCCGCGGAGACGGGCCTGTCCGGCGACCAGTTCCGCCTGTACGAGCTGATCTGGAAGCGGACGATCGCGTCCCAGATGAAGGACGCCGTCGGCCAGTCGGTGTCGATCCGGGTCACCGGGGTGTCGACGCAGAACGAGCGGGCCGAATTCGGCGCGACCGGCAAGACCATCACGTTCCACGGTTTCCTCAAGGCCTACGTGGAGAGCGCCGACGACCCGTCCACGGACCGGGACGACCAGGAGCGGCGGCTGCCGAACCTGGCCGAGGGCGATCCGCTGACCGCGAGCGCGGTGGACGCCGAAGGCCACTCGACCCGCCCGCCGGCCCGCTACACCGAGGCCAGCCTGGTCAAGGAGCTGGAGGAGCGGGAGATCGGGCGGCCGTCGACCTACGCCTCGATCATCGGGACGATCCTGGCCCGCGAGTACGTGTTCAAGAAGGGCACGGCGCTCGTCCCGTCGTTCCTGGCGTTCGCCGTGGTGAACCTGCTGGAGCAGCACTTCGGCAACCTGGTCGACTACGACTTCACCGCCCACATGGAGGACGGTCTCGACGAGATCGCCCGCGGTGAGGCCGAGCGCGTCCGCTGGCTGACCCGGTTCTACTTCGGCGACTCCGGCGAGGAGGGCCTGAAGGAGCTGGTCGGCGACATCGGCGACATCGACGCCAAGGGGATCAGCTCGTTCCCGATCAAGGGCACCGACATCATGGTGCGGGTGGGCCGGTACGGGCCGTACCTCGACCGGGACGGCGAGCGCGTCAACATCCCCGAGGACATCGCGCCGGACGAGCTGACCGCCGACAAGGCCGAGGAGCTGTTCGCGCAGCCGTCGGGCGACCGGGAACTCGGTGCCGACCCCGAGACCGGCCACACGGTCGTCGCCAAGTCGGGGCGGTTCGGTCCCTACGTCACCGAGATCCTGCCCGAGCCGGCGCCGCCGGCCGACGGCAAGAAGCGGACGAAGAAGGCCGACGCCCCCAAGCCGCGCACGTCGTCGCTGTTCAAGTCGATGTCGCTCGACACGATCACGCTCGACGACGCGCTGAAGCTGCTGTCGCTGCCGCGCACGCTGGGCGAGCTGGACGGCGAGCCGGTGACCGCGCAGAACGGCCGGTTCGGCCCGTACATCAAGAGGGGCTCCGACAGCCGGTCGCTCGGCTCGGAGGACGAGCTGTTCACGGTCACGCTGGACCGGGCGAAGGAGCTGCTGGCGCAGCCCAAGCAGCGCGGCCGCCGCGCCGCGGCCGCGGCGCCGCTGCGCGAGCTGGGCAAGGACCCGGCGAGCGGGGAGCCGGTGGTGGTCAAGGAGGGCCGGTTCGGCCCGTACGTCACCGACGGCGAGACGAACGCCAGCCTGCGCAAGGGCGACGAGATCGAGTCGATCACGATCCAGCGCGCCGCGGAACTGCTCGCGGAGCGACGGGAGAAGGTCGCCGCGGGCGGCGGGAAGAAGAAGACGGCGCCGCGCCGTCGAACCTCCGCAAAGTCCGGTTCATAGGGACATCTACGCCGATACCCTGACCGACATGACCAGAACGGGCGCACCTCGGCCGCACCCCGCAGCGCCATCGCCGCCGGGCGTTTCGTCGCTTTCGTCGATCGGGCCGTTCCGGCGGCTCCGGATCGCGCTGTCGCTGTCCAGCGCAGGCCAGTGGATCGGCGTGCCCGCGCTGACCGCCATGGCCGCGATGCTGACGCGCGGCGACGGCGCCGCGGCGCAGGCGCAGGCGATCGGAGGCGTACTGGCGCTGATGCTGCTGCCCGCGGTGGTGCTCCCGCCGGTCGCCGGGCTGCTCGCCGCCCGCGTCGACCGCCGGCTGATGCTGATCATCGCGGACGCGCTGCGGCTGGTGGTCGTGGTGACGGTGCCGCTCGTGCACGCGCTGCCGTGGACCTTCGCCGCCGCGTTCCTCGTCTCGTGCCTGAGCCTCGTGTGGATTCCGGCGGCGCGCGCGTCCCTGCCCGCGCTGGTGCCGGACGAGGAGCTGCGGCCCGCCGCCCGCCGTGCCGCGACGCGCGTGCTCTACGGCCCGGCGCCCGCCGCCGCGCTGCTGTTCGCCGTCCTCGCGCTCGTCGCGAACGGGACGCTCGGCGCCGGTTCCCGCGCCGACCTCGCCGTGTACGTGACGGCGGGCCTGTTCCTCGTCTCCGCCGCCCTCGTGGCGATGGCCGGCGAGATCCCGGCGACCGAGCCGGTCGCGGCCGTGTCGCCGCTGAAAATGATCTTCCAGGGCCCGGGGTCGGCCGCCGCGCGCGGTCTCGGTCTCGCCATCGCGGCGGCGTCCGTCACGGCGGGCGCGGTCGTCGCCGTGGCCCGCGCCCACGCCGGCGCGCTGGGCGGCGGGGACGCCGGGTACGGCTCCGTCCTGACCGCGCTCACGGTGGGGCTCGGTTTCGGGCTGTTCCTCGGGCCGCGCGTGCTCGTCCCGTTCAGCCGCCGCCGTCTCCTCGGCCTCGCGGTGATCGCGGCCGCGCTCGCGCTGGTCGTGCTCGCCCTCGTCCAGAACCTCGTCGTCGTGGTGTTCGCGACGGCGTTCCTCGGCGTCTTCGCCGGGGCCGCGTGGTCGACCGCGAAGGCGGCGGTGCACGACCCCGAGGCGCCGGAGGACGCCCGCCCGGCGGCGTACCTGCGGTCGGTCGCGCTCATCACGGTGCTGCTCGCGTTCGCCGCCGTCCCGCTGATCGCGGCGGCGGTCGGATCCCACCGCCTCGACCTCGGCGGCGGCGTCTACGACGCCCACGGGACCGGCGTCGCCCTGCTGGTCGCGGCCGTCCTGGCCCTGCTGGCCGGGCTGTTCGCGTACCGGCGGCTGGACGACCGGCGCGGCATCCCGCTCGTCCCCGACCTGCGCGCCGCCCTGCACGGCGAGATCTACACGCCGCCGGAGCAGGCCGCCGCGGCGCCGCAGCCCGTCCACCGCAACCGCGGCGTGTTCATCGCGTTCGAGGGCGGCGAGGGCGCGGGCAAGACGACGCAGGCGCGGCTCGCCGCGATCTGGCTCCGCGACCACGGCTACGACGTGGTGACCACGCACGAGCCGGGCGCCACCAAGATCGGGATGCGGCTGCGCGCGATGCTGCTGGACCGCGACACCACCGGCCTGTCCGACCGCGCCGAGACCCTGCTGTACGCCGCCGACCGCGCCGACCACGTCGCCAACGTGATCAAGCCCGCGGTGGACCGCGGCGTGATCGTGGTCAGCGACCGCTACGTCGACTCGTCCCTGGCCTACCAGGGCTTCGGGCGGCAGCTGCCGGTGGAGGACATCGCCCGTGTCAACGCCTGGGCGACCGGCGGGCTCGTCCCCGACCTGACCGTCCTGCTGGAGATCCCGCCGCAGGCGGGCCTGCGGCGGCTGTCGGCCCCCGCCGACCGCATGGAGTCGGAGTCGCAGGAGTTCCACGAGCGGGTCCGCGAGGGCTTCCACGCCCTCGCCGAGGCCGCCCCGGACCGCTACCTGATCCTGGACGCGAGCCGGCCGCAGGGGGAGCTGAGCAGGGAGATCCAGTACCGCATCCGGGAGATCCTGCCCGACCCCGTCCCGCTCGGCACCGAGGACGCCACGAGCACGTTCCCGGTCATCACCGACTTCTGAGCCCGCTAGCCTCTGTTCCATGAGCGTGTGGGACGACCTGGTGGGGCAGGAGACCGTCATCGCGCAGCTGTCCTCGGCGGCTGGGCGGACGGGCGGGCTCGCGCACGCGTGGCTGTTCACCGGGCCGCCCGGGTCCGGGCGCGTGGCCGCGGCGCGGGCGTTCGCCGCGGCGTTGCAGTGCACGGAGACGCCGCGCGGGTGCGGGCACTGCGCGTCCTGCCACCAGGTGCTCCAGGGGACGCACGCGGACGTCGAGGTCGTCCGCCCGCAGGGGCTGTCGTTCGGCATCAGGGACGCCCGCGCGCTGGTGCTGCGGGCCTCGTCCTCGCCGAGCGGGGGCGGGCGGCAGATCGTGCTGTTCGAGGACGCCGACCGGGCCACCGAGGGCGCCGCGAACGCGCTGCTGAAGGCGATCGAGGAGCCGCCGCCGCGGACGGTGTGGCTGCTGTGCACGCCGTCGCCGGAGGACCTGCTCGTCACGATCAGGTCGCGCTGCCGGCTGGTGACCCTGCAGACGCCCCCGATCGAGGCGATCGCCGACTTCCTCGTCCAGCGCGACGGCGTCGAGCGCGAGACCGCCGAGGTGGTGGCGCGGGCGGCGCAGGGGCACATCAGCCGGGCGCGCCGGCTCGCCTCGGATCCGCGGATGCGGCGGGTGCGCGAGCAGGTGGTGGCGGTGCCGCGCCGGCTGACCGGGGTGAGCGCGGCGGTCGCGGCGGCGGAGACGCTCGTGAGCGCGGCGAAGGCGGAGCGGGACGCGCAGACCGCCGAACTGAACGACGGGGAGACCTCCGCCCTGCGCAAGGCGCTCGGCGAGAGCGAGAAGGGGCGGATGCCGCGCGGGACGGCGGGCGCCCTCAAGGAGCTGGAGGACCGGCAGAAGTCGCGGGCGACGCGGATCCTGCGCGACGCCCTGGACCGGACGCTGCTCGACCTCGCGTCCTACTACCGGGACGTGCTGACGCTGCAACTGGGGGCGGGCAGCGAGCTGGTCAACATCGAGCTCGGCCCCGAGCTGCGGTCGGCCGCGGGGGACGGGCGCCCGGAGGACACCCTCCGGCGCCTCGATGCGATCATGGACTGCAGGGAGCGGTTGGCGGCGAACGTCAACCCGCAGCTGGCGTTCGAGGCGCTGACTTTGGCGTTGCGGCACGGGTGATACGGATGGGGCTTACACAATTTGTCCCCATTCGTTACATTTCCGTACGCGACTCTCCATGAGCGCTCCCGTAACGTTCGCTGGCTGATTGACCGAAATCCGGTTGGTCACCCCCCCACAGCCAGGAGGTCTGCCTTGCGGCGAGCCTTGATTTCCGCCGCGTGCGCCGTCACCACCGTGACGGCGCTCGCGTTCCCAGCATCCGCAGCTCCGGCCCCGGCACAGGCGAAGGGCGAGGTCTCGGAGTACGTCGTCCTCTACAAGGAGGGCGCGTCCCTCGGGCAGGCCCACCGGGCCGTTTCGGCGGCCGGCGGCAAGGTCGTGCACGAGAACCGCGACGTGGGCGTCGCGACCGTCACATCCGAGAACCCGGAGTTCATCCACGCCGTGATGAACCAGCGGGCGCTGGACGGCGTCGCGCACAACCGGATCATCGGCGAGGCGCCCAAGGCCAAGAAGCAGGCTCCGAAGGTCGAGAAGCTGACCGGGGCCGTCCACGGCGCCAAGAACCAGGCCGTCCCCGCGGGCAAGCCGTCCAAGGACACCGAGCCCCTGGCGGAGCTGCAGTGGGACATGAAGCAGATGCACGCCACGGCCGACGGCTCCTACAAGAAGGAGCCGGGTGACCGGCGCGTGCTGGTCGGCGTCCTCGACACCGGTGTGGACGGCGACCACCCGGACATCGCGTCGAACTTCAACCGCAAGCTCAGCCGCAACTTCACCCACGACATCCCGACCGACGCCAACGGCAACGAGGTCGACGGGCCCTGCGAGTTCACGTCGTGCGTCGACCCCGACGACTGGGACGACAACGACCACGGCACGCACGTCGCGTCCACGATCGCCTCGCCCCGCAACGGCCTCGGCATGGCGGGCGTGGCGCCGAACGTGTCGATCGTGAACCTGCGCGTCGGCCAGGACTCCGGCTACTTCTTCCTCCAGCCGACCGTCGACGGCCTGACCTACGCGGCCAAGCACGGCATCGACGTCGTCAACATGTCGTACTACATCGACCCGTGGCTCTGGAACTGCGGCAACAACCCCGCGGACAGCCCCGAGGACCAGCTGGAGCAGCGCACGATCATCAAGGCGGCGCAGCGCGCCCTGGACTTCGCGCACAAGCGCGGCGTCACGCTGATCTCCGCGGCCGGCAACGACCTCGTCGACTACACCAAGACGAACGTGGACGACAGCAGCCCCGACTTCCCGTCCACCCCGGGCGAGGAGCCGCACGACCGCACGATCCCGGCGAGCTGCGTCTCGATGCCGTCCGAGGGCGAGAACGTCATCCCGATCTCGGCCACCGGCCCGAGCGGCCGCAAGTCGTACTACAGCAGCTTCGGCAACGGCTACGTCGCGGTGGCGGCGCCCGGCGGCGACAAGGTCGACAACGCCGACCAGCGTCCGGACGACAAGGGCGGCATCTGGGCGGCCTACCCCGAGCGGCTCGCCAAGGAGCGCGGCGAGCTGAACGCCGACGGCACGCCGAAGGTGCCGTACATCATCCGCAGCTGCAAGGGCGACAAGTGCGCCTACTACCAGTCGCTGCAGGGCACCTCGATGGCGTCCCCGCACGCGGTCGGCGTCGCGGCGCTCATCGTCAGCAAGTACGGGCACCGGGACCGCAGCGGCGGCCTGACCCTGGACCCGCGTCTCGTCGAGCGGGTGCTGCGCGGCACCGCGAC
This sequence comes from Actinomadura citrea, assembly GCF_013409045.1. Lineage (NCBI taxonomy): Bacteria > Bacillati > Actinomycetota > Actinomycetes > Streptosporangiales > Thermomonosporaceae > Actinomadura > Actinomadura citrea. The sequence goes on along the minus strand of NZ_JACCBT010000001.1, from coordinate 8,558,779 downwards.
CCCCAAGGACTGCCCGAGCCCGCGGACGGTCGAGTACGTCTGGTACACCCAGTCGAACGGCCAGTGGGTGAAGCACACCTCCACCCAGACCTGTGAAGGCTCGAAGGGCCAGAACGGGTTCTTCGGCAGCGGCATCGTGGACGCGCTGAACGCCGTCTCGCGCTGACCCCGCCTGGACCACCCCAGGACGCGACCCCCGGCTCCGGCCGGGGGTCGCGTTCTTTCCGGCGTCCTGCGGTCGCGGACCCCTCGGGCATGATGGGTGGATGCCGTACCGAGTCACCTTCGTCTGCACGGGCAACATCTGCCGCTCCCCGATGGCCGAATGGATCCTGCGCCACCACGTCGAGAAGGAGGGCCTGGACGTCGAGGTGGACAGTTCGGGCACCGGCGGCTGGCACGTCGGCGACGGCGCCGACGAGCGGACCGTCGCGGCGCTGGAGCGCGCCGGCTACCGTTCGGCGCACATCGCGCGGCAGTTCGATGCCGGCTGGTTCGACCAGTACGACATGGTCATCGCGCTGGACGAGAGCCACCTGCGGGCGCTGCGCTCGATGGCACCGAACTGGCAGGCGCGCGGGAACATCCGCCTGCTGCGCGAGTTCGACCCGGACGCGGGCGGCCACCTCGACATCCCCGACCCCTACTACGGCGGCCGCGACGACTTCGACCTCGTTCTGTGGCAGGTGGAGGCGGCGATGCCCGGCCTGCTGAAGGAGATCCGCTCGGTGCTCGATGACCGCTGAGCGGGTGCGGCTGGAGAGGCTGCTCGGAAGCGGCGTCGAGAAGGTCCACGACCTCGGTTCCAGTCATTCCTGGACGTTGCACAGGGCTTCCCTGGCCGACGGCCGCGAGGTGTTCGTGAAGGCCGCGCAGGACCAGGCCGGCGTGTTCGCGGCGGAGGCGGCCGGGCTGCGCTGGCTGGGGGAGGCGGGCCCCGGGACGCCCGTCCCCGAGGTGGTCGCGGCGGACGACCACATGCTCGTCCTGCCGTGGCTGCACTCGGCTCCACCGTCCCGCGAGGCGGCCGAACGTCTCGGGCGGGAACTGGCCGCCCTGCACACCGGTAACCGCCCCGACGCCTACGGCGCGCCCTGGGACGGCTTCATCGCCGACCTCCCCTTGGACAACACGCTGGACGACCGCTCCTGGCCCGTCTGGTACGCCGAACGCCGTCTCGAACCGTTCCTCCGCCTCGGGGCCAGGCATCTGTCGTCCGGCGACGTCCGCCTGGTGGAGCGCGTGGCGGCCGACATCGAGACGCTCGCCGGACCGCCGGAGCCGCCGTCCCGCATCCACGGCGACCTGTGGTCGGGGAACGTCGTGTGGACGGGCGAGCGGGCGCTGCTCCTCGACCCGGCCGCGCACGGCGGGCACCGCGAGACCGACCTCGCCATGATGGCGCTGTTCGGGACGCCGCACCTCGACTCCGTGCTCGGCGCCTACGATGAGGCCGCGCCCCTGGCGGACGGATGGCGTTCCCGCGTCCCGTTGCACCAGTTGCACCCGCTGCTCGTCCACGTGGCGCTGTTCGGCGGGTCGTACCGGGCGTCTCTGGTCGAGGCGGCCCGCGCTTCCCTCGGCTGAGGCGGCTCACGACTTGGTAACTCTGCGTTCATGGGTTTTTGTCGCGATCCAGATGCGGTAGAAACGACGGGCGATCCGCAGGAAAGGTTAGGTAGACACCCCCATGGACGACGGCAGGCGCGAGGACCCGGGTACCCGGCTTGGCTCGTGGAAGGGTCTCGTCCCTCTCGGCGTGGCCGCGACCGCCGCGCTTCTCATCGGAGGGGGCGTGGACATGGTGCACCGCCACCAGCGCGCCGCCGACAAGGAGCACGCGGCCAAGCCCGCCGCCAAGGCAGAGAAGACCGAACCGTCGTTCGTCGTCGGCGTCACCGAGAAGGGCGCCTCCCTCCTCGTCCGAAACGTGCGCACCGGGACGAACGTGGGGCTGCCCATCGCCGCCCCGCAGGGCCGCCGCTTCCACCGCGTCGCCGCGCTGAAGGACGGCTCGTACGTCGTCGCCACTGCCGGCGCCCGTGACGTCACCTTCCAGCGCCTCCGCCTGGACGACGGACGCCCCAAGGACCTCAAGCCCCTCCCGAAGGCCACCGTCCCCGGTGCCTCCACCGTATGGTCGGACCTCGCCGCGACCCCGGACGGCGCACAGATCGCCTACGTCACCTACAAGGGCGCGAGCGCCCGCGTGGACGTCGTCACGCCGGAGACCGGTGTCCACAAGGTGTGGGCGACCAAGCTGCGCGCCCGCGTCGGAAGCCTCTCCTGGTCCGGCACCACGCTGTCCTTCGTCTGGAGCCCGGTCGGCTCGGCGAAGCACCAGGTCCGCGCACTCGACACCAACGGCGCCGCGGGCGATCTCAAGACCAGCAAGGCCGTCATGCCCCTGCCCAAGGGCAGCTCCAACGCCGTCATGAGCCGGGACGGCACCTCCCTTATCGCGGCCATAGCGAAGAACTCCGAACTGACCCTCCAGACCTTCACGCTGCAGGGGAGCCCCACCAAGACCCTGTGGACCCAGAAGGTGAAGGGCGCACCCACGGCCCTCGACCTGGCCCACACCGGTCACGGCGTCATCGCGACCGCCGGCGACCTGTACGCGCAGGGCGTTCCGAGCGTCCCGGCAGGGGATCTCGCCGACGCCGCCTGGTGAGACCTAGAGTGGGTCGCACAAATCCGGGCGAACGGAGCGAAACGTGGGCATGATGATGGCCGTCAGCTTCACCCGTTACGGCCGCTTGTTCTACCTCGATCCGGGCCCGCACAGCCCCAGGGTCGGCGACAAGGTCCTCGTCCCCACCGACTCCGGCCCCGAGGTCGCCGAGTGCGTGTGGGCCCCGCAGTGGGTCTCCGAGGACGTCGACGGCCTCCCCGAATGCGCCGGCCCCGCCACCGACGAGCACCTCGCCCGCGACGAGGCCAACCGCCGCCGCCGCGCCGAGGGCCGCCTCATCGCCAAGCGCCTCATCCGCAAGCACGACCTCCCGATGAAGGTCATCGGCGTCGACTACCTTGACGCCGACAACATCTTCAAGATCTACTTCACCGCCCCGCACCGCGTCGACTTCCGCGCCCTCGTCCGCGACCTGGCCCGCGGCATCAAGGCCCGTGTCGAACTGCGCCAGGTCGGCCCCCGCGACGAGGCCCGCCTCCAGGGCGGCATCGGCCCCTGCGGCCGCGACCTGTGCTGCGCCACCTTCCTCAAGGACTTCGAACCCGTCTCCGTCCGCATGGCGAAGGAACAGGACCTCCCGGTCAACCCCCTCCGCATCGCCGGCGCCTGCGGCCGCCTGATGTGCTGCCTCAAGTACGAGCACCCCCTCTACGCGGAGTTCAAGGAGAAGGCGCCGCGCCTGGGGTCCCGGGTCAGCACCCCGGAGGGCGAGGGCCAGGTCATCGGCTACAACGTCCCCGGCGACCGTGTCACGGTGAAGGTGGGCTCCCGCCGCTGCTCGTGCCCCTCCGCCTCGGTCTGCTCCCCCCGCCAACAACACGACGCCCACTACTCCCCCTCGGACAACAGCGAGCCCAGCTAAGAGTCGCGGGGGCTGCCCCTCTTCCAGCGGGAGCGACCGCACGTTCGCAGGGCCGATGAGGCGACTTACTCGGAACTCGTTGTGTCGAGGGCCGAGGGCGAGCGGGTTGATGTTGGCAGCGAACGTCGAACCTGGCGTGATGTGTGGAGTTGGGACTGCAGAGCATCCGGTCTTCCTAAGATCACGGTCCGATGGCTCATTGATCTGACGGGAGCGGCGCGTGACCCGGACGCGTGTTCTGCTGGGCTTGGTCGCTGTGGCGACGGGGGCCGCTCTGGCCGCTGGGGGATCAGATGCGCTCCGGAGAGGGGGCGAAGTATTTGCGCTGACTGCCCCCTTCCTGCTGTTGGCGGCCGGAGCGATAATCCTGCTGAAATCAGTCTTACCGCGAGAACAGACGATGGTGGGACCTGCGTTCTTGTTCGTAGCTGGCCTGACGTGGCTGGCCGTGACCCGGGATTGGTTCGACTCAGTAACGATGCGACCGTTCGCGTCCGCAGTGCTTGTTGCGGGGGGAGTGGCTCTGGCCATGAGTAGTGGGCGGCGTGACCTGGATGTCGATACGGGCGTAAGGCGCTGCATGGCCGTCGTCATGCCACGTGTATCTCGCTTTGCCCAGGCACCACGGAAGCTGGTCGTTCGTGCCTTGGCGGGGGATGTGGTCATCGATCTGAGCGAGGCCCGGTTGCCTCGCCAACAGGAGCTGGAGATCGATCTAGCCTTGCTGTACGGCCACGTTGAGATCCTCATTCCAGATGACTGGGCCGTCGTGCGCGGGAGGCTTGAGACCGCCCGGCGGATCCGGCTGGACGGGACGCTCGATCCGCCCTATGTCTACAGCCCTCCACCGGCTTCCGATGTGGACGGGCCAGGTTGGCATAGCGGGCGCGGCGGCGTGGTGCTGAACATCTCCGGCATCGGCGGATCGGTCGTCCTTCGCCGGACGTCCCGCGAATGATGTCAGCCGGCCGGCGGGTCGCCGGGGTGGACGAAGAACTCCTGTCCCAATCCGGATTCGGCGAGTGACTGACGCTCCTTGAGGAAGGCGGTGAGGCGCTTGTTCAGCTTCAATTCGCCCTCGGGTGTCTCGGGAAGCGCCAAGTGCAGGGCCTTTGGAATGTCGAAGCGATGGAGGTCGAACGCGGTGGCCAGCAGGACAGCGTGCTCGGCCGACGCGCGGACGGCTCCGCGGTAGGAGACGACTGCGAACATCAAGGTCGCCAAGGGTACGAGCCGCCATAGGTCAGGCCGCAGTACCAGCGGTAGGGAGACTGCTGTGGCTGAGGCAAAAGCCACGCAGAGTGTCGCGGTGGCAGCGATCAGATCGAGTTGGCGACTGATGTCCGCGCGTAAGAGCGCGGAGACTGACGGGTACATCCTCGGATAGACGGCCATGGCGTCGAGACCGTAGGGCCGCCCGGCGGCCTCCTCCCCCTGGCGGAGCACGTTACCCAGGAGGGTCGGCATCAGAAGGTCATCAGCTTCGGGATACCGGTCGAGAACCCTGTCGGCGCGAGCGCCGAGCCGTCGCCTCCGCTGCTCCCGCTGTGCGCCCACAGCGGCGGCTCGCAAGGTCCGCGGTGCCTCCGCCTCCTCTTCGTCTAGGTGGTCCTGCTGGATTGAGGCCGTGTGCCTGGCCCGTCGATGCCGCTCGACTGCAAGCGCGTACAGATACTGCAGGGGCCGCGGGTTCACGTAGCCCTCCAGCATCTGTACCAGCGCAACCTGAAATGGACGCAGAAGGATGCCGAGCAGGAACAGCGCGAAGACGAAGACGATGGTCACCGCAGCGGTGTCGTTCTTACTGGGAAGGACGTCGTGAAGGTCGATTTTCTTATCGAAGTCGAAGGCGTGTGAGCGATACAGCACGGCCACGAAGCTTGCGAGTAGCGTCCCTGGCAGAATGTTGACGAGGGTGAATCGCGCGCCTCCCAGCGCGTCGGCCCCGGATTTGGCGATATCAGTCAGAGCGGCCACGAGTTCGTCTCCCCGGTCACGAGTCGTCGTCCTCCCGCTTCATCTTGCTGTTGCACTCCTTGCACCGCGGCCCACCCGGCATTCTCGGCTTGGACTTGAACCGCCGCCGCTCGCCACAGCCGGGGCTCCGGCAGATGTACACGTACGAGCTCGGAGTCGGATCGCCGTAGGACCCTCGATGGTCGGACGGTCGCGTGGCGACCGTGACCACGAGCACGATGAAGATCCCGATCGCCGGGCCGCGGTGGCGACGAGCATCCATGGGGCCTCCAAGGGAGGTCCCAAAATTATCCCCTCGGCGCCAACGGCTCGTCAGCCGCCGCAGGGCAGCCGATTGTGGCCAGCAGGTCACGGCGGAAGGGGCTTAAAGGCGGCGATGACCTCGGTGATGGGCGGCCCATCGATGACCTGCGGTGCGAGCACCCTGCCTGACCGGCCGCTTTCAAACGGACGGCCCGCACAAGGAGGTGGCCCTCCCGAAACGCGGAAGGGCCACCCGTGCTTGAGGGACACCGTTCGTGCGGCGTCCCCGGATTCAGATCACTTCGACTTCCACGTGGCTTGCCAGGAAACGCGGCCTGGCACCCGGACGTGTCCGCGAGATGCCTTCCAGCCCCCCGATCACCGAGTTCCAGTTGACGCGGAACACGGTGCCAGGGGCCGTGTGAGGGCGCCGCTGACGCGTCAGGTGAACCGCGTTGCGCTCCACCTGCCGCATGCTGTTCCCCGTGATGTCGTTGAGCGTGAGTCGTACCGGCGTGCCGGTTCGCTCGCCGACCCGCGGGGACGTGGGCACGATCGCCAGGACGTACACGGACTCCGCCCAGAAGCGGTCCGTGGTGCCCAGGCGTTCGGGCGGGTTGTTCTCCAGGCCCCTGGTGGCCCACCCCCAGGGGTGGTCGAAACCGACCTGGAACACGGCGTCGGGGCCGAAGCACTGACGCGCGAGGTGAAGCGCGCTGCGCTCCACCTGCCGCATGCTGTTCCCCGTGAGGTCCTTGAGCGTGAGGCGTACCGGCGTGCCCGTTCGCGCCTTGACCTGCGCGGACGTGGGCAGGATCGCCCGGACGGACACGGATGTCGTCCAGTAGCGGTCCGTGGTGCCCAGGTGCTCGGGCGGGTCGCTCTCCAGACCATTCGTGAAAATGATCTGGAACGCGGTGTCAGGCCCGAAGCACTGACGTGCCAGGTGCGCCGCCTTGCGCTCCAACTGCCGCATGCTGTTCCCCGTGAGGTCGTTGAGCGTGAGCTCGACCGGCGTGCCGGTTCGCTCGTCGACGTGCGGGGACATGGGAAAGGTCGCTCGGACGTACACCGTCTCCGTGCCGCCCAGGGTTTCGGACCAGTTGTTGCCCGCGACCAGGAGCTCGGCGTCGGGGCCGAAGAACTGACGTGCCAGGTGAAGCGCCTTGCGCTCCACCTCCTCTTCGCCGATGCCCTTGACGTCCTTGAGCCTGAGCCATTCGGCGACAGTGCCGGGGTGCAGGATGGTGGTCATGGATCTCTCCTGACAATTCATGACGACCCGGGGCCGTCGATCTGCTTTGTGGAGGTACTGCCGATGACCGTCCAGCAGATCCACGAACACGCACGAGAGTCGACGACTCGCCCGTTTGCCGTTCCATCTGATGGATGAACGGTCGCGGCCGGTATCCGTCTCAGACGGACACCGGCCGCGGTATGGGCTGGCTCGGGTTCCCGGGTCTCGGTGCGCCTCAGGGGGTGGAGAGGATGGCGCCCTTCTCGTCGTTCATTCCTGCGACGAGGATGCGTGTGTCGCCTGGCAGGCGGGTGATGGCGCGGGCCTCGAAGGAGCCGAAGCCGGATGCCCGGATTCTGGTTCTGGTCCAGGTGCCGGTGGCGGTTCGGTGGGCGAGGGCCGACTCGTTGGCGTTGACGTCGGTGGAGCCGATGAGCCAGATCTCGCCGCCCGCGTCGATGATCGGGGCGCCGATCGGGCTGAGCCGTCCCGTCTTCTCCATGAGGCTTTCGGAGGTCCAGCGGCGTCCCCCGGCGTCGCCGTGCAGGAGCAGGGACGACAGGCGAAGGTCGTCCGGGCCCAGCGGTTCGGTGCGGGTGCCGTCCATCTTGCCGGACGGGATGCCGCCGGCGCTCTCGGCCGTGATCCAGACGCCGGCGTCCGTGGCGGTGATCGTGCCGAGCCGGTACGTCGTGTCCTCGAATCCGCTTCTCTTCTCGGCCGGCAGGACGTCGTCCAGCGGGACGGGCCTCCAACCGCTGCCGTCCTGGTGGTACAGCCTGTTGTCGAAGGTGAGCGCCCAGACGTCCAGGGCGGAGCGGGCACTGGTGCGCGCGATCCGGAACGGCAGGCCGGCCTCCGACCATCCGTTCGCCGAACGGGTCCAGGTCGCTCCGGCGGCGCGCGGCCCGGTGCCGTAGACCCGGACGTCCCGCGGGGAGAACACCTCCATCGCCGTCACCATGAAACTCGGAAGGCGGCGGTCGATCGTCCAGCGCTCGCCGTTCCAGTGGAGGACGGTCGAGTTCCGCCCGCCGAGGGTCACCGCCCAGACGTCGGACGCCGAGGACGCGCCCGCCGCCTTGACCGCGCCGATCCGTCCGCCCGGAAGGCCGACCTTGTTCCAGGCGTGGCCGTTCCAGTGCCTGGCCGTCGGCCGCCACGCCGTGTGCTCCGAGCCGCGCCCGCCGAACGCCCACACGTTGTTCGGGCCCAACGCGACGATCTGGGGATCGACCCGCAGCGACGCGTCCGCGACCTCAACCCGCCACCGGGCGCCCCCGGCCTCCGTCCTCCGGGGCGTCGACTCTGCGGCCTGGACCCCGCACCCCGCGAGGGCGAGCAGGGCCACGGCGCTGGTTTTCGGCAAACGAATTCTCATGCGCCCTCCATTCCGAAACGGTCGCCCCATCCTGGGCGATGGAAGAACGCGGGGGATGAGCACCCGTACCTAGATGGCGCGACCTTCCGTACTCATCGCCGACCAGCGCCTTCGCGGGGCTTCGTCGTGATGTTGCTATACGGTCGCGGGCAACCTTGGCACCTTCCTCCCCTTGCCGACGCCCCCGGGTTTTCGCACCATTCCGGCAAGCCGCCATTTCCCCGCAGGAGGTATTCCGTGAGACTGCGCGTCGCGACCTTGCTCGCGGGCATCGTCGCCGTCCTGGCCGCCGTCAGCCCCGGCGCGTCCGCTTCACCGAGCGACGTCCGTCCCGTCGCGGCGCCGGGCGCGGAAGGGGGCCAGGCGATCTACGGGGCCGGGGGCGTTCGCTGCACCCTCGGGTTCAACGTGCGGCAGAACGGCACGTACTTCTTCCTCACCGCGGGCGGGTGCGCTCAGGTCGGCATGGCGCTGTACGCCGACCCGGGGCTGACCGTCCGGCTCGGGACGGTCGTCTCGGTCACGAACCTCGCCGTGGCGCTCGTCCGGTACGTGGAGCCTTCCGTGGAGCGGCCCGGCAGCGTCCACCTCTACCCCGGGTCCCAGGACATCACGACGGCGGGACGGCCGGTCGTCGGCCAGCGCGTCTGCCGCAGCGGGCCCACCACGGGCGTGCGCTGCGGCAGCGTGACGGCCATCAACGTGACCGTGAACTTCCCTGAGGGGACGATCACCGGGCTCGCCAGGACGACCGTGTGCACGGAGCCCGGGGACAGTCCCGGGGCTCCGTACTTCTCGGGCGGCACCGCGGTCGGGCTGGGGATCGGCGGAGTCGGGGACTGCGCCAGCGGCGGGTCGTCCTTCTTCCAGCCGATCTCTCCGGTGCTCAGCGTCTTCGGCGTCAGCGTGTACTAGCGCCTGGGGAGGAACTGGGCGAGTGCCGCGGTGACGCCGCAGAAGGCCATGACCGGGAACAGCGACACCCGGAAGGCGTCGGCGACCTCGCCCTGCGCGCCGTAGAAGACGATCCCGACGAGCGCGACGCCGAGGGCGTTGCCGACCTGCTGGGCGGTGGACAGGACGCCGGCGGCCGAGGCGGCGTGCCGGTCGGTCACGCCGGACAGGACGAGCGCCGACAGCGGCGCCAGGACGAGCCCCATGCCCGCCCCGACGAGGACCAGACCCGGGATGAGCCATCCGATGGCGTGCCCGATCGCGTCGAGCAGGAGGAGGCAGCCGGCCGCCTGCACCGCGGCGCCCAGGGCGAGGATCTGCCGTCCCAGGCGGGCGGCGACGGCCGTGGCGCGGGTGGACGCGGCGAAGTAGCCGGCGCCCAGGGCGACGAAGAGCAGGCCCGACTCCAGGGCGCTGAGACCGCGTCCCTGCTGGAGGTACAGGGCGAGGTACAGGAAGAAGGACGCCATCGCCAGGGTGTAGACGAGCGCCAGGCCGCTGCCGACGCGGAACGCGGGCTCGCGGAAGAGAGCGGGTGCGACGAGCGGGGCGCTGCCGCGGCGCTGGGAGAGGGCGAACCCGGCGAGCAGGACGGCCGACGCGGCGAGCGACGCCCACGTCCAGGCGGGCCAGCCCAGGCGGCGCCCCTCGATCAGGGGCAGGACGAGCGCGATGAGGCCGAGGGTGACCAGGACGGTTCCCGTGACGTCCAGGCGGGTTCCGGTGGTGCGCGGCTGGGACGGGACCGTCCGGCGGACCAGCGCCAGCGTGACGATCCCGACCGGGACGTTGATCAGGAAGATGCTGCGCCAGCCGGTGCCGAACAGATCCGCCTGGATCAGGGCACCCCCTATGAGCTGCCCGAACACGCCGCCCAAACCGAGTGCGAGGCCGTAGGCGGTGAACGCCTTGGCGCGCGCCTCCCCGGTGAACACGCCGTTGATGATCCCGAGAACCTGCGGCATCAGGAGCGCGGCCGCGATCCCCTGCACCACTCTGGCGCCGATCAGCGTGCCGGGGGACGGGGCGAGCCCGCACGCGAGGGAGGCGGCGGTGAACACGGCGAGACCGAGCGCGTACATCCGGCGGCGTCCGGCCAGGTCGCCGAGGCGGCCGCCGGTGATCAACCCGCTGCCGAGCGCCAGCCCGAACCCGGCGACGACCCACTGGATCGCGGTCGCGCCGGCGCGCAGATCGGACTGGATGTCGGGGATCGCCACGTTCACGATGAAGAAGTCGAGCGTGGTGATGAAGACGCCGGTGAGCAGGACGAGCAGGGCGCCGACGGACGCGGTGGGCGAGGGCGCGGCCTCGCGCGGGGGCCGTCCCGCCACTGGGGTCGCCGTGTGCGACATGGTTCTCCTCAAGTCGTCGTTAACCGCACCCAGACGATCTCGCTGTGGAGGTCGTGAAGGCGATGACCTGTGGGGTAATGCCGCGTAATTGGGTTGTGCGGCACGCGGGGCCGATCTAGCGTCCGGTCTCATGGATGGGGACAGGCCCGCACGGCGGCTCGGGATCGACGACCTCGCCGCCTGCCAGCGGCTCGCGGAGGACCGCGACTGGGGGCGTGAAGACCGTAAGTGGCGGTTCCTGTTCTCGGTCGGCGACGTCTACGGCATCGACGACGGGGAGGGCGAACTCGCCGCGGCGACGGTGTCGACCCCATACGGCGGGGACGTCGCGGCCATCAGTATGGTGCTGGTGGCGAAACGCTACGAACGGCGTGGTCTGGGCGGCCGCATCATGCGGCACGTGATGGACAACACCGAAACGAAGAGCTTCTGCCTGACGGCCACCGAATATGGGCGCCCGCTGTACGAGCGTCTGGGATATCGCTCCGTCGGGCTCTGCACGACGTATACGGGCATGGGGAAGGGGCCTTCCAGGCGAGGCGTGTCCGTCCCCGTGGAGGCGGCGGACATGCCTGCCGTCCATGCACTCGACACCGAGGTCTTCGGCGCGGACCGTTCACGGCTGGTCGACGGACTGCCGTCGTTCTGCGAGACGTTCCATGTCGTCCGGGACGAGTCCGGCCTCAGGGGCTTCGGGGGCGTGTGGTGGAACGACTCCAGGGCCGTCGTGGGCCCCGTCACCGCGGAGGACGGCGAGACCGCGCTCGCGCTCGTCGAAGAGATCGTTCCGGCGGGGCCGATCCGCCTGGACATCGACCACCGGCATCCGGAACTGGTCGACTGGGCGCGGCGGCACGGCCTGGAGCCCGCGTTCACCACCACGGTCATGGAGTACGGCGCGCCCATCGCGAACGACCCCTCCCGCCTCCACCTCCCCGTGGCGCAGGCCCTCGGCTGACCTCAGACCGCCTCGGGCTCCGCCGCGGACGGCCTCCCGCCGGGCAGCGCATAGCGGACGATCTTCTTCCAGGTGCCCGTGACCTGCTTCGACAGTGTGCCGGTGTGGTACGGGACGTCGTACTTGTCGCACAGCGCGCGGACGCGCGGGGCGATCTCGCCGTACCGGTTGCTCGGCATGTCCGGAAACAGGTGGTGCTCGATCTGGTGGCTGAGGTTGCCGGTCATCAGGTGGAACAGCCGGCCGCCGGTGATGTTGGCCGAGCCGCACATCTGCCGGACGTACCACTCGCCCTTCGTCTCGCCGTCCAGCCGCTCCTCCTCGAACACCTCCACGTCGCCGGGGAAGTGCCCGCAGAAGATGATCATGTGTGCCCACACGTTGCGGACCACGTTCGCGGTGGCGTTCGCGGTCAGCGTGGACAGGAACTGCGGACCGCTGAGCAGCGGGAACGCCAGGTAGTCCTTGCCCCACTGGCGGCGGATCTTGCGACCGATGGCGCGCAGCTTCTCCTTCGTCACCGCCTCGTCGGCCGTCCCCGCCCGGATCTTGTCGATCTCCAGGTCGTGCAGCGCCACCCCGTACTCGAAGAACATCGCCAGCAGCAGGTTGTAGAGCGGTTGGGCGAGGTGCGCCGGGGACCACTCCTGCTCGGGGGCGACGCGCAGGATGCCGTAGCCGACGTCGTTGTCCCTGCCGAGCACGTTCGTGAACGTGTGGTGGACGAAGTTGTGCGAGTGTTTCCACTGCTCGGCCGGCGAGACGTTGTCCCACTCCCAGGTCGTGGAATGGATCTTCGGGTCGCGCATCCAGTCCCACTGGCCGTGCATGACGTTGTGCCCGATCTCCATGTTCTCCAGGATCTTCGCGACGGCCAGCGTCGCGGTCCCGGCGATCCAGGCGGGCGGCAGCGCGGAGGCGAGCAGCAGCGCCCGGCCGCCGATCTCCAGCCCGCGCTGCCGGCGGATCACCCGCCGGATGTAGGACGCGTCGCGCTCGCCGAGACCGGACATGATCTCCTCGCGCAGCGCGTCCAGTTCGGTGGCGATCGTCTCGTAGTCCTCGGCCGTCAGATGGTCGGTCATGCCGCTCCTCTCACAGTTCGATCTCCACGGGCCCGGCGGCCGCCGAGACGCAGGTCTGGACGATCTCGCCCTCGTCGCCGTGCACCTCGCCGGTGCGCAGGTCGCGGACCTTGCCGGACGCCAGCCGCCCGACGCAGCCGCGGCAGATGCCCATCCGGCATCCGCTCGGCAGCAGCGCGCCGGCGTCCTCGCCCGCCACCAGGAGGGGCGTGCCGCCGTCCGCGTCGGCCGTGACGCCGCTCCTGGTGAACGTGACGCGCCCGCCCTCGCCCCCGCCGCCGGAAAGGACGGTGCGAAAGCGCTCGACGCGCAGCCTTTCCCCGATGCCGGCGGCCCGCCAGTGCGCGGCGAGGTCGTCGAGCATGTCGCCCGGCCCGCACGCCCACGCCTCGCGGTCCGCCCAGTCGGGGCAGAAGTCGGGTAGCTCGGACGGCTTCAGGCGGCCGTCGGGGGCCGTGTGCCGCTCGTGCAGCCGCACCCCCGGCATCCGGCGCAGTTCCTCGCCGAAGATGACGTCCCCCGCCGTCCGGTCCGAGTGGACGAGCACGGCGTCGGACGCGCCGCCGAGATGCCGCAGCATCGCCATGACCGGCGTGATCCCGCTGCCGGCCGTCACGAACAGCAGCTTGCGGGGGACGGGTGAGGGGAGCGTGAAGTCGCCCCCGGGCGGCGACAGGCGGACGACCGTCCCGGGCCGGATCTCGTCGACCAGGTGCGCCGAGACGAACCCGTCGCGCGCGGCCTTGACGGTGACGGTGATGCGGCCGTCCGGGCGCGGCGGCGACGACAGCGAGAACGTCCGCCAGTGCCGGACGCCGCCGACGTCCACGCCGATCTTGACCCACTGGCCGGGCCGGTGGCCGTTCCACGCCTGCCCCGGCCTGATCACCAGGGTCGCGGTGGACGGGGCCTCGTGCCGGACGGCCTCGATCCGTCCGCGCGGCTCGGCCGTGGACCACAGCGGGTTGACCAGGCCGAGGTAGTCCTCCGGCAGGAGCGGGGTCGTGAGAAGCCGGGCGGCCGCCGCGATCCGGCGTCCCGCGGTGGGGCGGCGTGGGCGGCGCGTTGCGATGGTCAAGGTTCCTCCCCGAGGCGCGCTAACTTACGCTCGCGTAACCTACGGTCGCGTAGGAATCGCGGAGGATTCAAGGCCTCGGCCGCCAAAGCGACAGGCATCACACCATCGCATGATGTTCCATCCGGTGATGTGATGCCTGCTGATAAAAGGCGGTGTGGAAGTTGTCGGCCGGGCACGATTCCTCGTGCCCGGCCGATGAGCGGCCGTCCTCGGCCGATGAGGGGTCGTGCTCAGAACTTGGTCTTCGGCCGCTCCTGCAGAACCCCGTCCACGAAGATGTCGAGCTTCTCGTTGTAGAAGCAGACCAGGCCGGCGACCTTGCGGCTCTCGTCCAGGGGCGTCCGGTACGACCAGGCCAGATCCTCGTGCAGCGTGCCGTTCACCCGTATCGACCAGTATTCCGCGGTGCCCTTGTACGGGCAGTGCGTGGTGGTGTCGGTGTGTTCGAGCAGGTCCATGCGGACATGCGGCTTGGGCAGGTAGTAGCGCACCGGCAGGCCCGTCTCGAAGAGCAGCCGCGGGCCGGACGACTCCGCGACCGTCACCCCGTCCACCTCGACCCGGACGTGCCGAGACGCCGCCAGCACGTCCACGCGGGTGTACGGGTCGCGGGGGTGGACGAAGACCTCCTCGTCCTCCTCGAACCAGGCGTCCATCGCATCCCAGTCGAGCCGGACGAGGCCGGGCAGCTCGGTATAGCGGAACGCGGCGCCCGGAGCCTGCGCGCCGTCCACCTTCACCGTGTGGGCGGTCGCGTCGCCCCTGCTCGGCGAACGTGTGCCCGGCCCGTCCTCGACGAGCTCGGCCCGCACGTCCGCCTCGGGGAAGTAGTAGGTCGGGTAGTAGGGGATCTCCCAGACGAGAGACGGATGTGTCGAGTCGGCCACCAGATGGCCGCCGAGGTAAGCCCTGACGCGCTTGCCGCTCTCCTCGATCCGGAGGCTGGTCTTCCGCGATGTGCCCATGCCCTGGGCAACCGCACCGGTTCGGACCCTATTTCATCTAATTCTCACCCTTGACTCACGAACGCCACATGAGTGCTCACGAGCCTCATCTGCATGAATCGGACACTCCTGGTCAACGGCGCGCTGGGCGTGCTGCTCGTCGCCGGGGCCGGAACCGCGTACCTCGCCCTCGGCGACGGAGGCGACGGCGCCGCCGCGTCCACCCGCCTCTCCCGTGTCACGCGCGGAACGGTGGTCTCGTCGGTGTCGGCGTCCGGCTCGGTGGAGAGCGCCCGGAGCCGTTCGCTGTCCTTCAGCGCCTCGGGGACGGTCGCGAAGATCTACGTCAAGGCGGGGCAGAAGGTGAGGCCGGGTGACGTCCTGGCCCGCCTCGACCAGACCGAGGCGATCGAGAACGTCGACGCCGCCAAGGCGAACCTGGCCGTCGCCGCCGACGGGGACACCTCGTCCGAGAAGGGGTACGCCAGTTACATCCAGGCCAAGAACTCCTACAACTCCGCTCTGCGCGCGTACCAGGGGACCGTCCTGAAGGCCCCGTTCGCCGGGACGGTGACCGCCGTCAACGGGACGGTGGGCGGCGGTTCGAGTGGATCCTCCTCGTCCTCCTCGGGCTCGGGGTCGGGTTCGGGCTCCGGTTCGGGCTCCGGGTCCTCGTCGCCGACCTCGTCCTCCACCTCGTCGGCGTCGTCGGGCTCGGGCTTCGTCGAGCTCGCCGACACCGCGCACCTCCAGATCGAGGGCGAGTTCACCGAGGCCGACACCACCAAGCTGAAGACGGGCCAGGCCGCCGCGGTCACGTTCGACGCGCTCACCGGCAAGACCGCCACCGGCAAGATCACCGCGATCGGAGCGGCGCCGACGACCACCGACAACGTCGTGAAGTTCCCGGTCACGATCGCGCTGGGAGACGTCCCGTCCGGGGTCCGGCTCGGCCAGACCGCCACGGTGGAGATCACCGTCGCGCGGGCGGAGAACGTCCTCTACGTGCCGAGCGCGGCGGTCCGGACGGCCGGCGGGCAGAGCACGGTCACCGTCGTGCGCAACGGCAGGCAGGTCCCCACCACGGTCGGGACCGGCGTGAAGGGAGACCAGGGCACCGAGATCAGCTCGGGCCTGAACGAGGGCGACCAGGTCGCCGTGACCTCGACGTCCGGCAGCGGCAACACCGACCAGCGCGGCTTCCCGGGCGGCGGCGGACCGGGCCTCGGCGGCTCGGGCGGCGGCGCTCCAGGCGGCGGAGCGCCGGGCGGCGGAGGCCGTCGATGACCGCGCCGGAATCCTTCCGCATCCCGCCCGTGCTCGACCTGCGCGGCGTGACCAAGGTGTACGGGACGGGCGACACGGCCGTCCACGCCCTGCGGGGCGTCTCGCTGACCGTGGAACGCGGTGACCATGTGGCGATCATGGGCGCGTCGGGCTCGGGCAAGTCGACGCTGATGAACATCATCGGCTGCCTGGACGTGCCGAGCGCCGGCCGCTGCCTCCTCGACGGCATCGACGTCGTCGGCCTCGGCGAGCGCGACCTCGCGATCCTGCGCAACCGCCGCATCGGGTTCGTCTTCCAGTCGTTCAACCTGATCCCGCGGATGACCGCGCAGGCCAACGTCGAACTGCCCCTCGCCTACGGCGGCCTCAAGGGCGCCGACCGGCGGCGCCGCGCCCTCGCCGCCCTGCGCGAGGTGGGGCTCGCCGACCGCACCCGGCACGAGCCGAACGAGCTGTCGGGCGGCCAGCAGCAGCGCGTCGCCGTCGCCCGCGCCCTGGTCACCGCGCCGACGCTGCTCCTCGCGGACGAGCCGACCGGCGCGCTCGACAGCGCCTCCACCGCCGACATCCTCGGCGTCTTCGACCGGCTCAGCCGCACCGGCCGCACCATCGTCGTGATCACCCACGAGGACGACGTCGCCGCGCACGCCAAGCGGATCGTCCGCCTCGTGGACGGCCGCATCGTCGAGGACGTCCGCCGGGAGGCCGCACGGTGAGCCCCACCGATCTTCGCGTCGCGCGGTTCCGGCCGCGCGATCTCAGCACCCGGCCGCGCGCCGCGTCCCCGGCATCGAAGGAGGCCAGGTGAGCGCCCTGGAGATCCTGCGCTTCGCGGTCCGCGGGCTGTCGGCCAACAAGCTGCGCAGCTCCCTCACCACGCTCGGCATCCTGATCGGCGTCGGCGCCGTCATCCTGCTCGTCGCGGTCGGCAACGGCTCGTCCGAGCAGATCAAGAAGAGCATCCAGCGCCTCGGCGCCGACTCCCTCACCGTCACGCCGTCCACCACGGGCCGCGGCGGCCCGGGCGGCTTCGGGGCGACCGACCAGGCCTCGGGCCCGCGCACCCAGGCCCGCGACCTCACCGCGGCGGACGCCGAAGCCCTCACCGCCGCCGGCCAGGCCCCGTCGGTCAGGACCGCGTCACCCGTCGTGACCAGCCAGTCCGTCACCGCGGGGTACGCCGGCACGAGTGCGACCATCGGCCAGTTCGTCGGGACGACCCCGTCCTACTTCGCGGCGGCGAACAAGACCCTCGCGTCCGGCGCCGCGTTCACCGCCGAGGACGTCGCCGCCGCGCGCAAGACGGTCGTGCTCGGCAGCACGGTGGCGTCCGACCTGTTCGGACGGGTGAACCCGATCGGCAAGAAGATCGACGTGGGCGGGATCCGCTTCACCGTCGCCGGCGTCCTCAAGGCGACGGGCTCCTCCTCGTCCACCTTCTCCGACCCGGACAGCATCGCCGTCGCGCCGCTCCCGGCCGTCCAGGAGACCCTCACCGGTTACGGCGCGCTCGACCAGATCATCGTCCAGGCCACCGGCAGCGGCGCGGTCGGCGCCGCCGAGGCCGAGGTCACCCAGATCATCGGCCAGCGGCACGACGTGGCCTCCTCGGGCGCCGCCGACTTCACGGTCTCCAGCCAGGCGAGCGTCCAGTCGGCGGTCAGCGAGTCGAGCCGGACCTTCACCGTCCTCCTCGGCGCCGTCGCGGCGATCAGCCTCCTGGTCGGCGGCATCGGCATCACCAACATCATGCTGGTCACCGTCACCGAACGGACCCGCGAGATCGGCATCCGCAAGGCCATCGGCGCCCCGCGCGGCGCGATCCTCGGCCAGTTCATCGCGGAGGCCACCGTCCTCAGCCTCACCGGCGGCCTGCTCGGCGTCCTCGCCGGCGTCATCGGCAGCCTCTTCACCATCGCCGGCGTCAAGCCCGTCCTGGTGCCCTCGTCGATCGTCCTGGCCCTGGCCGTCTCCCTGGCGATCGGCCTGTTCTTCGGCAGCTACCCGGCCAACCGCGCCGCCAAGCTTCGCCCCATCGACGCCCTACGCCACGACTGACCAAGGACCCCATGCGCCCCCAACCCGCGCCGCTACCGCCCACGCGCCCGAATGCGGCAGACGAACGCACCTCGCCATCCGCACCCGTCACCCACCCTGACGATGCGCACCCAGCCACGCCTCCCGCCCTTCCCCCTTCCGACAAGCACTCCACTCCGCCGCAGCCGCCCAGGCCGGCGAAAGCCACCAGCACCTTCCACTCCTTCAAGGCGACCGCACACGGGCGACCTGCCCTTTTGCCCTGGCGGGCGTGCACGGACATCGCCACGGCGAAGGAGCCGGAGAACCTCCGGAGGATCGCCGCCGACAGGTCGCCGGGGGTGCATCGCCGTTCGCCTGGCGGGCGCAGCATGCGTTCACGGGCGGGCGGGCCGGAGTGGGCGGGGCTGCCGACAGTTGGGGTGAGAGGGACAAATTGGGACGCCGTTCGTGTGGTGACGGGGCGCTGTGAGTGAGAGGCGGGACATGTCTGAGAACCCGATGGGGGACGCGGAGCTGCTGGCGAGCTCGCCGTTCGACGACGATCTCGACACCGAGCCGGCGGCGCGGCCATCGCCAAGGTCTCTGCCAGGGCCGACGCTCTACCTCGCGGCCGGGGTCCTCCTCGTTGCCGGCTTCCTCGGCGGGGTCCAGACGCACAAATGGTCTTCGGGCGGGACCTCCGGTGCGTCCGCCGGCGGCGATGCCGGAGGGCAGGAGAGAGGACGCGCCAGGACCAACGGCTACGGCGGGCCGCCCGGCGCCTCGGCGCCACAGGGCGGCTATGGCGCCCCGGGCAACGGCGCGAACAGCGGACCGGGCAACGGGTCGGGCAACGGGCCGGGCGGTGCACCGGGCGGCGCACCGGGCGGCGCGGCCAACGGGACGGGGTCCCGCCCGGGCGGCGGTTCGGGAACCGCCGGGACGGTGACCAAGGTCGTCGGCAGCACCCTGTACCTGCGCACCGCCTCCGGCGAGACCGTGAAGGTCAGGACCACCGGCACGACCAAGATCCGCATTGTCGAGGACGGCAGGCTGCGCGACCTCGGCGCGGGCACGACCGTCGTCGTCCAGGGTTCCACGGGCCAGGACGGCTCCCTTACCGCGACCACCGTGAACGAAGGCTCCGGCCGTTGACCGCCCCGACCTGCGCCAGGTTCCTGACGTGGGGGTCGGCGGAGCGAAGAAGGAGGAAGATCTCAATGGGCACCACGCGCGCAATCCGGATGCTCGGCACCCTGACCGTCGGTGGGGCGATCCTGCTGACCACGGCCTGCGGAAGCGGCGACACTGCCGCGGGCTCGGGCAAGACGGCCGGAGCCGACCCCATGGCCTCGTTCCGCGCCTGCCTTGAGAAGCAGGGCGTCGATCTCCCAGGCGGCAGAGCCCCAGGTGGCGCACCACCATCAGCCCGCGCGTCGGATCGTCCGAGCGGCGCCCCGACAACTCGTCCAAGCGGTGCCCCAGGGGGGCCACGAAGTGGACGCCCCTCCGGCGCCCCGACAGGCCGACCAGATGGGCTCCCGACCGGCAGCCGCCCCTCCGGCGTTCCGACCGACCGCCCGACGAGGTCCGCGGCAGAGCAGAAAGCCATGCAGGCGTGCGCCTCCCTGGCCCCACGGCGCGGCAACGGCAGAGGGCAGGACGCCCCGCCCGCGCCCCCGCAACAGACCAGCGGCAACTGACCCAGCCGAGGCCGGTCAGGCCGGGGTGAGTGGGGTTTGTTTTGGTTTGCGGGGGACGGCGAGCACGGGGACCAGGGCCGCCACCAGGAACACGGCCATCCACCAGAAGGTGTCGGTGAAGGCGTTCGCCAGGAGGGACGGTGAATCTGCCGTGTGGTGTGCGGCGGCCTCGTCCAGACTGCCGGATGCGCCCGGGATCTCGTGGCGGATCCCGATCTGGAGGACGACCGCCGTCACCGCCGTGCCGAACGAACTGCCGACGCGGACCAGGATGTTCGCGCCGGTGGTCGCGGCAGGCACCGCTTCGCGGGGGAGGCCCTGGTAGGCCATCGCCATCAGGGGCGGCGCGATCATGCCGTGGCCGAGACCGACGACCAGCATCGCGCCCATGATCGTGGTTCGTCCGGTGTCGGGGGAGAGGGTGGTGAGGGCCACGGTTCCGGCGAGCACGCAGAGGATGCCGCCGACCACGAGCCACCGTCCGCCGAAGCGGTCGCCGAGCCGCCCCGACACCGACATGGTGGCCATCGCGCCGAGCCCCATCGGTGCCAGCAGCCAGCCCGCGTCCAGGGCCGACTCCCCGCGGACGATCCCCGCGAACAACGGAACGAGGATCATCAGGCCGAACATCGCGGCGCTGTAGAGGAAGAACCCGCCGGTCGCGGCGGCGAAGGCCCGGGTGCTCAGGCGGCGCAGGTCGATGAGGGCGCCGTCGCCCCTGCGGAACGCGTGCGCCGCGAACGCCGCAACGAGGACACCGCCGGCGATCGCGGTGACGAGAAAGCGTCCACTGGTCAGGTGGGTCCCGTTGCCGGCCTCCGACAGCGCGTACACCAGGGCCGCCAGGCCGGGGGACAGGAGCACCATGCCGATGACGTCCAGCCGGGCGTCCTTGCTGCGCTCACCGTCGCGGGGCAGCATTCGCAGGGCGGCGAGCAGCGCCAGCGCGCAGAACGGGACGTTCACGAAGAACATCCACCGCCAGCTCAGGTTGTCGACGATCACGCCGCCGAGCAGCGGGCCCAGGGCCGGGGCCAGCATCGCGGGCACCGAGACGATGCTCATCACGCGTCCCATCCGGTCGGGCCCGGCCTCCCGGACGAGCATCGTCTGCCCGACGGGCATCAGCATGCCGCCGCCGAATCCCTGCAGGACGCGGAACGCGATCAGTGAGGGCACCGACCAGGCGAGCCCGCACAGCAGCGACCCGCCGATGAACAGGCCGAGCGAGACGAGCCACATCGTCCGGGCCCCGAACCGCCGCACCGACCACGCGGTCAGCGGGATCGCCATCGAGAGGGCGAGGGTGTAGCCGGTCACGACCCACTGGATGGTCGAGAGCGAGGTGCCGAAGTCACGGCCCAGCGCGGTGATCGCGACGTTGACGATCGTGCTGTCCAGGACCGTCATGATCGCGCCGAGCACCACGACGACCGCGAGATTGCGCAGGTGCGGATCGATGGGCGCCTTCTGGACGGGCGGTGCGGTGTCTGCCGTGGTCATCCCGTTCCCCTCCGGTTTCCGTACGCCGTATCGGCAACACCATACAGCGTCTCGCTCGTTCCGTACACCGTATCGATACGCCGTATCGCGTACGATCTCAGGTGTGGCGGCAACACCGAGGTCAGGCGATGTGTGGACGCGTCAGCGCGGCGGACGCCGGCCGAAGCTGACACGCGAGGCGATCGTCGAAGCGGCGATCAGGCTGGCGGACGCGGAGGGCCTGGACGCGGTGTCGATCCGCCGCATCGCGAGCGAGCTGGGCGTCCGGGCGATGAGCCTCTACACGCACATCGATGCGAAGGAAGACCTGCTCGACCTGATGTACGACGAGGTCGCCGAAGAGGTCCTGGTCCAGGGCGAGCTGCCGGGCGGCTGGCGCGAGGCGATGATGGAGATCGCCCGGAAGGAGCGCGAGGCAGGGCTGCGGCACCCCTGGATGCTGCAACTCGCGGGACGTTCCCCGCGTATCGGACCCAACGGCCTGCGCCACATCGAGCAGTCCATGGCCGCCGCCGCCCGGCTCACCGACGATCCGGACGGCATGCTGGCCATCGTCAAGACGATCGACCACTACATGCTGGGCTTCATCACGATGGAGCGGCAGGTCGCCGAGGCCGCCCCGCAACGCGTCCAGACGACCCCCTTGGAGCAGTCGTACGTACAGCTGCTGGTGGAACGCGGCGAGCTCCCTCACCTCAAACCCTTCCTGGAGACGAGCTTCTACCGCGGCGACAGCTTCGAGCTGGGTCTCAAGTGGCTTCTGGACGGCATCGAACACGAATACCGAGGGAAGTAGCCCTCGACCACCATGCCGACGTAGCGTAGGCGGCGGCGTACGTGCCGCTACGACGAGACGGGGACCGGGTGCGGGCAGCGAGACTCATCAGCGTGGCTACTGTGCTGGTCCTGGCGACGGTCACCGGCTGCGACGGCGGCGA
Source organism: Actinomadura citrea (assembly GCF_013409045.1). Lineage (NCBI taxonomy): Bacteria > Bacillati > Actinomycetota > Actinomycetes > Streptosporangiales > Thermomonosporaceae > Actinomadura > Actinomadura citrea. The sequence continues at coordinate 8,536,560 of NZ_JACCBT010000001.1, read as the reverse complement.
CAAGAACACGAGCCAGGCCGCGAGCGTTCCCACGGGCCTCGGGCAGTTCTACGGTCAGAAGCCGTCCTGGAAGGGCTGTGGCAACGGCTTCGAGTGCGCGACCGTACAGGTCCCCTTGGACTACACCAAGCCGTCCGGCGAGAAGGTCGGCATCTCGCTCATCAGGCTCCCTGCCGAAGACAAGTCCGAACGGATCGGTTCGCTTCTCACCAATCCCGGGGGGCCGGGCGGTTCCGGGGTCGACTTCGTTCGCCAGGCTGCCCGCACCTTCGGGAGCGACCTGCGCCGCCGTTTCGACATCGTCGGCTTCGACCCGCGTGGGGTGGCGTCCAGCGACCCCGTCCGCTGCAACACCGGACCCCAGTTGGACGAGTTCTTCGCCACCGACGCATCCCCGGACGACCCGAACGAGACCAACAAGCTGGGCAGCGAAAGCAGCGCCTTCGCACAGCGCTGCAAAGCCAAGGCCGACTCGGAGCTTCCCCACGTCGGCACGGTCGACGCCGCCCGCGACATGGACGTCCTACGCGCCGCCTTGGGCGACCAGAAGCTCACCTACTACGGCGCCTCCTACGGCACGTACCTGGGCGCCTTCTACGCCGAGCAGTTCCCCAAGAACGTCCGAGCCCTCGTCCTGGACGGCGCCGTCGACCCGAAGCTGTCGTCCACCGACCTCCTGATCGAGCAGGCCAAGGGCTTCGAAACCGCCCTCCGAGCCTTCGCCGACGACTGCGTGAAGACGGGTAGCTGCCCCTTCGGCAACACCCCGGACGCGGTCATCGGCCAGGTCTCCTCCTTCCTCACGTCCACGGACAAGAAGCCCCTGAGCAACACGCGCGACTCCCGCAAGGTCACCGAGTCCCTGGCCGTGATGGGCATCGCCCGGGCCCTTTACGTCAAGGAGTACTGGCCCGTCCTGCGCCAGGCGCTCACCCAGGCGACGCAGAAGGGCGACGGCACCCTTCTCCTGGCGCTCGCGGACGAGATGGTCGAGCGCAAGGCGAACGGCACCTACAGCAACCAGACCGATGCCAACATGGCCGTCAACTGCGTCGACAAGCCCAACCCGTCGAACCTCGCCGCCTACGGCAAGGCCGCAGAGCAAGCCAAGAAGGTCGCGCCCCGCTTCGGACCGTTCGTCGTCTGGGGCGGCCTCCCGTGCGTCTACTGGCCCTCCCAGACCGAACAGGCCCCCAAGCCCATCACCGCCCAGGGCGCCGCTCCCATCGTCGTCATCGGAACCATCCGCGACCCCGCAACCCCCTACAAGTGGGCCCAGAGCCTGGCTGACCAGCTCTCCAGCGGCGTCCTCCTCACCTTCGACGGCGACGGCCACACTGCCTACCTCCAAGGCAACTCCTGCATCACCAAGGCCACCGACGACTACCTGATCAGCACCGACCCGCCCAAGAACGGGACCACCTGCCGCTGAATAACCAGTGCACGCCCACCCCCCAACACCCGGTAGACTGCTTCCCGCCGTGCCCACACGGCACGCCGCCTTAGCTCAGTCGGCAGAGCGATTCACTCGTAATGAATAGGTCATCGGTTCGATTCCGATAGGCGGCTCCACGTCAGAGGCCCCTTCCGATCCCGGAAGGGGCCTTTTGCTAACAGGCGGTGTCCAGTTAGAGGCGCGCCAGCAGGGCTTTGGTGTGGTCGCGTTCGGCCTGTGCGTCCAGGTTTTCGAACGCCGTGAGGGCGCGGGCGAGTTCGGCGCGGTCGTTGTGGAGGCGCCCGCGGGCGCGGGCGAGGCAGGCCGCGGCCCAGGTGTTCTCTTCGGCGAGCGGGGCGGCCGCCGCCAGCAGGTCCGGCGCGTCGGGGAGGCGTGCCGCCACGGCCAGTTCCGCGCCCGCCGCCCGCGCGTACACGAGGTATTTGTCCAGTGAGGCGTCGACCGCGAACGCCCTGCGTACGAGGGGTTCGGCGGTGTCGTACCGCTCGTCGTGGAGGGCGAGGCGTGCGTCGACGAACGCCGCGACCGGTGCCGTGCAGAGCATGCCGCCGGCCACCTCCGCGGCACGCGCCCGCCACAGCGCCACCGCCCTCGCCTCCCCGATCATCGCGCTGGCCAGCACCGTCATGCTCACGGCCGGCAGCATCCAGAGCGGGGCGGGGCGTCCGGCGCGGTCCCACTGGTCCAGCATTCGTTCGGCGTGTCCGATCGCGTCGTGGAAGCGGCCGGTCAGCACGAGCGGCTGGACGAGGCGGCTGGCCGTGAGGTGGGTGTCGCGCAGCAGGTCGTCGCCGATGCCCGCGCGGGCGGCGGCCATCGCGCCGGGCAGGTCGCCGGTCATGATCGCGTAGGCGCAGGCGCGGCCGTAGGTGTTGCAGATCTCCGGTGCGCAGTACGGGTCGTCGCGGTCCATGGACGGCAGCAGCGCCAGGCGTTCGCGGGTGATGCGATTGGCCTCGCGCAGTCGTCCGGCGTGTAGTGCCGCGGTCCCGGCCGCGCACAGGCCGGAGCTGATCAGGACGGGGTCCGCGGTCGCCCGGGTGGCGGCGAGGGCGGTCGACGCCAGCTCGGGGTCCGGCGCGCCCCGGTCCGGGCCGGCCAGCCACGCGCGGGCCAGGGCCAGGCGCGCCGTGACCGCCGGGTCGTCGCCGGGCCCGGCCGCGACCGCCTCGTCGAGGAGGCCGCGCAGGTGCTCGTACGGGACGCCGGGCTCGAACGCCTCGGGGAACCGGCAGGCCGTCTCGACCGCGCGGGCCAGGTCGATCGCCCGGCCGCGGTCGTCGCCGGCCCGTGCCGCCTGTTCGGCGGCCTCCAGGAGCAGCTCGAACACGTGCTGGTCGGACGTGGTGCTGACGTGCGCGCACCCGGCTCCCGCGCGCAGGTCGCGTGCCGCCGACGCGGCGCTCGTCGCGAGCGCGGCGGCGGTCCGGTGGTGGGCGAAGGACTCCAGCAGGTGGCGGCGGGCGAAGGTCAGGTGCGCCAGCGCGCTCGCCAGCCGGTGCGTCACCTCGCCCGGGCCGCCGGCCGCGGCCAGCGCGACGCGCAGGTCCGCGGCCGTGGCGTCGAAGTCCTCGCGCCAGGTGGGATCGCCGATCCTGACCTCCGTGGCGGACGCCGCGTCGGCGGCCCAGCAGAGGTGCCGCGCCCGGGTCTTGTCCTCCTCGCCCGCGGCCGTCATCTGCGCCAGCGCGAACGCGCGTACGGTCTCCAGCAGGCGCCAGCGGCTGACCCGCCCGCGCACGTGCACCACGAGGCTCTTGTCGACCAGCCGGCCGAGCAGGTCCGCGACGCCCGCGCGATCCCCGCCGACGGCGGCCGCGGCGTCCATGTCGAAGGCCCCGACGAACACCCCGAGCCGCCGGAACAGCGTCTGCTCCTCCTCATCGAGCAGGTCGTAGCTCCACGACAGGACCGCGCGCAGCGAACGGTGCCGCTCGTCGCCGCCGCGTACGCCGGACAGCAGCCGCAGCGCGTCGTCGAGCGCCGCGAGCAGTCCCGTGGGGCCCAGCGACGCGCCCCGGGCCGCGGCCAGCTCGATCGCCAGCGGCATGCCGTCCAGCCGCGCGCACAGTTCCGCGACAACCGCGGGATCGGCCACGAACTGGGGGTCCGCGGCCAGCGCCCGGTCGTGGAACAGCCGCTCGGCGTCCGAGCCCAGCGGCAGCGGGGCGATCGGCACGCTGCGCTCGCTCGGTACGCCGAGGCGTTCCCGGCTGGTCACCAGGACGCGGGTGCCGGGGCAGGCGGCCAGGATCCGTTCGGCGAACTCGGCGGCCTCGTCGATCACGTGCTCGCAGTTGTCCAGGACGAGCAGCGACCGCCCGGTGCCCAGCCGCGCCGCGACCGCCTCCTCCAGTGGCTGGTGCGACCCCTCGGTCACCCCGAGCGTGGTCGCGACCGCGCGGGCCACGAACCCGTCGCGTACCGGCACCAGGTCCACGAACGCCCCACCGGACGGGAACAGCGCCACGGCCTCCTCGGCAGCCACCGCGGCCAGCCGGGTCTTGCCCACCCCGCCCGGGCCCAGCAGCGTCACCAGCCGGGCCTGCTCGACCGCGGCCAGGACGGCGGCGCGCTCGGCCGCACGGCCCACGAACGTCGTCCCGGACACCGGCAGCCCGGCCATCCGGCCCGGCTCCCGCTCCCCGGATCGGGCCAGCTCGGCCAGCGCCCACCGGTCGGCCATGCCGTACTTGCGCAGCAGCGACGACACGTGACTCTCCACCGTGCGCACGGAGATGTGCAGCCGATTCGCGATCTGCGCGTTGGACAGCCGCGCACCCAGCGCGGCCAGCACCTCGGCCTCCCGCTCAGAGATCCGCTCCGCCACCCTGGGCCCCTTTCCGTGGCAGCGTCCGTGGTGTTCTGCGGTCAGCACGGATGACCGCACGACCCCGTCGGGGCGACGCTGGAATCACCTGACAGGGGAGGACACCATGAACACCCTAACCGTGCGCCCCGCCACAGAGCTGGACGAACTCCTCACCGCCGTACGCGGCGCGGTCGCCCGCGACGCCGACTGGCGTGAGACCGCGTCGTACGTGGGCGAGGCACTGCGCGAGCACCTGCCTTCGCCCGGCCTGCTTCCCGCGGATCTGTTCGGAGGCGAACGCGGCACGTACCGCAGCCGGCGCCTGCATGTGGAGCCGGACGGCTCGTTCTCGATGGTGGCGATCGTCTGGCAGCCCGGCGCGCTGACCCGCATCCACGACCACGTGACCTGGTGCGTGTTCGGGGTCCTGGCCGGCGTGGAGCACGAGGACCTGTACACCCTCTCCGAAGACGGCACGACCCTGATCGAGGCCGGCCACAACCCGAACACGACCGGCGAGGTCAGCGCCTTCGCCCCGCCCGGCGACATCCACCGTGTCCGTAACGTCGGCGACGAGACCGCCGTCTCCCTGCACATCTACGGCACCGACCTGAACCGCATCGGCTCCAGCGCCCGGCGCTTCTACGACCTCCCGATCCAGAGCTGACAGGAGACACCACATGACCACGCCGAACGAGACCACCGAGATCCTGAACCGTCCGCTGAGCCGGGAGATGCTGGCCCGCGACATCACCCGCCTGGCCTACGTCGCCAAGGACGGCACGCCGCGGAACGTTCCCGTCGGGTTCAGCTGGAACGGCACCGAGATCGTCATGTGCACCGCGTTGAACGCCCCGAAGCTCGCCCACCTCCGCCAGAACCCGGCGGTCGCCCTGACGATCGACACCGAAGTGCACCCGCCCAAGATCCTGCTCATCCGCGGCCACGCCGAGCTCGACGTCACCGACGGCATCCCGGACGAGTACCTCGAAATGAACAGCACCTACCAGATGACGCCGGAGCAGCGGGTCGAGTGGGAGGCCGGGGTGCGTTCGCTGTACCACGAGGGCATGGTCCGCATCGTCGTCACACCGACCTGGGCGAAACTGATCGACTTCGAGACGACCCTCCCGAGCGCCGTCGAGGAACTGATCCAGCAGCAGGCCGAACGCCAGGCGTCCGACTCCTGAGGGCAGGCGACATGACACTTCGAATGGACCACGTCAGCATCGTCGTCGCCGACCTCGAAGCCGCCGTCGCCTTCTTCGCCGAACTCGGCATGGAACTGGAGGGCAGGGCCCCGATCGAGGGCCGCTCGGCGGAGCGGGTGAACGGATTCGACGACCTCCGCGCCGAAATCGCGATGATGCGGACCCTGGACGGCCACGGCAAGCTCGAGCTGACGAAGTTCCACGCGCCGGCGGCGATCAGCGCCGATCCCGACCCCGCACCGTCGAACACGCTGGGCATCCGCAGCATCATGTTCGAAGTCGACGACGTCGAGGACGCCGTCGCCCGCCTGCGCCCCCACGGCGCCGAACTCGTCGGCGAGATCGCTCGGTACGAGGACGCCTACCTGCTCTGCTACGTCCGCGGCCCCCAGGGCATCATCGTCGCGCTGGCCGAGAAACTTCGGTGAGCAGCGTGACCCGCGGCGGCCGTCCAGCACCCGGACTGCTGGACGGCCACCTCCACGCCGCAGCCGACACGAACGAGATTCGGCCCGTCGAGCCTTCCGCACACCTTCACACCCTGCCGGATGAGGACTTTCAACACGTCTTTCAAGGACGCCGCTACGCGTCCCACGTGGGCGTAGTGGGTTTGCCCAGGTCGCATTAGTCTGCCGGGCATGCGCATGCTGCACCTCGGGCTGCGGGTCACCGACCTGGAACGCTCGCACGCCTTCTACGCCGCGCTCGGGTACGCCAAGGTCGGCAGCGTCCCCGAAACCGGCTTCGGCAGTCTCACCATGCTCCAACTGCCTGACGATCCGTTCGTCAGCCTTGAGCTCGTGCACGATCCCGCGAGACCGGTCGAGGACACCGGCGCCGTCAACCACCTGGTCGTCCAGGTGGACGATCTCGAGGCCGCGATCGCCGATCTGGCGGCCAACGGCGTCACGGCCGAGCCGCCGGCCGAACCGGGGCCGGGGCTCCGGACATCATGGCTGACCGACCCCGACGGCTACCGGATCGAGCTCGTGCAGTGGCCGCCCGGCCATCCGCCAGGCATGACGAAAGCCGACTTCGTCTGAGACGGCACAAACGGGTGTCGAGGTTCTGACCAGTGCCTCGTCTCGTGCCTGCTCTAGGGGCTGACCGCATTAACCTTCGGCGGATGCAGAACCGTCCGGACCAGGTTCCCGCGCTCCTCGATGGCCCAGGCGTCGAGGTGACGGATGCTCGTGAACTCCTCCTCGGATACCTGGAGTGGTATCGCGAGGCATTGATGCGCAAACTCTCCGGGTTGCCGGACGACGAGCTCCGCGCGCCGGTCGAGCCGTTGGGGTGGTCGCCGCTCGGGTTGGTGCAGCATCTCGGCTGGGTCGAACGCCGGTGGATGCGCTGGGGATTCGCCGCCGAAGACGTTCTCGCCTACCCGCCCGGGGGCGATGCGGCCGAATGGACGATTCCTCTTGACCGGTCCACCGCACAGGTCATGGACGCTTACCGTCTGGAGGTCGCCTGGACACGCACGCTGGTGGAGGGTGCCTCGCTAGACGACAAGGCCCGCCTGGGCGGTCGCTTCCGTACGTCCGATCAAGCTCCGTCCCTCGGCAGGATCCTCTTCCACCTGCTCCAGGAGTACGCGCGCCACGTCGGTCACCTCGACATCGCCCGCGAGCTGCTGGACGGGACGACCGGCGAGTAGCGCCGTCGGCGCGGCATTGCTCGATCGGAACCAGTCAACCGAGGTCTTCGACCCCACCACGACCACGGCGCCCCCAGGACGAGCCGACCTGGCCGTTCGGGCATCCGAAGGCCGGCGAGTGGTTCTCCACTCGCATCGCCTGCGCCTGACGCACCCGGGTCAGTCGGTCAGGTGCTCGGCGAGGATCTTCAGATGGGTGTCGCGGGCCTCGGCGTGGCAGCGGCGGCCGTCGTCGGTGATCTCCACGAAGACGCCGCGGCGGTCGGCCTCGCAGAGCCCGCGCACGACGTAGCCGTGCTTCTCCAGGCGGGCGACCGTCCGGGACAGGGCGCTCTGGCTGAGGTACATGGCCGCGGCGATGTCCTGCATGCGACGCTTCTCACAGGCTTGATCGACGAGACGGTCGAGCGTCTCGTACTCGCTCATGCTCAGGCCGTGGGCGTCCTGCAGAGCGCGGTCCAGCGCGCACGCGACCGTGTTGTAGCAGGTCGCCAGCTTGCGCCAGCGGTCGACCAGAGCAGACTCCGCCTCCATGCCGCGCATCGTACCATGCGTGCGCATCAGATGCACAGGCATTAAATTCGGCGGAACTTTGTGCGTGGACATTTGATGCATGTGCATGTACTGTCCTTCGACGTGACTATCACCGAGACCTCACCCGACTCCGCTGTCCGCGCGCCGGGCGCCGTGGGCGCGCCGGCCGAACAGACCTGGACCCCCCGGCTGTGGGGCGTCCTCGCCGTCCTGTGCGCCGTGTTGTTCCTCGACGGACTCGACGTCTCGATGGTGGGCGTCGCGCTGCCGTCGATCGGCGCTGAACTGGGCCTTTCGACCACGTCGCTGCAGTGGATCGTCAACGGCTACGTCCTCGGTTACGGCGGACTGCTCCTGCTCGGCGGACGCACCGCCGACCTCCTGGGCCGACGCCGCGTGTTCCTCGCCGCTCTCGCCGTGTTCGCGGTGGCGTCGCTGGTGGGCGGTCTCGTCAACGACGGCACGCTGCTGATCGCCACACGGTTCGTGAAGGGGCTGGCCGCCGCGTTCACCGCGCCGACCGCGCTGTCCATTCTGACCACCACCTTCCACGAGGGGCCGGCGCGCAACCGGGCGCTGTCGGTGTTCTCCGTTTTCGGGGCGAGCGGCTACTCGTCCGGGTTGATCCTCGGCGGGCTGCTGACCAGCTTCGGGTGGCGCTGGACGTTCCTGACGCCCGTGCCGCTCGCCGTGATCGCCCTTGTCGCCGGCATCGCGCTGATCCCGCGGGACCGGTCGGCGGCCGAGGGAGGGCACGACCTTCTCGGCGCCGTGACGCTCACCGGCGGCATGCTGCTCGCGGTCTACACCGTGGTCTCGGCGCCCGAGCGCGGCTGGCTGGACCCGGTCACGCTGGGCTCCGTCGCCGTCGCCGCGGCCCTGCTGATCGCGTTCTTCGTCACCGAGAAGAAGGTGCGCCACCCGCTGATCCGGCTCGGCATCCTGCGCATCGGCTCGATCGTGCGGGCCAACCTGAGCATCGTCGCGCTGTTCGGCTCGTACCTGAGCTTTCAGTTCATGATGACGCTCTACCTGCAGGACGTGCTGCGCTGGTCGCCGCTGAAGATGGCCATGGCCCTGCTGCCGGCCGGGCTCCTCGTGGCCTTCGGCTCACCGTTCGTCGGGCGCCTGATCGACCGGTACGGGACGCCCCGCCTGATCATCAGCTCGATGACCTCCCTGAGCCTCGGTTACGCCTGGTTCCTCGCCACGGCCGGAAACGCTCCGCACTACGCGTTCACGATCCTGCCCACGATGCTGCTGCTGGGCGGCGGGTTCGCGTTCGGCTTCAGCTCGATCATGGCTCAGGCCACCGACGGGATCGACGACTCCGAGCAGGGGCTGGCCTCCGGCCTCGTCCAGACCTCCGGCCAGGTCGGCGCCGCCCTGGTCCTGGCCGTGGTCACCGCGCTGGTCGCGGGCGGGACGGCCGCCGGCGGTGACGGCTTCGCCGAGTTCCACCCCGGAGTCAACCTGGTCAGCGGCGTCGCCGTGATCGGACTGGCCCTGAACCTGATCCCGCTCCTCCGCCGCTACCGTCCGAAGCACACCTGACCGTCCCCCGCCAACGTGGGCCGGACCGCGCCTCCCACAGCGCGGCCCGGCCCACGCCCGTGCCCAGCGCCTGTTGCCCGCACCTCCTACTCGCCAGTCAGGCCACGCTTCTTCCTCGCGCTTCCCGCCCGAAGAGGGTGGTCTGCGTTTCCTGGCGTGCGGTGGGGCATGTGCCTCTACCTCGCGCCTCCCGCCCGAAGAGGGCGGTCTGCGTTTCCTGGCGAGCGGTCGGGCATGTGCCTCTACCTCACGCTTCCCGCCCGAAGAGGCGGTCTGCGTTTCCTGCCGTGCAGTCGGGCAGGTGCCTCTACCTCACGCTTCCCGCCCGAAGAGGAGGTCTGCGTCTGCTGCCGTGCGGTGGGGCATGGGCCTCTACCTCGCGTTTCTCGTTCGGCAGGCGCAGGTGTCATCGCCACCTGCCACGTCACCGGGGTAGTCGTGCCCTGGTTCGCTCTGCTCTGTGCGCCATGTGGGTGTGCGGTGCGGCGGGGGCGGCCTCCTGCTGCGGGCGCCCCCGCCTCGGGTCAGCTGGGGCGCTTCCAGAAGGGGCGGCGGGGTGGGGACTCGCCGGTGAAGTCGGCGAGGACCTGGAGCGCGCGGGTCCACTGGTCGTTGACGGTGGGCTGGTCGGCGGTGGGGCGGAGGCGGTGCAGGTCGTCGCGGAGCTCGGCGAGGGGCTTGGTGTCCAGGGAGAGGGTCTGCATTCGCTGGACGATCGACTCCAGGATGGGGAGGAGTTCGCTCAGCAGGTGCTGGACGCGCTCTTCGCCTGTGTCGGGGACCTGGCGGAGGCGACCCAGGACGTTGGCCAGTTCCTGCTGGAACCGGGTGAGGGGCGAGGGTGCAGGGCCTGCCGCCCGCCGGGCGCGACCGGCGGGGCGACCGGCGGGGCGGCCTGAGACCGGGGGCGGCGCGCCGTAGCCGGGAGGGGCGCCCTGCGGCATGGGAGGCGGGCCGGAGGGGGCGGCCGGCATGGGCGCAGGGGACATGGGGGCCATGGGGGCTGCACCTGCCGGCGGGGCGGCGGCTTCCATGTCGGCGGCGAAGGCGGCCGGGGCCATCCGCGGGGCGGCCATCGGTGCGGCTCCCGCCCAGCCGCGGGGCATCTCCACCGGCTGGACGACCTGGTGCGGCGCCTCGCCCTCGGTCGCGACCCGGCTGTCCACGGCGACGAACGCGGTGAAGCGGCACAGGACGCCGAATCGGAGGGAGGCCGAGATGATGCGCTGTTCCAGGTCGTCGGGGCCGCCGACCGTGTACTGATCCTCCAGGTCGCGCAGGTGTGCGCGGGCCCAGATGGATCGGGCAGCCGGGTTCTCGGCGACGACGCCGGTGGCCTGCTGCGCCCAGGCCGTGCCGTCGGAGGCCGTCCCCCGCACGGACAGGGCGCCGGAGGGCGCGCCTCGGAACCGGCCCGCGATCTGGAGCGGCACCCCGGGGAACAGGGCGCCCAGCCGGGCGGGCGCCACGGTGCCGGGGATGATCTCCAGCCCGTCGGCGTCCAGGTCGAGGCCGGTGGCCAGCGGGGCGGCGATCCGGTGGTGGATGTGCTCCATCGCCTCGTCGAGGCGGTCCTCGGACTCCACCAGTTCGCAGCGGCCCCGCCCGATCGCGGCGAGGCGGTTCAGGAAGCCGGCATTGACGGCCTGGTCGATGCCGACCGTGTGCACGCGGACGCCGTTCAGCCGTGGTTCGAGGTGGGCGAGGAGCTGGTCCTCGTTGCCGACCTGGCCGTCGGTGATGAGGACGAGGACCCGGTCGCGGTTGGGGTCGGCGAGCAGGCGGCAGCCCTCGTCGAGCGGGGTGAGCATCTCGGTGCCGCCTCGCGCGCCCAGCGCCGCGAGGTGCTCGACGGCGCGGAACCGGTTGCGGTCGGTGCCGTCGACCAGCCCGGAGCCGAGGTCGCGCGGGCGCTCGATGACGGTGTCGAAGGACAGGACGGCGAACCGGTCTTCGGCGCGGAAGGTGTCGACGATGCGCGCCGCGGCGCGGCGGGCGGCGACCATCTTCCAGCCGTGCATGCTGCCGGAACGGTCGAGGACGAGCACCACGTCGCGGGGGCGGGGCCTCGCCTCCCCAGAGGGCAGGACGGTGAGGCTGAACGTCCCTTCCTCGCCGGACTCGTCCGGGATGAGGGAGAGGGCCGCGCTCTCGCGAGGGGCGAAGTCGAGCCGCAGGACGAAGTCGCGGTCGAGCCGCTCGCCCGGTTGCAGGCGCACGGTCGTCCGCTCGCCGTCGCCCTCCTCGGCGACCACGTGCAGCGCCGACCGGATCTGGGTGAGCGGAAGCCCGGCCGGATCGATGTCGACCCTGAGGGCCAGGTGAACCGGGTTGGGGAAGCCGGGCAGCAGGACGGGCGGGCTGATCCGGGACGCGTCGGGCACGGCGCCGGTGTCGTCGGCCACTCCGGGGCCTGCGCGCTCACCGTCGAGCGGAGCGCCGGGGATGTAGCGGGGGGCGACGACGAGGGGGAAACGGAACGTCGCGCTGGACGCCGACTCGTGCGGCAGCGGCTGGTCGAGGGAGAGGCGGATCGTGACCCGCTCGCCCGGCAGGATGTTGCCCACCCGCATGGTGAACACGTCCGGGCGGTCTTCCTCCGCGATGGCCGCGCGTTGACCCGCGGCGATGGCGGTGTCGTAGTCCTGCCGCGCCTGCCCGCGCTCCTTCAGCCTCCCTTCGATGACCCTGTCCGCGGCCTCCATGCGCAGTGCGGTGACGGCGGCGCGGTCGGGCAGGGGGAAGATGTAGGTGGCCTCCAGCGGCACGTCGAACGGGTTGCGAAAGCCTTGGACGATCTCGATGCGGGCGGCGAGGCCGGTGAGGGACGCGTGCACGTCCACGGAGTCGAGCGGCAGGTTTCCCCTGTCGGTGCTGAGCGCGCCGAGCCCGTGGTCGGGTACCGGCGGCGCGGTCTCGGGTAGCGGCAGGATGCGCACGGTCACTGAATCCTCCGGGGTGGGTCGGCGGGCTGGAAGTCGGGGCTTTCGGCGGGGTCTCGCGCCGGGTCGAGCAGGCCGCGGCGTCGCAGTTCGTCGAGCAGCGGACGCGCGGCCGCCTCGATGGCGGCGAGGTCGTCGCCGTTCAGGTCCGGGATCTCGAGGAGCACGGTGAGGCCGGGCGCGAGGCGGACGCCTTGGACGATCGCGGGTCGGGGCTCGCCGTAGGCGCTGATGTCGACGTCGCGGCGGAAGGACACATCGGGTCGCGTGCTCCAGAAGTTCCCTCTCTCGCCACCCCCCGCCCCTTCGGGGGCTGTTGGAGGCATGCCCTGGCTCTCCGGCCTTGCCTGGGGGTCGCCGAGGGGAGCCCGATCAGCGTCCCGAGTGGCCGGCGTGTTCGAGCCGGGGCGTCCGGCTGCTCGGCCAGGTGAAGCGCCGGGGGCCGGTGAGTAGGTCGAACGGGCGTCCGGCGGGTGAGGGAGAGCGGCGATGCGGGCCAGGTCGGCGTCGGTCGCGGCGGCGAGCTCGACCTGGATCTCGGCGATGGAGGCGCCCGAGGCCTGGCGGCGCTTCACCGCGACGAGCTGGAGGAGATGGCGGGGCCCGTACAGGGCGGTGCGTCCGCGGCGGCCGAGGGGCGGGTCGATCAGGCCGATCGTGGTGTACCAGCGGATCAGCCGCTCGTTGGGCAGGTCGCGCACCCGGCCGCTGACCTGCGCGGACGCGTCGGCCGCGAGAGCCGCGGCGGCACGGTCCGCCAGTTCGGCGATCGTCCAGGTGTCGTCGTCCATGGCTCGATGATGACACTGTAACGATGACAGTGTCAACTTCGTTCAGATGAACCTCCGCGAGGCAGGACGGGGTGACCGAGGACAGGACGTTGCCGTCGGCCTGTTGATGGCCGGCGCCATTGCCGAGTGTCGTCTCTGGACGTAGGCGCGCTTGCCTGGAGACGAACCCGTCGTCGAATTGCCCTCTGAAGCGTCGCGGTGGCGGTATTCGCCCTTTGGGTCACTGTTTGGTTAGGCCTTGATGGCCGTGGCCGGAAGTGCGGTCTGGCCGGTCGTAGAATGGTCATTCCAGACTGGAGGCCCGAAATAGCACTCAATCGCTCTCGGTGACCACGTGGTCGCCCACCGGGGCGGCGTCCAGGTCATGGGAGCCGACGAACCTTGCAGTATCGCGGTCGAAGTACCGCGAAGTCCATTAATTGTGGACAGACTCCCGAAATACCTGATTAAGGGGTAAGAATAATGTTCGGTATCGGCGTGTGATCTCTTGAATTTGCTGGTAAAGGTCGCCTGCAGCCTTTAGCTTCTCTGGCATGAGCGACGATCTCCTGGTCGAGACGCTGCGGGAGCGCGACCCCGGCGCCCCGCCCGCGGTCTACGACGCCCATGCCGAGGGGCTCTACGCGTACTGCTGGTCCCAACTGCGGGGACGTGACGCGGCACAGGTCGCCCTGCGGGACACCTTCATCGTGGCCGAGGCGCACATCGGCAAGCTGCGCGAACCCGAGCGGTTCGGGCCATGGCTCTACGCCATCGCCCGGCTGGAGTGCGCCCGCCGCATGCCGTCCGAGCACCAGGTGCCGGACGTGCCGGTCACCGGCCACGACCAGGAGGACGTAGACCAGCGCATCACGGTATGGCGGGCGGTGCTGGCGCTGCGGCCCCTCTCCAGGGAGATCCTGGAACTGCACGTCAGGCGCCAGTTGTCGGTTCCCGACCTTGCCAAAGTGTTCGGGGTGTCGCTGAGGGACGCACAGACGGCACTCGACGGCGCGCGCGGCGAGCTCGAAGCGGCGTTGACCGTGGAGATACTCGCGAACAAGGGGGCCTGCGGTTGTCCCGAGCGCGCCCTCCTCCTGCGCGAGCGGCGTGGCGATCTCACCGACGACATCAGCAGGCGGCTGGTGGAGCACGCGCGAGTGTGTGCCGCCTGTGGAGCTCTCCGTCCCCGAACCATGTCGGCCGCCCAGGTCTACGGGCTGCTACCGGACGTGTTACCCGCGCCGGAGATGCGGCTCAGGGTGATGAGTTGCTTCCTGGATCCGGAACTTGTCGGCTACAGGCTCTTCGTGGCCACTCGCGTCACCGAGTTCAGGTCCGATGGGTTTCCCGTCCAGACCGCCTTCGGACGTCCCGGACGGACGTCCCGACAAGGTCGGCGCTGGCGGTTCGGCCGCACCCGTAGGGCGTCCAAGGAGGAGGGGGCTGCCAAGCTCTGCGCACAGGTCGGTCGTGCTTTCGCCGTGCTCGTGACTGTTGCGCTCCTGTCCGCGTCCGGGGTCGCCTCCATGTACGCCGTCGGTGCCCGGCGGGAGTCTAGGGACGAGCGCGCCGCCCCGCGCCCGACGGCAGTACCCGGCATCTCGCAGAGGCCCGGATCTGGGCGGCAGCCGCATCCACACGCGTCCGACACCCTCGACGCCATCCCCTTGGCCACGTTTCCCCCGGGGGCACAGATGTCGTCCGCTCCGCCGGGTTACCGCTCCCCGATTCCCAAGGCCCGGACCGCGCCGGCCAGGTAGCCCTCCGTAGGCGAACACCAGGTCGAGCGCTTCCGCCCCACCTCCATCGCGCGGCGTTTGTACCTGCCATTTCCCGAGTCAACCCCTCTTCGTAGCTGATCATTTGCGCTAGGCAGGAACGCGGGCGGGGAGGACGTGATCATGGCACCTGGCGCACCTGAGCTACGTCGCCGTCGCGTGACCCCGTTTCCCGCCGGTGGCAGGGCGCTGCGGTTGGTCGCGCTCACCTCCGGCGTCGCGATCGGCATGAGCGTGCTGGTGCCCGGCGCGTCCGCCCGCCCGTCCGACCCTCCCGGACCTAGCGCGAAGGACGTCGAACACAGCGAACGCGACGTCAGGGAGAAGGCGGCCGAGGTCGGGCGGACGAAGGCCGTGCTCGCCCAGGCGGACGGCGAACTCGACAGGCTCGCCATCGCCGCAGAGGCCGCCGTGGAGCGTTACAACGGTGAACTGGTGCAGCTGCGGCGCGCGCAGGAGGCGTACAGGGACATCCAGGGGAGGCTTGCCGAGGCGAACCGGAGAGTGGAGGAGGCCAGAGCCGAACTGGCGTCCTTCGCCTCGCGGGTCTACCAGGACAACACCGGCTACGACCCGATGTCCTCGGCTGTCGCGGGTGAAGGCGGGCCCCAGGGATTCATGGACCGCGCCGGCATGGTCAAGATGCTCGCCGAACGGCGAACGGCCATGTTCCGCCGGGTCGAAGCCTCCCAGACGGTCGCGGACGTGTTCCGCCGCCAGGCGAAGACCGCGCTGGACGAGCAAGGCGCGGCGACGAGGCGCGCCGACGAGGCCAAACGGTTCGCACAGGACGCCGTGGCCACCCAACAGGCCGCCGTCCAGCGCATCGAGACGGACAAGCGCCGTCTAGAACGCAAGCTTGGCAAGGCGCAGGCGAAATCCGCAGAGGTCAAGCGCGCGCGGGAACGGGCGCTGGAGAAGGCGCAGACGCGCAAGTTCCGTTCGGACTTCCCCGTTCCGAAGGTGGCGCCGCCCGAGGCGCGCGGCGCCGTCGCGGCCGAGGCGGCGCTCAAGTGGCTCGGCACGCCCTACTCCTGGGGCGGAGGCGGCATGGACGGGCCGACATACGGCATCGCGCAGGGCGCCGGGACCGTCGGCTTCGACTGCTCAGGCCTGACCATGTACGCGTGGAACAAGGCGGGTGTGCAGCTCGACCACTGGACGGGCACCCAGTGGACGTCCGGACCGCACATTCCCATCAGCAAACTACGTGCAGGTGACCTGGTCTTCTTCGCGACCAACCGGTCCGATCCCGCCACGATCCACCACGTCGGGCTCTACCTCAGCAACGGCCGCATGGTGGAAGCGCCCTACACCGGCGCGCAGGTACGCATCGCCAGCATCCACCGGCACGACCTGGTGGGGGCCACACGTCCCGCGGGCTGACGGAAGTCCCCGAAGAAAGCGAGAACCCTTCTGTAGAAGTCCTACAGAAGGGTTCCTCACGAGCGTCGCGTGGGCGGCAGGGAGCGGGTCGGCGCCGTCCGCGACTCCACACGGCCCGGCCGGCCGCACGGGCCGGGGACGGTTCAGTGGCCGCCCTGGTCGGAGGCGCGCTTGAAGGAACGCTCGATCTCCTGCTCGGCCTCCACGCGTCCCACCCAGCTGGCGCCCTCGACGGACTTGCCGGGCTCCAGGTCCTTGTAGACCTCGAAGAAGTGCTGGATCTCCAGCCGGTCGAACTCGGCCACGTGGTGGATGTCGCGCAGGTGCTCCATGCGGGGGTCCGTGGCGGGGACGCACAGGACCTTGTCGTCGCCGCCGGCCTCGTCGGTCATGCGGAACATGCCCACGGCGCGGCAGCGGATGAGGCAGCCGGGGAACGTCGGCTCCTGGAGCAGGACCAGGGCGTCCAGGGGGTCGCCGTCCTCGCCGAGGGTGTCCTCGACGAACCCGTAGTCGGCCGGGTACTGCGTGGAGGTGAAGAGCATGCGGTCGAGCCGGATGCGGCCGCTCTCGTGGTCCACCTCGTACTTGTTCCGCTGGCCCTTCGGGATCTCAATCGTGACGTCGAAATCCAAGATGTCCTCCGCTCCCTGCGCGCTCGCAGTGAATAGTCTTTCGGGAGCCTGTGGGCGAGGCCGGCACCACAGGTGAGTGTTCCCCTGTATAAGGATGTCGCACGTTGGTGAGTGCTGAGTGGGAGAGGGGCGGTCGCGTGCCTGGACGGGGCCGGGCCCTCGCAGTCGTGTCGTTGTCCCTCCTTAACGTTTTCGCCGTCGCCGCGGGTCTGGCAGTGGTGAAACTCACACCCGACCGGCGCCTGTCGCCGCAACCGCCCAGCGTGGCGGCGCGCGACCTGGTGCGGATCGCGCCGTCGTCCGCGGCGATCCCCGCCGCCGAGCCCGGGTCGGGGCGTCCGCCCGCCCCGTCCGCCCTGGCGGGACGGCTCTCCGCACTGATCGGGGGACCGCAGGCGAAGATCAACGCGGTGGTCGTCGACGCGGAGACCCGGCGGCCGCTGTACGAGCTGCGCGCCGGGCAGCCCGCCACCCCGGCCTCGACGACGAAGCTGGCGACGTCGGTGGCGGCGCTGGCCTCGGCCGGCCCGGCCCACCGGATCACCACCCGGGTCGTGCGCGGCACCGGCGACGGGATCATTCTGGTCGGAGGCGGGGATCCTACCCTGACGGCGCTTCCGTCGCGTCCGGGCGCCGGCCACCCGCCCTACGCGTCGCTCGCCGACCTGGCCCGCCAGACGGCCACGGCGTTGAAGGCTTCCGGCGCGGGCCAGGTTCGCGTGGACTACGACGCCTCCGCCTATCAGGGGCCTCGTAAGGCCGCCAGCTGGAAACCGAACTATCTGCCCGACGGCGAGCTGGCGCCTGTCAGCGCCTTGACCGTCGACGAGGGGCGTGTGGCGCCATCGGACCCGTCCAGCAAGACGCGGGTTTCTGACCCGCCTTCTGCTGCGACGAGGGAGTTCGCGCGTCTGCTGTCCAAGAACGGGGTCAGTGCCAAGGCCGGGGGTTCGACGGTCGCGCAGAAGGAGGCCGTGCAACTCGGTGCCGTCCAGTCGCCGCCGCTGTCCGCGCTCGTGGAGCATCTGCTGACCGACAGCGACAACGACGTGGCCGAGGCGGTGGCACGACAGGTGGCCATCAAGCTGGGCCGTCCCGCGACGTTCGCCGATGCCGCGCAGGCCGTCCGGCAGGTTCTCGCCGGGCTGGGCGTGGCCGAGGGCGTCTCGGTCAACGACGGCAGTGGGTTGTCGCCCCTCAACCGCATCTCGCCTTTGGCGCTTGCCCGGATCGTCTCGCTCGCCGCCGGCGGGGACCATCCGAACCTGCGCCCGGTCATCACCGGTCTGCCGATCGCGGGGTTCTCCGGGACGTTGGGCCCGCCCCGCTACACCGTGCCGGCCAGCCAGGCGGGCGCGGGCATGGTGCGCGCCAAGACCGGCACCCTGGCGGGAGTCAGCACCCTGGCCGGACTCGCCTACGACGCGGACGGACGTCTGCTCGCCTTCGCGTTCATGGCGGGGGACGGCAAGGGACCGGTCGACCCCGGCAAGCTCGACCAGCTCGCCGCGGCCGTGGCCACCTGCGGATGCGGCTGATCTGAGGCCCCACACCCGAGCCGTGGCGCGGGTGTGGGGGCGTCCGTACGGGAGATAACCAGGACGGTTGTTCGTTGAACGACCATGCAGGGCGCTCCGGCGCCGCGTTCCGAACGTACGGTGGTGACATGAGCGCCTCAATGATCGACTGGAACCTGGCGGTCCAGGCCGGCACCCGGCTCGTCAGGCCCGGGCCGCAGGTCACCCATGCCGAGGCCCGTGAGGTCGTGAAGGAGCTGCGCGCCCTGTCGCAGATCGCTCATGGGCACGTGCGGGACTTCACCGGCATGGCGTCCGAACTCGACCCCGACCCCGCGACGATCGTGGACAGGCCCGGCTGGATCCGCGCGAACGTGGACGGTTTCCGGGTGGTGCTGGAGCCGCTCATGGAGCAGATGTCGGAGAAGGGCAACGGCGGCCCTCTCGGTGGGGCCGGCAACGTCGTCGTCCAGGCGGTCGGTTCCCGCGTCACCGGCATGCAGGTGGGCGCGATCCTGGCGTACATGGCGAGCCGTGTCCTGGGCCAGTACGAGCTGTTCCTGCCGCCGGACCCGTCCGGCCGTGCGCCGACAGGGCGGCTGACTCTGGTCGCGCCCAACATCGTCCACGTGGAGCAGGAGCTCGGTGTGGAGTCGCGTGACTTCCGCCTCTGGGTCTGCTTGCACGAGGAGACGCACCGCGCTCAGTTCACCGGCGTCCCATGGCTGCGCGAGTACGTCCAGGACCAGATGACCAAGTTCCTGCTCGCGTCCGACCTCGACCCCGGCATGATGCTGGACCGCATCAGGGACGCGGCCGAGGCCGTCGCCGACGCCGTGCGCGGCGGTGACTCCAACCTCATCGACGCGATCCAGACGCCGGAGCAGCGGGAGATCCTCGACCGCCTCACCGCCGTGATGACGCTGGTCGAAGGGCACGGCGACTACGTCATGGACGCGGTGGGCCCCGAGGTCGTGCCGTCCGTGCAGCAGATCCGGTCGCGCTTCCAGGGACGGCGCTCGGGCGGTTCCAAGCTCGACAAGACGATCCGGCGCCTGCTCGGAATCGACCTGAAGATGAAGCAGTACGCGGAGGGTTCGCGGTTCGTGCGGAGGGTCGTCACCGAGGTCGGCATGAACGGCTTCAACCAGGTCTGGCAGTCGCCGGAGACGCTCCCGACCCACGACGAGATCAAGGAACCCACCCTGTGGATGAGCAGGGTCGTCGGTACACGCGCCATTGACGCCCCGCCGGAGGCCAACGAGGCCTGACCACTGCGCCCTTGAGGCCGTCCCCGCCTCGGGCGCGCGGCGCCGTGTGATGGTAGACGTTTGCCATGGGCCCTGATCCGGCTGTGGCGGCGGTACGTCTTGCGGTGCGTCGCGTGCTCGCCGACCTGCCCCAGGGGGCGATGGTGCTGGCCGCGTGCAGCGGGGGCGCCGACTCGCTGGCGCTGGCCGGGGCGTTGGCCTTCGAAGCGCCCAGGGCAGGACGTCCGGCCGGAGGCATCACCATCGACCATGGCCTGCAGAGCGGCTCGGACAAGCGGGCCGACGCGGTGGTCCGAATCATGGCCGCCCTTGGCCTCGACCCAGCGGGTTCTGTCGCGGTCACCGTCGACGGACCTGGGGGCCCAGAGAACGCGGCCCGCGATGCCCGGTACACGGCCCTGGATGATGCCGCCCTTCGATTCGGCGCTACCGCCGTCCTGCTTGGTCACACGCAAGACGACCAGGCCGAGACCGTCCTGCTAGGGCTGGCGCGTGGTTCCGGAGCCCGCTCGTTGGCCGGCATGCCCGCCAGATTCAGGCGCTCCGACGTCTTGTACTTGAGACCTTTGCTGGAGCTTGATCGCGCCACTACCCGCCGCGCCTGTAAGGCCATGGGGCTGGACGCCTGGGACGACCCCCACAACATCGACCCCGCCTACGCGCGCGTACGGGTCCGGCACGAGGCCCTTCCCGTCCTTGAGAGAACGCTCGGACCGGGGGTCGCCGAAGCGCTGGCACGGACGGCCAGGATGCTGCGCGACGACGCCGACGCCCTCGACGAGATGGCCGCTCGCGCCTACTCGGACCTGGAGACCTCCGAAGACGGCGTCGATGTGGCCGTCCGCCTGGAAGGGCTCGAAGGGCTGCCCAGAGCCGTCCGAACGAGGGTCCTGCGGACGGCGGCGGTCAGGGCCGGCAGCCCACCGGGTACGCTCGCGGCGGTCCATATCGATGCAGTGGATCGGCTGGTCACGGCCTGGCACGGCCAGCGGCACGTGGATCTGCCCGGGGGGCTGCGCGCCGTCCGGAGGTCTGGGAAGCTGCTGTTCGGCCCGGTTTGACGTCGCGGCGTGTGCGGATCGTCACGCGTCGCGTCCGCCGCGCACGGCCCGAACGGCGCGCGGCGGTGTCCGTCCGACGTCCGTCCCACCGGACGGGCGAGGTCTGAGCTATGAGGTGGGGTTGTGGACGAGAAGGACCTGGGCAACGACCTGGCGAAGGTGCTGATCCCCGAGGACGACCTGCAGGCGAAGGTGCGCGGGCTCGCCGCGCAGATCGACGCCGACTACGCGGGCAGGGACCTGCTGCTCGTCGGGGTCCTCAAGGGCGCCGTCATGATCATGGCCGACCTGGCGCGGGCGCTGCACTCGCCCGCCTCCATGGACTGGATGGCCGTGTCGTCCTACGGCTCGGGCACCAAGTCGTCCGGCGTCGTCCGCATCCTCAAGGACCTCGACACCGACATCCTCGACCGGCACGTCCTGATCGTGGAGGACATCGTCGACTCGGGCCTGACGCTGTCGTGGCTGGTGAGCAACCTGCGCTCGCGCAACCCGGCCTCGCTGGAGATCTGCGCGCTGCTGCGCAAGCCGGAGGCCGTCACGACCGACATCGACGTGAAGTACATCGGCTTCGACATCCCCAACGAGTTCGTCATCGGCTACGGGCTCGACTATGCGGAGCGGTACCGGAACCTGCCCTTCGTCGGAACCCTGGCCCCGCACGTGTACGGCGGGGACGGATCCTGAGCGTCCCGGAGGGGGCCGGGGGACGGCGGGGAGGGCCTGATCGCCCCGGACGCGCCCACACTGCTCGGAGGCGCATCAACGTCCCAGGGAACAAGCGACCGTGACGAATCGTTGCAAAGGTCGTTGACGGGTATAGGCAAGGGATGTGGGAGAACGGCGTCGGCTGCGTCTCCTGCGCCTGCGGTGTACCGTCGGTGTCCCGGACCTCGGGTTCGGGAAGCCATATGTGGGAAGCCGCCACGGTGGGACCGGAGCCCCGGGCGACGGGCCTTCCCGTTGGTCGCATTGTTGGTCGCAGTGGCGTCCGTCCCCAGGGACGGGCGAGGATCGCACACAGACGTTGGTCAGGAGGGACGGGCCCCTACGGGGTAACCGGATAAATGGACGTGAAGCGCTATTTTCGCGGGCCGCTGCTGTGGATCCTGCTGTTCGGCCTCTTGGTCGCCCTGGTCATGTGGGGCGTCAACCCCGGCCGTTCGTTCGAGAAGGTTGACACCTCCAAGGTCGTCCAGGAGATCAACGCGGGCCAGGTGAAGTCCGCGAAGATCATTGACAAGGACCAGCGGATCGAGCTGACGCTCACCAACGGCAAGCAGCAGCAGTCCTCCTGGGTCGAGGGCCAGGGGCTGCAACTGCAGCAGCAACTGCAGAACCAGGCCAACGCCGGCAAGCTGCCCGGCGGCTACAACGTTGATGTCCCGAAGCAGAGCTTCTTCCTGAACCTGCTGTTCAGCCTGCTGCCCATCGTGGTCATCGTGCTGATCTTCCTGTTCATCATGAACCAGATGCAGGGCGGCGGCTCGCGGGTGATGAACTTCGGCAAGTCCAAGGCCAAGCTCATCACCAAGGACACCCCGAAGACCACCTTCGCCGACGTGGCCGGGGCCGACGAGGCCCTGGAGGAACTGGAAGAGATCAAGGACTTCCTGCAGAACCCGGCGAAGTTCCAGTCCATCGGAGCCAAGATTCCGAAGGGCGTGCTGCTGTACGGCCCGCCCGGCACCGGCAAGACGCTGCTGGCGCGCGCCGTCGCCGGCGAGGCGGGCGTGCCGTTCTACTCGATCTCCGGCTCCGACTTCGTCGAGATGTTCGTCGGCGTGGGCGCGTCCCGGGTCCGCGACCTGTTCGAGCAGGCCAAGACCAACGCCCCCTCGATCATCTTCATCGACGAGATCGACGCCGTCGGCCGGCACCGCGGCGCGGGCCTCGGCGGCGGCCACGACGAGCGCGAGCAGACCCTCAACCAGCTGCTGGTCGAGATGGACGGCTTCGACGTCAAGGGCGGCGTGATCCTGATCGCCGCGACCAACCGTCCCGACATCCTCGACCCGGCGCTGCTGCGCCCCGGCCGCTTCGACCGCCAGGTCACCGTGGACCGTCCCGACCTGGAGGGCCGCAAGGGGATCCTGCGCGTGCACGGGCGCGGCAAGCCGTTCGCGCAGGACGTCGACCTCGACGTGATCGCGCGCCGCACCCCGGGCTTCACCGGCGCCGACCTGGCCAACGTGATCAACGAGGCGGCGCTGCTCACCGCGCGCTTCGATCGCAAGCTGATCGACATGGACACCCTGGAGGAGTCCATCGACCGCGTCATGGCCGGGCCGGAGCGCAAGACCCGGGTGATGTCGGAGAAGGAAAAGAAGATCATCGCCTACCACGAGGGCGGGCACGCCCTGGTGGCGCACGCGCTGCCGAACTCCGACCCGGTGCACAAGGTGACGATCCTTCCCCGCGGGCGGGCCCTGGGCTACACCATGACCCTCCCGATGGAGGACAAGTTCCTCACGACCCGTTCGGAGATGACCGACCAGCTCGCCATGCTCCTGGGCGGGCGCACCGCCGAGGAACTGGTCTTCCACGAGCCGACGACCGGCGCGGCCAACGACATCGAGAAGGCCAGCTCCATCGCCCGCAACATGGTGACCGAGTACGGCATGAGCGAGCGCCTCGGCGCGCGCAAGTTCGGCACCGGGCAGGGCGAGGTCTTCCTCGGCCGCGACATGGGCCACGAGCGCGACTACTCCGAGGACATCGCCTCCGCGATCGACGACGAGGTCCGGCGCTACATCGAGGGCGCGCACGACACCGCCTGGGAGATCCTCGTCGAGTACCGGGACGTCCTGGACGAGCTCGTCGTCAACCTGATGGAGAAGGAGACGCTGTCCAAGAACCAGGTGCTGGAGATCTTCGCGCCGATCCAGAAGCGGCCGCACCAGAACTCCTACACCGGCTACGGCAAGCGCCTCCCGTCCGACCGTCCGCCGGTGCTCTCGCCCAAGGAGCTGGCCCTGCTCGGCCCGCAGGACGTCACCGACCTGACCAAGAACAACGGCCAGAGCGGCGTCACCTCTGAGGCCGTCGACCCGGCCCCGGGCGAGAGCTGACGACCTTGGCGATCCCGTACGACGAGGCGCCGATCGAGAACGACCCGCCGGGCGAGACACTGCACGGCGGGCGTTTCGACCACGCGCGCATCGAGAGGGCCGTCCGCGAGATCCTGATCGGCATCGGGGAAGACCCTGACCGCAACGGTCTGCGCGACACCCCCGCCAGGGTGGCGCGCGCGTACGCCGAGCAGTTCGCGGGCCTGCGCCAGCAGCCCGAGGACGCGCTGACCACGGTGTTCGACGCCGACCATGAGGAAATGGTCCTGGTGAAGGACATCGAGGTGTACTCCGTGTGCGAGCACCACCTGGTGCCCTTCCACGGGGTCGCGCACGTGGGCTACACGCCCAACAAGAAGGGCCAGATCACCGGTCTGTCGAAGCTGGCCCGGCTGGTGGACGTGTACGCCCGCCGGCCGCAGGTGCAGGAGCGCCTGACCAGCCAGGTGGCCGACGCGATGATGAGGGTGCTGGAGCCCCGCGGCGCCATCGTGGTGATCGAGGCCGAGCACCTGTGCATGACGATGCGCGGGGTGCGGAAGCCGGGCGCGAAGACGGTGACGTCGGCGGTGCGCGGCGACTTCCGGGATCATGCCGAGACGCGTTCCGAGGCGATGAGCCTGATTCTCGGCCGCTGACAGACTCTCGGGTCTCCCCGGGTTCGTCCGAACGTCTGAACGGGCCTCAGTGTCAAGCTGAGGCCCGTTCTGCTGCTCCCGGAGGGTATGCCGGACGGATGGGGCGGTTGAAGCGCCGCTGCGGCCGGTCGATTCGAAGGCATAGGGTTGGGTGACATGACCAGTGCCGCCGTTCCGGGGCTGCCCGAGCCAGGGCGCTGCCTCGTCATGGGCGTGGTCAACGTGACCCCCGACTCCTTCTCCGACGGGGGCGCCTGGTTCGACCCGGAGAAGGCGATCCGCCACGGGCTCGATCTCGTGGGCGAGGGCGCCGACATCGTGGACGTGGGCGGCGAGTCGACCCGCCCTGGCGCGCAGCGCGTGTCCCAGGAAGAGGAACTGCGCCGCGTGGTTCCCGTCATAGAGGCGCTCGTGGCCGAGCACGTCCCCGTGAGCGTCGACACCATGCGCGCCGAGGTCGCCGAGGCCGCGGTCGACGCGGGCGCGCGGCTGGTGAACGACGTGAGCGGCGGCCTGGCCGACCCGGACATGCCGCGCGTCGTGGCCGCCGCGGGCGTCCCCTACGTGGTGATGCACTGGCGCGGCCACAGCCATGACATGTACAACCGCGCGATCTACACGGACGTGGTCCGTGAAGTGCGCGACGAACTCCTCCACAGGGTCGACGCCGTGCTGGGGGAGGGCGTCGACCCGTCGATGGTGGTGCTCGACCCTGGGCTGGGCTTCGCCAAGAACCCGGAGACGGGGCACAACTGGTCGCTGCTCGCCCATCTGGACGCGTTCACCGGGCTCGGTTACCCCGTCCTGGTGGGAGCGTCCCGCAAAGGGTTTCTGACGCGGCTCCTTGCGGAACCGGACGGGACGCGCCGTCCGTTCGGCGATTGCGATGACGCGACCGTGGCCATCACGTCTCTCGTGGCGGCCGCCGGGGCATGGTGCGTGAGAGTGCACAGGGTCCGGCCCAACGCGGACGCGGTACGAGTGGCGGCCGCGATGCGCGCGGCGCGTCCGGTCGATCAGGACAGCATCACCCAGGACAGCAAAGACGATGGGAGTCCCCGCCTATGAGCCGTGCCGTGAACCGCGCCGACGTGGACGAGGTCCATGCCGAGTTCTATGCCGCGTTCGAGGCCGGTGACTTCGACCGCATGTCGGCGGTCTGGGCGGACGGCCAGTACGCCGAGGGCGTCTCCTGCGTGCACCCCGGCTGGACGATGCTGCGGGGACGTGAGGCGGTCCTGCGCTCGTGGGCGCTCATCATGGCCAACACGTCCTACATCCAGTTCGTGCTCACCGACGTGGAAACGGACGTGTACGGCGACCACGCCGTGGTGACGTGTAAGGAGAACGTCCTGACCGCCGATGAGGACACCGAAGCGGGGTTCCTCGCCGGCGGAAGCATCGTGGCGACGAATGTGTTCGTACGGGCGGGCGGAGAGTGGCGGCTTCTGCTTCACCACGGGTCTCCCGTCCTCAACGTCGTGGATGCAGAGGAAGAATGACTCTCGACCGCATCGAGTTGCGCGGGCTTCGGGCACGGGGCCGCCACGGATGCCTGCCCGCCGAGCGCGACCTGGGCCAGGAGTTCGTCGTGGACGCAGTCCTCGGCCTCGACACGCGCCCCGCCGCGGAAGGCGACGACCTTTCGCGTACCGTCGACTACGGAGCGCTCGCCGGCCGGCTGGTCGCCGCCGTGGAGGGGGAGCCCCTGAACCTCCTCGAAACGCTGGCCGACCGGCTGGCGAAGATATGTCTGGAAGATCGGGCGGTGTCCGAGGTCGAGATCACCGTCCACAAGCCGAGCGCCCCGATCCCGCACCCTTTCGCGGACGTCGCCGTGAAGATCACGAGGAGTCGCCCATGACAGCGTCCGACCGCATGCCCGACCGCACCGCCACCGGGGGGCACATGCTGGTCCAGCACCGTGTCGTGTTCTCGATCGGCAGCAACCTCGGGGACCGCCTGGACAACATCCAGGAGGCGGTCGACGCCCTGTTCGACGCACCGGGGCTGAACTTCGTGGCGTTCTCCCGGGTCTACGAGACCGCCCCCTACGCGCCGCCCGGGGAGAGCATCCCCGAGCAGGGCGACTTCCTGAACATCGTGCTCATCGCCGACACGCGCCTGCCTCCGGAGAACCTGCTGGAGCGGGTTCTGAACATCGAGAACTCGATGCGCCGCGAGCGCGTGGTCCGCTGGGGTCCGCGCACCCTCGACATCGACATCGTGACTTTCGGGGACATCACGTCCGACGACCCTGATCTGACGCTCCCGCACCCGCGCGCGCACGAGCGCGCGTTCGTCCTCGTCCCGTGGTCCGACATCGAGCCGGACGTGCTGCTGACCGGGCACGGCCGCGTGGGAGACCTGGCCGAGGCCAGGCAGGCGGAGGGCGGCCCGTCGATCTGCCGCCGGCGTGACGACCTGGCTCTGCAGCAGCCTGCATGAAGCCGTCCCGCCCGCTGTTCCTCGTCGCCCTCGTGGTCGTCATCGGGGTGATCACCTGGGCGGTGCTGCGTTCCGCCTACCTGTCGTTGCCCCCGCTGCCGTGGACGGCGGTGCCGACGCTGCTGCTGCTCGCCCTCGGTGAGGCGTTCACCGGGCTGAACGTGTTGCGCCGCATCCGTCGCAAGCCTTCCAGCGGACGCGGGGCGGACGCCTCCCGCAAGCCGAGGCAGAAGCCGCTGGATCCCCTCGCGGTGGCGCGCCTGGCGGCCCTGGGGAAGGCCAGCGCGCATTCCGCGGCGGTCATCGCGGGCGTGTTCGGCGGGTTCGCCGTCAGCCTCGCCTCCTCGCTCGACAAGTCGACCCCCCGGCACGACTTCTTCGTGAGCGGCGGCACGTTCCTCGCGGCCGGCGTGCTCGTGGCGGCGGCGATCTTCCTGGAGTACGCGTGCCGGGTCCCCAAGGGGCCGGACGAGGAGCGCCGCGACCACCCCGGCGCGTCCCGAGCCTGAGGAGCGCCGCGGCGGGCCGGGACCGGCCGCGTTGCTCGCCGGGCCGGATCGCCCGCCTCGTCGCGCTACTTGTCGATGTCGCCGACGACGAAGAACATCGAGCCGAGAATGGCGATCATGTCGGCGACCAGGTTGCCGGGCAGCAGCTCCGCGAGCACCTGGACGTTGTTGTACGACGCGGACCGCAGCTTCATCCGCCACGGGGTCTTCTCGCCGCGCGACACCAGGTAGTAGCCGTTGATGCCGAGCGGGTTCTCCGTCCAGGCGTAGGTGTGCCCCTCGGGGACCTTCAGGACCTTCGGCAGCCGCTGGTTGATCGGGCCGGGCGGAAGCTCGGCGAGACGGTCCAGGCAGGCGTCCGCAAGGTCGAGGGACGCGTGCACCTGGTCGAGCAGGCACTCGAAGCGGGCCAGGCAGTCGCCCTCCGACCGGGTGACCACGCGGACGTCCAGCTCGCCGTACGCGAGGTAGGGCTCGTCCCGGCGCAGGTCGAAATCCACGCCGGACGCGCGCGCGATGGGCCCGGACACCCCGTACTGCAGGATCTGCTCCCGGGTGAGGGCGCCGACCCCCCTGGTGCGGGCCCGGAAGATCTCGTTGCCCATGATGAGGTCGTCGATGTCGCTCATGCGGGCACGGACCTCGGAGACCGCCGCCCGCGCGCGCGCCGTCCAACCGGCGGGAAGCTCGTCCTTCAGCCCGCCGACGCGGTTGAACATGTAGTGCATGCGTCCACCGGAGATCTCCTCCATGACCCGCTGCAGGACCTCGCGCTCGCGGAACGCGTAGAAGATCGGGGTGATGGCGCCCACTTCCAGCGGGTAGGAGCCGAGGAACATCAGGTGGTTGAGGACCCGGTTCAGCTCTGCCAGCAGGGTCCTCGCCCATACCGCGCGGACGGGGACCTCCATGCCGAGCATGCGTTCGACGGCGAGGACGACGCCGAGTTCGCTGGAGAACGCCGACAGCCAGTCGTGCCGGTTCGCCAGGACGATGATCTGCCGGAAGTCGCGGACCTCGAACAGCTTCTCGGCTCCCCGGTGCATGTAGCCGACGATGGGTTCGGCGGCCGAGATGCGTTCACCGTCCAAGGTGAGCTTGAGCCGCAGCACACCGTGCGTGGACGGGTGCTGGGGGCCGATGTTCAGGGTCATGTCCTCGGTGGCGAGCTCCTTCGCGCCCGCACCGATCCCGACGATCCGTTCGGTGGTCATGGTCGCGCCTCCGCCACTCCGATCACCGCTTCATGGTCCCATGGCGAGCGGTAGTCGTTATCCGGTTGACTAGGGGGCAATGAACGCGAGCCACGGCGAACCGCCATTCGATCCCGCCGCGCATCCTGGACAGCAGGGCGCGGTGCGTCCGCCCGCGCCGTCCGGTCCGGGCCACGGCGGTCAGCCTCCTGGTCAGGGACAGGTAGGGGCACCCTACCCGCCGCACCAGGGACAGCCCGTCTACCAGGCGGATCAGGCCTTCGCGCCTGGGGCCGGCCTCCGCTGGTCGCCCATTTCCCAACGCCATGCCTGGCACAGGCTCCTCACCGCGGTCCTGTGGGCGATTCCCGTGGGTGGTGTGGGCGCTTTCATCGTCTGGAGGAACGGAACCGTGGTCGCGGCGTCCATGTGGGTGGCCGCCGTTGTGCTCGGGGTCATCCTCACCTGGGTGGTCGCGGAACTTGACCGCAGGGCCTACGGCTACGTCGAGCGCGGCGACGATCTCATCGTGACCCATGGTGTCCTCGTCCGGCGCCTCATCGTGGTTCCGTATGGGCGGATGCAGTTCGTGGACGTCACTGCGGGGCTTCTGGAGCGGTGGATGGGTGTCGCCACCGTCCGGATGCACACCGCCGCCGCGGCGACGGACGCCACGATTCCGGGACTGCCCACCGCGGAGGCCGCGCTCCTGCGCGACCGTCTCGCGCAGAAGGGCGAGGAACGGGGCATGGGCCTATGAGCGGCCCTTACGGCCCCTATGGCCCGCCTGGACGGCCCGGCCCCTCCGGCCCGCCCGGGCCGCCTGGACCGTCCGGACCACCCGGACCACCCGGCCCGCCTGGGCAGCCGGGCCCTTACGGTCGCCCTGTGGGACCGTCGTACCAGCCGCCCCGGCCCGGGTATGGCCCGCCTCGGTCGCCGTATGCGTATGGTCCGCCGCAGCCGCAACGTCCCCCGGTCCGGTTCTCGGAGGGCACGCACAGGCTCCACTGGGCGACGGCCCCGCTGCGCGCGTTCGTGTTCCTCATCATCTACTTCGTCCTCCTCGGCTTCCCCCTGCTGCTGACGCAGACGGACAGTGGCATCACCTTGGCGCTCACGCCGGAGGTGGTCCTGCGGTTCATCATCGTGACCATCCCCATGGGACTGGTCGCAGTGGGAACCGGCCTGTGGACCTGGCTCGCACTGCGCTTCCGTGTCGACAACGACGACCTCGTCGTCGAAACCGGCATCCTGCGTAAGAACGCGCGCCGCATCCCGCTTTCGCGCATCCAGGCCATAGACGTCGTGCGTCCGCTGGTAACGCGGGTGTTCGCGCTTTCTGAAGTGCGCGTGGAGCTGGCAGGGGGCGAGCAGAGCGAAATCGCTCTCCGCTACCTGGGGCGGCAGTCGGCGCAACAGTTGCGTGCCGAACTCCTCGCCCGCGCCGCCGGGCTCCCGGGCCAGACCCCGGAAGCGCCCGAACGGCACCTGTGGCGCGTCCCGTTCGGCTCCCTGCTCGGGTCGCTCGTCGTGCGGCTGCCCGTCCTGGGGACGGTGCTGCTCTTCCTCGCGTCCCTCATCTTCCTCGTGATGTACGCCGAGGGCGGCATCCTGGCCATCACCATCCCGGTCCTGCTCGGCCTCATCCGAGCCGTGATCGCGCCGCTGGTCATGTACGCCAACTTCACGGTCGCGATGTCGCCGGACGGGATCCGCCTGCGCTACGGCCTGCTGGAGACCCGGATGCAGACGCTGCCGCCGGGCCGCGTCCAGGCCGTCAGCATCGTCGAACCGTTGATCTGGCGCAGCCTGGGCTGGGCCCGCGTCGACGTCACCGTGGCCGGATACGCGGGCGAGCGCCAGGCGCTCTCGTCGACCCTGCTCCCCGTCGCGCCACGCCACGTCGCCCTGCACCTCGTCTCGCAGGTCTTCCCCGGGACGCAGGTGGACGCGGTCACCCTCGTCCCCGCGTCCTCCAAGACCGTGTCGATAGAGCACGCGGAAGGCGCCGGCACCGACGACGTGGTCTTCGTGGCCCGGCACGGATGGCCCTGCCGCCGCACGGACGTGATCGCCCACGCGCGCGCGCAGAGCGTCAGGCTGACCGTGAACCCCTTCCAGCGTCTGCTGGGCCTGGCCACCGTCCACGTGGACGCGCCTCCGGGGCCGGTCCAGGTGGCCGCGGCGGACCGCGAACTGGGCGAGGCTCGCGCGATCGTCGAGTCCACCGCGCGCCGAGCCCTCGCCGCCCGCCGCGCCGGCGGCGGCGACCCCACCCACTGGGCCCGCTGACGACTTATCCCCAGAATCGCGTTCTACTTCCGCGCCCCTCGGCGTCCCCCGACGATGGAACACGTCGGCCCGCCCGAGGGGGGAGGGCGGGCCGACCCCGCCGAGAAGGGAACGCGATCATGTGTGAAGAGGCTGCCGCGGCGGCGCCGAAGGAGCCCGGCGCCAACACGGCTCCGCTCCAAATAACCGCAAAGGGCGCATATCGTCGGGACATGAGCGACCTGGCCTACGATCCCTGGTCCACCGCATTCGTGGCGGACCCGTATCCGGTGTTCGAGCGTCTCCGCGCGGAGCGGCCGGTGTTCTTCCACGAGCCCACCGGCCAGTGGGTGATCAGCCGGTACGAGGACGTCGACGCGCTGCTTCGCGACCGGCGTCTCGGGAGGTCGTACCTCCACACCGCGAGCCACGAGGAGTTCGGGCAGGAGCCGGAGCCCGACTTCCTCCAGCCCTTCTGGGACCTGATCCGCGCCGGGATGCTGGACGTGGAACCGCCCACCCACACGCGGTTGCGGCGTCTGGTGTCCAAGGCGTTCACGGCGCGCATGGTGGAGGGCCTGCGCCCGATGATCCGGCGCCTCGCCGAGGAGCTCGCGTCGGGGCTGGCGGACAGGGGCGGCGGCGACCTGCTGGCCGAGATCGCCGAGCCGCTGCCGGTGAACGTGATCGCCGAGATGCTGGGCGTCCCCGCCGAGGACCGGCACCTCCTGCGCCCCTGGTCGGCCGACATCTGCGGCATGTACGAGCTGAACCCGCCCGAGGACGTCCAGCGGACCGCCGTCCGCGCGGCCGTGGAGTTCTCCGACTACCTGCGGAAGCTGGCCCGCGCCCGGCGGGCCGAGCCGGGCGACGACCTCATCACCGCGCTGGCCCACGTCGTGGACGAGGGCGACCGGCTCACCGAGGACGAGCTGATCGGCACCTGCGTCCTGCTCCTCAACGCCGGCCACGAGGCCACGGTGAACGCGACGGGCAACGGCTGGTGGACGCTGTTCCGCAACCCCGGCCAGCTGGAACGTCTCCGCTCCGCCCCGTCGCTCGTGCCCACCGCGGTCGAGGAGCTGCTGCGCTACGACACGCCGGCGCCCATGTTCGAACGCTGGGTGCTGGAGGACATCAGGGTCGCCGGCGTCGACATCCCCCGCGGCGCCGAGGTCGCCCTCCAGTTCGCGTCCGCCAACCGCGACCCGGAGGTGTTCGCCGACCCGAACCGGCTCGATCTGGGCCGCGACCCGAACCCCCACATCACCTTCGGCCTCGGCATCCACTACTGCCTGGGTGCGCCCCTGGCCCGCATCGAGCTCACCGAGTCGTTCGGCGCGCTGCTGCGCGCGGCCCCCGCCCTGCACCTCACCACCGAACCAGAGTGGAAGTCCGGCTACGTCCTACGCGGCCTGACCGCCCTCCAAGTGGAGCGCTAGCAGCTCCACGTCACTCCACGTGGAGTGGTAGCCGGTCCGCGTCACTCCACGCGGTGCGGTAGCCGGTTCGCGTCGGTGGGGTGGGATCGAGACGTTGCTCGGCCGGTCTTGCGTTTGCCCTGAGCCGGGGTGCGGGCGTGGCTCGTTCTGCGGAGGCTGACCCAGAGGAGCAGACCCAGAGAAGCTGAAGCTCCGCCCGCAACACGACCCTGGGGTTGGGGATGCTGTGCGCGGCTCCCGGCCTGCGTCTTCCTGCTGA
Organism: Actinomadura citrea; assembly: GCF_013409045.1. Lineage (NCBI taxonomy): Bacteria > Bacillati > Actinomycetota > Actinomycetes > Streptosporangiales > Thermomonosporaceae > Actinomadura > Actinomadura citrea. The sequence goes on along the minus strand of NZ_JACCBT010000001.1, from coordinate 8,504,136 downwards.
GTCAGTGGAGGTTCGGGTTCAGGTGGTCTTGCAGGGTCTGCTGGTCGGTTCGGGTTAAGGGGACGGGGATGGGGATGTCGATGGTCTGGGTGAGCCAGCCGAAGCCGCCCAGGCCGGTGGGGTCGGTCAGTTCGGCGTCCTCGCCGGCGTGGCAGAGGGCGGCCACGTAGGCGCGGGGGTCCTGGTGGGCCAGGTCGAGGGGTGGGCGGGTTCCCGAGAGCCCCAGGGCGCGCAGGGCCTCGCGCTGGGTCGTCAGGAGGCTGGACGTCGCTCCCGCGCGTCGTCCGGCGACCAGGCAGGCATCGAGCGCGACATGGGCGGTGACGTCGCATGATCCGTCCGGGACGGCGGGGACGGTCGCGCCGTCGCGGTAGCCGGTCAGCGACCCGTAGACCGGGCGGGACTCGCGGGAGTGCGAGTAGTCGACGGCGAGCGCGAGACCGGCGGACAGGCGGCCGATCACGGAGGACCAGGCGGCGCAGCGCGGATGCCCGATCTCGGCGCGGTCGCCCGGTTCGGCCAGCGGCCACCACTGCTCCATCCAGCCGCGGTCCTCGTCGGACGGCGGCGGCCCCGGTCGCTCGGTGCCGCTGAACGGGTCGACCAGGACGGTCCGGATGCCCTCGGGAGTGCGTTCCACCACGTCCAGCGGCACGTTGTCGAGCCACTCGTTCGCGACGGCCAGGCCGGTGATGCGGCCGGGCAGGTCGGGGCGCCAGACGATCCGGGACGGGAGGTCGGCGGGACGCGGTGCCAGCTCCACGGCCGTCGGGACGAGCCGGGCGTCCAGGTCGGGCGGCACGCAGCCCAGGATGTTGCCCAGCAGGCGGCCGGACCCGGCGCCGATGTCGACCACGTCCAGCCGGTCGGGGTGGCCGAGCAGGGCGTCGACCTCGACCAGCAGGCGGGCGATGGCGGCGGCGAACCGCGGCGAGGCGTGCACCGAGGTGCGGAAGTGCTCGGCGGGGCGTTCGCGCCGGTAGAAACCGTCCTCCCCGTAGAGGGCCCGCTCCATCGCGGCGCGCCACGTCAGCCATCCGGAAACCAGCGACTCCACGAGTGCGACGTTACCGTGAGTGGCGGGGCCCGGATGGGCCATCCCTGCGGCTGACACGGGTCCGACCTACGGCTGATCCCGGAGTGACCTGCCGGTACGTACGCTGGCGGGCATGGTGGCGAGCGCATGGGAGTGGCTGCGGGGCAAGAAGCCGCTCGTCGACGCCTTCTTCGCGCTGCCGGTCCTGTTCTTCTCGGTGCCGTCACTGTTGGTGGGGCCGAGCGGGATCGGCACGGGGCACTACGTGCTGCTGACCATTGCGCTGACCGGGCCGCTGATGCTGCGCCGGACGTTCCCCCGGACGGTCTTCGCCGTCATCGCGCTGGTCTCCTTCGTCCAGTGCGTGCTGGGGCAGATCCCGGTTCCGGCGAACGTGGCGGTCCTGATGGGGCTCTACACGGTCGCGGCCGGGTGCACGTTCCGCTGGGGGCTCGCGGCGGCGCTGATCGGCGAGGTGGGCTCGGTCATGGCGACCTACCGCTACCCGACCGGTGCCGACGACCGGAAGTTCTCGTTCGTCATGATGACGGTGCTGGTGGCGGGCGTGTACGTCCTCGGGCTGCACATGCGCACGCGCCGGGCGTACCTGCGTTCGGTGGAGGAGCGGGCCGAGCGACTGGAGCGCGAGCGCGACAACGAGGTCAAGGTGGCGATGGCGGCCGAGCGCGCCCGCATCGCCCGCGAGCTGCACGACGTGGTGGCCCACAACGTCAGCGTGATCGTCGTGCAGGCGGACGGCGCGTCCTTCGCCATCGACACCGACGTGGGGCGGGCCCGGCAGGCGCTCGACACGATCTCCTCGACGGGACGGCTGGCGTTGGCGGAGATGCGAAGGCTCCTCGGCGTGCTGCGCGAGAACGACGACGCCGGGACGTACGCGCCGCAGCCGGGGGTGGCCCAACTGGACGAGCTGGTCGAACAGGTCCGCGCGGCCGGGCTGGCGGTGGAGTTCGAAGTGGACGGGACCCCTGCGGCCATGTCGGAGGGGCGCCAGCTCACGGTTTATCGGATCGTCCAGGAGGCGCTGACCAACACGCTGAAGCATGGTGGCCCGCGGGTGAGTGTGTCGGTACGGCTGTGCTACTCCGGCGACGCATTGGAGATCCGGGTGGTCGACGACGGTCGCGGTGCGGCGGCGCCCGACGACGGTCGCGGCCACGGGCTGGCGGGGATGCGCGAACGCGTGGCCGTGTACGGCGGGACGGTCGCCGTCGGCCCGCGCGCCGGGGGCGGTTTCGCGGTGGCCGCGATCCTCCCGGTTCGCGAGGAGGTCGCCGCGTGACCGGACGCGGCGAGCGGGATCAGGGCTTGCGGCGCCCCTCGCCGGGCGTGCGGGGAGTGGCGGACAGGGAGGTGGCATGACGGACGTGGCGGCGCCCATCCGGGTGGTGCTCGTGGACGATCAGGAGCTGGTGCGGGCCGGGTTCAGGATGGTGCTGGACGCGCAGCCCGACATCGAGGTCGCCGGCGAGGCCGGGGACGGGCTGCAGGCGCTGGAGCTCCTGCGGGGCACGCGGGCGGACGTGGTGCTGATGGACGTCCGGATGCCGCGGATGGACGGGATCGAGGCGACGCGCCAGGTGGTGGCGCGGTCCGGGCCGAAGGTCGTCATCCTGACCACGTTCGACCTGGACGAGTACGCGTTCGCCGCGATCAAGGCGGGCGCGGGCGGGTTCCTGCTGAAGGACGCGGGGCCGGCGCAGCTCATCGAGGCGATCAAGGCGGTGCACTCGGGGGACGCGGTCGTGGCGCCCAGCACGACCAAGCGGCTGCTGGACCGGTTCGCGGTGCATCTGCCGGACGCCGAGCAGAAGGCGATCGGGGCGCTGGAGAGCCTGACCGACCGGGAGAACGAGGTGCTGCGGCTCGTCGCGCGCGGGATGTCGAACGCGGAGATCGCCGGACGGCTCTTCGTCTCGGAGGCCACGGTGAAGACCCACATGGGGCGGATCCTGATGAAGCTCGGCCTGCGCGACCGGGTGCAGGCGGTCGTGTTCGCTTACGAGACAGGTCTGGTGAAAAGCGGTCAAAACGGCCCATCCGCGTGACGCCTTGGGCGCCTCGTGATCATCATTTGGCGCCATCCTGGGACGCGCATTCGATCTTCCTTACCGTAGCCGGGTAACTACCGTACGCGACGCCGTCTCAGTGGGCGGCGTCGGCACTGTCACCTCGGGCACTGCTAAGCCCACATACGGGAGGACTCTCGTGTTCAAGAAGCTTGCCGCCACCGGCATCCTCGGCTTCGCCATCGCCGGCTCCGCGCTCGCGGCGGCGCCCGCGTACGCCGCCACCTACGGTGGCGGGGATGACCACGGCAAGGGCCACCATGGCAAGGGTCACCATGGCAAGGGCCACGACGAGAACTGGTTCAGTCACAACAAGACCAGCGACAACTTCGGGATCCTGAACGGGACCCAGGTGATCGCGCCGATCTCGGTTCCCGTGGACGTCTGCGGCAATGCCGTCGCCGTCCTCGGCGGTGCGAGCGCCCACTGCAAGGGCGGCTCGTCCGTCAACTACGGGCACTGACACGGCACACGGCGGGCCGACCGCCCGTCGTCGAGGCGCCGGAGACCGACGCTGTCTCCGGCGCCTTCGCGTGCCCGCGCCCCGAACGGGCGGGGTCGGCGGGCGGGGGGACGGCCGTGTACGACTCAGGTCGTACGCGGGCGGGCCGGATAGCCGTGAGAGTGAGGCGGAGCGTGGCCGCCGGGTCGATGGCAGGGACGGCGCGGATTCCTAGCGTGGAGCGCGTCCATCCGCGATCCGAAGGAGTCACCGTGACCAGCACGTTCGCCGAGCCGCCCGGGGGATCCCCCGCCGCCGGGGCACCGCCGGCCGTCATCGCCGAGGGCGTGTCCAAGGTGTACGGGTCCGGTGACGCGGCCGTCCACGCGCTCCGCGGGGTCGGCGTCGGGTTCGCCAGGGGCGCGTTCACCGCGATCATGGGGCCGTCCGGATCGGGGAAGTCGACGCTGATGCACTGCCTGGCCGGCCTCGACACCGTCACCGGCGGGCGGATCGTCCTCGGCGACGCCGAGATCACCGGGATGGGCGACCGGCAGCTGACGATGCTGCGCCGCGACCGCGTCGGGTTCGTGTTCCAGGCGTTCAACCTGCTGCCCACGCTCACCGCCGAGCAGAACATCCTGCTGCCCTTGGAGCTGGCCGGGCGCAAGCCCGACCGGGCCTGGTTCGAGCGGGTCGTCGACACCCTGGGCCTGCGGGACCGGCTCGGGCACCGGCCGAGCGAGCTGTCGGGGGGCCAGCAGCAGCGGGTGGCGTGCGCCCGTGCGATCGTCGCCCGGCCCGAGGTGATCTTCGCGGACGAGCCGACCGGCAACCTCGACTCCCGCGCGGGCGCCGAGGTCCTGGGGTTCCTGCGCTCCTCGGTCCGCGAGATGGGGCAGACGATCGTGATGGTCACCCACGACCCGGTGGCCGCCTCGTACGCCGACCGGGTGGTGTTCCTGCGGGACGGGGAGATCGTGTCGGAGCTCTTCCAGCCGACCCCGGACGCCGTCCTGGACCGGTTGAAGGGCCTGGGGGCGTGATGCTGCGGACGACTCTCGCGGGCCTGCGCGCCCACAAGCTGCGGCTGCTGCTCACGGCGGCGGCCATCACCCTCGGCGTCGGCTTCATCTCCGGGACGTTCGTCTTGACGGACACGCTGGACAAGGGCGTCTCCAAGACGTTCGCCAAGTCGGCCGACAAGGTCGACTACGCGGTGCTGCCCAAGAGCGACGACTCCGGCAAGGGCGTCCCCCCGGCACTGCTCGGCAAGGTGAAGGCGCTCCCCGGCGTCAAGGACGTCCAGGGCGCCGTGAAGGGCGACGCCGCTCTCGTGGGCAAGGACGGCAAGGCGGTGGGCGACTTCCCGACGGTCGGGATGTCCGTGCCGTCCGGACGCCTGCTGCGCTACGACGTCGACAAGGGGCGTCCCCCGTCCGGCGGGGGTGAGGCGGTCCTCGACACGCGGCTCGCCAAGCGGGAGGGCTACTCCGTCGGGAACGCGGTGACGGTCCTGGATCACGGGTCCCGCCCGCACCGGTTCACGGTCGTCGGACTGGTCGACTTCGGCATCGACCAGGAGGCGAGCTTCCGGGGCGCCGTGGGCTTCGACCCGGCGACCGCGATGCGGATGACCGGCGAGAAGACCTACCGCGAGCTCGACATAGCGGGCGGGTCCGGGGACGCCGTCGAGGCCGCCGCGGGCGGCGCCTACCGCGTGTACACGGGCGAGGAGCTCGGCGCGCGGCTGGCCAGGGCGGCCGGTGCCGACACCAAGATCATCAGGACCGGTCTGCTGATCTTCGGGCTGGTCGCGATGCTGGTGTCCGCCCTGGTGATCTACAACACGTTCTCGATCCTGATCGCCCAGCGGATGCGGGAGATGGCGCTGCTGCGCTGCGTCGGCGCGACCCGCCGGCAGGTGTTCGGGGGCGTGGTGGTGGAGTCCGCCGTCGTGGGCCTGGTCGGCTCCCTGCTCGGCCTCCTCGCCGGGGTCGGCCTCGGTGAGGGCGCGCTGGTCGTGGTCAGCAGGCTGAACGAGCGCGTGGCCGTCGCCGGACCGTCCCTCGCGGTCCGGACGATCGTGATCGGGCTGGCCGTCGGGATCGTGGTGACGGTCCTGTCCGCGCTGCTGCCCGCCCGCGCGGCCACCCGGGTATCGCCGGTCGCCGCGCTGCGCGCCGACCTGGAGCCGGGCGCCGGACGGTTCAGGCTCGGCGTGGTGCGCACCGTCCTCGCCGTCCTGCTGGGCGCCGCGGGCCTGGCCATCGGCGGTCTCGGCTCGCTCGGCATGGAGAAGGGCGAGACCGCGATGTACGCGGTCGCGTTCGCCGGCGGCGTGTTCTTCCTCGGCGTGATCGCGGCGATGCCGGCGCTCGTCCGTCCGCTCGGACGGGTCGCGGGCGCGGTCCCGGCACGGCTCGGCGGCGTCCCGGGACGGCTGGCCGTGGCGAACGCGCAGCGCGCTCCCCGCCGCACCGCGACCACGACGATCGCGCTGACCGTCGGCGTCGGGCTGATGAGCCTGTTCGCGGTGGTCGCGGCGAGCGGCAAGGCGACGGCCGCGCACCAGCTGGAGGAGCAGTTCCCCGTCCAGTTCCAGATCCGGCCGCAGAGCTTCGAGGGGACCCTCCCGCATGCGCTCGCCGAGGCGCTGCGCACCCGGCCCGAGGTCGCCGGCGTGGTCGAGACCCGGCGCAAGGAGACCCGCGTCGGCGGCGTCGGCGGCGACATCTCGACGATCACCACCTCGGCGCTCGGGAGGATCCTCAAGCCGGAGGTCGAGCAGGGGTCGCTGGACGCCGCCCTGAAGCCGGGCACGGCGATGGTGGACGAGGAGACGGCCAAGACGTCAGGCCGCGCCCTCGGCGACACGGTGCAGGTCCGTACGGCGAACGGCACCGTCCCGGTGAAGATCACCGCCGTCTACGCGGTGGGTGCGGGCCTCGACGGGATCATCGTCCCGGAGCCGGACTTCACCCGGTACTTCGGCGTCCTGGACCCGTCGGGGATCTACGTCAAGACCCGCGACGGCGTCCCCGCCGCACAGGCGCGCCGGGCCGTGGACGACGCCGCGCGCCCCTACCCGGCCGCGAAGGTCGCCTCGTCCGCCGAGTTCGAGGAGACGCTGACCAAGGCCATCGACATGGTCCTGATGATCTTCGGTGGGCTGCTCGGGCTGGCGATCGTCATCGCGCTGTTCGGCATCGCGAACACGCTGACCCTGTCGGTCGTGGAGCGCACGCGCGAGTCCGCGCTGCTGCGCGCCCTCGGCCTCACCAAGCGCCAGCTCCGCCGGATGCTGTCGGTGGAGGCCCTCGTCATGGCCGTGATCGGCGCGGCCACCGGGGTCGTGCTCGGGGTGGGCTTCGGCTGGGCCGCGACGAACGCGATGGCGAGCGACTCGATCTTCTCGCTGCCCTACCTGCAGGTCATCGGGTTCGTGGTCCTCGCGGGCGCGGCCGGAATGGTCGCGGCCGTGCTGCCCGCGCGGCGCGCCGCGAAGACGTCCATCGTGGAGTCCCTCGCGCATGACTGAATGGGGGGCGGGGTGACGATCGTCACCCACCGGACCGCGCGGCGGGGTCCCGCGGGTACCCTGGGGCGCGCACGTCCGGTACCTACCTGAGGACTGGAACGAAACCGATGGACCCACAGGTCACGCCCCCTTCCGGCACGCCCGGAAACGGGCCGGGCTCCGATGGGGGGACGACCCCCCACACCCCCCGGAAGAACGAACCGGGCTCCGGTGGGGGGACGACCCCCCACACCCCCCGCAAGATCGAGCCGGGTTCCGGTGGGGGGACGACCCCCCACACCCCCCGCAAGAACGAGCCGGAGACCCCGGAGGACCGGCCCGCGCGGCTCGCGGTCGGCGTCGTCGGCGCCGGCCGCGTCGGCACGGCGCTCGGCGCCGCGCTGTCGCGCGCGGGCCACCGCGTCGTCGCCGCGACCGCCGTGTCGGAGCGGTCGCGGGCCCGCGTCGAGGAACGCCTCCCCGGGGCCGGCGTCGCCGCCCCCCAGGACGTGGTCGCCGCCGCCGACCTGGTGCTGCTGACCGTCCCGGACGACGAGCTGCCCGAGCTCGCCGCCGGGCTCGTCTCCGCGGGCGTCCCGGTCACGGGCAAGCTCGTCCTGCACACCAGCGGCCGCTACGGCACCGCCGTCCTGGACCCGCTCACCCGCGCCGGCGCGCTGCCGCTGGCCCTGCACCCCGTAATGACCTTCACGGGACGCCCGGACGACGTGAACCGGCTCACCGGCATCTCGTTCGGCGTCACCTCGCCCGAGCCGCTGCGCCCCGTCGCCGAGGCCCTCGTCCTGGAGATGGGCGGCGAACCCGTCTGGATCACCGAGGAGGCGCGCCCGCTCTACCACGCGGCGCTCGCCGGAGGCGCGAACCACCTGGTCACCCTGGTCGTGGAGGCCATGGACCTGCTGCGCGGCGTCGGCGTGGCCGAACCCGGCCGGATGCTCGGCCCGCTCCTCGGCGCCGCCCTCGACAACGGGCTGCGGCTCGGCATCGACGGGCTCACCGGGCCCGTCGCGCGCGGGGACGCCGGAACGGTGGCCGACCACGTCGCGGAGCTGGGCAAGGTGTCGGCGGAGAGCCGCCGCGCCTACATCGCGCTGGCCCGCCTCACCGCCGACCGCGCGCTCGGCGCCGGACTGCTCAAACCCGAGGACGCCGAACGGCTCCTCGAAGCGCTGGCCGACTGACAGCGCCGACCGACCGAACAGGAAGGGAACGGCATTGGCTTCTGGCGTTTCCGGCGAGCCCGGCCCCGGCCGGCGCCCGCCGTCGCGTGAGAGGACGGACGCGTCGTGACACCGATCGTCGCGCGCACGCGCGAGGAACTGGCGCAGGCCCGGTCCAAGGCCGGCGGCACGCTGGCGCTCGTCCCGACCATGGGCGCCCTGCACGAGGGGCACCTGTCGCTGATGCGGCAGGCCCGCCGCAGCGCGGACGCGGTCGCGGTCAGCGTCTTCGTCAACCCGCTCCAGTTCGGGCCGGGCGAGGACTTCGACCGCTACCCCCGCACCTTCGCCGCCGACCTGGAAGCCTGCGCCTCCGAGGGCGTGGACTTCGTGTTCGCTCCGGCGCGCGAGGTCATGTACCCGGACGAGCCGCAGGTCACGGTCAGGTCGGGGCCCATGGGCGAGGTCGCCGAGGGGGCCGCGCGACCCGGCCACTTCGACGGGATGCTCACCGTCGTGCTGAAGCTGCTCAACCTCGTCCGCCCCGACGTGGCGGTCTTCGGGGAGAAGGACGCCCAGCAGCTCGCGATGATCCGGCGGATGGTCGCCGACCTGAACGTCCCCGTGGAGGTGGTCGGCGCGCCGACCGTGCGCGAGCCGGACGGGCTGGCGCTGTCGAGCCGCAACCGCTACCTGTCCGGGCCCGAACGCCGGACCGCGCTCGCCCTGTCGCGCGCCCTGCGGGCCGGGGCCGGCGCCTCCGCCTCCGGCCCGGACGCCGTGCTGGCGGCCGCGCGCACCGTCCTTTCCGAGGCCGAGGCCGCCGACCCGCCCCTCGTCCTGGACTACCTGGTGCTCGTCGACCCGTCGACCTTCACCGAGATCACCGGACCGCCCACCGGCCGGGCCGTCCTCGCCGTCGCGGGCCGCGTCGGCGCCACCCACCTCATCGACAACGTTCCCCTCCAGTTCGGCAAGGAGCACTGATGTTCCGGACGATGTTCAAGTCGAAGATCCACCGCGCCACGGTGACCCAGGCGGACCTGCACTACGTCGGCTCGCTGACCATCGACCAGGACCTGATGGACGCCGCCGACCTGCTGCCCGGCGAGCAGGTCTCGATCGTGGACATCGACAACGGCGCCCGCCTGGAGACCTACCTGATCGCCGGCGAGCGCGGCTCCGGCGTCATCGGGATCAACGGCGCGGCCGCCCGCCTCGTGCAGCCCGGCGACCTGGTCATCATCATCAGCTACGCGCAGATGACCGACGCCGAGGCCCGCGAGTTCGTCCCCGCCGTCGTGCACGTCGACCGCTCCAACAAGATCATTTCGTTGGGCTCCGACCCCGCCGAGCCCGTGCCCGGCACCAGCACCACCCGGGGCGACCTGATCCCCGGCTGACCTGCGGCGGGGCCGGAAGGCCGGGGCCGGGTGCTCGGACGATCCGCGGTTAGGGTCATAATGACGAGAACCGACCCCGGAGGAGGGCTCGTGATCCCTTCCGTTCTGCACGCCCCCGCGCCTGGCTGGACCACCGACGCCGACGTCGTCGTCATCGGGTCCGGCATCGCCGGCCTGGTCGCCGCGCTGCGCTGCCGTCCCCACGGCCGGGTGCTGCTCGTCACCAAGGCCCTCCTGGACGCCGGGTCGACCCGGTGGGCGCAGGGCGGCATCGCGGCCGCGCTCGCGGCCGACGACACGCCCGAGGAGCACCTGGCCGACACCCTCACCGCGGGCGTCGGCATCTGCGACGAGGACGCCGTCCGGGCGCTCGTCACCGAGGGCCCCGACGCCGTCCGCGGCCTGATCGACCTCGGCGCCGCCTTCGACCGCTCCGGCGGCGACATCGCCCTCACCCGCGAGGGCGGCCACCACCGGCGCCGCATCGCGCACGCGGGCGGGGACGCCACCGGCGCCGAGATCAGCCGCGCCCTCCTCGCCGAGCTCAAGGAATCGGGCGTCGAGGTGATCGAGCACGCGCTGGTCCTCGACCTGCTGAAGGACGCCACGGGACGCGCCGCGGGCGTCACCCTGCACGTCATGGGCGAGGGGCAGCCGGGCGGCGTCGGCGCCGTCCGCGCCCGCGCCGTCGTGCTCGCCACCGGCGGGCTCGGCCAGGTGTTCTCCGCCACGACCAACCCCGAGGTGTCCACGGGCGACGGCGTCGCGCTCGCTCTGCGCGCCGGGGCCGAGGTCACCGACCTGGAGTTCGTCCAGTTCCATCCGACCGTGCTGTGGCTCGGCGAGGGCGCGACGGGGCAGCAGCCGCTGATCTCCGAGGCCGTCCGCGGCGAGGGCGCGCACCTGGTCGACCACGCCGGCGTGCGCTTCATGACCGGGCGCCACGAGCTCGCCGAGCTGGCCCCCCGCGACGTCGTCGCCAAGGGGATCATCAACCGGATGCGGGAGACCGGCGCGTCCCACATGCTGCTCGACGGCCGCCACTTCGGCGCGGCGATGTGGGAGACCCGGTTCCCGACCATTCTGGCCGCGTGCCGCCACCACGGCATCGACCCGGTGACCGAGCCCATCCCCGTCGTGCCCGCCGCCCACCATGCCAGCGGAGGCGTCCGCACGGACCTGCACGGCCGCACGTCCGTCCCCGGCCTGTACGCCTGCGGCGAGGTCGCCTGCACGGGCGTCCACGGCGCGAACCGCCTCGCCTCCAACTCCCTCCTGGAAGGCCTCGTGTTCGCCGCCAGAATCGCCGAGACCCTTCCCGGGGATCTCCCCGCCCCGCTCGCGCACACCGCCACCCCACCCGAACCCGAACGGGGTGGGCTGCTGGAGCCGGGGTTGCGGGAGGAGGTTCAGCGGATCATGACCTCCCATGTGGGGGTGTTGCGGCAGGCCGAGGGGCTGGAGGCCGCGGTGCGGGAACTGGAGGAACTCGGGCGCGGGCGCGCGGAGCCCGGGGTGGAGGCCTGGGAGGTCACCAACCTGTACACCGTCGCGTCGGCGATCGCGGCGGCTGCGCGGCTGCGGGAGGAGACGCGCGGGAGTCACTGGCGGGCGGACTTCCCCGAGCGCGCGGACGGGACGTGGCGCGGCCACCTCGTCACCCGCCTGGCGGGGAACGTCCTGACGACCACCTACGCACCTCTGGAAGGGAAGCGCTCATGACACCGGAACTCTCGCAGGGGCTGACCGCCGCCGGGCTGGATCCACAGGCTGTGGAAAACCTTGTCCGCACGGCGCTGGCCGAGGACGGCGAGGTCGACGTCACCAGCACCCCGATCTTCGCGCCGCAGGACACCGCGAGCGGGGAGCTGAAGGCGCGCGAGGAGGGTGTCGTCGCGGGCGTTCCGGTGGCGTGCCTCGTCTTCGAGCTGCTGGACGTCGCCTACGAGGCGAAGGTCGAGGACGGCGACCGGGTCGCGCCCGGGCAGGTCCTCGTCGCGGTCGGCGGCTCTACCAGGGCGATCCTGAGGGCGGAGAGGACGGCACTGAACCTCCTCACGCACCTGTCCGGAATCGCGACCGCCACGCGCCGGTGGATGGACGCCATGGAGGGCACCAAGGCGAAGGTCCGCGACACCCGCAAGACCCTTCCCGGCCTGCGGGCCCTGCAGAAGTACGCCGTGCACCGCGGAGGCGGCGTCAACCACCGGATGGGCCTGCACGACGCCGCGCTCATCAAGGACAACCACATCGCGGCGGCCGGCGGGGTCACCAAGGCGTACGAGGCGATCCGCGCCGTGTACCCGTCCCTGCACGTCCAGGTGGAATGCGACACCCTCGCGCAGGTCGAAGAGGCCCTGGCGGTGGGCGCCACGAGCATCCTGCTCGATAACATGACCGACGCCGAAATGACCGGGGCCGTGCGGCTCGTGGCAGGGCGGGCGGAGCTCGAGGCCAGCGGTGGCCTTACCCTGGAGCGGGCCCGAGACGTCGCCGTGACCGGGGTGGACTACCTTGCGGTCGGCGCGCTGACGCACTCGGCGCACGTGTTCGACATCGGCCTTGACTTCACCTGAACAGCGGGGACCTGATGCTGCTGACCATCGACGTCGGTAACACCCAGACCGTTCTCGGTCTCTTCGAGGGCGACGAGGTGATCGAGCACTGGAGGATCAACACCGATCCGCGGCGCACCGCCGACGAGATCGCGGTGGTCCTGCAGGGACTCGTCCAGCAGAGCCCGCTGCTGGCCGAGACCGACATCAGCGGCATCGCGCTGTGCTCCACGGTCCCCTCCGTCCTGCACGAGATGCGGGAGATGTGCCGCCGCTACTACGGCGACGTGACCGCGGTGATCGTGGAGCCCGGCGTCAAGACCGGCGTCCCCGTCCGGATGGACAACCCGAAGGAGGTCGGCGCCGACCGCATCGTGAACGCGCTCGCCGCCGTCCACACCCACGGCGGGCCCGCGATCGTGGTCGACTTCGGCACCGCCACCACCTTCGACGCCGTCTCCGCCAAGGGCGAGTACGTGGGCGGCGCGATCGCCCCCGGCATCGAGATCTCGATCGACGCGCTGTCGTCCCGCGGCGCGCAGCTCCACAAGATCGAGCTGGTCCGGCCGCGCAACGTGATCGCCAAGAACACGGTCGAGGCGCTGCAGTCCGGGATCATCTTCGGCTTCGCCGGCCAGGTGGACGGCATCGTCGAGCGCATGTCGGAGGAGCTCGCCGAGGACCCGCAGGAGGTCACGGTCATCGCCACCGGCGGCCTCGCCCCCCTCGTCCTGGAGGAGTCCCGCTGCATCGACGAGTTCGAGCCGTGGCTCACCCTCATCGGTCTCCGGCTCATCTACGAGCGCAACACGCCGTGACGGGCCGGTGATCGCGCCGAAGTCGTTCGCCCCGCACCGGACGGGCTGGATAGCCTTGCGATGTGAGTGACGAGACCTTCGACGAGCTCCCGGAGCAGATGCGCGTGCGCCGGGAGAAGCTCGACCGGCTCCGCGAGAGCGGGATCGACCCCTACCCGGTGACCTTCCCGCGTACGGCGACGACCGCCGAGATCCGCGCGAAACACACCGGCCTGGAGCCGGGCACCGAGACGGGCGAGAAGGCCGGCGTCACCGGTCGCGTCATGCTGGTCCGCAACACCGGCAAGCTGTGCTTCGCCACCATCCGGGACGCCGGCGGCGACATCCAGGTCATGCTGTCGCTGGCCAAGGTCGGGCAGGAGCAGCTCGACTTCTGGAAGCGGGAGGTCGACCTCGGCGACCACGTCGGCGTCGAGGGCGAGATCATCACCTCCCGCCGCGGCGAACTGTCGATCATGGCGGACCGGTTCGCGATCACGTCCAAGTGCCTGCGGCCGCTGCCGGAGAAGCACGCCGGCCTGACCGACCCGGAGGCGCGGGTCCGGCAGCGCTACGTCGACCTGATCGTCAACGACGAGGCGCGGCGGATGGCGCGGCTGCGCAGCGCGACCGTCCGCGCGGTCCGCGACTTCTGGCACGAGGAGGGCTACCTCGAGGTCGAGACGCCCATGCTCCAGCCGGTCCACGGCGGAGCCGCGGCGCGCCCGTTCCGGACGCACATCAACGCCTACGACATGGACCTCTACCTGCGCATCGCGATCGAGCTGTACCTCAAGCGGCTCGTCGTCGGCGGCATCGAGAAGGTCTTCGAGATCAACCGCAACTTCCGCAACGAGGGCGCGGACTCCACGCACAACCCCGAGTTCACGATGATCGAGGCCTACGGGACCTACCTCGACTACAACGACATGGCCGACCTGACCCAGCGGATGTACAAGAAGGCGGTCGTCGCCGCCCTCGACACCACCGTGGTCGTCCATGACGGCGTCGAGATCGACCTCGGCCTCGCGGAATGGCCGCGGATCACCCTGTACGGGGCGGTGTCGGAGGCGCTCGGCGAGGAGATCACGCCGCACACGCCGATCGAGTCGGTGCGCAAGCTCGCGGACGCCCGTGACATCTCGTGGGACCCCAAGTGGGGGCAGGGCAAGCTCGTCCAGGAACTCTTCGAGGAGCTGGTCGAGCACACCCTCGTCCAGCCCACGTTCGTCATGGACTACCCGGTCGAGACGTCCCCGCTGACCCGCCAGCACCGCGAGGAGCCGCTGCTCACCGAGAAGTGGGATCTCATCGGGTTCGGCACGGAGCTCGGCACCGCCTACTCCGAGCTGGTCGACCCGATCGAGCAGCGCCGCCGCCTCACCGAGCAGTCGCTGCTCGCCGCGGGCGGCGACCCCGAGGCCATGCAGCTGGACGAGGACTTCCTGCGCGCCCTGGAGTACGCGATGCCCCCCACGGGGGGGATGGGCGCCGGCATCGACCGCATGATCATGGCGTTCACCGGCAAGGGGATCCGCGACACGATCCTGTTCCCGCTGGTCAAGCCCGAATGACGACCGGAAGCTCGCGCAGCCCGCGCAGCACGAGGTTGTCGCGGTAGACGACGTCGTCGGCCGCGAGGGTCACGTCGCGCTCGAACAGTTTGCCGAGCGCGACGCGGCCCTCAAGCCGGGCCAGCGGCGCGCCGAGGCAGAAGTGGACGCCGTGCCCGAACGCCAGGTGCTTCGGCGTGTCGCGTCCCTCGGCGTAGCGGAGCAGGTCCAGCCGGTCGGGCTCGTCGAAGACCGCCGGGTCGCGGTTGGCGGCGCCCGTCAGCAGGAGGACGAGCTTCCCGCGCTCGATGAGCGTGCCGTCCAGGTCGACGTCCTCCAGCGCCGACCGCAGGGTCAGCTGCACCGGCGGGTCGAAGCGCAGCAGCTCCTCCACCGCCGCCTGGGCGTTCTCCGGCCGCTCCCGGAACAGCCGCGACTGCGCGGGATCGCGGAGCAGCGCCAGCGCGCCGTTCCCGATGAGGTTCACGGTCGTCTCGTGGCCCGCCACGAGCAGCAGGATGCACGTCGCCAGCAGTTCCTGCTCCGACAGGGCGTCTCCGCCGTCGGAGACGCCCACAAGGGCGCTCAGCAGGTCCTCGCGCGGCTCGGCCCGGCGCTCGGCGGCCAGCTCCCGGAAGTACTCCCCGAACTCCTCGCGCGCCGCGTCCCGCTGGGCGATCTCGGCCTCCGGCAGCAGGAAGTCGGGGTCCAGCCCGCGCGCGAGGCTGTCCGACCAGCCCTTGAACAGGTCGCGGTCCTCGGCGGGGACACCGAGCATCTCGCTGATCACGATGACGGGCAGCGGGTAGGCCAGCGTCGCGATCAGGTCGACCTCGCCGGAGACGGGCTCCAGCAGCGCGTCGACGACCTCCTCGACCCGGGGCCGCAGCCGCTCCACGAGGCGGGGTGTGAACGCCTTGCTGACGAGCCGGCGCAGCCGCGTGTGGTCGGGCGGGTCCATGGTCAGGAACGACCGGTGCCGCGCCTGCACCTCGCGCCACACGCCGCCGCCCGACGGACGGTGCCCGAACCGCGGGTCGCGCAGGACCCGCTCGCACAGCTCGTAGGACGCGGTGACGCGCAGGCCGACGTCCGTCCGATGCAGGCTCTGCCCGCCGGCTCCGAGCGTCCGGTAGTGGGCGTACGGGTCGGCGCGGAACGCCGGGTCGCCCGGATCGAAGCCGAGTACCGCGGCCGCCCCGGCCTGCACCGTCCGGCCCGTCGTGTCCTCCATGCCTTCAGCGGACCCGAATCCGAGACGAGATGTCAACAGCGCCGGCCGCGGGACGCTAGGCGCTTTCCCGAATCACCAGGTCGGGCCGCTGGACGACCTGGCGGTGCTGGTGGGACTTGCCCTCGCCGATCTCGGCCATCGCCAGCTCGGCGGCCTCCCAGCCGAGCGCGCGGCGCGGCTGGCGGACGGTGGTGAGCGGCACGGCGGCGCTCGCCGCGAGCTCGATGTCGTCGTAGCCGATCACGGCGATGTCCTCGGGGACGCGGACGCCGAGCCGGGTCAGCTCGTTGATCAGGCCGATCGCGAGCAGGTCGTTGGCGCAGAACACGCCGTCGGGAACCGGTGACATGGCCATGATCTGGTGTGCCGCGGCCCGTCCCTCCGTGGGGCTCAGGGCGTCCTTGACCAGGACCGGGGGCTTGCCGAGGCCCGCCTCGACGATCGTGCGGGCGGCCCCGTCGCGGCGTTCCACGCACGGCTGCGGCTCGGGGGTCCCGGTCACGAACGCGATGCGGTTCCGTCCGATGCCGAGCAGGTACGCGGCGGCGGCCTCGCCGCCCGCCACATGGTCGACCCGGGCGGAGCACACGTCGGAGGCGTCCCGGTCGATCAGCACCACGCTCATGCCCGCGGCGCGCAGCCGGGAGATGTCGCGGGGGCCGATCCCGACCGGGATGACCAGGACCCCGGCGGCGTGCTGGTCGGCGAGCAGTTCCAGCAGGCGGATCTCCTTGTCGGCGGAGTGGTCGCTGGACAGCCAGAGGACGTCGTGGCCCGCCGCGTTGAGCGCGGCCTCGGCGCCCCGAGCGACATCGGTCGCGTACGGGTTGGCGAGGTCCTCGACGAGGACGCCGAACGCCCGGCGCGGCTGGTCGCCGAACTCGCCCGCGGTCCGTTCGGGGCCCGTGCGGAGCCGGCGCGCGGACTCGTTGCGGACGAATCCGAGCTCCTCGATCGCCGCGCGGACGCGGTCACGGGTAGCTTCGGCCACGAGGTCTGGCCGGTTTAGGACATTCGAAACGGTCCCAACTGAGACTCCAGCACGCCTCGCGACCTCACGAATACTGGTCTGTGGCAACTCGCTCCTCGTCCCGCTCCATGGGCGTTTTCCCAGGTAGTGGAGTTTGGCATGGCGGGGCACCGAATGCACGGTCACACATGGTGAGCGAACGGGCACGCAGCGCTCTTGACCGGCGCTTGACGGGCCGGATCCGGCCGCCTAGCGTTCCGAGCCGAAGCGTAGCTTGAAACGATTCACGATCTTCGTTCACTGCGAGGACCGGTGGTTTCGGCGAGGAGGGGCGGGCGGATGGCTGGCGATCACATCCCGTCTCCCTCGGCAGGCCAACGAGTGAATCGTCACCCGGAGTTCCCCCGTACACCCCCGCAATCGGCCATGCGGCCACCTCCGGCCAAGCGCGTGAGACAGAAAAGGAATCCGATGATCTAAGTCCGGAAGGGTCCGGACCCGGCAACCCAACGCGCGTACAGATCGAGGTCCAACCCGTGCCTGTGCAGCGGACGGCTGCATCCCCGCGGTCATCACCACGGACGAGGGAGGACGGAGTGGAAACAGCCACACTCGCACGTCGTGGCACCGACGATTTCGGGCTGAGCGAGGAAGAGATCCGGTTGCTCGCCCAGATCGCCAGCGGTGTCACCGCCGATGTGGCGGCACGCAAGCTGGAACTGAGCGCTCGGACCTTGCGGCGCCGGCTGCGGACGATCTGCGACCGGCTGGAGGTCAACACCCCTATCGAGGCCGTGGTGTGGGCGGCCCGGAGGCAGCTCATCTAGCGATGCACCCCCCGACGCTCGCCAGGGGACGGCGAGCGTCATCCGGAGAAACGGCGGCTCATCCGAATTCCGTCCGACCCCGCAGCGGCGGCGCCCGCGCCCTGGCAGGTAGGTCCCTGCAGAAGGCGTCGCCGCGGACGGCGTTCGGGCCTGACAGGCCCACCCTGCCCGCCTCGATCTCCGGCGAGCCCGGCCCCGCGACGGCTCTGGCCGGCGCGCCCCGGCCCGATCAGTTCAGCATGGTGAACGGCACCGCGAACCCGGTCGGCGTGACGGGTCGGCTCCGACAGCACTGACCGACCTCGCGACGGGCCTGATCGACGCACCTCGGCCGACCAGGGCGGCGCGGTCGGCCCCACGATGGTCGATCGGCTTCACAGAGTCGACGGGTGCGGTGGCGGGGTTCTAGGGCCTTTCTCGAAGTCGCCTCGGGCACGCGCGCGAACGCGTGACCTGCCCGGTGCAGCGAAGCCGGAGGCGAGCGAAACCGGGCTGATCGCGAAGCGATGCCGCGTTCGCCCAGGCCCGGTCACGTAGCGAGCCGCCAGGCGAGCGAAGTGGGCCGGGACTTTGGAACACAGCTAGGCGACCCGGACGCCGCCCGCGAAGGGGCGTCCGTTCATGGAGGCGATCTTCACGACGTCCCCGGTGTGCGGGGCGTGCAGCATCTTGTCGCCGCCGACGTAGATCCCCATGTGGTGCAGGTCGGAGTAGAAGAAGACGAGGTCGCCCGGCTGAAGATCGCCGCGCGACACGTGCGTCCCGGCGTTCCACTGGCTGCCGGTGTAGTGCGGCAGGTTGATGCCGACCTGCTTGTAGGCCCACATCGTGAGGCCGGAGCAGTCGAAGGTGGTCGGGCCGGCGGCGCCCCACACGTACGGGCGGCCGATCTTGCCCATCGCGTACCGGAGCGCCTGCGCGGCCTTGCCGGTGCCGATGACGGGGAGCTTGGCGAGCTGGGTGGGGTCCTTGTCGACGAGCTTGCCGCGGATCTTCTCGTAGGCGTCGGTGATCTTCGTGCGCTGCGAGTCGAGCTGCGTCTTCAGGGCCTTCACCTGCTTGGCGCGGGCCTCGGCAGACTTGCGGGCACGCTGAGCGGACTGCATGGCCTGCATCAGCCCGAGCACCTGGGTGCTGTCCTGCTTGGCGAAGTAGTGGAGGGTCGCGGCCTGGTCGAGGATGGACTGCGGGTCCTGGGAGGCGACGAACGAGACCGCGGGGTCGGAGCCGCCCTGCATGTAGCTCGTCGCCGCGAGAGATCCGACCTTCTGGCGGAGCGCCTCCAGCGTCTTCTCCTGGCGCTTGGCGTTCTCCGTGGCGACCTTGGCGGCGCGCTGCGACTGCGCGAGCCTGACCTTCAGCCCGTTGTACTGCTCGGTGAGCTGTTCCAGCTGGTCGGCGAGCTTGAGCGCCTTCGTCCTCAGCTCCTTGGCGGAGGGCTCGGGGTCGGCGTGCGCGACGGCGATCGCATGCGGGGCGATCGCGTGCGGAGCGGCCGAAACGACGGCGAGCGCGCCGACCATGATGGCCGCGCGCCCACGGAAGTGTGAAAGGGAAGCATGCCGCGATCGCTTCACGAATACTCCTCTCCTCAGCCGCCTACCGGGTTAGCTGACGGGTTGGGGCCGGAGCGGCCCGTCCGCGTCCGTGGGCGAACCGATCGCCCGCGACTGCGGATTCACCCCTCACGGTGGTCGCTCAGGGCGATTCCCCGAAACGCTCCGAAAGTGGGTCCCCGGCTCCCCGGGCAGCTGGTTGCGACCCGTGGGACTCGGCGGTGCGGCCTCCGTCCTACGGTGGGCCGACGTCAGCGATGGACACTAACGGACCCCGCATTGGATGCCAACCAGAACATGCGAATTCGCAGGTCGCGCTGCGCGGTGAACGAGGGAATCGCCGGATGGGTCGCGTTCCGTGCGCTGTGTTCTGCCTCACTTTTCGACCCCCCCTCGGCAGTGCCTAGTCTCTTTTATCTAGTCACTTGCGCGCGGTGCTCGGCACGGTTGGACGGAGGGCGTCGCCCGGCGAGCACGCGGCGTTCGATAATCTCGCCTGCTTGTGGAAGTCGTGATCCGGCGTGCACGTACCGCCGACGTCCAGGAGATCCGCAGGCTCGTCGACCTGTACGCCGGGTCGGGGCGTCGCCTGCTGAAGAAGACGACGGTCAAGCTGTACGAGGACGTCCAGGAGTTCTGGGTCGCCGAGGACGTCCAGCACGGGACGCCGGGGCCGCTCGTCGGCTGCGGCGCCCTCCACGTCATGTGGGAGGACCTCGCGGAAGTCCGTTCGGTCGCCGTGGACAAAGGATGCGGGGGACGGGGAATCGGGCACCGGATCGTGACCCGCCTCCTGGAGAACGCGCGTGAACTCGGCGTGCGAAGGGTGTTCTGCCTTACCTTCGAGGTGGAGTTCTTCGCCCGCCACGGCTTCCAGCAGATCCTGGGGACTCCGGTGGCGCCAGAGGTGTACGAAGAACTTCTCCGCTCCTACGACGAAGGCGTGGCAGAGTTCTTGAACCTCGACCGGGTCAAGCCGAATACGTTGGGCAACACCCGGATGTTGCTTCGCCTGGAGGACTGAGATGAGCGATTCCCCCCACGGCGGGCGGCCTTACCAGCCCCGGCAGGGGCAGGGTTCCTACGGCCCGCCGCCTCCGTACCAAGGTTCTCAGTGGCAGCAACCACAGCAGCGGTCGTCCCAGCAGCAGTGGGAGCAGCAGTCCCAGCAGCAATGGCAGCCGCAACAGGAGCAGTGGAACCAGCAGCCCGCCTACGACGACTACGGCTCCTACGACGACGGCGGTGAGCCGGTGCTGGCGCCGATCCACCGTAGGGCGGGAGCGCGAATCATCGACAACGCGCTCGTCGCGGTCTTCGGGTTCGCGCTCGTCCTCCCGGTGACGATCGGCGCATTCGGTCTGGGCAAGCCCGGCAGCAAGACGGAAGACGAGGGGGGTGTGTGGAACTGGCCCATCATCTTCACCCTCTTCTGCGTCCTGTCCGTGCTGCCGTTCATCTACGAGGCCGTGCAGTTGTCCATGTGGGGACGGACGCTGGGGAAGCGCGTCCTGGGCCTGGGCGTTGTTCAGGCGCGGCCCGCGGGCACCCCCATCACCACGACGCAGGCCGTCTGGCGGGCCGGGATCACCCACGTCGGTTACCAGCTCGGCGTTTTCTTCTTCCTCGTCCTGGCGGTGATGGTGTGGGACTACGCCGCGTACGGGATGGTGCTGGTCTGGGCGGGCGCGCTGATGGCCTACCTGTGGGCGATCTGGGACCAGCCCCTGCATCAGTCGCTGCACGATCGCTTCGCCGGCACACTCGTCATCGACGAGCGGGTCGGATATGACGATTCCGAGTACTCCGAGTACGCGGGCTAAGGGCACGATGGCGGCACCGCTCGCCGAGCCGGGGCAGAGGCTCCTGGCGCGCGTCGTGGACACGCTCGTCGTCGGCGTCCCCGTCGTTCTGGTCGTCCGCGAACTGGTGTCCGGGCACACGGCGGACGTCATGGCTCCGTCCGCCGTGGCCGGATGCATGCTGCTGTACGAAGCGATCCAGCTCGCCCTCTGGGGCCGGACGCTGGGCAAGCGCGTCGCGGGCATCGAGGTGGTCGCGGCGACGGCTCAGGAGGCGCCTGAAGCGGCGCCACGGGGGGCTGGGGGAGCGGACGAGAACGCCGGGCTCGGCGACGTGTCGGCCCTCCCCGTGTCCGTGCCCGGATTCGTGCCCGTGGCCGCTCCTGAGCCCGAGGAGACCGCGGCTCCGCCGGGGGCGGAGGCCGTAGGCGCGTCCACGCGTCCGGACGTTCTGCGCTGCGTTCTGCGGGCCGCCGTCTATTCGGTGCCGATCGGGCTGCGTCCGATTCCCGTTCTGGGTCTGCTCGCGAGCATCTTCTGGGTCGCGAACGCGGGGGCCGTGTTCGAGGGCGTTCGACGCCAGGCTGTTCATGACAGGCTCGCGGGGACGCTCGTGGTAAAACGCCCGCGGCCCGAATCCTCGGCCTTCTGAGGCCCTCTCCGCCGCACCGGGAGGTGCTCGCGGGGGCCCGATAACACCCGTCCGATACCGCGCACTCGCGTGCGCGGCCGGGCGTGCGGCCTGGTCCCCTCGCCTGCGCCATACATGTTTTCGTCGAGATGGGCGCTGTTTCCGGACGTCCGAGGCGCCGGCGGCATATGCCCGCTCGTTCCGGTTACGGTCCTGAAACCCGTGGGATGTGTCTCGTCCCGGACGTCGCCTCCGCTTTGACAGTTCCCTCCGATGGTGTTGCGGTGACCAGAACGAGACCGCTTGTTGGCGGCCGTGGACTTACTTCGGATGGCACGCTCCCGCCCTTGGAACGGACCTTTCGTGCGGCATGCCGGTGGCCGGGGCGCGGCCAGAGGCCGGCCCCTGCTCCCGACTCCGGCACCGGGTCGAAGAACGGGGACAGGCGGTGGGATTGTGTCCAAATCTCCCGATTTCGAGGCGACGGCGCTCGGCGCGGCGCATCCGCATCCTGAGCAGGGCGCGGGCTTCTCGCATCCGGCCGCGGCAACAGATTTCGGCGCCGGCCCGTCCAACGTTATTCGTCCACATCGCCCGGTCCGAGCGTTGATCCGGGACCGGGGTCGGCTGCGTATTACGACGCGGGCGCGCGGTTAGTGTCGATACGGCAGGTTAATCGCCGTGCCGACGGCGTCGCCCGCAAACCCGGACCAATGCGCCCGCCAGTGCAGGTCAGCACGGTACGCCGTGACACCGGTCACGCCTGAAAACCCGGGCGCGTGGCCGGGGCTTGGAAATTCATGGACGCCGGGCCGGATCCAGGCGTCGCCCGAGCGTCCTGCGCACCCGAAACGATGAGGCCGATTACAGCCGGTCACGAGCGGGAAGGCGACTTCGTGCGAGTGTCGGTTCACGGTCGATGCTGGAATTGTCATCTGCGAAGTTCTAGGTATATCTTTGTCACTCGATTGGAGTTTGCTCAAGCTGAAAGGTCTGTCCCCATGGCACAGAAGGTTCAAGTGCTTCTCGTCGACGACCTCGACGGTGGCGAGGCGGACGAGACCGTAGCGTTCTCGATCGACGGCGCCTCCTACGAGATCGACCTCAGTGGCGCCAACGCGACGAAGCTGCGGGAATCGCTGCAGCCGTTCGTCGAGAAGTCCCGTAAGGCGGGCACGGTCAACCGCCGCCGCCGGCAGCGCGGCGCGTCCAGCCGTGAGCGCAGCGCCGAGATCCGCGCCTGGGCCAAGAACAACGGCATCAAGGTCAATGAGCGCGGCCGCATCCCGGCTCACGTGATCGAGCAGTACGAGGCGGCCAACTGATCCGCCCGGACCGCCGTCGGCCCGTCTCCGTTCGTGGGGCGGGCCGTTCGCCGTTCGCGCCGTGAGTCGCGCACCGTTCGCGAGGCGAGTCCTCGCGCGGGCGAGCCGTTGGCCGGGTTCGTCGCCCGCCGGGGCGCTGCCGCCGATTCGCCGGACCGCCGGATCGAGGCGAACCGCCGTTCGCTTGTGGCGTAGCGCCCGCGCGGTTCGGCGTGTCCGCCGTGAGGTACACAGGGCGCGCGGGTGGAAACTCCACCCTCATTCGGCACTCTCGGCCCGCGCCTTGACCGACCTGCGGAAAGCCCCTCGTTCGCTTGGGGCGTAGCGGGAACATGACGCACCGATGCGGTAGTTGGATGAGACTGAACAGCGCATAGCTGGGGAACGTCTCCTGGTGGGAGTGCACCGGGCGGCCTCCTCGGGGCGGGCTAGCATGCGGAAGGACAGTTCCGGACGTTCCGGACTCTGCCCAACCGCTCTGTGAGGAGCGACGAGATGTTCGAGAGGTTCACCGACCGCGCGCGGCGGGTTGTTGTTCTGGCTCAGGAAGAGGCCAGGATGCTCAACCACAACTACATCGGCACCGAGCACATCCTCCTGGGTCTGATCCACGAGGGTGAGGGGGTTGCCGCCAAGGCTCTGGAGAGCCTGGGGATCAGTCTTGAGGCTGTGCGTCAGCAGGTTGAGGAGATCATTGGTCAGGGGCAGCAGGCGCCTTCTGGTCACATCCCGTTCACTCCGCGTGCCAAGAAGGTTCTTGAGCTGTCGCTGCGTGAGGCGTTGCAGCTGGGTCACAACTACATCGGTACCGAGCACATTCTGCTGGGTCTGATCCGTGAGGGTGAGGGTGTCGCGGCTCAGGTGCTGGTGAAGCTGGGTGCGGATCTGAACCGGGTGCGGCAGCAGGTGATCCAGTTGCTGCACGGGTATCAGGGTAAGGAGCCGGCGGCTTCGGGTGGTCCGTCGGAGGCGGCGCCGTCGACGTCGTTGGTGTTGGATCAGTTCGGTCGGAACCTGACGCAGGCGGCGCGTGAGGGCAAGCTTGACCCGGTGATCGGCCGGGACAAGGAGATCGAGCGGGTCATGCAGGTGCTGTCGCGGCGTACCAAGAACAATCCGGTGCTGGTGGGTGAGCCGGGTGTGGGTAAGACCGCGGTGGTGGAGGGGTTGGCGCAGAAGATCGTCAAGGGTGAGGTGCCCGAGACGTTGAAGGACAAGCAGCTGTACACCCTGGATCTGGGTGCGTTGGTGGCGGGGTCGCGTTACCGGGGTGATTTCGAGGAGCGTCTGAAGAAGGTGCTCAAGGAGATCCGGACGCGTGGTGACATCATCTTGTTCATCGATGAGCTGCACACGCTGGTGGGTGCGGGGGCGGCTGAGGGCGCGATCGATGCGGCGTCGATTCTGAAGCCGATGCTGGCGCGGGGCGAGTTGCAGACGATCGGTGCGACGACGCTGGATGAGTACCGCAAGCATCTGGAGAAGGATGCGGCGTTGGAGCGGCGGTTCCAGCCGATTCAGGTGGCCGAGCCGTCGTTGTCGCACACGATCGAGATCCTCAAGGGGCTGCGGGATCGTTACGAGGCGCATCATCGGGTGTCGATCACCGATAGTGCTCTGGTGGCGGCGGCGCAGTTGGCGGATCGCTACATCTCTGATCGGTTCTTGCCGGACAAGGCGATCGATCTGATCGATGAGGCGGGGTCGCGGATGCGGATCCGTCGGATGACCGCGCCGCCGGATCTGCGGGAGTACGACGAGAAGATCGCTGATGTGCGTCGGGACAAGGAGTCGGCGATCGACGCGCAGGACTTCGAGAAGGCCGCGGCGCTGCGTGATTCGGAGAAGCAGCTGCTGGGGCAGAAGGCGCAGCGGGAGAAGGAGTGGAAGGCCGGCGACATGGACGTGGTCGCCGAGGTCACCGATGAGTTGATCGCCGAGGTGCTGGCGACGGCGACGGGGATCCCGGTGTTCAAGTTGACCGAGGAGGAGTCGACTCGGTTGCTGCGGATGGAGGACGAGCTCCACAAGCGGGTGATCGGGCAGGAAGACGCGATCAGGGCGTTGTCGCAGTCGATCCGCCGGACCCGGGCGGGGTTGAAGGATCCCAAGCGGCCGGGTGGGTCGTTCATCTTCGCCGGTCCCTCTGGGGTGGGGAAGACCGAGTTGTCCAAGACGCTGGCGGAGTTCTTGTTCGGTGACGAGGACGCGCTGATCCAGCTGGACATGTCGGAGTTCATGGAGAAGCACACGGTGTCGCGGCTGTTCGGTTCTCCGCCCGGCTATGTCGGGTATGAGGAGGGCGGTCAGCTGACCGAGAAGGTGCGGCGCAAGCCGTTCTCGGTGGTGCTGTTCGATGAGATCGAGAAGGCCCACCAGGACATCTTCAACTCGCTGCTGCAGATCCTGGAGGACGGTCGGCTGACCGATGCCCAGGGCCGGGTGGTGGACTTCAAGAACACGGTGATCATCATGACCACCAACCTTGGGTCCAAGGACATCTCCAAGGGCGTGTCGATGGGGTTCGCCCGGCAGAACGACGAGCAGGGCTCGTACGAGCGGATGAAGGCCAAGGTGTCGGAGGAGCTCAAGCAGCACTTCCGGCCCGAGTTCCTCAACCGTGTCGATGACACGGTGGTGTTCCACCAGCTCACGCCCAAGGAGATCATCCAGATCGTGGATCTGATGATCGCCAAGGTCGACCAGCGGCTGCACGACCGCGACATGGGCATCGAGTTGCGGCAGGAGGCCAAGGACCTGCTGGCGCTGCGCGGGTATGACCCGGTGCTGGGCGCCCGGCCGCTGCGCCGCACCATCCAGCGCGAGATCGAGGACAACCTGTCGGAGAAGATCCTCTACAACGAGCTCAAGGCCGGCCAGATCGTGATCGTGGGCACCGAGGGCTTCGACCCCGACAACCCCGACACCACCGAGAACGCCAAGTTCACCTTCAAGGGCGTTCCGAAGCCGTCGACCGTCCCCGACAGCCCGCCGCCCGTCGAGGGCGCGGTCAACTTCAACAAGGACTGACGTCCCGCGCGCAAAGGCCCGCGACCGGTCATCCGGCCGCGGGCCTTTCGCATGTCCGCGCTCCTCCCGGGCAGCATCCCCTCACATGATCGACTGCCGTCGGGAGCCGCCATGAGCCGTCTGACCCTGTCCGCCCCCGTCCTCGACGCCCCCGATCCGCACGCGCTGGCGGACTTCTACCGGCGCCTGCTCGACTGGACGGTCGTGCAGGACGAGCCCGACTGGGTGAAGCTGCGTCCCCCCGGCGGCGGCACCGGCCTGTCGTTCCAGACAGAGCCGCTCTACCGACCCCCCACATGGCCCGCTGCCGAGGGCGCCCAACTGCAGATGGCCCACCTGGACTTCGAGGTGGACGATCTGGACGCCGCCGCGAAGCACGCCGAGGCCGTGGGCGCCGTCCTGGCCGACTTCCAGCCGGAGGACGACGTCCGGGTCTTCCTGGACCCTGTGGGCCACCCGTTCTGCCTCTTCCTGGCCGAGCCAGAGACCCCGATCGGGTAATCCACTGGCGTCGGCATCGCCGCTGCGGGTTCGCCGCGCACCACCGGTTCGCCGCGCACCACCGTGCGGCTCTGCGTGATCGGGGTTGGGGAGGGCGGTCCGAGGTCAGGAGGGGCTGGAGCGAGGGGGTGGGGCGGTGAGCCAGGCTCCTATTTCTTCATGGAGGGTCTTCTTGGTCTGGGGTGAGGCGAAGGAGGCGGTCACGGCGGCGTGGGCCAGCTCGGCCAGCGTGGGGTCGTCGTAGGCGAAGGCTGCGCGGACGTGGGCGTACTCGGTGGCGAGAGGGGTGTCGATCAGGGCGGGGATGTCGGTGTTGAGGGTGACCAGCAGGCCGGCCTCGCGGAGGCGGGGGAGGGGGTGCGCGTCCAGGGACGGGACGAAGCCCAGGGCGACGTTGGAGGACGGGCAGACCTCCAGGGGGATTCCGCGTTCGCGGACCTCGGCCACCAGGTCGGGGTCGTCCAGGATCCGGATGCCGTGGCCCAGACGCTCGGTGCGGCCGGGGCCGAGCGCCTGCCGGATGCTGGCCGGGCCCTCGCCCTCGCCCGCGTGGTGGACGACGTGGAGTCCGGCGTCGTGGGCCGCGGCGAAGACCTCGGTGAACGGGTCGCCGGGGTGGGCCTCGTCGCCGGCGAGGCCGACGGCGACCACGCGGTCGTGGCGGCGGGCCAGGTCGAGCGTCCGCCAGGCGCGCTCGACGGAGCGGCGGCGGGAGTGGTCGAGTATCAGGCGGCACTCGATGCCGAAGGCCTCCTGGCCCGCCTCAAGGCCCTCCAGGACGGCCGCCAAGGGCATGCCGAGGTCGTCCAGGCGCTCGCCGTGGGCGGCGGCGGTGAACGAGACCTCGGCGTACCGGACGCCCTGGGCCGCCTCGTCCTCGCAGAACTCGTAGGCGACGCGGCGGAAGTCACCGGGCCGCCGCAGGCAGGCGCGGACGAGGTCGTTCTGCGCGAAGAAGGAGGCGAAGTCGCCGAACGCGCCGACGTCGTCGGGGACACGCACGCCGTTGGCGGCGCCGATCTCGCGGAGAGTGGCGCGGCGAACGGTGCTCTCGAGGTGGACGTGCAGGTGGGCTTTGGGCAGGGTCAGCAGATCACGCACTGGCGTACGGTACGAGTCCGGGACCTGGGCTGACGAACGAATATTCGTTGACCGGCATGGGGGGAACGGCCCATGATCGACCGGATGCGCGGTCCGGGGCGTGGTGCCGGGTCACCTGGTGAGGCCACGGCGGTCGAGCGGCTGCGCTTCTCCGGACGAGATCGAGGGAGTTCCCGTATTGCTACGGATCCACCGGATAGAGGACGGGCAGCGCATCGAGGGGGTCGCACGGCCCGTCTTCATCCACAACTTCACGTACCACCTCACGAACCTCCTGGTGTTCGCGGACGGCGCGATCAGCTGCTGGGAGTGGGTCGACCTGGAGGGACTCCGGGAGAAGCTCGAATGCGGCTGGGTGGTGACGGAGGTACCCGACGGCGGTGAGATCAGCGCGTTCGAGCTGGGCCGGTGGAAGGCCGCCGAGCCGGTGTTCGGCCTCACCCCGGAGATGCTGCTGGGGGAGGTGGCCGACGACATCGAGCGGTTGAACGACCGCCCGGACTCCACCGACCGCTGCCTGGCCGTGCTGGACCGGTACCTGGAGACGCGGGACGAGGCCGACCGGCTGGCGCTGCGCGAGGCGTACCTGGCGATTCCCGCGCACAAGCGCCACTACTCGCTCGGCGACATGGACAACAAGGACCGCCCGCTGGTCTTTCTGTGCACCGATGTCGGCGAGCGCCCGATCGGCGGCTGGTTCGACGATGACGTGGTGACCGAGGCGATGCGGGAATGGGCGCTGGACTACTTCGCCGAGGAGGCCCGTGGTCGCGCCGAATACGCGTCGAAGCGGTCGGCGGACGATCCGCGGGAGGCTCCGCGCGGGACGATTCACCTTGGCGGGCGCGTGTTTCCGCGAGGGTGGCCGGACGACCCGGGAATCGACGCCCTGCAGAACGACTGCCCGGCCCCGATCGAGGCCGGAGGCGTCCTCTACCCGTCGGTCACGCACGCCTACTGGGCCCTGTCCGCCGAGGATCCCCGGGTCCGGGAGCAGATCCGCGCGGCCGAACGCCCCTACGACGCCCAGAAGATCGCAGAGGAGGCGTCCCGCGTCCAGGGATGGCCGCAGGGCAGGACGGCGGTGATGGCCGGACTCCTGCGCGCGAAGTACGCGCAGCATCCCGAGCTGGCGGAGATCCTGCTGGGCACGGGTGACGCCCCGCTCGGGTACGGCGGAGTCGAATCCGACCACTGGATCACGCGCGGTGAGAAGGGCCGCAACTGGGTGGGCCGGCTATTGGAACTCGTCCGTTCTGAAATCCGCGCACAGAGAGCCGGCCTGCTCCCCCTCGACAAGACGGCGGATGGACGTTCCGGTCAGCCGGGGAGGGCGTAGCGGCCGTCGTCCAGGGGGTCGACCAGGCCGTCGGCGATGAGGGCGTCCAGGGCGCGTTCGCGCTGGACGGCGTCCGACCAGACGACGTCCAGGGCCGGTTTCTCGACGGGGTCCTCGGCGTCTCGTAGGACGGCCAGGAGGCGGCCTCGGCACTGCCGGTCGGTGCCGGCGTAGGTCTGGCCCTTTCGCGGCGGCCCGTCGTAGGCGGGACGGCCGTTCCGTTGCCACGCGCACCTGTCGATGACGGGGCAGTCGACGCAGCGGGGCGAGCGGGCGGTGCAGACCAGCGCGCCCAGCTCCATGACGGCGACGGCCCAGCGGGCGGCGGTCGGCGGGTCGAGCGGGAGGAGGGTCTCCGCGAGCCTGACCTCGGCCCTGGTCTGCGTCTTCGGCGGGTACTCGACGCCGGAGAGCAGCCGGGCCAGGACGCGGCGGACGTTGGTGTCGAGGACGGCGTGCCGCTGCCGGAACGCGAAGCTGGCGACGGCGGCGGCCGTGTAGGCGCCGATGCCGGGGAGCGCCAGCAGGTCCGCGTGCGAGGAGGGGACGTCGCCGCCGTGCCGTTCGGTGATCGCGCAGGCGGCCGCGTGGAGGCGCAGCGCGCGGCGCGGGTAGCCGAGCCGTCCCCACGCGCGGACGGCCTCGCCGGACGGTTCGGCGGCGAGCGCGGCGGGCGTCGGCCAGCGGGTCGTCCAGGCGTCCCAGACGGGCAGGACGCGGGAGACCGGTGTCTGCTGGAGCATGATCTCGCTGACGAGGACGCCCCAGGGGGTCGCGTCCGGCGCCCGCCACGGGAGGTCCCGGGCGTTCGCGTCGTACCAGTCGAGGATCGGTGCGGTGTAGGCGGAGTCGGTGTTCATGGCGCCCTGCCATTGTGGCACGCGGCGGGTCGCCCGCCCTTAACGGTTCCGTGAATGCATACTGCCCGCATGGGGGCGAACACCGAGCGCGACCGTGACGGTTCTGGACTCGATCGATACTGGCGGCGGCGCGTGTGGGCCCTGGCGGGCGTCCTCGGGGCCGTCGGCCTGCTGGCCTGGACATGCCAGGGAGGCTCCGGCGTCGCCGGGAAGGACGAGCCGGGCCGCCCTGCGGGCGCGGCCGAGGGAACGCGCCCCCCGCCGCCGCCGAGCGCGATGCCGACGGTCACCGTCACCACGACGACCACGCCCGCGCCGGAGCAGGCCGACGGCGGCCCCTGCGACCGCGGTGACCTCGTGGTCAACATGTCCGCCGCGAAGAACGTCTACACGGGGTCCGAACGGCCGGAGTTCCGGGTCACGGTCGTCAGCACGGGTGAGGGGTCCTGCGCGTTCGACACGGGATGGCTGGACGTCCGCATCACCTCCGGCGCGGACCGCGTCTGGTCGTCGACCAAGTGCCGCAAGGCAGGCGCGCCCAAGGCGACGCTCCGGCGCGGCATCCCCTACGTCGACGACGTCGTCTGGGACCGCCGGCGCGACTGCAAGGGCGCCGTCCGCGCCCGCCCCGGCACCTACGTGGCCACGCTGAAAGGCGCGAAGGCCAAGAAACAGATCTTCAGCCTCCGCTGATCCGTCCCGCCCGCCGCGCCGTCTGTTCTTATGGCTTGGATGACGGGTTCTGGTGCGGGTCGTGCTCGGTCGGCCCTCTGGGGAACCGGGCTAGACGTAGCGTTCCAGGATGGACGACTCGGCCAGGCGGGAGAGGCCCTCGCGGACGCTGCGGGCGCGGGACTCGCCCACGCCCCCGACGGCCTGGAGGTCGTCGATGCTGGCGGCGAGGAGTTTCTGCAGGCCGCCGAAGTGCTCGACGAGGCGTTCGACGACCAGGCTCGGCAGGCGCGGGACCTTGGCGAGCAGCCGGAAGCCCTTGGGGCTGACGGGCAGGTCGAGGGCGTCCGGGCCGGCGAAGCCCATCACCTCGGCGACCGTGGACAGGTCGAGCAGCTCGTTGGCCGACAGGGTGTCCAGGGAGGACAGGATGGCGTCCACGCCGCGGGTGCGGGTGTCGTCGGACGGGTAGTCGCGGACGATCAGCTGCCGGTCGACGTCCACGCCGGAGACCAGCTCGTCGAGCTGGAGGGACAGCAGGCGGCCGTCGGTGCCGAGCTCGACGACGTAGCCCTCGATCTCGTCGGCGATGCGGCGCACCATCTCCAGGCGCTGGACGACGGCGCTGACGTCCCGGACGGTGACGAGGTCCTCGATCTCCAGCGCCGACAGCGTGCCGGACACCTCGTCGAGGCGCAGCTTGTAGCGTTCGAGCGTCGCCAGGGCCTGGTTGGCCTTGGAGAGGATGGCCGCCGAGTCCTCCAGGACGTAGCGGATGCCGTCGAGGTAGAGCGCGATGATGTGCATCGACTGGCTCACCGAGATGACCGGCAGGCCGGTCTGGCGGGCGACGCGCTCCGCGGTGCGGTGGCGGGTCCCCGACTCCTCGGTGGGGAGGGTGGAGTCCGGCACGAGGTGGACGGCGGCGCGGACGATGCGGGTGTGGCTGTCGTCGAGGACGATCGCGCCGTCCATCTTGGCGAGTTCGCGCAGCCGCGTGGCGGAGAACTCGACGTCGAGCTCGAAGCCGCCCGTGCACAGCTCCGCGACGGGCGCGTCGTAGCCGAGCACGATCAGGCCGCCGGTGTGGCCCCGCAGGATGCGCTCCAGTCCGTCCCGGATCTGGGTGCCGGGAGCCACCGCGGCCAGTGTGGCGCGGCGTCGTTCGTCATGACCCTTGTCGTGTGATGGCACCTGGCCCCCGGAGGTCGCTGGACGGCGCCAGTTTACCGAGGCGGGCCGCGTACTGGTTCCTCCCCAGGTCGCAAGCGTGCGTTGTGTGGAGTAATACTCTGGCGGGACGCCTGTCAGGGCGCGGTAAACGCGACCTGCAGCGCCTGCTGGAGGCTGTCGACCTCCATGACCTTCATGCCCTCGTAGCTGCTGAGCTGCGGATCCGCGCGTTTGAGGGGCCCGTCGGCCAGTTCGAGGGAGCCGCGCGGGACGACGGCGTGCTTGAACCCGAGCCGCGCGGCCTCGGCCAGCCGCCGCTGGACGCCGGGCACGACGCGGACCTCCCCGGCGAGGCCCACCTCGCCGAGCGCGATGAGGCTGGTGGACAGCGCCTGCTCGACGGTGGAGCCCGCGACGGCGAGGCCGAGGGCCAGGTCGACGGAGGTCTCGGCGAGCCGGACGCCGCCGACCGTCGAGACGTACACGTCCTGCTCGTGCATGGAGATCTTGCAGCGCTGCGCGAGGACGGCGAGGACCATCGCGACGCGGGACGTGTCGAGCCCGGAGGTGGCGCGCCGCGGCGCCGGGAGGTGCGACTTGGCGACGAGCGACTGCACCTCGGCGACGAGGGGGCGGCGCCCTTCGAGCGTGACGGTGACGCAGGTACCGGGGACGGCCTCCTCGCGGCGGGTGAGGAACAGGCCGCTCGGGTCGGGCAGCCCGACGATGCCGACCTCGGACAGGTCGAAGCAGCCGAGCTCGTCGGTGGGGCCGTACCGGTTCTTCACCGCGCGGATCATGCGGAGCCGGGAGTGCCGGTCGCCCTCGAAGTACAGGACGACGTCGACCAGGTGCTCCAGCAGGCGCGGCCCGGCGATCGCGCCCTCCTTGGTGACGTGGCCGACCAGCACGACGGTCATGCCGCGCTCCTTGGCGACCCTGATCAGGTTGGCGGCGACCTCGCGGACCTGGGTGACGCCGCCGGGCGCGCCGTCGGCCTCGGCGGTGCCGATCGTCTGGATGGAGTCGACGACGAGCAGCCCGGGCCCCACCGAGTCGATGTGGCCGAGGATCGCCGACAGCTCCGTCTCGGCCGCCAGGTACAGCCGGTCGGTGATCGCGCCGACGCGGTCGGCGCGCAGCCGGACCTGCTCGGCCGACTCCTCGCCCGTCACGTACAGGACGTTCCCGCCCGCCGGTTCTTCGGCGCCCGCCGGGCCCGCGGCGCCGCGGGACCCCGTCGAGGCGAGGGCGGCGACCTCCAGCAGCAGCGTCGACTTGCCGATGCCGGGCTCGCCCGCCAGCAGCAGGACGGCCCCGGGCACGATGCCGCCGCCGAGGACGCGGTCGAGCTCGTCCAGGCCGGTGGGGCGCGTCTGCGCGGACCGCACGTCGACCTGCCCGATCGGGCGGGCCGGTGAGGTGACCGCCCCCGCCGACACGACCCGGGCCGGGGTCGCCGACGCGGCCTCGGTGACCGTCCCCCATGTCTGGCACTCGCCGCAGCGCCCGACCCACTTGGAGGTCTGCCACCCGCACTCCGAGCACCGGTAGAGGGCCTTGGCCGTCTTCGCCTTCGCCATGTGCGGAAGCGTAGAGCCGCGCACCGACAGTTTTCGTCCCCGCGCGGGGGGTCAGCTCTCCTTGCGGGCCCGTTCGATCAGGTCGCCGAGGTGGTCGGACACGATGCTCGGACGTTCGAGCATGGCCATGTGCCCGGCGCCGGGGACGACCTCCAGCCGCCCCGACGGCGCGCAGGAGGCGATCTTCAGACTGTGCTCGACCGGGGTGAGCATGTCGTTCTCCGCGCCGATGACCAGGGTGTCGGCGCCGCCGAGCGACGCGCACTCGCTGATCACCTCAGTGGTGATCATGGAACGGAAGAAGTCGACGAAGGCGTCCATGCGGGTGTCGGCCATCATCTGCTCGGCGAAGGCGACCGCGGCGGGGCTGGCGTCCGGGCCGAAGGCGACCAGGTCCTCGACGAGGGCGGCGGCGTCGCGGCCGAGGTGGCGGACGCGCTCGACGACCCCGGAGCCGGCGCCGAGCGCGCCGAGGGCGGCGGGCATGAGGCGGTGGGTGGTGCGCGCGATGAGCGCGGGCATGCCGAGCGTGACCTCGCCGAGGCCGCCGGACGACGTGCACAGCAGCCCGATCGCGAGGATCTTGCGTCCGACCAGGTCGGGGTTCTCGTCGACGTACCGCATGATGGTCATGCCGCCCATCGAGTGGCCGACCAGGACGACGGGCGTCTCGGCGGGCACGGTCGCCTCGATGACGGCGCCGAGGTCGCGGGCCAGGCGGGGGACGGCGTAACCGTCGCGAGCGCCGCCGTCGGAGCGCCCGTGGCCGCGGTGGTCCCAGAAGACGAGGCGGCCGAGGCCGCGCAGGGCCTTGCGCTGGAAGTGCCAGGAGTCCTGGGTGAGCGTCCAGCCGTGGCAGAACACGATCGCGAGGTCGGTGCGGTCCTCGCCGTCGATCTCGGCGTAGAGGCGGGTGCCGTCGTCGGCGCGGACGGGCAGGGGGCGGCCGCGCAGCGATCCGAACGGCTCGCCCGCGAACGGGTCGGGACGCAGTTGCAGGCGGCGCATGGCGCGGCGCTGGGCGACCAGCCCGGCGCCGGCGCCGGCCGCGCCGAGGGCGGTGGCGGCGAGGAGACCGCCGAGCGCCCTCCCGGTGGTGACTCGGCTCGTGGCGGCGGCGCGACCCATGGTGCGTTCCTCCCGATGACCCAACTGACTGGTAACTCAGGGGCAACGCCACCACAAATTCACGGCATAGTCCACCTCGACGCCGGGGAGTTCGTGCAGGCAGGCGTCCGCGAGATCGCGGGGGAACTCGATCCGCAGGACGGCGGCCAGGTCCTCGCGGGTCTGGAACGCCCACCGGATGGTCAGCGGCTCCCGGTGGAAGCCGCGCCGCGTCCAGAACCGCTCGACGGCGGCGGGGTCGTATTTCGGCAGGCTCCGCCGGAACCAGCGGCCGAACGTGGACCGGGTGGCGTCGTTGTCGATGACGAGGATCGCGCCGCCCCGCCGGACGACCCGGTCCAGTTCGGCGAGGCCCGGCTCGCATCCCGGGCCGAAGAAGTAGGCCCACCGCGCGTGGGCGACGTCGATCGACGCGTCCGGGATCGGCAGTGCCTGCGCGGTGCCCGCACGCACGGTGACGTTGGGAAGGTCCCGCGTCCGGCGGGCGGCGGCGGAGGCGAGGCCGGCGTGCGGCTCCACGCCGATCACCCGGCGCGCGTCCTCGGCGAAGAACGGCAGGTGGAAGCCGGTGCCGCAGCCGACGTCGAGGACGTCGGCGCCGTCCCAGGGACGGATCGCGCGCATGGCGGCGGCCAGCACGCCGTCGGGGTCGACGGCACGGTTCTCCAGCTCGTAGACCTGGGGGGAGTTCCAGATGTTGGGGCTGGGCACGGCGCCCCGCGCGATCTCGGCCACGGAGACAGAGGGTAGCGGCGCGGCCGGCGGAGCAAGCGAGATCACTCCCGGCGAGTGTTTCATCACGGCCGCAGCGGCATAGGCTCTCTTCTACGACACAGTCGAGCGATCATTCATGGCGAGGAAGCCTTGGCCCCGCAGCACAACGGCGCCCCTTCACCGGCGCTCCGCGTACCGGACGCGCCGATCACGCTCTCCACGGCGTCGGTGTACCCGGAGAAGGTCCCGAGCGCCTTCGAGATCGCCTCGCTGCTGGGCTACGACGGCATCGAGGTGATGGTCTCGACGGACGCCTCGTCCCAGGACCTGAACGTCCTGCGCCGGCTGTCGGACTACCACCAGGTCCCCATCAAGTCGATCCACGCGCCGTGCCTGCTGCTCACCCAGCGGGTCTGGGGGCGCGATCCCTGGGGCAAGCTGGTGCGCTCCAAGGACGTGGCCGAGGAACTGGGCGCGGAGGTCGTCGTCGTGCACCCGCCGTTCCGCTGGCAGCGCGACTACGCGAAGGAGTTCGTCGAGGGCCTCGCCCGCATGCAGGACGAGACGGACGTGCTGTTCGCGGTGGAGAACATGTTCCCGCTCAAGGCGCGCGGCGCCGAGGCGGGCATGTACCTGCCCGACTGGAATCCCGTCGACCAGGACTACCCGTACGTGACCCTCGACCTTTCGCACACCGCCGTCTCGGGTTCGGACGCCCTCGACATGGCGGGGAGCCTGGGCGACCGCCTGCGCCACATCCACCTCGCCGACGGGCTCGGGATCACGAACAAGGACGAGCACCTCGTCCCCGGCCGGGGCAACCAGCCGTGCGGGACGATGCTGGAGAACCTCGCCGAGGGCGGCTTCAAGGGGCACATCGTCCTGGAGGTCAACACGAGGCGCGCGTCCAGCCGGATCGAGCGGATGGAGGACCTCGCCGAGGCCCTCGCGTTCGCGCGCCTGCACCTGGCCGCCGCCGCCCACACGTGGGAGGTCACCTCGGCCGGGGAGGTCACCCGCCGGGGCGTGCGCCGGTGAGCGGATCCCGGGAAGGGGCCGGGACGCGCGGGCGGGGCCCGGGCCGCAGGCCCGGCCCGACCGAGACGCGCGAGAAGATCCTCGCCGCGGCGCGGGACCTGTTCGCCGAGAAGGGCTACGACGGCGCGTCGCTGCGCGCCATCGCCCGCGCCGCGGAGGTCGACCCCGCGCTGGTGCACCACTTCTTCGGCAACAAGGAGGGCGTGTTCGTCGAGGCGATGCGCTTTCCGGTGGATCCGTCCGTCCTGCTGCCGCACATCATGTCGTTCCCCCCTGACCGCCTCGGCGAGGCGATGGTCCGCACCTTCCTCCAGGTGTGGGGGGACGAGGACCGCCGCGCCCCGATGCTGGCGATGCTCCGCTCGGCGATGACGAACGAGCGGGCGGCCGCGCTGCTGCGCGAGTTCGTCACGTCCGCGCTCTTCGGGCGGGCGTCGCAGGCCACGGAGGCGGCGCCGCTCGGCATCCAGGCGGCGGCCGGTCAGATGATCGGCCTGATGATGCTGCGCTACGTGCTGCGCATCGAGCCGCTGGCCTCCGCCTCCGAGGACGAGCTGATCGAGCTGGTGGCGCCGACGCTCCAGCGCTACCTCACCTCCTGAGGCCTCACACTCCTCCGCTCTGCCGGGCTCCCCTTCTGTCGACGGGACCTTCGGCCCCTTGACCGGAGTCCCGCCCCGCCTTAAATTCAACACATGATGAGTTCTAGTCCGGCGGGCGCCTCCGGGCCCGCGGTGGAGGTGCGCGACCTGCGGGTCGCGCGTGGGGGCCGGGAGGTGCTGCACGGGCTCACCTTCGACGTCCCGCGCGGCTCGATCGTGGGGGTGCTCGGCCCGAGCGGCTGCGGGAAGACGACCCTGATGCGGGCGCTCGTCGGCGTCCAGATCGTGCGCAGCGGCGCCGTGACCGTGCTCGGCGAGCCCGCCGGATCGCCCGGCCTGCGGCGCCGCGTCGGGTACGCGACGCAGACGCCGGCCGTCTACGCCGACCTGACCGTCGCCGAGAACCTGCGCTACTTCGCGTCCGTCCTGGGCGCCCCGCGCGCGGACGTCGCCCGCGTCATCGACGAGGTCGGCCTCGGCCGCAGCCGCGACCAGACGGCGGCGACGCTGTCGGGCGGGCAGCTCAGCCGCGCGAACCTCGCCGTGGCGCTGCTCGGCGAGCCCGAGCTCCTCGTCCTGGACGAGCCGACCGTGGGGCTCGACCCGGTGCTGCGGCAGGAGCTGTGGGAGCTGTTCCGCGAGCTGGCCGAACGGGGCGCCACCCTCGTCGTGTCCAGCCACGTCATGGACGAGGCGGGACGCACCGACCGGCTGCTGCTCATGCGCGAGGGCGACGTCCTCGCCGACGGCACCCCGGAGAGCCTGCGCTCGCGCACCGGCGCCTCCGACCTCGAAGAGGCGTTCCTCCACCTGATCCACGAGAAGGCCGGGAGCCCGTCATGAGCGCCGCCATCACGTTCGCCACGATGCGGCGCATCCTGGCGCAGCTCAAGCACGACCACCGCACGCTCGCCCTGCTGATCGGCGTGCCGACGCTGCTGATGATCCTGCTGCGGTACGTGTTCGACCAGCCGACGGCCTTCGACCGCATCGGGCCCATGCTGCTCGGCCTGTTCCCGTTCGTCGTCATGTTCGTGGTGGCCAGCGTCGCCACCCTCCGCGAGCGCACGGGCGGCACCCTCGAACGGCTGATGACGATGCCGCTCGGCAGGCTCGACCTGCTGCTCGGCTACGCCCTGGCCTTCGGCCTGCTCGCGCTCGTCCAGGTCGCCGTCGTGCTGGCGGTCTCGCTGACCTGGCTCGACCTCGACCTGAACGGTTCGCTGGCGTCCCTGGTCCTGGTCTCCCTGCTGGACGCGCTGCTCGGCATGGCCCTCGGCCTGTTCGCCAGCGCGTTCGCCCGGACCGAGTTCCAGGCCGTCCAGTTCATGCCCGCGTTCGTCCTGCCGCAGCTGCTGCTCTGCGGCCTGATCATCCCGCGTGAGGACATGGCGTCCTGGCTCCAGGCGATCGCGGACGTCCTGCCGCTGTCCTACGCGGTCGAGGGGATGCAGGAGATCAGCTCCAGTCCCGACTTCACCGGCACGCTGGCCCTGGACGTCTCCGTGATAGCCGCCTTCGTGGTGGTCGCGCTCCTGCTGGGCGCGGCGACCCTGCGCCGCCGGAGCGGCTGAGCCCCTGGCAGGGGGCCGACCCGCGAGCGGGGTACCGGGTTTACACGGAAGCGCGGTTACGCCGTAACCGGACAGGTGGGGTGAAGTCGGCCGTCCTTGCTCGGCGCGGCTGGTAGCTTCGCGCCATGACCTCCCCAGATCTTCACGGCTCGCAGGTGCCGCAGAGGCCCGAAGAGGGGGCGCCCGCGCCCGCGGGGCCCGAGGCTCCGGGCGCTCCGGGGGGCCCGGGGCCGGACGCCGAGGCCGCGTTCTGGGGCGGCTCGGACGGCGGCGGCGAGACGCGGCGCAAGCGGCGCTGGCCCCGCGTCCTGATCGCCGTGGGGGTCTTCGTGGCGCTGGTCGTCGCCGGTCTCGGCGGGCTGGCGTGGCAGCGGCAGTCGTCCTACAACGGCAACATCGACCGGCTCAAGGGCGTGATGCCGGACGACTCCCCGAACCGTCCGGGCGCGAACGTCGAGGGGACGGAGAACTGGCTGCTCGTCGGCTCGGACTCGCGGGCCGACGCGACGACCGGCGAGGGCAACCAGGTCTGGAGGCCGGGGCAGCAGCGCACCGACACGATCATGCTGCTGCACCTGCCGGCGGACCGGAAGAAGGCCTACATCGTCTCGTTCCCGCGCGACTCCTGGGTGGAGATCCCCGGCTACGGGCAGCAGAAGATCAACGCGGCGTTCTCGTTCGGCGGGCCGAAACTGCTGATCGAGACGTTGGAGAGCCTCACCGGCATCCGCATCGACCACTACGGCGCGATCGACTTCGAGGGCTTCAAGTCGATGACGGACGCGCTCGGCGGCGTCACCGTCAACATCAAGCAGGGCGTGTACGACCCGGCGCGCAAGAAGCGCTGGGAGGCGGGACGGCAGAAGCTGAACGGCGAGGACGCGCTGCTGTTCGTCCGGCAGCGCTACAACCTGCCGAACGGCGACTTCGACCGGATCAAGCGGCAGCAGGCGTTCCTCGGGGCGCTCGCCAAGCAGGCCGCCGACCGGGGCACGCTCACCAACCCGCTCAAGCTCGACCGGTTCCTGTCGGCGCTCACCAAGTCGATCAGCGTGGACGAGGGGGTGTCGGCGGGCGACCTGCGCTCGCTGGCGCTCAGCATGCGCAGCGTCCGCGCGTCCGACGTGATGTTCATGACGCTGCCGCACAAGGGCACCGGCATGCGCAAGAGGCAGAGCGTCGTGTTCCTGGACGGAGCGAAGGCGAAGGCCCTCTTCGAAGCGGTCAAGACCGCGCGGATGAAGGAGTACGTGCAGCAGTACGGCGCCGGGAACAGCCTCGGCACCGTGTCGTGAGCGCCGGGCCCCGGCGGCATAGCCTGGGACGGTAGGCCCAGGGGACGAGGGGTTCGCACAGTGCTTCGTCAGGCGTTGCTGGTCGCGTCGCGCAGCGGCGGCGCGCGCAGGGTGGTGGAGACCGCGCCGTTCACCGGCGACGTGGTCCGCCGCTTCGTCGCCGGTGAGACGATCGACGACGCCCTGCGCGTCACCGGCGGGCTGACCGGCGAGGGCCTGCTCGTCAGCCTGGACGTCCTGGGCGAGGACACCCACGACGAGGGCCGCGCCGAGGCGAACGCCGCGCACTATGTCGAGCTTCTCGGACGGCTGGGCGCAGCCGGGCTCGGGAGGCGCGCCGAGGTGTCGCTCAAGCTGTCGGCCATCGGGCGGACCTTCGACGAAGACCTCGCCCTGGAGAACGCGCGGCGGGTGTGCGCGGCCGCCCGCTCGGCCGGCACGACGGTCACCATCGACATGGAAGAGCACACGGCCGTCGACTCGACGCTGGGAGTCGTCCACGAACTGCGGCGGGACTACCCGGACGTGGGCGCGGTCGTCCAGGCGTACCTGCGCCGTGCAGAGGAGCACTGCGCGGAACTGGCCTACGAGGGTTCGCGCGTGAGGCTGTGCAAGGGCGCCTACGCGGCGCCGGCGGCGGTCGCCTTCACCGACAAGGAGGAGGTCGACAGGTCGTACGTGCGGTGCATGAAGGTGCTGATGGCAGGCAAGGGCTACCCGATGCTCGCCACGCACGACCCCCGGTTGATCGAGGTCGCGGGCGCGCTGTCGGTGCTGAACGAGCGCGACGACGACACGTTCGAGTACCAGATGCTCTACGGGATCCGCCCGCAGGAGCAGCGCCGCCTCGCCGCTGAGGGGGCGCAGGTCCGCGTCTACGTCCCCTACGGCCGCGAGTGGTATCAGTACTTCATGCGCCGGCTCGCCGAGCGGCCCGCCAACCTGCGCTTCTTCATGCGCTCCCTCGTCGGGCGGTCCTAGGGCGCTCCTAGGGCGCTCCTGGGGCGGCGGGTCTGGGGCCGGTCGCCGGGCGGCGCCGGCCGGCCCGGCGATAGGCTGGACGGGTCGTTTGGAACCCCACGTCAAGGTATGTCGATGATCGCGATTCTGGGTGCCGGGAAGATGGGCGAGGCGCTGCTGTCCGGGGTGCTCCGGGCCGGCCGCCGCCCGTCCGAGCTGATCGCCACCGCGCGCCGGGAGGAGCGGGGCGCGCTGCTGCGGGAGCGCTACGGCGTCGAGATCGTGCCGAACACGGAGGCCGCCGCGACCGCCGAGACGCTGGTCCTCGCGGTGAAGCCGCAGGACATGGGGGCCCTGCTCGACGAGGTCGGCCCGCACGTGCCGCCCGGACGGCTGGTGATCTCGATGGCGGCGGGCATCACGACCGGGTTCGTCGAGGCGCGGCTGCCGGAGGGCGTCCCCGTCGTCCGCGTCATGTCGAACACGCCCGTCCACGTGGACGAGGCGATGAGCGTCATCTCGCCCGGGTCGCACGCGGCGGAGGAGCACCTGAAGCTGGCCGAGGAGCTGCTGTCGCCGGTCGGCAAGGTGCTGCGCATCCCCGAGTCGCTGCAGGACGGCGCGACGGCCCTGTCCGGCAGCGGACCGGCGTACTTCTACTACCTCGTCGAGGCGATGGTGGACGCGGGCATCCTGCTCGGCATGCCGCGCGCCGCCGCGCTGGAGATGGTCATCCAGTCGGCGGTCGGCGCCGCCGTCATGCTCCGCGACTCCGGCGAGCACCCGGTGCTGCTGCGCGAGGCCGTGACGTCCCCGGGCGGGACGACGATCTCGGCGATCCGCGAGCTGGAGCGGCACGGCGTCAGGGCCGCCGTCCTGGAGGCCATCGAGGCGGCCCGCAACCGGGGACGCGAGCTCGCCGGCGGCTGACGCGCCCGGCGCCGGAGGATGTTCATCTTTGAACATTGAGCCGTGCCGGGGCCGCGTCCGTGTAAGAGGTATGGGACTCATACTCCGCCTGATCGTCGCCGCCGGGCTGGCGGCCGACGCGATCGTGCACTGGAAGTTCGCACCCGACATGGCCTTCGTGCAGGGCGGTTCCATCGACGGAGACCTGCTGTTCCGCGTCCAGGCCGCGGTCGCCGGGGTGGTCGCGGTGATCGTCCTCACCTACGCGACCCGCTGGGCGTACGCCCTCGCCTTCCTCGTCGCGGCCGGCGCGGCGGGCGCCGTCGTCCTCTACTACTACGTCGACGTGGGCGCGCTCGGCCCGCTCCCCGACATGCACGAGCCCGTCTGGTACCTCGAAAAGACGATCAGCCTCGCCGGCGAGGGCGGCGCGGCGCTGGCCGCGCTGGTCGGCGTCTTCGCCGCCGGGCGCGGCCGCCGCGCGGACGACGAGCTCCTCGACCCCGAACCCGCCGGCCGCTTCTGACCCGGAGCAACGAGCGGCCCGACCGGGCCGCGGGCGGCGCTCATCTGGCAGTCCCCAGAGCCAGGGACCCGAAAGGGCGCGCGGAGCGAAAGGCCCGTGGAGTGATGCCGCGCCCTGCGGACCGAGCGTGACGAGGTCCGTGCGGGGCGTAGGAAAAGATCACGATTTCGGCGGCATGGCCGGTCCCGCCCGGTTACCATCGAATTGATCTTGGACATCTGGGGGCCGGATGCGAGAACGGCGCGAACGTCCGAGCGAGATGCCGTTCCCGGCGTCCGCCCTGCACAGGGCGCTGCTCAGGGCGCGGGTCCCGCGCTTCATGGCCGACCACGCGGCCGCCCTGCTGGCCGGGCTCATGGCGAGACGCCCGGACCGCCCGGACCGCCCGGACCGCCGGGACTAGGCGGCCTTGGAGCGCCTCCCCGCCCTGGGGTGCTTGCCCGTCCCGCCCGTGACGGTCCGGACGAAGTGGGCGGCGTCGCGCATGGCGGCGCTCGCCTCCGGGAGGACGCGGTTCAGGATCTGGAAGACGTGCATCTGCCCCTTCCAGATCTGCAGGTCGCAGTGGGCGCCGGCGCGGCGCAGGGCGTCGGCGAACGCCTCGGCCTCGGTGCGCAGCACCTCGGCGCCGCCCACCTGGATGAGGACGGGCGGCATGTCGTTCCAGGCGCAGGTGAGCAGGGCCAGCCGCGGGTCCTCGAACCCGGTCGGCCCCACGACGAGGCGGGCGACCCGGCGCGCCGACGACGCGCTGATGTAGGGGTCGCGGGCGCGGCTCTGCGCGCCCATGGACAGCTCGCAGGTCAGGTCGACCCACGGGGAGAACAGCATGAGCCCGGCGGGGCCCGGCAGGCCCTGGCGGCACAGTTCGCCGGTCAGCGCGGCGGACAGGTGCCCGCCCGCCGAGTCGCCCGCGAGAACGATGCCGGACGCCGGCACGCCCCGCGCGAGCAGCCAGCGGTAGGCGGCGACGGCGTCCTCCAGCGGCGCCGGGAACGGGTGCTCGGGGGCCAGCCGGTACCGCGGGGCGAGGATGGGCAGGCCCGTGTCGACCGCGAGCCGCGAGGTGATGGGGCGGTGGGTGCGCGGCGAGCAGACGACGTAGCCGCCGCCGTGCAGGTACAGGACGGCGCCGGAGGGGCTCTCCTCCGCGGCATCGCGTGGAACGATCCACTCGCCCCTGACCGGGAGGCCGCCGTCCTCCCCGGGCGCCGGGTCGTTCAGCGACTCGACCCGCACGTGGGGGCTGTGCCGCAGCAGCAGGGACGCGGCGTCCACCGTCGAGCGCGCGGTGCGGATACTGGTCGCGTGGCCGGGGAGATAGTGCAGGAACGGACGGACGCCCAGACGGAGCGCGTTGCTGATCGCGCGGCTGCGAACGCTCGGGCCGTCGTCCATTCACACCCCCCGTAGGAGATATCTGCCTGATGTAGGTATGCCCGTTTCCGGCATGTAACTCACGTCACAGATATGTTGCGGACGGCGGCTTCCGGGCGGGGTGCCGCGCCGCGTCCCGCGGAGGCGGGAGCTGTGGGCCAGGTCACATGCCCTGCGCGATACCGTGAGGCCATGAGCAGTCCCGATTCGTCCCAGTCCGCCGATCCCGAGAACTGCGGGCTGGAGATCTTCTGGGACGAGCGGCTCATCTCCTACGACTTCGGCCCCGGTCACCCCATGAACCCCGTGCGGGTCGAGCTGACGATGGCGCTCGCCCGCGGGCTCGGGGTCCTGGACCGCCCGAACGTGCGGGTCTCGGCGTTCGAGGCCGCGGGCGACAAGCTGCTCCGGCTCGTCCACGAGGAGTCCTACATCGCGGCGGTCAAGCACTCCGGCGCCACCGGGCTGCCGGAGCTCGGGCACGGCCTCGGTACCCCCGACAACCCGGTGTTCCTCGGCATGCACGAGGCGTCCGCCCTGGTCACGGGCGCGTCGGTGGCCGCCGCCGAGGCGGTGTGGACGGGCCGCGCCGAGCACGCCGCGAACATCTCCGGCGGCCT
Source organism: Actinomadura citrea (assembly GCF_013409045.1). Classification (NCBI taxonomy): domain Bacteria; kingdom Bacillati; phylum Actinomycetota; class Actinomycetes; order Streptosporangiales; family Thermomonosporaceae; genus Actinomadura; species Actinomadura citrea. The sequence continues at coordinate 8,460,212 of NZ_JACCBT010000001.1, read as the reverse complement.
GCACCACGCGCTGAGCGACGCCGCCAGCGGGTTCTGCGTCTACAACGACCCGGCCGTCGCGATCGCGTGGCTGCTGGAGAACGGCGCCGAGCGCGTCGCCTACGTCGACATCGACGTCCACCACGGCGACGGCGTCCAGGCCGCCTTCTACGACGACCCGCGCGTGCTGACGATCAGCCTGCACGAGTCCCCGCGGACGCTGTTCCCCGGCACCGGCTTCCCCGACGAGACCGGCGCGGACGGCACCTCGGTCAACATCTCGCTGCCGCCCGGCACCGGCGACCGGCCGTGGCTGCGCGCGTTCGACGCGATCGTCCCGCCGCTGCTGCGCCGGTTCCGACCGGACGTCCTCGTCACCCAGCAGGGCGCCGACGGCCACGCGCTCGACCCGCTCGCCCACCTGATCCTCAGTGTGGACGGGCAGCGGACGGCGTACTCGATGCTGCACCGGCTGGCGCACGAGACGGCCGGCGGCCGGTGGGTGCTCACCGGCGGCGGCGGCTACGAGCTGGTCCAGGTCGTCCCGCGGGCGTGGACGCACCTGCTCGCCGAGGCGGCGGGCGGCCCCGTCCCGCCCGGCACCGCGACCCCGGACGAGTGGCGCGAGTTCGTCCGGCAGCGGACCGAGGAGATCGCCCCGCGCCGCATGACGGACGGGACGGAGACGGTGGAGATCAGCAGGTGGGGGGACGGCTACGACCCGAGCAGCCCGGTGGACCAGGCGGTGCTGGCGACGCGCCGCGCGGTGTTCCCCGAGCACGGCCTCGACCCGATGACCGACGAGTGAAGCCTCCAGGGACCCTTCGCCCGTGAACCAGACGACCCCCGCGCCCGGAGGCCCTGTGCCCAGCAGGAAAGACGTGCCCACCAGGAAAGAGCTGCGCGCCCACCTCGTCCGCACGATGATCGCCGGCGACGTGGCCACGCCGCGCCAGAACAACCTGCTGCACTACCGGCGGATGGCCAATGGCGACCCGTCCTACCAGTTCGGCCTGGAACTGAAGCCGTCGTGGTCGGAGCGGTCGGTGCTGGAGATGATGGTCGAGCGGTGCGGAGTCGACCCCGATCCGCTGCATCTGTACGGGGACGACACCATCGATCCCGAGATCACGCTCGACACGCTGGAGGCGATGGGGGAGCGCATCGGCCTCGCGGCCCGGCGCAGGGAGCGCGTGATCCTCGCGACCGGGCATCCGTTCGCGCTGACGCCGCTGTACCAGGCGGTCGCGCGGGCGCTGGAGGACGCGGGCTGCCGGGTGCTGGCGCCCGCGGCCGGCTGGACCTACGAGGTCGACGCCGGGTACGGCGGCTCGGAGCTGCGCCGCATCGTCCACGCCGCCCCCGGCGTCGCGATGCTGGAGGGCGAGGACCTCCGCACGCACCACACGCACGACTCGCGCCCGATGGAGGCCATGCTCAGGGAGCTTGCTGATAGCGGGTCCGAGGAAGATACGGAAGCTAAACCAGATATTTGGCCGGATCTGGCCATAGCCGACCACGGCTGGGCCGGAGCGGCCGGCCAGGCGGGCATCGACACCGTGGGGTTCGCGGACTGTAACGACCCGGCGCTGTTCGCCGGGGCCGCCGAGGGCAAGATCGACGTGGTCGTCCCGCTCGACGACGGCGTCTCCGCGCACCACTACGCGCCCCTGACCGCCTACATCCTTGATCGCGCGGGCCTGCGGCCGTCCGGCTGAGGCGCCGGCCCGGGGGCCGGCTCCGGGGGCTTGCTCCAGGGGGACGCCTGGGTGGCGGCTTCTCGCCTGTCACGCCCTGTGACAGGACTGCCGTAACGAGGCGCATGAGCGTGCCGAGGGGCATCTGGCGCTGCGGAACCGCAGGTCATTTCGTGGTTTTGGTTAACAAGTGTTCGTCGCGCCACGCGCGGTACCGTCGCGTCCACCCTCTGTACGGGATCAGCACTGTAACCCTGCGGTCAGGTCGGATACGGAAATGTGCGGAACTCCCCTCTTGCGACTGCCGGTACGCGATTTACGCTGGAGGAAGTACACGTGCGTGATCAAAGTCACCCGAAGGGCCGGTGCGCGGCACGTGTGGAAGAGGGCGTCCGATGACCTCAGGCGAGCGACCTCTGAGCGAGGTCAGGTTCCTGACCGTCGCCGAAGTGGCGGCGGTGATGCGGGTGTCCAAGATGACCGTCTACCGCCTCGTCCACTCGGGCGAGCTGCCCGCGATCCGCGTGGGCCGCTCGTTCCGGGTTCCCGAGCAGGCCGTCCACGATTACCTGCGCGACGCGTACATCGAAGCCGGATAACGGGTAGGGGCGGGGCATGACCCCGCCGCGAACTCAGTACCCGGCCGTGCAGGGGGCGTCGGGAGGGTCCCGAGGGACCGTCCCGAAGCTGGGGAAACAGGACGAGGACCGGCAGAACGGTCCGGACACCGAACGGACGGGCGTTGGCCGGCGGCCACGCCCGCCCGGAAGGGACGGTGCCCGGCGCCGTGCGACGCGCGGTGCCGGCCGCCGTCCGTGCCGGTCGTCTCCGGGCCGCGGAGCAGGCCGCGGCATGATCTCCACCCACGCAGCGGTACCCTGGGGCCTCGGACCGTGCGCGCTTACCGAGACTCGCTCTCCAGCGGCACGCCCGTCTCCTGCACATCACCCGAGACTCCGAGCGAGGTTCCGTGGGCTCTGTCATCAAGAAGCGCCGCAAGAGGATGGCCAAGAAGAAGCACCGCAAGCTTCTGAAGAAGACGCGCATCCAGCGCCGCAACAAGAAGTAGCGACCACACCGGCCGTCCAGCCGTGAAGGGGTAGGGCCCAGTGTCGTCCATGCCCGCCGCCGCGGCCCGTGTCGTCCTCGTCACGGGCGTCTCCCGTTTCCTGGGGGCGCGGGTCGCGAACACCCTGCAAGCCGATCCGGGCATCGAGCGCGTCATCGGGGTGGACACGGTGCCGCCGGCCGAGTCGCTCGGCCGCACCGAGTTCGTCCGGGTCGACATCCGCACGCCCGGCATCGCGAAGATCATCGCGTCGGCAGCGGTGGACACGGTGGTGCACCTCAACCTGGTGACGTCCTCGTCGGTTCCGCGGGCGAAGGTCAAGGAGCTGAACGTCATCGGGACGATGCAGCTCCTCGCGGCCTGCCAGCGCTCGCCGGACATGCGCAAGCTGGTCGTCCGGTCGTCGGCCGCCGTGTACGGCTCCTCCCCGATGGACCCTGCCGTGTTCACCGAGCGGGACGAGCCCGTCGAGGCGCCCAGGTCCGGGTACGCCAAGGACGCCGTCGAGGTCGAGGGCTACGTCCGCGGGCTGATGCGGCGCCGCTCCGATCTGGCAGTGTCGGTGCTGCGGTTCGCGAACTTCCTCGGCCCGGGCGTCGACTCGCCCCTCACCCGGTACCTGCGCCTGCCGGTCGTCCCGACCGTGCTCGGGTTCGACCCGCGGTTGCAGTTCGTCCACGAGGACGACGGCGTCGAGGTGCTGCGGCGCATGACGGTCGAGGACCACCCCGGCTGCTACAACGTCGCCGGTGACGGCGTGCTGCTGCTGTCGCAGGCCCTGCGCCGCGCCGGTCGGCCCTACCTGCCCGTCCCGTCGCCGTCCATCTCGGTCCTCGGCGACATGGGGCGCCGCTTCGCGGGCCTGTCGGGGTTCTCGCCGGAGCTGCTGCGCTGGCTGACCTACGGCCGGGTCCTCGACATCACCGCGCTGGAACGCGAGCTGGCCTGGCACCCGAAGTACAGCTCCGAGGCGGCCTTCGCCGACTTCGCCGCCGCCCGGGGCTTCGTCCGCGGCGGCCTGACGTCCCTGCTGGGACGGGCCTGAGCCGCTTGGACCCGCCTGAGAGGAGAGCCGAGATGATGAACGACGCGCACCCCGGGGACGACGAGGGCGCTCAGGTCATCCGGCTCGGCGCGGTCCGCGAGGACGCCCCGGGCGGGGACCCGCCCGGTGATGACCGGGCGCCCGAGCGAGGCCAGTTCGAACGGTCCCTGGCGTCCGGGCTGGCGTTCCTGCGGCGCCGGCTGACGGGCGAGTACGAGATCGACGAGTTCGGCTTCGACCCCGAGTTCAACTCCACCGTCCTGCTGCCGATGGCCCGCGCCCTCTACGAGCACTGGTTCCGCGTCGAGCTCGACGGCCTGGACAACATCCCCGAGGGCGGCGCCCTCCTCGTCGCCAACCACTCCGGCACGATCCCCCTCGACGCGCTCATGCTGTCGGTCGCCCTGCACGACCACGCCGACCGGCAGGTCCGCCTGCTCGGCGCCGACCTCGTCTACCAGATCCCCGTGCTCGGGCATCTGTCCCGCAAGGCCGGCCACACGCTCGCCTGCAAGGCCGACGCCGCCCGCCTGCTCGGCAAGGGCGAGCTGGTCGGCGTCTTCCCCGAGGGCTTCAAGGGCGTCGGCAAGCCCTTCTCCGAGCGCTACAAGCTCCAGCGCTTCGGCCGCGGCGGCTTCGTCGGCACCGCGCTGCGCGCGGGAGTCCCGATCGTGCCGTGCGCCATCGTCGGCGCCGAGGAGATCTACCCCAAGATCGCCGAGCTGCGCCCGCTGGCCCGCCTCCTCGGCCTCCCCTACTTCCCGGTCACGCCGACGTTCCCGCTGCTCGGCCCTGCCGGGCTCGTCCCGCTCCCGTCCAAGTGGGTGATCCGGTTCGGCGAGCCGATGACGCTGGACGGCCACGACGCGGACGCCGCCGACGACCCCATGACGGTCTTCGAGATCACCGACCACGTGCGGGAGAAGGTCCAGCACCTGCTCTACGAGACGCTGCTGCGCCGGGGCCCCGCCTTTCTCTGACCGTCCGGGCGCGGCTCTAGAGTGAGCGCCATGCCGCCGCTGCGCAGCCGCATGGTCGCTCGCGACCTGGGCGAACCCCACCGGGTCTCCAGTCCCCTGGAGCTGCTGTTCGACCTGACGTTCGTCGCCGCCGTGTCCCAGGTCGCCGGGCGGCTCGCCCACGCCACCGAGAGCGGCCACGTGGGCGACTCGCTCGCGCCGTTCCTCATGACGTTCTTCGCGATCTGGTGGGCGTGGATGAACTTCACGTGGTTCGCCTCCGCCTACGATACCGACGACGTTCCGTACCGGCTCATGACGTTCGTGCAGATGGCGGGCGTCCTCATCCTCGCGGCGGGAGTACCGGACGCGTTCGGGGGCGACTTCACCACCGTGACGATCGGCTACCTCGTCATGCGCGTCGGCCTGGTCACCCTCTGGCTGCGGGCGGCCGCAGCACATCCCGAGGGCCGCGCCACGGCCCTGCGGTACGCGATCGGGCTGTCGGTCGTCCAGGTGTTCTGGGTGGCGCGGCTCGCCCTGCCCGACCAAGGCCCGATGTGGGTGTTCTTCGTGTGCGCCGCGCTCGACCTGTCCGTCCCGCCGATCGCGGAGCGGCCCGGCATGACGACCTGGCACCCGCACCACATCGCCGAACGGTACGGGCTGTTCACGATCATCCTGCTGGGGGAGAGCGTGCTCGCCTCCACGAACGCGGTGCAGGACGCCGTGGAGCACGGGGTCGGCGGCGCCCTGGTCACGATCGCCCTCGCCGGGCTCGCCATCCTGTTCGCGCTCTGGTGGATCTACTTCTCCGAGCCCGCGGGCGAGGGCCTGGAACGGCGCCGCGACCGGTCCTTCCTGTGGGGATACGGCCACTACTTCGTCTTCGCCGCGCTCGCCGCCACCGGCGCCGGCCTGGAGACGGCGGTGGCGTCCTCCGGCCATCACATCGAGGCGGGCGCGCGGCTGGTCGCCGCCTCCGTCACCATCCCCGTCGCCGTCGTCCTGGTCATGCTGTGGGTGCTGCACGCCCCGATGCGGCGCATGAACGCGCGCCCGGGCCTCCTCGTCGCCACAGCCGTCCTGGTGCTCCTCACGACCCTCGCCGCCCCCACCGTCGGCATCCCGGGAACCCTCCTCCTGATAGCCGCGCTCCTGGCCCTCTTCCTCACCACCACCCTCACCCGCCCGGCACCGCGACGCCCGACCACCGACGTAGGATCATCGAGTTGATCTACGGCGGGGGTTGAGATGTCGCGAGAAATCAGCACACAGGAGATCGAGATCGTGGTGCACGGCACCGCGCCGATGACCGCGTTCGTGGCCCGTCCGGCGGAGCCCGGCGCCTACCCGCCGGTCCTCGTCTGCGCGGAGCTGTGGGGCCTGACCGGCGAGGTCCGCGACGTCGCCCGGCAGGTCGCCGCCCTCGGCCACGTCGCCATCGCCCCCGACCTCTACCACCGCCTCGGCGCGGACACCGCGCACGGCATGGCCGAGAGCGACGCCAACCGCGAGCGCGCCTTCGGGCTGCTGGCGCGGCTGACCCGCGACGGCGTCGAGGCCGACCTGCGCGCCTGCCTCGCCCACGTCCGGGAGCACGAGGACGCCACCGGGAAGGCCGGGGTCCTCGGCTTCAGCCTGGGCGGCCACGTCGCGTTCTTCGCCGCCACCCGCCTCGACCTCGCCGCGGCCGCGATCTACTACCCCGGCTGGCTGCCGTTCGCGGGCACCGCGCTGAGCCGTCCGGACCCCCTCCTGGACGCCGCCGGGGAGATCGGCGCCCGCGTCGTCATGTTCTTCGCCGAGCTGGACCACGTCATCGACGCGGAGCAGCGCGAGCAGATCGCCGCCGGGCTCACCGCGGCCGGCGTCCGGCACGAGGAGGTCGTCTACCCGGGCGCCAGGCACGCCTTCTTCTTCCCCGGCCGCGAGCCCTACGACAAGGCCGCCGCCGAAGACTCCTGGTCCCGCGTCCGCGCGCTCTTCGCCGCCGAACTGCCCCCCGCCTGACGGCGGTCACGTTCTCGCAAGGCTCGTCCCGGGACTGGGCCCGCGGCGCTGACCTGGTGACTTTCAGGCGGCCGGACCGGCTGAAGCCGGGGTGAAAGCGGGCTGTAGGCGGGGGCGCGCACGCTTCGGGGCATGAACATCGAGGCACGGCAGACGGCCATCCAGGTGGCCGGGCTGCGCAAGGCGTTCGGGGACAAGACCGTCCTCGACGGGATCGACTTCGAGGTGCCGCGGGGGACCGTCTTCTCGCTGCTCGGGCCCAACGGGGCGGGGAAGACGACGGCGGTGCGCATCCTGTCCACGCTGATCCGCGCGGACGGCGGCGAGGTCAGCGTCGCGGGGCGGGACCTGCGCAGGGACCCCGACGGGGTGCGCCGGGCGATCGGCGTGACCGGGCAGTACTCGGCGGTGGACGGGCTGCTGACGGGACGGGAGAACCTGATCCTCATGGCGGACCTGCACCGGCTCGGCAAGGTCGCCGGGCGGAGGGCCGCCGACGCGATGCTGGAGCGGTTCGACCTGGTGGAGGCGGCGAACAAGAAGGCGGCCGCCTACTCGGGCGGGATGCGCCGGCGGCTCGACATCGCCATGACGCTGATCGGCGGCCCGCAGATCATCTTTCTGGACGAGCCGACGACCGGGCTCGACCCGCGCAGCCGGCGGACCATGTGGGAGATCATCCGCGGCCTGGTCAGGGGCGGTGTGACGATCTTCCTGACGACGCAGTACCTGGAGGAGGCCGACCATCTCGCCGACCGGATCGCGGTGCTGGACGGCGGCCGGCTGGTCGCCGAGGGAACCTCGGACGAGCTGAAGCGGCTCGTGCCGGGCGGGCACGTCCGGCTGCGGTTCGCCGACCTGGCGGCGCTCGACGCGGCGGCGCGCACGCTCGGCTCGGTGACGCGGGACGACGACGCGCTCGCCCTGCAGGTGCCCGGGGACGGCGGCGTCGCCTCCCTGCGGGCGCTGCTCGGACGGCTGGAGGCGGCGTCGGTCGAGGTCGGCGAGCTGTCCGTGCACACCCCCGATCTGGACGACGTCTTCCTCGCCCTCACCGGCACGACCCACGAGAAGGTGGCCTCCCGATGACCACGCTCACGCACGCGGCGGCCGACTCCGCGACGATGCTGCGCCGCAACCTGAGGCACGCGCTGCGCTACCCGTCCCTGACGATGGCCGGGATGATGATGCCGATCATGATCATGCTGTTGTTCGTCGGGGTGTTCGGCAACGCGCTCGGCGACGGCGTCGGCGGCGCGGCCAAGGGCGACTACATCCAGTACGTCGCGCCGGGGATCATCCTGATGGCGGTCGCGTCCGGTTGCATGGCGACGTCGGTGTCGGTCTGCGTGGACATGACCGAGGGCGTCGTCGACCGGTTCCGGACGATGGCGATCTCGCGGTCGTCGCTGCTCACCGGGCACGTCGCGGGCAGCATGATCCAGACGCTGCTCAGCACGGCCGCCGTCGTCGCCGTCGCGGTCGCGATGGGCTTCCGGACGAGCGGCGGCGCGGTGGACTGGCTCGCGGCCGCCGGCCTGCTGGTGCTGCTCACGTTCGCGCTGACCTGGGTCGCCGTCATGCTCGGGCTGCTGGCCAAGAACCCGGAGGGCGCGAGCAACACGCCGATGATCATCCAGTTCCTGCCGTTCGTCGGCAGCACGATCGTGCCGCCGGAGTCGATGCCGGCCGGGGTGCGCTGGTTCGCGGAGTACCAGCCCTTCACCCCGATGATCGAGACGCTGCGGGGGCTGCTGACCGGCACGCCGAGCGGGCGGGACGCGGCGGTGTCCGTCGCCTGGTGCGTCGGCCTCGCCGTCGCCGGCTACGTGTTCTCCAAGGTGCTGTTCAACCGGAAGGCGCCCCGCTAGCCCCGCCCGAACTCGCGCGCGAGCTTGCGGGCGGCGGCCCGGAGCTCCTCACGGCCCAGGCCGGCGTACTCCGACACCGCGTCGGAATACGCCGGCCCGTCGGCGTCCGCGGCCGCGCGGCTGATCGCCGCCGTGGACATGGTCGGATGGAACGAGCGGATGTGGTGGAGGCGCTGCGCCAGCGCGATCGCCCGGGCCGCCCGCGTCCGGACGGCCGGCGGGGCGCCGGGACGGGCGAGGTCGACCATGGCGAGCGCGAGCAGCAGCCCGCCGCTGACCGGCAGGTCCATGTAGAAGGCGGGCATCGGGAACGGCGGGCCGTCGACCAGCGCCGCCAGCTTGGCGGGAAGCCCGGCGACGATGTCCTCGACGAGGGCGACGCGGCCGTGCCGGGCGTGCGCGACGACGGTGACGCACTGGGCCTCCAGCGTCCACGGGTCGAGGCCGGTGTGCGGCATCGGGCCGTCCTCGGCGGCGAGCCGCTCCACCGCCTCCCGCCAGAGGCGCAGGCCGGTGTCGACGTCACCGCGACCGAGGGCGATCTCCGCGCGCGCTCCGAGATTGAAGGCGGCCGTGCCGAAGGACTCGTCCGGCCCGTGGACCAGTGACTGGTCGAGCCACTGCTCGGCCTCGTCGTACTCGCCGAGCGACAGGTGGCCTGACGCGAGCGCCCACATCAGCCCGAACATGTCGGGCCACTGGTACCGCTCCAGCAGCCCCAGCGATATCCGCAGATGGTGCAGGGCCCGGTCGTGCTGGTCGAGCTGGATCAGCAGTTCGCTGAGGCGCGAGTGGGCGAGCAGCCGGCACCACGGGATGTCCGGCGCGCCGGGCATCCCGATCATCGACTCGGTCGCCGCGAGCGCCCCCGCCACGTCGCCGTCGCGTTCGCGCAGGTATCCGGTGACGCAGTTCGCGATGGCGGCGACGAGCGGTTCGTCGCGGGCGCACAGCTCGTCCAGGGAGGAGCCGCCGGGGGCGAGGATCTCCGGCAGGGCGGCCAGGACCGTCGCCATCGCCGGGACGAGACCGTCCGGCGGGGCGGGCGGGAGGCGGCGCAGCGCGACGAGCGCGCGGGTCGCCTGCGGCCCCTGGAAAAGGCTCGTCGCGAGCACGCTGAGGGCCAGTGCGGTCCGCGTGGTCTCGACGTCCCCGGGACCGGGGCGGTGGCGGCTCAGGAGCCCGGCGGTCTCCTCCGCCAGGGCGAGCAGCCGGCTGTAGGCCGCCTCCAGCGTCCACACCCCGCCGAGGACGGCGGTCACCGCCGCGACGGCCGGGCCGTCGCGGCGGGCGAGGCCGTGGCGGAGCGCCTGCTGGAGGTTGTCCTGCTCGACCCGCACGCGCTCCACGGGAGCGAACGGCTCGGCGCCGAACAGCGCCTCGTGGTGCGCCGCGCCGAACTCCCGCGCCCAGGCGAGCAGGCCGCCCACCGCGCGGTCCGTCTCGCCCTCGGCCTCCCGGTGGGCCGCGCTGAACTCGCGGACGCTCTCCAGCATCCGGAAGCGGGTCCCGGGGCCGCCCTCCGCGGGTTCCAGGAGGGACTGGTCGACGAGGTCCTCCAGGATCTCCAGCGCGTCGCCGCGCTGGACGCCGCCCAGGACGTGGCGTGCCGCGTCCGCGGTGAAACCCGCCGGGAAGACCGACAGCGACCGCATGGCCGCCCGGCCGGACGGGGAGAGCAGGTTCCAGCTCCAGTCCACGACCGCGTGCATGGTCCGGTGCCGGGACGGCGCGTCGCGCGCGTTCCCGCGCAGCAGGGCGAAGCGGTCGTCCAGGCCGCGGGCGATCTCGGGCACGGACATGACGCGGACGCGCGCCGCCGCCAGCTCGATCGCGAGCGGCAGCCCGTCCAGGTGGCGGCACAGCTCCTCCACCGCGCCGGGGGGCAGGCCGGCGCCGGGACGCGCCGCCTGCGCCCGCTGGCGGAACAGCTCGGCCGACGTCGGCAGGTCCAGCGCGGGCAGCGGGTAGACCGACTCCGACGACAGCCCGAGCGGCGCGCGGCTCGTGGTGAGGATCCGCAGGTCGCGGGTCATCGACACCAGCGCGCCGGCGAGGCCGGCGGCGCCCTCGACGACGTGCTCGCAGTTGTCCAGCACGAGCAGGACGGAGCCGGGCCCGAGCACCTCCGCGATCGCCGAGACGAGGTCGGCGGGCCCGCCGACGCGTCCGTGGACGCGCGACGACTCGCCGACCCCGAGGACGGATGCGACCTCGCCCGCCACGTCCTTGTCCCGCGCGACGCCGGCGAGGGGGACGTAGTGCACCGCCCGCTGCGGCGCCTCCCGCGCGACGGTGTTCGCGAGCCGCGTCTTGCCCAGCCCGCCCGCGCCGACGATCGAGGTGACGCGGGACGTGCGCAGCAGGTCGAGGACGGCGGCGAGGTCCGCGGTCCGGCCGAGCAGCGGGTTCGGCTCGTGCGCCACGCCGCGCCGGACCACCGGCGCCTCGTCCTGGAGCAGCTCCTGCTGGACGCGCTGGAGCGCGCCTCCCGGATCGGTGCCCAGCTCGTCGCGCAGCGAGCGCCGGTAGGACTCGTACCGCGCCAGCGCCGCCGACGGCCCGGCAGTCGCGGCCTCGCACCGCAGCAGTTCCGCGAGCACCTCCTCGTCGCGCGGGTACTCCCGGGCGGCGCGGGTGAGCGCCTCGCGGCCCTCCGCGTGCCGGCCGAGCCGCGAAAGGGCCAGTGCGCGGGCTCGCGTCAGCGTCCAGTAGGTCGGGATCCGGTCCGCGCGCAGGGCGGCCACCGGATCGTCCGCGCCGTCCGGTTCGGGCGGCCCGTCCCAGAGCGCCAGTCCCGCCTCGGCGTGCGAGAGGGCGCCCGCGTGGTCGCCGTCGCGGGAGCAGCGCGCGCTCGCCGAGGCGGCGAGCACCACCGCGGAGGCGTCGACCGCGGACTCGTCCAGGCCGATGCGGTACCCGGTCGGCGTGCTGGCGACGACGTCCGCGCCCAGCTGCGACCTCGCCCGGGACACGACCACCTGGAGCGCCTTGGCGGGGTTCTCCGGGCGCTCCTCGGGCCAGAGCCCCTCCACCAGCCGGACGACGGACACGCCCGCCCGCGGCTCGCCCGCGAGGAGCGCGAGGAGGCCGCGCAGGCGCGGGCTCGTGACGTCCCGCCCGCGGCAGGCGACCCCGGACAGCACCCTCAGCTCGACGGTCACGGGGACAGGGTAGGACGTGTTCCCACAAACGCGATAGGTCGCGTTTGCCGGACGGCGGTCCGGAGGGGCGGCGGTCAGTTCGCCCGGTAGTGGCGGCGCAGCGCGATGCCCGCAGCGACACCGCCCGCGAGGGCCCCGGCGCCCGCGGCGGCGGGCAGCGCGACCATCGTGACCTTGCGGCCCGTGCGGAAGTCGTGGATCGGCCAGCCGTGGTCCCGGGCGTGGGCGCGCAGCTCGGCGTCCGGGTTCACGGCGTGCGGGTGGCCGACGACGGTCAGCATCGGCAGGTCGTTGATCGAGTCGCTGTAGGCCGAGCAGCGCGCGAGGTCGAGCCCCTCGCGCTGCGCCAGGGCCCGCACGGCCTCCGCCTTCGCCGGTCCGTGCAGCAGGTTCCCGACGAGCCGGCCGGTGTAGACGCCCTCACGGGTCTCGGCGACCGTGCCGAGCGCGCCGGTGAGGCCGAGCCGGTGCGCGATCGTCCGGGCGACCTCGACGGGCGTGGCGGTGACGAGCCACACCTGCTGCCCGGAGTCGAGGTGCTGGAGGGCGAGGGTGCGGGTGCCGTGCCAGATGCGGTCGGCCATCACCTCGTCGTAGATCTCCTCGCTCAGCTTGACGATCCCGCTGACCTTCTGCCCGGCGACGAACGCGAGCGCGGCCTCCTTGGCGCTGCCGATGTGCTCGGAGTTCTCGCTGCCGCGCAGCCGGAACGCGGCCTGCCCCCAGGCGAACATGGCGAGGTCGCGCATGGTGAACAGCTTGCGGGCCGCGAGCCCGCGCGCGAAGTAGTAGATCGACGCGCCGCGCATCATCGTGTTGTCGACGTCGAAGAACGCCGCCGCGGCGGGGTCGGGGGTCGGGAGCGGGGCGAACTCGGCCGCCGCGGCCGCGGCCACCTGGCCCGCGCTCTTGTGGTCCTCGTCCCTGCCGCGTCCCCAGAATTCGGACTGCCAGAATCGCCGCATGAGGCGAAGCCTAGTCAACCGCCTCCCCGCCGCCGTCCTCACGGCCGTGATTGCGACAGTCCTCACTCCTGTCGCTCGCGGCCGCCATCAGCCGCTCGCGCAGCACCGCGCGGAACCGCGGGTCCGGCCCCGCCGCGCTCTCCCGCAGCCGGGCCAGCGCGTTCCCCTGCTCTGCGATCTTCTCTCGCCTCGTCAACACCGGGCTCTCACTGGCCGCTCCCTTGCGGACTCGTGGCGCGGACGCCCTCCTGCCCGCTTGAACGATCGGAAGGTGGGCCGGGTTACGGCCCGAAAGTTCATTAATAAACTATCCAACGGGCTCGTGGCGCCGTCGACCGGCGCGGCGGGGTGGTTCGGCGGCGGGGTTGATCGTCGCGGCTCGGTCAGCCGCGCAGGTCGTCCGGGAGCATACGGGCCAGCGAGCGGACCGCTCGATACTGCAGCGCCTTGATCGCGCCCGGCTTCTTGTCCATGATCAGCGCGGTCTCGGCGACCGACAGCCCGTGCAGGAAGCGCAGCACGACGCATTCCTGCTGCTCGGAGTTCAGCCGCTGGACGGCCCGCAGCAGGGTCCGGTTGGTCATCGCGTCCAGGACGGCCCGCTCCGGCCCCTCCTGCGGGCGGTCCGGCTCGACCAGCTCGGCGGTGCAGACCTCCAGCCGGTAGCGGCCGGACTTGAAGTGGTCGGCGACCAGGTTGCGGGCGATCGTCACCAGCCAGGCCCCGAAGTCCTTGCCCTGCCAGTGGAAGTCGCACATGCGGCGGAGGGCCCGCAGGAACGTCTCGCTGGTGAGGTCCTCGGTGAGCGGGTGCGTCCCGACCCGGTAGTAGACGTACCGGTAGACGAGCTCGACGTAGTGGTCGTAGAGGGATCCGAACGCCTCGGCGTCGCCGTCCCGCGCCCGCAGCACCAGCGCCTTGAGCATCTCGGCCCGCTCGGAGGCCTGGTCGGCGGCGCGGTCGGAGGTACGGTCCCCGGCGCGGCCGCCCGGACGTGCGAGAGGGCCTCGGGAATGGCGAGGAAGCGGGACGAGCCCGGCATCGAGGGTCAAGCTGCTCATGCAGTTCTCCTCGGGGCGTACGCGACCTCCGACGTGAAGTGCCACCTTAGATAACGAAAGGTGCGCGAGGCAATGGTGCGTTCCTTGGCCGCGGTTACCCGTCGGCCCCCCGGATCGGGCACCATGGGTGCGCGATGGTCGATGCTCTTCTCGCGTTCTTGGCGACCCTTGGTGCCCTGGCGGCCACCGGGTTGCTGGTTCAGCGCGCCTACAAGGACCGGCTGCTCTATCTGATCGCCTGGTCGTTCACGCAGGTCGGACTCACGCTCGCGCTGCTGTCCATGAGCCTCGCCTTCATGATGGGGTTCAACGGCGCGTTCTTCCGCGTCATGGAACTCGGCGCCGCGCTGATCGGGCCGGTCTGGCTCGCGCTCGGCATGATCGAACTGATCGCGCGGTACGTGCAGGTCCGGTTCGGCGCCTGGCTGTTCACGATCTCCTACACGGTCGTCGCGATCGTGATCCTGATCCTGGACCCGCTGAAGGGCTCGCTCGGCAAGAGCCTGCCGAAGCCGAGCGCCACCTACGACGCGCTGCCGCTGCTGCTGATCGACGGCGCGCACGTCGTCGCCGTGCTCGCGCTGGCGGGGTGCACCGGCGTGACCGCGTGGCTGGCCAGCAAGCGCGACCAGGAGGCCGCCGAGCTGCTCATCCCGGTGGCGCTGGTCGCCCTCGCGGGCGTCCTGGTGGTCAGCGGGACCCGCGGGTTCCTGCCCGCGCCGCTCGCGGTGATCGCGCTCGGCGCCGCCGCCGGCCTCGTCTGGTACGGCTCGATGCGCACGATCCCCGTGTACGACGAGGACGGCGAGGGCTACGACGAGTACGGCGACGAACCCGCGACGGGGTACGAGGAGCAGGGCTACGCGCAGGCCGCCAAGGCCGAGCCCGTCCCGGCGCCGACTCCGCCCGGAGACTCCCGGCGCGGCGAACTGCGCTTCCCCGAGCCGGCCTCCGAGGAACTGCGCTACCCCGAGAACACCAGCATCCCGGAGCGGCCCGCCTACCCCGCACCCGCCGACCCGGCCGGGCCCACGACGGTGGACGGTCCGCTCGGCGGCCCGCTCGACCGGTCCCCGCTCGCCGGCCTCGCCAAGCCGGGCGCGCTCGGCGGCGAACTGGCGAGGGCGTGCGGCCAGATCACCGTCTACACGCTGCTGGACGGACGTGAGGACGCCTTCGACCGGCTCGCCGCCGACCTGGTGAAGGCCGCGCTGGTGACCGAGCCCGAGACGCTGATCTTCGCCTGCCACGAGGTGGTCGGCGCCCCCACGCAGCGCATCTTCTACCAGCTGTTCCGGGACGAGGCCGCGTTCGCCGCGCACCGCCGCCAGCCGCACCTGCAGCGCTTCCTGGGCGAGTCGCGCACCCACGTGATCAGCACGAACGTGATCGAGCTGAAGCTCGGCCCCGCCAAGGTGCCGCTCCCGGCGCCGGAGTTCCCCGGGAGGTGACATGGCGCGCGACATCATGATCACGCTGCTCGGCAAGCCCGGCTGCCACCTGTGCGAGGACGCCCGGGCGGTGATCGAGCGCGTCGCCCGCGACCTGGGCGTGCCGTGGGAGGAGCGCGACATCACGCGGTCCGAGCAGGACACCGAGCAGTACTGGGAGCAGATCCCCGTCACGTTGATCAACGGGGTCCAGCACGACTTCTGGCGCGTCGACGAGGACCGCCTGCGCGCGGCCATCGCGGACCTGCGCTAGCCGCCGCACCGGACCGGCCCTCCGCCGCCGGTCCGGCCGCCTGCCATGGCATGTCTGGTCGGTCACACCCTGACCGCTCCCTAGCACTTCGCCCATATGCTGAAAAGCCCTTGATGGACGCCCTTTCGGGACATCATCCGGAGCGCGCGCGATCCGCCGAACCGGGGGGCGACTTTGTGCGCGTATTCACAAGGGCTTAACCTGGGGGACACACCGTCGAGCCGAAGAGCAGGCCGTGACACCTCGACAGAACCGCCACCGCGATCGCGCGGGCCGCGGCATCCCCGAAGCCACCGTGGCGCGGCTCCCGGTCTACCTGCGAGCCCTCACCGGGCTCCAGGAGCGCGGCGTCGCGACCGTCTCCTCCGAGGAGCTCGCGGCCGCGGCCGGCGTCAACTCGGCCAAGCTCCGCAAGGACCTGTCCCACCTCGGCTCCTACGGGACCCGCGGCGTCGGCTACGAGGTGGAGTACCTCGTCTACCAGATCTCCCGCGAGCTCGGCCTCACCCAGGACTGGGTCGTCGCCATCATCGGCGTCGGCAACCTCGGCCGGGCCCTGGCCGGCTACGGCGGATTCGCGTCCCGCGGCTTCCGCGTGGCGGGCCTGCTCGACGCCGACGAGTCCATCGTCGGGCAGGAGATCTCCGGCATGACGGTGGAGCACACCGACCGCCTGGAGGACATGATCGCCGGGCACGGGGTGTCCATCGCCGTGATCGCGACTCCGGCCGGCGCCGCCCAGGGGGTGTGCGACCGCGTGGTGGCCGCCGGCGTGACGAGCGTGCTGAACTTCGCACCCGTGGTGCTGTCGGTGCCCGACGGGGTGGACGTGCGCAAGGTCGATCTGTCCATCGAGCTGCAGATTCTCGCGTTCCACGAGCAGCGCAAGGCGGGCGGGCCGGACGGCTTCGCCCCGCTGGCGGCCGCCGATGCGCCGGCCGGCGCTGCGCAGTACGTGGAAACGGTGGAAGCATGAGGGGGACAATTCGGGGGGCGTGGAGGATCGCCCCCTTTCCAACGACCGGCATGAGTGGAGCGGACCAAGGGGCAGTGGACGGCCCCTTCTCGGCAGGAGCTCGCATGGCGCGGGTGGGCGGAGACTCGGAAGATGCTGGAGACGGCAAATGAGCATTCTGGTCGTAGGCCTCAGCCACCGAAGCGCGCCCGTGGCGGTGCTGGAGAGGGCCGCGGTCGCCGGTGACGATCTCGTCAAACTGCTGCACGCCGTGCACGCGTCCCCGAACGTCGCCGAGGCCGCCATCGTCTCGACCTGCAACCGGGTCGAGATCTACGCGGTCGTCGGCAAGTTCCACGGCGGCGTCTCGGCGATCTCGGAGCTGCTGGCCCTGCACTCCGGCGTCCCGATGGACGACCTGTCGCGGCACCTGTACGTCCACTACGAGGAGCGGGCCGTCCAGCACGTGTTCGCGGTGGCGTGCGGGCTGGAGTCGATGGTCGTCGGCGAGGGGCAGATCCTCGGGCAGATCCGGCAGGCGTTCCGGCTGGCCCAGGAGGAGGGCACGCTCGGCCGCGACCTGCACGACGTCCTGCAGCAGTCGCTGCGGGTCGGCAAGCGCGCCCACCACGAGACGGGGATCGACAAGGCCGGCGCCTCGCTGGTCAGCGTGGGCCTGGAGGTCGCCGCCCGGCACCTCGGCCCCCTGCGGGACGCCCGCGCGCTGGTGGTCGGCGCCGGCTCGATGAGCTCGCTGGCCGCCGCGACGCTGAGCCGCGCCGGGGCGCGCGAGATCGTGGTCGCCAACCGGACCCCCGCGCGGGCGGCGCGCCTCGCCGAGTCGCTGGACGTCCCGTCCCGCGCGGTCGGGCTGTCCGAGCTGGACGCGGCCCTCGGCGAGGCGGACCTCGTGGTGTCGTGCACCGGCGCCACCGGCCTGGTGATCACCGCCGAGCAGCTCGCGGCCCAGGGGATCGGGACGGACGGACGGCGCCGCTTCCTCCTCGACCTGGCGCTCCCGCACGACGTGGAGCGCGCCGTCCGGAACCTGCCGGACGTCGAGCTGGCCGGTCTGGACGACCTGCGGACCGCGCAGGAGGCCGCGCAGGCCATCGGCCCGGAGGCGGTCGAGGCCGCGCGGCGGATCGTGT
Source organism: Actinomadura citrea (assembly GCF_013409045.1). Classification (NCBI taxonomy): domain Bacteria; kingdom Bacillati; phylum Actinomycetota; class Actinomycetes; order Streptosporangiales; family Thermomonosporaceae; genus Actinomadura; species Actinomadura citrea. The sequence goes on along the minus strand of NZ_JACCBT010000001.1, from coordinate 8,442,579 downwards.
GCACGGAGGTCGAGGCGTTCCTCGGCGCCGCCCGCGCCGCCGCCGTCGCGCCCACCGTCGTCGCGCTGCGCAGCAAGGCGGCCGGGGTGGTGGAGGCCGAGCTGACCCGGCTGAGCGGGCGGATGCCGGAGATGGACGTCCGGGCCCGCAAGGAGATCGAGCAGACCGTGCGGCGCGTGGTGGACAAGCTGCTCCACGCGCCGACCGTCAAGGTCAAGGAGCTGGCGGCGGCGCCGGGCGGCGACTCCTACGCCGACGCGCTGCGCGAGCTCTTCGACCTGGACCCGAAGGCCCCCGAGGCGGTGGCCCGCGCGGACATGGGAGACGCCGACGTCCGCGACGGCGCCGCCTGGGATCCGAGCCCGGAATGCGCGGAGGCCGACTGCGTCAGCCCCGCGTCAGGGCAGGGGCGGGACGCGGTGTCCGACGCCATGTCCGAGGCGATGTCCGACGCCATGTCCGAGGCGATGTCCGAGCCGCCGTCGGACGGCGTGAACGTCGAGACGGTGAACGCGCGGGCCGCGAGCGTGCGGGCGGTCAGCGCCCGCGACGCCGTCCCGGCGCACGAAGGAGACGAAGCGTGAGTACCGGGAGCAGGGGCCCGCTCCGGCTGGGCACCCGCAAGAGCCTGATGGCGACGACCCAGTCGCAGGGCGTCGCCGACGCGTTGTCGCGGCTCACGGGGCATGCGGTGGAGCTTGTCGGGGTAACGACGCAGGGTGATGTCTCCAAGGCCCTGCTCGCCCAGATCGGCGGGACGGGCGTGTTCGTCAACGCGCTCCGCGACAGGGTGCTGTCCGGCGAGGTGGACTTCGCGGTGCACTCGCTGAAGGACCTGCCGACGTCCGAGACGCCCGGGATCGCCCTCGCCGCCACCCCGGCCCGCGACGACGCCCGCGACGCCCTGTGCGGCCCCGCGAAACTCGCCGACCTGCCGCGCGGCGCCCGGATCGGCACCGGCTCGCCGCGCCGCGTCGCGCAGTTGCGCGCGCTCCGCCCGGACCTGGAGATCGTCCCCATCCGCGGCAACGCCGACACCCGGCTGCGCAAGGTCACCGACGGTGAGCTGGACGCCGTGGTCCTGGCGCACGCGGGTCTGAGGAGGATCGGCCGGCTGGACGCGGTGAGCGAGGTCTTCGACCCCGACCAGATGCTGCCCGCCCCCGGGCAGGGTTCACTCGCGCTCGAATGCCGCGCCGACCGCGACGATCTGCGCGCCCTGCTCGGGACGATCGACGACGCCCCGACCCGGCGCGCCGTCACCGCCGAGCGGACGGTGCTGGCGGTGCTGGAGGCGGGCTGCTCCGCGCCCGTGGGAACATACGCTGCCGAAGTAGATGAAAGGTTGCATCTGACGGCTGCCGTCGCGGCGTACGACGGCAGCAGGCAGGTGCGGCTGTCCGCAAGCGGCCACCCGGATGCCGCGGAGCAGCTCGGACGCGATCTCGCGAACCGGCTGCTCGCGCAGGGGGCCGACCAGTTGATGGGGGAACGCGAGTGAGCCCCGCCGCGAAGAGCGCCACAGCGAAGACCGATCCGACCGCCGCCGACGAGCCCGCCGCCGACGAGACCACCCACGAGACCACGGCCGACGAGGCCACCGCCGACACGACCGTCAGGTCCGTGAAGGCCGCGAAGAGCGGCAGGCCCGCGAGGAGCGCGGCTCCGGCCGCGCCGCGCCGGACGGCCGGGCCGGGGACCGTCGCGATCGTCGGGATGGGGCCGGGCGACCCCGGCCTGCTGACCCTGCGTGCCGCCGCCGAACTGGAGCGCGCCGACACCGTCGTCGTGAGCCGCGCCCACTGCCCGGCCGAGATCCTGAATCACTGCCGCCCGGACGCCGAGATCCTCGACACGGCGGACGGCGACCCGGTGAAGCTCGCCGCGCGGGCCGCCAAGGCGGGGCGCCGGGTCGTCCGGCTGTTCCGCGGCGACCCGGGGGTGGCCTGCAACTACGCCGCCGAGGGCGGTGCGCTGGCCAAGGCGGGCGTCCCGTTCGAGGTGGTGCCCGGCGTGTCCTCCGTGACCGCCGTGCCCGGCTACGCGGGCATCCCGCTGACCGACGCCGCGAACCGCGAGATCCGCGTCGTCGACGCCTCCGAGGGCGGCGTCGACTGGGAGCGGTTCGCCGCCCCGGACACCACCCTGGTCGTCCTCGGCGCCGAGGGCGCGGTCGCCGAGGTGGCCAAGGGCCTGGTCGCGGCGGGACGGCCCGACTCCACCCCGGCCGCGATGACGAGCCTCGGCACCACCACCGAGCAGGAGACCGTCGTCTCCACGCTGAGCAGGCTGGCGTCCGACACCAAGGGCATGGACGCGCCCGCCCTGATCATCGTCGGGGACGTGGTGAACTGGCGCGACAGGCTCTCCTGGTTCGAGACCAAGGCGCTGTTCGGCTGGCGGGTCCTCGTGCCGCGCACCAAGGAGCAGGCCGCCTCGCTGTCGGACCAGCTCCGCGGGTACGGGGCCGTCCCGGACGAGGTCCCGACGATCTCCGTCGAGCCGCCGCGCACGCCCCAGCAGATGGAGCGCGCCGTGAAGGGCCTGGTCACCGGCCGGTACGAGTGGGTGGTGTTCACCTCCACGAACGCGGTGAAGGCGATCCGGGAGAAGTTCACCGACTACGGCCTGGACGCCCGCGCGTTCGCCGGGCTGAAGGTCGCCGCCGTCGGCGAGCAGACCACCGCCGCGCTGGTGGAGTTCGGCGTCCACCCGGACCTGACCCCGTCCGGGGAGCAGTCCGGCGAGGGCCTGGCCCAGGAGTGGCCGCCCTACGACGAGGACCTCGACCCCATCAACCGGGTCCTGCTGCCGCGCGCCGACATCGCCACCGACGTGCTCATCGCCCGGCTCACCGAGCTCGGCTGGGAGTGCGAGGACGTGACCGCCTACCGGACGGTCCGGGCCGCGCCGCCGCCCGCGCCGATCCGCGAGGCGATCAAGGGCGGCGGGTTCGACGCCGTGCTGTTCACCTCGTCCTCCACGGTGAAGAACCTGATCGGGATCGCGGGCAAGCCCCACAACGTGACCGTGATCGCCGTGATCGGGCCGCAGACCGCCAAGACGGCCGAGGAGTACGGGCTGCGCGTCGACGTCATGGCGGAGAAGCCCTCGGTATCGGCTCTCGCGGAGGCTCTCGCGGAGTACGGTGCGAAGCGGAGGGCGGCCCAGATCGAGGCGGGCGACCCGCTCCGCAAGCCCAGCCAGATGCGCCGGGGCGCCCGGCGCCGCAAGTAGACCCCGCACCCGGAAACACACACCGAGGGATCATGTCTGCACAGTTTCCCGCCGCACGCCCGCGGCGGTTGCGGCGCACCCCCGCGCTGCGCCGGCTCGTCGCCGAGACCCGGCTCAGCCCCGCGGAGCTGGTGCTGCCCGTGTTCGTCAAGGAGGGCATCTCCGAGGCGCAGCCGATCGCGTCCATGCCGGGCGTGTTCCAGCACACCCGCGACAGCCTGCGCAAGGCCGCCCACGAGGCGGCCGAGGCCGGCGTCGGCGGCCTCATCCTGTTCGGCATCCCGGCCGTGAAGGACGGCGTGGGTTCCGCCGCCGACGCCCCGGACGGCATCGTCCAGCAGGCGCTCGGCGACCTCAGGTCGGACCTGGGCGACGCGATCGTGGTCATGAGCGACCTGTGCCTGGACGAGTACACCGACCACGGGCACTGCGGCATCCTCACCGCGTCCGGCGAGATCGACAACGACGCCACGCTGGAGCGGTACGCCTCCATCGCCCTCGCCCAGGCCGAGGCGGGCTCGGCGGTCGTCGGCCCGTCCGGGATGATGGACGGCCAGGTCGGCGCGATCCGCGAGGCCCTGGACGGCGCGGGCCACTCCGACATCGCGATCATGGGGTACTCGGTGAAGTACGCCTCCGCCTACTACGGCCCGTTCCGCGACGCCGCCGAGTGCGCCCCGCAGTTCGGCGACCGGTCCACCCACCAGCAGGACCCGGCCAACGCCGACGAGTCGCTCCGCGAGGTCTTCCTCGACCTCGACGAGGGCGCCGACATGGTCATGGTCAAGCCCGCGGGCGCCTACCTCGACATCGTGCGCCGCGTCCGCGACGCCGTCGACGTTCCCGTGGTCGCCTACCAGGTGAGCGGTGAGTACGCGATGATCGAGGCCGCGGCCGAGAAGGGCTGGCTCGACCGCGAGCGCACGATCATGGAGTCGCTGGTGGCGATCCGCCGCGCCGGCGCCGACATCGTCCTCACCTACTGGGCCACCGAGGTCGCCCGCCGACTGGCCTAGTTCGCCTTCGACCACCCCGCCCTCTAGTCACTTAGGGTCGTTTTCCCGGGGTTGCCGTGTCCGGGGTTCATCCCGGCGGGCATCATCGTTAACCAGGAACCCATGTGCGACCTTGGGTATTGGGGGGCGGAGATGCTGGCGGTCTCGGGGAGCAGACGGCAGCGGGCGGCGCGCGACCGGATGGCCGCGGCGGCGCGGGAGTACGCCGATCTGGGGTGGCCCTGCTATCCCGGAGCCCACCCCCCGTCGGGCGGTGACCGGGCGTGCTCGTGCGACCGGCTCGGCTGTCCCGACCCGGGCGCGCATCCGGTGTCGGCGGCCTGGGCGCACCAGGCGAGCGTCGACGCGGCCGTGATCAAACGCTGGTGGGCCGAGCGGCCGCAGGCCAACATCATCCTGCCGACGGGCCGGGTGTTCGACGTGTTCGACGTACCGGCCGCGGCCGGGACCGTCGCCCTCGACCGGATCGCACGGGACGACCTCCCCGTCGGTCCGGTCGCGTCTTTCGGGGGCGACCGGCACCTGTTCTTCGTCGCCACGCGCGGCGCGCCCGTCGACGAGGACGAGTGGTGGTCCTGCCAACTGGACTGCTCCCCGGAGGACGTCGCCGAGACGCCGGGCATGCGGTGGCACTGCCGCGACAGCTACGTCGTCGCACCGCCGTCCGTCCTGCCGAACGGCCGCGAGGCGGCCTGGCTGCGCCCGCCGTCCCGCGGCCCGTTGCCCGACCCGCTGCGCCTCCTGGAGGTCCTCTCGGACGCCTGTGAGAGCGCCTAGCCGCTCAGGCGGATGCCTCCGGTGAGCGAGGCGCCCCTCAGCGGGGCGCCCCTCAGTGGGGCGCCTTGATGGGGGCCTTGCGGCCCCAGCCGCTGTAGGAGCCGCGCTGCATCTGGTTGCGGCCCTTCTCGGGCCCGGCGCGCACCCAGAACTTCACGGGCCGGTAGCCGGCGTCGAGCCTGACGGCGAACGCGATCTGCTGCGCGCCCGTGGCCTGCGCCATCTGCGCGTACAGCGGGCCGACGCCGGGCGCCTGGGCCAGCTTCGCGGCGGGCGCCTCGCCCTCGTAGATCGCTCCAGATCTGCTGAGCTTCGTCGCCGACCGCAGCAGCGTCGTCAGGTTCGCGACCGAGCCGCCCTGGCGCACCTGGTCGCCGGCGGCCGGGTAGCCGCGGCCTCCGAGCGGCGACTGCCGCCACTTCTTGCCGGCGCGGACGTACAGCCGGTCCTGGACGATGACGGCCCGGACCGGCTTGCGTGCGCTGCCCGTCCCCGCCAGCGTCAGGGCGTAGGACGGCGTCGCGCCCTGCACCAGCCCGATCGTCCCCTGGCCGGTGACGGGGAAGCCGCAGCAGCCGGTCTGGCGGTAGCTGAACGCGGCGCCGGGCGTCCTGGCGACGGCCTGGTCGATGCGGGCGACGAGCGGCGCGGGGTCGACGCCGCCGACGGGCAGCGTCGGCTGCGGGCTGCTGCTCTGCGCGGGCTTCGGCTCGGGCGGCTGCTTGTCACCGCCGAGCGAGGTGCCGCCCTTGAGCAGGAACGCCGCGCCCGCCCCGGCGGCGACGAGCACGACGGCGACGGCGACGGCCACCCAGCGCATCCGGGACCGTCCGCCGCCCTTCGGGCCGGCGACGACAGGCGTGCGGCCGCTGCTGCGGGACGGCTTCGCCTTCGGCGGCTCGGGCTGCTGCGCGGCCTGCGCGGCGAGCTCGGTGAGGCGGCCGCGGCCCTGCGCCTCCCAGGACGGCCCGTAGGCGGAGACGGCGGCGTCCTCCAGCGCGCCGAGGAAGTCGGCGGCGGACTTCGGGCGCTTCTCCGGCTCCTTGGCCAGGCCCTGGTGGATCAGGTCGCGCAGCGGCCCCGGGACCTCCTCGGCGGGGATCGGCGCCTCGCGGTGCTGCCGCGCCATGTTGCGGCCCGCGTACGGGGGCCGCCCGGTGAGGCACTCGTAGAAGATCGCGGTGGCGGCGTACAGGTCGGTGGCGACGGTGGCGGGCGCGCCGTCCCACAGCTCGGGCGCCGCGTACGGCGGGCCGTGCTGCGCCTCGGTGCCCGCGGGCGCCGTCGCGAAGTCGGTGAGGCGGGCGTTGCCCTCGGCGTCGACCAGGACGTTCGCCGGGCGCATCGAGCCGTGGACGAGGTCGTGGTCGTGCGCGGCGGCGAGGCCGAGGAGCGTCCCGCCCAGCATCGACAGGGCCGCGAGGGGGCCGCTCGGGCCCTGCGCCGCGAGCATCCGCCGCAGGCTCACGCCCTCGACGTGCTGCATCACGATCGCGGTGCCGTCTGCGGTCTCCACGAAGTCGTAGAGGTCGACCACGTTCGGGTCTTCCAGCTGGGACAGGCCTCGTGACGCCACGCGGTAGCGCGCGAGAAACGCCTCGTCGGCGCCGAGCGCCGGGTCGAGGTATTTGATCGCGACCCGCGTGCCGGTCATGTCGTCGACCGCCAGCACTACCCGGCCCGAGGTTCCGCCGCCCAGTTCGCGTTCATGGGTGAACCCCGGGACCGTCCAGCCGTTGACCACGGTGAAAGCCATCCCTCCGATGTCGTACTTGGTGGAATATCGGCCCATACGCCACCGGGTCAAGGCAAGTCGCCGAACTGCAACTGAGAGACTGCAACCGTGACTGACTTCGATCGCTCCCGGCAGTTGTTCGACCGTTCCGCCGCCGTTGTTCCCGGCGGCGTCAACTCCCCGGTCCGGGCCTTCGGCGCCGTAGGCGGGACGCCCCGTTTCATGGCGTCCGGGCGTGGTCCGTACCTTACCGACGTCGACGGCACCTCATACGTCGACCTCGTGTGCTCGTGGGGCCCAATGATCCTCGGGCACGCGCATCCGGCCGTGGTGGAGGCGGTGCGGGACGCGGCCGGACGCGGCACGTCCTACGGCGCGCCGACCCAGGGCGAGGTGGAGCTCGCCGAGGAGATCGTGTCCCGCACGGCGGCGGCGAAGGTCCGGCTGGTCAACTCGGGGACCGAGGCGACGATGTCGGCGATCCGGCTGGCCCGCGGGTTCACCGGCCGCACCAAGATCGTGAAGTTCGCGGGCTGCTACCACGGGCACGTGGACTCGCTGCTCGCCGCGGCGGGCTCCGGCGTCGCCACGTTCGGGCTCCCCGACACGCCGGGCGTGACCGGCGCGACCACCGCCGACACGCTGATCCTGCCGTACAACGACGTCGCGGCCGTGGAGACGGCCTTCCACGACCACGGCAACGACATCGCCTGCTTGATCACCGAGGCGGTGCCGTGCAACATGGGCGTGGTCCCGCCGCTGGCCGGGTTCAACGCGCTGCTCAAGCGGCTGTGCGAGCGGTACGGCGCGCTGCTGGTGATCGACGAGGTGCTCACCGGGTTCCGGGCGTCGCGGTCCGGGTGGTTCGGGATCGAGGGCGTGCCGGGCGACCTGATGACGTTCGGCAAGGTGATGGGCGGCGGGCTGCCCGCCGCCGCGTTCGGCGGGCGCGCCGACGTCATGGACCACCTCGCCCCCGCCGGGCCCGTCTACCAGGCCGGGACCCTCTCGGGGAACCCGCTGGCCACCGCCGCCGGGCTCGCCACGCTGCGCGGCGCCACGGACGAGGTGTACGCCGCGATCGACCGCTCGGCGCAGATCGTGTCGAAGGCCGCGTCCGAGGCGCTGGAGCGCGAGGGCGTCCCGCACACGCTGCAGACCGCCGGGAACCTCTTCTCGATCTTCTTCACCGACGGCGTGGTGGGCGACTTCGCCGCGGCGCAGCGTCAGGACCCCAAGGCGTACGCGGCCTTCTTCCACGCCGCGCTGGAGCGTGGCGTGTACCTGCCGCCTTCGGCGTACGAGGTGTGGTTCCTGTCCGCCGCGCACGACGACGAGGCTCTGGGACGCGTCCTGGAGGCCCTCCCGCACGCCGCCCGCGCCGCCGCGCGCGCGGCGGAGTCCTAGAACGGCAGAGCGCGGAACGCCCTCAGGGCGGCGACGACCGGTTCGTGGCGCGGTGCGTGCAGGGGAGCGCGCACCGCGGGGTCGTCGATCAGCCCCTCGTCGGCCAGGCACGCCTTGAGGACGGCCGGGGAAGGTTCGCTGAACAGCGCCTCCGCCATCGGCAGCAGGGCGTTGTGGAACGTCAGCGCCCGCGCCGCGTTGCCCTCCCGTGTAGCCCGCGCCATGGCGGCGTAGGCGGCCGGGGCGAGGCACGCGCACGCGGCGACGCCGCCCGCCGCGCCGAGCTGGAGCATGGGGTAGATGAAGGCGTCGTCCCCGGACAGGATCGCCTTGCCGGGGTTGGCCGCGAGCATGGCGAGGGTGTCCTGGTCGACGGCGCCCGCGCAGTGCTTCATGCCGGCGACGCAGTCGAGCGCGAGGATCGCCAGGAGGGCGTCGGCGGACAGGGGCCTGGCCGTCCGGTACGGCACGTTGTACGGAATCAGCGGGACGTCCACGGCCGCGCCGACGGCGGCGAAGTGGTCGATGACGCCCTCCTCCGACGGCCGCAGGTAGTACGGGACGACGACGAGCAGAGCGTCGGCGAGCGGGGCGCGCTCGCGGGCCTGCCGGATCGAGTCCTCGGTGCCCATCGTCCCGGCGCCCACCGTCAGCGGCGTCCCGTGCTCGATCGAGACGGCCCGGCACACCTCCAGCACCGTCCGCTGCTCGGCGGCGCTCAGCAGCGCGGCCTCGCCGGTGGTGCCGAGCGCGACCAGGCCGTCCGCGCCGTTCTCCAGGCAGTGCCGGGCGAGGCGTTCGAGGGATTTGGCGTCCACCTCGCCGGAGCCGCTGAACGGCGTGACGAGCGACGCGTGGATTCCGTGCATGGATCTCATCTCGTTCGGGCGGCCGGCGCGGCGGGCGCGGGCGGCGCGGGCAGGCTGCGGGTGCGGGACCGCGGCCGGACGCTGCCGGCGGCGACCCCCGCGATGATCAGTGCGGCGCCGGCGAGCCGGACCGCGTCCACGTGCTCGCCCAGCAGCAGGGCCGCCGAGACGAGCCCGAACGGCGGGACGAGCAGCGAGTACATGGCGACCGTGCCGACCTCGTACCGGCGGATCAGCCACGCCCATCCGCCGAAGCAGAACAGCGTGGCGACGTAGGCGATGAACGCCACCGAGGCCACCCCGGCGAGCGAGAGGTGGTGCGCCGCCTCCGGCAGGGCCCCCGGCCCCTCGAAGATCAGCGACAGGGCGAGCAGGGGGAGCGGCGGCACCAGCGACATCCACACCATGAACGCGAACGCGTCGACCGGCTCCCCGGTGGACCGGTTCATCCCCCGCATGGCGACGTTCGCCAGACCCCAGGCGGCCGCGCCGCCGAGGCAGACCAGGAACGCCCCCACCGGGCTCCCGCCCTCGCCCTGCGCGACGCCGAGCAGCGTGATCCCGGCGAACGCGACGGCCATCCCGGCGATCTGGCGGCCTCCGACGCGCTCCCCCAGCAGCAGGCCCGCGAACAGCGCCGTGAAGACCGCCTGCACCTGGAGCACGACCGACGCCAGGCCGGCGGGCATGCCCATGCTCATGCCGAGGAACAGCAGGCCGAACTGCCCCACGCCGAGCGGGACGCCGACCAGGACGAACCAGCGCGCGGCGACCGGCGGGCGGCGGACGAGGAAGACCGCGGGCACCGCCGCGGCCGTGAACCGCAGCGCGGCCATCAGCAGCGGCGGGAAGTCGTCCAGCGCCACCTTGATGGGCACGAAGTTGAAGCCCCACAGCGCGGCGATCAGGGTGGCCAGCAGGACGTGGCGCGATCTCATGCCTCGATGGTGAGGAAACACTTGCTTTAGGACAAGCGAGAACTTCTTGACACCTCGTTTTAGTATTGCTTCATGCTTGATCTGGAACGGCTGCGCGCCCTGCACTCGGTCGCGACGTACGGCTCGGTCAGCGCCGCCGCGGACGTCCTGCACGTCACCACGTCGGCCGTGTCCCAGCAGCTCGCGAAGCTGGAGCGGGAGACCGGGCAGAAGCTCCTGGAGCGCAACGGCCGCGGCGTCCGCCTCACCGACGCCGCCGAGCTGCTCGTCGCGCACGCCGAGCGGATCCTGTCGCTCGTCGAGCAGGCGCAGGCCGACCTGGAGGCGCACCGCGGCTCCGTCGTGGGCCAGCTCACCGTCGCCTCGTTCCCGACCGCGATCCGCGGGCTGATGCCCGCCGCGCTGCGCGCCCTGCGCGCCGACCACCCCGATCTGCGCGTCCTGCTCCGCGAGGAGGACCCCATGCGCAGCATGCCGCTCGTCCAGCGCGGGGACCTCGACATGGCCGTCGTCCAGGACTGGAACAACGAGCCCCTCCCGCTGCCCGAGGGCCTGCACAAGGGCGTCATCTGCGAGGACGTCGCGGACGCGGCACTGCCCGCGGGCCACGACCTGGCCGGGCGCGAAACGATCGACCTCAAGGAGCTCGCGGGGGACCCGTGGATCAGCTCCTCGCCCGACAGCATCTGCTGCGACTGGCTGCTGCGCACGCTGCGCGCCATCGACAGCGAACCCAGGATCGACCACATGGCCTACGAGTTCGCCACCCAGCTCTCCCTGGTCGCCGCCGGGCTCGGCAACGTCATCCTGCCCCGCCTCGGCCGCTGCGACGTCCCGCCGGGCGTCGCGATCGTCCCGCTCTCGGCCCCGCTGTCGCGCCGCGTCTACGCCGTCTGGCGCGAGGAGGCGGCCCGCCGCCCCGCGATCCGCGCCGCCGTGACCGCCCTGCGCGCCGCCGTCCCGGCCGGTTGCGGGGAGGAGGCGGGGGCGCGGGTAATCTGACGACGCCATGACTGACACGACGATCGTTCACCTCCTGCGGCACGGCGAGGTGCACAACCCCGAGCGCATCCTCTACGGGCGGCTGCCCGGTTACCGCCTCAGCGAGGACGGCGTCCTCATGGCGAAGGCCGCCTCCCGGTGGTTCGCCGACAGGGACGTCACCGCGCTGTTCTCCTCGCCCATGCAGCGGGCGCTGGAGACGGCCGCGCCGCTGGCCGACGCGCTCGGCCTGCCCGTCACGGTGGACGACCGCCTGATCGAGGCCGGCAACCACTTCGAGGGGCTCACGTTCGGGGTGGGGACCGGCTCGCTGCGCCGCCCCGAGCACTGGCGCCACCTCGTCAACCCGTTCCGGCCGTCCTGGGGCGAGCCGTACAAGCTGCTCGTCGCCCGGATGCGCGCCGTCGTCATCAGGGCACGGGAGACGGCCCTCGGTCACGAGGCCGTCTGCGTCAGCCACCAGCTGCCGATCTGGATCCTGCGGCTGCACGCCGAGCACCGCCGGCTCTGGCACCACCCGGCCCGCCGGGAGTGCGCGCTCGCCAGCCTCACGAGCCTGACGTTCGAGGGCAGCCGGCTGGTGGAGGTCGCCTACAGCGAGCCCGCCGCCGGGATCGCGACGGGCCCCGATGTCGCGGGCGCCTGACCGCACCGCTAAGTTTGTACTACATCCTGTAGTACTCCACGTCTCGCACTGAACGCCCTGTCGTACCGAGGAGGGGCACCGTGAACCCCCGCCGTATCTCGCCCTCGCGCGCTCCTTTCCGCGCGGGTGCCGCCGTCGCGCTCTGCGGCCTGCTCGCGGGCTGCGCCGGCACCGGCGCCGCGGAGGGCGGGCCCGACGGCGGCGACAACCGCTTCATCTCGGGCAACGGCAACGTGACCGAGTACAAGGCGGCGCAGCGCAAGAGCCTCGCGAACGTCACCGGGCAACGGCTCGACGGCGAATCCTTCAGGCTGGCCGACCTCAAGGGCAAGGTCGTCGTCGTCAACTTCTGGGCGTCGTGGTGCGCGCCCTGCCGGGGCGAGGCGCCGTCCCTCCAGCACGTCTACGACGGGAAGAAGGCGCAGGGCGTGGAGTTCCTCGGCGTCAACTTCAAGGACTCCAAGCCCAACGCGCAGGCGTTCGAGCGCAAGTTCAAGGTCACCTACCCCAGCCTCTTCGACGCCGACGGCCGCGTGACGCTGGCGTTCCGGGAGGTCCCGCCGAGCGCGATCCCGAGCACGCTCGTCCTGGACCGGCAGGGCCGCGTCGCCGCCCGCATCATCGGCGCGACGACGTTCACCAAGCTCGACCCCCTGGTTGGCAAGGTCCTCGCGGAGAAGTGAGCTCCCTGGACGAGACGGTCGTGAGCGGGTCGTTGGTGGCGGCGGCGCCGCTGGCCGCCCTCGCCGGGCTCGTCTCGTTCGCCTCGCCGTGCGTCCTGCCCCTCGTGCCGGGCTACCTGTCGTACGTGACGGGCATGACGGGCGCCGACCTCGCCGAGCAGCGGCGCGGACGGCTCCTCGCCGGGGTCCTGCTGTTCGTCGCCGGGTTCAGCGTCGTCTTCGTCAGCTACGGCGCGCTCTTCGGCGGGCTCGGACGGTGGCTGCTGGAGTACCAGGACACGATCACCCGCGTCCTCGGCGTCATCACGATCGTGTTCGGCCTGGCGTTCATGGGCTTGGTCCCCGGGCTCCAGCGGACGGTGAAGTCGGGGCGCCTCCCGGCGGCCGGGCTCGCCGGGGCGCCGCTCCTCGGCGTCCTGTTCGGGCTGGGCTGGACGCCGTGCATCGGCCCGACGCTCGGCGCGGTGCAGGGCCTGGCGATCACCGAGGCCAGCGCCGGGCGGGGCGCGCTGCTGTCGCTGGCGTACTGCGCGGGCCTCGGGCTGCCGTTCGTGGCCACCGCGATCGCCTACCGTAGGGCCCTCGGCGCGTTCGGCGCCGTGAAGCGCCACTACCCCCTGGTCATGCGGATCGGCGGGGGGATGCTCGTCCTCATCGGGGTGCTGCTCGTGAGCGGCCTGTGGGGTGACCTGACCATCGAGCTGAGGTCGTGGATCAGCGGCTTCGAACCGGTGATGTGAGATGACTGACACCAACACCGACCACCCCGGCACCGACCACGCCGCAGACGACGCGGAGGAGACCGGCACCGAGGCGCCCGCCGCGCGGCAGGCGCCGGAGGAGGTGCCGCGCCCCTCCGGCATCGGCCCGCTCGGCTGGCTGCGGTGGGGCTGGCGGCAGCTCACCACCATGCGGACCGCGCTGATCCTGCTGTTCCTGGTGGCGCTCGGCGCGGTGCCGGGCTCGATCCTGCCGCAGCGGGGCCAGGCACCCGAGAAGGTCGCCGCCTACCTGGAGAAGCACGAGACGCTCGGGCCCTGGCTCGACAAGTTCTCCATGTTCGACGTGTTCGCGGCCCCCTGGTTCGCGGCCATCTACATCCTGCTGTTCGTCTCGCTCGCCGGCTGCGTCGTCCCGCGCGCCGTCAAGCACTACAGGTCGATGCGGGCGCGCCCGCCGGCGGCCCCCCGCAACCTGGCGCGACTGCCGCAGTCGGCCACGTACGAGACCGACGCGTCTCCTGAGGACGTCCTCGACGAGGCCCGCACGGCCCTGCGCGCCCGCCGCTTCCGCGTGGACGTGTCCAGCGGCGCCGCGTCGGCCGAGAAGGGCTACCTGGGCGAGACGGGCAACCTGCTCTTCCACCTCGCGCTGCTGGCGCTGCTGTTCGCGCTCGGCCTCGGGAACCTGTTCGGCTACCGGGGCAACGTCCTGCTGACCGAGGGCAAGACCTTCGCCAACTCGCTCGGCCTCTACGACCAGTTCCAGCCCGGCCGCGCCTTCAGCGGCGGCGAGCTCGCCCCGTTCACGGTCACGCTGGACGACTTCAAGGCCGAGTACGAGGCCAAGGGCGCCAAGCGGGGCCAGGCCACCGAGTTCAACGCCAAGATCCATTACCGGTCGAGCCCGGACGCCCCGAACAAGCCCTACGACCTGCAGATCAATCATCCGCTCAAGGTCGGCGGCGCGAAGGTGTACCTGCTCGGCCACGGGTACGCGCCGGTGTTCACCGTCCGGGACGCCAAGGGGAACGTCGCCTTCCAGGATTCGGTGCCGTTCCTGGAGATGGAGCCGCGGAACCTGACGTCCGAGGGCGTCATCAAGGTCCCCGACGCCGAGCCCGACCAGCTCGCCTTCTACGCCATCCTGTGGCCGACCGCGGTGGCGAGCGAGGACGGCAAGCAGATCGTCTCGGCGTTCCCCGCGCCGCTGCGCCCGGTCGTCACGATCACCGCCTTCAAGGGCGACCTCGGCCTGGACTCCGGCAGCCCGCAGTCGGTCTACAAGCTGGAGGGCGTCGGCAGGACGATCCAGCCGATCAAGGGCGGCCAGAAGCTCCTGGAGCCGGGAGAGTCCTTCGCGCTGCCCGGCGACGCCGGCACGGTGACCTTCGACGGGCTCAAGGAGTGGACGAGCCTGTCGGTCAACCGCGACCCCGGCCGCATCCCCGCGCTCATCGCCGCCGTCCTCGCGGTGCTCGGCGTGGCGACCTCGTTCATGGTCCGCCGGCGCAGGGTGTGGGTCCGTGCGAGCGCCGGAGAGGGCGGGCGTACGGTGGTGGAGGTCGGCGGTCTCACGCTGGGGAACCCGACCTCGGAGTTCGACGACATCGTGACCGCGCTGCGCGGTCCGCAGGACGGGCCCGCTTCCGAGCCCGGCGAGACCCCCGCCGCCGACGGCCCCTCGGGTGCGGCGACCGAACCGAAGGAGTGACGAGGTGAGCAACGCCGACCTCGCGAACCTGAGCGACAAGCTCATGCTGACCACCGTGATGATGTACATCATCGCGCTGGTCGCCTACGCCGCCGATCTGGGCTTCGGCCGCCGCCGCGCGGTGGAGGCCGCCCCGGCGAAGAGCGGGGCGAAGGTGCTGGTGGGCGCCGCCGGGGCCGAGAGCGCGGCCGGCACTCCGGACACGGCCGGTGACTCCGCCTCCGCCTCCGCCTCCGCCTCCGCCTCCGACGAGGCCGCGGATGCGGACGCGGGGGCCGAGCGTCCCCGGGTCGACTGGATCCGGCTCGCCGTCCTGCTGAACGTGCTCGGCTGGGGCGCGCAGCTCGGCGTCCTCGTGACCCGCGGGCTCGCCGCGAACCGGTGGCCGTGGGGGAACATGTACGAGTTCCTCACCGCCATCGCGTTCGCCGCCGTCACCGCGTTCATGGTCGTCATGTTCCGCTACAAGGCGCGGTTCCTCGGCGCGTTCGTCATGGCCGCCGCGGTGATCGCCCTCGGCGTCGCCAACATCTGGCTGTACGACTCGGTGGGCCCGGTCAGCCCGGCGCTGAACTCCTACTGGATCGCCATCCACGTGACCGCCGCGATCATCGCGACCGGCGCGTTCACCGTCGCGGGCGCCGCGACGATCCTGTACCTGCTGAAGGAGCGCGCCGAGTCGCGCGGCGGGGTCGCGGCGGGCGGCGTGCTGTCGCGCCTCCCGTCGGTGGAGGCCCTGGACCGCCTCTCCATGCGGGTCACGATGTTCGCGTTCCCGATCTGGACGGCCGCGATCATCATGGGCGCCATCTGGGCCGACCAGGCGTGGGGCCGCTACTGGGGCTGGGACCCCAAGGAGATCTGGTCCTTCGTCACCTGGGTCATCTACGCGGCCTACCTGCACGCGCGCGCCACCGCCGGCTGGAAGGGCCGCAAGGCCGCCTTCCTGTCACTGCTCGCGTTCGCGGCGCTGCTGTTCAACTTCTTCGGCGTGAACTACATGTTCTCCGGCCTGCACTCCTACGCCTGACGCGCGGCGGAGCGCCGCGGCCGCGTGACTCCATGGGATGACGGAGAGTCGGGTTCCGGCTTACCCTTCCTCAGGGACCCGGTCCAGCGGCGGTCGCCGCTCGATACCCCCGCGGGTCCGGCTGACAGAGGAGCCCGATGCGCTTCAAAGGCGTGCACCGCAAGCCCCGGGAGACGTTCCGAGGCGGACGGTTCCGCGCGGACGCGGCCGGCGACGAGGTCCCCTACGCGCCGTCCCCGCCCGACTCGGGGCAGGTGCGGCCGCGCAGCAACCAGCCGCGCGACCGGTTCGGCCGCTTCCGCAAGGCGGGCCGCGACGACGACTACGCGCTCGGGCCCGAACGTCCGGAGGCGGGCCCCGTCGACACGGCGGGCGGCCTGCGCGGGATGACCGGCCGGCTCGGGCGGCGCGGGCAGGGCCGGCCGCGTTCGGGCGACTACTCCTGGAGCGACTTCGAGCTGGAGGACGACCGGCCGCGCGTGGAGCCCCATCCGCCGGGCACGCCGCACGCCGCCGACGGCCGTCGTGACTGCGGCGTGCTTGAGGGCGTCCTGCACCGGCAGTGGGACGTCCGGGAGGGGCCGCCGCCCGAGGTGATCGGGGCCGTGGAGAGCCTGGCGTCGCTCCCGGAGCCGCTGAAGGAGAAGCTGGCGAGCGGCCTCGACGGCATCTACGTCGGCCCCGGCGGCGTCCCCCAGCTCGACGACATGGGCCACCTGCGCGACCGGCCGCTGCCGTCGGGCCGCGCCACCTGGGACATCTGCGCCGGCGCGTACGGCGACCGCAAGATCGTCGTGGGGGACCGGCCGTCCCCGACCCCGGACGTGATGCTGCACGAGGTCGGGCACGCGCTCGACGACATCGACGGCGACGAGGGCGAGTGGACCTCCGACAGCCCCGCCTTCCGGCAGCTGTACGAGGAGTGCCTGCCGTATCTGGCGAGCGAGTTCCACAAGCAGCCGAACGCGCTCGGCCGCCGCGAGTTCTTCGCCGACGCGTTCGCCGCGATCTCCTCCCGGCAGCGCCCCGCCCTGGTGGATATGCTCGCCGGCAACATCCGCACGGCCCTTGAGGTCATGCTCTTCTTCAACCGCAGGTACGGGATCTAGGACGCCGAGATGACAGGCCGCGCGACGACAGACGGCGAAGGTGATCGACGATGTACGTGATCCGGCTTCCCGACGGCACGCTCCGGGTCCCCCACAGCGTTCTCGCCGACGGCGGCGAGCTCGGGCCCGAGGCGAGCGAGGGACGGATCATCGCCGACGCCTACGTCGAGATCGGCCCGGACGATCCCGACTACGACCGGTTGCTGAGCGAGTCGCTCACCGAGGAGGAACTGGCGGAACGGCGGCGCCGCTGGCGGGACGAGGACGCGGACCTGCTCCGCCGGTTCGAGGAATGGAAGGCGGACGGCGCCGAAGAGTGAGCACGGGGAAAGGCGAGCACTGGGGAAGCGAGCACTGGGGAGTGAGCGCGAAATCGGTGGGCGCGAGTCCGAGCCTTGAAAGGCGAGTGCTGGAGAGTGAGCGGGGGCGGGGCGGGGAGCGCCCCGGCCGCCCGGCGAGGACTGCCTTCGGCCAAGGACTGCCTCGGCGGGCGGTCCGGGCGGCTCAGGACCGGGGTCCGGGCGATGGGCCCAGGTCAGTGGGCCGAATGCTCGGCGACGGGCTCCTCGCCGCGCAGCAGCGCGTGCACCTCGGACTCGCGGAAGCGCCGGTGGCCCCCCGGAGTGCGGATGCTGCTGATCCGGCCCGCGGCGGCCCACCGGGTGACCGTCTTCGGGTCGACCCGGAAGAGGGCGGCGACCTCTCCTGGAGTCAGCAGGCGCTCGCTCGTGCTTTCCACGTCTTCTCTCCCCCTTTGTCCCGCTCTCGGCGCGGGTGGACTGTTTAACAGTGTGGCGGGTCAAGACCGATTTCTCCCTTGTTTTCGGAAAAGATCACCGACCGTAGTCCGCCGAACAGCGGCGATGACGGACGGTGATTCCGGCATGGGTCACAGTGATCACCCTGACCCCCGCTGACCTGCCATGTCACGCGGCCGAGGCCCCCGCGACCACCCGGGAGAAGTAGTCTCCGGGCATGTCCGACCTCGTATCGCTGCCGGAGATCGAACGGGCCGCCGAGCGCATCGCGGGCGTCGCCGTCCGGACGCCGCTCGTCCCGTTCTCGCGCGACCCCGCCCCGTCCGCCGCCGGCGCGCCCGCGCTGCTGGTGAAGGCCGAGTCGCTGCAGCCGATCGGCGCCTTCAAGCTGCGCGGCGCCTACTCCGCCATCTCCTCCCTCGCCCCGGGGGAGCGCGAGCGCGGCGTGGTCACGCACTCCAGCGGCAACCACGCGCAGGCCGTCGCCTACGCGGCCCGCGCGCTCGGCACCAGAGCCGTCCTGGTCATGCCGCACACCACCCCGGGCGTGAAGGTCGACGCGTGCATCGCGCTCGGCGCCGAGGTCGTGTACGTGGAGCCGACCTCCCAGGCCCGCGCCGAGACCGCGGGCAAGCTCGCCGCCGCGCACGGCTTCACCCTGGTCCCGCCCTACGACGACGCCCGGATCATCGCCGGCCAGGGCACCGCCGGGCTGGAGATCGTCCAGGACCGCCCGGACGTGGACGTCGTGCTCGTCCCGGTCGGCGGCGGCGGTCTGATCGCCGGCGTGTCCGCCGCGATCAGGGCGCTGCGCCCGGAGGTGAAGATCGTCGGGGTCGAGCCGGAGCTCGCCGCGGACGCCCGCGACTCGATGGCGGCGGGGCGTCCCGTCGAGTGGGCGGCGGAGGAGACCGGCCGCACCATCGCCGACGCGCTGCGCGTCCAGCGGGTCGGCGACCTGCCGTACGCGCACATGCGCGCCCACGTGGACGGCGTCGTCACGGTCACCGAGGACGAGATCCGGCAGGCGATGCGCCGCCTCGCCCGCGAGGCCCGGCTCATCGCCGAGCCGGCGGGCGCCGTCGCCACGGCCGCCTACCTCTACCACCGCGCGGAGCTCCCCGAGGGACGCACCTACGTCTCGATCCTGTCCGGCGGCAACGTCGACCCGGCCCTCTTCCTGGACGTGCTGAGCCGACCCCGGGGCGAGGACGCTCAGGACCGGGGATAGCCTCGAAGTGCCATGCGTTCCGTCATCCTCTACACCCTGGCCCGGGCCGTGATCTTCGCGGTCACCGCGGGGGTGCTCGCGCTCTTCGGGGCCCGCGGGTTCCTGCTCCTGCTGCTGGCGCTGCTGATCAGCGGCGTCGTCAGCTACGTCCTGCTGTCCGCGCAGCGGGACCGGATGTCCGCCGTCGTCACGCGGGGCGTGCGCTCGCAGCGCGAGAAGTTCGAGAGATCGGTCGCCAAGGAGGACGCCCCGCGCCCCCGCGCGGATTGAACCGGGCGCCCCCCGTGCGGACCGACCCCCGCCCCCGCGCGCAGGGCCTTGTGCGGCCTAGGCTGGAGCCATGACCCGCGCTTCACTCGACAAGCAGCCCGCCGACGTCGCGGCGATGTTCGACGGCACCGCCGAGCGGTACGACCTGATGAACTCGCTGATGACCGGCGGCCAGGACCGGCGGTGGCGGCGGGAGGTCGTCCGGGCGCTGGAGGCGCGGCCGGGTGAGCGGGTGCTCGACCTCGCGGCGGGGACGGGGACGTCGTCGGTGCCGTTCGCCGAGGCCGGCGCCGACACGGTCGCGTGCGACTTCTCGCTCGGGATGCTGCGCGTCGGGGTGCGCCGCCAGGCGGATGTCACGGGCCTGCGCTTCGTCGCGGGGGACGCCCTGCGGCTGCCCTTCGCGGACGGCTCCTTCGACGCCGTCACCATCTCCTTCGGGCTGCGCAACGTCGCCGACACGGGGCTCGCGCTGCGCGAGCTGCGCCGGGTCGCGAGGCCCGGCGGGCGGCTGGTGATCTGCGAGGTGAGCCACCCCCCGAACGCGCTGCTGGCGCTCGGCCACAAGGCGCACCTGCGCTACGGGCTGCCGCTGCTGGCGCGGGTCAGCTCCAACCCCGACTCCTACCGCTACCTCGCCGAGTCGACCCTCGCCTGGCCCGACCAGGCGGGGCTGGCGCGGCTCATCCAGGACGCGGGCTGGGGCGGGGTGCGCTGGCGCGATCTCACGTTCGGCGTGGTCGCCCTGCACCATGCCGTCAACCCGTCCGTCAAGCCTGCTTGACAGACGGCGGCCGGTGG
Organism: Actinomadura citrea; assembly: GCF_013409045.1. Taxonomy (NCBI): domain Bacteria; kingdom Bacillati; phylum Actinomycetota; class Actinomycetes; order Streptosporangiales; family Thermomonosporaceae; genus Actinomadura; species Actinomadura citrea. The sequence goes on along the minus strand of NZ_JACCBT010000001.1, from coordinate 8,422,637 downwards.
TTCGGACCGGTCCAAACTTGGACCGGCCCAGAAGTACCCACCAGTCGTGATAAAGGAATAGACTCCCCACCGGATCCTTGTGAAGTACTTCACAAGCGAACGAGCGAAGAGGACCATCGTGACCGACTCCACCCGACACGCGGATGCCATCGTCGTCGGGGCGGGCCCCGCCGGGTCGTCGACCGCCTATTGGCTCGCGCAGGCCGGCCTGGACGTCTTCCTGCTGGAGAAGGCCACCTTCCCGCGCGACAAGATCTGCGGCGACGGCCTCACCCCGCGGGCCGTCCGCGCCCTCATCGGCATGGGCGTCGACATCAACGATCCCGGCTGGGGGCGCAACAAGGGCCTGCGCATCTACGGCGGCGGCGTCAAGGTCGAGCTGCCCTGGCCGGAGCTCGCGTCCTTCCCCGACTTCGGCCTCGTCCGCAAGCGCACCGACCTCGACCAGCTCCTCGCCGAGCACGCCGCCAAGGCCGGCGCGCAGCTCCTGCAGGGCTGCAACGTGACCGGCCCGATCGTCGACGAGCGCACCGACCGCATCACCGGCGTCACCGCCGAGTACGAGGGCGAGGAGATCGAGTTCCACGCGCCCCTGGTCGTCGCCGCCGACGGCAACTCGACCCGGCTGTCGCTCGCCATGGGGCTGCGGCGCCGCGAGGACCGTCCGATGGGCGTCGCGGTCCGCCGCTACTTCCAGACCCCGCGCCACGACGACGAGTTCATGGAGGCGTGGCTGGAGCTGTGGGACGGCCAGCGCCTGCTGCCCGGCTACGGCTGGGTGTTCGGCGTCGGCGACGGCACGTCCAACGTCGGCCTCGGCCTGCTCAACACCAGCAAGGCGTTCCAGAACGTCGACTACCGCGGCATGCTCAAGCGCTGGTGCGCGCAGATGCCGGAGGACTGGCAGTTCGACGAGGAGCACGCGACCTCCAAGATCCGCGGCGCGGCGCTGCCGATGGGCTTCAACCGGCAGCCGCACTACACCCGCGGGATGCTGCTCGTCGGCGACGCCGGCGGCATGATCAACCCGTTCAACGGCGAGGGCATCGACTACGCCCTGGAGTCCGGCCGGCTGGCCGCCGACATCATGGTGCAGGCGCTCGCCCGCCGCACCGCCGCGCAGCGCGAGCGGACCCTGTACGAGTACCCGCGCATCCTCAAGGACGAGCACGGCGGCTACTTCACCCTGGCCCGCGTTTTCGTCCAGGCGATCGGCGACCCGCGGATCATGAAGTTCCTGACCGCGCACGGCCTGCCGCACCCGACGCTGATGCGCTTCACGCTGAAGCTCCTCGCGAACCTCACCGACCCCAAGGGCGGGGACGCGATGGACCGTGTCATCAACGCGATGCAGAAGGTGGCGCCGGCCGCATGAACGCGCGCGTGGAATTCAAACTTCCGCAGGTGAGCGGACTAAAGTGCAGTACCCGACCCCCTGAGGGGAGCGCTATTGATCACCTTGGCTAGGGTGGCGGGTCGCAGGCGGCCCGTCCCGTACAACGTCGTACGTCCCGAGGAGAGGCTGTAGAGATATGGATCTCTATATTCCGATCATCGTGCTGGGTGTGCTCGCCTTCGCGTTCGCCGGCGGCTCGGTGGCGATGGCCGCGCTCACGGGGCCCAAGCGCTGGAACCGCGCCCGGCTGGACGCCTACGAGTGCGGCATCGAGCCCACTCCGCAGCCGGTCGGCGGCGGGCGCTTCCCGATCAAGTACTACCTGACGGCGATGCTGTTCATCGTCTTCGACATTGAGATCATCTTCCTTTACCCCTGGGCGGTCGCGTTCGACCGGATGGGGCTCTTCGGCCTTGTCGAGATGGTTCTTTTCATCGTCACCGTCCTCGTGGCGTACGCCTACATCTGGCGGCGCGGCGGTCTGGAGTGGGACTGACATGGGTCTAGAGGAGAAACTTCCCAGCGGCTTTCTGCTGACCACGGTCGAGCAGGTCGCGGGGTGGGCGCGCAGCAGCTCGATGTGGCCGGCGACGTTCGGCCTCGCGTGCTGCGCGATCGAGATGATGGCGACCGGCGACCCCCGGCACGACTTCTCCCGGTGGGGGATGGAGCGCGCCTCGGCGACGCCGCGCCAGGCCGACCTGATGATCGTCGCGGGCCGGGTGAGCCAGAAGATGGCGCCGGTGCTGCGGCAGATCTACGACCAGATGACCGAGCCGAAGTGGGTCATCGCGATGGGCGTGTGCGCCTCGTCCGGCGGCATGTTCAACAACTACGCGATCGTGCAGGGCGTGGACCACATCGTCCCGGTGGACATCTACCTCCCCGGCTGCCCGCCGCGGCCGGAGATGCTGCTGGACGCGATCCTCAAGCTGCACGACAAGGTCCAGAACACCAAGCTCGGGCCGCAGCGCGCGAAGCAGGTCGCCGAGCTGGAAGAGGCCAAGCGCCGCCAGCTCCCGTTGCTGGGACAGGGGGCCTGACATGAGTTCGGAGAACCCTGAGCAGCGGGCCGAGCAGGGCGCCGACAAGCTCCCCGCGCAGACCGAGGAGGAGCGCCGCGAGCAGCCGGTCGTCCGCAAGGGCATGTTCGGCGCGCGGACCACCGGCGACACCTCCGGCTACGGCGGGCTCGTCATCCGGCAGAGCCCGAAGGTGTCCGCGCAGCGCCCCTACGGCGGGCCCGGCGGCGCCGCCGAGGCCGGCGAGTTCGACGAGGTCGCCGACGAGTTGGAGCGCGCCTACCCGCACTTCGGGGACGCCGTCGACCGGGTCGTGGTCGACCGCGGCGAGATCACGTTCTTCGTGAAGCGCGAGCACCTCCTGGAGGTCGCGCGGACCATGCGGGACGAGCCGTCCCTGCGCTTCGAGATGTGCTCGGGCGTGTCGGGCGTGCACTACCCGAAGGACGAGGGCGCCGAGCTGCACTCGGTCGTGCACCTGCTGTCGATCACGCACAACCGGCGCGTCCGGCTGGAAGCGACCTGCCCGGACGCCGACCCGCACGTCCCGTCGCTGGTGCCGGTCTACCCGACGAGCGACTGGCACGAGCGGGAGACCTACGACTTCTTCGGGATCGTCTACGACGGCCACCCGGCGCTCACGCGCATCGAGATGCCCGACGACTGGGTCGGCCATCCGCAGCGCAAGGACTACCCCCTCGGCGGTGTTCCCGTCGAGTACCGCGGAGCGGAGATCCCCCCGCCCGACGAGCGGAGGTCGTACGTATGAGTTCCACGAAGTACACCGAGTACGACGCCTACGCCGCGGAGGAGGCGGCCGAGGGCAAGGTCTTCGACGTCAACGGGCAGGACTGGGACCAGGTCGTCGCCGGCGCGGAGGACCTCGGCGACGAGCGGCTCGTCGTCAACATGGGCCCGCAGCACCCGTCCACGCACGGGGTGCTCCGGCTCATCCTGACGCTCGACGGTGAGACGGTGAACGAGGCCCGGGTGGGCATCGGCTACCTGCACACCGGCATCGAGAAGAACATGGAGTTCCGCACCTGGACGCAGGGCACCACGTTCTGCACCCGGATGGACTACCTCGCGCCGATCTTCAACGAGACGGCGTACTGCCTGAGCGTGGAGAAGCTGCTCGGCGTCACCGAGCAGGTCCCGGAGCGGGCCCAGATCATCCGCGTGATGATGATGGAGCTGAACCGGATCTCCTCGCACCTGGTCGCGATCGCCACGTTCGGCCTGGAGCTCGGCGCGACGACGGTGATGCTGAACGGCTTCGTCGAGCGCGAGTACACCCTCGACCTGTTCGAGGAGATCACCGGCCTGCGGATGAACATGGCCTACGTCCGTCCGGGCGGGGTCGCGCAGGACCTGCCGAGCGGCGCGACCAGCAAGATCCGCGACTATCTGGACCGGATGCCGAAGCGGATCCAGGCGCTGCGCAAGCTGATGGACGCCAACCCGGTCTACCTGGCCCGCACGCAGAACATCGCGTACCTGGACCTGACCGGCTGCATGGCGCTCGGCATCACCGGCCCGGTGCTGCGCTCGACCGGCCTCCCGTGGGACCTGCGCAAGTCGCAGCCCTACTGCGGCTACGAGACCTACGACTTCGAGGTCGCGACGCAGGACACCTGCGACGTCTACGGCCGCTACCTCGTCCGGATGGACGAGATGGAGGAGTCGCTGAAGATCGTCGAGCAGTGCCTGGACCGGCTCCAGTCGGTCAAGGGCCCGGTGATGATCGAGGACAAGAAGATCGGCTGGCCGGCCCAGCTGGCGATCGGCGCGGACGGCATGGGCAACTCGCCCCGGCACATCGCGCACATCATGGGCACCTCGATGGAGGCCCTGATCCATCACTTCAAGCTGGTGACGGAGGGGTTCCGGGTGCCCGCCGGGCAGGCGTACGCGCCCATCGAGTCGCCGCGCGGCGAGCTCGGCGCCCATGTGGTCAGCGACGGCGGCACCCGGCCGTACCGCGTCCACTTCCGCGAGCCGTCCTTCGTCAACCTGCAGGCGGCCCCGGCGATGGCGGAGGGCGGCATGGTCGCCGACGTCATCGCGGCGGTGGCCAGCATCGACCCGGTCATGGGGGGAGTGGACCGATGACATACGGACCTGAGGTCCGCGAACGGCTGGAGCGCGACGCCAAGGAGATCATCGGCCGGTACCCCCGGCCGCGCTCGGCGCTGCTGCCCATGCTGCACCTGGTGCAGTCGGTGGAGGGCCACGTCACCGAGGACGGGATCGAGTTCTGCGCGGAGCAGCTCGGCATCACCCCGGCGCAGGTGACGGGTGTCGCGACCTTCTACACGCAGTACAAGCACGCGCCGGTCGGCGAGTTCCACGTCGGCGTCTGCATCAACACGCTGTGCGCGGTCATGGGCGGCGACCAGATCTGGAACGAGCTGAGCGAGCACGCGGGGGTGGGCCACGACGAGGCCACCCCGGACGGCAAGGTCAGCCTGGAGCGGATCGAGTGCAACGCGGCCTGCGACTTCGCGCCGGTGATGATGGTCAACTGGGAGTTCTTCGACAACATGACTCCTGAGAAGGCCAAGCAGCTCGTCGACGACCTGCGCTCGGGTAAGCAAGTGCTTCCTTCGCGCGGGCCGGAGAGCCTGGCCACCTGGAAGGAGGCGTCCCGCGTGCTCGCCGGCTTCCCGGACGGGCGCGCCGGCGAGGGCGTCCAGGCCGGGCCGGAGTCGCTGCGCGGGCTGAAGCTGGCGCAGGAGCGCGGCTGGGAGGCGCCCCGCACGGACGTCGACCGCGAGCGTCCCGAGGAGCCGGTGAAGGCCGAGGAGATCGCCGAGCCGCCGCAGGAGCCGGGCAAGCCCATGGGCGGCAAGGCCAAGCCGGGATCGCAGGAGGGGCGGAACAAGTGACCACGCTGACCCCCATCCTCACGAAGAACTGGGACCGTGCCGACTCGTTCACCCGCGCGGGCTACGAGCGCGACGGCGGGTACGAGGCGCTGCGCGCGGCGTTCCGGATGGAGCCGGACGAGATCGTCCAGGCGGTCAAGGACTCCGGTCTGCGCGGCCGCGGCGGCGCGGGCTTCCCCACCGGGATGAAGTGGGGCTTCCTGCCCCCGACCAGCCCGAACCCGCGCTACCTCGTCGTCAACGCCGACGAGTCCGAGCCGGGCACGTGCAAGGACATCCCGCTGATGATGGCCAACCCGCACGTGCTCGTCGAGGGCGTCATCATCAGCTCGTACGCGATCAAGTCGAACCTCGCGTTCATCTACGTGCGCGGCGAGGTGCTGCACGTGATCCGCCGCCTGCACCAGGCGGTGGCGGAGGCGTACGAGGCCGGCTACCTCGGCAAGGACATCCTCGGCTCCGGCTACGACCTGGACGTGGTCGTGCACAGCGGCGCCGGGGCCTACATCTGCGGCGAGGAGACGGCGCTGCTGGACTCCCTCGAAGGGTTCCGCGGTCAGCCCAGGCTCAAGCCCCCCTTCCCGGCGGTCGCGGGCCTCTACGGCGGGCCCACCGTCATCAACAACGTCGAGTCGATCTCCTCGGTTCCCTCGATCATCGCCAACGGGCCGGAATGGTTCGCCTCGATGGGCACCGAGAAGTCCCAGGGCTTCGGGATCTTCTCGCTGTCCGGGCACGTCACGCGGCCCGGGCAGTACGAGGCGCCGCTCGGCATCACGCTGCGCGAACTGCTCGACATGGCGGGCGGCGTCCGCGAGGGCCACCGGCTGAAGTTCTGGACGCCCGGCGGGTCGTCCACCCCGATCTTCACCGACGAGCACCTGGACGTGCCGCTGGACTTCGAGTCCGTCGGCGCCGCCGGATCCATGCTCGGTACCCGGGCCCTGCAGATCTTCGACGAGACGACCTGCGTCGTCCGCGCCGTGCTGCGCTGGTCGGAGTTCTACGCGCACGAGTCGTGCGGCAAGTGCACGCCGTGCCGCGAGGGCACCTACTGGTACAAGCAGATGCTGAAGCGGCTGGAGGCGGGCCAGGGCTCCGAGGAGGACCTGGAGACCCTGCTGGACCTGTCCGACAACATCCTGGGCCGGTCGTTCTGCGCCCTCGGCGACGGCGCCACGAGCCCGGTCGTCTCGTCCATCAAGCTGTTCCGGGACGAGTACCTCCGGCACTTCGAGCTCGGGGCCTGCCCGTTCGACCCGGCCAAGTCCACCCTCTGGGGAGGTGCCAAGTGACCGTCACCGACGACAAGTCGGCGGTGGAGAAGCCGGTGGAGATGGTCGCCTGCACCATCGACGGCTTCGAGATCGAGGTGCCCAAGGGCACGCTGATCATCCGGGCCGCCGAGCTGCTCGGCATCCAGATCCCCCGGTTCTGCGACCACCCGCTGCTGGACCCCGTCGGGGCCTGCCGGCAGTGCCTGGTGGAGATCCCCGACGCCGGCAACGGCCGCGGCATGCCGAAGCCGCAGGCGTCCTGCACCACCGCGGTGATGCCGGGCATGGTGGTCAAGACCCAGCTCACCTCGCCGGTCGCCGACAAGGCGCAGCACGGCGTGATGGAGCTGCTGCTGATCAACCACCCGCTGGACTGCCCGATCTGCGACAAGGGCGGCGAGTGCCCGCTGCAGAACCAGGCGATGTCCAACGGCCGCGGCGAGTCCCGGTTCGTGGAGGCCAAGCGGACCTTCCCCAAGCCGATCCCGCTGTCCAGCCAGGTGCTGCTCGACCGGGAGCGGTGCATCCAGTGCGCCCGCTGCACCCGGTTCTCCGACCAGATCGCCGGCGACGCGTTCATCGACCTGTTCGAGCGCGGCGCGAAGGAGCAGGTCGGCGCGGCGGACGGCAAGCCGTTCCAGTCCTACTTCTCCGGCAACACCGTGCAGATCTGCCCGGTGGGCGCGCTGACCGGCGCCGCGTACCGGTTCCGGTCCCGCCCGTTCGACCTGGTCTCGCAGCCGAGCGTCTGCGAGCACTGCGCGTCCGGCTGCGCGCTGCGCACCGACCACCGGCGCGGGAAGATCACGCGGCGGCTGGCCGGGGACGACCCGCAGGTCAACGAGGAGTGGAACTGCGACAAGGGCCGCTGGGCGTTCACCTACGGGACGCAGCCCGAGCGCCTCGCGCAGCCGCTCGTGCGGGGCGAGGACGGCGAGCTGGAGCCGGCGTCCTGGCCCGAGGCGCTCACCATCGCGGCGCGCGGCCTGGCGGCGGCGCGCGGCTCGGCCGGCGTCCTGACCGGCGGCCGCGTCACCCTTGAGGACGCCTACGCCTACGCCAAGTTCGCCCGGATCGCGCTCGGCACCAACGACGTCGACTTCCGGGCCCGGCCGCTGTCGGAGGAGGAGTCGCGGTTCCTCGCCTCGTCCGTCGCGGGCCACCCCATCGAGGTGACCTACGCCGACCTGGAGAAGGCGCCGGTCGTCCTGCTCGCGGGGTTCGAGCCCGAGGAGGAGTCGCCGATCGTCTTCCTGCGGCTCCGCAAGGCGCACCGCAAGAACGGCCTGAAGGTGTTCGCCGCGGCCCCGTTCATGACGCGCGGGCTGGCGAAGGTCGGCGGCACGCTGCTGCCGACGCTTCCCGGCTCGGAGGGCGAGGTCCTCGGCTCCCTCATCGGGGACGCCGCCGGCATCGGGGATGACGCCAGCACAGACATCCGCACGCTGCTGGAGACCCCCGGCGCCGTCATCCTCGTCGGCGAGCGGCTCGCCACCAGCCCGGGCGCGCTGACGTCGGCGACCCGGGTGGCGCAGGCGACCGGCGCCCGGCTGGCCTGGGTGCCGCGCCGGGCCGGGGAGCGCGGTGCGATCGAGGCCGGGGCGCTGCCCGGGCTGCTGCCGATCGGCCGTCCGGTCACCGACGCGGACGCGCGCGCCGAGGTCGCCCGCACGTGGGGCGTCGCCGACCTGCCCGCCGGTCCCGGTGAGGACACGGCCGGCATCATCGCGGCGGCGGCCGCGGGGCGGCGCGGCGCGCTGCTCGTCGGCGGTGTCGACCCCTACGACCTGGCCGACCCGGAGGCGATGCTGCGGGCGCTGGAGGCCACCCCGTTCGTGGTGAGCCTGGAGCAGCGGCCGAGCGCGGTCACCGACCGCGCCGACGTCGTCCTGCCGGTCGCGGCGGTGGCGGAGAAGGCCGGGACGTTCGTCGACTGGGAGGGCCGCGGCCGCCCGTTCGACGTCGTGCTCAAGTCCGCCGGGCGGATGTCCGACCTGCGGGTGCTGGACGCGCTGGCCGACGAGATGGACGTCCACCTGGGCCTGCCGGGCCCGGAGGCCGCCCGCCGCGAGATGGCCGGCCTCGGCGCCCACAGGGGCGAGCGCCCGGACGCGCCGAACGTCGCGCAGGGCCTGGCGCCGCACCCCGAGCAGGGCGAGGCCCTCCTCGCGACCTGGCGGCTGCTCCTCGACCGGGGCCGCCTCCAGGACGGCGAGCCGTTCCTCGCGGGCACCGCCAAGCCCGCCGCCGCCCGGCTGTCGCCCGCGACGGCCGCGGAGATCGGCGCCACCGGCGCGGTGACGGTGTCGGGCCCGCGCGGCGAGGTCACGCTCCCGCTGGAGATCACCCCCGACCTGCCCGACCGGGTGGTGTGGCTGCCGACGAACTCGGCGGGCTGCGCCCTGCACCGGGACCTCGGCGCGGTCGCGGGAGGCGTCGTCAAGATCGCGGGCGCGGTGCCCGCGACCGCGACCGAGAACGCTGGAGGCATCGAATGAGCTCCCTGGCAGCGGCGCCGGCGCCCGACCCGCGACTGCAGGACTTCGGGTCGGACCCGTGGTGGCTGATCGGCGGCAAGGTCCTCGCCATCTTCGTGTTCCTCGTCGTCACCGTGCTGATGACGATGTGGATCGAGCGGCGCGTCATCGGCCGGATGCAGCTGCGCGTCGGTCCCAACCGCGCCGGGCCCTTCGGCCTGCTGCAGGGTCTCGCCGACGGCGTCAAGCTGGCGCTGAAGGAGGACATCGTCCCCCGCCAGGTCGACAAGATCGTGTTCGTCCTGGCGCCGGTGATGGCGGCGGTGCCCGCGTTCATCTCCTTCATCATCATCCCGTTCGGGCCGACGGTCTCGATCTTCGGGCACCAGACGGCGCTGCAGGGCACCGACCTTCCGGTCGCGGTGCTGCTCGTCCTCGCGATGTCCTCGATGGCGATCTACGGCATCGTGCTGGCCGGCTGGTCCTCGATGTCGCCGTACTCGCTGCTCGGCGGGCTGCGCTCGTCCGCGCAGATGATCTCCTACGAGATCGCGATGGGCCTGTCGTTCGTGGCCGTGTTCATGTTCGCGGGCTCGATGTCCACCTCGGAGATCGTCGCGGCGCAGCACGACAAGTGGTTCGTGGTGCTGCTCGCGCCGTCGTTCGTCGTGTACGTCATCACGATGATGGGCGAGTCGAACCGCATCCCGTTCGACCTCCCCGAGGGCGAGGGCGAGCTGGTCGGCGGCTTCCACACCGAGTACTCGTCGCTGAAGTTCGCGATGTTCTTCCTCGCGGAGTACATCAACCTCGCGACGCTGTCGGCCCTGGCCACCACCCTGTTCCTCGGCGGCTGGCGCGCCCCCGCTCCGATCTCCACGGTGTGGGCGGGCGCCAACTCCGGCTGGTGGCCGGTGCTGTGGTTCCTGATCAAGATCTTCCTGTTCATCTTCTTCTTCATCTGGCTGCGCGGCACGCTGCCGCGCGTGCGCTACGACCAGCTGATGAAGCTCGGCTGGAAGGTGCTGATGCCCTTCTCGCTCGGCTGGATCCTGCTGGTCGCGACGATCCGCGCCCTGCGCAACGACGGCTACGAGATGCGGCAGCTGTTCATCGCCGCCGCCGTGGTCGCCGCGATCGTGCTGGTCGCCACGGTGATCTGGGAGATGGCCCGCGGCCGCGAGGACGACAAGGAGATCGTCCCGGGGGCGACGCCGGGGCCGCGCACCGACCCGTCGGCGGGCGGGTTCCCGGTACCGCCGATGGACGCGCCCCACTACCACGGCCGCGCCCGCGAGCCGGACCGGCCGGTCACGATCGAAACCCCCTCCGAGGAGGTCACCAGTGGGACTCACTGATTTCCTGAACCCGGTCAAGGGGTTCGGGGTCTCGTTCCACCAGATGTTCATGAAGAGCGAGACCGTCCAGTACCCCGAGGTGAAGAAGCCGACGGCTCCTCGCTTCCACGGGCGGCACCAGCTGAACCGGTGGCCGGACGGCCTGGAGAAGTGCATCGGCTGCGAGCTGTGCGCGTGGGCGTGCCCCGCGGACGCCATCTTCGTCGAGGGCGCCGACAACACCGCGGAGGAGCGGTACTCGCCCGGCGAGCGCTACGGCCGCACCTACCAGATCAACTATCTGCGGTGCATCCTGTGCGGGCTGTGCATCGAGGCGTGCCCGACCCGGGCGCTCACGATGACCAACGAGTACGAGCTCGCCGACGACAGCCGCGAGAGCCTCATCTACACCAAGGAGATGCTGCTGGCGCCGCTGCGCGAGGGCATGGAGACGCCCCCGCACGAGATGCGGCTCGGCGACACCGAGGAGGACTACTACCGCCTCGGCCTCCAGGAGAGCGAGCAGTCGCCGTCCTCCGGAACGCCTTCGGCTCCGAAGGTCCCCGCCGAGGGCGGCGGGCGCGCCGGCGCCGACCAGGCCGCCGAGCGCGAGAAGGCCAGGCGCGAGAAGGCGCGCAAGGGCGGTGAGGGCAAGTGACCGGCTCCGTCGCGAGCGCGCACGTGCTCGCCGCCGAGGTCGCCGACAAGCAGTCCGGCGAGCCGTTCTTCTTCTGGCTGCTGGCGATCGTCTCGGTGCTCGCCGCGCTCGGCATGATCTTCATGCGGAAGGCGGTGCACTCGGCGCTGCTGCTGGCGACCGTGATGCTCTGCCTGGCCGCGCTGTACGCGATCCAGAACGCGCCCTTCCTGGCGTTCGTGCAGGTGATCGTCTACACCGGCGCGGTGCTGATGCTGTTCCTGTTCGTGCTGATGCTCGTCGGGGTCAGTTCCACCGACTCGCTGGTGGAGACGATCCGGGGCCAGCGGTTCTGGGCGGTGCTCGCCGCGATCGGCTTCCTCGTCCTGCTGTCGGTCGGGGTCGGCAACGCCGCGCTCGGCGGCTCGGCCGGGCTGACCCAGGCCAACTCCGAGGGCAACATCGTCGGGCTGGCCCGGCTGCTGTTCTCCAAGTACGTGTTCGCGTTCGAGGCGACCAGCGCCCTGCTGATCACCGCGGCGCTGGGCGCGATGGTGCTGGCGCACCGGGAGCGCACCGAGCCGAAGCCGACGCAGAAGGACCTGTCGCGGCAGCGGTTCCTGTCCGGCTCCCACCCGGGCCCGCTGCCGGGTCCCGGCACCTACGCCCGGCACAACGCCGTCGACATGCCGGCGCTGCTGCCCGACGGGACGCCCTCGGAGCTGTCGGTCAACCCGGTCATCGCGGCCCGCACCGACACCGCGGAGCGGCACGCCGACCTGTACGGCGGCTCCGAGGAGGAGGCCCTCGAACGGGACGTGGCCGCGGTCAAGGCGGTCACCGAGGACGTTCGCGACACGGACGCCGAGGCGCGCTCGGTCAAGTCGGGGACGCCCGCCGCTGGCGGCGGCGCGAGTGAAGGCGAGGCAGGAGAATGAGCCCAGGGCATTACCTGGCGCTCTCGGCGATCCTGTTCACCATCGGAGCGCTGGGCGTCCTCGTGCGCCGCAACGCCATCGTGGTGTTCATGTGCGTCGAGCTGATGCTGAACGCGACGAACCTGGCGTTCGTCTCGTTCTCCCGTATGCACGGCAACCTGGACGGCCAGATCATCGCCTTCTTCGTGATGGTGGTGGCCGCGGCGGAGGTCGTGGTGGGTCTGGCGATCATCATGACCATCTTCCGGACCCGCAGGTCCTCGTCGGTCGACGACGCGAACCTGCTGAAGTACTGAGAGGCCAGGGATGAAAGCGGAAGGCATCCAGGCCGCGTCCTGGCTCCTCGTCGCGCTCCCGCTCGCGGGCGCCGCGATCCTCCTGCTGGGGGGACGGCGAACCGACAAGTGGGGCCACCTGCTCGGCGCCGCGATGTCGGTGGCGTCGTTCGCGGTGGGCGCCGCGATGTTCGCCCAGATGATCGGGTACGACGCCGAGACCCGGCGCCGCACCCTGCACCTGTGGGACTTCATCGACGTCGGCACGTTCAAGGTCGGCATGGACCTGCTGGTGGACCCGCTGTCCATCACCTTCGTCCTGCTGATCACCGGGGTGGGCTCGCTCATCCACATCTACTCCATCGGCTACATGGCCGAGGACCCCGACCGGCGCCGGTTCTTCGCCTACCTGAACCTGTTCCTGGCGGCGATGCTGCTGCTGGTGCTGGGAGGCAACTTCCTGATCCTGTTCCTCGGCTGGGAGGGCGTCGGACTCGCCTCCTACCTGCTGATCGGGTTCTGGCAGCACAAGCCGACCGCCGCGACCGCCGCGAAGAAGGCGTTCGTCGTCAACCGCGTCGGCGACATGGGGCTGATCATCGCGATCGCGCTGATCTTCGCCTCGTTCGGCACCATCGACTTCGGCTCGGTCCTCGGCACCGGCGCCGAGCACGTGGGGCTCGCCTCCAAGCTCGGCACCGGCACCGCGACGGCCATCGGGCTGCTGCTCCTGGTCGGCGCGTGCGGCAAGTCCGCGCAGCTCCCGCTGCAGTCGTGGCTGCTGGACGCGATGGAGGGCCCGACCCCGGTGTCGGCCCTGATCCACGCCGCCACGATGGTGACCGCGGGCGTCTACCTGATCGTCCGGTCCGGGCCGATCTTCGAGATGTCCGAGACCGCGCAGCTGGTGGTGACGATCGTCGGCGCGGCCACGCTGCTCGCCGGTGCGATCATCGGTTGCGGCAAGGACGACATCAAGAAGGCCCTCGCCGGGTCGACGATGTCGCAGATCGGCTACATGGTGCTGGCCGCCGGGCTCGGCCCGGCGGGTTACGTGTTCGCCATCGCGCACCTCGTCGCGCACGGCTTCTTCAAGGCCGGCCTGTTCCTCGGCGCCGGCTCCGTCATGCACGGCATGAAGGACGACGTGAACATGCGCCACTACGGCGCGCTGCGCACGGTCATGATGATCACCTACGTGACGTTCGGGCTCGGGTACCTCGCCATCATCGGGTTCCCCGGCCTGTCCGGCTGGTTCACGAAGGACGGCATCATCGAGGCCGCCTACGACAAGGGCGGCACGTCCGGGCTGATCCTCGGCTCCTGCGCGCTGATCGGCGCCGGGATCACCGCCTACTACATGTCGCGGGTCATGTTCATGACGTTCTTCGGCGAGAAGCGCTGGGAGGACGACGTCCACCCGCACGAGTCGCCGGCCGTCATGACCTGGCCGCTGATGCTGCTCGCGGTCGGCTCCGTCTTCGCGGGCGGGTTCCTGATCCTCGGCAGCTTCCCCGAGTTCCTCGAACCGGTCGTCGGGGCGCCCGAGCACGCGCACGAGTTCAAGTGGCTCACCGCGCCCGGCGCCGCCACCTTCGTCCTGATGATCGTCGGCGCCGGGATCGCCTGGATGCAGTACGGCGCCCGCAAGGTGCCGCGCGAGGCGCCCAAGGGCTCGTTCGTCACCGTCGCGGCCCGCAAGGACCTCTACGGCGACGCGCTCAACGAGTCGCTGCTGATGCGTCCCGGCCAGTGGCTGACCCGGCTCGCGGTCTGGTTCGACGGGCGCGGCGTCGACGGCGCCGTCAACGGGACGGCCGCCGGTGTCGGCGGCAGCTCCGGCCGGCTCCGGCGGGTCCAGACCGGCTTCGCCCGCTCCTACGCCCTCTCGATGCTGGGCGGCGCGGCCCTCGTGGTCGCGGCGCTCCTGGTGGTGAACGTGTCATGAGCGACTTTCCCTGGCTGAGCGTCCTCATCGCGCTGCCACTGGCGGGCGCGGTGCTGCTCACCGCCATCCCGCGCGAGCGGGAGGCGCTGGCCAAGCAGTTCTCGCTCGGCGTCTCCCTCGTCGTCGCGGTCCTCACCGGGGTCATGGCGGCGGGCTTCGACGCGGGCGGTGCGCGGTTCCAGTTCACCGAGAAGTACTGGTGGATCAAGGAGTTCGGAGTCCACTGGGCGGTGGGCGTCGACGGCGTCGCGCTGGTGCTGATCCTGCTGTCGGTGATCCTCGTCCCGCTGGTCATGCTGGCGTCGTGGAACGAGGCCGACCGGTCCGGCGGCGTGGACGCCCCGGCCCGGGACGAGGCGGGGCGTGGCCACGGGGGCGGAACGCAGCGGTCGGTGAAGACCTACTTCGCGCTGCTGCTGACGATGGAAGCGGCCATGATCGGCGTGTTCGCCGCGACGGACGTGTTCCTGTTCTACGTCTTCTTCGAGGCGATGCTCATCCCGGTGTACTTCATCATCGGGTACTACGGCGGCGCGCAGCGCTCCTACGCCGCGGTGAAGTTCCTGCTGTACTCGCTGTTCGGCGGGCTGCTGATGCTCGTCGCCGTCATCTGGCTGTACCCGCTGTCGAGCCGGTCGGTCGACGAGGGCGGCCTCGGGCACGGCACGTTCATGTTCGACGAGCTGTCGAAGATGAACATCGACCCGACGACGGCCAAGTGGCTGTTCCTCGGCTTCTTCGTCGCGTTCGCGATCAAGGCGCCGATGGTGCCGGTGCACACCTGGCTGCCGGACGCGGCGCAGCAGTCCCCGGCGGGCGCGCTGGTGCTGATCGTCGGCGTCCTGGACAAGGTCGGCACCTACGGCATGCTCCGGTTCTGCCTGGAGCTGTTCCCCGGCGCGGCCAAGTGGGCGACCCCGGTCGTGCTGGCGTTCGCGGTGCTCAGCATCATCTACGGCGCGGTCCTCGCGATCGGCCAGGTCGACATGAAGCGCCTCATCGCCTACACGTCGGTGTCGCACTTCGGGTTCATCGTCCTCGGCATCTTCGCGATGACGTCGCAGGGCCAGTCCGGCGCCGCGCTCTACATGGTGAACCACGGGTTCTCCACCGGCGCGCTGTTCCTCGTCGTCGGCTTCATGATCGTCCGGCGGCGGTCGGCGCGGATCTCCGACTTCGGCGGGGTCCAGAAGGTCGCCCCCGTCCTCGCGGGGATGTTCCTGGTCGCCGGCCTGTCCGCGCTGTCGCTGCCCGGCCTGTCCACGTTCGTATCGGAGTTCCTGGTCATCGTCGGGACGTTCAGCCGGTACGAGTGGGCGGGCGCGCTCGCGGTGAGCGGCGTCGTGCTCGCCGCGATCTACGTCCTGTGGATGTACCAGCGGACCATGGGCGGCCCCAAGACGCCCGCGGTCGAGGGCATGAAGGACCTGTCCGCCCGGGAGAAGTGGGCCCTCGCGCCGATCATCGCGATCATCGTGGCGATGGGCCTGTTCCCGCAGCCGGTGCTGCACGTGATCAACCCGTCGGTGGGCCACACGCTGGCCCGGGTCGGCGAGCACGACCCGGCGCCGGACATCACCGGTAACGTCGCCGAGAACGGAGCCCGTCCATGAGCACCACCAGTCAGGTGAGCGCGGTCCTCGCGCAGGGGGGTGACATCCCCGCGCCGCACATCGAGTACGGGCAGATCGCCCCGCTGCTCCTGGTCCTCGGCGTCGCCGTCGTGGGCGTGCTCGTCGAGGCGTTCGTCGGCCGGAGCGCGCGCTACTACGTGCAGGTGCCGCTCGCGTTCCTCGGCCTCGCGGGCGCGTTCGGCTGGACGATCGCGCTGGCATGGCGCGACAACCCGCACCACGTCGCCGCCGAGGGCGCTCTGGGCGTGGACGGCCCCACGCTGTTCATCCAGGGCACCATCCTGGTGCTGGCCCTGGTCAGCCTCCTGCTCATCGCCGAGCGGGGGGAGGGCAGGGCCGGCGGCCACTTCGCCGCGCAGGCGTCCGCCCTGCCCGGCAGCGAGGCCGAGCAGCGCACCACCGAGGCGGGGTTCACCCAGACCGAGGTGTTCCCGCTGATGATGTTCGCCGTCGGCGGCATGGTGATGTTCCCGGCGGCCAACGACCTGCTCACCATGTTCGTGGCGCTGGAGGTCATGTCGCTGCCGCTGTACCTGCTGTGCGGGCTGGCCCGCCGGCGGCGCCTCCTCTCGCAGGAGGCGGCGGTCAAGTACTTCCTGCTCGGCGCGTTCTCCTCGGCGTTCTTCCTGTACGGGGCGGCGCTGCTGTACGGGTACGCCGGGTCCGTCCGGCTGTCGGACATCTCCGTACAGATCGGCAAGGACGCGGGCAGCGAGACCCTGCTCCTCGCGGGCGTCGCGCTGCTGTCGGTCGGGCTGCTGTTCAAGCTCGGCGGCGTCCCGTTCCACATGTGGAAGCCGGACGTCTACCAGGGCGCTCCCACCCCCATCACGGCGCTGATGGCGTCCTGCACCGTCGTCGCCGCGTTCGGCGGGATCCTGCGCGTCTACTACGTCGCGTTCGAGACGCTGAAGTGGGACTGGCGGCCCCTCATGTGGGGTGTGGCCATTCTCACCATGGTCGCCGGGTCGATCATCGCGATCACGCAGACCGACATCAAGCGGATGCTGGCCTACTCCTCGATCGCGCACGCGGGCTTCCTGCTCATGGGCGTGATCGCCAGCTCGGCGGACGGCCTGTCCAGCACGATGTTCTACCTGGTCGCCTACGGCTTCACCTCGATCGGCGCGTTCGCCGTCGTGACGATGGTGCGGGACGCGGGCGGCGAGGCCGGCCACCTGTCGCGGTGGGCCGGCCTCGGCAAGCGGTCCCCGGTGGTCGCGGGCGTCTTCGCCTTCTTCCTCCTGGGCTTCGCCGGCATTCCGCTGACCAGCGGTTTCACCGGGAAGTTCGCGGTGTTCAAGGCTGCCGTCGAGAGCGGTGCGACACCCCTGGTGATCGTCGCCGTGCTCTCCTCCGCGGTCGCCGCGTTCTTCTACGTCCGTGTGATCGTCGTCATGTTCTTCAGCGAGCCGGACGCCGAGGGCCCGGTCGTGGTGGCCGGCCCGGCGACCGCGGTCGCGGTCGCGGTCGGAGTGACGGCTACTGTGGTACTCGGCGTGATCCCGCAGCCCGTTCTGGACCTCGCGGGGCAGGCCACGACCCACATGTTCGTCCGGTAGGGAGTCTTGGGTGAGCAACCCATTCGCTGAGAAGTCCGGCGGGCCGGCCATCCAGGAGACCGGCCCGTTCGGGCTTCCCGTCGACGCCGCGCTCGCGTCCGACGCCAAGGAGCGCCTCGCCGCCGTCGAGTCCCTGCTGCTCGACTGCGTCCGGGGCGAGGACCCGCTGCTGACCGAGGCCTCGCAGCACCTCGTCGAGGCGGGCGGCAAGCGGTTCCGGCCGATGCTGGTGCTGCTGGCCTCCCACTTCGGCGACCCGGCGGCGCCCGGCGTCGTCCCGGCCGCCGTCGTCGTCGAGCTCACCCACCTCGGCACCCTCTACCACGACGACGTCATGGACGAGGCCACCGTCCGCCGCGGCCAGCAGTCCGCCAACTCCCGCTGGACGAACACCGTCGCCATCCTCACCGGCGACTACCTGTTCGCCCGCGCGTCCGACCTGCTCGCCGACCTCGGCCCCGAGGCCGTCCGCATCCAGGCCCGCGCGTTCGCCCGCCTGGTCCGCGGCCAGATCCAGGAGACCGTCGGCCCCGGCGAGGACGCCGACCACCTCAAGCACTACCTCCAGGTCGTCGCCGACAAGACCGCGTCCCTGATCGCCGTCTCCGGCCAGTTCGGCGCCCTGCTCTCGGGCGCCCCCGCCCACGTCGTCGACACGGTCACCTCCGCCTGCGAGAAGATCGGCATCGCCTTCCAGCTGTCCGACGACATCCTCGACATCGACTCCGAGACCGAGGAGTCCGGCAAGACCCCCGGCACCGACCTGCGCGAGGGCATCCGCACCCTCCCCATGCACCACGTCCTCGCCGGCATCGGCTCCGGCCCCGACGACGCCCGCCTCCGCGAGCTCCTCACCCAGGACCTCACCGACGACGCCCTCCACGCCGAGGCCCTCACCCTCCTGCGCGCCCACCCCGCCATGGACCGCGCCCGCGCCGACCTCCGCCGCTGGGCCGAGGACGCCCGCACCGAACTCCTCACCCTCCCCGAGATCCCCGCCCGCGACGCCTTCACCAACCTCTGCGACTATGTAGTGAGCCGTACCGGCTAGCTGTGTTTACTGCAGTGCCCTCCTCCTTCGGGCCCGGAGGGCCCTCCATCGTCGGGCACTGCGGCGATCGCTGGCATCGCTCCGGCTCGCCTTGCGGCTCGCTGCGCGATCAGATTCTTGCTTCGCTCGAATCTGCCTTCGGACGCGATCGCGGCCATTGTGGTTGTTGCGTGGTTGCGGCGGTCGCTTGGGTCGGTGCGCCCGTGGGTGCGGCGGGTGCGAAGTCGCGCGGCTCCCGTCACTGCGTGGGGGCGCGGAAATCGAAGCGGGGCCGTGTGCCGCCGGCTCAGCGCCGGCGGCACACGGCCCCGCTTCGGTGTCTCAGGCTTTTTGGGGTTCTGGTTCTTCTGTGAGGCCGCGGGTTTTCATGGCGTGGAGGACGAGGTCGATGAGGACCTCTTTGCAGGAGCCCAGGCTGCGGGCGTCGCAGAGCATGACGGGGACCTTGGGGCCCAGGTTCAGGGCCATCTGGATCTCCGTCAGGTCGTAGCGCTGGGCGCCCTCGAAGCAGTTCACGGCGACGATGAACGGGGTGCCGCGGCGCTCGAAGTAGTCGACGGACGGGAAGCAGTCCGACAGGCGGCGGGTGTCGGCGAGGACGACGGCGCCGAGCGCGCCGAGCGAGACCTCGTCCCACATGAACCAGAAGCGCTCCTGGCCGGGGGTACCGAACAGGTAGAGGACGTACTCGTTGCGCATCGTGATGCGGCCGAAGTCCATCGCGACCGTGGTGGTCTGCTTGCGTTCCACCCCGGAGATGTCGTCGATGCCGACGCTCTCGTCGGTCAGCAACTCCTCGGTGCGCAGGGGGCGGGTCTCCGAGACCGTGCCCACCATCGTGGTCTTGCCGACCCCGAATCCGCCCGCGATCACGATCTTGACCGCGGTGGGGAGCCGGCGGGCGCGGACGTCGCGCCTAGAGGGCCCGGAGACCATCGATCACCGCCTTGTAGAGCCTGATGTCGTGCATGTCCGCCTCCGGTTCGGGTTCCTGCAGGGAGACGAAGCCCTTGTCGAGCAGGTCGCCGAGCATCACCCGCACGGTCGCCACGGGGAGGTCGAGATGGCCGGTGATCTCGGCCACCGACATCACCGACTGGCAGAGCCGGATGATGGACAGGTGCTCGGGTCCGAGGGCGATCGCGCCCTCCGGCTCCGCTCCGACCGCCACCACCAGGGTGATGAGGTCGAACTTGCCGCGGGTCGGCTCGATGCGGCCGCTGGTCATCACGTACGGCCGCACCATCGGGCCCGCGTGCTCGTCCAGGAACCGGTCGCTGAGGGGCGGGCGCGTCACGGCCTCGTCCGCCCAGGGCTCCTGGGCTGGATCCTCGGGGGGCATCATGCCGGGCGCCCCTCCTGCGCGGACTCCGAACGCGACGGCGAGGTGAGGTGGTGGCCCATGGCCGTGACGAGCATCGCCATCTCGTAGGCGGTGAGGCCGACGTCGACCTCCTCGCTGGCCAGGACGGCAAGGCAGGCGCCCTTGCCGGCGACCGTGACCAGCAGGAACGCCGAGGCCATCTCGACGATCGTCTGGCGGACGGGCCCGCCGCCGAAGCGGGTCCCGGCGCCCTTGGCGAGGCTCTGGATGCCGGCGGCGACGGCGGCGAGGTGCTCGCCGTCGTCCTGCGTCATGCCCTCGGAGGACGCCATGAGCAGGCCGTCCGCCGAGAGCACGACCGCGCTGCGGGCGTGCGGCAGCCGGTGGACCAGGTCGTCCAGCAGCCAGCCCAGATCGGAGGAGGAACCGGTCTTCTGCGTCACTGCTCTGCCTCGCCTTCCGCTGCGTTGGTGCCGAGGGCCTCCGCCGCGTCGACGCGGCCCCGCTGGGTGCCGCGCTGGTAGGAACCCATGATCCGCTGGATCTCCTCGGGGGAGCGGCCCGGGTCCTCCTGCTCGTCCTGCTCGTCGGCGGCGACGGGCTCATCGGTGCGCAGGGGTTCGGCCAGGTTCGCCTGCGGCACTCGGACGGGGAGACCGGACGGTGTGGTGGAGATGTCGGGCACGGGTGGCAGGTCCTCCGGCTCGATGGGGTCGGGACGTGCGCCGTCCGCGGGGTCGCCGTGCCCCGCGGGCGTGGCGGCCTCGGGCTCTGTTTCGGGGGCGGTGCCGCCGGCGGGCCGGACGGGCAGCGGCTCCGCGGCCGGCGGGGGGACCGCCACGAGGGCGGGGCCGACGGGCTGCGGTCCGGTGCCCGCCGGGGGGAGCGTCACCGTGGGGGAGGCGGAGCGGATCGCGGCGCCGGACGCGGCGCCGACGGCGGCCGGGCGCCGGACCTCCAGGCCGTTCGTGGTGGTGGTGCCGGCCGGGACCTGCGCCGGGCCCTGCTCGACGATCAGCTCCCTGGGGATCACGACGACCGCGGTCGTGCCGCCGTAGGCGGACCGCTTCAGCGAGACCTGCAGGTTGTAGCGCTCGGCGAGCTTGCTGACCACGAACAGGCCGAGCTGGACCGAGCTCTGCAGGTTGAAGTCGGGCGGGTCGGCGATCCGCCCGTTGATCTCGGCGAGCTTCTCGTCGGTCATGCCGAGCCCGCGGTCCTCGATGTCGATGGCGAAGCCGCTGGCGACCAGGTGCCCGCCGACCTGCACGATGGTGTCGGGCGGGGAGAACGACACGGCGTTCTCGATCAGCTCGGCCAGCAGGTGGGTGACGTCACCGACCGAGCGTCCGGCCAGCTCGACCGGGCCGAACGGCAGGACGGTGACGCGGGTGTAGTCCTCGACCTCGCCGACGGCGGCGCGTACGACGTCCACCATCGGGACGGAGTTGCGCCAGCCTCGGGCCGGGAGGGCGCCGGAGAGCACGATGAGGTTCTCGGCGTTGCGCCGCATGCGGGTCGCGAGGTGGTCGAGCCGGAACAGCTCCTCCAGCTCCTTGGTCTCGATGTCGCGGCGGCGCTCCATCGTGTCCAGCATGGTGAGCTGCCGGTGCACCAGCGTCTGGGTGCGGCGGGCCAGGCTCAGCAGGACGTCCCGGATGCCGCGGCGCAGTTCCGCCTGCTCGACGGCGGTGCGGATCGCGGTCTCCTGGACGGCGTTGAACGCGCGGCCCACCTGACCGATCTCGTCGTTGCCGAACCGCAGCGGCGGCGCCTCGACCTCGACGTCCACCTTCTCGCCGTGCCCGAGCCGCTCCACGACGCCGGGCAGCCGCTGCTCGGCGAGCTCCCACGCGGCGCCGCGCAGCCGCTCCAGCTGCCGGACGAGGGCGCGCGCCGTGGTGATCGACACGACGATGGACGCGATGACCGCGAGGAGGCCGAGTCCACCGGCGAGCAGCAGCCGGATGATGACCCAGGTGGCGATGGGAGTGGCGCGCTCCACCAGCCGGTCTCCGGCGTCCTGGATGGTCTTGCGCATCTGGGCGAGCGCGGGATCGGTCGCGCCGCGCCACTGCTCGGCGCTCATGCGGGGGCCGTGCGTCTTCGTCCGCTGGAGGAGCACGTCCTCCAGGGCGCTGACGGTGGTGAGCCGCTTGTTGGCGTTCAGCTCGTTCCAGGCCTGCCGGTCCGCGCCCTCCAGGTCGACCAGGGCGCGCTCGTAGTTGAGGCGCCGGGCGCCGACGGCCTTGGCGATGTCCATCTGGTCGACCGGGGTGATCCGGCCGGACGCCAGGACGCCGGCGACGAGCGCGTCCTCCTGGGACAGCAGCTCCCAGGACCGGTTGACGGCGATCTCCGCGCGCAGGTCGGAGGTGAAGCCCCTGTCGTCGAGCGTCGTCGTCCCGTCGTACATGTGGAAGATCGACTCGATGGTGTCGGAGTAGACGTCGATGATGTGCCGGCGGTCGAAGGCGCCCGCGTCGATCGAACGGCGGTCGCCGTCGAGCCGGCCGAGCAGCCGGACCATCGCGTCGAGCCGCTGGTCCATCTCGTCGTCGGCGGCGCGGCGGACCGAGCCGCTGCCGGCCTTCTCGACGACGATGGCCCGCTCCTTGTCGGTGCGGGCGCGCTGGGCGGCGAGGACGTCGGGCCGCCGTTGGCCGGACGCGAGCATGGTCACGGTGAGGCGGCGCTCTTGCTGCAGTTCGACGAGCAGCGGGTCGCTCGGGGCCACGACGCTGTCCAGGGTGCTCACGAAGAGCAGGTTCACGCCTTCGCGCAACGTCACCCAGGCGGCGAAGGCCCACAGCGCTGTCAACGAGACCAGCAGGGCCGCAATCTTGGTCCGCAGCCGTGAGTTGCGGAAACGCATTATGATCGCCCCAACAATTGTCAAGGTGCCTGCAATGCGAGGTCTTGGGGCCCGGCTGCGAGACACTGGTGGCGGTGAGTGCGGGTAGCGCTATGCCGTGTGATCGGCAACGCACCGATGAACCTTACCAACGCCACCAAACCCACTCAAGGTGAATGGTTTCCGGCTCAGGCGTACAAGCAGGTCACACTCTGACAGGGTGGTGAAATTCACCGCGCTGAAACACTCGTGTCACGCCGTGCCAGATGAAGGGCGCCCAGGACCGCCGCCCACACGATCGTCGTTGGGCGATATAGGTCTTTATCGTGCCAGAGAGGCGGCTTGCCGGAGTCAACGTCCCCCGGACCGCCGGTCAGGGCGCCGGGCGTGCTCCGCAGGGCCGCTCTGAGGTGGGCGTCGCCCCGCCGGACCGCCCGCTCCACTGCCTTCCGCGCCGCCGAGTCAGGTGCGGCATCGCCGGACGGGCGGGCCAGGGTCAGGATGTGGACGGCGTAGGCCGTTTCCTCGGCGGTCCCGCACCAGCGTCCCCAGGAGCCGTCCGAACGCTGCTCCCGCAGCACCCACTCGACGGACCGATTCACGGCGCCCGCCGATTCCGGACCCCCGAACTCGTTCAGGGCCAGGGCTGCACAAGCGGTCGCGTAGAGCGGCGACGCATGCCACCGGTCCTCCCAGCGGCCGTCGTCCAACTGCTCGCCGATGAGCCAGGACGCCGCTTTTCGCGCGCTCGCCGCGTAACGGCCGGCCGGTCCCGCGCCGCCGCACTCCAGGTAATGGCCGAACGCCTCAAGGACGTGCGCGTTGGTCGTGACGGACCGGCCGTTCTCACCAGGCCAGCTACAGAAATGCGTGGTCGTTTCGTACTTCCAGAGCAGGTCGGGCGGGTGGGGTTTGCCGAGAAGCGACAACGCGTACAGCACGCCGGAACTGGTGTCGGCGTCCGGGGGCAGGCCGGTCCCGCCCGGCGCGCCGTTCTCACCGAGCGACGCCCGCATCTGGGCGATCAGCTCCGGCGGGACCGCCGGCGCGAGCCCGGCGCGGGCCAGCCAGCCCAGCACCCACCCGCGCTCGAAGTTGGTCACCGGGACGGCGACGGGAACCGGACCGCCGTGCTGCTCGACGGCCGCCTCCAGGTAGCGCCGCGCCGCCTGGTCGCCGCCCCTGTCGATGTCGGGGCCGCCGAGCCACGCGGCGGTGGCGGCGGTGGAGGCGCCGACGGTCGCGAACCGTCCCGGTCCGTTCGCCACGGAGAGCTCGCGGATGGGGCGTGTCGGTGCAGGCAGGGGCACGGGACGGACCGCACCGGCCCGGCGCGCCGACGCCCCCGCGACCTCCAGGGCGTGCTGGACCTTCAGCGGCACGGCGCCGCCGTTCTCCAGATGGGCCCTGGCGGCGGCGATGAACGCCCCGTCCATTCCGGCGGGCGGGGCCAGCCGTCCGCCCGTCCACCAGGCGGTGAGGACGGGGTCGTCGCGGAGCCGGTCGAGGTGCCTGTTGATCGCCTCGATGAGGGCCGGGGTGATGTGCTCGATGGCCGGCATGTCCGGGAAGTCGGCCGCGGTGGCGCCGCCGAGCCGCCGCGCGAGGGCCCGCAGGGCGCGCCCGGCGCCGCGGACCACCTCGGCGACGGAGAGGCCGGCCGGCCAGCGGCGCCCCTCCGGGGCGAGCACGGACAGCAGCGCCTCGGTCGCGCTCAGGGTCGGGACGAGCGCGTATCCCGGATCGGGCGGTCCCCAGCCGCCGTCGGGCCGCTGCGTGTCGAGAAGGAAGCGGATCCTCCCGGAGTCCCCGGTCAGCCACGGGGCCAGGCTCACCAGCCGCCCGGTCTCGTAGACGGACGGGGACGACCGCCCCCACGGATGGTTCACGAGATCGGCCACCAGCGCGCCGGCGGCCGCGCGAAGATCGTCGGGGTCGGGATCGGCGGCCTCGGCCGCCTCCGGACCCACCTCCTCGACGGTCACAGCGACCCCCAGTAGTCGCTCAGCTCGTAGAAGCCCGTACTGAAGCCGATCTGCCGTTCGAGGTAGGCCGCCGCCTCGGGGCAGTCGCGCCGCAGCGGCCGGAGGTGGTCGCGGCAGCGCGCCACGATCTCGTCGATCCGCGTGGTGATCTGGGCACGTTCCACCCCGAGCATCTGCGCGTTCAGGTCGCCCCAGGTGACGTCCCGCTCGTAGGTGGCGAGATCGTTGAGCAGCCGCAGCACCTGCTGGACGTCCCGGCTCGCGGCCTGCAGTTCGCCGATGTGGTCGAGGACGCTCTGGTCGGCGTGCACGATCCAGTGCGAGACGTTGACCCAGGCCGAGCCGTAGTTGTCGGCGTTTTCCAGGTACTCGTCGAATGTCGGCCACGCGGCCCGGTCGCCCGACTTCCACGCCAGCTCGCGGGCCCCGCACTCCAGCAGCCGCCGGAGCTGCGCCAGCCAGTCGTCGCGCAGCGCCGCGAAGGCGGGCGACCCGGCGGCCTCGTCCCGGATGTCGGCGAGGAACCGGGTGAGCCCGTCCCCCGGCGCCGGCGCGCCCCCCTCCGCGACGGCGAGGCAGCGCCGGTTGATGTCGTCCACCTCGTCCCGGGACGTCGCGACGTGGTCCACCAGCCAGTCCAGGCCGAAGATCCACAGCGAGGTGCGTGCCGCCATCCGGATCCCGGACGCGGTGAGCCACGGCGACCCGAACGCGTTCGCGCAGGCCACGGCGTTGAACAGGGTCTCGTCGATCGGCTTGGCGTCGAACAGGTCGGGATAGGTCTCGGCGCACGTGGCCAGGTCGCGGGCGCACTTCACGGCCTGCGCCATGACGGCTCCGTCGTGCCGCGCGTCCAGGAGGGCGTCGGGCGTCGCGGCGCCTCCGGGATGCGGAGGCGCCGTGTCCGCCCCGGTCACGCGTTCCGCCCGACCGGGGTCAGCGTCATCTCCAGCGACTCCCGCGGCCGCAGTGTCGCGCCGATGCGCGGCATGGCGGGGATCGCGTCGGAAAGCGCCGGGCGGAACCGGCTCAGCAGGCTCGTCAGGATCATCCGCGCCTCGACGTCGAACACGTGGCGGCCGATGCACTGGTGCGGTCCGCCGCCGAACGGGAAGTAGGCGTAGCGGTGCCGCTCGCGGGAGTTCTCCGGCGTGAACCGCTCCGGGTCGAACTCCAGCGGACGCTCCCACACCGACCCCAGCCGGTGCGTGAGGAACGGGCTGATGAGCACCGGGTCGCCCGGCTCGATGTGCACGCCGCCGAGGATCGTCGGGGCGGTCGCCATGCGCGGGAACATCCAGCCGACCGGGTACAGGCGCAGCAGCTCCTGGACGACCTGCGACACGTACGGCAGCCTCGAAAGATGGTCGGGCCGGACCGGTTCGCCGCCCACCACGCCCTCGATCTCCTCGACCAGCCTGTCCAGGACGTCCGGGTGGTCGTGCAGCAGCGGCCACAGCCAGGTCAGCGCCAGCGTCGTGGTCTCGGTGCTGGTCGCGAACATCGCGAGCAGGTTGTCGCGGATCCACTTGTCGTCCGGCGGCGCGCCGTCCTCGGCCCGCGCCTGGCAGAGCGCGGTGAAGATGTCGCTGCCGTCGCCCGGATCGTCCCGGTAGCGCGCCACCAGCTCGAACAGGACCTCGTCCATCACCTGCACGGCGTCCTTGAACGCCCGGTCGCCCGGCATCGGGAGCACGCGCGGCAGGAACGGCAGCAGGAACCGGACCGAGATCGAGGTCGCGATCTGGTCGAACGTCGGGATCAGCTTGTTGGCCTCGACCGGGGAGATCTTGTCGCCGAACAGGACCTTGATCACGGTCTCGTTGACGATCCGGCTCATCTCCGGCAGCACGTCGATCGGCCGTCCCGCGCGGGCGGGCTCCTCCAGCTTCCCGACGGCGTCGTTGATCGCATCCGCCATCAGCCCGGTGAGCCGGTTGACGTTGCGGGTGGTGAAGACCGGCTGCAGCACCCGCTTGCTGTGCTCCCACTCGGCGCCCTCGGAGAGGATGCTGTCGCCCATCAGCTCGCGCAGCGGCCGCCAGAACACCCCGTCCCGCTGGAAGATGTCCGACTCGCGCCGCAGGACCTGCTGGATGTGGTCGGGATGGGTGACCAGGTAGGGGTGGGAAGCACCGAGGTCGAGCCGGATGAGCCGGCCGTCCCCCTCCGTGCTGATCCGTTCCAGCTGGCGAAGCGGGTCGCGGACGAAGCCGGCGACCGTGCGGTAGAGGGGGAAGTTCTTCGCCTTCTGGACTGGGACGGCGCCGACGTCAACGGACATTTACCGACTGCCCCTCGATGTTGAGTTGGAGTACCAGTGCTCGCGGATGGCCGTCCCGGGGTTCGCGGCCGCCTGGGACGCACGACGTCCCTCGCGGCGGGACGACGTGAATGAGTGATTCGGGCTTTGTGGGAAGGTTGCGGTGTTATGTAGCTTTCTGTGGGAGTATCACATGATCAATTAACATCGGCAAGGCTTCGGCCGGTAGAAATCTCAACCGTTCCGACGTGACCCTTATCACTTGCCGGTTGTGTTGTCTCATTGTCCGGGTCGGCCTTACAGGCATGCCCGAGGAGCCCGCGATAAGGGCATTTACAAGGCGTGGGAGAACACGGAGAGTGACATCCGATAAATGGAGCCCTCTTCCGGTTTATACCGAATTACTTTGCCGCGCGGTCGATCGGGACCAGTTCGGGCCACGCGACCCGACCCGCCACCTGGACCTCTCCGATCACTTTCCGTGATCCGCAGCGTGCCGCGACCGGATAGGCGCCGGGCGCCGCGTCCCGCCTCACGACGGCCGCGCCGTCCACGGCCCGTCCGGCGAACGCCTCGGAACCCGCGGCCACCCTGCCCGCGCATCCCGGCACCGAGAGCCGGACCCGCTCACCGGGACGCACCGCGCGGGGCTCCACCGAGACCGGACCGTCCCCGCCCGCCGTCGCCTGCCCCGTCGCCGGAGCCAGCATGCCCGCCGCAACGAGCGCTGTTCCCAACACGGTGATGCTGAGCAGACGCAACGACGACTCCCTCACTCGGGGGTGTGACGTCCGGCACTTTAGCCCCTAAGGGCTGTTTCGGGCATCGCTTCCCGGCGTCCGGCGGTCAACCCGTCCCACGTGAGCGTCACCAAGGCCAGCCAGACCAGCAGGAACCCCGCCCACCGGCTCGGCGGCATCTCCTCGTTCTGCACGAACAGCCCGATGGCGAACTGCAGCACTGGCGCCAGGTACTGCAACATGCCGATGACGCTCAGCGGCAGCCTGATCGCCGCAGTGTTGAACAGCATCAACGGCACGGCCGTCACGATCCCGGCCCCGGCCAGCAGCACCGCGTGCCCCACGCCGTGATGCCCGAAGGCCGCGTCGCCCCGTCCCTCCAGCAGCAGCACGAACCCCAGCGCCGGCAGGAACGTCACGGTCGTCTCGACCGCCAGGCTCTCGGCCGAAGGCATGTCGGCGAACTTCTTCAGCAGGCCGTACACCGCGAACGCGAACGCCAGTACCAGCGCGATCCAGGGAGGCCGCCCGTAGTCGACCGTCAGCGCGACCACCGCGGCCGCCCCCATCCCGACCGCCGCCCACTGCCACCGCCGCAGCCGCTCCTGGAAGATCACCACACCGAACACCACGCTGATCAGCGGGTTGATGAAGTACCCCAGCGCGCACTCGATCGTGTGCCCGCTGTTGACGGCGTAGATGTACGTCCCCCAGTTGACGCTGATCACCAGCGCCGCCAGCGCCAGCAGCGCGCCCCGCCGCCATCCCAGCGTCCGCAGCCACCCCCGGCTCCGCCGCACGGCCAGCACCGCGACCACCGCGACCAGCGACCACATGATCCGGTGCGCGAGGATCTCGCCGGCCCCCGCCGGCTTCAGCAGCGGCCAGTAGAGCGGGAACAGCCCCCACATCACGTACGCCGCGACCCCGCACACCATGCCCCGCTTCACAATGGCAACATATCAACAGGTAATCAACCAAAGGGAACAACGGTGCTGACAGGCGGCCGAGTAGCCTGGACGCATGTTCGGCTTTGCGAAGACCCAGATGGTCGCTCCGGAAAAGGCACTCCCCGGCAGGGACGAGCCCATCCCGGTGCCGCCGCGCCACGAGGTCCTCGACGCCCCCCTCGCGCCGCCCTACCCCGACGGCGCCGAGATCGCCGAGTTCGCCCTCGGCTGCTTCTGGGGCGCTGAACGCAAGTTCTGGGAGACCCCCGGCGTCGTCTCCACCTCGGTCGGCTACGAGGGCGGCTACACCCCGAACCCCACCTACGAAGAGGTCTGCAGCGGCCTGACCGGCCACACCGAGACCGTCCGCGTCGTCCACGACCCCGCCAAGGTCACCTACGACGACCTGCTCCGCGTCTTCTGGGAGGCCCACGACCCCACCCAGGGCATGCGCCAGGGCAACGACGCCGGCAGCCAGTACCGCTCAGCGATCTTCCCCCGCACCGACGTCCAGCAGAAGGCCGCCGAAGCCTCCCGAGACGCCTACCAGCAGGTCCTCACCAACGCCGGCTACGGCCCCATCACCACCGAAATCACCACCGCCCCCGACTTCTACTTCGCCGAGGACTACCACCAGCAGTACCTCCACAAGGTCCCCAACGGCTACTGCGGCACAGGCGGCACAGGCCTCTCCTGCCCCGTAGGCGTAGCCCCCGCCGAGTAGCGTCTGACCTGCTGCGCAGCGGTCAAGCGGCGTAGGCGTCGAGTACCTCGCGCACTTCGGGAACGTCCCGGTACGGCTCCAGTTTGGTGAGGACGACTCGTCCGCGCTTCGCAGTCCGGTCGCTGGGGAAGCGGGCCGAGAGGTCGAGCATGTGCCGCGCGGTGCTGGCTGCCTCCTCGGGCTCGTTGGCGTCCACCAGGGCGACCGCGAGCCATGAGAGATAGAGGGCGAGTTCGCGCGTGCGTGTCGAGTCGTACCGGCTGAGCACTTCTTGCAGGAGTGGGACGGCCCGTAGGGGTTTGTGCAGCTCGGTGTAGACGCGGGCGTCCATCACGTCGAGTTCCTCGGGCGAGACCCAGTAGGCCCAATCCGGTGCGTCCCGCGAGCCCTCCCCGTCCATGGCTTCGTGGGCTTGGGCAAGTGCGCGCATGGCTGGTTGCGCGTTGCCTGCCTTGGTGTTCGCCCATGCGACTCGGTCGAGGTAGAGCGCGCGGGCCTTGGGCGGTGCGTCTGGTCCTGCCTCTTCCAACGCGGCGCGGGCCAGACTCAGCCCGTCCTCTTCGTGGCCGGTGTTGGTGAGTTGATAGGCCAGACTCCCGGCGAGGTGACCGACGAGTGCGAGGTCTCCGGCCTCCCTGGCCGCTGAGATTCCGAGCCGGTATGCGCGTGCCGCCTGGTCATGCTGGCCCGCGTCGCTGGCGATCCACCCGGTGATCTGAGCTATCTCGCCGATGCTGCCGAGGAGTGAGCGGCCGGTCTGCTCGGAATGCGTCGTCTCCCGATAGAGCTGGACTGCGCCGTCCAGCTCTCTGAAGGCCGGCGCGAGTAGATCGCGGCTGGCGATGACGTCGTCCCCGAGCCGCAGGCCGTGCGCCCGGTCGGCAAGCGCGTCCGCCGTGGACGTCCCGACTCGACGGCCTGTGCTGTTCGCCAGTGGTCCGAGTTCGACGTCTTCGGGCAGGAAATAGGAGAGTGCTTCCGCTGGGCTGGGCGCTTCGGGCGAGAAGTCCTCGCCGCGCGCATGGGCGGCTGCCCGTTCAAGCGTCTGAAGGGGAACGTCTAGGGCCTCGGAGAGGGCAGAAATCCAGACATCGGGGATTCGCTCGCCTCGTTCCCACCGGCTGATCTCGTGGCGTGTCACGGACGCCGTTCCTGAGATGCGGCACAACGATTCCGCTAACTGTCGTTGGCTCTTGCGTGCGTCTCGCCGCAACCCCGCGAGATAAAGACCGAACCGTTGCCGCTTTTCGTTGATCACGCTGGCCCCTCCCTCACTCCTCAGTCTGGCCCCTCCCCGGCCCCCTGGTAGGCGCCTCTGAGGAGACAGCCCGAAAAGACAGGCTCTAGGCATGGAAGAGGCGGCAGGTACCAACGGTCAACCCCCGTCCTGCGCCTCGATGAAGGGATAGCTCCCATGGCAATGGAAGCTTCGGAGGTGACGGAGGCGCGGCGGTTGCGGGTCTGGGCGCTGGCGAAGGCGCTCAGGTCGCACGGATACGCGGTGGAGATCGCTGAGTCACTTCCGCTGCTGGCGGTTCCGGCTGCGTGTGGGCCGCCGGTGGGGGTGCGTTGTGATCTGCGGGCGATCTGTGGGGGTGAGTTGTGGTTCGTCTTCGCTGGCGGTGGTGCGATCGCTCCGGCTGATGACGCGCACATTCCTGACGCGGTGGTGGCAGTGAAGGGCCAGCTCGCCGCGCAAGCCGATGGGTAGGCACTCGTCGTCCGGTGCGGTCATCTGGTACGGACGGGCTACCGGAGCGTGGTGGGCGCTGGTCCCCACGCCGGACGGGGCACGGCTGCTGGAGCGGCCACCCGTGACGAATTGCGGGAAGCGCTGCGGAATCCGGCGGCCTGGCCGTGGCCTGCCCACAAGTTCGTTCCCGCATATCAGCGCCAATCAAGCGCCCCCGGGAGGCCACAAGAGGGACGACTCTATGGGGCGGGCTCAGGAGTCGTCCCTCATTCATGGCGGTGACGCGCGGTCTTGAGCCGGGGAGCATGACCGTTGTTGTCGTCCGCCGCCCCGCTTCTCTGCTTTGCCCCCATGGCAGAGAGGCGGGGCCTTCTCTTGATCTGTTGCGACGAGTTGAGGGCCGCGGCTTCCCTTTCGCGCTGACAGGGTCGGGGCCGGTCGATGGTCGGAGGCCACCCCGGAGGGGCGACCGGGAGGGGGTCAGCCGGCGCCGTGTCGGCAATTCCGTCTCAAGCGTCGCCCGGCCTGGAAGCCGCTGCCCGGCACTTCATGCGGCGGGCCCTCGCGCGGCGCCTTCCTCAGCTTGGGCGGTGTGGGATGGGCGGGCCGTCCACGGTGGGGCGGTGAGGCGTCGCCACAGCTCGGGGGCGTGGGCGTTCCACAGCACGGGGGCCTGTCGCGGGAGCACCGCGCCCCGCGAAGACTCGTGTCCTCGGTGAGCGCGGCGCCGCCAGCTGGTCAGCGCACGGTGCCGTTCCACTGCCAGTTCGCCTGCCGGGGCCGCTCCGGCAGCGGAACGCGGCCCGTGCACCACAGCAGGGCGTCGGAGGGAGCGTGCGCCGTTGGCGCGTCGGGGAAGAGCCGGTCGAGGACGGCGGCGCTGGCCTCGTCGGGCGGTGTCCACCGTACGCCGAGGGCGTGGGCGATGTCGTAGGTGTGGCAGACCAGCTCCGTGATCCCCATGGCGGCGAACCCGGTGCGGTCGGAATGGCCCCAGGGATGCCAGGCGCGCGCATCGGCGGGCGTCTCCCGGACGGCGGAGGCGAGGAGGGAGGTGGCGATACCGATCCCTTCCAGGCAGGCGGGAATGGGGGCGCCGGCGTCGAGTGAGGCGAAGAGGGCGATGTAGCGGTCGCTGGGCCGGGCGATGAGCAGGCCGGCGTAGCCGATCAGCCCTAGGGCGAGGTGATCGAGCGTTTCGCGGCATGTCCAGTCCAGGTCGTGGGCCGGGCGTGTCCAGTCCGAGCCGGCAGCGCCGGACAGGAGGTCCAGGCACTCGTCGGCGGTTGCCCGCAACAGGCCCGTCCAGGGCGTCGTGGGTGCCGGGGCCGGACCGCTGTGCGCGGTCGGTGCCGTGGTCACTCGCCCTCCTCTTCTCGCGGCTTCAGGACCTCGATCACGCTGGCATAGCTGTCGAGGCCGTGGCCGGCCGCCTTGGTCTTCTCCATGAGGGTCTTCGTCAGCTCGGGCAGGGCGTTGTCGACGCCTCGGGACTCGGCGGTGTGAATGAGATGGCCGATGGCCGCGATCTGCACGTCGACGGTGGCGTCGTCGCCCGGATAGTGGCCGGCGTCCACCTGCGGCGCGTACGTGGTCAGGAACACCGACACGGTCCTCAGCCAGCGCAATGCGATGGAGGTGAAGTCGGTGGCCGCGACGCCGTCCGAGCCGACCAGCGCGGTGCCGTGCAGCCAGCCGGTCATCGTGGACCACATCAGGCCGAGCAGGGCGACGTCGTAGAGAGAGGCCAGCCCCGGGTTCTCCCCGAGGTGGAGGGGGTCGCCGAGGGCCGCCAGCGTCGGACGGTGCGACTGGAAGACGGCCTGGGGACCGCTGTACAGGAACATCACCTCGGCACCGCCGACGCCGGGCGGCGTGGTCATGATGGCGCCGTCGAGGTGGTCGGCGCCGCGCTCCCGGGCCCAGCCGACCGCTTCGTGCGCCTGCTCCGGCGCGCCGGAGGTGAGATTGACCAGCGTCTTGCCCGCCAGCGCGCTCGCGTCCTGGTCGAGGACGCCGTACAGCGCGTCGTAGTCGAGTACGCAGGCGATGACGAGCGGGCTCGCCGCGACCGCCTCCCCGGGCGTCGGGGCAAGGAGCGCGCCGCGCTCCACCAAGGGAGCGGCCTTGTGCGGCGAACGGTTCCACACTGTGGTCGGGTGACCGCGGTCCAGCAGCGCGGCGGCGAGCGCCGAGCCCATCGACCCCAGCCCGATGACGGTCACGGCCTGCTTTTCAGAATCCATCTCACGCCCCTGGAGTGTCCTGGAAGAACATGTGCGGATCACGTTCGCAGGGAGCCTGGTACCGGACCAGTGACAGTAATGACGGGCGTCACCAAATTCCTGCCATAGCATTCGGGGCATGGGTGCCGGTTCTGTCGCTGTGGTCGTGACCGAGGACATCGACGTCCCCTCCTGGGACCTCTACGAGCTGAGCATCCCGTGCACCGTCTTCGGCAAGCCCCAGGCCGACCTGGCCGATCCCTGGTACGACCTGCGGCTGTGCGGGACCGGAACGCCGGACCGGGACGGCGCGGCGGCCGGCGCCGGGCTCGCGCTGCGGACCCGTTACGGGCTGGACGATCTCGCCGGCGCCGACACGGTCATCGTCCCCTCGGTGCCCGACGCCTGCGTCGAGGACGGCGCGCCGCTCAGTCCGGCGCTGGTCGCGGCGCTGCGCCGCGCGTACGACGCGGGGGCTCGCATGGTCTCCCTGTGCACCGGCGCGTTCGCACTCGCCGAGGCAGGGCTGCTCGACGGCCGTCGCGCCACGGCCCACTGGATGCACGCCGCCCAATTGGCGGAGCGCTACCCGAAGGTCCAGGTCGACGCCTCGGTGCTGTACGTGGATGATGGTGACGTGCTGACCAGCGCGGGGCTGACCGCCGGTCTCGACCTGTGCCTGCACCTGGTCCGCCGCGACCTCGGCGCCCAGGTCGCCAACCAGCTCGCCCGCCGGATGGTCGTAGCCGCCCACCGCGCCGGCGGCCAGGCGCAGTTCATCCCCATGTCCGTGGCCGGCACCGATGACGAGGGGGTCGGTCCCGTCCTCGACTGGGCCCGGGCCCGCCTGGACCGTCCGTTGACGGTCCAGGACCTGGCGCGGCGCGCCGCGTTGAGCCCGCGGACCTTCTACCGTCGGCTCCAGGCCGCCACCGGGACGACCCCGGTCCAGTGGCTGCTCAACGAGCGCCTGGGACAGGCCCGGCACTTGCTGGAATCGACGGACCTCCCGGTCGAGCGGATCGGCGAGCTGACCGGCCTGGGCACGGCGAACAACCTCCGCCACCACTTCCTCAAGCATGTCGGGATCCCGCCCAGCGAGTACCGCCGGGCCTTCCCCCGCACGGTGCCCGAGCCGTCCGCCCGTCCCTGACACTCGTTGGCCTGCACGGTAGCTCATGTGAACGGTTTCGTCTGTTTGAGCGGAGCGACCTTGGGATAGGTAGATCCCGATAGTTTGCCAGTAAATGGCGGCAAGATCGTCACAAGGGTGCCGCCTAACCGCCCCGGGAGTATTCATGGCCGTACATCGAGTCCTTCGCGTCGCCGCCTGGACCGCCGCCCTCTCCGGCCTGCTGCTCATGCCGTCCACCGCCGCGGCGGCGCCCCCGGAATGGGAAAAGGTGCCCACCCCGCCTCTCGACGGTCTCGGGGTGGTGACCGAGATCGCGGCGGCCGGGCCGCAGGCCGCGTGGGCGGCCGGGATCGAGGACGCGACGTCGAGCGGGAAACCCGTCATGCTGGCGTGGAACGGTCGGCAGTGGCAGCGCCAGGCGCTGCCGCCGGGCACGGGCCAGGTCGTCGACCTCGCCGCCGCCGGACCGCGGAACGCCTGGGGCATCTACCTGAACGAGGACGGCTCGCCGGCGCTGCATTGGAATGGCACCGCCTGGCGCAGGGTCGGTTACCCGGCCGGGGTCAAACCCACCATGCCGTCCCCTCTGCCCACGTATCTGCAGATCGTCTCGGCGGCGCGCGGCGGGCCGGCCTGGTCGCTCGGGTACGACTCACAGGCGAAGAAGGCCGTCGCCCTGCGCTTCCAGAACGGACGATGGGTGCGCCGGAAGACTCCGGTGCCGATGGTCAGTGCTTCTACCGTCGCCGTCCGGTCGGCGAAGGACATCTGGATCGCCTGCACCTGTGACATCCCGGGGGACGGCCCGACCGAGGCCATGCTGCATTGGAACGGCACCAAGTGGAGCACGATCCGGTACCCGTCCAAAGAGCAGACCTACATCGCGAAGATCGTGCCGGTCTCGGCCACGAGCGTCTGGGCCTACCGTGCCAGCACCGGCTATGCGACCCCCGAGCTCATGCACTGGGACGGGAAGGGCTGGACGTCGACGACGATCCCCGCGTCCCCGTACGCCTACCACTTCCCCGCGCTCGCCGACGACGGCGACCAAGGCGCCTGGGTGTCGGTGAGCACGGTCGACGACGACAAGAGCTACCTGCACTACAGCGGCGGCCGCTGGGCCGCCGAGAGCGGCGAGGGACGCCCCGGCACCGCCGTCTGGATCCGTGACCTGGCCCGGGTGCCGGGCACGCGCTCGATCTGGTCGACCGGCCTGCCCAGTTCCCTCGCCGGCCTTCCTTTCATCGAGCGCCGAAGCTGACCCTGCGTCCTCCACCCGGCGGGTGCGGATCCCGAAGAAGTAGTGACCACCTGGTCCTCTTTTCATGGCTTCCGAGGGATCGCCGATGAGGGAACGTCAGTGGCTCGCGACAGTCATTCCCGGACGGTTCTCTTCGAAGCACGCCCAGGGCGTCACTACAAAGAAGCACGCCTAGGGCGTTATTACAAAGGAGAGACACCGGATGAAGATTATGACGCTAGTCTGCGCCGTCCTGATGATGATCGCGGCCGTGTACACCGCTCGTAAGATCGATTACCGGGTGGCGTACCGAATGCTCAAGAAGATGCGTCCGCGCCACATCGGCACCGGGGTCGCAGCGTTCGGCGTGACGGTCGCCGGCGTGGCCATCTTCGAGGCCCCAGGGTGGGACTTCCTCACCTGGAGCTGGTGGCAGTCCATCGGCGGAGTCGGCAACCTCTCGCTCGGGCTGACGCGCGGGACTTCCGTCGCGGGAGCCCTGGTCAGTGTCGCCATGATCCTGACGTTCGTCATCGCACTTCCGATTCTCGCGATGATGGAGGAAGTCGTGTTCCGCAACGGCGCGGAGGACCAGAGCGCCGGGACGCGGATCCGCAGGGCGCTCGCCTTCGGATCCATGCACCTGGTCGTCGGTGTTCCGGTGGCTGCCGCACTCGCGCTCTCCCTCACCGGTGGAGTGTTCACATGGGTGTACCTGCGCGGCGCTCGCCGCTCCAAGTCCACCGAACCGAACCTCAGGTCTGCACATGGGTTGCTCGACTCGAGCCTCGTGCACACCGTTCACAACGTCGTGGCCGTGATCGCGGTCGCGATCGCCCTGTCGTTTTGCTGAGGGCAGGGAAACATGGGGGTGTCAGACCGGGCCGTACGCCTGGTCTGACACCCTTCTTGCTGTTCCGCGGGCCACTGTCACATCGACAGGGCAGCATGTCGGCTCGCCGGCGGTCGAGGCCGGCATCGCCGCGCTCGGGTCGCCTTCCGTTCAAGCTCCTTGAAAAGGGTGCTGGCCTCCGTCTCGTTTGGGAGAGGGAGGCCAGCGGACTTCTGGGGATCTGAGGACGATCCCGTTGCGGGCAACGCGGATGCGTTCTCCCTTCCCGGTGGTACGGAAAGGACACTGAGAACACCGCTGCGGTGCGGGCTCTCTTGTCAGTCGACCGAACTGACCCACACGGACTGGGCGTAGTAGCGGTCAGTGGTGCTCAAGTGATCGGGCACCTCGGTCTCCAGGTCAAAGAGGAAGTCGACCTGAACGAGCTCGTCCCGGCCGAAGACCTCACGCACCTGAGCGTCGCTCAGCGCCTTCTGGGCGATCTCGTCCGGGCTGTTGCCGGTCACATCATCGATCACCACGAGCCGGCTGCAGATTGTTTCCCGGGAGAACAGATGGACACATTCGAACGCCTTGTCGTCGTCATAGGCGCTGACACCCAGGTTGGGTGCCCAGTAGAGGTCGTCGGTGTCCAGCTGAGCGGGCGGATTCTTCCATAGGCCGCTCATCGAGCATGCGACCTGAAGGCGTGTTCTCGGCGGGAAGCACTCCCGCGCCGCGTCCATCGCCTTACAGCCGATCTCTTCCCACCTGTTGCCGGTCATGTCGTGCACGCGGACCCCGAACGGCCCGATGCGGTAAGGGTTCATGGGCGATTTCCCCAATGTTGGGGACGACGGAGTCGTCCATCTCTGGTTTGTGCGTGATCTACAGATGACGGTCCGTGGGTGCTCTACCTGCGCAAGCGGCGCCGGATCGGCGCCCGCCATGGCTCCGGGGCCGTGGTCGAGGCCGGACTTGGTCGCCGGCATGCTCTGCCAGGAGCCTTCGCCCTGCATGAGGCCGCTTCTGAAGGCTTAGGTTGGATGCCGTGCTCATCTCTGGTCGGCGGGAACGGGCGTAGGGGGAGGCAGGACGATGCCACGTTCGGTCACGTTCGGTCGGCGTAGCGAGGGTCGATGACCTCGACGAAAGTGCTCTACGCGATCGCGTGTGGGGCTGCTGCGGCGTCCGATCTGGAGACCTTCGTGCGGCTGGCGCAGGCGGCGGGCTGGCACGTGCGGGTGATCGCTACTCCTATGGGGGCCAAGTTCCTGGACATGGAACGGCTGGCGGCCCTGACCGGCGGCCCGGTGCGGACCGACTTCCGGCAGCCGCACGAGACGTCGAACGGCCTGCCTCCCGCCGACGCGATCGTGGTGGCTCCGGCCACGTTCAACACGATCAACAAATGGGCGCTGGGCATCACGGACACGGTCGCCGTCGGCATGCTCTGCGAACACCTCGGCATGGGCGTGCCGACGCTGGCGGTCCCGCAGGTCAAGGCCGAACTGGCCGGCCATGTGGCGTTCGGCCGCAATGTGGACGCCCTTCGCTCCATGGGCGCCCACATCCTCTTCGACCCTTCAGCCCCTCCACACGCGCGCATGCCAGGCTGGCAGGACATCCTCACGGAGTTGAGCAGCATCCTCGACGGCTGACCTGGCCGCGTTCGGAGGGCGGATCAGTGGACGGCGGTGGCGGGGCCGTCGATCACGATGGCCTGGCCGTCGCGCAGGGTGCGGTGGGCGACGCCCTGAGAGCGGTAGTGGTCGGCGACCGCGCCAAGGACCTCGGTCTCAGGATGTCCGGGGGAGTCGATGTGCGGCACCACGACGTAGTCGAGGATGGCCAGACCGTCGAAGCGCGCCGAAGCGCCATAGGCCGTGTGCACGGCTTGAGGATCGTCGCATTGCTCCAGCCCGTGCAGGTCCGGGGCCAGGACACAGGCGCCGGCGCTGTAACCGGCATAGACGACGGCGTCCTCTTGCAGGAGCTCGGTCACGGCATGGTCGGCGCCGCTCTTCGCCAGAGCGTGACGTAGGACGAACACGTTGCCTCCGCGGACCCAGAGCATGGGGAATCCGCGGAGCACGGCCGCGACGCGGCTGGGATCCTGGTCGAAGAACGTCCGCAAGTCGATTTCGACCGGCCGGAGGCCGAGGGCGGCGAGCGCTTGGATCTCGCCCTCGACCGCTACGCGACGCTCGGCGCCGGGCAGGGCGTCGACGGCATTGGCGATCACCGCGACCCGGGCCCCGCCGGGGCTCCGCACCAGGCGCAGCATCCGTTCCGGATGCTCCCCGGTCCGCCAGGAAGACAGATACAAGCGCACCCCAGAACCTTAAGGCGCCCCGCCCACAGCCGGAGGTGGTTGTTCGGGGGGAGGGGAACTGTGCGCCTGGCGGGGCAGGATGGGCGCATGGAGCTGACGCCGGGGTTGCGGGCTGAGGTTGAGGTCGTCGTCACCGAGGCTGACACGGCCGTCCGCCTGGGGAGTGGGGAC
This sequence comes from Actinomadura citrea, assembly GCF_013409045.1. NCBI lineage: Bacteria > Bacillati > Actinomycetota > Actinomycetes > Streptosporangiales > Thermomonosporaceae > Actinomadura > Actinomadura citrea. Next base: position 8,383,724 of record NZ_JACCBT010000001.1, on the reverse strand, counting down.
GTGCCCGTGCTGGCGACGCCCCGGCTGCTCGCGCTCGCCGAGGCCGCCACGGTGAAGGCGGTCGGGTCCTGCCTGGAGGAAGGCGAGACCTCGGTCGGGACGCGGGTCGAGGTGCGGCATCGCGTCGCCACGCCCGTCGGTGGACGGGTGACCGTCACAGCGGATGCAGGACGTGGACGGAGCGCGCCTGGTCTTCGGCTTCGAGGCCATCGACGACCTGGGCGCAGTCGTGGGAGACGGCCGCATCGAGCGGGCCGTCGTCGGGAGGGAGAGGTTCCTTTCGCGGTTCTCCAGATGAGGGTCAGTACGGCAGGAGGCGGCCCGAAGGGGTCCGCAGGTCGGGTGGGCTCGGTTGACGTGGGGGCCTGGGGCGCTTGATGAGCTGCTGCCGTGCCATGGTGATCATCTCCCCCCGCCGGGCTGCCTTTAAAACCCGGGGATCGAGCCGTTTACCTCGTATGACGCGGCCGGGCCGGACGAGGTTCGCTGAGCTTATGTCACCGACACTGCCTGTTCGACCGGTTTTCGGGGAGTAATGATCCACGGTTCGCGTCCGGAGGACCGCGGAACGTGTCCGGGATCAGGAGACGATGTCGCGCGTCCGGAAGCGGCGGAAGGCCAGCGCGAACAGGACGGCGGCGTAGGAGACGGAGATGGCGGCGCCCTTGGCCATGCCCGCCCACTGGATCTCGGGCTGCAGGGCGTCCATCCAGGAGTACATCCAGTGCGTCGGGAGGAAGTCGCGCCAGGAGCCGAGCGCGGTGACGGCGTCCAGGATGTTGCTGACGATGACGAGCCCCACCGCGCCGCCGACCGCGCCGAGGGGGGAGTCCGTCGTCACCGAGAGCAGGAACGCCAGGGCGGCGACGACGAGCTGTGCGACGAGGGAGTAGCCGATGATGATCGCCATGCGGCCGAGCGCGGTGCTCACCGGGACGGTGCCGCCGGTCGGGAGCTCGACGTCGCCCCAGCCGAACCCGGCCGTCCCCGCGACGAGCGACATCAGCGGCAGGCTGACGACGGCGACGACCGCGTAGGAGAGGGCGACGATCAGTTTCTGGCGCAGCAGCCGGGCGCGCGGCACGGGCGCGGCGAGCAGGTAGCGCAGGGACGACCAGCCCGCCTCGCTCGCCACCGTGTCACCACAGAACAGGGCGACCGCGACCACCAGCAGGAAACCGGTCGAGACGAACAGGGCGAACAGGGCGAAGTTCAGCGCGGACGACGTGGCGACGTCGACCAGGCTGGGGACGCCGTCCGGGCCCGGATCTCCGCCGATCTTGAACGCGCCGACCAGCACCCAGGGCAGGACGAGCAGGAACGCGAAGGCCACCAGCGTGCGGCGGCGCCGGAACTGCCGGACGGCCTCGACCCGCAGCGGAAGGGTGCGCCGGACGTGGTAGGCGGTCATGAGCCCTCCCCGATGATCTCCAGGAACGCGTCCTCCAGGCGGCGGCCGGACCCGGTGATCTCGGCGACCGGGCCGGCGGCGACGCGGCGGCCGCCCGCCATGACGACGGCGTGCGTGCAGGTCTGCTCGACCTCGGCGAGCAGGTGGCTGGAGACGATGACCGTCCGACCGGCCGCCGCGTACCGGACGAGTACCTCCCGCATCTCGCGGATCTGGGGCGGGTCGAGGCCGTTGGTGGGCTCGTCCAGGACGAGGAGGTCCGGCAGCCCGAGCATGGCCTGCGCTATGGCGAGACGCTGTCGCATCCCCTGCGAGTACGTGCGGACGGCCCGGTCCAGTGCCGAACCCAGGTTGGCTATCTGCAGCGCCTCGTCCAAGTGGGCCTCGTCCAGGGGACGGCCGGTGGCGCGCCAGTAGAGGTCCAGGTTGTCGCGGCCCGAGAGGTGGGGCAGGAACCCGGGCCCCTCTACAAAGGAGCCAAGGCGGGACAGTACAGGTGCGCCCGGGTACACGCGGTGCCCGAAGATGCGGATCGAGCCGGAGTCTGGATGGATCAGGCCCATCAACATGCGCAGCGTCGTCGTCTTTCCTGCACCGTTCGGACCCAGGAGTCCCAGCACCTGGCCCTTCTCCACCCGGAACGACAGGTCGGAGACGGCGAGATGCCCGTTCTTGTAGGCCTTCGTCAGCCCCGATATCTCCAGGGGCACGTCGCTGTCCGTTTCGACGTCGCGCCTACGGCGTCCAGGGAGAAGGATGGCGAGCGCCAATGCGACGGCGGCGACGGGCAGAGCCCACACCCAGACGGGCAGGGGCGCCGGTGCGGCCTTCAACGACGGGACGGACGGGACGGTCAGCGGCGACACCACCTGCACTTTGTAGGACGACGGCGCGGCAGGCGTCGCGAAGCCCATGTCGGTGGTGGCGACGACCAGCCGGAGCCGGTGCCCGCGGTCGAAGCGGTAGTCCATCGCCGGAAGCGTCACCGTGACCTCGCCGCCGGACACCCGGAACGGCGCCGCCAGCCGCCGCGCCGGAGCGGCGGCCCCGCCCGGCGAGACGTCGTAGAGCTTCGCGAACAGCGGCCCGTCCCCGCTGACCTTGAGCCGGACGGTCGGGGCGCCCGTCAGCCACAGCGGACGGTCCAGCGGACGGGTCTCGAACGTGGCGGTCTGCCCTGGCATGTCCGAAGGCAGCTGCCCGCCCAGGGAGCCTCCCAGCGACCCGCCCAGGGATCCGAGCGCCCCCAACCCCGGCAGAGCGGAGATCGACGCGGGCGATCCGCCCGCCGGATTGAAGATCGTCTGCTCGCGCCCGGTCAGCGGCTGGGCCGACGCACCACCGGAAAGACCCGGATACCGCCCCGTCGACGCCTCGTCCACGACGACCGCCTGGGTGGAGGAGTCGAGGCCGCCCGCCCGCGTCACCGTGAACCCGTCCGAGGAAGGCATCGACGACCGCATGAGCCGGGCGTCGAAGAAGTCGCGCACGAGCCCCTCGACCCGCGCGGTCTCCGGGTCGCCGCCGTCGTGCCCGCCCTGGAACCACACCACCGACACCGGTGCGCCGTTCCGCGCGATCGCCCGCGCGTTGGCGTCGGCCTGGTCGAGCGGGAACAACGAGTCGGACTGCCCCTGGACGAGCAGCGTCGGCACCCTGATCCGGTCGGCGACGGATGCGGGGCTCGACCGCCGCAGTATGGCGATCGCCGATTCGGTGGGACGGCCCTTCTCCGCCACCTCCTGGTACATGTCGCACACGGACGGCAGGAATCGCCCGCAGGCCGTTCGTTCCGCGCTGCCGGTGAAGAACAGTCCCGCCCACAGCTTCTTGAACACGCCGTCCGTCGGTTTCGCGCCGGAGGCGGAGTCAGGGAAGAGCGCGTCGGAGAGGCTGTTCCAGGTGATCTGCGGCGCGATGGCGTCCACCCGCCGGTCGTAGGCGGCGGTCATCAGCGCGATCGCGCCGCCGTAGGACTGGCCCGCCATCCCGACGCGGGGGTCGCCGGGGCCGTCGAGCCGGACCTCCGGCCGCCGCGCCAGCCAGTCGATCAGCTGCCGGGCGTCCTTCACCTCGTAGTCGGGCGAGTTGAGGGCGATCTCACCGGTCGAGCGCCCAAAACCCCGCGCCGACCAGGCCAGCACCGCGTATCCGGCGCGGGCGAGGTCGCGCGCCTCGCCGGCGACGTCCCGCTTGGTGCCGCCGAAGCCGTGTCCCAGCAGGACCGCCGGGCCCTTGGCCCGTCCGACCGGCTTGTAGAACGTCGTGTCGAGCGTGACGCGCTGGTCGTCCTTCGGCCCGTCGACGACGTTGACGCGCTGTTCGGAGGTCTGGACGCGGGCGTCGCCGTCGGCCGTCGCCCCCCAGGCCGCGGCCCCGCCCGCCAGTGCCACGGCGACCGCTGCCGACGCCCAGCGCGCGGGCCGTCCCGTCCTGTCCCACCGCGCCCTGAGCGCGCCCGCCCGCCCCATGACCAGAACCCTATGCGCGCCCCGCGCCCGCCCGCTCCGCCCCGAAGCCGATCTTGCCTGCTCCCACCGGGGTACGCGGCCCCCGGGAGCTACGTCTCGCGGTGGACGGGCGGGGCGAGGGCGGCGGTGAACATCGCGGTGAGGCGGTCGGTGAGATCGGCGGGGTCGGCGGCGCGCAGGTCGCCGAGGCCGACCAGGCGCCGCACCGGCCCGCCGCCCATGATGATCGTGGACGCGAGCAGCGCCCGTGCCCGCGCGTCGGGCCCCTCCAGCTGCGCCACCATCGGCTGGACGATCACGTCCTCCAGGTAGCGGAGCAGGATCTCCTTGACCTCGGGGTGGCCCGCCGACCGGTCCAGTATCCGGGACATGGCGGTGACCGAGCGCTGGTCGACATGCCGGACGAAGTGCTCGGCGAGCCGGCGCGGCAGCCCTTCGGGGGCGCCCGCGATGACGCCGCGGATCACCGACTCCCCGGCCAGCACCTCGCCGAACAGCGCCGGCTTGGACCCGAAGTACCGGTGGACCAGCGCCGTGTTCGCCTCGGCGCGCGCGGCGATCATGCGGACGGTGACGCCGTCGTAGCCGTGCTCCCCGAACAGGTCGCGGGCGGCGCCCAGGATGCGGCGCCGGGTGGCCTCCCGGTCGCGCTTGCGCCGCCGCGCGGCCGCGCCGCCGGCCTGTTCCTCGCCCCGCATTCCGCTAGCCCCCGGTCGCCGTTACAGTCGGTGTCCATTATTGCCTGAGTTGCAAGTAAACAAGCGTCTACATACAGTATGTGCAAAGCACAGGTAATTCATCGGAGTTGTGGGGGCAGGGTGGCTCAAGCGAGCGTGGCGTCGCACGGCCCGGCGGCGCCAGAGCCAGCGAGACCGCAGTACACGCACCGTCAGATCCTGGAGATCCTCGCCGGCCTGATGATGGCGATGCTGACGTCGATGATCTCGACGTCGGTGGTCGCCACGGCGCTGCCGACGATCGTCGGGGACCTCGGCGGCCAGGACAAGCTCTCCTGGGTCGCGAGCGCGTCGCTGCTGACCATGACCGCGTCCACGCCGCTGTGGGGCAAGCTGTCGGACATCGCCGGCCGCAAGCTCATGTTCCAGACCGCCCTGCTCATCTTCGTGGCGGCCTCGGTGGGCGCGGGGCTGTCGCAGAACATCGGCCAGCTCATCGCGGCCCGCGCGTTCCAGGGCCTCGGCGTCGGCGGCCTGTCGGCACTGGCCCAGGTCATCCTCGGGGACGTCGTCGAGCCCCGGCAGCGCGGCCGCTACGCCGGGTTCATGGGCGCGGTGTTCGGCGTCTCGACCGTCGCCGGGCCGCTGCTCGGCGGGTTCATCGTGGACGCCGACAGCCTCGGCTGGCGCTGGTGCTTCTACGTGTGCGTGCCGCTCGCGGTCGTCGCGTTCTTCGTCATCCAGAAGGTCCTCAAGCTGCCGAAGGTGCGCCGCGACACCCGCATCGACGTGTTCGGCGCGTTCACCATCACCGGCAGCGCCGCCGTGCTGATGCTGGTGCTGTCCATGGGCGGGACGGAGTTCGAGTGGAACTCCCAGTGGACCTACATCCTGCTCGGCGCCGCCGCCCTGCTGCTCGTGCTGGCGATCGTCGCCGAGCGCGTCGCGCGCGACCCGATCCTGCCGCCCCGGCTGTTCCGCAACCCCACGTTCCTGCTGACCTCGTTCGTCTCCGTCTGCGTCGGCATGGCGATGTTCGGCGTGATGATCTACATGCCGCAGTACCTGCAGATCGTCAAGGGGATGAGCCCGACGACGTCCGGCCTGATGACGCTGCCGCTGGTCGTCGGGATGCTCGTCACCTCCACCGGCTCCGGCCAGGTCGTCACCCGGACGGGCCGCTACAAGATCTTCCCGGTGGTCGGGCTGCTGTGCGTCGCCGGCGGGCTGTACCTGCTGTCGCTGCTGCACACCGACTCGCCCAAGGTCATCGTCGGCGCCGACCTGGCCGTCCTCGGCGTCGGAATGGGCCTCAGCCTGCAGATCCTCATCCTCGCCGCGCAGAACGCCGCCGCGCCCGCCGACCTCGCCTCGACGACGTCCGGCGTCTCGTTCTTCCGCAACCTCGGCGGCGCGATGGGCGTGGCCGCCTTCGGCGCGATCCTCACCAACCGGGTCGCGGACGAGATCACCAGCGGCTTCCGCTCGGCGGGCATTCCCGTGCCGGCCGGCGGCGGCGCGTCCGACCTCGGCTCGCCGGAGGAGATCAGCAAGCTTCCTCCGCAGGTCAGGAGCATCATCCAGGACGCCTTCACCGACTCCCTGGAGACCGTCTTCCTCGTCGGCATCCCCGTCGCCCTGGTCGGCTTCCTCGCGATGCTCGCGCTGAAGGAGCACCCGCTGCGCGGCTCGGCGCACCGCGGCAAGGACGCGCCGCCGCCCGAGGCGCCCCTGACCGACGTCCCCGCGGAGAGCGGCGTCGTGCGCCCGCCGTCGGCGGCGGTGCGGACGGGCGCGGCCGCCGCGGTCGGCGCGGGCCGCCACGCGCGCGGCAACGGCCACCTGGACGACGGCCGCTTCGCCCCGGCCGCCGCGCACCCGGCCCCGCCGGAGGCGCCCGCCCATGCGGCGGCGGCCCCGGCCGCCACGGAGCTGGCGGCCCGGGCGAAGCTCCTCGCCCAGCAGATCGAGCAGGACGCCAACGGCGGCGTCCCGGTGCGCGGCGTGGTGCGGACCCGCGACGGGGAGCCCGTCCCGTCCGCCGCCCTCACCCTCATCGGCGTCGACGGCCACCAGCTCGCCCGGGCGACCACGCGGGAGGACGGGCGGTACGCGCTGCCGACGCCGGGCCCCGGCAGCTACGTGCTGATCGCTGCCACCGGCGGGCACGAGCCGCAGGCCGCGACCCTCGTCGTCGGCGACCGGCCGATCGAGTTCGACCTGCTGCTGGCCGGCAGCGGCGGCCTCGCCGGAACGGTCCGCAGCGCGGACGGCACCCCCATCGTGAACGCGATGGTCGTCATCACCGACGTGCGCGGCGACGTCGTCGGCACCGGCCGCAGCGACGCCGACGGCCGCTACACGTTCTCCGACCTCATGTCCGGCGCCTACACGCTCGCCGTCAGCGCCGCCGCGCACCGCCCGGTCGCGATGCCGGTGGAGGTGACGGGGAACGGCCAGACGCGGATGGACGTGGAGATGCCGCCCGGCGCCCGGATCCGCGGAACGGTCCGCAACGAGGCGGGCGAGCCGGTCGGCGAGGCGCGGGTCACGCTCGTCGACGCCGCCGGCAACGTCATCGCCATGGTCATCACCGGATCGGACGGCGAGTACGCCTTCACCGACCTCACCGGCGGCCAGTACACGATGATCGCGTCCGGATATCCTCCGGTCGCGACCGGTCTGTCGCTGTCCGGCGGCGGGCTGGACGATCACGACCTGAAGCTCGGCTACCCCGACGAGTGACCGACACGAGCGAGCCCGGGCCGCCGCAGGCGGCGGCCACGAGACACGGAACCTGGAGTGCGGGTCGTTGATGGACGCGAACCGAGGTCTGCGCGGAACGGTGCGGACGAAGGACGGCTGGGCGGTGCGGCACGCCATCGTCACGGTCATGAACCTGGCGGGCGACCAGGTCGCGCGCGAGCAGACCGGGGAGGACGGCGTGCTCGCCGCCGGCCCGCTGCCCGCCGGCACCTACACGGTGATCGTGACGGCCATGGGGTTCCATCCGGCCGCCGCCACGATGATCGTGTCCGGCGCGGGCACCGCCGACATCGGGAAGGTCGTGCTCGGCCGGGCGGGCGGCGCCGAGCTCCCGCCGCCCGGCATCTGGACGATCGACCCGGCGCACTCCAACATCGGCGCCGTCGCGCAGCACATCGGCCTGTCCAGCGTCCGCGGCCGGTTCGCCGCCTTCGAGGGACGCGTCGAGATCACCGAGCCGGTGGAGAACTCCCGCGTGACCGCGCGCATCGAGGCGGCGTCCATCGAGACCGGCAACAAGATGCGCGATGACCACCTGCGCTCGGCCGACTTCCTGAACGCCGACGTCCACCCCGCCCTCACCTACGAGGGCCACGGCCTGACCAGCATCGGACCCGACCGCTGGACGGTGCACGGCCACCTCACCCTCAACGGCATCACCCAGCCCGTCGACCTCGACATGACCTACCTCGGCACCGGCCCGGACCCGTGGGGCGGCACCCGCGCCGCCTTCCGCGCCACCGCCGAACTGCCCCGCAAGGACTTCGCCATCCGCTTCAACCAGATCGTGGAAGCGGGCATCTCCCTGGTAGGCGAGAGCCTGAAGGTCGAACTGGAGATCCAGGCCCTCCACGGAGAAGCGCTGCCGTAAGAACAAGCCGCGCAACGACCCAGGCCCGTACAGCAACCCCGCAACAACCTCAAGGGTCGCGATCGCGTCCGAAGGCAGATTCGAGCGAAGCAAGAATCTGATCGCGCAGCGAGCCGCAAGGCGAGTCGGAGCGATGCCAGCGATCGCCCCGCGTTTCTCGACGATGGAGGGCCTCCAGGCCCGAAGGAGGAGAGAAACGCAATCAGCTCGCGCGGCCCTTGAGCTGGCGGACCAGGGCGTTCGCGGAGGTGCGGTCGGGGGAGCCGGTGACCACGACCTTTCCGTCGGTGATGGCCATGTCGACGCGCGGCAGCGTGACCAGGCGGTCGCGGACGACGAAGGCCAGGTCGCGGCCGACCGTCGCGCGGGTCAGCTTGGCGAACGCGCGGCGGTCCCCGGGCCGCAGCGTCACCGCCACGTCGTACCCGCCCGGCTTCACCCGCGACTTCTGCACGCGCAGGTCGGCGACCTTGTGGATCGCGATCCCCTGGGTGAGCCGGTAGCAGGTCAACCCGGTGGCGGCCTGTCCGGTGATGCCCTGCGTCCCGGCGGGGCACTGCCCCGGCAGCACCTGCGCGACCGGGTAGATGTGCAGCGGGGCGGCCAGCGTCACCGGGCGCGTCCGCATCGAGGACGCGATCATCCCGCCGGTCACCGCGACGGCCGCGATCAGCAGCCCCAGCGTGAGCACCATGACCAGCAGCGCCGACCGGTGCTGGTCGGCGGCTCTCGCGGGCGCGACCTCCCGGTACGCGCGGCCCTGCCGCCGCGCCGCCCGGCTCCGCTTCATCTCCGCGGCTTCCCGCTGCCGCTGCGCGGCCCGCGCCCGCCGCCTTTCGGCCTCCGTGCCCGGCGGTCGGGTGGCCGCGGGCAGAACGGCCGTCGTGGCCCGGGAGCGCCGGCCTCCGTCGCGCAGGCTCTCCTGACCCAACGCCTCGGCGGGGTCGCGGCCCGGCTCAGGCCCGGCCTTCAGGGGACGGGTGTCGCCGGGCGGGACGGTCTCGCCGGGCGGGACGGAGGCGGGAGTTCCAGGCCGCGTCGTCGGTTGGGGCCGCGTCGTCTCGGCGGCGTCTTCGGGGATGAGCGGGGAGGGCGGGGGCGGCCACGTCGAGCTCTTGGCCGGGGTCGCCGGTTCGGCGGACGAGGCGGGAGGCGTCGGGGCGGGTGCGGGTTCCTCGTTTCGCTGACGACCCCTGTTACGGCGCGGTATGACCCGCATCGTCACCTCCCGGTTCATGATCTCCTCAGTCTGTCAGGCGGGGACGCCGCCGCGCAGGACGTCCCGCCCGGAAGACCACCGCGGATCGCCGGACGGCCGGCACGTGAGGAAACGTGCCCCGTTCGGGGGCCTCCAAGCATGCGCAGGCCCGGCCCCCGGGCGACGCGGGGCCGGGCCTGCGGAGACGTCCGGGAGGACGCCGTCAGTCGATGCGCCAGGTGTCGCCGCTGCCGAGCAGGGCCGCGAGGTCGCCCTCGCCCTGGGCCTGGACGGCCTCGTCGAGCTGGGCCCGCATCAGCTCGTCGTAGGACGGGCGGTCGACGTCCCGGAAGATGCCGATCGGGGTGTGCTCGAACGCCGGCTGGTCCAGCCGCGAGAGCGCGAACGCCTGCGACGGGTCGGGGTTGTGGGTGTCGTGCACGGCGATCTCGGCCGGGTCCACGTCCGCGATGTTCACGACCTCGAACGACCCGGACGGGGTGCGGCGCAGCGCCTTGTCACGGTCCGCCCCGAACACGATGGGCTCGCCGTGCTCCAGCCGGACGGTGACGTCGTCGCGCACCGCAGGGTCCTTCAGCGGGTCGAACGCGCCGTCGTTGAAGATGTTGCAGTTCTGGTAGATCTCGACGAGCGCGGTGCCGCGGTGCTGCGCGGCGGCCCGCAGCACCGAATGCAGGTGCTTGCGGTCGGAGTCGATGGTGCGGGCGACGAACGTGCCCTCCGCGCCGATCGCGAGCGACAGCGGGTTGAAGGGGGCGTCGAGCGAGCCCATCGGCGTCGACTTGGTGATCTTGCCGAGCTCCGAGGTCGGCGAGTACTGGCCCTTCGTCAGCCCGTAGATCCGGTTGTTGAACAGCAGGATCTTGAGGTTGACGTTGCGGCGCAGCGCGTGGATCAGGTGGTTGCCGCCGATGGACAGCGAGTCGCCGTCCCCCGTCACCACCCACACCGACAGGTCCGGACGGGACGTGGCGAGGCCCGTCGCGATCGCGGGCGCGCGGCCGTGGATCGAGTGGAACCCGTAGGTGTTCATGTAGTACGGGAACCGCGACGAGCAGCCGATGCCGGAGACGAACGTGATGTTCTCGCGGCGCAGCCCGAGCTCGGGAAGGAACGACTGGACGGCCGCGAGGACCGCGTAGTCACCGCACCCGGGGCACCAGCGCACCTCCTGGTCGGTCTTGAAGTCCTTCATCGACTGCTTCCCGTCCGCCTTCGGGACGAGGGAGAGCAGGCTGCGGCCGTTCCCCGAGCCGTTGCCGTTGCCGTTGGCGGAACCGTTGCCGCTGGCTCCGTTGTCACTCACTGTCGATCACATCCTGGATGACGCCCTGGAGCTCTTCGGCCTTGAAGGGCAGGCCGCGGACCTGGTTGTAGCCGATCACGTCGATGAACAGCCGGCCGCGCAGCAGCAGCGCGAGCTGGCCGAGGTTGATCTCAGGGACGATCACCTTGTCGTAGGAGCGCAGCACCTCGGCCAGGTTCGCCGGGAACGGGTTGAGGTGCCGCAGGTGGGCCTGTGCGATGGGACGCCCGGACGCCCGGACGCGCCGGACGGCCGCGGAGATGGCCCCGAACGTCCCGCCCCAGCCCATCACCAGGACGCGGGCCGCGCCGGACGGGTCGTCCACGGCGAGCGGCTCGATGTCGCCCGCGATCCCGTCGACCTTGGCCTGGCGGAGCCGGACCATGCGGTCGTGGTTGGCGGGGTCGTAGGAGATGTTGCCGGTGACGTCGGCCTTCTCCAGCCCGCCGATCCGGTGCTCCAGCCCGGCGGTGCCGGGGACCGCCCACGGGCGGGCGAGGGTGGCCGGGTCGCGCTCGAACGGCTGGAACTCCTCCTGCGACGGCTCGGCGAAGTTCGGATCGATCTTCGGCAGCGTCGCCACGTCCGGCAGCCGCCACGGCTCGGAGCCGTTGGCGAGGTAGCCGTCCGACAGCAGGATCACCGGTGTGCGGTACTTCACCGCGATCCGCGCCGCCTCGATCGTCGCGTCGAAGCAGTCCGACGGGGACTGCGGCGCGATCACCGGGACGGGCGCCTCGCCGTTGCGGCCGTACATGGCCTGCAGCAGGTCGGCCTGCTCGGTCTTGGTCGGCAGCCCGGTGGACGGGCCGGCCCGCTGCACGTCGATGACCAGCAGCGGAAGCTCGGTCGCGACGCCGAGGCCGATCGTCTCGCTCTTCAGCGCGATGCCGGGCCCCGACGTCGTGGTGACGCCGAGCGACCCGCCGAAGGAGGCGCCGAGCGCCGCGCCGACCGCGGCGATCTCGTCCTCGGCCTGGAAGGTGCGCACGCCGAACCGCTTGTGCTTGGAGATCTCGTGCAGGATGTCGGACGCCGGCGTGATCGGGTAGGAGCCGAGGAAGATCGGCAGCCCGCTCTGCACGCCCGCCGCGACCAGCCCGTACGCCAGCGCCAGGTTCCCGGTGATGTTGCGGTAGAGCCCCGGCTCGTGCTCGGCCGGCTTGATCTCGTACTGCACCGAGAACGCCTCGGTGGTCTCGCCGTAGGACCAGCCCGCCTGGAAGGCCGCGATGTTGGCCTTCATGATCTCGGGCTTGCTGGCGAACTTGCGCTCCAGAAAGGCCAGTGTCCCCTCGGTGGGACGGTGGTACAGCCACGACAGCAGGCCGAGCGCGAACATGTTCTTCGCGCGCTCGGCGTCCTTCTTGGAGATGTCGAAGTCCTCGAGCGCCTTCACCGTCATCGAGGTCAGCGGCAGCGCGTGGACCCGGTACTCCGACAGCGAGTCGTCCTCGACGGGGCTGGCCGCGTAGCCGACCTTGGCGAGGTTGCGCTTGCTGAACTCGTCGGTGTTGACGATGAGGTCGGCGCCGTTCGGAAGATCCCCGACGTTCGCCTTGAGGGCGGCGGGGTTCATCGCGACCAGGACGTTGGGCGCGTCGCCCGGCGTCAGGATGTCGTGGTCGGCGAAGTGCAACTGGAAACTGGACACGCCGGGGAGGGTCCCGGCGGGGGCGCGGATTTCGGCCGGGAAGTTCGGCAACGTGGAAAGGTCGTTGCCGAACGCCGCGGTCTCCTGGGTGAAGCGGTCGCCGGTCAGCTGCATGCCGTCGCCGGAGTCTCCGGCGAAGCGGATGATGACGCGGTCGAGCTGCTGGACCTGTTTGGTCACAGAGGAAGACCTCCTCGACGCGCAGCATCCGTCCTGGGGGAGGCACCCAGGATCGTGATGCTACTTAGGCTTACCTTCATGGTATGTCCGGGACGGGATGGGTTGGCGGGGACGGGCCGCACACTGGGATGACCGCGCAGGAAGGACGCGCGTTCCTCGCCCGGTGCCGGTGGCCGCGCGTCATGGAGGCGAGCGACGGGCGGCGAACGCACCGCAGGTCCTATCGGGCGATACGACCTGGACGGGTCCCCGGGTTCATCCCGAACACAGGCAGCTGCGCTGGCGGCACAGGTCGACGTGCAGACGCCGGACCAGCAGCGCGGGACTCGTCGAGGAGCAGCCGCTCCCCAGAGGCGTGGAGTTCACGACCCGAAGTGTAGACAGCCGGAATCCCGTTCGACCGCACCGCCCCTGAACGTGGGGTTCACGGTGCCCCTGGTGTCTGTGATGTGGCGATTTCTGGCCGCTCGGAGCGCTTGACCGACGGCTCGCCCGACACCGTCGGACCCGGCGTGCCCGGAGCCGCCTTCGTCACCGCCTCGCGCTCGCGGTCGACGCGGGCGAGGAGTTTCGGCACGTCGGCGACGTCGACGGCCTCGCCGACGACGCGCGCCTTCGCCTCGTAGGGGTAGGAGCCGGGGTTGTCGAGGGCGGCGCGCATCCAGTGCCGCCACAGTTTGCTCGTCACGGTGCAACGCAGGACGAGCGAGCGGTTGGCCGGGACCGGTCCGGACCCCGTGCACATCCCGAGCGGCTTTCCCCTGGACGAGATCGCCGCCCGCAGCGCGGCGCGCGCGCCGTCCGGCACCGCCGCGGGTTCGGTGAGGGTGGCGGGCATGTTCACCGTGCAGCCGCTGGTGTTCTGGTCGCAGTTGCTGAACGCCAGCGTCCCCGGCGTGAAGCGCAGGCCGGGATCGGCCGCGCCGCCGAGCCGGGCCACCCGCGGACGCAGCTCGGCGAGCAGCGTCGCCGGGGCCGCCACGGGCGCGACGGTGAAGCGCTGCGCCGCCTGCCCGTCCGGCCGCACCGCCAGCAGCCGGTACGGGGCCTCCGCCGTGAGCACGTACTCCGCGCCGGACGCCTTGACCTTGAAGGCGCGGACGCCGTTCACGCTCTCCGTGGGCGGTTTCGCCGGGGCCTTCTTCAGCGACCTGGCGATCGCCTTGGGGCCGAGGACGTCCGGGACGTCGAAACCGGGCACCGACGCGGGCGCCTTGGACCAGCGTCCCGCGTAGTACTCCGGGTGCGCGACGCCGGTCGCGTAGGTCTGCCAGAACGCCGTCCCGGCCTTGATGTAGGTGTCGCCGCCGATCGCGACGACCTCCGCCGTCAGCACGCCCGCGGTGAGCGTGCCGCTCGCCGCCCCCGCCGGTGTCACGCGCAGCCGCGCCTGGACGGGCCGGCCGCTGATCGTCAGGGTGCCGTCGTAGCGCAGCCCCGTCCCGGAGCTGAGGGCCTGGCCGGCCGCGACCGTCCACGCGGGAGGCGGGGCCGCCACGGTCGCCTTCGGCTTCTTCTTCGGGGACTCCCCGCCCCCGGTGAGCGCCACGGCCGCCACCGCTCCGACCACGACCACGACGGCCGCCGCGCCGGCGACGACCACCACGCGCCGGCCCCGCGGCCCGCGCGGCCGTCCCGGCGGGACGGGGCCACTCGGCGAGAACGCCGTGCCCGGTTCGCCGGGAGGGCCCGCCACAGGCGGGAAGTCAGCGCCGGGCGAAGCGGCGGAGGCCGGGCCCGGGGGGACGAAGGAGGGCGTACCGCGCGGGTCGGTGGGGGTCGCACCCGGATCCGACCCGGGGGTAGCCGTGCCGGCCGCGTCCGGACCGGCGGGGGAGCCCGCGCCGGGTGGGGCCTGGCCGCCGGCGACGCGTACGTCCCCGGGGTGGGGGCCCTGCGGGCCGGGGGCGCCCTGGTTCGGGCGGCCGTCCGGGCGGGGGGCGGCGCCCCCGGAATCGTCCGGGGACGGGGGTCGGGAAGAGGCCGTCGGTGACGGCTCGTCCTGTTCAGCGCTCACTCGGGGCTCACTCTGCTCACTTCCGGGGCCAGGTACCGGCCCGACCGTCAGACACAAAGCAAGGGATCATGGAGGCGTCCCCCGGTGGGTGCCGACGGGCTCGGGAACGTTCCGGGGGGAAGGGCGGCCGCCGGGCCCTGGAGGGGCCGTCCACCAAGAGCATAAGGGTGCCCGGCGGCGCGTCCCCCCGGAAGGGGAGGAGCGCCGCCGGGCACCCCTGCGGTCGAGGATCAGCGCGCGAGGCGCCTCACCTGCGGCGTCATTCGCTGTCGAGACCGTTCTGCAGACCGGACACCTCTTCGGAGGTGGCGCCGATCACCTTGTACTCCGCGTGCTTGTAGAAGGTGCCGCCGGTCGCCTTCGCCCAGCTCGTCCACGCGCTGCTGACGACCCGGCAGCTCGTCCACTGGGAGAGGCTGCTGGTGATCGTGACGTGGGCGGTGCAGTTGCCGAGGTCGCGGCCGGTCAGCGTGCCGGCGGTGAGCCGGAACCGCACGTCGATCGTGACGGGCTTCTCCACGTCGTACGGCGGCCGGATCTTGGCCTCGACCGTGCAGCCGGAGTTGCCGTTGCAGCCGCCCCTCTTCCACTCGTCGACCGTCGGCTTCGACGAGGCGTTGAAGGAGTCCTTCAGCTCGCCCATGCTGGTGCGCATGTCCGAGATCAGGGACGAGGCGTCGCTGGAGTCCTTCGGGGTGACGTCGAGCGCGACACGCGGCGTGGTGGCCTCGTAGCGCAGCAGCTCGGCGTCGTCCTCGTCGGTGATGTAGAGCGTGGAGGAGAAGGTGCTGAACTTGAGCGCCTTCTTGCCCATCCAGGTCGTCTCGATCGGCTTGACGCGCGACAGCCGGGCCGAGCGGATCTTGCTCGCCAGCGCCGTCGGCGACAGCTGCTCCTTGAAGTCGAGGTCGAGCTCGTCCGCGCCCAGCCGGCCCCACTGGTCACCCGAGGTGAGGTAGTAGGGGGTGTCGGTGGAGGAGATCTGCCGCGTCCAGTAGCTCCGGTCGCCCTTCACGAACAGCTTGCCGTCGGCCGACAGCACGGTGACCTGGTCGCTGTTCCAGGTGACGGGCCCCATCGCGCGGCCGCCCTTGGTGACGTTCAGCTCGCCGCGCAGCGTCTCGCTGCCGCCGAACGTGCCCTTCAGCGAGACCGCGCGCGCGGCGTCCATGTTGGTCGCGGCCGCGGTCAGCTTCTCTTCGGGGGACTTGCCGCTGCCCTTGGCCACCACGAACACCACGACCGCGATGATCACAAGGAGGACGACGCCGCCGCCGACGAGGCCGATCACCAGGCCGCCGCCACCGCCGCGCCTCGGCGGCGGCATCGGCGGGCCCATCGGGGCGCCGGGGGGCGGGGGGAAGAAGGGGGGCGGTGTTCCGGGACCTCCGAAGCCGCCGGGCGGGGGCGGCCCGCCCGGACCGCCGGGTCCGCCGGGACCGGGCCCGCCCGGGCCCGCTGGCGGCGGCGGAGGCGGCCAGGAGGCCCCACCCGGGGATTCCCAGCCCGGGGGAGGCGGGGGGTTGCTCATCCGGTCACGTCCTTCCAGGTCAAAACCGACCCATGCGAATCTAGTGTGCAGCAAGAGCATGACATTGTGATCCTCCAGGGGGGAGGTACGAAGTCACACTCCTCGATGCTGCTTCGCGAGATACTGGATGTGACGCACGCGAGGAGGATCTGGTGCATAACTATTTCGACACATATGTCGTCCTGGCCGTCTTGCTCCTCGCGGGCGCCGCTCTCGTGGGGGGAGCGCTGGCGGCGAACCGGCTGCTGCGGCCTCATCGTCCCACGGTCGAGAAGTTGACGACGTACGAGTGCGGCGTCGACCCGGTCGGCGAGGGCTGGGCCCACTCCTACGTGCGCTACTACGTCTTCGCCTACCTCTACGTGGTGTTCGCGGTGGACGCGGTGTTCCTCTTCCCCTGGGCGACCGTCTTCGCCGCCCCGGGCTACGGGGCCACGACGCTCGGCGAGATGTTCGTCTTCCTGGCGTTCCTGGCCGCGGGGCTCGCGTACGCGGGCAAGAAGGGCGTCCTGTCCTGGGTCTGACGCCCCGAGCGCTGTAACAATGGCGTCGTGGGCACCATCGATCTTCCCCCGCCGAGCGTCGGGCCGCTGTCGCGGCTCGCGCCCAAGCCGATCAGGTTCGTGCTCAACTGGGGCCGCCGCTACTCACTCTGGGTCTTCAACTTCGGCCTGGCCTGCTGCGCCATCGAGTTCATCGCGACGTCGATGAGCCGGCACGACTTCATCCGGCTCGGCGTCATCCCGTTCGCGCCCGGTCCGCGGCAGGCCGACCTGATGGTCGTCTCGGGCACCGTCAGCGACAAGATGGCCCCCGCGGTGCGCCGCCTCTACGAGCAGATGCCCGAACCCAAGTACGTCATCTCCTTCGGCGCCTGCTCCAACTGCGGCGGCCCGTACTGGGACTCCTACTGCGTGACCAAGGGCGTCGACCAGATCATCCCGGTCGACGTCTACGTGCCCGGTTGCCCGCCCCGCCCGGAGGCGCTGCTGCAGGGCATCGTCCACCTCCAGGAGAAGATCGCGGCCGAGTCGCTCGGCGACCGCTACGGCGGGGCCGGCGACGGCGGGGAGCCCGTCGCCCCGCCGCCGGCGCCGCGTCCGATCCCGGCCACCGTCCTGCGCCGCCCGCTCCAGCCGCCGCCTCCGCCCGACCAGCACGAGACCTTCGAGCACTGGAACAGCCTGGAGGACGAAGGCCAGGAGGCCCCGGAGAACGCGGCGACGGAGCAAGAGACAGCGGAGCAAGAGGCCGCGGAGCAGGCGGTGACGGACCACGAGGCCACGGAGAACGAGACGCTGCCCGTCCGGCATCTCGGCGATGCGGAGGCCACGGCCGAGGCCCGGCCGGAGCCCGAGGCGCCGCCCGTCAAGCCGACGGACACCACGCAGCCGGTCCGGCACCTCACCGAGGCCGAGGCCGAGGTCGCGGCGAAGCCGGCACCTGAGCCTGGGCCGCCCGTCGAGCCTCCCGTCGATCCGACCGACATCACCCAGCCCGTCTGGCACCTCGGCGAGGCCGACGCCTCGGCCGAGCCCGAACACGAACACGAACCGGAGCCGGAGGGCGCCACGCCCCCCGGCGGGCCGACCGACACCACGCAGCCCGTTCACATGGTCGAGGACCAGGACGTCACCGCGCCCGTCCCGGCGGTGGAGGACGACGATCCCGGCCCCGACCCCTCGCACGATCCTTCGATCATCCCCGGACTGGTGGACGACGACCACGACGACCAGATCGGACGTGACCGATGAGCCCGCAGCCCCCGGGAGCGGAACTCGCGGACGCCTGGACGGGACGCTTCGGCGACGAGGTCACCACCGAGGAGACCTTCGGGGGGCTGGCCGTCGGGGTGGCGCCCGAGCTCTGGGTGGACGCGCTCACCTTCGCGCGCGACGAGCTGGCCTGCGGTTTCTTCGACTGGCTGACCGGCGTGGACGAACTGGAGGAGGGCTTCGCGGTCGTCGTCCACGTGTACTCGCTGGAGCGCCGCCACCACCTGCTGGTCCGCACGCGCGTCACGAAGCGGGCGCCCGTGCTGGCGACGGCTACGGGCGTCTACCGGGGCGCCGCGTGGCACGAGCGGGAGACGTCGGAGATGTTCGGCATCCTGTTCGAGGGCCATCCGAACCTCGTCCCGCTGCTGCTGCCGGACGGGTTCGAGGGCCACCCGCTGCGCAAGGACTTCGTCCTCGCCGCCCGCGTCGCCAAGCCGTGGCCGGGCGCGAAGGAACCGGGCGAGTCCGGGCACGGCGCGCCGAGCCGCCGCCGCGTCCGCCCGCCCGGGGTCCCGGAGGGCTGGGGGCCCCATGCTTGAGATCGTGGTCAAGCTGGTGCTGGTCGCGGGCGCCTTCGCGGTGCTCCCGCTGCTGGTGGGGCAGGCCGAGCACAAGGTGATGGCGCACATGCAGGGCCGCCTCGGCCCCATGTACGCGGGCGGTTTCCACGGCTGGGCGCAGCTCGTCGCCGACGGCGTCAAGTTCGCCCAGAAGGAGGACGTGGTCCCGCGCGACGCCGACCGGTGGGTGTTCAAGCTGGCGCCGGGCGTGGCGATCGTCCCGTACCTGCTGGTGCTGCTGGTGGTCCCGGTCGGGCCCGGCGGGCAGGTCGCGCTCGACCTCGGCCCCGGGGTGTTCTTCGCGCTCGCCGTGATGGGCGTCGGCGTGATCGGCGCGATCATGGCGGGCTGGGCGAGCGCGAACAAGTACTCGCTCCTCGGCGGGATGCGGGTCGCGGCGCAGCTGATGTCCTACGAGCTGCCGATGGTGTTCGCGGCGTCGTCGGTGGCGATGGCGGCGGGAACGCTGTCACTCCAGGGCGTCGTGGAGGAGTGGCGCTGGTGGTGGCTGCCGTGGCAGGCGGTCGGCGGCGTCGTGTTCTTCGTCGCGGGCCTGGCGGAGCTGCGGCGCCCGCCGTTCGACATGCCGGTCGCCGACTCAGAGATCATCTTCGGTCCGTACACGGAGTACGGCGGGCTGCGCTTCGCGCTGTTCATCCTGGCGGAGTACGCCGGGATCGTCGTGCTGTGCGCGCTGACGACCGTGCTGTTCCTCGGCGGGTGGAAGGGCCCGTTCCTGAACACCGAGCTGGGCTGGCTCTGGACGCTGCTGAAGGTCGCCGTGCTGGCGTTCTGCGTGATCTGGCTGCGGGTCAGCTACCCGCGCATGCGCGAGGACCAGCTGCAGAAGCTCGCCTGGGCGTGGCTCGTCCCGCTGTCGCTGGCCCAGCTCGCGCTGACCGGCGTCCTCAGGGTCGCCCTCTGAGCCGCCCATCACCGAGCCGCCCAGCACTGAGCGCCGCCGGCGCCCGGCCGTCACCTGAGGAAGATCGTGAAGTCGGCCAGCTGGGGGAGGACGTCCGGCGGGACGTCGGCGTCGACGGCCATCTCCTCGACGGAGACGAACCCGCCCGTCTGCGCGCGGCGGCGGACGATCCGGTCGGCGATGTCCGGGGTCATGCCGGGCAGCGCCTCGATGATCGCGCGGGGCACGTGGTTGACGTCCACGAGCCCGCCGTCGTCGTAGGTGCGCGGCACGTCGGGGCGGCCGATGCGCAGCTCGCGGGCGAGCGCCGGGTCCTCGGAGGCGAGCGCGCGGGCCTGCTCGCGCAGCGTCCGCCGGTACTTGGCGACCTCGATCGCGTGCTCGTTCAGCACGCTGCGGGGGATCTCGCGGGGGAAGACCGACGACCGGACGGCGAACGCGTGCCCCGTGCCGGCGATCCACAGCAGGAGCATCACGAACGAGCCGAAGACGATGAAGAACGGGTTGCCGGACTGGAGCATCATCAGCACGGCCGCCGTGCCGGCGCCGTAGCCGGCGGCGGTGCCCCCGAGCCCCAGGGACCGCCGGTGGACGGCCGCGTACAGGAACGAGACCGGCGTCCCGAAGCCGAGCGTGATGAAGGGCACGAAAGCCCACAGGATGCCGTGGGCCGTCTGGGGGCTGGGCACCGGGATGGGCGACGGCAGGGGCGGCTGCGGAGGCACGGGCGGACCCGGATACGGGGGGCGCCAGCCGGGCGCCGCGGGCGGACGCCGCGGAGGCGGCGGTCGGCGGTGCGGGGAACGTGGCTGGTCAGACGCCGGCCGAGAGGGGTACTCGGGCTCAGGGTCGTAGGGATGCTCCGCGTGATGACCCACATGCCCTCCCCAGCCGTAAGCCTGCTCCGTGGCACACGACCTATACCTCGTTGGACGAACGCGGAACCCGCCGCGTTCCCCCCGCGCCGATCGTGCGCAATCATGGGGCGCGTGGGACGGCTACCAGGAGGCGGACTGGCCAAGGGACTGGCGGTCACGTTGCGGACGATGACGCGGCGGTCCATAACGCGCCAGTACCCCGAAGTGCAACCGGATCTGCCGCCGCGCGGCAGGGGCGTCATCGCGCTGTTCGAGGAGAACTGCACGGTGTGCATGCTGTGCGCCCGCGAGTGTCCCGACTGGTGCATCTACATCGATTCGCACAAGGAGACGCTCCCCGCCGAAGGCGGCGGACGCCCCCGGACCCGTAACGTCCTCGACCGGTTCGCGATCGACTTCGCGCTGTGCATGTACTGCGGCATCTGCATCGAGGTGTGCCCGTTCGACGCCCTGTTCTGGTCGCCGGAGTTCGAGTACGCCGAGTACGACATCGCCGAGCTGACGCACGAGAAGGAACGGCTGCGGGAGTGGATGTGGACCGTCCCGCCGCCGCAGGCGCACGATCCGTCCGCCGAGCCGCCGAAGGAGGTGGCCGCGGCGGAGAAGGCCGCCGCGCGGGCCGCCCGGCCGCCCCGGACGGGACCGCCCCGCGAGCCGGGGGAGCGCGGATGAGCGGCCAGGAGATCGTCTTCACGCTGCTCGGCGTGGTGGCGGTCGGCTCCGCGATCCTCGTGGTCACGACGCGGCAGCTCGTCCACGCGGCGCTGTGGCTGGTGGTGTCGTTCGGCGCGCTCGCGGGCGGCTACCTCGTCCTCACCGCGGAGTTCGTCGCCTGGGTGCAGGTCCTCATCTACGTCGGCGCCGTCGTGGTGCTGCTGCTGTTCGGGGTCATGCTGACGCGGGCGCCGATCGGGGAGTCCGCCGACCTGGACTCGGGGAACCGGTGGGCCGCGCTGGCCGTCGCCGCCGCCACGGCCGCCGTCCTGATCACCGTGATGGTCATGGGGTTCGGCGACGCGCGGACACCGCTGCGCGCGGGAGGCGGATCGGCGGAGGAGCTCGGCGGCGCCGTGTTCCGGACGTGGGTACTGCCGTTCGAGGTCCTGTCGGTGCTGCTGCTGGCCTCGCTGGTCGGCGCGATCGTCCTGTCGCGGTCGGACATCCGGGCCCGTCCGGGCGCCGCCGCGAAGCCGGACGCGAAGCCCGGCGGGAAGGGCGACGCCTGATGCATCTCGCCTACCCGACGGTCGTCGCCGCCCTGCTGTTCTCCGTCGGTGTCTACGGGGTGCTGGCGCGCCGCAACGCGATCCTCGTCCTGATGTCGGTCGAGCTGATGCTGAACGCGGTGAACCTCAACCTCGTCACGTTCGACGTCTGGTACCGGGACCGCCTGCACGGCGGCCAGGTCCTCACGCTGTTCACCATCGTGATCGCCGCGGCGGAGATCGGGCTCGGCCTCGCGATCGTGCTGCTGGTGTTCCGCAACCGGCAGATGATCGACGTCGACCGGCTCCGCGCCCTCTCCGAGGACGCGGAGGAGACGCGGCCCCGTCCGGACGGACGCGCGTCAGCGGGACGGGAAGCCGGCCCCGAACCGGCACCCGAGCGCGAGGAGGCGCCGTCGTGATCCTGCTCGCGTCGCTCGTCGCGCTGCCGCCGTTCCTCGCCGCGTTCGCCGGGATGCTGTCCGGCCCGTCCCTGACCCGGCTGCTGCGCGGCGCCCCCGCGGGCTCGCCGCTGCGCAACGGCCCGGCGCTGATCGCGTGCGCGCCGGTCGCGGTGTCGCTCGTCCTGTCGGCGATCGTCGCGTTCGCCGTCTGGCGCGACCCGGGCGAGCGCACCGGCACCCTCACGCTGGTCGACACCGGATCGGTGCCGATCGGCGTCGGCCTCCAGGTGGACGGCCTGGCCGCGGTCGTCGGCCTCATGGTCTGCTGCGTGGCGCTCGCCGTCCAGGTGTTCTCGGTCGCGTACATGTCCGGCGACCGCCGGTACTCCTCCTACGCCGCGTTCATCTCGCTGTTCACGTCCGCGATGCTGCTGGTCGTCTACTCCGGCGACCTGCTCGTCCTGTACGTGGGCTGGGAGGTCATGGGCATCTGCTCGTACTTCCTGATCGGGCACCACTGGGAGGAGCGGGCCAACTCGCGGGCGGCGGTCAAGGCGTTCCTCGTCACGCGGCTCGGCGACGCCGGCTTCCTCATCGGCGTGATCGTGCTCGGCGTGGGCGCCGGGACGTTCCAGATCGACCGGATCGTCCGGATGTCCGGCGACCTCCCGCAGTCCACGGTGACGGCGGCCGCGCTGCTGCTGCTCGCCGGGGTCGCGGGCAAGAGCGCCCAGTTCCCGCTGCACACCTGGCTCCCGGACGCGATGGCGGGCCCCACTCCGATCAGCGCCCTCATCCACGCGGCGACGATGGTCGCGGCGGGGATCTACGTCGTGGCGCGGCTGTACGGGGTGTTCCTCGCGGCCCCGTCCGCGCTCGCCGTGCTGGGCGCCGTCGCGGTGGTCTCCATGGTCGGCTCGGCGTGCGCGGCCCTCGCCCAGGACGATCTGAAACGCGTCCTGGCGTACTCCACCATCAGCCAGCTCGCCGTCATGGCCGCGGGGCTCGCGGTGGGCGCGAAGTCGGCCGCGATCTTCCACCTGCTGACGCACGCGGCGTTCAAGGCGCTGCTGTTCCTGGCCGCCGGGTGCGTCATCGTGACCGCAGGGTCGAACATGCTCGCCCACTACGGCGGCCTACGGCGCGGCATGCCCCTCACGTTCTGGTCGATGACCGTGGGCTTCGCCGCCCTCGCGGGCGTCCCGCCGTTCAGCGGATGGTTCAGCAAGGACGCCGTCATAGAGGCCGCCCAGCACGCCGCCCTGCATGGCGGCGAGGTCACATCGGGCGGGATCGCGTGGCTGGTCTATGTCGGATTGCTCGTCACGGTCGTCCTGACGGCCGCCTATGCGATGCGTGCGTGGTTGATGACGTTCTTCGGTGAGCGACGCGGCACATACGAGATCCGCGACCCGGCACGCATCATGTCGTGGACCGTGGCGGCGCTGGCCGTCCCCGCCGCGATCCTCGGATTCTTCGGCCTCGGGGCTCCGGAGCTGCGTCCCCAAATCGGAGCATCGCTGCTCAGCGTGCTGCTGCTCGCCGTGGGGGCGGGCGGTGCGTTCCTTGTGTGGAACCGCGACCCGGCATTGGACCCCGCGCGCGCGCTCGGCCCCGTCCGTACCGTCTTCGCGCGGGCCTTCTTCGTGGACGAGCTCTATGCGGCTGCCATCGTCCGGCCCGTCCAGGCGCTGGCGCGTCACGTCGTCCTGTTCGACCAACGACGCGTGGACGCCGCCGTCGTCGGCACCGGACGGGGCGCGGGCCGCCTGGGCGGCCTGGTCAGATTCGTCCAGAACGGAAACCCCCAGACCTACCTCACCGGCCTGCTCGCCGGTGTCGCCGCCATCGCGGCCGCGGTGGTGATCTTCCAGTGATCTTCGTGCTGATGATGACGCTCCCGCTGCTCGGGGCGCTGGCGATGCTCGTCCCGGCGAACCGGTTCCTGCGCACCGGCTTCGCCGTCCGCGCGTTCGGGACGGCCGTGTCCGCCGCCACCCTGCTCGTCGCGGTCTCGGCCATGTCGGCGTTCGACTTCGGCGACACGTCCCGCATGCAACTGGAGGTCGACCGGCCCTGGGCGCCCGCCATCGGCCTGCGGTTCCACCTCGGCGTCGACGGCATCTCGCTGCCGCTCGTCGTGCTGACCGCCCTGCTGACGTTCCTGTGCTTCCTCTACACGCTGCGGCACCCGCCGGAAGGCAGCCGGATCCGGCTGCTCACCGCGCTGCTGCTCGTCCTGGAGGTCGGGATGCTCGGCACGTTCGTCGCGCTCGACCTCGTGCTGTTCTTCGTGTTCTTCGAGACCGTCCTGGTCCCCATGTACGCGGTGATCATGCTGTGGGGCGGGACGGGACGCCGCGCCGCGGCCACGAAGTTCATCCTCTACACGCTCCTCGGCTCCGGGCTCCTGCTCGCCGGGATGCTGCTCGTCGGCGCCAAGGCCGGCACGCTCGACATGACCGACCTGGCCGCCCGGCACGGGTCCGGCCTGTCGCACGGCCTCCAGGTCACGGCGTTCGCCCTGATGGGGATCGGGTTCGCGGTCAAGGCTCCGATGTGGCCGCTGCACACCTGGCTTCCGGACGCGCACACCGAGGCCCCGACGGTCGGGTCCGTCCTGCTGGCCGGGGTGCTGCTGAAGATGGGCACCTACGGCCTCGTCCGCGTCGCGCTCCCGCTCGCCCCGGACGGCGCGCGGGTCTGGGCGCCGTGGCTCGGCCTCCTCGCCGTCATCGGGATCGTCTACGGCGCGCTCGCCTGCCTCGCCCAGCGCGACCTGAAACGGATGATCGCCTACTCGTCCGTCGGGCACATGGGGTTCGTCCTGCTCGGCATCGCGACCCTCACCCCGGTCGGCATCAACGCCGCCCTGTTCGGCAACATCGCGCACGGCCTCATCACCGGCCTGCTGTTCTTCCTCGCCGGCTCGGTCAAGGAACGCTGGGGCACCGGCGACATGAACGCCCTCGGCGGCGGCATGCTCAGCACGTCCCCGCGGCTGGCCTCCATCCTGACCTTCGCGTCCGTCGCGTCCCTCGGGCTCCCCGGGCTCGCCGGCTTCTGGGGCGAGGTGCTCGCCCTGATCGGCGCGTACCGGCCGCACGCCGACCTGCCCCGCGAGACGTTCGTGACGTTCATGGTCGTCGCCGCGCTCGGCACCGTCCTGACCGCCGCCTACTTCCTGCGCATGCTCGCCAAGCTCACCCACGGGCCGTCCGACGGCGTCGCAGCCCCCCGCGGCCCGGTCGCGTCGATCTCCCTCCAGGAGTACGCCGCCTGGGTGCCGCTGATCGCGCTGACGCTGCTGGTCGGCCTCTGGCCGAAGACCCTGCTGGACGTGACCACGGGTCCGGTCCGCGCGCTGCTCGGAGGCGGCTGATGATCCAGGACATCGACTACGCGGCGGTCGCGCCGCCGCTGGTCCTCGCCGTCGCCGCGATCGGGCTGCTGCTCGCCGACGCCTTCGACGCGCCCCGCCGCGTCCTGTCCCTGCTGTCCGGCGGGTCCCTCGCCACCGCGCTCGTCGCCGTGATCGCGCTGGCCGCCGGGGACCGCCGCGCCACCTTCTGCCTGCCGGACGGCCTGCGCTCCGGCGGCCCCGCCTCCTGCTCCTACGTCGCGGACGACTTCACCCTGCTGTTCCAGGGGATCATCCTCGGCGCCGCCGTCATCGTCGTGCTGCTGTCCCTCCAGGAGATCACCGACTCGAAGATCCCGGTGGGGGAGTACCACTTCCTGCTGCTCGCCGCCGTCATCGGCGCCCTCACCCTGGTCGCGGCCCGCGACCTCATCCTCCTGGTCGTCGCGCTGGAGACCCTCTCCCTCCCGGTGTTCGCGCTGGCCGCGCTGCGCCGCTACGACGGGACGTCCTCCGAGGCCGCGCTGAAGCTCTTCCTCGTCTCCGTCGTGTCCACCGCGGTCATGCTGTTCGGCATCAGCCTCGTGTACGGCGCGACCGGCGCCATGCACCTGGACCGGATCGCGCCCGCCCTCGCCCGGCTGCCAGCCGACCTCGACCCCGTCGCCGCGCTGGGCTCCGTGCTCGTCCTCGCCGGGTTCGCGTTCAAGGTCGCCGCCGTCCCGTTCCACTTCTGGGCCCCGGACGTCTACCAGGGCTCCCCGCTGCCCGTCGCCGCGTTCCTCGCCGTGGTCTCCAAGGCCGCCGGGTTCGCCGGGCTCGCGATCGTCCTCGCCCTGGGCCTGCCCGCCTACGGGCACGTGTGGGGCCCCGTCGTCGCCGTCCTGGCCGCGCTCACCATGACCCTCGGGAACCTCGCCGCGCTTCGCCAGCGGACCGCCATTCGCCTGCTGGCCTGGTCGTCGGTCGCCCAGTCCGGCTACATGCTCGCGCCCCTCGCGGTCGGCTCGCACCGCCTCCCCGAGGCCGTCGCCGCCACCACCGCCTACGTCGCCCTCTACGCCGTCATGAACATCGGCGCGTTCGCCGTCGTGATCGGCTTCCACCGCCGCGGCACCGCCACGGGCCGCCGGGACACCCTGGACGACTACCGCGGCCTCGCCCGCCGCAGCCCCGCCGTCGCCACCGCCCTCGCCTTCTTCCTCATCTGCCTCGCCGGCCTGCCCCCCGGCGTCATGGGGCTGTTCGCGAAGGTCGTCGTGTTCCGCGCCACCCTCGCCGGCGGCGTCACCTGGCTCGCCGTCGTGATGGCGATCAACACGGTCATCGGCCTCTACTACTACCTCGCGTGGGCGGTCCGCCTCTTCACCCCGTCCGCCACCAGCGAGGACTACGACGCGGCGCCCGGTCTCGGCGTCCGTGTCGCCATCACCGCGGCGGCCGCCGGCGCGATCGTGCTGTCAGTCGCGCCGCAGATCGTCCTGCAGACGGTCGCGCAGGCCACGTAACCGGGGAAACGTCTGGGAACGTTCCCCCAGGTCAAACCGTTGATGTTCATGCCGGGGTCGACGGGGAGGCAATGCAGGTGCGGTTCAACGGCGTCAGAACGGCAGCATTGATCGCTGCGCTGTCGGCATTGATGCTGGTCGCCGGCTGGGCGTTCGGCGGCACGGCCGGTCTGACGATCGCGCTGGTCATCGCCCTCGGAACCAACGGCATCGCGTACTTCTTCAGCGACCGGATCGCGCTCCGCTCGATGCGCGCCCACCCGGTCGGCGAGGTCGAGACGCCGGTGCTGTACCGGCTCGTCCGGGAGCTGTCGACCTCTGCCCGCCAGCCCATGCCGCGCCTGTACGTCTCCGAGACCCGCCAGCCCAACGCGTTCGCCACCGGCCGCAACCCGCGCAACGCCGCCGTCTGCTGTACCCGCGGCATCCTCCAGATGCTGGACGAGCGCGAACTGCGCGCCGTCCTCGGCCACGAGCTCTCCCACGTCTACAGCCGCGACATCCTCATCGCCTCCGTCGCCGCCGCCATCGCCACCGTCATCACCTACCTGTCCCACCTGGCGATCTTCCTGCCGATCGGACGGTCCGAGGACGACGACGGCCCCGGCATCCTCGGCGCCCTCCTCATGCTGGTCCTCGGCCCGGTCGCCGCAGCCGTCGTCCAGATGGCCATCAGCCGGACCCGCGAGTACTCCGCCGACGCCGCCGGCGCCCGCCTCACCGGCGACCCCCTGGCCCTCGCCTCCGCCCTCCGCAAGATCGACGCCGGCACCCGCGCGCTCCCCCTGCCGCAGGACCCCGAACTCGCCACCACCAGCTCCCTGATGATCGCCAACCCCTTCCAGGGCGCCGGCATCGGGAAGCTCTTCTCCACCCACCCCCCGACCGCCGACCGCATCGCCCGCCTGGAACGCATGGCAGGCCACCGCTGAGCGTCCGCGGAATTCGACCGAACCACTCTGGACGCCGCCGCGTCATAACACACAAGAGCGCGCCGGCCACTTCTGCGGGGGATGGGGCCGGCGCGCTCCCCTCGTCCTACCGGTAGTTCACGAACTGCAGCGCGACCTCGAGGTCCTTGCCCTTCAACAGGTTGATGACCTGCTGGAGGTCGTCCTTCTTCTTCGAACTGACCCGCAGCTCGTCCCCCTGGACCTGGGCCTTCACACCCTTCGGCCCCTCGTCCCGGATGAGCTTGCCGATCTTCTTCGCGTCCTCCTGGGCGATGCCCTCCTTCAGGCCGACGCCCAGCTTGTACACCTTGCCCGACAGCTTCGGCTCACCCGCGTCGATCGCCTTCAACGAGATCCCCCGCTTGACGAGCTTGTCCTTCAGCACGTCCAGCACCGCGTTCGCCCGCTCCTCGGTGTTCGCCTGGATCTCGATCGACTCCCCGGACCACTTGATCCCCGCGTCCACGTTCCGGAAGTCGAACCGGTTCGCCACCTCCTTGGCGGCCTGGTTCAACGCGTTGTCGACCTCCTGCCGGTCGAGCTTCGACACGATGTCAAACGACGAGTCGGCCATCGCCCACACATCCCCTCAGCAGCAGCATCACGATCTACAGAGCGTATCGACTCCCCACGCCCCGCACGCCCCGCCTCGATGTCACACCCACCCCGAGGGTCCGCTATCCTTTCCAGCGAAACACCACGGCGGGTTGCCCGAGTGGCCAATGGGAGCGGACTGTAAATCCGTCGGCTTAGCCTACGCAGGTTCGAACCCTGCACCCGCCACCACCACGTAGAACGGCCCCTGACCAGCTAGAACGCTGTCAGGGGCCGTTCTCGTTGTTTCCCGGTAGCTCCCCACTCCTACCGGCCATTGCCGGGTGCTCACGGAACAGTCACGGAACACGGCCGGGGCGCCCGAGCGCCCTCTAGTCGACGTCCTCGACCGCGTTGTCGCCCGGACCCGTGTGAGGAGGCACCTTCGGCTTCCACTGCGAGCAGTAGGTGTGGAGCGAGTCGAAACGCCCGGTGTACGCCGCGTACAGCGTGGCGTTCCGCACGCGGAGGATGTTCTCGTCCTGCTGGCGCAGTGCCTGGACGGTGAGGTTGTGGCTGCCCACGTACAGGCCGGACGACGTGCCCTTACTGATCTGCATGAACTTCTCGTGCATCCACGAGATGTTGTTCACCGGCCCGCAGTACCTGACGCCGCCCTCGATGTAGGAGCTGTACGCGAGCTTGTTGACCGCCGCGTAGATCAGCTCCGCCCCACCGTCCTCATAGGCGATGTCCCCGGTGAGCACTCGGACCGTACAGCCGCGCTTCCCAGCATCGATGAGCGCGTTGGCCACCGCCATCCGGGCGACCCTGACGTTCGCCACGTTGATGACGTCGTCGCTGGCACTGCGCGAGCACCTCGCCGCCTTCACGTCCGCCACGACCGGATCGTTGGACGCACTCGTGCGCGCTTTCCCGGCGGCCTCCCTCCGAGGGAACGTGTAGACCTGATACTTCCCGCCGGACGGCTTGTACACGTGACTCGATCCGTAGTTGTCGAGCCGCCCCGACCTGTTCGCGAGACGGTACATGTCGTCGAAATATCTGCTGTAGAACCTGTACAGCCCGGCGTCCCGCACCGTGATGGCACTTTCGTACGAGGTCCACTCGTGCAGATTGGCGGACGCCACGTAAACGACGTTCCGCGCGACGCCTCCCCCCTTCTTCGCGACCTTGTCGATCGTCATGAACTTGTTGTGCATGCGCGAGTAGTTGTCGCCGACCTTCCGGTTGGCGGCGCATCCGCGAGTGGATATGTAGCGCCCGCTCTGCTTCGGGAACCCGCCGGCGCCGTCCGTGACCCGCTGCCCGCACGTCCGCACCGCATCGGGCGAGTCGGCGAACGCCGCCGTCAGCTCCTGGTACTGCGGCATGCCGATCTCGCTGCCGTTGATGACGACCCTGACCTTGACGCCCCGCCCCTTCGCCCTGCTGAGAGAGGTCACGATCTTGCTCTGGCTGAAGTAGTACAGCGGGAGCCGGATCGTCGCCCCGCTCGGCGCGGCGTCGATGAGGGCCTTGGCGTGATCGGAGATCACCGTGTTGTCGTCCTCGGTGAACTTCACATAGTCGTCCACCTGATCGAGAGCGATGGGAATCGCCTCATTCGGCGGATCGGCGTGCACTGGACCGGCCGGGAGCGCGGCACTCGCGAAAGCGAGCGCACTGAGAGCGACGGGCACCTTGAGGGGGAGCTTGCTGGACATCTTCAGCCTTCCGGTAGGGATCCGAGCCTCGCTGTTGGATGCCTTCTGACCGATGTCACATCCGCTGTCTTGCCAATGAGGCTAAAAACCCTCCGAACCCTCAACTAGGGCCCTAGGACCCTAGGACCGCACCGCGGGGACCCCAACCCGAACACCTCACGCCCAAACACCAGCGCTGCCACTGAGCCATCTGGCACAGGACGGCCAGAACGCCCCCGCGCAGCTCACCGTGTCGATGACCTCGCCGGTCCCCTCCGGTCGTCCTGGCGGGCATCGCACTCCTAGCTAGTCGCCGTCCTTGAGAGCTTCCTCGATACGGCCGTTCCACATGTGCTCGTGGCCGTCGATGCACCCGGCGTAGACCCGTAGCAGGACGTCGACGCCGTGGCGGGCGACCTCGGGCGCCGGGACGCCGGCGTTGAGGGCGAGCGTGACGCCGCTGTGGCGGAGGTCGTAGGGCCGTCCGGCCAGGGGAGAGGCCACCTGTGTGGGCGTGAGCGCCATGTCGCGGGCGAGCTGCCAGACGCGCCCGTACACGCTCTCTGAGAGCGGCCCACCGCGCCCACCGGAGAACAGCCGGCCGTCCGGTGCCGTCCCATGCTCGGCCAGGTGACGACGCAGCAGCCGGACGAGCTCGGGCGGGATGGGGACGGGCCGAGCGATCTTCTTCGCCCTGTGCTTCAACTGCCGTTCCTCATGGCTCGTCCCGGTGTCCGTCCACTCCGATCCGACGCGGGGTGAGTTGCCGCTGAGCAAGAGCTGTCCCCATCCCTCGTCGGGCAGGTCGATGCAGTCGCCCTTGCGCAGGACTTTGGCCTCACCGGGCCGCATGTAGGCGTAGTAGAGGCAGCCGTAGAACGCCGTGAGTTCGGGTCGCTTGTCCTCGATCGCGGCCAGGAGTGCCCGGACCTGGCGCGGCCGGGCGACGACGTTGCGGTTGACCTCCTCGGCGATGGCCGGGGCTTTCCATGCCACGCGGTCGATGGGGTTCGCCGGCAAGATGTCGAGTTCCACGGCGTAGTTGAGCGCGCCGTAGAAGATCGCGCGCTTCCTGGCGACGGTCTTCGCTGCGGCGGGCGTGCCGTCCATCTTGAGCGCGATTGTGTCGAGTGCCGAGCGGATGAGTTGGGATCGCTGGTCCTTCTCGTTGAGCGTGACGACTCGCAGAGAGTTGGCCTGTAGCCACTTGAGCGCGGCGGCCTCCTTGCCGGTGAGCTTGGTCGTCTCGCGGCGGACCTTGTGGAAGGCCCAGCCGTACAGCGCCGCGCGTAGAACCTTGTCGTCTGGCTTCCCGCGCTTCGTGGTCACTAGGACGGGCGTGACGGTCGCGAGTGCATCGGCGATGCCGGTTCGGAACTTGGCTGCGGCGTGCGGCCACTTGAGATCGACGTACCGGCACGCGAGGTCGAACCACGTGACCGCGAGTTGGGCCCGGACCATGGACTCGGGAAGGCCCGTGTCCGTGTCGAACCCCTCTCCCTTTCTCGCGGCTTGCATGATGTTTTAGCCGATCTACGGCGCCGGGCGGGCTGTGCACGTTGGGTACTCGTTCCGGGGTGGGCGATCGTGTGTTCGGGGGGCCGGCAACCGCGACCAGGACGACACCCGGGTGAGAGCCCACGGGGGGCGGAACACAGCGCCGCGAGATCCTTGGGTGGCCCGAAGCGCGGACGATCGGAGGTTGGGTATTCAGCGCTTGGTCTCGTACCTGGTCAGGAGTACGCCGTCGGGGAATTTCCGGGTCTCCACCAGGGTCAGGTTCACCCAGTTGTCCAGCGCCGTGAAGAACGGCGTGCCGCTGCCCACCAGGACCGGTGCGGTGAGCAGCACGTACTCGTCGATCAGCCCGGCCCGCATCGCCGCTGCGGCGAGTGTGGCGCCGCCGATGTCCATCGGGCCGCCGTCCTTGGCCTTGAGCCGGGTGATCTCGGTGACCGCGTCGCCGGTGACCAGGCGGGTGTTCCAGTCGACCTTGTCGATCGTGGAGGAGAACACCGCCTTCGGCATGTCCCGCCAGCGGCGGGCGTACTCGATCTCTGCCGGTGTGGCGCCGGGCTGCTGGTCGGCGGTCGGCCAGTGGGAACTCATCGTCTCCCACAATCTGCGCCCGTACAGCGCCAGGCCCGTCGCCCCCACCCGGTCGGACCACCACTGGAACAGCTCGTCGCTCGGCACGCTCCAGCCGAGGTCGTCGCCGGGCGCGGCGATGTAGCCGTCCAAGCTCAGGTTCATGGCGAAGGTCAGTTTCCGCATGGCGTCAGCCTCCTGTGAGTCGGTTGTCGGCGTACAGATCAGCACGGCGCGGAAAAATCATCGGTCAGGCCACGCCGAGGGCCGGTCCGCTTCGGCGTGATCACCGTCGTTGCTACTTCTGAAAAGCGGACGGTCGAGCCGTCGACCCTCCCAGGACCGCAGCGCTTGGCCTTCACAGATCAGTCCAGGGGTGGCTACGCGACCGGTCTGCTGCAGGGCGACTGTGAGGACGACGGCTTGGGCGGAGAGTGAGGACTCTGGCATCAACCGTCCTCGGGATACCGTTCGGCCAGGCGACGTCTGAGAGCGGCTCGCTTACGCGCCGACGCGCCGGGCAATGCGGCTGGGCGTTGCACCTCGTTCGGTTCCAGTTGCCGCCGGGGCGCGAGCGCCAGGACAGCCGCGTATGGGTCTGCCCGTGGAGGTCAGCAATCGAGCCTCAAGCTCGGCCAGCACCTTGCGCAGCACCTGACGATCAGCGTTCGGGTGCTCTGCAGGCAGTCGCAAGAGCCGGCTGTCGTACCACGCGTTATCACGCTTCGAGCACAGCTCTCCCAGGACACTCGCAGGCGGCTACTCCCAGGGCGCTCACCGGCGCATTTACCGGCTTCACGCCTCGGCGCGCTCCTCCGGGCGGCCGAGTATGGCCAGGTATCCGCCGCTGACGATCGCGTCGGCGGACGCCGCGTATTCCGCGGTGTCGTCGGGCAGGGTCGTGCCGAGGCCGTCCACGTACCGGTTGAACATGCAGAACGCGGCGGCGATCAGCACCGTGTCGTGCACCTCGACGTCGGTCGCGCCCTCGGCGCGGGCGGCGGCCACGTCCTCGGGTCGCACGTCGCGCCCGCTCCGCTGGACGGCGCCGGCCACCCGCAGCAGGGCCTTCAGCTTCGCCGGGACGGGCGCGCTCTCGAGGTCGGCCCGTACCTGGTCGACCAACGCGATGCCCTCGGGGAGCTGGGCGGCGGCGAACGCCGCATGCGAGGTGGTGCAGAACTCGCAGTCGTTGAGGGCCGAGACGTAGGAGGCGATCAGTTCCCGCTCGCCGCGGCTCAGCGAGCTCGGGCCGCGCAGCAGCACCTCGGCCAGCTCGCTCAACGGGCGGGCGGTCTCGGGCCGGTAGGCGAACAGCGAGATGATTCCGGACGCGTCGTTCCCCAGGGCGATATGCGGCATCGGCTCTCCAATCGTCGTCCCCGCGTCGGGGGAGCGATTCGCTCTCCGTGCACAAGGAAGTGTCTCGCATCGGGCGCGCCCAGGGCAGGGGTAAGAAGGTGCCAACTCCGGCCATGCCGACATTCGGCTTCGCGGGGTCAATTAGGCTGACGGCCCGTCCTCAGCACCATGCCAGAGCGGCCATGCGGGCCTGTTCACCAGCGTGCCTCTGCGCGGTCACTTCTATCTGCTGTTGCCGCTGGCCCGGCGTGCCGGGCGCTCGGCTACGAGGTGCTCGTGGCGGCACCCCGGACCGTTTCGTGGCTACCGCCGCGCGGGCCGGCCTGCCCGCCACGTCCTGCGATGCTTCAGGTGCTCCAACGCACCGTCCAGGATGTCTAGCTGCGACGATCCTTCCCGGCGTTCGGTGACCTCCAGTCCCCGAAGATGCTCCTATGCTCGCCCAGTGATCGGAGGACTTCCCCGACGAGGCAGATTACCTCTGCGACGTTTTCGACGCCGGAGGCGGTTTCCCCCGCGTCAGCGAGCCCCCATTAGTGCGGACACGCGCCATGACCATCTTGCTGCAATGGTCGGAACTGCCGAGCATATGCCGGACAATCAGTTTCTTAATGTGCCTATCCCGGGGGACATTTTAGATGACCTATCCCAAGAAATAGGCGCTGTTGCGTGCTCATTTATTTGCTTGGCTGCCCGTTCGGAGTCATTGCACATTGCTAGGAACGTGCAAAATCTACTCCCCGGTTCCGCCGCGTGGTAGCCCATCGCCCGCCCGCCCGGCCTCGCCCGAACCCGCAGCATCGCCCCGGTATCCACGACCGCATCTCTGGCGTACACCCACAGCAAGGGCACGGGGAACACGAAGTGATGAACCTCGCGCGGTCGCACGCTTTGCCACCCCAGTGGCCTAAGGCTGATCTTGAGTAGATCTAGCCGCTGTACCGCCAGCTCATGACCAAGGGGCGCTGAGCCAGAGGACAGGGCTGGCGATGGGTGACGACGGCGCGGTAGTGGGCGGCGAGTATCTTGTATCGGGTGGCCAGGCCGCGGAAGCGTTTGAGCTGGTTGAAGCAGCGTTCGACGACGTTGGAGCCCACGCACACCGCCGACCAGTCCACCGCCCCGATCGCGTCGTCGTGCACCTGGACGTGCGTCAGCGGCCGGTCCCAGGTCCCGTCTACGCTCCAGCGGCGGAGCTGCTGGTAGAGCGTCGGCCACGGCCCATAGCGTGCGGGCACGTCCCGCCAGTAAACCTGCCGCACACTCGCCAAGCTCGTCCCGTGACTCCCCTTGCCTGACGCCTGCCGCACCGCTCGGCGATGTTTCGCCCTACGATCGCGACAGCCTGGCTGAGGCGGGTTGCGTGGTCGGGGCGATCGCTGCCGCGCGGCACCGGTGCTCGGACCGTGGCGGAACCTGCGCTCGGGGTCCGCTTGCCCTCGCATGATCGGGGGTGCTGTCGCTGATCCGAGCAGGCCGAGAACGTCCAGCTCAGCAACTCCGGCGGGCGCCCAATTGGCGTGCAATTAGCCAGGGTGATCAAGGGGCCACAGCGGACACTGGCGGTACGCGCGAAAGCCGTGTCAGCCGCTGCGACGACCGGGATCGGTTTGCTTCCCAAGCTGACAGCGCGGGTTTGGTTCCTGTCGCCGCCCTCCGTTATGCGAGCCGAGCATGGGGCCTCTGAGTGCGATATTGTCTCGCGTCGCTGGGCGCGGCGCCCCTATGCTCAGGGTAAGCACCGTTATCTTCATTGGTGGTTCGGGAGGCGTGCCGGATGACCGGCAGAGATGATCCTCGACTGGGCGTGATTAATCGGCTCGTCGCGGAATTGAGCACGTTGTTGCAGGAACCGATCGAAGTTGTAGAGCTTTTGGACGACCGTTTCCAAGACGGCGAGGGCTTGGATTTTTGCGTAAGTATCCGTAGTTCGCCTCCGCAAGGCAATGGCTTCCAATTGTGCTGGGAAGGAGTGATGGGGAGTCAACTCATCCAAGACGGGAGCCGTCGCGCCAGCGTCACGCTCTTCCTGTACAGCAGGAACCGGCGACTCGGGATGATGGAGGATAGAGAGGGCAGTAGCTTGGAGATCGACTACGAGGGTTCGCTGGAACATGGCGGCTGGTGGGGAACTCCCAGATGGCTCGCGGACGAGTTCGGTGAGTTCCTCGGGTACGAATCGTACGGCGACGCCGAGTAGGTCGAGCGTGCACGCCCCGCTTGCTGTTACCAAGCTTGTCGGCCTGCGGCGAGGGGCCGTCTCCGCATACGTATCAAGAACTGGGGCAGTGAGTCACTCAACTCCACCAGGTCCACGTCCAGCCCCGGGATATCCCGTGTCACCACGGGTTCGATGAGGTTCGCGGGACGCCGTGAACTCCGCGACGACTTGCGTTGCGGGGGTGCCCTGTCCAGCGCGAGATCATGAGCGGATGAGGGAATTTTTGAGGGAACCGCTGCTGTCGCCCCCGATGTCGACCGGCCCCGGTCAAAGCGTGCTTCTGACTCTCTTGCGCAGTCGACGGCCGATCTCGATGGCTGCCCCTTCTCCCGTGTCCTTCAGGGGGCGGCGGTGGCGCTGACCTTCGGCTGGTCTCTGGCCGATGACCCGGCCGAGTTCGACGCGGGCGAGGAATTCCTGCTCGCGCGGGCGGCGACCAACCTGCCCCTGCTGATCGCGCTGTCCGCCGTCCGCCGCTCGGGCGGTGGGCGGACACCACCATCGCTGTTCGGCTGGTGGACCGGCCATGAGGGAGCAGTCGGAGGCGCGTTCGTCCGCCCGTCTTTCGGTCCGCTGCTCCTTGGCGACATGCCGGTGGAGGCTGCTGCTGCGTTGCCCGGGCAGTTGGACGGCAGGCCCCATACGTGGGAGGGGCGCAGCGACCTGGCTGAGGCGTTCGCGTCGGAATGTCCTGGGCAGCCGGTCGGCCCTCGATCGCGGCTGCACCGGCTGGAGACGCTCTGCCCGTGTTCGACGCCGGACGGTTTCGCGCGCCCCGCGACGCCGGCGGACCATGACCTGCTGGACCGCTGGTACGAGGCCGTCACCCGGGGCCACGGCACGCTCGGCGCCGTGGCCGGCCGAATCGCCTCCGGCGACCTGAACGTCTGGGAGACCGGTGGCCGCGTGGTGGCCGTGGCCGGTCACGGGCCCCGGTTCGGCCCGGCGGTGCGCCTCGACCCGATCTACACCGCGAGCGAGCATCGGGGACATGGCTACGCGACCGCCCTGGTAGCCGCCATCACCCGCTCACTGCTGGCCACTGGTGTGACCGAGGTCGTGCATGTCACGACCCCAGCGAACCCTGCGGCCTACCAACGTCTCGGCTACCAGCCCGTCGCTGACTATGTGACGTTCTCGCGCTTCGCCTGAGCCCATGCCCTGGACGGCGGTGGCGACCGCCTCCAGCAGTCAGGCATACGGCCCGGCCACGGCGGCCGGTACCGCGGGGACATGCTGCTCATCGTTCGTGGCCGCAGAGGTCCTTCCTGTAGGCAGTGGAGTTCACGGCTCCGCTGGAAGACCCGCGGCGTGGGCGCCGGTCACAGGCGGTGCGGAGCGCCAGCCGGCTCCGCACCGATCGCCCGCCCCAGGGTCGCGGCGCCGCCCTAGGCGGGTCGACGCCGGAGCGTGAAGGCCCGTTCGGCGACGGGCATCGGGGGTGAGTCTGGTCGGGTGACGCCAAGAGCCGGCCCGTCGAATGGGCTTCGTGGCATAAAAGAAGACGGCGGGAAGGATGCACCTGCCCGCCGTCGATTGGGAAGCGATGGGGGTGGCCCCTTCGCCCGCTGGTAGCGATAAAGAGGAGCACCTCTCTCCGCGAGTAAGTTCAGCAGCATGGCCGCTGACCTCATCGGGGGGATGCCACTCCCACCGTTGTGCATGAAGTTTCAGGTCGGGCGGACCTTCGACCTCACGATAGGGTGTCTTGCCCGAGACACCGTTTTTACTTGGATGTAGAACGAGAGTTGCCGGCCCTCGTTCACACCCGCATACACCCACGTCTTCTCACGTGTGATTCCTTGGGTGCGAAGTAAGAGTTAGCCAGCTCTCGACCGGCAGTGTACCGCATGTCCCTCGCCGGACAATACGGTGGTCGGGCCGCGGGATCGATGCCTTGGTTCCGGAGGAGCAGGGAAGCGTGGCACGCACCGGGCGGTCAGTTTCAGGTTCTGGAATATGCGGAATCATCGACAACAACAAGCTGGTGGTTCGGATCCGACGCCGTAGCGGGATCACCCTCCGACCAGTGCGAACACAATCAGATGTTGCTCGCTTTTCGAGATCCTTCGCGTGCGGATGGGGTGCAACTGGGCGTATCTGGATTCCAGCGTTCGGGAGTATGCGCGCATGGACACGGGGGACTCGGGCTGGGTAAGTACAGGGGCTTCGGATAGACCGGAGGGCCCGACATCCTTAATTCAGGGCCGAGGTCCTAGCCGCCGCTGAAACTTGCCGTAGGCGGTGGAGCAACAAATGCGCCCCGCTCAGCCTGGAGGGTCTGCCTCCCGTCAGGCGCCCCGAACTCGCGAGGTGCTCCTGGAGGATCGCCTCCAGGACCGGACGAGGATCGTGATCGCCGGACGAACCTTGAGCACGCGTTACGTGACGCTCTTCCGCTTGGCGGGAACTCAGGCCCTGGCAGAGGCAGCGGTCGCCTCCGGCGGTCCGGCATAGGAGATCCGCTGCGGCGGCCGGTACTGCGGTGCGGGACATGGCCGCGGATGTCCTCGATCACCCAAGATCCAGCGCAAGGTCAACTACCGCAGGTCGACGGGCGAGCGGGACAAGCTGATCAACAAGTCGAAGCGGCCGGTGAAGCGCACCTACACGCTCACCAGGCAGGCGGGCACGAAGTGGAACGTCAGCGTCGAGGCGTCCGCGTCGTTCAAGGTCTGGATCTTTGCCGAGGTGAACGTGAGGTCGCCGGCTCCGTGCGCTGATCGCGATGCGCGCGGCCGTACTCGCGGTCGCCATGAGCCGCTTGCGATGGGGCACCTTCCACGGACAGTCCATTCTGCGGACTCGGTCCGTAGACAACCGAAAAAAAAGAGAAAAGAGGAAAGGCAATGGCAGGCTCCAAGATCACACGACGCCAGGTCATCGCAGCGGCAGCTGTCGGGGCGGTGCTCGCGGTGACCCGTGACAAGGACGAGGAGCAGGGTGACACCACCACCCCGCAGGAGACTCCTCGCTCTGGCGAGTCCACCGAAGAGCAGCCGAACCGCTGATCGCAAAGCATTCCAGCCGGGCCCTCTCGATGAGGGGGCCCGGCCCTTCTCTTGGGCCTGGCAGGGTTATCTCTGAGTGGACGTTGCGAAGAGGTCGTCTCGTGGCG
Source organism: Actinomadura citrea (assembly GCF_013409045.1). Taxonomy (NCBI): domain Bacteria; kingdom Bacillati; phylum Actinomycetota; class Actinomycetes; order Streptosporangiales; family Thermomonosporaceae; genus Actinomadura; species Actinomadura citrea. The sequence goes on along the minus strand of NZ_JACCBT010000001.1, from coordinate 8,345,020 downwards.
AACCAGATCGCGACCGAGTTGTTCCCCCCTTTTTTCTTGAGCTGGAGCTCTTCCCGCCGCAGTCCGCCCCCTCACTTCGCGGGCGTGGGCCGACGGCAAGAGGAGGGACGAGGGTCACATGCCCAGGGCGTGGCGGAGGTCGTGCGCCGACTCCAGGACGATCAGCGCGCCGATGGTGATGAAGGCGACCGGGACGAGCCATCGGCCGTGCTGGTCGAGAAGGTCGATGACCTTCTTGTGCGAGCCCAGCCAGGACGCGGCCACGCACCACAGAGCCACGCCGGCGGCGAAGACAGCGACGGTGACGAGGGTGGGCGCCGGGCCGATGGTGCGGAAGACCGGGGTGTAGGCCGAGATGTTGTCGGCGCCGTTGGCGATCGTCACGCCGGCGATCGGGAGCAATCCCGAGGCCACCGCGGGAGGGCCGTCTTGGTCGCGGGAACGGACGGCCGCGACGAGCCCGCGGACCCCCAGGGCCAGCGGGACGAGGCCGAGCAGACCGATCCACTCGTCAGGGACGATCGTCAGGCCCAGCGCGGCGACCACCGAGACGAGGACCAGGGCGGCGATGCCCGCGTACTGGCCCGCCCAGATCTGCCGGGGCCTCGGGGATCCCGTCGCTCGCCCGGACAGGAAGAGGACGGTCAGGACGATGAGGTCGTCGACGTTCGTCGCCGCGAACATGCCGCACGCCGTCGCGATCGTGCCCGCGATTCCGTCCACCTGCCGGAACCTACCGGAGCGGGGAGAAGGTCGGGAAGGCGACGTTCGTGGGGGCGGCCGCATCTTGGAAGTGGTCCGGAGGATCGTGGCGGGCGCCGAAACTCCATACATCCGTCTGCGACGTCTCCACGCCTTCGGTGGTCGGCATCCTCGGAGCCGGGTCGAAGACCCAACCTCCGCGTAATGAGAATTCACAGAACGGCCGCTGCTTGACGTCGGCGGGCCGAGTAACAGCGTTGGCCGGGACCGGCCGAAGGGGATCTGTGTTCGGCTCGCGGTAATACCTGTTGTCCGCATGTGGGCAGGTCAGGCCGAATGTCCGCGCGAAGTCAAAGGCGGGATTAGCCTGCCGCCATGTTCGCGCACGAGTGGGTGCTTGTCGACGAGAACGTCACCCGGCGCGTCGCGGAAATGTTTCGTGGATGGGTGCTCCTGGCGCACAACGCGCCTTTCGACTACGGATTCCTGGCCGAGGAGTTTGTCGTCGTGGCGGCGATCGACGGTGTGGTGACGTTCGGGGAAATGGGCGCCGTCGAGGTCACCGTGGGTCCGGGTGACGGCGAGCGGGTGCCGGTGCAGGCGACCCTCGACGCCGGGACCACGGAGCGCACCATGCTCCTCGCCGAGGTCTACCGGCGCGAAGGGCGGTGGCGGCTCCGCGTGGTCGGGCAGGGCCACGACTCCGGCTGTACGGGCCGGCGCGCGGTCTCGGCGTCGACGTCGAGGACCGACCGGCGCCGGGACCGGCGACCACATCAGGACGTGCGGGGGAACGCGGGGTAAGGGAATTGGTCTAGCGGCCCGCAACGGGCGGGCCAGCGGGTAAACCTGCATCTGTGCAGGTGAGTTATGTGAGTGTGGCGACGCCGGGACGGGAGAACGAGGACTTCGTGGCGGCCGGGCCCGGGTGGGTGGTGCTGCTGGACGGCGCGACGGCGCCGCAGGGGGTGGACAGCGGGTGCCGGCACGATCCGGCGTGGCTGGTGCGCAGGCTCGGCGGGCGGATCGCGGCGCTGCTGGCGCTGGAGGACGGCAAGCCGCTGCCCGACCTGGTCGCCGAGGCGATCAAGGTGACCGGGGAGGCGCACACCGAGACGTGCGACCTCGGGAATCCGGACAGCCCGTCCGCGACCGTGTCGCTGCTGCGCCGCCGCGGCGGGGCCGTGGAGTGGTACGTCCTCGCCGACTCGCCGATCGTGGTGGACGTCGGCGAGATCAGGGTCTTCCGGGACGACCGGGTCGACCATCTGCCGAGCTACACCCTGGAGGGCGTGCGGCGTTCGCGCAACAGCCCCGGCGGGTTCTGGGTGGCGAGCACCAGGCCGGAGGCCGCGTACGAGGGGCTGACCGGTGAGGTGCCGGTCGAGGGGCTGCGGCGGGCGGCGGTGCTGAGCGACGGCGCGTCCAGGCTCGTGGAGCGGTTCGGCCAGATGGGGTGGGGCGATCTGCTGCGCCTCCTGGACGAGGAGGGCCCGCGGGAACTGGTCAGGAGGACCAGGGCCGCGGAGGCGGCGGCGACCGCCGCCCGCGGCAAGCGGTACGACGACGCCACCGCCGTCTTCGTGCGCTTCGACACCTGACCGCGGCCCGCCCTTCCGCCAACGCGTCGGGGTCGCCCTGCCTCAGCGCGTCGGGGCCGCCCTGCCTCAGCGCGTCGGGGCCGCCCTGCCTCAGCGCGTCGGGGCCGCGATGTGCGGCCACCAGGCGTCCAGGTCCTCCGGCAGGTGCATGCCGTCCACGCGGAGGGTGGCGGGCATGAGGGGGAAGCGCCGGCCGGCGGGGAACGTGCGCTCGTAGGACGGCGGGTCGATCACGACGACGCGGGTGCCGTTCACGACCGGGATGTCGGCCGGTACGCCCTCGTTCCAGATCCACTCGCCGTGCGCGTCGACGAGGTTCCACGGGCTGGAGATGACCGGCGGCCCGGGCGGGGCGTCGGCGTTCAGGAAGCAGGCGATGATCTCGGGGGCGGGACGGTCGCCGGTCAGCCCGCCGGGACGTCCGATGAGCGCGCCCCCGAGCAGGACGTGCAACTGGAAGTTGTCGCCGATCCCGCCGATGGTGACCGTCCAGCCCTTTCGGCTCGCTCGGTCGAGGACGAGGAGGCGCTCGCCGTCCAGGACGCGCAGCAGCGCCTGGTAGTGCTCCATCTGCCCGAGGTACTGGGACGCCTGCCCGGCGGCGAAGGTGAGGAAGTCGCGGTCGGCGAGGCCGGCCCGCACCGAGGGTCCCATCTGCAGGACGGTGCAGCCCGCCATCGTGAACTGCGGCAGCGCGAACCACGACATCATCGCGGTCACGGCGCCGTCCCCGAGGTGCGGCGCGACGGTGTCGAAGACCTGCTGGGACGGCTGCTCCTCCTGCATGTCCGGCGGCGGCTTGCCGCCGGCGGCCTGGTCCCACGCGTTGGCGAACGCCAGTGCGGCGGCGGTGACCTCGGAGAGGCGGTGGACGAGGGGCTCGCCGACGGCGGCGGGGTCGGCGCCGTTCTCGATCCAGGCGCCGGAGACGATGGCGAGCCAGCCGCCGAGGTTCGGGGGTGCCTCGGCGATGCCCTCGGCCAGGCGGGGCAGCGCGGCGGTCATCTCGGCGGGGGAGGCTGTCTGGAATACCTGCATGAGCTGCGGGAGGAGGTCGCCGAAGGAGCGGTCCTCGACCATCGCGGCCCGGACGATCTGATCGACGAGAGGCTGGAGCGACATAAATGATCAGCCTGGCATATCGGGGGCGCAGGCCCGGAACCCGCCCACCATCCTGGAATCTGATTCTAGAATGACACGCATGGAGCCACAGGATTTCGCCGACGTGCTCAAGGCCGTCCGCAGCTTCGTCCGCGACCAGGTCGTCCCGCGCGAGGAGGAGATCGAGGAGACCGACGCGATCCCGGAGCAGGTGCGGCGCACGTCCCGCGACATGGGCCTGTTCGGGTACGCGCTGCCCGAGGAGTACGGCGGGCTCGGCCTGTCGCTGAGCGAGGAGGTGCGGCTGGTCTTCGAGCTCGGCTACGCCAGCCCCGCGTTCCGCTCCATGTTCGGCACCAGCAACGGCATCGCCGGGCAGGTCCTGGTGAACTCGGGGACGGCGGCGCAGAAGGACGCCTGGCTGCCGAGGCTCGCGTCCGGCGAGGTCATCGGGGCGTTCGCGCTGACCGAGTCCGAGGCGGGGTCCGACCCGAGCGCGCTGACCACGACCGCGGCCCGCGACGGTGACGACTACGTCATCGACGGCGCCAAGCGGTTCATCACCAACGCGCCCGAGGCCGACGTCTTCATGGTCTTCGCCAGGACGGGCGGCCCCGGCTCCCGCGGCATCTCCACCTTCCTCGTCGAGAAGGGCGCGGACGGCCTGCGCGTCGGTCCGTCCGACGAGAAGATGGGCCAGCGCGGCGCCCACACGGCCGAGGTCTTCTTCGACGGTGTGCGCGTCCCCGCCGACGCCTTGGTCGGGACGGAGGGGACGGGCTTCCGCACTGCGATGGCGTCGCTCGCCCATGGACGAGTCAGCATCGCCGCCGTCTGCGTGGGTCTCGCCCAAAGGATCCTGGACGAGACCGTCGCGTACGCGAAGGAACGCAGCCAAGGCGGCAAGGCGATCGGCGAGTACCAGCTCGTCCAAGGGCTCATCGCCGACTCCCAGACCGAGCTTTACGCCGGACGCTCGATGGTCCTGGAGGCGGCCCGCGCCTACGACGCCGGCGAGGACACCAAGCTCGGCCCGTCCTGCGCCAAGTACTACTGCTCGGAGATGGTCGGACGGGTCGCCGACCGCGCCGTCCAGGTCTACGGGGGCATGGGCTACATGCGCGGCGTCGCCGTCGAGCGCTTCTACCGCGACGTCCGCCTCTTCCGCATCTACGAGGGGACGAGCCAGATCCAGCAGCTCGTCATCGCCCGCAACCTGCTGCGCTGACCAGCGCGGACACCGTCGCGGGAATCTGGTTCGCACCACGCGCCCAGGCCGTGTATGGTTTCACTGCGCGAACGACGCAGGCCCCTTTAGCTCAGTCGGCAGAGCGTCTCCATGGTAAGGAGAAGGTCTACGGTTCGATTCCGTAAAGGGGCTCACGACATCCCGGCCGCCATCCGCACTCCGGACGGCGGCCTTCGTCGTACCGGGGGCACGGCCGCCGCCGGTTCGCGGCGCCGACCGTCCTGATTCGCTCCATACCTGGGCCTGTGGTACCGTCCCACCGGTTCTAGCAGGACGTTTCGCAGCTCATCGGTGCACCCGGTAACCTGGGGGACGGTCCCGCGGAGCCCGCGGAACCGGTTCCCCGATGCTCATCCGGGTTCTCGTGTTCCCAGGGCTCGGTGCGCATCCGGTATCCTGGCAATCCGGTCCACACCGACCATCACGGCGGGGTAGCTCAGTCAGGCAGAGCAAGCGGCTCATAATCGCTGTGTCGCCGGTTCAAGTCCGGCCCTCGCTACTACCCAGGTCTCTCACCCCTCGACGGGGGTGAGCAGGCTGGGTCGAATCGCCGGCCGTCCCCCGGGACGGCCGAGGTCCGAAAGTCCATGTCCCTAGCTCAGAAAGGCACTCCATCGTGGCTGCCACCGACGTCCGGCCGAAGATCACGCTGGCCTGCCAGGAGTGCAAGCACCGCAACTACATCACGCGGAAGAACCGGCGCAACGACCCGGACCGCCTGGAGATCAAGAAGTACTGCCCCAACTGCCGGACGCACCGTCCGCACCGGGAGACCCGCTAACCGAGGTCCGGACGGAGAAGTACTGCCCGCTGCGCTCGACCGCAGGGCCAGGACCCACCGTCCGAACAGGGAGATCCCGCCGGCCACGGACTCACCGTCCGGCCCGGGAACCCCGTCCACGGCGCGAGTCCGCCCCGCAGGCCCCGCAGACTTCTTCGCACGCTTGCCCTGACACGAATCAGCCCGTTCTCGCAGTGAGGCCCGCGAGAACGGGCTGAACGTCGTCCTGGTGCCGTCGGTCCGCAAGAAGCGGATCAGCGGTGCTGATCCACCCGGAGAGACGGCCGCCCGCAGCGCAACAGGGCACTGCACAGGTCCCGAGGACCGGTCGGCAGCTCAGCTGCCGACCGGTCCCCGGGCAGGTTTCACCCAGGCGCTTCTCAGGCAGTTTTCACCTGGTTGATTCCCGGGCGGTGTTGGGACGGTTGGTCTCGTCCGTGAGCATGAACTCCTCGATCTCCTGCAGCTCCGGTTCGGCCATCTCGATCAGGTCGGCCTCGACGAGCCACCGGACCCAGGAGAACGTGAGACCGGGCTTGCTGGCCCACTCTTCGTCGGTGAGCTCGTTCCTGACGCGCTGCAGGGTGCGCTGGGCCAGTTCCTGCAACTGGGTCTTGGAGACCCATCGCACGTTGTGGAACGAGCCCCGATCAGGGGTGAGGCACCCTTCCACCTCGGCAACGTACAGCTGCCAGAAGTGGCCGAGTCCGAACGGGCCGTCCCCGCGCTTGCACGGGTTGGAACGCCACACCGGCTCTTCGAACAGCGGTCGCAGCGATGTGACGATCAGGCCCGTTTCTTCGCGGACCTCTCCGTGCGCCGCTTCGTCGAAGTCGGCGAAGTCGTCGGTGACATGCCCGCCCACGCCGGACGCGCCGCGGCCGTCGGAAATGTCGCCGATCAGCACACCCAGCTGCGGATCGGTGACGATGACGGCGACAGAATGACCGTCGCATGGTTTTTTGGGCTTATTCGGGGCAGCGTTCATCGCTGCTTCACTCCCTCTTCTTCTTGTTTGTCGGATATCTCGCGGCACTGTGCCGCAGTCAGGACAGTCCAGGACCGGCGACCTTTGGCAATGGTCGGGCGTGCCCCGACGGGCGACGCCTCCAGGCCGGTGCGCGCACTGATCATCGCGGTGCGCACGCAGGTCAGCGCGGCGCGCACCGCGGGTCCTCGACCGCCGGAACTCGTCCGCCATCGGGGGTTGCGGCCGGCCCGCAGCATCGGACGATCAAGAGCGTGCCCGAGATTCGGGTGCACTTGCGACGTCTCGGACGGCGCAAGGAGCTTCAACGGAGAAAAGAGATGACAGAACCGATTTCTCCCTCAGCCGGTTCGGCTGAGAGGCACGGCCTTCACCTGACCACCTCCGGCGCCCCCGAGCCCGCCCTGGTCGAGCCCAGCTCGTTCCTGGGCCGGCGGGCGCAGGCCGAGTTCGAGAAGGGCTTCCGGGCCCTCGACGGCATCGGCCAGCCGGCGGTCACCGTGTTCGGCAGTGCCCGCACCGAGCCCGGCACGGAGGAGTACGAGCTCGGCGTCGGCATCGGCGCCGCGCTGGTCGCGAAGGGATTCGCCGTGATCACGGGCGGCGGTCCCGGCGCGATGGGCGCCGCCAACAAGGGGGCGCACGCGAGCGGCCTCTCGGTCGGCGTGGGCATCGTGCTGCCCAACGAGCAGCAGCTCAACCCCGACCTCGGCATCGGGGTCGAGTGCCGGTACTTCTTCACCCGCAAGGTGATGTTCGTGAAGTACTCGGACGCGGTCGTGGTGCTGCCGGGTGGTTTCGGCAGCCTCGACGAACTGTTCGAGGTGCTGACCCTCGTCCAGACCCGGAAGATCCCCTGGCGGCCGATCGTGCTGGTCGGCCGGAAGTACTGGGGAGGACTGGACGCCTGGATCCGGGAGACCATGCTGCCCAGCGGCAAGATCTCCCCCGGGGACCCCGACCTCTACCGTCTCGTCGACACGGTGGACGAGGTCATGGACCTCATGCCCGAGCACGCCGTCTCCCAGGACGGCGTGAAGTAGGGATCCCGCTCCCCAGGCGGGTTCCCTGAGCGTCACTGGACTCCCGGTCGGACAGCGCCTCGCTGTCCGCCCGGGAGTTTCACGTATGCGAACGACCCGCGCCCGCCAACCCCGAACAGAGCCCCCGCACCCCGCTCACTCCACGCACCGTCCACTTCCACGGGCGGCCCATTCCCCCGGCCGTCCGCACGGTCCCGGCAGGTCCGTTCTCGGCGGTGAGACCCGCGCGGACGGTGTGAATGCCGTTCTGTTACCGTCCGTCCGAAGAGACGGAACCAGCGCGCTCAGAGGGCGCCCGGGCACCCCCGGCCGGCGTAGCGGTGCGGCCGGCGAGAGTCCGCGGGCCCTGGTCCATCTGGAGGGAACGGACTGCATGGCACTCAACCGTGATTTCATCGGGCGGAGCTTCCCGCCCAGCGAGCCCTACGAGGTCAGCCGGGTGAAGATCCGCGAGTTCGCGGACGCGATCGGTGACCGCAACCCGCTCTACCGCGACCGCGAGGCGGCCAAGGCGGCCGGGTACCCCGACGTCATCGCGCCCCCCACCTTCCCGATCGTGGTCTCCCTCGGCAACCCCGGACTCGCCGACCCCGACCTCGGCCTCAACTACGCGATGGTCGTGCACGGCGAGCAGCGCTTCGAGTACACGCGCCCCCTGCGCGCCGGCGACGTCATCACCTGCACCTCGACGATCACCGAGATCAGGTCGATCGGCAACAACGAGAAGATGGTCGTGGAGACCGAGATCGCCACCGTCGAGGGCGAGCCGGTCTGCAAGTCCTACAACACGATCGTGGAGCGGGGTGCCTGATGACCGCCAAGGTGAACTACGCCGACGTCGAGGTCGGCACCGAGATCCCCAAGCAGACCTACGCCGTCGACCGCGCCAACCTCGTCATGTACGCGGGCGCGTCCGGCGACTTCAACCCGATCCACTGGCGCGAGGGCGTCGCCAGGGCCGTCGGCCTCCCGGACGTGATCGCGCACGGCATGTACACGATGGCGCAGGGCGGCCGGTTCGTCACCGACTGGGCAGGCGACCCGGGCGCCGTCGTGGACTACGGGGTACGGTTCTCCTCTCCGGTCGTGGTCCCGGACGAGGGCGGCGCGACGCTGGAGATCAGCGGCAAGGTGGAGGAGAAGCTCGACGACAACAAGGTCGTCGTGGCGCTCACCGCCAGGTCCAACGACCAGAAGGTCCTCACGCGCGCCAAGGCGGTCGTCAAGCTCGCCTGAGCGCGGTGACGCACCGGCCGGGGCCGCCCCGGCCGGTGCGCACGTCAAGGGGACGAGGGCGGGCCGGCCCGGCGGCGCGGGGCAGGGCAGGAGGGGGAGACGACGTGGCGGTGTTCGCCGAAGACGTGAACCTGGCCGGATACACCACGCTGCGGCTGGGCGGTCCCGCGCGGCGCTTCGTCGAGGCGACGACCGAGGCGGAGCTGGTCGCCGCCGTCCGCAAGGCCGACGACGAGGGCGAACCGGTCCTCGTGCTCGGCGGCGGCAGCAACCTCGTGGTGTCCGACGACGGGTTCCCCGGCACCGTCGTGCACGTCGGGACCCGCGGCACCGAACGCGTCGCAGCCGAGGGCGGCAGGGTGCTCCTGCGCGTCCAGGCCGGCGAGGACTGGGACCCGTTCGTCGCCCGCTGCGTCGCCGACGGGCTCGCCGGCGTCGAGTGCCTGTCCGGCATCCCCGGCCGCGTCGGCGCCACGCCGATCCAGAACGTCGGCGCCTACGGGCAGGACGTCAGCGAGACGATCGTGGAGGTCCGCGCCTACGACCGGGAGGCCCGCGCCTGTGTCACCCTCGACCGCGACGCGTGCCGGTTCACCTACCGGCACAGCGTCTTCAAGGGCAATGACCGTTATGTCGTCCTGGACGTGACCTATGCCCTGGACGAGGCCGAGGAGTCGCAGCCCATCGCCTACGCCGAACTCGCGCGGAGGCTGGGCGTCCGGCCGGGGGACCGGGTCACGCTGAAGGAGGCCCGCGACGCCGTCCTCGAACTGCGGCGCGGCAAGGGCATGGTCCTGGACGCGACCGATCCCGACACCCGCAGCGCCGGGTCCTTCTTCACCAACCCGATCCTCGACCCGGACCAGCTCGCCGAGCTCGAACGCCGCGTGGCCGAACGCCTCGGCCCGGACGCGACGTTCCCGCGCTATCCGGAGGCCGGCGGCCGGGTGAAGACGTCCGCCGCCTGGCTCATCGACCGCGCCGGGTTCACCAAGGGCCACGCGCGCGGACCGGCCCGCATCTCGACCAAGCACACCCTCGCCCTCACCAACCCGGGAGGCGCCACCGCCGCCGACCTGCTCGCGCTGGCCCGCGAGGTCCGCGACGGCGTCCGGGACGCGTTCGGCGTCGAGCTGGTCAACGAGCCCGTCATGATCGGCGCGAACCTCTGACCGCAGGTCCGAGGGCTCTGACCGCGGGCCGCCGGAGCCGCCTTGGTAGGGTGGACGGCGTCGAGGGGGAGTAGTCCCAATCGCGTGATCGACATACTGGCGCCGCCGACGGCGCCCGGTCACGCGGGCCCGATTCACATCGCGGCGGACGAGACCTTCGGCCCGGAAGTCATGCCGGGCCGAGGTCGTGCGCGCGAGCCCCCGCCCTTCGCCCGGCAGCACGAGCGAAAGGGATCAGGTGACCGCCTTCCTCATCAGCCTGGCCGTGATCTTCGTGGCCGAGCTGGGCGACAAGAGCCAGCTCATGGCCATGACGTTCGCGACCCGCTTCCGGGCGCTCCCGGTGCTGATCGGCATCACGGCCGCGACCGCGATCGTCCACCTGGCCAGCGTCGCCCTCGGCGCGGCCCTCGGCGCCGCGCTCCCCACCGGCCCGATCTCGATCATCGCCGGCATCGCGTTCCTCGGCTTCGCGCTGTGGACGCTGCGCGGCGACGAGCTGGACGACGACGAGCGCGACAAGGCGCGGCGCGCCACCGGATCGGCGATCCTCGCCGTCGGCGGGGCGTTCTTCCTCGCCGAACTCGGCGACAAGACGATGCTCGCCACCGTGACCCTCGCCGCCGACCACGGCGGCCTCGCCGGGCTGACCGGCGTGTGGCTCGGCTCGACGGTCGGGATGGTCGCCGCCGACGCGCTCGCCATCGTCGCCGGCCAGATGCTCGGCCGCAGGCTGCCCGAGCGCGTCATCAAGTACGGCGCCGCAGCAGGGTTCGCCATCTTCGGCGTCCTGCTCCTGTTCGAGGGCATCACCGCGTGACCCGGCGGGAACACTCACTCCAGGGCCCTTGAGCAACCGCGAGGCTCCACCGCGGCAGGGCCCGGACGGGAGTTACCACCGTGGCCCTACCCGCCTCCCTTCCCCCGCCGCGGCAGGCGCTCGGCACGCGGCTCCAGCTGAGCGACGAGGCCGCCGCCCGCATCCGAGAACTGATCATGGACGGGCGCATCCGGCCCGGCGACCACCTGCGGCTGGAACGGCTGGCCCTGGAGTTCGGCATCAGCGTCACGCCCGTCAGGGAGGCGTTGAAGTCGCTGCGCAGCGAGGGCTTCGTCGTCCTTGAGCCGCGGCGCGGGTTCGTCGTCGCGCCGCTGTCGGAGCGGGACGTCCAGGACCTGTTCTGGGTGCAGGCGGGCATCGCCGCCGAGCTGACCGTGCGCGCCGCGCCCCGGATCGGGCCCGCCACCCTGGCGCGGCTGGACGGCCTCCAGCACGCGCTGGCGCGCGACAAGGCCGCGCGCCGCCCCGACCTCATGGAAGAGCGCAACCACCTCTTCCACCGGGAGATCAACCTGGCCGCCGACTCACCGAAGCTCGCCTGGTCGCTCGGCACGGCCGCCCGGTACGTGCCGCGCGGCCTGTACGGACGGCTCGCCGACTGGCCGGACGTCGCCGTGAGCGACCACGGGCGGATCCTGGCGGCGCTCCGGGACGCGGACGCCCGCACGGCCGGCGAGGAGATGCGCGCCCACATCGTCCGGGCGGGGGAGCTGCTGGTATCGCACCTCGAACGCCGGGGCCTCTGGCGCCCGGCCACCTGACCGCCGCGCGCCCGGCCACATGACCGCTACCGCACCCGGCCGCACGACCGCCTCCGGCGGCACGACCGCTACCGCGGCGGGTCGCCGAGCCAGGCGTCGACGCCCGCCAGCAGCCGGCGCCGCACGTCCTCCGGGGCCGCCGAGGCCCGGATCGACTGCCGGGCCAGCTCCGCCAGCTCGGCGTCGGTGAACGCGTGGTCGGTGCGGGCCAGCTCGTACTGGCGCGCCAGCCGCGAGCCGAACAGCAGCGGGTCGTCGGCGCCGAGCGCGATCGACGCGCCCGCCTCGAAAAGCCGCCGCAGCGGGACGTCCGCCGCCGTCGCGGCCACGCCGAGACCCACGTTCGACGCCGGGCAGACCTCCAGCGTCACCCCGCGGTCCACGATCCGCTCCAGGAGCCGCGGGTCCTCGACGGCGCGGACCCCGTGCCCTATCCGGTCGGCCTCCAGCGTCTCCAGGCATTCGCGGACGCTCGCCGGGCCGAGCAGCTCCCCGCCGTGCGGGTTCGACAGCAGCCCGCCGCGTTTGGCGATCCGGAACGCGCCCTCGAAGTCGTAGGCGCGGCCCCGCCGCTCGTCGTTGGACAGGCCGAACCCGACGACGCCCTGGCCGGTGTAGCGCACGGCGAGGCGCGCGAGGGTCTTGGCGTCCAGCGGGTGCCGGGTCCGGTTCGCGGCGATCACCACGCCGACGCCGACGCCGGCCGCCTCCGACGCCTGGCGCGCGGCGTCCAGCACCAGCTCCACGGTCGGGGTCAGCCCGCCGAAGCGCGCCGCGTACCCGCTCGGGTCGACCTGGATCTCCAGCCAGCCCGATCCCTCCGCGGCCTCGTCCTCGGCCGTCTCGCGCAGCAGCCGGCGCAGGTCGTCCGGCGTCTGCAGGACCGAGCGGGCGATGTCGTACAGGCGCTGGAACCGGAACCAGCCGCGCTCGTCGGTCGCGCGCAGCCGGGGCGGCCAGTCCTCGACGAGGGCGTCCGGCAGGTGGACGCCGTGCAGGCCGGCGAGCTCCACGAGCGTGGAATGCCGCATCGACCCGGTGAAGTGAAGGTGCAGGTGCGCCTTGGGGAGCAGGGCCACGTCCGGGCGGGCGGGACCGCGCGCGGGCGCGGGTTCCCGGGGGTCCGGCATGGGACGGTGCTCGACCGGACGGGCTGAAACGGTACGTGCCTCCATGAGCCAATGTTGCCGGATCATCGTCCTCGTCGAACGCCCGCCCCGGCAGTATCACCACACCGGACTACCTCGCATGACTCGCGGCGGCCATCACGCCCCATGGGCATCCCCGAAAAAAAGTTGGGAATCCCGTGCAACCCCTCACCGGCACCGTGCGTATACGAGGGGCGCCAGAGAGAGACAGGCACCCCCCAGAGCAACACCCCCGTCAGAAGGGATTCACGATGATCACGCTGAAGGCCGCCTTGATCGCAGCGTCCGCCGTCGGAACCGTGGCCGTGGGCGGCGGCGCGACGTGGGCCATGACCGGCTCCCACCACGAGGCCGGCCTCCAGTCGAACGGCGCCAAGGCCCCCGCGGTGGAGCGCAAGGTGCAGGACGCCGCGCCCAAGAGCGCCCCGACGTGCCTCCCGGCCGACCTCCCGGCCAAGCCCGGACTTCCCAAGGTCCCGGCCGACGGGGTGAAGAAGCAGGTCGAGCAGCACCTCAAGCAGAACCCGGCCACGAAGAACCTGCCGGAGGGCCGGCTGCCGAAGGCGGGCGTCCCCGGCAAGGACCTGCCGCAGGCCGGCATCCCGAGCACCGAGCTCCCCGGCGTGAAGGCCCCGGACGGCAAGACCCTCCCCGCGAAGCCCGGTGTCCCCGCCAAGCCCGGTGTCCCGGCGAACCTGCCCACCTGCGTGCCGTCCACCGGCGACCTGCCCGGCGGCGCCCCGGCGGCCAAGCCGGACGCGGGCGTGCCCGGCGCGCCCGCCAAGCCCGCGGTGCCCGCGCTGCCCAAGCTCGACTGCAGCACGCTGAAGCCCGCCGTGAAGGTCGGCAGCACCGTCGAGAAGACCGTGATGACCGCCAAGGGCCTGCGCTACGTGTCGTCCGTCCCCGGCTCCGCCGACCTGCGCAAGGCGCAGATCTGCGCCGTCACGCAGAAGTGGACCGGCAGGGCCGGCCAGTGGCTCACCGTCGAGACGCTGAAGACGCGCGCCGGCATGACGCAGGAGCAGCTGCGCCAGGCGCTCGGCCTGCCGCAGGGCGGCACCCCGCTGACCATCGCCGGCCTGGCCGCCTGGCAGAGCCCGAACGGCAACGGCGTGCTGCTGTTCGACCCGAACGGCTCCTCGCTGTTCATCAACGGCAGCCCCGTCCTGGCCGGCGGGACGAAGGACGTGGCCGCCGCCCTGCGCAAGGCGGGCTGACACCCGGTAACGGACCAGGGCGACATCAGTAACACCTAACACAACACAGACGTGGGCGGGCGGCCCTGGCGCGGAGGCCGCCCGTCCCGACAACACAAACTGCCGGAACCGCTCTAGCCGGGACGGAGCACTGTGGGGCGTCGAGACGACGAGTCGTTCGTGGAGTTCGTGGCGGCACGCGGCGATGCCCTGCTGCGCACCGCGGCACTGATGTGCGGGGCCCGGCAGGACGCCGAGGACATCCTGCAGACCGCGCTAGAGAAGGCCTACCGCCAGTGGGGGCGGCTGGAAGCCGGCAGCGATCCCGAGCCGTACGTCCGCCGGATCCTGGTCAATCTGGTGATCAGCCGGTCCCGGCGGTGGAAGGTGCTCCGGGAGATCCAAATGGCGCGGCTCCCGGAGACGCCGGCCGAATCGCCGAACCATTCCGTCGAGCTGAGGGGGACCCTCATGGACGAGTTGCGCAAGCTCGGCCCCCGGCAGCGCGCGGTGCTGGTCCTGCGCTTCTGGGAGGACCTCTCGGAGGCGGAGACGGCACAGGCTCTCGGCTGTTCGGTCGGAACGGTGAAGAGCCAGGCTTCCCGGGGGCTCGCCAGGCTCCGGGAACGCCTCGACAGGAACCTGGCTCCTTTGGGGAGATGAGCGATGGATCTGGAGAGTGAACTGCGGAAGGCCATGGCCGAGCAGGTGGCCGGGGCGACCGCGTCACAGTCGCTCGTCACCGACGTCAAGCGGCGCCACCGCCGCCGCAAGGCCCGCGTCCACGCGGCCGCGGGCGTCGCGGCGGCCTCGGTCGCCGCCCTGGCCCTGGTACCCACCTATCAGTCGTTCCGGGCCACACCGGCCGGAGACACCGAGACGACCCGTCCCAGCAACACCGTCTCGGCTCTTCGGCTGCCGGAACGACCTCCCGCCTCGGGCCTCCCCGAGTCCCCGTCTCCTCAGGGGAGGCCCGAGGCAGGAGCCTCGCAGAAGCCGGAGGCGCGCGGCCCGTCCGGCGACGGGCAGGCCCCGCCCAAGCCGGGCGCGGGCGGCGTCGCGGGCGCGCTGCCGAAGTGGATCACGTACCTGCCGGACGGCCTGGCCGCCACCGGCCCGTGCGCGGTCTCCGGCGACGCCGACCGCACGACCACGACCTGCGCGTGGCGCGGCAGCGGCGGCTGGGTGGAGATCGCGCTCGTGAAGGGCGGTCTGACCGGCCCGCAGGACCTGATGCGCGCGCCCGGCATTCCCGGCCGCACGTCCGTGCACGGCATGCCCGCGCTGACCGGCGACCGTCCCGATTCGTCGCGGCAGATCTCCTGGCTGGCACGGCACGGCGTCGGAGTCACCGTGACCGCCTCCGGCTCCGCCAAGGACCGGCTCATGCGCATCGCGGAGGGCGTGCGCCCCTGAACCCCGTTCCGGCGGGGCGTCCCACGGCGGAGAGGGGCCGTGCGCGGGACGTCCCGCCGGACTTCCCGGGACGGGAACCGGCGGAACCCGTCCCATACGAAACCGGCCCCGGGAGTTGTGCGCCCGGGGCCGGTTTCGTGTACGCCGGTTCGCTCACACGGCGTGCCTGTGGGGGTCAGCCCGCCTCGGACAGCAGCTTCGCGACGCGCGAGACGCCCTCGACCAGGTCGTCGTCGCCCAGCGCGTAGGAGAGGCGGAAGTAGCCCGGCGTGCCGAACGCCTCGCCCGGCACCAGCGCGACCTCGGCCTCCTCCAGGATCAGCGACGCCAGCTCCACCGACGTCTCCGGACGCCTGCCGCGCACCTGCTTGCCGAGCAGCGCCTTGACCGACGGGTAGGCGTAGAACGCGCCCTCCGGCTCGGGGCACACCACACCCGGGATCTCGTTCAGCATCCGCACCATCGTCTGCCGGCGCCGGTCGAACGCCGTGCGCATCTCCGCGACCGCCGACAGGTCGCCGGTCACCGCGGCGAGCGCGGCGGCCTGGGAGACGTTCGCCACGTTGGACGTCGCGTGCGACTGCAGGTTCTGCGCGGCCTTCACCACGTCCGCCGGGCCGATCAGCCAGCCGACCCGCCAGCCGGTCATCGCGTAGGTCTTGGCCACCCCGTTCAGGACGAGCGTCCGGTCGGCCAGCTCCGGCACCACCACGGGCATCGAGTGGAACTCGGCGCCCCCGTACACGAGGTGCTCGTAGATCTCGTCGGTGACGACCCACAGGCCGTGCCCGTCCGCCCAGCGCCCGATCGCCTCGATCTCGTCGCGGCTGTAGACCGCGCCCGTCGGGTTGGACGGCGACACGAACAGCAGCACCTTCGTCCGGTCGGTGCGGGCCGCCTCCAGTTGCTCGACGCTCACCTTGTAGCCGGTGGTCTCGTCGGCGACGACGTCCACGGGCACCCCGCCCGCCAGCTTGATCGACTCGGGGTAGGTCGTCCAGTACGGCGTCGGGACGATCACCTCGTCGCCCGGGTCGAGCAGCGCCGCGAACGCCTCGTACACCGCCTGCTTGCCGCCGTTGGTCACCAGCACCTGCGACGCATCGACCCGGTGGCCGGAGTCGCGCTCGGTCTTCTCGGCGATCGCGGCGCGCAGCTCGGGCAGCCCGCCCGCGGGCGTGTACTTGTGGAAGCGCGGCACCCGGCACGCGGTCACCGCGGCCTCGACGATGTAGTCGGGGGTCGGGAAGTCGGGCTCGCCCGCGCCGAAGCCGATGACCGGGCGGCCCGCCGCCTTCAGCGCCTTGGCCTTGGCGTCGACGGCCAGCGTGGCGGACTCGGAAATCGCGGCGATGCGCTTGGAGATGCGAGGACGGTCGATGCTCATCCCCCTATCGTTACAGACGGCGCGCCGGGACCCGCAGCCATATATCCAGGCCGGTCGGACGGGTCGCCGCCGCGGCCTCCCGGCGGTCCCCCGGTATCCGGTTCGACGCGGGCCCCTCCGGCACGTAGACTCCTCCTCCAAGTGACGTGTCGCCGGTATACGCGCCTGTCCGCACGCGGGCACAGATCAGGCCGTAAGCTGGGACCCGGCACCCACCCGATCCTGTGGTCGGGGTTCTCCTTAGCCGGAGAAGCGAAGGGCAGTGGCTCAACTGGTAGAGCTCCGGTCTCCAAAACCGGCGGTTGGGGGTTCGAGTCCCTCCTGCCCTGCGAGGTGCGGTGCGCGCACCCGTGCCGGCCGCGCCATGGCGTCGCCGTGGCACTCCGCGGCACGGGACCGCGCGGCAACCACAGAGTGGTTGGATCACGACCTATGAGGTGAACGGCGGCAAATGGCGACTGAGACTCGCGACGAGCCCGAGGCCAAGGACGAGGGCAAGGGCAAGAACAAGTCCCCTTCCAAGCGGACCTCGCCCGCGCTGTTCGTGCGCCAGATCATTGCCGAGCTGCGCAAGGTCATTTGGCCGACGCGGCGAGAGCTGATCACCTACACGACCGTTTCGCTCGTGTTCGTGCTGGTCATGGTCGCGATCGTCTCCGGCGTCGACTACGGGTTGCAGAAGGGCATCTACGAGCTCTTCGGCTGACGCCGCCCGGCCAGGGCCGGATGCCGGGCCCCGCCGTACCTTCGCAAGTCCATCACCGCAGACCGAGAGAAGAGTTGACCGTGTCCGAGCCCTCACAGCCCTACGACGAGGCCGTGGAAGAGGCCCAGTCCGCTGCGGCTGCTGCGGCCGACCAGGCGGCCGAGCCCGCCGACGAGACGGCCGAGGCGGTCGTCTCCGCCGGTGACGCCGAGCCCGCGGACACGAAGCTCGAGGGGGAGGGCCCCGCGCCGGACGCGGCCGAGGGCGCCGCCGAGCTCGCCGAGTCCGTCGAGGGCGAGGAGCCGGCCCCGTCCGCCGAGGACGAGGCCGCCTCCGAGGAGGCCGCCGAAGGCGAGGCCGGCGAAGAGGAGGAGGCCGCCGCCGAGCCGCCGGCCGACCCGTACGCCGACTTCAAGATGCAGCTCCGCCTCCAGCCGGGCGACTGGTACGTCGTGCACTCCTACGCGGGCTACGAGAACCGGGTCAAGACCAACATCGAGACCCGCACGCAGACCCTCAACATGGAGGACTACATCTTCCAGATCGAGGTCCCGCAGCACGAGGTGACCGAGATCAAGGGCGGCAAGCGCCAGAAGGTCAACGAGAAGGTCCTGCCGGGCTACATCCTCGTCCGCATGGAGCTCACCGACGAGTCGTGGGCCGCGGTCCGCAACACCCCCGGCGTCACCGGGTTCGTCGGCCTGCTGAACAAGCCGTCCCCGCTCAGCCTGGACGAGGTCGCCAACCTGCTGGCCCCCGAGCCGGAGGAGGGCGTCGCCAAGACCGCCAAGGAGCAGGCCAAGGCCCCCGCCACCGTCGACTACGAGGTCGGCGAGTCGGTCACCGTCATGGACGGCCCCTTCGCCACCCTCCCCGCCACCGTCAACGAGATCAACGCCGAGCAGCAGAAGCTCAAGGTCCTGGTCTCCATCTTCGGTCGCGAGACGCCGGTCGAGCTCTCCTTCAACCAGGTCTCCAAGATCTGACAGCTCACGTCCGACCCCGTCCCCGAGACGTCCGGGCCGCTCCGGCCAGGCCGTATCCTGGACGGGCCGTTCCCGCCCAGGCGGGGACGGGTTCGGGTTCCCGGCCTCCGGTCCTCGGAGGCGGGCGCCCGTCGGCCCCGCTCGCGCGGGGATGGCCCCAGCGCTGCGCCCGTGAGGGTGCGGCTTCGCGCCCCGCACACGCGGGGGCGCGGGGGGTCGGCCAAGGTCCCAACGCGGCGGTCTAGTTCCGCCCGCCGTGTCGCCCGGTGTCCGGGAGTCGGGACCACAGTGAAACGGAACACGAGGGAGAGGCATGCCTCCCAAGAAGAAGAAGATCGCCGCGCTCGTCAAGGTCCAGCTGCAGGCCGGTCAGGCCACGCCTGCGCCGCCGGTCGGTACCGCGCTCGGTCCGCACGGCGTCAACATCATGGACTTCTGCAAGCAGTACAACGCTGCCACGGAGTCCCAGCGCGGCAACGTCATCCCCGTAGAGATCACCATCTACGAGGACCGGTCGTTCAGTTTCGTCACCAAGACCCCGCCGGCCGCGCAGCTCATCCTGAAGGCCGCGGGCGTGGAGAAGGGCAGCGGCGAGCCGCACAAGACCAAGGTCGGCTCGGTCACCCGCGACCAGGTCCGTGAGATCGCCACGACCAAGATGCCCGACCTCAACGCCAAGGACCTGGACGCCGCCGAGAAGATCGTCGCCGGCACCGCGCGGTCGATGGGCATCGAGGTCAAGTAAGCCGTCAGTGGGAGGGCCGGCGCTGGCCCCTACCACGAGTTCCAATCTGGAGGAACGCACATGAAGCGCAGCAAGGGCTACCGCGCCGCGGCGGAGAAGATCGACCGGGAGCGGCTGTACAGCCCGGTCGAGGCCGTGAAGCTGGCCAAGGAGACCGCGGTCACCAAGTTCGACGCGACCGTCGAGGTCGCCATGCGGCTGGGCGTCGACCCGCGCAAGGCCGACCAGATGGTCCGCGGCACGGTCAACCTGCCGCACGGCACCGGCAAGACCGCCCGCGTGCTCGTCTTCGCCGTCGGCGCCAAGGCGCAGGAGGCCGAGGCGGCGGGCGCCGACCTGGTCGGCTCGGACGACCTGATCGAGCGGATCCAGGGCGGCTTCCTGGACTTCGACGCCGTCGTCGCCACGCCGGACCAGATGGGCAAGGTCGGCCGGCTCGGCCGGGTGCTCGGTCCGCGCGGCCTGATGCCGAACCCGAAGACGGGCACGGTCACCATGGACGTGTCGAAGGCCGTCACCGACATCAAGGGCGGCAAGATCGAGTTCCGGGTCGACCGGCACGCGAACCTGCACTTCATCATCGGCAAGGCGTCCTTCGACGAGCGCCAGCTGGTGGAGAACTACGCCGCCGCGGTCGACGAGATCCAGCGCCTCAAGCCGTCCGCCGCGAAGGGCCGGTACGTCAGGAAGGCGGCGCTGACCACGTCGATGGGCCCGAGCATCCCGGTGGACCCGAACGCGGTCCGCAACCTGACGGCCGAGCTCGAAGAGGCCTGATCAAGCCTGGCGTAGAACGCCGTCGAGCAGGGCGCCCCCGGTAGGACCGGAGGCGCCCTGCCCGCTTTTCAGGGCTGTTTTTCGCAGGGCCGCTTTCAGGGGCGTTCTTCACGGGGCCGCTCTTCGCCGGGCCGCTTTTCGTGGGGTGCCCTTCACAGGGTCGCTTTTCGCGGGGGCGCTCTTCACCGGGCTGCTCTTGGCGGGGCGCTCCTCACGGGGCCGCCGTTCTCCATGGGGGCTACTGACGGGGCGACGTGCTTCGGGTCGCGTTCAGCGGGACGCGACCGGCATCGCCGACCGGTCCGCCGCTAGATTCGGCGGCCCGGATCGTCGGCGAAGGGATGCCATGGGCGGGTTGCAGCGTCGGGACGTCCACCGGCTGTACGACGTGCTCGACGGGGCCGCGGAAGACGCCCCCGAGGCCCCGGCCGTGTCGGTCGACGGCGCGACGTGGACGTTCCGGGAGCTGCGCGCCCGGACGGACGCGCTGGGCGCCCACCTGTCGGCGCGGTGCTCGCCCGGGGCGCGGGTGGCGCTGCTCGCGCACAACCGGCTGGAGTACGTGGCGGCCTACTACGGGGTCCCGCGCGACGGCAGGATCCTGGTGCCGCTGAACCAGAGGTTGCATCCGCGCGAATGGGCCGACCAGATCGTCCGCTGCGGAGCCGAGCTCGTCATCGGTGAGCCGGAGCTGCTGGAGAGGCTGGCCCGCGAGGGCGGGCTTCCCGGCGACCATCCGCCGCTCGTAGACGTCGCCGACCTGCCGTGGGACGGCCCGGCCCCCTCTCGGGAGGGCGACAACGATCCGGCCGGGGTCGCCTGGCTGATGTTCACCAGCGGCACGACCGGCCGGCCGAAGGGCGTGCGGCTCACCCACCGGAGCCTGCTCGCGGGCATCGCGGTCACGGCTTCGGGGCGTCCCGTGCTGCCAGGTGACGTGTTCTGCACACCGTTCCCCCTGTGCCATGTGGCGGGCTACCAGGTCGTCCTGCACCACCTGTTCCGGCGGCATGCCGTCGTGCTGCGCCGGTTCGGTCCGGCCGTCCTGGTGGAAGCGGCGCGCCGGCACGGCGTCACGAACCTCTCGCTCGCCCCCACGATGCTGGAGGATCTGCTCGCGCACCTGGACGGGGACCCGGTGGCTCTGGCGGCGCTGCGCGCCACCGTCCGGGTGATCGCGTACGGGTCGGCGCCGATGCCGGTTCCGCTGCTGCGCCGTGCGGACGCGGTGCTCGGCTGCGACCTGAACCAGGGGTACGGGATGACCGAGCTGTCCGGCAACGCGACGTTCCTGTCCCCGGCGGACCACCGTGCCGCCGTCGCGGGGCGGCCGGAGTTGGCGGCGTCGGCGGGCCGCCCGGGCGCAGGCGCGGAGATCGCCGTGATCGGTGAGGACGGGGCCCCGCTCCCGCCCGGTGCGCAGGGCGAGGTGGTCGTCCGCGGGCCACAGGTGGCGGACGGGTACTGGGACGATCCGGTGGCGACCGCCGAGGCGTTCGCGGGTGGCCGGTTCCGCACCGGCGACGCGGGCCGCGTCGACGATGACGGCTACCTGTACCTCGCCGACCGGCTCAAGGACGTGATCATCACGGGCGGGGAGAACGTCTCGTCGCGCGAGGTCGAGGACGTCCTGCGCACGGTCCGGGGGGTCGGCGAGGTGGCGGTGGTGGGGCTGCCCGATCCGCGCTGGGGCCAGTCGGTGTGCGCGGTGATCGTGCCGGACGGCGTCCCGCCGCGGGAAGAGGACCTGGTCGCGGCCTGCCGCGCCCGGCTCGCCGGTTTCAAGACCCCGCGGCGCATCGCGTTCGTGTCGGCCCTCCCGCGCACCGGGACCGGCAAGGTCCGCAAGACCGCCCTCCGCACCGAGCTGGCCGCCCGCACCGAGCCGGCCGATCGGCCCGAAGGCTGCTGAACCGGCGGATACACGGCTTGCAGTCCGGAACCGGACAATTTGGTACCTGATTGTTTTGTTACCGCCGAGGAACCTGGTGTTGAATTGCCGCGTGAAGCGTCGTACCGATCGGGCCATCGCCATCTCCGCCGTGACCGCGGTGGCCGTCGTGCCCACGGCGATCCTGATGGTGGTGAAGATCGGGGGCGACTCCCCGAAGGACGCGGGGGCGCTGCCCCCCTCCGCGGCGATGGCCCAGCGCGACCCCGCCAACCCCAACGGCGCCGCGGCCGCCACGGTCTCCCCGGGCACGCCCGGCGCGCCGGGGTCGGCCCCCGGTGCGAGCGCGCGTCCCGGCACGCGCGCACCCGGAAACGGGGGAGCCGCGCACGGCCTGCCGACGGCGCCGCCCCAGCCCGGTCCGAGCCTGCACTCCTTCACCCGCAAGACGGACATGAAGGTGACGGTCGGGCCGAACGGCGACTACCAGCACGCCACCGAGACGGCCACGTTCACGCTGTGGCCGACGTTCGCGATGAGCGCCACCGGCGTCACGCAGACGATGAAGGGCGGCGAGCTGTCCAAGGTCACCCAGAAGGTGATCGTCCAGGGGAGCACGCTCAAGGGCTACGACGGGCAGAAGTGGACGCGGTCCACGCTGACGGCGGCGCAGCTGGGCAAGCTGCAGAGCGACTCCGACCCCCGGCAGTTCACCTTCATGATCGGGACGCTTCCCGGCATGACGGCCGGCGAGCCGGACGCCGCCGGGCTGACGCGCTTCACCGCGCAGGCGCTCATGGGCGGCGTGTACGCGCTGCTTCCGCAGGACGCGGCGACGGCGTTCCGCAAGTGGGTGCCGGACGACACCGGATGCGGGCTCGATCTGCTGGCCGACAGCGAGGCCCGCCCGGCCACGATCAGCCTCGGCGCGCAGGCGCCCGGCGCGGGGTTCGCCGGGTCGATGACCTTCGGCTCCTACCGCTGACGCGGGCTCGGAACACCGGACCACCCTGACGTCAGGTCAGGGGGACGGCTACGCCGTTGGTCGTACCGTGCGGGGGCCCATTCGTACCACCGGGGGATGCCTCGCCGTTAGCGCCCGAAGAGACTGGGAACACCAGCAGGGCGACATGGGAGGCTCAACCCTCATGAACCGACGACTCGTGGTGGCGGCCGGCGGCACCGCAGTAGGTACCGCGCTCCTCCTGTCCGGATGTAACGGGGACGGGTCGGAGAACACCGGCAACATGAAGCTCAGCGCCAACCAGGCGTTGCTGAAGGCGTCCGAGAAGACCGGCAAGGCCGACACGTTCAAGGCCGACCTGACGGTGACGGGCACCGGCGACCGCGGCGGGAAGGTCCACGCCAACGGGCAGTTCCGGCTGCGCCCGTCGCTGGAGTTCAGCGCGAAGCTGGACGACTTCAGCCAGAACGGGCAGAGCGTGCCCGGCGCCAAGGGCCAGGCCGTCTTCACCGACAACGTGCTGTACGCGAAGGTCCCGCAGCTCGCGCAGTTCGTCAGCGGCGGCAAGCCGTGGGTGAAGATCGACGTGAACCAGATGGCGCAGCGGACGGGCTTCGACGTCCGGGGCCTGGTCGACCAGGTGCAGAAGGTGGACCCGGCCGAGCAGACGAAGATGTTCACCGGCTCCAAGGACGCCCGCAGGGTCGGCACCGAGACGGTCGACGGCGTCAAGACGACGCACTACGCCGGGACGGTCACCGTCGAGGACGCGCTGAACCGGCTGGACGCGCAGGCCCGCACGAAGGTCCAGCAGTGGCTGCCGAAGGACCGCGCCAACGGCAAGATCAACTTCGACCTGTGGACGGACGGTGAGAACCTGCCGCGCAAGCTCGTCTCCAAGGCCACCGGCTCGCAGGGCGAGAACGGCTCGGTGACCGTCCTCTACAGCGACTACGGCAAGTCGTTCAACGTGAACACGCCGCCGTCCGACCAGGTGGGGCAGCTCTCCCTCCAGGGCATCCTGGGCGGTAACTGAGAACGGTGAACCGCAGCGGGGTCATTTGCGTCTGATGTACCGTTCGGCTCCATCGCCCGGGCGCCAAGAAGACCAAGGAGACCCCCCTGATGATCCGTCGTTTCGCGGTAGGCACGGCGCTGGCCACCGGCCTCGCCCTCTCGCTGACCGGCTGTCTCGGGGACGCCGAGAAGACGGTGGACGACGCCGGCAAGGGACTGCGGCTGTCCGCCGCGCAGGTCCTCGGCAAGGCCGCCGAGAAGACCGGCCAGATCGACTCGTTCCAGGCCGACATGACGATGAAGTCGACCGGCTCGTCGACGGGCGCCGTGTCGATGAACGGCACGATGCAGTACCGCACGAAGCCCGATCTGGCCTACAGCATGAACTTCGGGCAGATGACGGTCGCGGGCAAGCCGATGTCCGGCATGGAGCAGCGGCTCGTCGGCCGGAACATGTACATGAAGATGCCGATGCTGTCCCAGCTCGGCGGCGGGACCAAGCCCTGGATCAAGATCTCGCTGGACGAGCTGGGCGCCAAGACCGGGATGAACATCGACGAGCTGCTCCAGCAGTCCCGGCAGATGGACCCGGTGCAGAACACCAAGATGCTGACGGCGTCCAAGGACGCGCGCGAGGTCGGCAAGGAGACGATCGACGGCGTCCAGACGACCCACTACACCGGCACGTACAAGATGGAGGACGCGGTCGCGAAGCTCTCCCCGGAGACGCGGGAGGCCTACCGCAAGAGCCTCGGCACGACCGGCCTCCAGGCCATGCACTTCGACCTGTGGGTGGACGGGCAGCAGCTGCCGCGCCAGATGACGATGAAGTCGACGCAGTCGACCGCGGGCGACATGATCATGACGATGAAGTACCGCGACTACGGCAAGCCGGTCCAGGTCACCGAGCCGCCGGCGAGCGAGGTCACCGACTTCGGCGAGATCATGAGCCGCCTCGGCGGCGGCGGTGGACTGCCCGGCACCTGATCCGAACCTGAGCGCGACCGAGGGACCGCACCCCGCCCGGGGCGCGGTCCCTCGCCGTGTCCGCCGATTTGGCCTCCTCAGTCAAGGCACGTATGCTGTCCCGTGCCGAAGACCGCCGGTCGTCACCTCCCGCGAGGTGACCGAAGGACCCGACTCAGTTCGGGCGGCCTGCGTAGGTGAGACGAGAGCTTCCCGCATGGCCTCCGTGTCGTGCCTGAACGCCCCGTGCGCCTGCGCCGGGGCGTTTTTTGGTGGATCGGCGCCCCAGTTCGTCCGCGGACTGCGGCGTGGATCGGACCACCCAGGTAATCGGAAGGAGGGCTATGGCCAAGGCCCACAAGGACGCGGCGATCGCCGAGCTCAAGAACGAGTTCGAGAGCTCCAACGGCGCCGTGCTGACCGAGTACCGCGGGCTTTCCGTCGCGCAGGTCAAGGAGCTGCGCGACAACCTCGGCGAGACCGCGCGGTTCCGCGTGGTGAAGAACACGCTGACCAAGCGCGCCGCGAACGAGGCCGGCGTCGACGAGCAGTTCCGCGACCTGCTCGAAGGCCCGTCGGCCATCGCGTTCGTCCGCGGCGACGTGGTCGAGGCCGCCAAGGGCCTGCGCGACTTCGCCAAGACGAACCCGATGCTGGTGATCAAGGGCGGCTTCATCGACGGTCAGTCGATGGACGCGGCCGAGATCACCAAGCTGGCGGATCTTGAGTCGCGCGAGGTGCTCCTCGCGAAGCTGGCCGGTGCGATGAAGGGCTCGATGGCGAACGCCGCCGCGCTGTTCAACGCTCTGCCGACGCAGGCCGCCCAGCTCGCCGAGGCGCTGCGCGCCAAGCGCGAGGCCGAGGGCGAGACCGCCGAGGCACCCGCCGCCGCCGAGGCGTCCGCCGAGTAGGCAACCCGCGGTTCCGTACCACCCCAGATCACAAGCCATAGCGGAGGAATCATCATGGCGAAGCTCAGCACCGACGACCTGCTCGACGCCTTCAAGGAGATGACCCTTCTCGAGCTCTCCGAGTTCGTGAAGCAGTTCGAAGAGGTCTTCGACGTCAAGGCCGCCGCCCCCGTCGCGGCCGTGGCCGCGGCCCCCGGCGGCGCCGCGGCCGGTGGCGAGGAGGCCCCGGTCCAGGACGAGTTCGACGTCATCCTCGAGGGTGCCGGCGACAAGAAGATCCAGGTCATCAAGGAGGTGCGCGCCCTGACGAGCCTCGGCCTCAAGGAGGCCAAGGACCTGGTCGACGGCGCGCCGAAGGCGCTGCTGGAGAAGGTCAACAAGGAGACGGCCGACAAGGCCAAGGAGGCCCTGGAGAAGGCCGGCGCCTCGGTCACCGTCAAGTAACGACGCTCCAGAGCTCCGGAGCCCGCGCGGCTCCCCCGCTCTCCAGGAGGCGGTCACCCCGATGGGGTGGCCGCCTCCTTCCGTTTGTGCGGGCGGGAGGCGGGGAGGCGCCCGTCAGGCGGCCGACGGACGGTGTTGTCGCGGAACGTGGACCGGCGGGCCGGAAGGGCCCGTTTTCTGTACCGAGGTGACAAACACCTGCGGGAAACCGTGTGTCCGGGCGGGTTGTGCGGGTTCCGGCCCGCGGCGTAGCGTCCCGTCTGACGCTGTGGCCACACCCGGCCGCTCACGTCCCCCCGGTGCGGCGGGCCGCACGGTCGCGGCCGTCCCCGGCACCCCGGTCTTGAGGCTCCGGCTCTTGGACCACTAGTCTCATAGGCGCCGTAAGTAACGATTGTCTTACAACGTCGCATTTAGCCGCTGATCTGGGTGGGAACCCCTTCCATTTGGACGGGGGGCCGCTACGGTAGTGGCACCCGTCACGGCTACCGGACGGTAGCAATGCGGCGGACACGCGGTGTGACGACAGAACGCGGTGTGATGACAGAAAGAGCCTGAGTGCTACTCGCTCATTGGTTCGGGATTCCCCCGGCCTGGACGAAAGGTGACGAGTGGGCGTCGAGATCAGAGTCGAGGGTCTGACGAAGTCCTTCGGCCGCCAGGTGATCTGGCAGGACGTGTCGCTGACCATTCCCGCAGGTGAGATCTCCGTTCTCCTGGGTCCGTCCGGTACCGGAAAGTCGGTCTTCCTGAAGTCCCTCGTGGGGCTGCTCAAGCCCGACCGCGGGCACATCTGGATCGGCGACAGGGACCTGCCGTACCTGCCCGAGTCGCAGCTGTACGACACCCGGAAGCTGTTCGGCGTCCTGTTCCAGGACGGCGCCCTCTTCGGCTCCATGAACCTGTTCGACAACATCGCGTTCCCGCTCCGCGAGCACACCAAGAAGTCCGAGTCCGAGATCAAGCGCATCGTCATGGAGAAGATGGACCTGGTCGGTCTCCTCGGTGCCGAGCACAAGCTTCCCGGCGAGATCTCCGGCGGCATGAAGAAGCGCGCCGGCCTGGCCCGCGCGCTCGTCCTGGACCCCGAGATCCTGCTGGTGGACGAGCCGGACTCTGGCCTCGACCCGGTCCGCACCGCGTTCCTCAACCAGGTGTTCATCGACCTCAACGCGCAGATCGGCGCGACGTTCCTGATCGTCACCCACGACATCAACACCGCCCGTACCCTCCCGGACAACATCGGCCTGCTGTACCAGCGGCACCTGGCGATGTTCGGGCCGCGGGAGATGCTGCTGTCCAGCGAGGAGCCGGTCGTCCGGCAGTTCCTCAACGCCAGCAAGATCGGCCCGATCGGCATGTCCGAGGAGAAGGACGAGTCCGAGCTGGAGGCCGAGGCGAAGATGGGACACGACCCCGGCAAGCTGCCGCCGATCCCGCCGCAGCAGATGCCGAGCAACGGGCTGATCCGCACCGGCATGCACGCGCCCGGCGCGTGGTGCGCGGCGCACGGCGTCACGCCGCCGCCCGGCTCGTTCATCGACGACCTCGGCCGCAACTGGGTGGAGGAGTGGCCGCGGTACGTGGCGTCCATGACGCCCGTCGGCGCCCCCTCCGGCGGCGCGCACGGGGCGCCCGGCGGCATGCCGCCCGCCGGTCCTCCGCCCGGCGGTCCCGGGGACCGGTTCCCCGGCAACCCGCCGCCCGGCCGGCCGGGAGCGGGTGCAGGCTACTGATGTCCACTCCTGGTATCGGCGCGGACCAGCGAGGGGCAGGGAAGGGCGAGGGCTCTTCGGCGACGTTCCGCAAGATCGGGGACGGCGCGGCCAACGTCGCGATCAAGGAACCGGGACGGTTCTTCGCCCTGTGCCTGGACACCGGCCGCGCGATGTTCCAGTGGCCGTTCCAGTGGCGCGAGTTCATCCAGCAGGCCTGGTTCATCGTCAGCGTCACCGTCGTGCCCACGATGCTGGTCGCCATCCCCTTCGGCGGCGTGTTGTCCCTCCAGGTCGGCGGGCTGATCCGGCAACTCGGCGCGCAGTCCTACACCGGCGCGACCGCGGTGGTCGCGATCGTCCGGGAGGCCAGCCCGCTGGTCACCTCGCTGCTGGTCGCGGGCGCCGCCGGGTCGGCGATGTGCGCCGACATCGGCTCCCGGAAGATCCGCGAGGAGATCGACGCCATGGAGGTGCTGGGCATCAACCCCCTGCACCGCCTGGTGGTGCCGCGGATGCTCGCCTGCGCGTTCGTCGCGCTGTTCCTCAACGGGCTGGTCTCGGTGGTCGGCCTGCTGGGCGGCTACTTCTTCAACGTGATGCTGCAGGGCGGCACCCCCGGCGCCTACCTGGCCTCCTTCAACGCCATCGCGCAGCTGCCCGACCTGCTGCAGGCCGAGTTCAAGGCGTTCGTCTTCGGCATCACCGCGGGCCTGGTCGCGGCGTACAAGGGCCTGAACGCCAAGGGCGGGCCGAAGGGCGTGGGCGACGCGGTCAACCAGACCGTCGTCATCACGTTCATGCTGCTCTTCCTGGAGAACTTCCTGATCTCCACGCTGTACTTCCAGTTCGTCCCGTCGAAGGGGATGTAGATGGCTGCCCCTGGCAAGACGGGCAAGGCCGCCCGGCGGGTGGTGAGCGCGCCGCTCGACCGGCTGGACGACTTCGGCCACCAGATGTCGTTCTACGCCCGCGCGTTCGCGTGGGTGTTCCGGGTGCTGCGCCGGTACCGCACGGAGGTGCTGCGGCTGCTGGCCGAGGTGAGCCTCGGCACCGGCGGCCTCGCGGTGATCGGCGGCTCGGTGGTGATCGTCGGGTTCATGACGTTCTTCACCGGCAGCCAGGTCGGCCTGCAGGGCTACGAGTCGCTGAACCAGATCGGCACGGCCGCGTTCACCGGGTTCGTCGCGTCCTACTTCAACACCCGCGAGATCGCGCCGCTGGTGTCGGCGCTCGCGCTGTCGGCGACGGTCGGCTGCGGGTTCACCGCCCAGCTCGGCGCGATGCGGATCTCCGACGAGATCGACGCGCTGGAGGTCATGGCCGTCCCGTCGATGCCGTTCCTCGTCACCACCCGGATGCTCGCCGGGATGATCGCGGTCATCCCGCTGTACATCGTGGGCCTGCTCGCCTCCTACGGCGCGACCCGGGTCATCGTGACGATGTTCTACGGCCAGTCGACCGGCACCTACGACCATTACTTCCATCTGTTCCTACCGCCGTACGACATCTTGTGGTCGTTCGGAAAAGTGATCGTTTTCGCGGTGCTGGTGATGCTGATCCACTGCTACTACGGCTACCACGCCTCCGGCGGCCCGGCGGGCGTCGGCGTGGCGGTGGGCCGCGCGGTGCGGACCAGCATCGTGGTGATCAATGTGGTCGACCTGATGCTCGGCATGGCGATCTGGGGCACCACCACCAGCGTCCGGATCGCGGGGTGACCACATGAGTGAGCGTTTGCGTTACCGGGTCCTCGGCACGTCGATGATCGTCGTGATCATCCTGCTGCTGGCGCTGACCGTGGCGCTGTACAACAAGGCGTTCACGCCGACGCTCGAAGTGAAGGTGCGGAGCGAGCGGGCGGGACTGCAGCTGCTGCCGCACTCGGACGTGAAGGTCCGCGGCCTGATCGTCGGAGAGGTGCGCGGCACCGACGCCGACGCGCAGGGAGCGACGCTCCACCTGTCGCTGGACCCGGGCAAGGCGAAGCTGATCCCGCGGAACGTCCAGGCGCGGCTGCTGCCGAAGACGCTGTTCGGCGAGAAGTACGTGGACCTGGGGATCCCGGCGCAGGCGGGCCCGCTCGGGCTGCGCTCGGGCCAGGTGATCCAGCAGGACCGCTCCCAGGCCGCCGTCGAGATCGACAAGGTGCTGAACGACCTGCTCCCGCTGCTGCAGGCGGTGAAGCCGGCGGAGCTGAACGCGACGCTGAACGCCCTCGCGACGGCGCTGCAGGGCCGCGGCGACCAGATCGGCCGGAACCTGGAGGAGGCCGACGAGCTGCTGCGGAAGATCAATCCGCAGCTCGGCACGCTGGTGCACGACCTGAACGCCCTGGCCGACGTCTCCGACATCTACAGCGCCGCGGCGCCCGACCTGCTGCAGACGCTCCGCAACCTGAACGTCACCAGCAGGACGATCACCGACAAGAAGGCGACGATCGAGCAGCTGATCCCGGCGACGACCGCGCTGGCCCAGGACGGCGACGTGTTCATGCGGCAGAACGCCCCGAAGATCATCGGCTTCAACATCGCGAACCGGGACGGGCTGGACCTGATCGCCCGCTACTCGCCGTCGCTGCCGTGCGTGTTCGCCGGGCTGATGAAGCTCAAGCCGGAGTCCCAGCGGGTGGCCGGCGGCAACGGGTCCAAGACCTTCAACCTGACGGTCGAGATCGTCAAGCCCGTGCCGGGCTACAAGTACCCGCTGGACAAGCCGGAGGCCAAGGACCAGCGCGACCCGCGCTGCTACGGGCTGCCGAACCCCAAGGTCCCGTCCCCGACCTACCTCGCGCTGGACGGCACGCAGGACGACCTGTGGTGGAAGAACCCCGATGACCCGAACGGCGGCGGGAGCCGCGGCCGGGCGCTGTCGAACGTCTTCGTGGACCCGGGCTCGATGAGCGAGAAGGACAAGATCAAGAACGTGCTCGGCCCGGTGACGCGGACCCGCGCCGACCAGCTGTCCGACGTCGCCGCGCTGATGTTCGGGCCGCTGCTGGCCGACGGATCGGTGGTGACGGTCAAGTGAGGACGACCAGTGCGGCGATCAAGCTGGGGATCTTCGTGGTCGTCACCTCGCTGGCCACCGGTGTGCTGGCGATGACGATCTCCAACATGCGGTTCCGGGAGACGACCACCTACAAGGCGATCTTCTCGGACGTGACGGGCCTGCTCGACAACGACGACGTCCGCGTCGCCGGCGTCCGGGTCGGCCAGATCGAGCACATCGAGCTGTACAGGGGCGACAAGGCCGAGGTGACGTTCAGCCTCCAGAAGGAGAACGTGTTCAAGGCGGGGCTGCCCACGTCCACCCAGGCGCAGATCCGGTACCGCAACCTGATGGGCCAGCGGTACCTCGCGCTGACCGACGGCGCCGGGCAGGCCAACGACTACCTCAGGCCGGGCGGGACGATCCCGGTCGCGCAGACCACGCCCGCGCTGGACCTGACGACCCTGTTCAACGGGTTCCGGCCGCTGTTCCGCGCGCTGGAGCCCAAGGACGTCAACACGCTCGCGATGCAGATCATCCAGGTGCTCCAGGGCGAGGGCGGCACGATCAACAGCCTGCTCGCGCACGTCGCGTCGCTGACCAACACGCTCGCCGACCGGGACAAGGTCATCGGCCAGGTGATCGACAACCTGAACACCGTGCTCGGCACCATCGACGAGCGGCACGACGAGGTCAACCAGCTGATCACGGACCTGCGCGGGTTCGTCAGCGGGGTCTCGGGGGACCGCAGGGCGATCTTCGACTCGGTGGCGGCGATCAACGAGCTGACCGGCACCACGCAGGACCTGCTCGCCGACGCCCGCCCGGACATCCGCAACGACATCGCGGGGCTGCGCAAGCTCACCGCCACGTTCGACGCGAACGGCAAGGAGCTCGACGCGGGCCTGCAGCGGACGCCGAAGCGGCTGGAGGGGCTGGTGAACATCTCCTCCTACGGCTCCTGGTTCAACATGTACATCTGCGGCCTCGACGCGCGGGTGCGGCTGCCGGGCGGACCGGTCTACCAGACCCCGGCGATCGTGAACGAGAACGCGAGGTGCAAGTAGATGAGGATCCCGTTCCGGGAACGCAACCCGGTCCCCATCGGGCTCTCCGCGTTCGCGATCATCATCGTGCTGGTGGTGCTGGCGATGAACCTGGAGAACATCCCGTTCATCTCCGGCGGCAACACCCACACCGCCGCGTTCCGGGAGGCGGCCGGGCTGCGGGCCGGCGAGGAGGTCCGCATCGCGGGCGTCAAGGTCGGCAAGGTCACCGCGCTGGATCTGGACGGCGACCACGTCAAGGTCACCTTCCGGGTCGACGACGGCGTGCGGCTCGGCGACCGCACCGAGGCCGACATCAAGATCAAGACGGTGCTCGGCGCGCACTACCTCGCGCTCACCCCGCGCGGGCGCGGCAGGCTCGGCCGCAACGTCCCGATCGAGCGGACGCACACCCCGTTCGAGGTCGTCCCGGCGATCAGCGAGCTGAGCCAGCGCGTCGGCGCGATCGACGTGCAGCAGGTCGCCAAGTCGTTCGACGTGCTGTCGGACACCTTCAAGAACTCCCCGGAGGAGGTCAGGGCCTCCCTGCAGGGGCTGCGCCGGCTGTCCAACACGGTGGCGTCCCGCGACGACGAGCTGCACGAGCTGGCCGGCAAGGCCAAGGACGTCTCCAAGCTGCTCGCCGACCGCAACCAGGACTTCGCCAAGCTCGTCCAGGACGGCGACAAGGTGCTCCAGGCGGTGCAGGCCAGGCGCGAGGTCATCCACCAGCTGCTGATCAACACCGTGACCCTGTCGCAGCAGGTGAACGCGCTGATCAACGAGAACGACAAGCAGTTGCGCCCGATGCTGGACAACCTGGCCAAGGTCAACCGGATCCTGCTGAAGAACCAGAACAACCTGGACCGGATCCTCCAGCTGTTCGCGCCGTTCGCCCGGCAGTTCTCCGACGTGACGGGCACCGGCCGCTGGTTCGACTCGTGGATCCAGAACCTGATCCCGATCCCCGCCTCGATCCAGAACCCCCCGTCCGGCGGAGGCGCGACGACGAACAAGCAGGGCGCCCGCCCGGGCGGCGGATCGTCCGGCCCCGGCAAGACCGGCAACAGCGACAACCCGTTGCCCTTCCTCCCGTGAGCAGGCAGGTCACCAGTGCGTAACTCCACGAGCATCCTCCGCCTGGGCGGCGCGATCCTCGCCGTCGCGGTGCTGGCCGCCGTGCTCCTGCTGGTCCTCCAGGAGCCGAAGCAGCGCCACATGACGGCGTACTTCACCAAGGCGGTCGGCCTGTACAAGGGCGCGGACGTCCGCATCCTCGGTATCCCCGTCGGCGAGGTCACGGGCGTCGAGCCCGTCGGCGACGCGGTGAAGGTCGAGCTGAGCTACGACGCGAAGTACAAGGTCCCCGCGGGCGCGCAGGCCGTGATCGTCAACCAGACCCTCGTCTCCGACCGCTACATCCAGATCACGCCCGTCTACAAGGGCGGCGCCGTCCTCGCCGACGGGGCGACGCTGGGCACGAACCGCACCGCGGTGCCGGTCGAGGTCGACGAGGTCGGCGGGAGCCTGAACGAGCTGTCCAAGGCGCTCGGCCCGCAGGGCGCGAACGCGCCCGGCGCGAACGGCGAGCAGGGCTCGCTGTCGCGGCTGCTGCAGGTCGGCGCGGCGAACCTGGACGGGCAGGGCGAGGACATCCGGCAGACGATCGCCGACGCGTCCAAGGCGCTCAGCACGCTGAGCACCGACCGCGGCGACGTGGCCGAGACGATCAAGAACCTGCGGATCATCACCGACGCGATGAAGGCCAACGACCAGCAGATCAAGTCGTTCTCCGGGCACCTCAACGGCGTCTCCGGGCAGCTCGCGGGGGAGAAGGAGGAGCTGAGCGCGGCCCTCAACACCCTGGCCCCGACGCTGAAGAACGTGCAGCGGTTCGTCAAGGGCAACCGCACCGAGCTGGCCTCCAACGTCCGGCAGCTCGCGCAGATCACCGGAGTGCTGGTGAAGGAGAAGGGCGCGCTCACCGAGATCCTCACCGCAGGCCCGCTGGCGGTCAACAACCTGGCCCGCGCCTACGACCCGATCAGCGGCACGATCCACACCCGCGACAACTTCCGCCAGTTCCACAACCTGGCCGACTGGATCTGCTCGCTGGCGTACTCGGTGGGCACGCCCGCCAAGGAGTGCCTCGACTTCGTCACGCCCTACAACGGGATCGGCAAGGCGCTGACCGGGTTCGGCCTGGACCTTTCCTGGATCACCGCACTGACCACGCACTACGACCCGGTCCCCGTCCCGCCGGACGCCTACGGACCGCGGGGCAGGTCCGGCGGGTCCGGCAAGACGAGCACCACGAACAAGACCGCGGCGACCGGGACCCAGAAGAAGCCCACGGACATCACGGCACTGCTGCCTGGAGGTGGCCGATGAGCAGGCGGTCGATCAGTACACGGTCGACGGGCGCACGGTCGCGGGGCAGGGCGCGGCTGCTCGGCGCCGCCGCGCTCGCGGGCGTGACGGCCCTGTCGGGCTGCTCGTTCAACGGCGTGGAGTCGCTGCCGCTGCCCGGCGGGCCCGACCTCGGCCCGCACCCGCGCACCGTGAAGATCGAGTTCGCGAACGTGCTGGACCTCGTCCCGCAGTCGGCGGTCAAGGTCAACGACGTGTCGGTGGGCAAGGTCGAGAAGATCGAGCTGGCCGGCGAGCCGGGCGGGCAGGGGCAGGGGGGCGGCTGGCACGCCGTCGTCACGGTCAAGTTCCGCGGGGACGTCAAGCTTCCCGACAACGCGATCGCGACCGTCAGCCAGACCAGCCTGCTCGGCGAGAAGTTCGTCCAGCTCGAACCGCCGAAGAACGAGGCGCCGGTCGGGGAGCTCGCCGACGACGACCTGATCCCGCTGAACCGCACGTCCCGCGGCACCGAGATCGAAGAGGTGCTGTCGGCGATGTCGCTGCTGCTGAACGGCGGCGGCCTGGAGCAGGTCTCCACGATCAGCCGCGAGCTGCAGGCCACGATGGGCGGCCGGGAGTCCACGATCAAGTCGGTGCTGCAGCGGGTGAACACCTTCGCCGGGACGCTGGACCAGAACCGCGCCGCGATCACCCGGGCGCTGGACAGCATCGACCGGCTGACCGGCAAGCTGTCCGACGAGCGCAAGACGATCCAGGACACCATCGACGAGACCGGGCCCGCGATCGCCGTCCTCAACCGGAACCGCGCCGACCTCACCAAGATGCTGGTCGCGCTGAACAAGCTCAGCCGCACCACCACGTACGTGATCAACCAGTCCAAGGCCGACATGCTGGCCAACCTGCGGGACCTCGACACGATCCTGCGCAATCTCAACAAGGCCGGCTCCGACCTGCCGAAGTCGCTGGAGACGCTGATCACCTTCCCGTTCCCCTCCACGTTCGAGAACGTCATCGCGGGCGACTACGGCAACGTGAGGCTGACCGTCGACCTGGACTTCGAGTCCATCGCGCAGAACCTGCTCGGCGGCACCGACCTGGAAGGGCTGCTCGGCAGCGGCAAGCAGATGCGCGGCATGCTCCAGGTCCCGAACGTGACGCTGCCGGACTCCCCGCTGGGCGTCCTGCCGCAGACACCGGGCGGCGGCCAGGGCGGCACGGGGCAGGGCGGGCTGCCCGGCCTTCCCGGCGGCACCACACAGACCCCGGGGAAGCCGGCCGGCACGAACGACCAGGGACGGCCGGGCGCGCTCGCCCCCGACCCCGGTGACGGCGGTCTGCGGACCCTGATGACGGGGGGCCTCTCGTGATCCTCAAGCGCGGCGTCATCGTCCAGCTCATCGCCTTCGCGGTCATCACCGTCGTCGGCGTGGCGATCGTCTCGGTCAACTACATCGGCATCGGCCGCGACCTGCTCGGCAAGCAGTACATCGCCTATGTCGACCTGACCGACTCCGGCGGCGTGTTCACCAACGCCGAGGTCACCTACCGGGGCGTCCCGGTCGGGCGCGTCGGCCCCATCGAGCTGACCAAGGACGGCATCCGCGTCAAGCTGCTGCTGGAGCGCGGCAAGCGGATCCCGCGCGAGGGCACCAAGGCCGTCGTGGCGAACCGGTCGGCGGTCGGCGAGCAGTACGTCGACCTGGAGCCCACCACGAAGTCCGGGCCCTTCCTGGACCAGGGCGACCCGTACACCATCCCGCGGAGCCGCACCACGCTGCCGGTGTCCACCGCCGAGCTGCTGCGCAACGTCGACTCCCTCGTCGGCTCGGTGAGCACCAAGGACCTCGGCGTCATCGTGGACGAGCTGGACAAGGCGTTCTCCGGCTCCGCCTCGGACCTGCAGTCGATCCTGGACGATACCGACCGGCTGCTGAAGACCGCCAACGAGGCCTATCCCGACACCGAGCGGCTGCTGAACAACAGCGTGACCGTCCTGGACACCCAGCGCGGCCAGGCCGCCAACATCCAGGGATTCGCCCGCAACCTGAACGCGCTGACCAGCTCGCTCCGCAACGACGACCCGGCGCTGCGCAAGACCATCGAGAACGCGCCGGGCGCGGTGAACGAGACCCACCAGGCCATCAACCAGCTCGCGCCGACGCTGCCCGTCCTGCTGGCCAACCTCACCACCACCGGCCAGGTCATCGCGTCCCGCAAGGCCGGCCTGCGGTCGCTGTTCATCCTCTACCCGGTGACGGTCGCGGGCGCGTTCACCGTCACGCCCGGCGACGGGACCCAGCACCTGGGCCTCGACCTCAACATCGACGCGCCGCCCGCCTGCACCGAGGGCTACGAGAAGGTCAAGCACCGCTGGCCGCAGGACACCTCGAAGAAGAAGCCGCGCCTGGACGTCGGCTGCAAGGCGCCCCACGACGCGCCCACGTCCGTCCGCGGTTCCCGCAACTTCCCGCGCGACGCCATCGCGCCCTTCCCGCAGGTCCCCCCGGGCGCCACCACCGGCGCGGGGTTCCCCGAGGGCGGCGCGTACGGCACCCGCGACAACGGCGACGGGGACGGCGGTGACGGCGACGGCGGCAAGACGGACGCCAAGGGCTCCGGCAAGACCAAGGCGAAGGCCGCGGCCGCCCCGACGGGCCAGCTCGCGAACGGAAACCTGTACCTGTCGTATCCGGCCGGTTCAGTCGAATTCGCTGGATACGATCCAACGACGGGTGCGGTCTACGGCCCCGATGGCAAGCGATACGTCATGCCGCGCAGCGCCGGTACACGCCAGTTGGGAGAGGAATCCTCGTGGAAGTGGCTCCTGCTCGGACCGCTGAGCCAGTGAGGCGGGCACGATGAGGCGCCGTCTACCCCTGATCACCGCGATCGCGCTGGGCGTCGTCGTGGTGGGGCTCGCCATCGCGTCCGGCTGGCTCGGCGTGGTCTCCCTCAGGAACAAGGACGAGGCCGACCAGAAGGCGAAGGCGATCCAGTCGGCGCGCCAGATGGGCGTCAACCTGATGTCGCTCGACGCCGCCACCGCCCAGCGCGACCTGGACCGCATCGTGGGCGGCACCACCGGCGACCTCCGGAACAAGCTGGGCAGCCAGTCGAACGCCTTCATGCAGCAGATCACCAAGGCCAAGGCCAAGTCGACGGTCAGTGAAGTCGACGCCGCGCTGGTCTCCATCGACGGCGACTCCGCCGAGGTGATGGTCTCCCTCACCGGGACCGTCACCAACGACAAGGTGCAGAACGGCACGCCGCAGGGCTACCGGTACCAGATGGACCTCACGCGGCTCGACGGGCGCTGGCTCGTGTCCGGACTGGAGGTTGTCCCGTGACGATCAAGGCGGATCGAGCGGCCAGGGCCGAGGAGGCCGCCGAGGCGGCGCGCCTGGCGGAGGAGGCCGCCGCGAAGGCCCGGGAGGCCGCGCGGCTCGCCCAGATCGCTGCGGACGAGGCGGCCGCCGCCGAGGCGGACGAGGAGCCGGAGGAGACTCCGAAGGCCCTCAAATCCCCCAAGAAGCCCCGTCGTGGTCGGAAGGCGCCCGAAGTCACACCCGATGACGTCGACGCCGCAGAGGTGGACTCAGCAGCCGATGCGGACGCCGAGGCCGTCGTCGACGACGACGTGAACGTCGAAGAGGACGAGACCACGTCCGACGTCGACGCGAAGGCCGTCAGGACGACCAAGACCACCAAGGCCGCCGCGACCACCAAGGCCGCCGCGACCGCCAAGACGACCAAGGCCGGAAAGACGACCAAGGCGGGCAAGAGTGCCGCGAGCACCAAGGCCGCCGAGGCGGAGGAAGACGCCGAGGCTGAAGAAGACGCCGAGGTCGAGGAAGACGCCGAGGACGCGAAGCCTGCCAAGGCCGCCAGGACCAGGCGTCTGAACCTCAAGAAGCCCCCCAAGGCGACCGACGAGGACACCGAGGGTGGCGAGGACTCCGAGGCCGACGAGGACGAGGACGACGACGAGCCGGCAGGCCGGTCCCGGCTGGGCGGCAGGTCGACCGTCATCGCCGTCCTGGTCGTCCTGGCGATCGCGCTCGCGGCCGGCACCACGGCGCTGGCGTTGAAGGTCCGCGAGCAGAACGCGACCGAGCAGGCGTCCAAGGAGGCGTCCTTCGCGGCGTCCCGCGCGGCCCAGAAGCTGTCCTCGTACGACTACCAGACGCTGGACACCGACCTGAAGGCCGCGTCCGCGACCACGACGGGCAAGCTGCACACCCAGTACGACAAGCTCGCCCAGCAGCTCAAGACCGTCGCCGTCCAGCAGCAGGCCGTCTCCAACACGACCGTGATGAAGGTCGGCGTCGTGAGCGCGACCCCCGAGAAGGTCGTGGCGCTCGTCTACGCCAACCGGTCGTCGGCGACCAAGGGCGACAAGCAGCAGCGCCTGCCCGAGCCGCTGCGCATCAAGCTGACGATGGTCAAGGAGGACGGCAAGTGGCTCGCCTCCGAGCTCACCGTCCTCTCCTAGACACCTGTCCCTCCCCGGACCTGCCCCTCCGAGGTCTGGATCTGTCGTTTCGGGGTCGAGCCCTGCCCCGCCGGGGTCAGGACTTGTCCCTCCCGGGCCTGGACGTGTCGCTCCGGGCCCGGGACCTGCCCCTGCGGGCCCTGGACGCCCGTCTCTCCCGGGGTGTTCCAGACGCCCGGCACGGCCCCTGGACGAGCAACCGTTAACCCCCGTGGGCGGCACCTAGCCGAGGTCGCGGGCAGCGCGGCCCGCGGGCGCGCGACCCGCCGCCTGCGGCGATTCGCGGGCTGTCAACCCCGATCCCTAAACTATGGCCTTCCTCACTGCAGGTCAGGGCCTGAAAAGTCCAAGTCCGCTCTTGACTGAGAGGCGCTGAGGGGCGATGCTCCATGGCAACGTGATGCATACTGCGGCGCTAGAGTTGCGAGCGGTGTACCGGTTCGGCTACACTGCCCCTTTGCGCTGCCCTCTGACTATCCACGTGTGAGAGCACCCCTGTGAAGGTCCGCTTTGGACCTCTTTGAGCAGGTCTCGAACGTGGATCGTCTGGCGTGCGTGTCATCTGTTTTACGCCGCGAGCCCTCGGAAGGACCACTCTTGGCAGCCTCGCGCAACGCCTCGAATACCGCAACCGGTCCGAACCGCGTCTCCTTCGCGCGCATCAAGGAGCCGCTCGAAGTCCCGGACCTCCTTGCTCTGCAGACCAACTCGTTCGACTGGCTGCTGGGCAACGAGAGGTGGAAGGCCCGGGTCGAGGCGGCCCAGAAGGCCGGAAGTAAGAGCGTCCCGACGCAGTCGGGGCTGGAGGAGATCTTCGAAGAGATCAGTCCGATCGAGGACTTCTCCGGGACGATGTCCCTGTCGTTCCGGGATCACCGGTTCGAGCCTCCGAAGTACTCCGTGGAGGAGTGCAAGGACAAGGACATGACCTACTCCGCCCCGATGTTCGTCACGGCGGAGTTCATCAACAACACCACCGGTGAGATCAAGAGCCAGACGGTGTTCATGGGCGACTTCCCGCTCATGACCCCCAAGGGGACGTTCATCATCAACGGCACCGAGCGTGTCGTGGTCTCGCAGCTGGTGCGTTCGCCTGGGGTGTACTTCGATCGGGCGCTGGACAAGGCGTCGGACAAGGACATCTACGGGTGCCGGGTGATCCCGAGTCGGGGTGCCTGGCTTGAGTTCGAGATCGACAAGCGCGACAACGTGGGTGTGCGCATCGACCGCAAGCGCAAGCAGCCGGTGACGGTGTTGCTGAAGGCGCTGGGGTGGGACGAGGCGCGGATCCGGGAGCGGTTCGGCTCGTATGAGTCGATCAATGTGACGCTGGAGAAGGATCACACCTCCGGGCAGGATGACGCGCTGCTGGACATCTACCGCAAGCTGCGGCCGGGTGAGCCGCCGACGCGGGAGTCGGCGCAGACGCTGCTGGAGAATCTGTACTTCAATCCCAAGCGGTACGACGTGGCGAAGGTCGGCCGTTACAAGATCAACAAGAAGCTCGGTCTGGACCTGGACATGAACCAGGGGACGTTGACCGAGGATGACGTGGTCGCCACGATCGAGTATCTGGTGCGTCTGCATGCGGGTGAGGAGGAGGCGACCCTGGGCAGTGTGGCGGTGCCGATCGAGGTCGATGACATCGACCATTTCGGTAACCGGCGGCTGCGCACGGTGGGGGAGCTGATCCAGAACCAGGTGCGTCTGGGGCTGGCCCGCATGGAGCGTGTGGTGCGGGAGCGGATGACGACGCAGGACGTCGAGGCGATCACGCCGCAGACGTTGATCAACATCCGGCCGGTGGTGGCCTCCATCAAGGAGTTCTTCGGCACCAGCCAGTTGTCGCAGTTCATGGACCAGACCAACCCTCTGGCCGGGCTCACCCACAAGCGGCGGCTCTCCGCCCTGGGCCCCGGCGGTCTGTCGCGTGAGCGCGCGGGCATGGAGGTCCGTGACGTCCACCCGTCGCACTACGGGCGGATGTGTCCGATCGAGACGCCCGAAGGCCCCAACATCGGCCTCATCGGCTCGCTCGCCGCGTTCGGCCGCGTCAACCCGTTCGGGTTCGTCGAGACCCCGTACCGGCGCGTCACCGAGGGCGTCGTCACCGAGGAGATCAACTACCTGACGGCCGACGAGGAGGACCGCTACGTCATCGCGCAGGCCAACTCCCTGCTCAATGACGACGGCACCTTCGTCGACGACCGCATCCTGGTCCGCCGCAAGGGCGGCGAGGTCGAACTCGTCCCCGCCCGCGAGGTCCAGTACATGGACGTCTCGGCGCGCCAGATGACCTCGGTCGCGACGGCGATGATTCCGTTCCTGGAGCATGACGACGCCAACCGGGCGTTGATGGGTTCGAACATGCAGCGTCAGTCGGTGCCGCTGTTGCGTAGTGAGGCGCCGCTGGTCGGGACGGGTATGGAGTACCGTGCCGCGACCGATGCGGGTGATGTGATCACTGCGGAGAAGGCGGGTGTGGTCGAGGAGGTCTCGGCCGACTACGTCACGGTGATGAACGATGACGGGACCCGGACGACGTATCGGGTGTCGAAGTTCAAGCGGTCCAACCAGGGCACGTGCTTCAACCAGAAGCCGATCGTGGACGAGGGCCGGCGGGTCGAGGTCGGTCAGGTGATCGCCGATGGGCCGTGCACCGATGACGGTGAGATGGCGCTGGGCAAGAACCTGCTGGTGGCGTTCATGCCGTGGGAGGGCCACAACTACGAAGACGCGATCATCCTGTCGCAGCGGCTGGTGCAGGACGATGTGCTGTCCTCGATCCACATCGAGGAGCACGAGGTCGACGCCCGGGACACCAAGCTGGGTCCTGAGGAGATCACCCGTGATATCCCGAACGTGTCCGAGGAGGTCCTGGCCGACCTGGACGAGCGGGGGATCATCCGGATCGGTGCCGATGTGGTGCCCGGTGACATCCTGGTCGGCAAGGTCACTCCGAAGGGGGAGACCGAGCTGACGCCCGAGGAGCGGCTGCTGCGGGCGATCTTCGGTGAGAAGGCGCGTGAGGTGCGCGACACCTCGCTGAAGGTGCCGCACGGTGAGCAGGGCAAGGTCATCGGGGTGCGGGTGTTCTCCCGTGACGACGGTGACGAGCTGCCGCCGGGGGTCAACGAGCTGGTCCGGGTGTATGTGGCGCAGAAGCGCAAGATCACCGATGGGGACAAGCTCGCGGGCCGGCACGGCAACAAGGGCGTCATCTCCAAGGTGCTGCCGGTGGAGGACATGCCGTTCCTGGAGGACGGCACCCCCGTCGACATCGTCCTGAACCCCCTGGGCGTGCCCGGCCGCATGAACGTCGGACAGGTCCTGGAGACCCACCTCGGCTGGGTCGCCTCCCGCGGCTGGAAGGTCGAGGGCGACGACGCCGAGTGGAAGCAGGCCCTCAAGGCCATCGGCGCCGACGAGGCACCGGCCTGGACGAACACCGCGACGCCGGTGTTCGACGGCGCCCGCGAGGACGACGTCACCGGTCTGATCGAGAGCACGCTCCCGAACCGCGACGGCCAGCGGATGGTCGGCCCGGGCGGCAAGGCGCGGATGTTCGACGGCCGCACCGGCGAGCCCTACAAGGACCCGATCTCGGTCGGCTACATCTACATCCTCAAGCTGCTCCACCTGGTCGACGACAAGATCCACGCCCGTTCGACCGGCCCGTACTCCATGATCACCCAGCAGCCGCTCGGCGGTAAGGCCCAGTTCGGCGGCCAGCGCTTCGGTGAGATGGAGGTCTGGGCACTGGAGGCCTACGGC
The DNA here is from genome assembly GCF_013409045.1 of Actinomadura citrea. NCBI lineage: Bacteria > Bacillati > Actinomycetota > Actinomycetes > Streptosporangiales > Thermomonosporaceae > Actinomadura > Actinomadura citrea. The sequence goes on along the minus strand of NZ_JACCBT010000001.1, from coordinate 8,302,597 downwards.
GCCGCCTACGCCCTCCAGGAGCTGCTGACCATCAAGTCCGACGACGTCCTCGGCCGCGTGAAGGTCTACGAGGCCATCGTCAAGGGCGAGAACATCCCCGAGCCCGGCATTCCCGAGTCCTTCAAGGTGCTCATCAAGGAGATGCAGTCGCTGTGCCTCAACGTCGAGGTGCTCTCCAGCGACGGCATGTCCATCGAGATGCGTGACACCGACGAGGACGTCTTCCGCGCCGCGGAGGAGCTCGGCATCGACCTCTCCCGCCGCCCGAACGAGGGCGCGATGAGCGTCGACGAGGTCTGAGAACTCAAGGGGAAAACAGTTGCTTGACGTCAACTTCTTCGACGAGCTTCGCATCGGTCTGGCGACCGCCGACGACATCCGCCAGTGGTCGCACGGTGAGGTGAAGAAGCCGGAGACGATCAACTACCGGACCCTCAAGCCGGAGAAGGACGGGCTCTTCTGCGAGAAGATCTTCGGTCCTACCCGCGACTGGGAGTGCTACTGCGGGAAGTACAAGCGCGTCCGGTTCAAGGGCATCATCTGTGAGCGCTGCGGCGTCGAGGTGACCCGCGCCAAGGTGCGCCGTGAGCGGATGGGCCACATCGAGCTGGCCGCGCCGGTCACGCACATCTGGTACTTCAAGGGCGTCCCGTCCCGGCTCGGCTACCTGCTGGACCTGGCCCCGAAGGATCTCGAAAAGATCATCTACTTCGCGGCCTACATGATCACCAGCGTGGACGTCGAGCGGCGCGACCGCGACCTGCCGACGCTGGAGGCCCACATCTCCGTGGAGCGCCAGCAGATCGAGCAGGCCCGTGACGCGCAGGTCGAGGCCCGCCAGCAGAAGCTGGAGGGCGACCTGGCGGAGCTGGAGGAGGCCGGCGCGAAGGCCGACCAGAAGCGCAAGGTGCGCGACGGCGCCGAGCGGGAGATGAAGCAGCTGCGCGACCGCGCGCAGCGCGAACTCGACCGCCTCGACGAGGTCTGGAGCCGCTTCAAGAACCTCAAGGTCCAGGACCTGGAGGGCGACGAGCTGCTCTACCGCGAGATGCGCGACCGGTTCGGCAAGTACTTCGAGGGCGGCATGGGCGCCGCGGCCATCCAGGCGCGGCTGCAGAACTTCGACCTCGACGCCGAGGCCGAGAAGCTGCGCGACATCATCCGCACGGGCAAGGGCCAGAAGAAGGCCCGCGCCCTCAAGCGGCTGAAGGTCGTCTCGGCGTTCCTCAACACCCGCAACAGCCCGCTCGGCATGGTGCTGGACTGCATCCCGGTCATCCCGCCGGACCTGCGTCCCATGGTCCAGCTGGACGGCGGCCGGTTCGCCACGTCCGACCTGAACGACCTGTACCGCCGGGTGATCAACCGCAACAACCGGCTCAAGCGCCTGCTCGACCTGGGCGCTCCCGAGATCATCGTCAACAACGAGAAGCGGATGCTGCAGGAGGCCGTCGACGCGCTGTTCGACAACGGCCGCCGCGGCCGCCCGGTCACCGGGCCGGGCAACCGTCCGCTGAAGTCGCTGTCCGACATGCTCAAGGGCAAGCAGGGCCGGTTCCGGCAGAACCTGCTGGGCAAGCGCGTCGACTACTCCGGCCGTTCGGTCATCGTCGTCGGCCCGCAGCTGAAACTGCACCAGTGCGGCCTGCCCAAGCAGATGGCGCTGGAGCTGTTCAAGCCGTTCGTCATGAAGCGGCTGGTCGACCTCAACCACGCGCAGAACATCAAGTCCGCCAAGCGGATGGTCGAGCGGGCCCGCCCGGTCGTGTGGGACGTGCTGGAAGAGGTCATCACCGAGCACCCGGTGCTGCTGAACCGGGCGCCGACCCTGCACCGGCTGGGCATCCAGGCGTTCGAGCCGCAGCTGGTCGAGGGCAAGGCCATCCAGATCCACCCGCTGGTCTGCACCGCGTTCAACGCGGACTTCGACGGCGACCAGATGGCGGTGCACCTGCCGCTGTCCGCCGAGGCGCAGGCCGAGGCGCGGATCCTGATGCTCTCGACCAACAACATCCTGAAGCCGTCGGACGGCAAGCCCGTCACCATGCCCACCCAGGACATGGTCATCGGCCTGTACTGGCTGACGACGCAGAAGGACGGCGCGGTCGGCGAGGGTCGCGCGTTCGGCTCGATCGGCGAGGCGATCATGGCCTACGACCGGCACGAGCTGGACCTGCAGGCCCGGATCCAGATCCGGCTCAAGGACGTCCCGCCGCCGCGCGGCTGGAAGGCGCCCGAGGGCTACGAGCCCGGCCGGCCCTACCGGCTGGAGACGACGCTCGGCCGCGCGATGTTCAACGAGACGCTGCCGGACGACTTCCCGTTCGTGGACGACGAGATCGGCAAGAAGCAGCTCTCGGCGATCGTCAACGAGCTGGCGGAGACCTACCCGAAGGTGGCCGTCGCCAACGCGCTGGACGCGCTGAAGAGCACCGGGTTCCACTGGGCGACCAGGTCCGGCGTCACGATCGCGATCGACGACGTCATCACGCCGCCCAACAAGGCGGAGATCCTGGGCGGTTACGAGGCGCGCGCCGAGAAGGTGCAGCGGGAGTTCAACCGCGGCCTGATCACCGACGACGAGCGCAAGCAGGAGCTCATCGAGATCTGGAACAAGGCCACCGCGGACGTCGCGGTGGACATGGAGAAGGCGTTCCCGAAGGCCAACCCGATCTGGATGATGATCCAGTCGGGCGCCCGAGGCAACCCGCTCCAGCTCCGCCAGATCGCCGGTATGCGCGGCCTGGTCTCCAACCCCAAGGGCGAGACCATCCCGCGTCCGATCAAGTCGTCCTTCCGCGAGGGCCTGTCGGTCGTCGAGTACTTCATCTCGACGCACGGCGCCCGCAAGGGCCTGGCCGACACCGCGCTGCGCACCGCCGACTCGGGTTACCTGACCCGGCGCCTGGTGGACGTCGCGCAGGACGTCATCGTCCGCGAGGAGGACTGCGGCACCGACCGCACGATCCCCTTCGAGGTCGCCGACCGCCTGCAGGACGGCACCCTGGTCAAGCTCGCCACCTCGGAGACGAGCCTGGTCGGCCGCACCATCGCCGAGGACGTCGTCGTCGACGGGACGGTCATCTTCCCCGCCGACACCGACCTGTCCGACGCGGTCGTGTCCCGCCTGGTCGAGGCGGGTGTGGAGAAGGTCCGCACCCGCAGCGCCCTCGTCTGCGAGGCCAAGATCGGTGTCTGCGCCGCCTGCTACGGCCGCTCGCTGGCCACCGGCAAGCGGGTGGACGTCGGCGAGGCCGTCGGCATCATCGCCGCGCAGTCCATCGGTGAGCCCGGCACGCAGCTGACGATGCGCACCTTCCACACCGGTGGTGTGGCGGGCGGCGACATCACGCACGGTCTGCCGCGTGTCCAGGAGCTGTTCGAGGCCCGCATCCCCAAGGGTGTGGCCCCGATCAGCGAGGTCGCCGGCCGCGTCAAGATCGACGAGACGGAGAAGGCCCGCAAGGTCGTCGTCGTCCCGGACGACGGCTCCGACGAGATCGCCTACCCGGTGCCGATGCGGTCCCGCCTCCTGGTCAAGGAGGGCGAGTCCGTGGGCGTCGGCCAGCAGCTCATCGCGGGTGCGATCAACCCGCACGAGGTGCTGCGCATCCTCGGTCCCCGCGCCGTGCAGCTCCACCTCGTCCAGGAGGTGCAGGAGGTGTACCGGTCGCAGGGCGTGTCGATCCACGACAAGCACATCGAGATCATCGTGCGCCAGATGCTGAAGCGGGTGAACATCCTGGAGTCGGGCGACACCGACCTGCTCCCGGGTGACCTGGTCGAGCGTCCGATCTTCGAGGAGACGAACCGGAACGTCGTGGCCGAGGGCGGAGTCCCCGCCGCCGGCCGCCCCGTCCTGATGGGCATCACCAAGGCCTCGCTCGCCACCGAGTCGTGGCTGTCGGCGGCGTCCTTCCAGGAGACGACCCGGGTGCTCACCGAGGCCGCGATGCACGCCAAGAGCGACCCGCTGCTCGGCCTCAAGGAGAACGTCATCATCGGCAAGCTCATCCCGGCCGGTACCGGCATGCCGCAGTACCGCAACGTCCGGGTCGAGCCGACCGAGGAGGCGAAGGCGGCGGTGTACTCCGTCGGCTCCTACGACGACGGCGCCGAGTACGCCTTCGGCCAGGGCTCCGGCGAGGCCGTCCCGCTGGAGGAGTACGACTTCGGTCAGTACAACCGCTGAGTCGGCTGACACGCGCCGGCGAAGCACAAGGCGAGGCCCCTTCCGGATTCCGGAAGGGGCCTCGCCCGCTTCCGGGCACGGCGTGTCTCCGATACCGGACACCGGATTCGACGCACGCACACCGGCACGACCGGAGCGGGCCTGCCCGGACGGGTCGCCCTCTGAGGGCGGTGGCGAGCGTGCTCCAGCCAGGCGCCGATGGCGTCGCTCTCCAATCTCTGGACGATCTCTGGTAAGCCGTCCCGCTTTGCGGGACCCAATCGAAACACCAGAGGGAGAACGTCATGGCCCACACTTTGGACCTGAGCGGCGACCCCAGGGCAGCCGCGGAGCAGGCGCTGCACCTGGCCGGCGACGTCAGCGGGGCGGTGGAGCTGAGCTTCACCGGCACCCTCGACGACGTCTTCGAAGGTGAGCACCACCAGGGCCTGACCGTCACGGTCAACCCCGGCACCTCGGTGGACGAGGTCGTGGCCGACTTGCGCGAGGCGGCCCAGCCCCAGCGGTGATCTGATCACCGTCCCCACGTGAAGCGGGCCCGGCGAACGCCGGGCCCGCTTCGACTGTGCTGGGAGCGAATCCTTGCCGTGCCGATGCCCGAGTCATCGTCCCACCGGCCGCGTCCGGCATTCGAAGGGACGCTTCGCGACGCTCCTGCGGCGGCTCAGGTTCCGTAGAAGCGCGCTCGGCCGAGTGGGGTCTACCACATATATCGGAGGACCGAAATACATGAATCTCTGCTCTGGCCGCGGACAGTCTCCACTGTCCCTGCTGATCAGTCGGCAGGGTCGACCACAGTCGCACAAAGCAGACCCTGGAGTTTACCTATGTCCGGAAACGGCAACGGCAACAACAACGGCAACACCGGCGGCAACGGCGACAACGGCGGATCCGCCGGGTCCGGGCCGTCCCTGGAGCAGGCCCAGCAGACGACCAAGGCGCTGCTGGAGGCCGACCTGGAGGCGGGCGTGCCCGCCCAGGAGGCCCTGGAGAACTCGCGCCCGCGGAACTGGAACAGCTGACGGTTCCCGCGCTCGCACCACTTGTCGCCCCCCGCACGCTGTGCGGGGGGCACGTCTCTTTGGTGACGCGCACTCGGAGCAACGGTCGTCGGCTCCTCAGCGCCGGGACCCCACCTGCACAGCCACCGCCCCGCTCGCCGCGATTCTGGGAGACGGGCACGCGAGGGTGCCTGCTCGGTCGGGCCGCCTCGCCCGGCCCGTTACGGGGTTCGGCGGTGTGCGCGGACGGCGAGGGTGAGGCGGAGGGCCGACAGTACGGTCGCGGCCGCGGCGGCGGCGATGAAGGCGTCGGGGACCCAGGTCAGCAGCCGTCGCAGCCGTCGCAGCCGTCCCGGGCCGACCAGCGTCAGGAGGGCGAGCAGGGGAGCCGCTCCGGCCACCGTCCAGGCGGCGGTCGCGGCCTTGTGGGGACGCGGGGGGACGGGGCGGCGCAGCAGCAGGACCGCCCGGCCGACCGCCACGAGCAGTGCGACGGCCACCGCGGTGAGGCCCCAGATGGTCAGCAGGTGTCCGGACGCGGACGGGGCGCCGCCCGGCCTCCCGCCGGCGAGCAGCCGCGCGGCGCCGAACCCGGCCTGCGGGGTCGGGGTCGTCCGGCGGTGACATCGCCAGGACGGTCAGCAGGTGCCGGACGGCTGTGGCCGGCAGCGCGCGCCCGATCTCCGGAATCTTCCGCGGGACGAGGTCGTCGGCGTCGCGGTCCAGCACCACCGCCAGGGCGTCGCCGACCTCGCCCCGAACCTCGCGCGCGATCTGGACCACGCGGTCGCGTCCCAGCTCGCGGGCGAGGAAGTGCAGGGCGTACTCGGCCGCGTCACGGCGCTTGCCCGGCTTGCCGAATGCGGCGGGAAGCAGGAGCCGCGCGGCTTGAGGACCGTGCCCGCGCATCCACGCCTCCGCGTGCGAGCTGCCCGCACCGCCGCGCAGCGGCCAGCCGGCGACCAGCTCGGCGGCCGGTTCGGCGGCGTACGGGACGACCACGTGCCCGCAGTCCGAAGGCCGGCTCCGGGCGGCCTTCAGGACGACGGTGAGCGCGTCCGGGCCGAACCGTTCGGCGATCCTCGGCACCCACCTCTCCGGCTCCTGGTGGGTGCCGTAGCCGTCCTTGGGCACGTACCAGCCCGCGACGAGATGCCGGACCTGCTCGACGGGAGCGAGGCAGAGAAGGGCAACCTGTTCAGCGCTCCTCAGCCGGCCCGCTTCGAAGTCGGCGATCCGTCCCTTCCACGGTCCGCGCACCTCGCCGTGACGGCTCCATCCGTGGGGGACGGGCAGCGCCCACTCACACCGGGTGTCGCGCCCGTCCTCGGCCCACGCGACGGACGGTTCCGGAGCGGAAAGCCCCTTGATGACCAACGGTTCCAGCCGTTCCCGCTTCCGGGCCCAGGGCGGGTCCGCAAGGACGGCCGGCAGGTCCGCCGGGTCGGCGTCGGTGGTCGCATCGAGGTCCTCGGTGATCTGTTCGACCGCCGCGCGGGCGTCCTCCGGAAGCAGCGGGAGCGCGGCCTTGATCACGTCGAGGTTGCCGCGCAGGTGCCCGTCGAGCAGGTCGGTGCCACCCTCCGCGGCCAGTTCCCGCACCGCCCGGACCGGGAACCGCTTCATCGCCCCCCATCAGCTCACCGCTGACGTGCGGGTCGGGGGGCGGACGATCTTGTTTCGCCGCCCGTCCCGCAACTCCCCGGTCCGGCTCGCCTCCAGGCCCCAGCGGTCGGCGAGCGCGCACGCGGCGAACGCGATGCCGTGCCGGAAGGCCCAGGCTTCCACGTGCTGCCGGTGCTCGCGCGCCCAGACCGACTCTCCCGCCGTGACCAGCGACAGAACGGCCGCGCCGCACGGGTCCGGATCGCCCCCGAGATGGGCGCGCGCTGCGGCGGCGAGCATCGGTGCGGTGCCGGGGTCGCGCAGGGTCTGTGCGATCTCGTCCCGCGCGTCGTCCACCGCCTGTGCGACGGCCTTGCTCGCGCCCGCGTCGAGCGTGATCGGGGTTCCGGGCGTGCCACCGCGCCGCGGATGCAGCCGGCTCCGCCAACGCTCCGGCGCGATCAGCACGTCTTCGTCCGCGAGAGTCTCCCGGCGAGGCTGACAAGACGCCCGACACCCGGGGCGCACGCGGAATCCCTTGATGCGAGCGGACTGCGAGGGCGGGGCGAAACGGTCCGGCTGTCACGCGGAACGCCGCATCGACGGCCTGCCGCAGTACGGCGTCCCACAACCTCGGACCGTCGATCCTAGGGAGAACGGTCCGTTTCTCAGCCGCCCGGACGAAGGCAGGCTAAAGGGGTGGCCATTCGGGGCCTGCCGAACGAGGAAGAGCGGTGATCACGCGATGAAGGCGGTGCGGTTCCACGAGTACGGCGGGATCGATGTCCTGCGGGTGGAGGAGGTGGAGCGTCCGGTGCCCGGCCCTGGGCAGGTGCTGGTGGAGGTTCGCGCGGCGGGGATCCAGCCCGGCGAGGCGCATATCCGGCAGGGAGGGCTGCACGCGCGCTGGCCGGCGACGTTCCCCTCCGGGCAGGGCACCGACCTGGCCGGGGTCGTGGCGGAGCTCGGCCCGGAGGTACGGGGCTTCGCGGTGGGCGACGAGGTCCTCGGCTTCACCCACGACAGGGCGAGCCACGCGGAGTTCGTCGCGGTCGACGACGTCCGGCTGACCCCGCGTCCGGAGGGACTGTCCTGGGACGTGGCCGGGTCGTTGCACGTCGCCGGCGTGACCGCGTACGCCACCGTGTTCGCGGTCGACCCCGGACCGTCCGACACGGTCGTGGTCTCCGGTGCGGCGGGCGGCGTCGGGTCTCTTGCCGTGCAGCTCGCGCGGCGGCACGGCGCCACGGTGATCGGACTGGCCAGCGAGCCCAACCACGCCTGGCTGAAGGATCACGGCGTCATCCCGGTCGAGTACGGGGACGGTGTGGCCGACCGGATCAGGCAGGCTTCCGGCGGGACCGTCGACGCGTTCATCGACACGTTCGGCACCGGCTACGTCGACCTGGCGGTGGAGCTGGGCGTGCGGCCCCAGCGGATCAACACGATCCGCGACTGGGGGACCGCGGCCAAGGTCGGCGCACAGACCGCCGGAGAGAGCACGGCGGCGTGCGCGGCCGTCCTCGGCCAACTGGCCCGCCTGGCCGCCCGCGGAGAGTTGGAAGTGACCATCGCCAACGTCTACCCGCTGGCCCAGGTGCAGGACGCCTTCCGCGAACTGGAGCAACGCCGCACGCACGGCAAGATCGTCCTCCACCCCTGACCGGACGCGCCACCGCCTCGGCACCCCACCGAGCCGGGCCTGTCGCGGTGATGGCAGAAGGGCTCCACGCTCGCTGTTCCTACGCCTCGTCCGCACCTGTCGGCGATGACGGCCCCGGGTCGGACGTGTGCGCCTGGCGTTTTGGCCGTGTGGGGCTCGGGTCGGTGCGGAGTGGGGTTGCACGGATCAGCCAGGTGACGCCGAAGGCGAGGGCCGACAGGGCGGCGGCACCGAGGAGGATGCCGTGCAGGCCGCTGGTGACGGCGCTGCGGACGGCCTCACGGGCGGACGCGGACAGATCGTCCAGCATCGCCGGCGTCACTGCGCTCAGCCGGTCCGCCTGCGCGGGGCCGAGACGATCGGTCAGGCCGGCGTGCATCCGGGCGGCGTAGAGGGCGCCGAGTAGAGCGATCCCCAGGGAGCCGCCGGTGGTGCGCAGGAGGGTGACCGTCGCGGTGGCGGCGCCCATGTCGCGGGGATCGGCGCTGTTGATCGTGAGGAGCAGGGTGCTCTGCATGACCAGGCCGATCCCGATCCCGGCGAGGGCGGTGAGGGCGGAGGCGGTGGCCGTGCCGGTGTCCGTGTCGAGCAGGAGCAGGACCAGGGTTCCGGCGGTCATCAGTGCGCCGCCCAGGATGGGGTACATGCGGTAGCGGCCGTTGCGGCTGATGAGGTGGCCGGTGAGGGTCTGGGCGCCGAGCATGCCGAACATCAACGGCAGCAGCAGCATGCCGCTGGCCGCCGGGGACGCCTGCCGCACGTACTGCATGTACTGCGGCAGGTAGTTGACCGCGCTGAGCATCACCGCCCCGGCCAGGAAGCTGAGGATCTGCGCGAGGGTGAAGTCGCGGTCACCGAACAGCCGGGGCGGGATGATCGGCTCGGCGGCGCGGCGTTCGACGGGGACGAGCGCGGCCAGGGCCAGGACGCCGACCGCGGCCGCAACCAGAACCTGCGGGGACGTCCAGGGATGGGCGGTGCCGCCCCAGCCGGCCACCAGGGTCAGGGCCAGGACGGCGACGGTGAGCAGCGCCGCGCCCGCGTAGTCGATGGGCGCCTTGACGCGCTCGACGGGCGGCAGGTGGATGCGGGTGGCGATGAGCAGGAGGGCCAGGGCGCCGACGGGCACGTTGGCGTAGAAGGTCCAGCGCCAGCTCAGCCGGTCGGTGAGCAGGCCGCCCAGCAGCGGACCGCCGACGTAGGCGACCGGCATGATGGCGCCGATCATCGACTGCAGGCGGCCGCTGTCACGGGGCGGGACGAGCACCCCGATGATCGCGATCGCGCCGACCATGAGGCCGCCGGCGCCCAGCCCCTGAACCGCGCGGAACGCGATCAACTGGGGCATGTCCCGCGCCAGCCCGGCCAGCATCGAGCCGGCCAGGAAGATCGTGATGGCGGTGACGAAGGTGGCCTTGCGGCCGTACAGGTCGCCGAGCTTGCCCCAGACGGGGGTGGTGGCGGCGCCGGCCAGCATGTAGGCGGTCACCACCCAGGACAGATGGTCCAGGCCGCCCAGGTCGCCGATGATCGTGGGGAGCGCGGTGCCCACGATCAGGCCGTCCAGCATGGCCAGGAACATGCCGAGCAGCAGCCCGAACACGCCGAGGCGGAAGGATCGCGGACGCGCCGGTGCGGTCACGTCCGTCAAGGTGGTCACGCGGCTCACGCCGCGTACGGGCGGGCGGCGCGGGCCTCGCGCAGGGCGTGCGCCCACCAGGCCAGCCGGTCGAGCATCACCGTCGCGGCGGCGTCGGCGGCCGGGTCGAGGGCCGAGCCGTCGGGCGCGAACTGCGACCAGGCGCCCTGGAACCCGACGCTGTCCCGGATGGTGACGGCGTGCAGTTCGGCCAGCACGAGCCGCAGCTGCTCGACCGCGCGCAGGCCGGCGGAGAAGCCGCCGTAGGACACGAAGCCGACCGGCTTGGCGCGCCACTCCGTCCCGTGCCAGTCGATGGCGTTCTTCAGCGGTGCCGGAAAGCTGTGGTTGTACTCCGGCGTGACGATGACGAACGCGTCGGCGGCTGCCAGCCGCGGTGACACCGCCGCCAGCAGGTCGGCGTCCTCCTGGGACGCGGGCGGCTCGCCGAGTACGGGGAAGACGGTGGGCAGCGGGGTCTCCACCAGGTCGACCAGATCGGCGGTCATGTCCTCCCGGCGCCGCACATGGGCGCCGATCCAGCCGGACACCGCCGGGCCGAAGCGGCCGTCGCGGGTGCTGCCGAGGATGATCGCTACCTTCAGCCGGTCGTCGTTCATCGCGAACCCCTTGAATGTGTACAACGTATCTTGTGGCGGACAACGTACACATCAGTGTGTACGTTGTCTACTGCTGATACGTTGTATCGCGTTGTGACCAGGAGGGAGGCCGTACCCGATGGCGGCTGACAAGGACAGGCCCCGCGAGCCCCTCTGGCAACGCCTGGAGCGCCCCGCCGCCGCCCCGCGGCAGACCCTCACCGCCGAGCGCATCGCGGCCGTGGCCGTCGCGGTCGCCGACGCGGAAGGGCTCGACGCCATCACCATGCGGCGGTTGGCCACCGAGCTGGGCGTCGCGCCGATGGCCGCCTACCGGCACGTGTCGGGCAAGGACGAGCTGCTGGAACTGATGGTCAACCACATCTACGCCGACCTGCGCCTGCCCGAGGACGCCGAATGGCGGGAGACCATGCGAGCCCTGGCGCTGGGCACCCGGAAGCTGATGCTGGAGCACCTGTGGCTGGCGCAGCTGTCGCCCCGGGCCCTGCTCGCGCTCACGCCCAACCGGATGGCGATCGCCGAACGCTCACTGGCCTCCCTGCAGGACCCGGGCCTGCACGCCGACACCATGATGGCCGTCTTCCGCGCCGTGGACGCCTACGTCCACGGCGCCATGAACTACGAGCTCGCCCTCAAAAGCCTGATGCACGAGAACGACTGGACCGAGGGAGACCAGATCCGCGCCGACCTCGCCCCGCAGATGATGTGGCACATGCGAACCGGCCGCTACCCCACCTTCCAGCGCTACCTCGACACCGCCACCCGCAAGGACTCCCTGGAGTGGCAGTTCGAGACCGGCCTCGACTACGTCCTCGACGGCATCGCCGCCCATCTGGCGAGCATCCGCTGAGACGTCCTGGACCTGTGTGAGCGGGAACGCCGGCGACCGACCGGCGGCGACTTGGAGGCGGCCGCCTCCATAAAGGACGACGCCGATCTGCCGAAAGCGACGGCTGCGATCAACAGATTGTCGGGGGACTCGCCAGTGGAGAACCCAAGGTCCGCGAGCTGGCGGCCGCCCATCTAGCGTGCCGCGATTTCGTCAGCTGAACTCGGCCGCGTGGTCTACGGCCCACTTCGCGAAGGTGCCGGCCGGTCGGCCGGTAAGGCCCTCAACGTGATCGGTGATGCGGTTCGACTCCGGTCGCCGCACCGAGGCGGCGATCAGCGCTTCCACCAGTGGCTCGGGGCGACCGTCCGCGAGCATTCGTGATCGCGCGAGGTCGCCGGGGAGCGCCTGGAAGCGCAGAGGGCGCCGGAGAGCAGCACCGAGGTGGGCGACCTGATCGGCGCGGCTGAGGACCTCGGGTCCTGTCAACAGGTGCAGCCCTTGATCCAGCCGGTCGTGTTGCGCGAGCAATACGGCTACGGCCGCATCGGCGACATCGCGCTCGTCCACGACGGCTGTGCGCGCGATGTCCAGCCCTGAGACCATGTCGCCCGCCCGCAACTGGGGTGCCCAGCCGCGGGTGTTGGAGGCCAACGTGTCGCTACGCAGGACCACCGGGCGCAGGCCGGCTCCGTGGAGAAGGGCTTCCATGTCCATGTGGACCTGCACGATGGGATCACTCTGGCGAGCGGCTTCGTCGTCTATGGCGGTCGTGGACAGGTAGACGACACGGGGTGCTGCCGCGTTGAGTTCCGCGACCAGGTCGTGAGCGGAGGAGGAATCAAGCAGCGGCCAGATGAGAAAGACGGCGTCGGTGCCCACGAGCGCCTCACGGACGACAGCGGGATCCGCGACGTCGCCGACCACCGGCTCGACTCCGGCGCGTGGAGCGGGCTGGTGGCGCGTGAGGCTTCGCACGTGCGCGCCGTGTGCTTGGAGACGGTGGACGACCTCTCGGCCGAGGTTGCCGGTCGCGCCGGTGACCAGGATCGATGAGCCGGGCCGGCGGTCCGCGGAGCGGGCGGTGTCAGGCATGATCGAGACGCTAGGGGTTCAGGTCGACATGAGGGCAAGGCGCGTGTAGTGATGAAAATCGGGGAAGTGGCCGCGGAACTCGGGATCGAAGCCCACGTGCTGCGGCACTGGGAGGACGCCGGGGCGCTCACTGTGCGTCGCGATGGCAACGGCTACCGCATCTACGACGACAGTGCTCTGGAGCAAGCGCGTACCGTGCTGAAACTGCGGCGGGTCGGGCTCTCATTGCCCGAGGTCACCGCCGCTATGGCGCCGACGAGGTCGGCGGCGCAGGCGGTCATCAGGGCGAAGATCGGCGCGCTCGAAAGTGAAGTCGTCCACAGGCAGCAGGCCATTGCCTTCCTGCAACACACCGTTGAGTGTCGGCATCGGTATCTCGACGACTGCCCGGACTGCGCGACTTTCGTCCGCGAAGCTTGAGCCACCCTCCCATGGGGAGGCTCCAGCACCGCGCCCACGTCTGACCCGCCCACGTCTGGCCCGCCCGCCACCCTCAAGCGGGTTGTCTGAGGTCTGCCGAAGGCCTCGGCAGTTGGGTGTGTCGGCTTGAAGGCTGACCTTGGTTGGGCAAGTCGGTCTTTTGTGAGCCTCCTCCGCGGTCTGAGGGGGGCCAGCGTGATCGCGATCGGTGCAGCGCTCCCGGGACGGGAAGCCCGACGCTGTCGGTGCACCGAACGGTGTTCGCGCTGCTGGTGGCCGACCTCAAGCGATAGCGTCGGCGGGTGGTGAAGAGCGAGAGCAGGACGGGCGTCGACGCGTGGTGAGGCAGGGACGTGACCGTGTCGTAGACGTCCGGAACATGGTGGCCGCGCATGTCCCCGGCTACAGGGTCGACTCCGTGGTGCTGTTGGGGGAGGGCGAGGACAACATCGCCTTCCAGGTCAACGATGAGCTGATCGTCCGTTTCAGCAAGGAGTCCGACCCCGGGAACCGGGCCGCGCAGGTTCGCGACGAAGCCCGTCTGCTCGCCGCTGTCGCGGATGTGTCACCGGTGCCTGTGCCCGAGCCGAGCTTCACGGTCGCCGAGCAGGGCTGCCTGGCCTACTTCAAACTCCCCGGTCTTCCGCTGATCGACGCGGACCCACTGCGACGATCGGCCGAGTTCGGCTCGGTCGCCGTCGCACTCGGGGAGTTCCTCGGCGCGTTGCATGCCGTTCCGGTCGGCGAGATGGCGGACCTGGTGGAGACCGATGACGAGCCGATGGCGGTGTGGGTGGAGGAGTCCGCGCAGATCTACGCCACGATCGTCGAAGCCGTGCCGCCCGCGCACCGTCCCGCCGTGGAGGCGTTCCTCGGCGCCTCGCCGCCGGCCGACCCGCGTGATCTGGTGTTCTCCCACAACGACCTGGGGATCGAACACGTCCTCATCGACCCGGACGCGTGGACCGTCACCGGTGTCATCGACTGGAGCGATGCCGCGATCACCGACCCGGCCCGTGACTTCGGCCTGCTCTACCGCGACCTCGGACCTGATGCTCTTGATCTGGCCCTGGGCGGATACCGGGCCGAGGCCGGAGACGTCACAGCACGCGCGGGCTTTTACGCCAGGTGCGGCGTTCTGGAGGACATGGCCTACGGGCTCCAGACCGGGCACGGCAAGTACCTTGAAAAATCCGTCGCGGCACTGGAATGGCTCTTCCCTGTGGACGACCTATAGGAGCGTGACGTCCAGGCCCGGTGAGGACTCGCCAGGGGTGTCAGGTCAGCCAGTGGCCGTCGCGCATCAGTTCGCGGCCGTTCAGTTCGTTTTCCTCGCGCCATGCCTGGACGCGGCGCGGAGTGACGCGGAACCAGCGGTACGCCGTGGTCAGGGTGCGCGGGTCGAAGCCGGTGCGCTGGGCGAACCGGTCGCCCCGCTCCTGCGGCAGCGCTGCCATGTCGAGCACCTCGACCACGCCCTCGATCATGACCACGTCGCGGGTGGGGCCCAGTCCCAGCCGGGCGGTTCGGGTGGCGGCCAGGTTCCTGCCGGTCGGGCTGTCCGCCGGGGTGGCGAGCAGCAGCGCCTCGCCGTCCCAGTCGAAGGACAGGGGCACCAGATGGGGCGCGCCCTCCGGTGAGGCGCTGGCCACCCAGAGGTCCACATCGTGGCCGAGCCGGTGCTCGGTGTCGCGGCGGCGCTCGGCGCGAGAGCGGGGCTGGGCGCTCATCGGTTCCCCGGCGGCTGGAAGAGCCCGGACTCGAAGGCCCTCAAAAGCTCCGCCCGCTCGGGCCCGAGATCTTGCCATGTCATGGCGGCAAGGTAGCAGCAGGAGGGCCGCCGGGCGGGGTCCGTCGCGGTGTTCGCGCTGGTAGAGGGACAATGGGGGTGTGGCTCGGTGGGTCCTGCATGTGGACTTGGACCAGTTCATCGCCGCCGTCGAGGTGCTGCGGCACCCGGAGCTTCGCGGGCGGCCGGTCGTCGTCGGCGGGGACGGCGATCCGAGCAAGCGCGGCGTGGTCAGCACGGCCTCCTACGAGGCGCGCGAGTACGGCGTCCATTCGGGGCTGCCGCTGCGCACGGCGGTGCGTCGATGCCCGGACGCCGTGTTCCTGCCCGTCGACAGGGAGCTCTACGAGTCCGCCTCGGAGCAGGTCATGGCGACGTTGCGCAGCCTCGGCGTCGTGGTGGAGGTGCTCGGGTGGGACGAGGCGTTCCTGGCCGTCGACGGTGATGATCCGGAGGCGGTGGCCCGGGAGATCCGTGACCGGGTGCGGGCGGCGACAGGGCTCGAATGCACCGTGGGCATCGGGGAGAACAAGCTCCAGGCGAAGCTGGCGACCGGGTTCGGCAAACCTGCCGGGGTCTTCCGGCTCACCGGGGAGACCTGGTTCGAGGTGCTCGGCGACCGGTCGACCGACGCGCTGTGGGGCATCGGGGCCAAAACGGCCAAGCGGTTGAAGGGACTCGGCATCGTCACGGTGGGCGACCTCGCGTCGGCCGATCCCGATGCCCTGGCCACGGAGGTCGGCCCCACGACCGGGCCGTGGCTGGTGCGGCTCGCCCAAGGGCGGGACCGTTCCCCGGTGAGCGACGCGCCGTACGTCCCGCGCTCGTGCGGCCGGGAGACCACCTTCCAGCGTGATCTGGACGAGTGGGAGGACGTGCGCCGCGAGGTCGCCCGGCTGGCGCAGCGGGTTGCCGGAGACGTGGCCGCGGACGGCAGGGACGTCGCGCGCGTCGTCGTCAAGGTCAGGTACGTCCCGTTCATCACCCGCACCCACGGCCGGACGCTGGACGCGCCGTCGAGTGAGCCGGCCCGGATCCAGGAGGCCGCCCTCGTCGCGCTCGACCGGTTCACCGGGCGGCGTCCGGTGCGGCTGCTGGGCGTCCGTGCCGAGTTCAACCGCTGACCTGGGAAGATGCCCGGAGGATGGTCGGCAGGTGGCGTCGTTTTCTTGACCTTTTGACGGGTTTTGGCGTTTTTGGCGGTGGGGATGAAGGCCGTCGTTGCTCGATGAACGCGACGGGGGAGAGAGCAGATGAAGAGGGTCATGACCGGGGCACTGATCGCCGCTGTGGTCGGAATCGGGGGAGTGGGCGGCGCGGCCGCCGCCCAGGCGTCCGACCCCGGAGAGCAGAACTCGCGCCAGGACTGCCGCACCTACTCCAGTGTCAAGGAGTGCGGCCAGCCCAAGCTGAACGACAAGCAGCGCGCGTGCGTGACTTCGGCGGTCCAGCAGGGCATGACCGAACGCCGTGCCACCGTGGAGTGCTCCGCCTTCGCTTGAGGACACTGCCCGCGAAAGGGACCCGCTCCCGGCGGAGCTGGAGATGGCCGTGAGCGGGTGTCAGGACATGGGGAGTGTCAGGACATGGGCAGTGGGCGGCGGGGGACCGGGGACGACTGGAGGATTGACGTCGTCGTCTTCGCATACGGGGTGAAGCGGTCGAGGATCGGTTCGAGCTCCTCGACGGCGCGCAGGTGCGCGATGAAGTAGAAGCAGTCGTCGCCCGTGATGCGGTGGCACTCGACGATCTGCGGGACCTCGTCGGCGATCTTGGGGATGCGGCTCAGCTCGCGCGGGCTCGGGTTCACGCGGACCAGGACGGCGATCGGGAAGCCGAGCGTGACCGGATCGACGGTGGCGTGGTACCCGGTGATGACGCCGGTGTCCTCCAGGCGCTGGACGCGCTCGGCGACGGCCGGGGCGGACAGCCCGACACGGCGCCCCAGCTCGGCGATGGACGCCCGGCCGTCCAGCTGAAGCTCGGTGAGGATCCGTAGGTCGATCGGGTCGAGCGGCTTGGGTTCGTAGGCGCGGCCCGGTCGGCCCCTTCGGTTCGCCATTCCCCCAACTTACGGACAGACCGACGATACGACCATGCCGTTTCCGCCCTGGTCGTACTTTGTCGGGAGCGCGGTCTTCCACTACCTGGGGCCCTCGTTCGCCGTGCTGCTGTTTCCCAGCATCGGGCCCTTGGGCGTGGCCGGGATACGGATCTGGAGCGCCGCCGCCGTCTTCGCGGTCTGGCGCAGACCATGGCGGACGTTCACAGGGGAGCGGACGCTCACGGGCAAGGGGTGGCGGACGGTCCTGGTGTGGGGCACGGTCCTCGCGGCGATGAACTCGTCCTTCTACATGGCGATCGCGCGGCTGCCCCTGGCGACCGTGGCGGCGATCGAGTTCCTGCCCGTCATCGTCCTGGCCGCCATAGGGGTAAGGACAGGACGCAATCTGATGGCGCTCGGCGCGGCCGTCGGGGGCGTGTATCTCCTGACAGAGGTGCGCATAGAAGGGGAACCGCTCGGGTTCGTCTTCGCGTTCGCCAACGCCGCACTGTTCGCGCTGTACATCGTCGTCGCCCACAAGGCCGCGCAGTCCGACACCGGGGGCATCGACGGGTTGGCCATGGCGATGTCCGCCGCGAGTGTGTTCGTCCTTCCCATCGGCGGTGTGCAGGCCGTGCCGGCCCTGGCCGATCCGGTCGCGCTCGCCGCGGGAGTCGGCGTCGGGATCTCCTCGTCCGTCATCCCGTACGTGTGCGACCAACTCGCGATGGCGCGGCTCGGCCGCGCCACCTACGCGCTGATGGTGTCGCTGCTCCCGGCGACCGCGACCGTGACCGGGCTCGTGGTGCTGCGGCAGGTGCCCGCGCCGGCGGAGCTCGCCGGAGTCGGGTTGGTGATCGCCGC
The DNA here is from genome assembly GCF_013409045.1 of Actinomadura citrea. Classification (NCBI taxonomy): domain Bacteria; kingdom Bacillati; phylum Actinomycetota; class Actinomycetes; order Streptosporangiales; family Thermomonosporaceae; genus Actinomadura; species Actinomadura citrea. The sequence goes on along the minus strand of NZ_JACCBT010000001.1, from coordinate 8,284,836 downwards.
GGTCGCGGTGCACCGTGGAGAGCGTTGAGCACCGTCCAGGACGTTGAGAGGAGAGAGGCCATGGAACAGGTACGGCTCGGGAAGACCGGTCTGAAGGTGTCGCGGATCTGCCTCGGCATGATGAGTTACGGCGATCCGGAGGTGCGGCCCTGGGCCTTGGCCGAGGACGCGGCGGAGCCGATCGTCCGGCGGGCCGTGGAGGGCGGTGTCACGTTCTTCGACACCGCCGACGTGTACTCGGCGGGCGTCAGCGAGCAGATCACCGGACGGCTCCTGCCGAAGTTCTTCCGCCAGAGGGACGACTACGTACTGGCGACCAAGGTGTGCCTCCCCATGGGAGACGGCCCGAACGACCAGGGCCTGTCGCGCAAGCACATCATGGCGGGCATCGACGCATCCCTCACGCGTCTCGGCACCGACTACGTCGACCTGTACCAGATCCACCGCTGGGACTACGGGACGCCCATCGAGGAGACCATGGAGGCCCTGCACGACGTGGTGAAGTCGGGCAAGGCGAGATACATCGGGGCCTCCAGCATGTTCGCCTGGCAGTTCGCCAAGGCGCAGCACGTCGCCGACAAGCACGGCTGGACGAAGTTCGTGGCGATGCAGAACCACTACAACCTTCTCTACAGAGAAGAGGAGCGGGAGATGATTCCGCTCTGCCTCGACCAGGGGGTGGGCCTCATCCCGTGGAGCCCGCTGGCGCGGGGGATGCTCGCCGGCAACCGGGAGAGGGGCGGCGAGCGCAAGACCGTCCGGTCCCAGAACGACGCCTTCGGGGACAGCCTGTACGAAGAGTCGGACTTCGACGTCGTGGACGCCGTACGCGAGGTCGCGGCGGAGCGGGGGGTCCCGGCGGCGCAGGCGGCGCTCGCGTGGCTGCTCGCCAAGCCGGGGGTGACCGCGCCGATCGTGGGAGCGACGAAGCTCACTCACATGGACGACGCGATCGCCGCGGCGGACCTGCGGCTGGACGACAAGGAGATCGAGCGGATGCAGGCCCCGTACCGGCCGCACACGGTCATCGGACATTCCTGACGAATTCGACGGAGGACGCCTCCGGGGCGGAACGCTCCGGAGGCGTCCCGCGTCTATCAGGGGTGGTGATTTGCGATACCACCGGCGATCGGGGCAGGCTGGTGGCGAGAACGCCCACGCATGGCAAGCCCGCCAGGTGGGGACATGGGTGACAAGGTTCGGAGGCCGCGTTATGCGCCGCGCGTCTCCGGACTTCCGGGAGCTGAGGGAGCCCCGGGACGACGGCGCTGAAGGAGCCCGACGATGACCGAGAACGACGGCACGCAGGGACCGCAGCGGCCGACGCCGGAGGACGAGGGGCACCCCAGGCCGCCGGAGGGCCAGGAGCCTCCCGCCCGGCCGCTGGGTGACCGCACCGTGGTGTTCGGCGCTCCGCAGTTGGGCGGCCAGCCCCCGGCACAGCCGGCGCAGCCCCGCGAGGAGGAGCGCCAGGCGCCGCCCCCGCCGCCCCCCACGATGGTCGAACAGCCGATGCAGCAGTTCGGTGAGCAGCCCCCGCCGCCGCCCCCCTACGGCGCTCAGCAGGACCAGCAGCCCCAGTACGGACAGCCGGCCCCCGGGCAGATGCCCTACGGCACGCCTCCCGGGCCGGGTGGATTCCCGCCCCCGCAGGAGCAGCGGCAGCCCCAGTACGAGCAGCCGCAGCAGTACGAGCAGCCTCAGTATGAGCAGCCTCAGTACGGCCAGCCGCAGTACGGGCAGCGGCCGGAACAGTCCCCGTATGGGCAGCAGCCTGAGCAGCAGTACGGGCAGCAGCCTGAACAGCAGTACGGGCAGCAGCCGCCGCAGCAGTCCGGGTACCCGCAGCAGCCGATGCACGGTGCGCCCCAGGAGCAGCAGCCGCAGTACGGCCAGCCCCAGTACGGCGCGCCCGGAGAGCAGGCGCGGCCCGAGCAGCCGCAGGAGTCCGGGACGGACCGGACGCTGATCGTTCCGGGTCCGCCCGCGGGCACGCCCGAGCAGCCGCAGCGGCCCGTGGTGGACGACCAGGCGACGCTGCACTGGTCGCCCGGTACCGACATCCCGGTCGCCACCGGCCCCGAGCGTCGGCAGGAGCCCCCGGCCGAGCCGTGGCAGGCCCCGGCCCCGACCCCGCCGTCCACGCCCGAGCCGTGGGCGCCGGAGGCGTCCCAGCCCGCCGGCCAGGGGCAGTCCGACCACGAGCGGACGATGATGGTCCCGCCGCCCGACTCCGGCTACGGCGCGGGGTCGCAGCAGACGGGCCCCTCGGTGGACGACCTGTACCGTCCGCCCGGCGAGGGCAACGTGGAGGACGCGCGTCCGACCGAGGCGTTCGACCCGTCGGCCGCCTCCCAGGGACGGCACGCGGCCGAACCCCAGGGACGGCACGCCGCCGATTCGTCCGGCATGGGTGAGCACACCCGGCTCGACATCGGCCAGCAGCAGTGGGGTCAGCAGCCGCAGCAGGGCTACGGCCGGCAGCAGTACGGCCAGGGTGAGCAGCAGGGCTACGGCCAGCAGCAGTTCGGCGGCCAGCAGGGCGAGCAGCAGCAACAGCAGTTCGGCCAGCAGGGCTACGGCCAGCAGCAGTACGGCCAGGGTGAACAGCAGGGCTACGGCCAGCAGCAGTTCGGCGGCCAGCAGGGCGAGCAGCAGTTCGGCCAGCCCGGCGGGGAACAGCAGCAGGGTCAGCAGTTCGGCCAGCAGCAGTACGGCCAGCAGGGGCAGCCGGGCCAGCCGGGCCAGCACCAGCAGTACGGTCAGCAGGGGCAGTACGGCCAGCCGACCACCTACGGCGCCGAAGAGGGCGGCAAGGGCAACAAGAACACGCTCCTGCTGGTCGGCGGCGCCGTCGCGGTCGTCGTGATCATCGTGGTCCTGGTCGTCGCCTTCGTCCTGTAGGACGCGAAACTCCCGGAACACGAGACGGCCGGGGACGCAAAAGCTGCTCCACGACTTCCCCAAACACGGGAATGTGGGTCACAATGCAGCAGAGGCGACCCCGGCCGTCGCCGACCCGGCCCCCGCGATCGCGTGCGAACCTGATCGCGCAGTGAGCCGCCAGGCGAGCCGGAGCGATGCAGCGATCGAGCAGTACCCGACGATGGAGGGCCGCCAGGCCCGAAGGAGGCGGGAACTGCCGTGAACACTGCTCGCTTTGCACTTTGGCTGAGTGGTCGGTAACCTCTTCACTTGTGCCCGCTCTGCGGGTCGCTATGCGTGCGCGTCGGCGAGGCCGGTTGGCCAGCCCCAGCGTGCCGCATCTACTCCCCGGCTTGATTCGGCCCAGTTAAGGGCCGGGCGGTCTGTGTCGGTTTCGCGCGGTTGTACTTCCGTGGGGCGGCGACACGCCCGACCGCGGGGGTCGGAGAGGTCGGGAAACCGGCAGGTCACAGCCTCACCTGAGGTGGTGATTGCAGCAATAGGACTTACCGGCTCGGTACGAGGAAGACGGAGACGCGGTGCCCACGATCCAGCAGCTGGTCCGCAAGGGCCGCCAGGACAAGGTGACCAAGAACAAGACGCCCGCGCTCAAGGGCAGCCCCCAGCGCCGGGGCGTCTGCACGCGCGTCTACACAACGACGCCCAAGAAGCCGAACTCCGCGCTCCGGAAGGTCGCCCGTGTCCGGCTGACCAGCGGGATCGAGGTCACGGCCTACATCCCCGGCGTCGGCCACAACCTGCAGGAGCACTCGATCGTGCTCGTCCGCGGCGGCCGTGTGAAGGACCTCCCCGGCGTTCGGTACAAGATCATCCGTGGTTCCCTCGACACGCAGGGCGTCCGGAACCGCAAGCAAGGGCGCAGCCACTACGGCGCGAAGAAGGAGAAGAGCTGATGCCGCGCAAGGGCCCCGCTGGCAAGCGCCAGCTGATCGCTGACCCGGTGTACAACTCGCCGCTGGTCACCGCGCTCATCAACAAGGTTCTCCTGGACGGCAAGCGCTCCATCGCGCAGAGCATCGTGTACGACGCCCTGGAGGGCGCCCGCGAGAAGACCGGCAACGACCCGGTCGTCACGCTCAAGCGCGCGCTCGACAACGTCAAGCCGACCCTGGAGGTGCGCAGCCGCCGCGTCGGTGGCGCGACCTACCAGGTCCCCGTCGAGGTGCGGCCGGCGCGCAGCACCACCCTCGCCCTGCGCTGGCTGGTGCTCTACGCCCGGCAGCGCCGCGAGAAGACCATGACCGAGCGGCTGATGAACGAGCTGCTCGACGCGAGCAACGGTCTTGGCGCGTCTGTCAAGAAGCGCGAGGACACGCACAAGATGGCGGAGTCCAACAAGGCCTTCGCTCACTACCGCTGGTAATCCCGGCGGATCTGCAACGACGAGAGACGACGCGAGGACGGCAGTGGCTACCAAAACCGGTGTAGACCTGGCCAAGGTCCGCAACATCGGGATCATGGCCCATATCGACGCGGGCAAGACCACCACGACCGAGCGCATCCTGTACTACACGGGGATGAGCTACAAGATCGGCGAGGTGCACGACGGCGCCGCCACCATGGACTGGATGGAGCAGGAACAGGAGCGGGGGATCACCATCACCTCCGCCGCCACCACCTGCGAGTGGCCCGTCGACGACGCCAAGCACACGATCAACATCATCGACACCCCCGGCCACGTCGACTTCACCATCGAGGTGGAGCGCAACCTGCGGGTGCTCGACGGTGCGGTCGCGGTGTTCGACGGGGTCGCCGGCGTGGAGCCCCAGTCCGAGACGGTGTGGCGCCAGGCCGACCGGTACGGCGTGCCGCGCATGTGCTTCGTCAACAAGCTCGACCGGGTCGGCGCGGAGTTCCACCGCTGCGTCGACATGATCGAGAACCGGCTCAACGCCACGCCGCTGGTGCTGCAGCTCCCGATCGGCGCCGAGTCCGACTTCAAGGGCGTCGTCGACCTCGTCCGGATGAAGGCCCTCGTGTGGAACGAGGAGGCCAAGCTCGGCGAGATGTACGACACCATCGACATCCCCGAGTCGCACGCCGAGACGGCCCGCGAGTGGCACGACAAGCTCGTCGAGACCCTCGCGGAGAACGACGACGAGATCATGGAGCTGTTCCTGGAGGGCAACGAGCCCACCGTGGAGCAGCTGCACGACGGCATCCGTCGGGCGACGATCGCCGCGAAGCTCACCCCGGTGACCTGCGGCACGGCCTTCAAGAACAAGGGCGTGCAGCCGCTGCTGGACGCGATCGTCCGCTACCTCCCCTCGCCGCTGGACGTGGAGGCCATCGAGGGCCACGCCGTCCGCGACGAGGAGAAGGTCCTCATCCGCAAGCCGAGCGAGGACGAGCCGTTCTCCGCGCTCGCGTTCAAGATCGCGAGCGACCCGCACCTGGGCAAGCTCACCTTCGTGCGCGTCTACTCCGGGGTCCTGGAGTCCGGCGCGAACGTGATGAACTCCGTCAAGGAGCGCAAGGAGCGCATCGGCAAGATCTACCGGATGCACGCCAACAAGCGCACCGAGATCGAGCGCGCGGGCGCCGGCGACATCGTCGCGGTGATGGGTCTCAAGCAGACCACCACCGGTGAGACGCTGTGCGACGACAAGAACCCGATCGTGCTGGAGTCGATGAACTTCCCGGCGCCGGTCATCCACGTCGCGATCGAGCCGAAGACCAAGGCCGACCAGCAGAAGCTGGGCACCGCGATCCAGCGGCTGGCCGAGGAGGACCCCTCCTTCCAGGTCCGCACGGACGAGGACACCGGCCAGACCGTCATCTCGGGCATGGGCGAGCTCCACCTGGAGATCCTCGTCGACCGGATGAAGCGCGAGTTCAAGGTCGACGCCAACGTCGGCAAGCCGCAGGTCGCCTACCGCGAGACGATCAGCCGCAAGGTCGAGAAGGTCGAGTACACCCACAAGAAGCAGACGGGTGGCTCCGGCCAGTTCGGCCGCGTGATCATCGACCTGGAGCCGCTCGGCGGCGGGTCCGACGGCTACGAGTTCGAGAACAAGGTCACCGGTGGCCGCATCCCGCGGGAGTACATCCCGTCGGTCGACGCGGGCTGCCAGGAGGCCGCGGAGTTCGGTGTCCTCGCCGGCTACCCGATGGTGGGCGTCAAGGTCACGCTGAGGGACGGCGCCTACCACGAGGTCGACTCGTCGGAGATGGCGTTCAAGGTCGCCGGTTCCATGGCGTTCAAGGAGGCCGCCCGCAAGGCGTCCCCCACGCTGCTGGAGCCGATGATGTCCGTCGAGGTCACCACGCCCGAGGACAACATGGGCGACGTGATCGGCGACCTCAACAGCCGTCGCGGTCAGGTCCAGTCCATGGACGAGCGGCACGGCATGCGCGTCATCAAGGCGCTCGTGCCTCTGTCCGAGATGTTCGGCTACGTGGGTGATCTGCGCAGCAAGACCCAGGGCCGGGCTGTCTTCACCATGCAGTTCGACTCCTACGCCGAGGTTCCCACGAACGTCGCGCAGGAGATCATCGCCAAGGCGCGGGGCGAGTAAGCACCCGGGCCTGCCCACAGATCACCAGAACGTAAACGAAGCGGTCGTCTAGGCGGCCGAGGAGCAACAAGGAGCAACCAGTGGCGAAGGCCAAGTTCGAGCGGACGAAGCCGCACGTGAACATCGGCACCATTGGACACATCGACCACGGTAAGACCACGCTTACCGCGGCGATCACCAAGGTGCTCCACGACAAGTACCCGGACCTCAACCCCTTCACGCCGTTCGAGGACATCGACAAGGCGCCGGAGGAGCGCGAGCGCGGCATCACGATCTCGATCGCGCACGTCGAGTACCAGACCGAGGCCCGGCACTACGCGCACGTGGACTGCCCGGGGCACGCGGACTACATCAAGAACATGATCACCGGTGCGGCGCAGATGGACGGCGCCATCCTCGTGGTCGCCGCCACCGACGGCCCGATGCCGCAGACCAAGGAGCACGTGCTCCTGGCCCGCCAGGTCGGCGTCCCCTACATCGTCGTCGCCCTGAACAAGTGCGACATGGTGGACGACGAGGAGATCCTGGAGCTCGTCGAGCTCGAGGTCCGCGAGCTGCTGTCGGAGTACGAGTTCCCGGGCGACGACGTCCCGGTCGTGCGCGTCTCCGCCTTCCAGGCGCTGCAGGGCGACGAGAAGTGGTCCGCGTCGATCGTCGAGCTGATGGACGCCGTCGACGAGAACGTGCCGGAGCCGGTGCGTGACACCGAGAAGCCGTTCCTGATGCCGATCGAGGACGTCTTCTCGATCACCGGCCGCGGCACCGTCGTGACCGGCCGCATCGAGCGCGGTGTCGTCAACGTCAACGAGACCGTCGACATCATCGGCATCAAGCCGGAGTCCACCTCGACCACCGTCACCGGTGTCGAGATGTTCCGCAAGCTGCTCGACCAGGGCCAGGCGGGCGACAACGTCGGCCTGCTCCTGCGCGGCATCAAGCGCGAGGACGTCGAGCGCGGCCAGTGCGTGATCAAGCCGGGCACGAACACCCCGCACACCGAGTTCGAGGCGCAGGTCTACATCCTGTCCAAGGACGAGGGCGGCCGGCACACGCCGTTCTTCAACAACTACCGTCCGCAGTTCTACTTCCGGACCACCGACGTCACCGGCGTGGTGAACCTCCCCGAGGGCACCGAGATGGTCATGCCGGGCGACAACACCGAGATGCGCGTCGACCTGATCCAGCCCGTCGCCATGGAGGAGGGCCTGAAGTTCGCCATCCGTGAGGGTGGCCGGACGGTCGGCGCCGGTCGCGTCACCAAGGTCATCAAGTAACACCCCTCGTCACGCGGCGGCCCGGTCGTCGGGCAACCTCAACCGGGCCGCCGCGTCACGACCACTGAAGTAACCAGCGGCACTACAGCAAAGGACACCGAGGCCACCATGGCGGGACAGAAGATCCGCATCCGGCTCAAGGCCTACGACCACGAGGTCATCGACACCTCCGCGAAGAAGATCGTTGAGACGGTGACGCGGACGGGCGCCAAGGTCGCGGGCCCGGTGCCGCTGCCGACCGAGAAGAACGTGTACTGCGTCATCCGTTCGCCGCACAAGTACAAGGACAGCCGCGAGCACTTCGAGATGCGCACGCACAAGCGGTTGATCGACATCATCGACCCGACGCCCAAGACGGTCGACTCGCTGATGCGACTCGACCTTCCGGCCGGCGTTGACATCGAGATCAAGCTCTAAGGGACGCACCGAGAGATGAGTACGCAGAGGAAGGGCGTCCTGGGCGAGAAGCTCGGCATGACCCAGGTCTTCGACGATGAGGGCCGGATCGTTCCGGTGACCGTCGTCCAGGCCGGGCCGTGTGTCGTCACCCAGCTCAAGAGCCAGGAGAAGGACGGCTACACCGCCGTCCAGCTCGGGTTCGGGCAGATCGACCCGCGCAAGGTGAACAAGCCGAGCACGGGTCACTTCGAGAAGGCCGGCGTCACGCCGCGCCGCTACCTCGTCGAACTGCGGGCCGACGACACCACCGAGTTCGAACTCGGCCAGGAGATCACCGCCAGCGTCTTCGAGGCCGGCCAGAAGATCGACGTTACCGGCACCAGCAAGGGCAAGGGCACCGCCGGTGTCATGAAGCGCCATGGCTTCAAGGGCCTCGGCGCCTCGCACGGCACCCAGCGCAAGCACCGCTCGCCGGGTTCGATCGGCGGCTGCGCGACCCCTGGTCGCGTCTTCAAGGGCCTCCGCATGGCGGGCCGGCACGGCAACGCCCGTACCACCGTGCAGAACCTGACCGTCCACGCCATCGACGCGGAGAAGAACCTGCTGCTCATCAAGGGCGCGGTTCCCGGTCCCAACGGCGGCGTGGTGCTGGTCCGCGACGCAGTGAAGGGAGCGGGCAAGTGACCTCCAAGCTCGACATCGAACTGCCCGCCGAGGTCTTCGACGCGAAGACCAGCGTGCCGCTGATCCACCAGGTCGTGGTGGCGCAGCTGGCCGCGGCGCGCCAGGGCACGCACGCCACCAAGACCCGGGGCGACGTCTCCGGCGGTGGCAAGAAGCCGTACCGGCAGAAGGGCACCGGCCGCGCCCGCCAGGGCTCGACCCGCGCGCCCCAGTTCGCCGGCGGCGGCGTCGTGCACGGCCCGCAGCCGCGGGACTACTCGCAGCGGACGCCCAAGAAGATGAAGGCCGCCGCACTGCGCGGCGCCCTGTCCGACCGCGCCCGGTTCGGCCGGGTGCACGTGGTCGACAACCTCATCGAGGGCGACACCCCGAAGACGAGGACGGCGCTGAAGGCGCTGCGCGACATCACCGAGGCCAAGCGCGTCCTGCTGGTTCTGGACCGCGAGGACGACGTGACCTGGAAGAGCCTGCGCAACGAGCCGAGCGTGCACGTGATCGTCTCCGACCAGCTCAACACCTACGACGTGCTGGTGAACGACGACGTCGTCTTCACGAAGACGGCGTACGACGAGTTCATCTCGCGCGCGAAGAAGAAGTAAGGAGGGTCGCACATGAACAAGATCGCTGACCCCCGCGACATCATCATCGCGCCGGTCGTCTCGGAGAAGAGCTACGGGCTGCTGGACGAGAACAAGTACACCTTCGTCGTCCGCACGGACGCCAACAAGACGCAGATCAAGCAGGCCGTCGAGTCGGTGTTCGGTGTCAAGGTGACGAGCGTGAACACGCTCAACCGGCAGGGCAAGCGCAAGCGCACGCGGTTCGGCTACGGCAAGCGCAAGGACACCAAGCGCGCCATCGTCAGCCTCGCCGAGGGCGAGCGGATCGACATCTTCGGCGGCCCGGCCTAAACAGGCCGGGTCGTCCCGAAGACAGACAAGGGATGAACGAAAAAGATGGGCATCCGTAATTACAAGCCGACGACTCCGGGTCGTCGCGGGTCCAGCGTGGCCGACTTCGTCGAGGTCACGCGCCGCGAACCCGAGAAGTCGCTGCTGCGTCCGCTCCCCAAGAAGGGCGGCCGCAACAACCACGGCCGCATCACGACCCGGCACCAGGGCGGCGGGCACAAGCGCGCGTACCGCCTGATCGACTTCCGCCGGCACGACAAGGACGGCGTTCCGGCCAAGGTCGCGCACATCGAGTACGACCCGAACCGCACCGCGCGGATCGCGCTGCTGCACTACGCGGACGGCGAGAAGCGTTACATCCTCGCGCCGCGTGGCCTGCGCCAGGGCGACCGGGTGGAGAACGGGCAGGGCGCGGACATCAAGCCGGGCAACTGCCTTCCGCTGCGCAACATCCCGACCGGTACGGTCGTGCACGCCATCGAGCTGCGGCCCGGCGGCGGCGCCAAGATCGCCCGCAGCGCGGGCGCCGGCGTCCAGCTGCTGGCCAAGGAGGGCAAGTACGCCACGCTGCGCATGCCTTCCGGCGAGATGCGGATGGTGGACGTGCGCTGCCGCGCGACGGTCGGCGAGGTCGGCAACGCCGAGCAGTCGAACATCAACTGGGGCAAGGCCGGCCGCATGCGGTGGAAGGGCAAGCGCCCGACCGTCCGCGGCGTGGCCATGAACCCGATCGACCACCCGCACGGTGGTGGTGAGGGCAAGACCTCCGGTGGCCGGCACCCGGTGAACCCGGCCGGTAAGAAGGAAGGCCGCACTCGCCAGGCGAACAAGTCGAGCGACCGGCTGATCGTCCGTCGTCGCAGCAAGAAGAAGCGGTAGGAGTCGCTCGTCATGCCACGTAGCCTGAAGAAGGGCCCGTTCGTGGACGACCACCTCATCAAGAAGGTGGACGTCCAGAACGAGAAGGGCACCAAGAACGTCATCAAGACGTGGTCGCGGCGCTCCATGATCGTGCCGGACATGATCGGTCACACGATCGCCGTGCACGACGGCCGCAAGCACGTCCCGGTGTTCATCACCGACTCGATGGTGGGACACAAGCTCGGCGAGTTCGCGCCGACGCGTACGTTCCGCAGCCACGTCAAGGAAGACCGCCGCAGCCGCCGAGGCTGAGCAGGCAGAGCAGTTAGCACGTAGGAGAGAGGGAACAGCGATGGAAGCCAGGGCCCAGGCGCGGTTCATCCGCGTCACGCCCAGGAAGGCCCGCCGCGTGGTGGACCTCATCCGCGGCCTGCCTGCCGCGGAGGCTCAGGCGGTGCTGCGGTTCGCCCCCCAGGCAGCCGGTGAGCCGGTGGGCAAGGTGCTGGCGAGTGCCATCGCCAACGCCGAGCACAACTTCAAGCTCGACTCGGGCACGCTCGTCGTCAGTCGCGCGTGGGTGGACGAGGGGCCGACGCTGAAGCGTTTCCGCCCCCGCGCCCAGGGCCGGGCTTACCGCATCAACAAGCGCACGAGCCACATCACCGTGGTCGTGGAGTCGCGAGACGACGCTGTGGCCGCGTCCGGCGGCGGTAAGAAGACGAGGAGGGCCCGGTAGTGGGTCAGAAGATCAACCCGCACGGGTTCCGGCTCGGCATCACCACCGATCACAAGTCCGTGTGGTTCGCCGACAAGCTCTACAAGGACTACGTCAAGGAAGACGTCCAGATCCGGCGCATGCTGCAGAAGGGCATGGACCGGGCGGGCATCTCCAAGGTGGAGATCGAGCGGACCCGTGACCGCGTCGAGGTCAACATTCACACCGCCCGGCCGGGCATCGTCATCGGCCGTCGCGGCGCGGAGGCAGAGCGCCTGCGCGGCGACCTGGAGAAGCTGACCGGCAAGCAGGTCCGGCTGAACATCCTCGAGGTCAAGAACCCCGAGATCGACGCGCAGCTCGTCGCGCAGGGCGTGGCCGAGCAGCTGTCCAGCCGCGTCGCGTTCCGCCGTGCCATGCGCAAGGCGATCCAGTCCGCGATGAAGTCCGGTGCCAAGGGCATCAAGGTCCAGTGCGGCGGCCGCCTCGGCGGCGCCGAGATGTCGCGGTCGGAGTTCTACCGCGAGGGCCAGGTCCCGCTGCACACGCTGCGCGCCGACATCGACTACGGGTTCTACGAGGCCCGGACGACGTTCGGCCGCATCGGCGTCAAGGTGTGGATCTACAAGGGCGAGGCCGCGCAGACGCGCGCCGAGCGCGAGCAGCAGGCCGCGCAGCAGCGCGCCGCGGGCGGCGGCGGTGGCCGTGAGCGTCGCGGTGAGCGTCGTGGCGGCGGCCGTGGTGGCCGTGGTGGCCGTGGCGGCGCCGGTGGCGCCGGTGGCGGCGGCGGTCGCGGCGGCGAGCAGAAGCAGCAGCAGGGTTCCGAGCAGCCGGCGCCGACCGCCGAGGCTGCTCCGCAGGGTGAGGGGAGCTGAGTAACCGATGCTGATCCCTCGCAAGGTCAAGCACCGCAAGCAGCACCACCCGAAGCGCCGCGGCATGGCCAAGGGCGGCACGAGGGTGACGTTCGGCGAGTACGGCATCCAGGCCGTCGAGAGCGCGTACGTGACCAACCGGCAGATCGAGGCCGCTCGTATCGCCATGACCCGCCACATCAAGCGTGGCGGCAAGGTCTGGATCAACATCTTCCCGGACCGTCCGCTGACCAAGAAGCCCGCCGAGACCCGCATGGGCTCCGGCAAGGGTTCCGTGGAGTGGTGGGTGGCCAACGTCAAGCCGGGCCGCGTGCTGTTCGAGATCTCCTACCCGAACGAGCAGGTCGCTCGGGAGGCGCTCACCCGCGCGATCCACAAGCTGCCGATGAAGTGCAAGATCGTCAAGCGAGAGGTGGGTGAGTCCTGATGGCCAAGGGTCTTACCGCCGACGACCTGCGGACCGAGCCCGAGGACGTCCTGGTCACCAAGCTCAAGGAGGCCAAGGAGGAGCTGTTCAACCTCCGCTTCCAGGCCGCGACCGGCCAGCTTGAAAGCCACGGGCGGCTGCGCACCGTCAAGCGCGAGATCGCTCGCATCTACACCGTGATGCGGGAGCGCGAGCTCGGCATCGTGACGGTCGAGGACGCCGCGGAGGGCAACGAATGACCGAGCAGCAGACCGAGCAGCGGAGCAGCCGCAAGATCCTTGAGGGTCTCGTGGTCAGCGACAAGATGGACAAGACCGTGGTCGTGTCCGTCGAGGACCGCGTGAAGCACCCCAAGTACCACAAGGTGATCCGCCGCACGAAGAACTACAAGGCGCACGACGAGGCCAACGAGTGCGGCGTCGGCGACCGTGTCCGTCTCATGGAGACCCGCCCGCTGTCGGCCACCAAGCGGTGGCGCGTGGTGGAGATCCTCGAGAAGGCCAAGTAGGGCCGCAGGCCCGCGGGACGCAGTCCCGCTATTGACCACAGTCTGGTTCCACCAGGCTCGGCGCCCGCGAAGGGGGCGCCGAGAACCGGTGTGACGAACAGGAGTTAGACGTGATCCAGCAGGAGTCGCGACTCAAGGTCGCCGACAACACGGGTGCGAAGGAGATCCTTTGCATCCGGGTTCTCGGCGGCTCGGGTCGGCGCTACGCGGGAGTCGGCGACATCATCGTCGCGACGGTGAAGGACGCCCTTCCCGGCGCCGGCGTGAAGAAGGGTGACGTCGTCAAGGCGGTCGTCGTGCGCACCCGCAAGGAGCGCCGGCGCCCGGACGGCTCCTACATCCGCTTCGACGAGAACGCCGCCGTCCTCATCAAGGACGGCGGCGACCCCCGCGGCACCCGTATCTTCGGCCCGGTGGGCCGCGAACTGCGCGAGAAGAAGTTCATGCGCATCATCTCGCTCGCGCCGGAGGTGCTCTGATGAAGATCCGTAAGGGCGACGAGGTCATCGTCATCGCCGGCAAGGACAAGGGCGCGACGGGCAAGGTCCTGCGCGTCATCCCGCGCGAGGAGCGGGTCGTCGTCGAGGGCGTCAACCTCATCACCAAGAACATCAAGGCCGACCAGCAGCGTGCCGGCAAGGAGAGCGGTCGCGTCACGGTCGAGGCGCCGCTGCACGTCAGCAACGTCGCGATCGTCGAGGACGGCAAGCCGGCCCGGGTCGGTTACCGCACCAACGACGACGGCACGAAGGTTCGGATCTCGCGCCGTAGCGGTAAGGAGATCTGAGACCGATGACCGAGACCGTTACCGAGCGTCCCGTGCCGACGCCGAGGCTCAAGGTGCGCTACCGCGAGGAGATCGCGGGCCAGATGCGCGAGCAGTTCGGCTACGCCAACGTCATGCAGATCCCCTCGCTGACCAAGATCGTGGTCAACATGGGGGTCGGTGACGCGGCCAAGGACGCCAAGCTGATCGAGGGCGCGATCCGCGACCTGGCGGCGATCACCGGGCAGAAGCCCGCGGTGAACCGGGCCCGCAAGTCCATCGCGCAGTTCAAGCTGCGCGAGGGCATGCCGATCGGCGCGCACGCCACGCTGCGCGGCGACCGGATGTGGGAGTTCCTGGACCGCCTGCTCGCCACGGCGCTGCCCCGTATCCGCGACTTCCGCGGGCTGTCGCCGAAGCAGTTCGACGGCAACGGCAACTACACCTTCGGGCTGACCGAGCAGGTCATGTTCCACGAGGTCGACCCGGACAAGATCGACCGCTCGCGGGGCATGGACATCACGGTCGTGACGTCCGCGAAGACCGACGACGAGGGCCGGGCGCTGCTCAAGCTCCTGGGCTTCCCCTTCAAGGAGAGCTGAGCATGGCGAAGAAGTCGCTGATCGCCAAGGCGGCGCGGAAGCCGAAGTTCGGCGTGCGCGCGTACACTCGGTGCTCGCGCTGCGGGCGTCCGCGCTCCGTCTACCGGAAGTTCGGCCTGTGCCGTGTGTGCTTCCGGGAGATGGCCCACCGCGGCGAGCTGCCTGGCATCACGAAGTCCAGCTGGTGACCGCGTCCCCCGGAGCGCGGCTCCGGGGGCGGCGGGAGCCGGCCTGTAATGACCAACCGGGCGCCTGAGAGGGCGCCCACGACCGCGCCAAAGGTCCACGGGCCGCATCAATCCGAGGAAACCGTGGCGAGGGAGGGCCAGTAGGCCATGACGATGACCGACCCGATCGCAGACATGCTGACGCGTCTGCGTAACGCGAATTCGGCGTACCACGACTCCGTGGCGATGCCGTACTCGAAGATCAAGGCGCACATCGCCGAGATCCTCCAGCAGGAGGGCTACATCTCGGGCTGGACCGTGGAGGACGCCGAGGTCGGCAAGAAGCTCCTGATCGAGCTGAAGTTCGGCCCGACCCGCGAGCGTTCGATCGCCGGCATCAAGCGCGTCTCGAAGCCGGGTCTGCGCGTGTACGCGAAGAAGGACAACCTGCCGAAGGTCCTGGGCGGGCTGGGCGTCGCGATCATCTCGACGTCCTCGGGCCTGATGACGGACCGTCAGGCCGGCAAGCGTGGAGTGGGCGGGGAAGTCCTCGCCTACGTTTGGTGAGGGGAGGGCACTACAAATGTCTCGTATCGGACGTCTCCCCATCAGCCTGCCCAGCGGTGTCGAGGTGAAGCTCGAAGGCCGCGAGGTCACCGTCAAGGGCCCGAAGGGCACGCTCTCGCACACCGTCGCCGAGCCCATCGAGGTCAAGCAGGAGGACGGCCAGCTCGTCGTCTCCCGGCCCAATGACGTCAACAAGGTGCGCGGTCTGCACGGGCTCACCCGAACGCTGATCAACAACATGGTCGTCGGGGTCACCGACGGCTACAAGAAGACCCTGGTCATCCAGGGCGTCGGCTACCGGGTGGTGGCCAAGGGCAAGAACGTGGAGTTCTCGCTCGGCTACAGCCACCCGATCCCGTTCGAGGCGCCGGAGGGCATCACCTTCACGGTGGAGAGGCCGACGCAGCTCGTCGTCGAGGGCATCGACAAGCAGCTCGTCGGTGAGATCGCCGCCCGCATCCGTAAGCTGCGCAAGCCCGACCCGTACAAGGGCAAGGGCGTGCGCTACGAGGGCGAGCAGATCCGCCGCAAGGTCGGAAAGGCTGGTAAGTAGTCATGGCAGGCACCAAGACCCTGGCCGGCAAGGCCACGAGCGGTCGCCAGCTTGCTCGCAAGCGCCGGCACCTGCGGGTCCGCAAGAAGGTCGTGGGCAGCGCCGCACGGCCGCGCCTGGTCGTGACCCGCTCCAGCAGGCACGTGTTCGTCCAGGTCATCGACGACGACAAGGGCCACACGCTGGCCAGCGCGTCGACGATGGAGGCGGACCTGCGCGCCGACTCCGGCGACAAGACGGCCAAGTCCCGCAAGGTCGGCGAGCTCGTCGCCGAGCGGGCCAAGCAGGCCGGCGTCCACGCGGTCGTGTTCGACCGCGGCGGCAACAAGTACCACGGTCGCATCGCCGCTGTCGCGGACGGTGCGCGTGAGGGGGGCCTCGAGCTCTGATGGCCCTTTACAAGGTGAACGAGAGGAACCACTGATGGCAGCGCAGAGGCGTGGCGGCGGTCAGGGTGGCGACCGTCGCGACCGCCGCGACGACCGCCGCGGTGGCGCCGACAAGGGCCAGTCGTACATCGAGAAGGTCGTGGCGATCAACCGTGTCGCCAAGGTCGTCAAGGGCGGACGTCGCTTCAGCTTCACCGCCCTGGTGATCGTCGGTGACGGCAACGGCACCGTCGGCGTCGGCTACGGCAAGGCCAAGGAGGTGCCCGCGGCGATCGCCAAGGGCGTCGAGGAGGCCAAGAAGCACTTCTTCAAGGTGCCGCGGATCCAGGGCACCATCCCGCACCTGGTGCAGGCGCGCGACGCGGCGGGCGAGGTCCTGCTCCGTCCGGCCAGCCCCGGTACCGGCGTCATCGCCGGCGGCCCGGTGCGCGCGGTCCTGGAGTGCGCCGGCATCCACGACGTGCTGAGCAAGTCGCTGGGCAGCGACAACGCGATCAACATCGTGCACGCCACGATCGCGGGTCTGAAGTCGCTGAAGCGTCCCGAGGAGATCGCGGCCAAGCGCGGCCTGCCGATCGAGGACGTCGCCCCGGCGGCCATGCTGCGCGCGCGCGCCGCGGGCAGCGAGCCGAGGGCGGAGGTCGCGTCGTCGTGAGCAACCTGAAGATCACGCAGACCAAGTCCGTGATCAGCGAGAAGCAGAACCAGCGTGACACGCTGCGCACCCTGGGCCTGAAGAAGATCGGGCAGAGCGTGGTCCGCGAGGACCGCCCCGAGGTGCTCGGCATGATCCGGACGGTGGCGCACCTGGTCGCCGTCGAGGAGGTCGACTGACATGGCGGCTGATCTCGGTAAGGACTCCGCCGCGGAGACCGAGGGCACCCCGCTCAAGGTGCACGACCTGCGTCCGGCCCCCGGCGCCAAGAAGGCCAAGACCCGCAAGGGCCGTGGCGAGGCGTCCAAGGGCAAGACCGCAGGCCGCGGCACCAAGGGCACCAAGGCCCGCAACACCGTCCCCGTGGGTTTCGAGGGCGGCCAGATGCCCCTGATCCGCCGGGTTCCGAAGCTGAAGGGCTTCAAGAACCCGAACCGGGTCGAGTTCCAGGTCGTGAACCTGGACAAGCTCACCGCGCTCTACCCCGAGGGCGGCGAGGTCACGGCGGAGGACCTGGCGAACAAGGGCGCGGTGCGCCGCGGCCGTCCGGTCAAGATCCTCGGCACGGGCGACATCTCCGTCGCGGTCCAGGTGAAGGCGCACGCCTTCTCCGGCGCCGCCAAGGAGAAGATCGCCGCCGCCGGCGGATCCGCCGACGAGCTGTAAGAAGGAACACCTTCGATGCCGGGGCCGTGCCCGCGTGAGGCCCGGGGCCGTCAGGCCGCCGGGTCAGGCGGGGCGGCCCCGGTGTCATCTGCTGTTAGAGTCACACGAGCGAAGGTACTCGGCGTGAGATTGCGCACTCTGCCGTCACACCGGGTATTCTCCGCCCGAACTCATGGATCTGAAACCGCCCCCTCGGCGGCCATGAACCCGCCAGTCGCGCAGGAGGAATGGTGCTGACCGCGTTCGCTCGGGCTTTCCGTACGCCTGACCTGCGTAAGAAAATCCTCTTCACGTTGTTCATGATCGTGGTGTTCAGGATCGGCTCGATCCTGCCGACGCCCAACGTGAACGTGAAGGTGCTGAAGGAGACCGCGGACGCGGCCAAGGACAGCAACCAGCTCTACGGCCTGGTCGATCTGTTCAGCGGCGGCGCGTTGCTGAAGCTGTCGGTCTTCGCGCTCGGCATCATGCCGTACATCACGGCCAGCATCATCTTGCAGCTGCTGACGGTGGTGATCCCGCGGCTGGAGGCCCTCAAGAAGGAGGGCCAGGCCGGCACGACGAAGATCACCCAGTACACCCGGTACCTGACGGTCGGGCTGGCGATCCTGCAGGCGACCGGCATCGTCGCGATGGCGAGCACCGGCCAGTTGTTCCAGGGCATCTCCGGCAGCGGCGACATCCTGTACGACAAGGGCATCTTCCCGATCATCACCATGGTGGTCATCATGGTGGCGGGCACGAGCGTCATCATGTGGCTGGGCGAGCTGGTCACCGACCGCGGCGTCGGCAACGGCATGTCCATCCTGATCTTCACCCAGGTGGTGGCGGTCTTCCCCGCCCAGTTCTGGAGCATCTACAAGACCAAGAACGGGTTCGTCTTCGCGATCGTGATCCTGGTCGGTCTGGCGATCATGGCCGGGGTGGTGTTCGTCGAGCAGGCGCAGCGGCGCATCCCCGTCCAGTACGCCAAGCGGATGGTGGGGCGCCGCATGTACGGCGGCACGTCGACCTACATCCCGCTGAAGGTCAACCAGGCCGGCATCATCCCGATCATCTTCGCGTCCTCGCTGCTCTACCTGCCGGTCCTGGCCACCCAGTTGTGGCCCAACACCAAGTGGCTGCAGAAGGTGCAGCCCTATCTCCAGCAGGACAACGCCTGGCATATGGGGATCTTCTTCGTCTTCATCATCTTCTTCACGTACTTCTATGTGGCGATCACCTTCAACCCCACTGAAGTCGCCGACAACATGAAGAAGTATGGTGGATTCATCCCAGGTATCCGGCCTGGTCGGCCGACCGCCGAGTACCTCGACTTCGTGCTGACCCGGATCACCACACCCGGTGCGCTCTACCTGGGGCTCGTGTCCCTCATCCCGATGGTCGCCTTCGCACTCATGAAGGCGAGCTCGGACTTCCCGTTCGGCGGCACGAGCATCCTCATCGTCGTCGGCGTCGGACTGGATACCGTGAAGCAGATCGAGAGTCAGCTCCAGCAGCGCAACTACGAGGGCTTCCTCCGGTAGTGCGTATCGTCCTGGTGGGCCCCCCGGGAGCGGGCAAGGGGACGCAGGCCCAGTTCATCGCATCTCATCTGTCGGTCCCGAAGATATCGACAGGTGACATCTTCCGCGCGAACGTCAGCGGCGGGACGCCGCTCGGCCGGCAGGCCAAGCAGTACATGGACCGCGGCGACCTCGTCCCCGACGAGGTGACGATCGCGATGGTCCGCGACCGGCTCGGCGAGGACGACGCACGCGACGGCTTCCTGCTGGACGGGTTCCCGCGCAACGTCCCGCAGGCCGAGACGCTGAAGAAGATCCTCGCCGAGTGGGACACCCGCCTCGACATCGTGCTGGAGCTCGTCGTCGACGAGGACGAGGTCGTCCGGCGGCTGTCGGGGCGGCGCACCTGCGACAAGTGCGGCCGGATCTGGCACGTCGACTTCGACGACAAGCAGGACGACATCTGCGACGACTGCGGCGGTCGCCTGTTCCAGCGGGACGACGACAAGGAAGAGGTCGTCATGCACCGCCTGGAGGTGTACCGGCACGACACGTCGCCGCTGGTGCAGTTCTACGCCGACGAGAACATCCTCGTCGGCATCGACGCGACGGGACCGGTCGAAGAGGTCACCAAGCGCGCCCTCACCGCCCTGCGCCCGCTGGAGAAGTGACGGGCCCGCGGGAGAAGTGACGGGCCGCCGTGAAGCCGTAGGCGCGGACGCGGGTGATCCCGCGTCCGCGCGGCCGTTTCGGCGCCAGAACCGGTGCAAGGGGAGAGATGTTCAAACGGCGTAGGCTCACGATCCAGATGAAGACCGCGGAGCAGATCGAGCTGATGCGCGCGGCGGGGCTGCTCGTCGGCCGGACGCTGGAGCTGCTGCGCGAGGCCGTCAAGCCCGGCATGAGCACCCTGGACCTGGACGCGCTCGCCGAGCGGCACATCCGCGACAACGGCGGCGTCCCCTCGTTCAAGGGCTACCACGGCTTCACCGGCACGATCTGCGCGTCGGTCAACGAGGAGATCGTGCACGGCATCCCGCGGGCCGACAAGATCCTTCGCGAGGGCGACGTGCTGTCCATCGACTGCGGCGCGATCGTGGAGGGCTGGCACGGCGACGCGGCGATCACGGTCCCGGTGGGGGAGATCACCGACGAGGAGCGGCGGCTGCTGGAGGTCACGGAGGCGTCCCTGTGGCGCGGCCTCGCGGCCGGGCGCGCCGGCGCCCGCCTCACGGACATCTCCCATGCGATCGAGGCCCACATCCGTTCTCAGGGTCCCTACGGCATCGTCGAGGGCTACGGGGGGCACGGCATCGGGACCGAGATGCACATGGACCCGCTGATCCCCAACCACGGGGCGCCCGGGCACGGGCCCGTCCTGGAGCCGGGCATGTGCTTCGCGGTGGAGCCGATGGTGAACCTCGGCACGAAGGAGACCGCCGAGCTCGACGACGGCTGGACGGTCGTGACGACCGACGGGCGCGCCTCGGCGCACTTCGAGCACACGTTCGCGGTCACGGCGGACGGGCCTCGCGTGCTGACCGCGCTCGACGAGGGCCGCGATCGGTTCGCGAAGCTCGGATCCGCGCCGCAGAATGGATAGAGAAGGCAGGTCCTGAGGAGCGGAGGAACGATGGCGCCGAACCCTGAGATCCGGGCGTCGGACGCCGACCGCGACCGGGTGGCGGCGAGTCTGCGCGAGCACTGCGCGGAGGGCCGGATCACGATGGACGAGCTGCAGGAGCGGCTGGACGCGGTCTACGGGGCGAAGACGCTCGGGCAACTCCAGGAGGTCACGTCCGACCTGCCGGAGGAGGACCTTTACCAGCTCCCGGTCCCCGCGACGCAGAGCAAGGGCACCGCGTCGCCGGCGCGGCGGCCGTCCGGCGACCTCGAACCGCAGCGGATGTGGGCGATGTGGGGCGCCTGGGCGACGGTCAGCGCGATCAATGTGACGGTGTGGCTGATCATCCTGGTGACGGCGGGCGCGGTCTACCCGTGGTGGATCTGGGTGGCGGGCCCGTGGGGCGCCGTCCTGCTGATGCGCACGCTCTTCGGCGGGCGCCGGGGCGACTGCTGACGCGCCCGCCCGGCGGGGCTCACTCCACGTCCATCAGGGGCCGGTAGTTCCCGGTCGGGGCGAAGTGGGTGGTGGCGGTGCCGTCCTCGCCGACCAGGTGGAGGGCGAACCCGGCGGGCTCCCCGGTGACGGCCGCGCGGCCCCGCTGGGTGAGGTCGAGGAACAGCTGCCGGTAGGTGCTCGGGCAGGTGGTGCAGACCCGTCCCGCCAGCGATCCGACCGTCGCCCGGTGCGCGTGCCCGGAGATCACCCGGACGACCTGCGGGTGCCGGGAGATCACGGACGCGAATCCGGCGGGGTCGACGAACCGCAGGTCGTCGATGAACCGCATCCCGATCGGGTACGGCGGGTGGTGCGTGGCGATGACGGTCGGGACGCCGGGCGCGGCGCTCAGCGTCTCCTCCAGCCAGTCGAGCCTCTCCTCGCTCATGTGCCCGTGGGGATGGCCGTCGACGGTGGTGTCGCAGCACACCAGGCGCACGCCGGCCACGTCGACGGCGTACTGGACGGGAGCCCCGGGCCCGGTCCCCGTCGCCGCGACCGCCGGATGGTCGGCGAACATCCGGCGCATCTCGTCGCGGTCGTCGTGGTTGCCGCACATCGGGTAGACGGCCATCGGCAGCGGCGACAGCAGCGCGTGCAGCCGGGCGTACTCGGCCGGCTGGCCGCGGTCGGCGAGATCTCCGGTCAGGACGACGGCGTCCGGCCGCGCGGGCAGCGACAGCAGGCTCGACACGGCGGCCCGCAGGGCGCGGACCGGCCCGGAGTCGTCGTCCATCCCGCCGTCGCGCCCGGCCGCCAGATGGATATCGCTGAGCTGCGCGATGATCGCCATCGATCCCCTCCCCGTTGCCCCCAGCACATCACGGAACCCCGCGCCCCGGGCAGCCCCGGGCGCCGGGCGCCGGGACGATCTTCGCGTCCGCGCGGCCGCACTGTCGACCCGCCCCCCGGCGAGGACCTCGTCGCCCGGGCGTGAAGGTGTGCGGGGCACGTCCGTCCGCGCCCCGGGCGGGAGCCTGGCCGCCTGGGCGCCGGTCAGGCGACGTGGGGGATGACCAGGGACAGGGCCGAGGTGATCTCTTCGGGGGCGGGGGCGACGTCGGGGACGACGTCGCGGAGGGCGAGCCAGCCGTTGATGGCCTGGACGGTCGGCTTGGCCTCGATGAGCTGGGGGTCGTCCAGCCCGTACCAGGCGGCGACCTTGGACCACCGCCACAGCCGGTGACCGGCGGTGGACATCTCCGAGGACGGGAAGCCGGTGGTGCCGCGCGCCCCGGTGATCGCGTGCCGGACCGAGTCGAGGGACCGGCCCACCCGCTCGGCGATGTCGCGGATGGTCAGCAGCGGGTCGGCCTCCACCTGCAGGACGTGCAGGCCGGGCGCGCTCTCCTCGACGTGCCCGACCACCTCCATGATCGCCACGGCGAGGGTGGCGCCCGGCCAGGTGCACGAGGCGTTGCCCAGACGGTCCGCCGAGCGGAGCTCGTCGTTCGGATGGTGGTGGGCGGGGGCTGGAGGACGGTCGGTGTGCTGCGGCTCGCTGATGATCGACACCGTGACCGCGCCGTACGTGCGGTCGAACAGGGGGTCGAGTTCGTCCTCGTAGAGGGGACGGCTGAGGATCAGCGCGAAGTCATAGCTCGGCATGCTGACCCTCCTCGTACGTCTCTCCTCCTGGAAAGGTACAACGCGCAGGCGATGTATGCTTGACTCGGGAGCAGTCTCCGGACGCGTGTCATGCGTCGATTTCGCATTGGACGGCCGGTTGACGTAGACTCCCTTGTCGGTCCGTCGACGGCCGCCCGATTTCCCCTTCCTGGCGCTTCCGCGCCGCGGTGCGGGTCGCGGCCGATTCTCCTCTGGAGAGCCGGGCCGCGTCCAATGAGCCGATCAGCGAAGCGCGGAGGACATGCCCAAGAAAGAAGGGGCCATCGAGATCGAGGGCACCGTCATCGAGTCGCTGCCGAACGCCATGTTCAGGGTGGAGCTCGACAACGGGCACAAGGTGCTCGCCCACATCAGCGGCAAGATGCGGATGCACTACATCCGAATCCTGCCGGACGACCGCGTTGTTGTGGAGCTGAGCCCCTACGACCTCACGCGCGGTCGGATCGTCTACCGCTACAAGTAAATCCCACTGGGGTTGCCTTCCCTGTGCGTGGCGGCGCGGGGGTGACCCTTATCTCTAGGAGACCCAGTGAAGGTCAAGCCGAGCGTCAAGAAGATCTGCAACAAGTGCCGCGTCATCCGTCGGCACGGCCGGGTCATGGTCATCTGCTCCGACCCGCGCCACAAGCAGCGTCAGGGCTGACGCTCACCACCCAGCAAGCGCACCGCAGCCTTCACACGGCCGTACGTGCCGGGTCCGGGAAATCCGGAGTCCAGCACGTACGGCAGTGTCGTGTGGAGGAGCACCCCCGGACCTTCGGAGGCCGGGGCCGCCACCCGGGCAGGGTGTTCGCGGAAGCGGTGCGTCCATACCTCCGGACAAATGAAGGGAACTGCCCACATGGCACGCCTCCTCGGCGTCGACCTCCCGCGCGAAAAGCGCCTTGAGGTCGCTCTCACCTACATCTTCGGCATCGGCCGGACGCGGGCGCTGGAGACCCTCTCGGGTACCGGCATCAGCGGCGACCTGCGCGTGCACCAGCTCGGCGACGACGAGCTGGTCAAGCTCCGCGACTGGATCGAGGCGAACTACAAGATCGAGGGTGATCTTCGCCGCGAGGTCCAGGCGGACATCCGCCGCAAGATCGAGATCGGGTGCTACCAGGGCATCCGGCACCGCCGCGGGCTTCCGGTGCACGGTCAGCGCACGCAGACCAACGCGCGCACCCGCAAGGGCAAGAAGAAGACCGTGGCCGGCAAGAAGAAGGCCGGCAAGAAGTAGTCCGGAGTCGGTCCTCCGGATCGATGACCTCAAGAGTAGAGAGAGCACATGCCTCCTAAGAGCCGTGTCGGCGCCAAGAAAGTGCGCCGCAAGGAAAAGAAGAACGTCGCTCACGGGCACGCCCACATCAAGAGCACGTTCAACAACACGATCGTTTCGATCACCGACCCCAACGGCAACGTGATCTCCTGGGCCTCCTCGGGCCACGTCGGGTTCAAGGGCTCGCGCAAGTCCACCCCGTTCGCCGCGCAGCAGGCCGCCGAGGCCGCCGCCCGGCGCGCGATGGAGCACGGCATGCGCAAGGTCGACGTCTTCGTGAAGGGCCCGGGCTCGGGCCGCGAGACCGCCATCCGGTCGCTGCAGGCGACCGGCCTCGAGGTGGGCTCGATCCAGGACGTCACGCCCGTTCCGCACAACGGCTGCCGCCCGCCGAAGCGTCGCCGGGTCTGAGGCAGGGGGAGATCTAGAACAATGGCTCGTTACACCGGTGCGGACTGCAAGCTCTGCCGCCGCGAGAAGATGAAGCTGTTCCTCAAGGGCAGCAAGTGCGAGGGCCCGAAGTGCCCGATCGAGATCCGTCCCTACCCGCCGGGTGAGCACGGTCGCGGTCGGCCCAAGGAGACCGAGTACCTGCTGCAGCTTCGCGAGAAGCAGAAGGCGCGGCGCATCTACGGCGTGCTGGAGCGGCAGTTCCACAACTACTACGTCGAGGCGACCCGCCAGCAGGGCAAGACGGGTGACAACCTGCTCACGCTGCTGGAGCGCCGGCTCGACAACGTCGTCTACCGGGCAGGCTTCGCCAAGTCCCGCGACATGGCCCGCCAGCTCATCCGGCACGGCCACATCCGGGTCAACGGCAAGAAGGTCAACATCCCGTCGGCCCTGGTCGGCGAGGCCGACATCCTCGACGTCAAGCCCAAGTCGCTGGAGATGACGCCGTTCCAGGTCGCCAAGGCCGAGGTCGGCGAGCGTCAGGTCCCGGCGTGGCTCGGGGTCGACGGCGAGAAGATGCGGATCCTCGTGCACTCCCTGCCCGTCCGGCAGCAGATCGACGCTCCCGTCCAGGAGCAGCTGATCGTCGAGCTCTACTCCAAGTAAGGGCTCAACGCCCGCCGGGGTCCCCCGTTGGGACCCCGGCGGATCGGGGAAGAATCCAGAACGCGGTAGTCAAATAGCGGGCACCGCGGAAAGAAGGCACCACCATGCTCATCGCTCAGCGTCCGACTCTCACCGAAGAGCAGGTCGACGAGTACCGGTCGCGGTTCACCATCGAGCCGCTGGAGCCGGGCTTCGGGTACACGATCGGCAACTCGCTGCGCCGTACCCTGCTCTCCTCCATTCCCGGTGCCGCCGTCACCAGCATCCGGATCGAGGGCGTCCTGCACGAGTTCTCGACCGTGCCGGGGGTGAAGGAGGACGTCACCGACATCATCTTGAACCTCAAGGAGCTCGTCGTCTCCTCCGAGCACGACGAGCCCGTCGTCATGTACCTGCGCAAGCAGGGCCCGGGCGAGGTGACCGCGGCCGACATCGCGCCTCCGGCGGGCGTGGAGGTCCACAACCCGGACCTGCACATCGCCACGCTGAACAACAAGGCCAAGCTGGAGATGGAGCTGACGGTCGAGCGCGGCCGCGGCTACGTCTCGGCCGCGCAGAACAAGCAGCCGGGCCAGGAGATCGGCCGGATCCCGATCGACTCCATCTACTCGCCCGTGCTCAAGGTCACCTACAAGGTCGAGGCCACCCGAGTCGAGCAGCGCACCGACTTCGACCGCCTCATCCTGGACGTGGAGACCAAGCAGGCGATGCTGCCGCGCGACGCGGTCGCCTCCGCCGGCAAGACCCTCGTCGAGCTGTTCGGGCTGGCCCGGGAGCTCAACGTCGAGGCCGAGGGCATCGACATGGGCCCGTCCCCGACGGACGCCGCGCTGGCCGCGGACCTCGCCCTGCCGATCGAGGAGCTGAACCTCACCGTTCGCTCCTACAACTGCCTGAAGCGCGAGGGCATCCACTCGGTGGGCGAGCTCGTCGCCCGCAGCGAGCAGGACCTGCTCGACATCCGCAACTTCGGCGCCAAGTCGATCGAAGAGGTCAAGCAGAAGCTCAACGACATGGGCCTGTCGCTGAAGGACTCCCCGCCCGGGTTCGACCCGAGCGCGGCGGCCGACAACTACGGCGACGACGACCAGGGCTACGCCGAGACCGAGCAGTACTAGGAACCCGAGTCCGGCGGCCGGGGGCCCGAGGCCCCCGGCCGGTCCGGAACCAGCTGACACCGGTACCTGACACGGCCGGTGCAGGAAGGAAACGACATGCCCCAGCCCACCAAGGGCGCCCGCCTCGGCGGCGGCGCCGCGCACCAGCGCCTGATCCTGGCCAACCTGGCCACGGCGCTGTTCGAGCACGGCCGCATCACCACCACCGAGGCCAAGGCCCGGCGGGTGCGTCCGCTGGCGGAGAAGCTGATCACCAAGGCGAAGAAGGGCGACCTGCACAACCGTCGCCTGGTCGCCAAGACGATCCGCGACAAGGGCGTCCTGCACGAGCTCTTCACCGAGATCGCGCCGCGCTTCGAGAGCCGTCCCGGCGGCTACACCCGCATCACCAAGATCGGGCCGCGCAAGGGCGACAACGCCCCGATGGCCGTGATCGAGCTGGTGCAGGAGCAGCTGGCGGCGTCCACCGGCGGCTCCGCTCCCGCCGCCAAGGCCGCCCCGGAGCCGAAGGCCGAGGAGAGCGACGCCAAGGCGGACGAGGCGGCGACCGAGGCGGACGACACCGCCGCCGTCGACGCCAAGGACGAGGCCGCCGGGGACGCGGAAGCCAAGGACAAGGGCGAGAAGGAGTAATCCGCCGTTTGACCTGGTCGAGCGTTTGCTCGACATTCGTGAGGGCCCGCCGTTTCCATCGGGACGGCGGGCCCGAACTTTGCCAGACTTGATCGCATGGTCATGGCAGGAGGGCGAGGGTTCACCGGGGAGCGTGTCAGGGGAGTGCCCGACGAACGCGGTGTGCCCGGAGGGATGAACGGACGTTGCAGAAGGACGACTCGGCTGACATGACCGCACTGGTACGACTCCGGCTCGACATCTCCTACGACGGGTCGGACTTCGCGGGCTGGGCGAGGCAGCCGAACCAGCGGACGGTCCAGGGCGTCATCGAGGACGCGCTGGCCCGGATGCTGCGTCTGGACCCGCCGCCCATGCTCACCGTCGCCGGCCGCACCGACGCCGGCGTCCACGCCCGCGGGCAGGTCGCCCACCTCGTCGTCCCCGTCGCCGCCTACTCGGCGATCAACGGGACGATGCCGCGCCGTCTCGCCGGGCTGCTGCCCCCGGACGTGCGGGTGTGGCGCGTGTCGATCGCCCCGGAGGGGTTCGACGCGCGGTTCTCCGCGCTGTCGCGCCGCTACGTGTACCGGGTGTGCGACAACCCCTTCGGGGTGGAGCCGCTGCGCCGCCACGACGTGCTGTGGCACCCCCGCCCCCTGAACCTCGGCCGGATGAACGAGGCCGCCCGCAGGCTGGTCGGCGAGAACGACTTCGCCGCGTACTGCCGCAGGCGGGAGGGCGCGACGACGATCCGCGAGTTGCTGCGCTACGAGTGGGCGCGCGACGACCGCGACCCGCACCTCGCGCTCGCCACCGTGCAGGCCGACGCGTTCTGCCACTCGATGGTCCGCGCGCTCGTCGGCGCGCTGCTGATGGTGGGGGACGGGCGGCGCGAGGTCGAGTGGCCCGCGCAGGTGCTCGCGGCGCGCGTCCGCGACTCCGGCGTGAACGTGGCGCCCGCACACGGCCTGTCGCTGGAGGAGATCCGGTATCCCGAGGACGAGAGCCTGGCCAGGCGGGCCCAGGAGACCCGCCGCGTACGGACGCTGAACGCCACGGCCGCCGCGGCCGCCGACCAGCCGCCCGCCCCGCCCGGCGGCGCCGCGCCCCGGCAGGGCGGCTGACCCGCCGTCCCGCGGCTCAGCCCCGGGACCGCGCCACGATCGGGCGCAGGTCGTAGTCCAGGAAGAGCTGCGCCGCCTTCTTGATCGTCGGGTCGCCGGGCTTGGCCTTCCTGCCGTTCGCCCACTGGACGTAGGCGTAGGCGACGTACCGGCCGCGGACGGTCGCCGCCGCGTACCCGCCGGCCTGGTCGATGTCGGGGGACCGCTTGCCCGCCATGCCGCGGAACCACTCGTAGCGGGCGGGGTCGCCCGACTTGCTCACGGCGATCGCGGCCGCCTTCGTCGGCATCACCGCGATCCCCGAGGTGACGGCGAGCTTGCTCTCCGGGTCGATGTAGGTGGCACGGACGATCTTGCGGCACTGGTCCTTGCGCAGGGCGGCGAGCATGGAGCCGCGGGCCGCGTAGGTGACGTCCCGGTTGAGCGACCAGCGGTCCCGGAGGTAGGTCCGGTCGCCGAACCGGATGGTCTCGGTCGGAAAGACGTCGTGGAACGTCAGGTCGGCGGTGTCGGTCTTCTCGTTGGTGATGTCCACGGGGGCGGCGGCCGTGGCGGACGGTGTGACCGGGGGCGTGGTCTGCGCCGCCGCGGGCGACTCGGGGGTCCTGCGGTCCTTGCCGTCGTCGCCGTCCGATCCCGTTCCGCCGATGAGGAACAGGGCGCCGACCGCCGCGAGGATGACGGCGGCGACGCCGCCGATCAGCACCGGGCGCCCCTTGCCGCCGGCCCGGCCGGTGACGGGCATGCCCTGGGGAGGGCGTCCGGGCGGCGGGGCGTCGGCCGGGGCGGCGCCCTCGCCAGGGAAGAGCGGCGTGCCCGCCTGGGGCTGTTCGGCGTCCGCCGCGCCCACCGCTGCCGGGTCGGCGTGTGGGAACGGGCCGCTTCCGGTGGGCGGGACGACGCCGGGCGGCAGGATGGCGTCCGGGACGAGCACGGGCGCGAGCGAGGCGGAGTCCTCCGCCTTCTTGGCCTTCTCGAACGCCGAAAGCGACGCGGGGATGTCCGTCGCGGTGTCGGTCGCGGCGGGGTGTTCCACGGTGGCCTCGGTCTCTGGTGTGACGACCCCCGCGCCCTCGCCTCGTGGCGTCGCGTCCGGGAACCCGCCCTGCACGGGCGGGACGGGCGGGAAGCCTTCGGGGTCGGTCTCGTCGGGGGAGATCGGTGGCTTGACGATCGGCTCGGCGGGGACGGCGCCGCGGGAGTCGACGCGCGGGACGCCCCTCCCGGCGACGAGCGTCCCTGGCGGGGCCGAGGCGATGTGGGGAGCGGTGGGGACCTCGGGGAGGCGGGGGGCCTCAGGAGCGGAGACGTCCGCCTCGGCGAGGGCCTCCTCGGCCAGGGCCTCCTCGACCACGGGCGCCGACAGCATCTCCGGCGCCTGCTCGGCCGGCGGGGCGGCGTCCGCGGACTCCGCGGCCCACCAGGGGGCCTCCAGCCCGAAGGCGGGGAGCTTGAGGGGAGCGGCCTCGTCGGCCTGCTCGCCGTGCTCCCGTGCGTCTCTAGGTCCAGACATAAGCAGTGAGGGTATTCATGGGGGTCACTTCTGAAGGGGCTTGCCTTCGGTCTCCCGGTAGTGCAGCGCCAGTGCCAGGTTGCTGCCCTTGACCAGCTGGGTGCCGAAGACCCGGACGGCGGCATGGTACTTGGTGGAAATCTTCTTGCCGTCCGGCCGCTGCACCCAGGTCATGATGACGTAGTGGCCGCGCGCCTGCGAGGTGCCGAGCGCCTCGCCCTTGCCGTTGTTCTTGCTGACGCCCTTGCCGGGCAGCGCCACCAGGAACGCGTCCTTGGCGGCGGCGGCCTTCACGGCCGTCTTGGCCGCGGTCTCGGTCTGCAGGTTGAACACGCCGACCGTGCCGATGAGGGAGCCGTTGCTGAGGGCGTAGGTGGCCCGGAGCGACTGCGTGCAGCGCCCCTTCTTGAGGGCCTTCGCCAGCGCCGTGCCGCCGACGACGCCGGTGCAGCTCTTCTTCCCGGTGGCGGCCGTCCGCACGTACTTGAGACGGCCCGACTTGAACGTCGCCTTGCCGAAGACCTCCTTGAGGGTCAGCGGCGCGGGGTCGGTGGTGCGGCTCTGCAGCTTCACCGGAGCAAGGACGGGCTGCGTGGGGCTCGGCGTGGCCTGCGGCTGCCGGGACGTGGCCTGCGTCGGCTTCGACTCCGGCTTGGAGTCGCCCTTCAGCATCGACGACAGTCCGACGCCGCCGCCGATGAGGAGGATCCCGGCGACCGCGGCGCCGCCGATGATCAGCGGCAGGTTGCGGCGGCGCTCGGGGCGCTCGGGCGGGCCGGACGGCCCGGGCGGCATGCCCTCGTAGGAGCCGAAGCCGCCCTCGCCCGGGGGGTTCTCGCCATAGGCGCCGCCGGCGACGGGCTCGTCGCCCCATGCGGGCGGCTGGTCGGACCAGGCCGCGGTCTGCTCGCCGGGCGCCTCGCCCCCGGGCCCGCCACCGGGCGCACCGCCGCCGTACGGGGCGTTGCCGAACCCGTCGTTGCCGAAGTTGTCCTGGCCGAACTTGTCCTGGCCGAAGCTGCCGCCGCCGCCGAACGGCGGCGTGCCGGGCCCCTCGTCACGTGGTGCGAAAGGGGATTCGTCGTTGTCCTGGCCGTACGGTGGCGCTTCGGCTCCGGGTCCGTACGGCGCGTGCGGCGACTGCCGGGGAGGCCAGTCGCCGGGTTTGCCTTGATCGCCCGGATAACCCATGGGTTGGACCTTACCGTTCCTCGTTCAGGGTTCTGGACCTTCGCGACACCCACCATGACATGGGGGCGAACCGGACGCCGGTGATTTGCCGAAGGTCGTGTCCCCGCCGGGCGGGGGCGGTCACTTCCAGCCGAAGTCCTGCGTCCACAGCGGCCCGCCGGACCCCGAGGCCATCCCGACGCCGATGGCGCGCAGCCCGCAGTTCAGGATGTTGGCCCGGTGGCCGGGGCTGTCCATCCAGCCCTTCACGACGGCCGAGGCGGTCGGGTAGCCCTTGGCGATGTTCTCCGCCCCGGGGCTGCTGTACCCGGCGTCCTCCATCCGTTTCCACGGGCTGTCGCCGTTGCGGGACGTGTGGTCGAAGTAGTTGTTGGCCGCCATGTCCGCCGAGTGCTTGCGGGCGGCGGTGGCGAGCCGCGCGTCGGTGCGCAGCGCCGGGCAGCCGTGCTTGGCGCGTTCGGCGTTGGTGAGCGACACCACGCTCGCCTCGGGGCCGGACGCTCCGCCGGAGCCGCCGGACCCGCCGCCCGGGGTCGTGCCCCCGCCCGGCGTCGAGGGGGCGTCCGACCCGGGGGACCGCTTGGACTTGGAGGGCTTGGCCGACGCGCTCTTCGGCGGATGGATCACCTTCAGCGGCGGCGTCTGCTCCTCGGCGGTCGGCGCGGGAGAGGCGCTCGTCCGGCCGCCCGCGCCCGTGCCCGAACCGGATCCCGAGCCGGAACCGGAGCCCTTGCCGGTCGCGGCGAGCGGGTCGCTCTGCGGTCCGGTCGGGACCTCTACGGACGGGTCGCGCTGCGCCCCGGAGGCGGACGTCTTCTCCGACCGGAACTGAGGCAGGACGAGGCGGTCGATCACGACGCCGGTGCCGATGGCGAGGGCGGACGCGGTGGCGGCCACGACGATCCCCCTCGCGCCTTTCCGCTTCGTGCGCTTCCCGCGCGGCGGGCGGTCGTTCCAGAACGCGTCGCCGTCGCCCGGCCGCGGCCCCGCGGGCGGGGGTTCCCGGTGGGCGCGCCGCGGGCCGCTGGCGACGAGTTCGTCCCGGTAGGGAGGGCCGTCGGGCCGCGCGGGGACGTCACGGGGCGCCGAGGCGCCGCGCCGCGCGGGGCCGGAGCGCCCGGCGTTGCCGGGCCGGCGGCCTCCGGCGGGATCGGCTGGTCTGCGGGGAGTAGTCAGCGGGGGCTCCCGGGTGCGGGCCGGCGTGAGCCGGCGTGGACCGGTCGCCCGGCACCATATCCCGATATGGACCCTCCGTTACCGAAATGATTCCAGAAAAGGCCGAATCGCTACAAAGCGTGATCGTTGCGGTGCTGAACGTCCTCTTTCGGGCATTCCGGGAGATGCGGCATACTGGGCACGCGGCTGGAAGCGCCACGGCGGCTCGTTTTGACCCGTGTGCGCGCGGCCGAGTATCCTGCGTGTTTGTTGTGTGCGTCGGCGCCTGCTCGCTGCAGGCGGGAGGCGCGACGACCTGTCGGTGTGTCCCCATCATGTGCGCCCCCGTGGCCGCGTGCGGGCCCCGGCATCCCGGAGCGCCGGGTCGGGTGATCCTCTGATCGGCGCGAGCAGGATTCCGCTGCCAGTGGCACCCGTCCGCGAGGACGGGTGGAGGATCGAGACCGCTGAGAGTCGACGAGAAACGAAGGCTGACGACCGTGCGCACGTACACCCCTAAGCCCGCTGACGTCCAGCGTCAGTGGTACGTCATCGACGCGACCGATGTCGTGCTGGGCCGTCTCGCCAGTCAGGTCGCACAGCTGCTCCGGGGTAAGCACAAGCCGATCTACGCCCCGCACCTCGACACCGGTGACTTCGTCGTCATCGTGAACGCCGACAAGGTGGCGCTGTCCGGCAACAAGCTGGAGCAGAAGCGGGCCTACCGGCACTCCGGCTACCCGGGCGGTCTGCGCTCGGTGAGCTATGCCGACCTGCTGGCCAAGCACCCCGAGCGGGCGGTCGAGAAGGCGATCAAGGGCATGCTGCCCAAGAACTCCCTCGGCCGGAAGATGTTCGGCAAGGTGAAGGTCTACGCCGGGCCGGACCACCCGCACCAGGCGCAGAAGCCGGTCCCGTTCGAGATCACCCAGATCAGCCAGATCAAGAAGTGACGCCCGCGCACGAGCGATCGTGCGCGACCCGGAAGCAGAGGCCGCCGGGGCACCCGCCTGACGGGCCAGCCGCCCTGGCTAGAACACCACAAGGAGAACCGTGGACGACACCACCGGCGCCGAGCAGGCCGCCGAGCTCGACTCGTACGAGGAAGCTCCCTCCGAGTACAGCACCGAGACCCCCGAGTCCGCCGGCGAGGGCCTCCTCGGCCAGCCGGTCGCGACCGGCCCGGCGGCCGGCACCGGCCGCCGCAAGCAGGCCATCGCGCGGGTCCGCATCGTCCCCGGCAGCGGCCAGTGGAAGATCAACGGCCGCACCCTGGACCAGTACTTCCCGAACAAGGTGCACCAGCAGATCGTGAACGAGCCGTTCGTGCTGCTGGGCCTGGAGGGCCAGTTCGACGTGCTCGCTCGCGTGAACGGCGGCGGCACCACCGGCCAGGCCGGCGCGCTGCGCCTCGGCATCTCCCGCGCGCTGCAGTTCGCCAACATCGAGCACCGCCCGGCGCTGAAGAAGGCCGGCTTCCTCACCCGCGACGCGCGGGTGCCCGAGCGCAAGAAGGCCGGTCTCAAGAAGGCCCGCAAGGCTCCGCAGTACAGCAAGCGTTGATCGACGGCACGAGCCGTCGCACCCCGTGGCTTCTCCGCAGCCGGCCCGCACGGCCGGCGCACCCGGGTGCGGCGGCTCGTCCGCTTTTCCGGGTGTCCTCTCCCTCTTTTCCGGAACCTTTCCTCTGATCGGGAGTTGAACTGTGGCTCGTCTGTTCGGGACCGACGGCGTGCGCGGACTCGCCAACCGCGACCTGACCGCCCCGCTCGCCATGGACCTGTCCGTCGCGGCGGCGCGAGTGCTGGGGGAGCAGGGCGCGTTCAAGGGGCACCGCCCGGTCGCGGTGGTCGGCCGCGACCCCCGCGCCTCGGGCGAGTTCCTGGAGGCCGCGGTCGTGGCGGGCCTCGCGAGCGCCGGGGTGGACGTGCTGCGGCTCGGCGTCCTGCCGACGCCCGCGGTGGCGCATCTGGCCCACGCGCTGGACGCCGACCTCGGCGTGATGCTGTCGGCCTCGCACAACCCGGCCCCCGACAACGGGATCAAGTTCTTCGACCGCAGCGGCCACAAGCTCCCCGACGAGCTGGAGGACCGCGTCGAGGCGCGGCTCGGCGAGGCGTGGGAGCCGCCGACCGGCGCGGGCGTCGGCCGCGTCCGGGAGGCGCACGGCGCGGTCGAGCAGTACGTCGCGCACCTGCTGACCACGGTCCCGGTGTCGCTGGACGGCCTGCGCGTCGTCATCGACTGCGCCAACGGCGCGTCCAGCGACGTCGCCCCGGAGGCGCTGCGCCGCGCGGGGGCCGAGGTCATCACGATCGGCACGGCCCCCGACGGGCTGAACATCAACTCCGGCTGCGGTTCCACGCACCTGGAGGCGCTGCAGAAGGCCGTCCGCGAGCACGGCGCGGACGCCGGCATCGCCAACGACGGCGACGCCGACCGGTGCCTGGCGGTGACCGCGGGCGGCGAGGTCGTCGACGGCGACCAGATCATGGCGATCCTGGCCCTGGACCTGCGGGAGGCCGGCGCGCTCGCCGGCGACACCGTGGTCGCGACCGTGATGTCGAACCTCGGCTTCAAGCTGGCCATGCGGGAGGCGGGCATCACCGTCGTGGAGACCGCGGTCGGCGACCGGTACGTCCTGGAGGCGATGAAGGAGGGCGGCTTCGGCTTCGGCGGCGAGCAGTCCGGCCACGTCATCATGCTGGACCACGCGACGACCGGGGACGGCGTCCTCACCGGCCTGCACCTGCTCGCCGCGATGGTCCGCCGCGGGCGCCCGCTGGACGAGCTGGCCAAGGTGATGACGCGGCTGCCGCAGGTCCTCATCAACGTCAAGGACGTCGACAGGGACCGCGCCAAGACCTCCCCCGAGCTGGCCGCGGCCGTCTCCGCCGCCGAGGCCGACCTCGGCGACACCGGACGCGTCCTGATCCGCCCGAGCGGCACCGAGCCGATGGTGCGCGTGATGGTGGAGGCGGCGTCCGAGACGCAGGCCCGGTCGGTGGCCGAGCACCTCGCCGGCGTGGTCCGCACGACCCTCGGCTAGCCGGACGGGCGCCGCCCGCCCGGCTAGCGCTCGTCGATCTCCAGCCGGCCGACCTTCAGGTGCCGGATCTCGACGGTCCCGGCCTGGAGATGGTCGACGACCGCCCGCTTCACGACGAGCTTGCCGATCGCGACCGCGCCGACCGCGACCGCGCCGAGGGCCATGGCCCCGAGCGCCAGGGAGCCGAGCCCGTTCCCGGCCCGCAGCGTGAGCCCGGTCGCGGACGCGCCGGTCACCTCCGCACCGGTCGCCCGCGCCCCCACGCCCCGTTCCGTCCGCACCCGCGGCGGCTCCCGCTCGGCGCTCTCCACGTCCTGCTCGGCGTCCTTGCCGCGAGATTCGCTCATGGGGACGAGCTTACGGCCGGTCAGCAGCGGGCGAGGAAGTCCTGGAGCGCGTCGTGGTCGGAGCGCGTCACCGGGAGCGAGTACTCCTTCGCGACCGCGATGTACTTGATCGCGTAGACGCACTGGAACCCCTTCTGGGGCTTCCACTCGCCGGGGCCGGAGTCGCTCTTCTGACGGTTGGGCACGCCCCAGACGGCGAGCAGGTTGTCGTGGTCGTTGGCGAACTGCTCGCGCCTGTCCTCGCTCCAGCGGGAGGCGCCCATCCGCCAGGCGAGGGCGAGCGGGTAGACGTGGTCGATCTGCACCTCGGCGGCGTCCTTCTTCTCGAAGGTGATCTGCTTGCCGCTGTAGGGGTCGTCCAGCTTCCCGGCGAGCACGATGCAGCGGCCCTTCTTCTCGACCTTCGCCAGGTCGCGGGCGAGGACGTCGTTGCGCTGGTCGCAGCCGTTGTGGTCGGTGTCCTTCCAGCGCGTGCCGAACTTGTCGCGCCGGTAGCCGCCGTCCGACGAGGACGAGATCCGCAGCCCGGACAGGTTCTTGCGCGCCTTGGCCTCGTCGCCGGAGGCGGGCTTGGTCGAGCCGGACGAGGGCGATCCCGTCTGCGAGAGGCCCACGTCGCCCTCGCAGCCCGCCGTCGCCAACGGGACGACGAGCGCGAGACCCGCCGCGGCCGTCCGCGCGGCCTTCAACAGCACCGGAGGCTGTGTCATGACTTCACCGTCCTGGGGGGAGTTTCCGGGGGTTTTTGCCCTCTTGAAGGCAAATAATCGATCAATCATTGTGGCCTGGTCTTCCTCGGGGTCCGCCCGCGTGGAATCGCCGCGACGCATACGGCACGATTGGCCCGTGTTGCATCTCAGAGCGATCGTCCCGGCCGAGCGCACGGAAGCGGTCTGCAAGGAGCTGGCGGCCTGCGCGGGCGCCACCAACGTCGTCGTGATCGAGGGCGCCGCCCGTGCCCCGCAGGGCGACCTCGTCACCGCCGACATCGCCCGCGAGTCGGCCAACGAGGTGCTGGACGCGCTGCGCGCCCTCGACGTCGACCGGGACGGGTCGATCGCCCTCGACAAGGTCGATCTCACGCTCTCCGACCGCGCCGAAGTGGCCAAGGACCTGGCGCCGGGGCATGGCGACGACGCCGTCGTCTGGGAGGAACTGGACCGGCAGGTCAGCGAGGGCACCGCGCTGACCTGGTCGTTCGTGGCGTTCCTCGTGCTGGCCACGCAGCTCGCCGCGATCGCGGCGCTGATCGACTCGCCGGTGCTGGTGGTCGGCGCCATGGTCCTCGGACCGGAGTTCGCGGCCATCGCGGCGATCTGTTACGGGCTCGTCCGGCTCCAGCCCGGACGCATCGTGCACGCGCTGCGGGCGCTGGTCGTCGGGTTCGCCGCGGCGATCGCGGTCACCTACGTGTGCGCCCTGGCCGCCCGGTGGACCGGCGTGATCGAGCTGGACCGCCTGCCGGACGACCGCCCGCTCACCGCGTTCATCTACAGCCCGGACCGCTGGTCGTTCATCGTCGCGCTGCTCGCCGGCGCCGCGGGCGTGCTGTCGCTCACCGCGGGCAAGTCGTCGGCGCTGGTCGGGGTCTTCATCTCGGTCACCACCGTGCCCGCGGCGGGCAACCTCGCGGTCGCGATGGCGCTCAAGCACGGCAGCGAGATCAACGGATCGCTGCTCCAGCTGGGCGTCAACGTCGCCGGAATGATCATCGCGGGGACGCTGACGCTGCTCCTCCAGCGGGCCGTGTGGGCCGTCGTGCTGCGGCAGCGTGGCCGAAGGAGTGCCCTGCGGGGAACTTAGGTCGTTGCGGCATCGGACCAAAGGCTGCCCCTGATCGCCCTTCAGGGTGACGTGCCACGCGGAGCCAGCCGCTAGGTTCGACGGTATGCCCATCATCGCCACCCAGGGCCTGACGATGAGGTTCCCCCGGGTGACCGCCTTGGACGACCTCTCCGTGGCCGTCGAGCCCGGAGTCGTCGGCCTGGTCGGCGCCAACGGCGCCGGAAAGTCGACGCTCATCAAGATCCTCCTCGGGCTGCTGCCACCCACCTCCGGGACCGCGACCGTCCTCGGCCTCGACATCGCGCGCGAGGGTCTGCGGATCCGGGAAAGCGTCGGGTTCATGCCCGAATACGACTGCCTGCCGCCGGACGTGTCCGCGACCGAGTTCGTCGTGCACATGGCCCGGATGTGCGGGCTGCCGCCGACCGCGGCCCGCGAGCGCGCCGCCGACACCCTGCGGCACGTCGGCCTGTACGAGGAGCGCTACCGTCCCATCGGCGGCTACTCGACGGGGATGCGCCAGCGGGTCAAGCTCGCCCAGGCCCTCGTCCACGACCCGAAGCTCGTCTTCCTGGACGAGCCCACCAACGGCCTCGACCCGGCCGGACGCGACGAGATGCTCGAACTGATCCGCCGGATCGGCACCGAGTTCGGGATCAGCGTCCTGGTCACCTCGCACCTGCTGGGCGAGCTGGAGCGGGTCTGCGAGCACGTCGTCATCATCGACGGCGGGAGGCTGCTGCGCTCCCAGGCCGTCGAGGCGTACACGGCCGAGAGCGGCGTCCTCACCGTCGAGGTGGACGAGGGACGCGACGTGCTCGGGCGGCACCTCCACGACCAGGGCGTGACCGTCCATCCGGAGGGCCGGTTCCTCGTCGTGGACATCGCCGGCGAGCAGACCTACGACCTGGTCCGCGACGGCGTCGCCGAGCTCGGGCTCCGGCTGATCCGGATGGAGCAGCGCCGGCACCACATCGAAGAGGTCTTCCAGACGCCGCCCGCGGCGCAGGCCCCGGCCGGAGACGTGCGGCCCGGAGACGTGCGGCCCGGAGACGTGCAGCAGGGAGCGCCGCGATGAGCACAAGCACCATCCACGACATCGGCTACCGGCACTACGAGGGGCGCCGCAACGGCCGCGCGTACGTGCTGCGGTCCCTGTACGTGCACAACCTGCGCGCCGCCTACGGCCTCGGCCGTCCCGCGCGGGCGAAGGTGATGCCGTTCCTGCTGGCGGCGATCATGCTGCTGCCGGCCGCCGGGTCGGTCGCGGCGTTCGCGTTCACCAAGCAGGAGGACGCGCTGTTCCGCTACGCCTCCTACGCCAACATCATGCAGGTCATCGTGGCGATCTTCCTGGCCACGCAGGCGCCGGTGCTGGCCTCGCGGGAGGTGCGCTTCCACGTCATCCCGCTGTACTTCTCGCGCCCGGTCGGCCATCTCGACTTCGTGCTGGCGAAGGCCGCCGCGATGGCGACCGCGCTGTTCGCGCTGATGGCGGTGCCCGTCACCGTCCTGTACGTCGGCGGCCTGATCTCCAAGATGCCGGACCCGGGCGAGCAGTTGCTGAAGTACCTCGGCGCGCTCCTCGGCTGCGTGCTGTTCGCGCTCGTCCTGGCCGCCATCGGGATGGTGGTCGCGGCGTTCACCCCGCGGCGCGGGTTCGGGGTCGCGGCGGTCATCGCCGTCTACATGATCAGCGCGGCGTTCGTCGGCGCCGTCCAGGGGATCGCCGAGGCGCAGACGAACTTCACGCTCCAGGGCTGGGCGGGGCTGTTCACGCCGTTCAACCTGGTCGACATCGTCCAGGTACGGCTGCTCGGCGCCCAGTCGTCGTCGGCCGGGGTACCGTCCGGCGTCGCCGGAGGCGTGGTCGCGCTCGCGGTGTGCGCCCTGATCGTCGTCGGCTCGGTCGCGGTGCTGTACCGCAGGTTCCGGAAGGCGGGGCTCTCATAATGAGCGAAGCGACCCGGGGGGTGTGGGGGGTCGTCCCCCCACCAATAACACGGATGAGCGAAGCGACCCGGGGGGTGTGGGGGGTCGTCCCCCCACGTGGGAGGACGATATGAGCGAGCTCATCTTGGAGAACGTGTCCCGGTGGTACGGGAACGTCGTCGCCGTCAACGGCGTGACGATGAAGGTCGGGCCGGGCGTCACCGGGCTCCTCGGCCCGAACGGGGCGGGCAAGTCGACGCTCATCCACATGATGGGCGGGTTCCTCGCCCCGTCGTCCGGCTCCGTCACGCTGGACGGGACGCCGATCTGGCGGAACCCGGGCGTCTACCGCAGCCTCGGGCTCGTGCCCGAGAGGGAGTCGGCGTACGACTTCCTCACCGGCCAGCAGTTCATCCTCGCGATGGCCAAGCTGCACAAGCTGCCCGATCCGGGCGCGGCCGCCCGCCGCGCCATCGGCCTGGTGGAGATGGACTACGCGGCCGGGCGCCCCATCGGCAACTACTCCAAGGGCATGAAGCAGCGCATCAAGATGGCGTCGGCGCTGGTGCACGACCCGCCCGTGCTGCTGCTGGACGAGCCGTTCAACGGCATGGACCCGCGGCAGCGGCTCCAGCTCATGGACCTCATCCAGCGGATGGCCGCCGAGGGCCGCACCATCCTGTTCTCCTCGCACATCCTGGAGGAGGTGGAGCGGCTCGCCAGCCACATCGAGGTGATCGTGGCGGGGCGGCACGCCGCGTCCGGCGACTTCCGCAAGATCCGGCGGCTGATGACCGACCGGCCGCACATCTTCCTCGTCCGCTCGTCCGACGACCGGCGGCTCGCCGCCGCCGTCATCGCCGACGGGTCGGCCCGCAGCGTCCAGCTCACCGACAAGGGCCTGCAGGTCGAGGCGGTCGACTTCCAGCGCTTCACATGGTTGCTCCCGCAGATCTCCCGGGACGCCGACGTGCGCCTGTGGGAGGTCTCCCCGGCCGACGAGTCCCTCGAAAGCGTCTTCTCCTACCTGGTGGCCCGATGAATGGCACGATCGCGATGATCACGTTCCGGGCGATGCTCGGACGCAAGCGCGCGCTGCTCCTGCTGGGGCTGCCGCTGCTCCTGCTGGTGCTGGCGGCGGCGCTGAAGGTGACCGGCAACGACGACCTGGACGTCTCGGCGAACGTCCTGCAGAAGTTCGGCCTGGCGACGCTGCTGCCGCTGCTCGCGCTGATCGCCGGGACCGGCGTGATCGGGCCGGAGATCGACGACGGCCAGATCATGTACGTGCTGACCAAGCCGGTCGCGCGCGAGGTGATCGTGCTGACGAAGCTGGCCGTGGCGATCGTCCTGGTGACGGCGTTCGCCGCGGTGCCGACGCTGCTGGCGGGGCTGGTCCTCACGGGGACGACCGCGCAGCTGACGCCGGCGTTCGCGATCGGCGTGCTGATCGGCGGCGTCGTCTACAGCGCCGTGTTCGTCGCGCTGGCCGTCGCGAGCCGCAACGCCGTCACGATCGGCCTGCTGTACGCGCTGGTGTGGGAGTCGCTGCTCGGCAACTTCGCGCCGGGCGCCAAGTCGGCGTCCATCCAGCAGTGGTGCCTGTCGGTGACGGACGCGCTCACCGACGCGTCGCCGGTGAGGTCGACCGTGGACCTGCCCGTGGCGATCGGGCTGCTGGTCGCGGTGACGCTCGTCGCGGCGTTCCTCGCCACCTTCCGGCTCCGCTCCCTGCCCGTCGCCAGCGCCGACTAGCGGGGAAGCAGGCCGCGGTCCATGGCGACGACGACGGCGTGCGTGCGGTCGCCGACGTCCAGCTTGGCGAAGACGCGGAGCAGGTGCGTCTTGACGGTCGCCTCCGCGATGACGAGCCGCCGCCCGATCTCGGCGTTGGACAGGCCGTCGGCGACCGCCCGGAGCACCTCGACCTCCCGGGCGGTCAGCGCGGCCGGCTCGGGGCGGCGCATCCGGGCGACGAGCTTCTCGGCCACGCGGGGCGCGAGGACGGTCTCGCCGCGGGCCGCCGCGCGGATGGCGTCGACCAGCTGGTCGCGGGTGGTGTCCTTGAGCAGGTAGCCGATGGCCCCGGCCTCGATCGCGCGCTCGATCTCGGTGTCGGTGTCGTAGGTGGTGAGGACGAGGACGCGGGTGCCGAGCCGGCCGATCTCGGCCGTGGCCGCGACGCCGTCCAGCACGGGCATCCGCAGGTCGAGCAGCGCGACGTCGGGCCGGAGCCGCTCGGCCAGGGCGATCGCCGCGCGGCCGTCGCCCGCCTCGCCGACGATCTCGATGCCGGGGTCGGCGGCCAGCAGCGCGACGACGCCCGCGCGCATGACCGTGTGGTCGTCCACCACGATGATCCTGAGTTTCGCGGTCATCTCACGCCCTCGCGGGGATCATGGCGAGGATCCGGGTGCCCTCGCCGGGGGAGCTGGTCACGGTGAGCTCGCCGCCCAGTTCGGCGAGGCGGCGGCGCATGCCGTCGAGGCCGAAGCCGCGCGACCCGGCCACCGCGAATCCGCGCCCGTCGTCGGTGATCTCCAGCTCGACGCCGTGCGGGTGCCCTTCGAGGACGACGCCGACCGTGGACGCGGCGGCGTGCTTGCGGACGTTGGCGAGCGACTCCTGCGTGCAGCGCAGCAGCGCGATCCGGGTCGTCTGGTCGCACTCGACGTAGGGCAGTTCGGCGTGGACGGTGAGCCCGGTGTCCTCGGCGAACCGGTCGAGGGTGCGGCGCAGCGTCCGGGCGACCGACGCGGGCGCGACGCTGCCCTGCGACGCCGCCCCGACCAGGACGCGCGCCTCGGCGAGGTTGTCCCGCGCCGTCTGCTCGATCGACACGAGCTGCCGGCCGCTGCGGTCCGGGTCGGAGCGGAGGCCGTCGCGGGCCGCCTCCGCCAGGACGACGATGGACGCGAACCCCTGCGCGAGCGTGTCGTGGATCTCGCGGGCGATCCGTTCGCGCTCGTCGGCGGCGCCCTGCCGGCGCTGCGCCTCGGCGAGGCGGCGCTCGGCGTCGGCCAGGTCCGCCTCGAGGAGCCGGGCGCGCTCGTCGTGCTGCCCGACCACCCGGTTCATCCACAGCCCGAGCAGGACCCCGGCCGCGTATCCGACGAGGGCGGCGATCGAGTTGCCGGTGAGCGGTTCCCCGTCCGGGGCGGCCCGGACGGCGCCCCCGGCGACCGCGGCCGCGGCGGCGGCGCCGCTGAGCAGCACCGCGCGCCGCGGGTTCCCCGCGAGGATCCAGAAGTGCGGGAGGGACGTGATGAGCAGGGACGCGGCGCCGCCCATCAGGTAGGAGACGGCGCCGATCCCCGCGATCAGCGCGCCCAGGAACGTGTTCCGGCGGATCACCGGGTTCCCGGGGAAGGTCTCCGTGATCGGGTAGCAGAGCCCGAGCGCGGACAGCAGCGCCAGCGTCGCGGCCCTGGTGGAGTCCGGCTGGTCCGCCACCGCCAGGGCCGGCGGAACCAGTCCGAACAGGATCCAGGCGGCGGCGTACCACCTGCGGAGCGCCCGCACCTGGGGTCGTTCACCGGGCTGCACCATGCGGGTCAGCCTATGTTCTGCGGCAGGGCCCCGGCCGCGCGGTCCGGCGTCCGGCGGGGGCCGCGCCGCTGCCGCCGGCCGGGCCACCAGCACCGGTCGCCGAGCAGCAGCATCAGCGCGGGCAGGACCGTGATGCGGATGACGGCGGCGTCCAGCAGCACCGCCACTGCCAGCGCGAAGCCCATCTGCTTCAGCTCCATGATGTGCACGGTGGCGAAGCCGGCGAACACCGTGACCATGACGAACGCGGCGCTGGTCACCACGCTCGCCGAGCCCCCGACCCCGTCCAGCACCGCCTGCCGGGTCGGGACGCCGCGCAGCGCCGCCTCCCGGATCCGGCTGATCACGAACACCTGGTAGTCCATCGACAGCCCGAACAGGATCACCAGCAGGAAGAGCGGGACGCGGGAGCCGACCGAGCCGGTGGAGGTGAAGCCGAGCAGCCCTTCCGCCCATGTCCCCTGGAACACCAGGGTGAGCAGGCCGAGCGAGGCGCCGGCCGACAGCAGGTTAAGCACCACGCCGATCAGCCCGAGGACCACCGAGCGGAACGCCCACACGGTCATCGCGAACGTCACCAGCAGGAGCGCCCCGATGACGAACGGCAGCTTGCTCTCCTGGTGCTCGGGATAGTCGG
Organism: Actinomadura citrea; assembly: GCF_013409045.1. Classification (NCBI taxonomy): domain Bacteria; kingdom Bacillati; phylum Actinomycetota; class Actinomycetes; order Streptosporangiales; family Thermomonosporaceae; genus Actinomadura; species Actinomadura citrea. The sequence continues at coordinate 8,241,762 of NZ_JACCBT010000001.1, read as the reverse complement.
CGTAGCGGGCCACGTCCCCGGTCACGGCGGTCTCCACGCCGAGCTTCCCGACGGTCTGCGGGACGTACTCGCCGCGGACCCGCTCCAGGGAGCGCCGCGCCGCGTCGGTGCTCACGTGGTGCGGCACCGCGAGTTCGAGCAGGCTGATCCGCCCGTCCGGCGAGGTGCGCAGCTCGGACGTCCCGGCGAGCAGGGGGTCGCCCTCGGCGCGCTCCGCCAGGGCGTGCAGGGCCGCGGTCACCTCGTCCGCGCGTCCGGCGCCGGCCCTGACGACGACCTGGTGCATGGCCTTCAGCTCCGGGAATGCCGCGTTCAGCCGGTCGTAGGTCCGCATCGCCGGGATCTCGCGCGGGTGGCTGTCGCGGCCCATGTCCGTGAGGTCGATGCTCAGCAGCGGCGCGGTCAGCGCCAGCATCGCCGTGACGGCCACGGCCAGCGTCGCGGCCGGGTGCCTTCCGGTGGCGCGCAGCATCGCCCGGGTGATCCGGCCGCCGCCCGTCCGCGGCGGCTTCGGCGTCCGGCCGCGCCGGACCGCCCGCCGCTCCGCCCACCCGCCGAGCTTGGCCAGCACCGCCGGGAGGACGGTCAGCGAGCTGACGACCGCGATCAGCGTGACGACGATCGCCGCGGTCGCGATGGAGGAGAAGATCACGTCGTCGGCCAGGTAGAGGGTCGCGCTGGACGCGGCGACCGCAAGCCCGGACACCACCACCGAGCGGCCCGACGTCGCCGCGGCGGTCTCCACGGCCGCCCGCGCGTCAAGCCGGCCGCCCGAGCGGGCCCGCTCCTCCCGCTCCCGCTTGAGGTAGAAGAGGGTGTAGTCGACGCCCACCGCCATGCCGATCAGCAGGATCACGCTGGCGCCGACCCCGGCGTCCGGGAAGACGTGCGAGGCGAGCATCGACAGGCCGATCGCCGCCGCGATCGAGGTCAGCGCGAGCACCACCGGCACGACCGCCACCGCGAACGAGCCGAACACCAGCAGCAGCGTGACCAGCGTGATCGGCAACGCGATCATCTCCGTGCGGGCGAGGTCGTCGTCGCGCAGTTCCCCGACGCCCTTGCTGATGGACGGGCTGCCCGTCTCCTCCACCCTCACGCCCGGGTGCGCCGCCTGGACCGCCGCGGTCTGGGCCCGCAACGGCTCGACGTGGTCCTTGCCCTGGAGTTCGGAGCCCTTCAGCGTCACGTCGACGCGGACCGCCGAGCCGTCCTTGGACCGCACGGGCGCCGACACCGACGCGACCTCGGGCAGCCGCCCCATCCGCGCGGCGGCGTCCCGCGCCGCGGCGTCGGCGACCGCGCCCCTGCCGGTGACCAGCACGTGCTCGACGGGCCTCTGCTGGAGCCCGCCCTCGGCGGCGATCGCCTCCCCCCGACCGGCCTCGCCGATCCGGAAGTCCTCGGTCGTGGCCGCGTGCCCGCCGGCCGCGACGCCGATGCCGAGGCACAGCACCACGAACAGCAGCCAGGCGGCCATGCCGCGCCAGGGATGCCCGGCGCTCCACCGGGCCATGCGTACGAGAAGATCCGTCATACCGGAAATGCTGGCCGCGGCGTCCCGGCGCGCATGAGCCTCGACCGGTGGAACCCTCCGTCCACCGATCGGTGGACGGAGGCGCCGGTGAGGTGGTGGGGCCGGTCAGGCGGTGGGGCCGGTCAGGCGGTGGGGCCGGTCAGGCGGGTCAGCTCGGCGAGCATCTCGGACGCGGTGACCGGATCGAGCGCCCCGAAGGGATGCGCCTTCCCGGAGTAGCGGCCGGTCATCAGCATGACGCGCTCGATCGTCTGCTCCGCGAACTCCTCGGGGTCGAGGACGCGGATGCCGGGCTCGAACGCGACCATCACGTGCCGCTCGTCCGGAGTGATCAGGTTGACCTGGCGGCGGAACCCGCCGGTCTCCTTGTCGCCGAGCTCCCAGCCGCGGGACGTCATGCCCATGAACCTGCCGAAATGGGCGGTGAGTCCTTCGAAGCGGGCCAGCCGGGCGGCGTCGCGCTCGCCGTCCTCCAGCGTGTGGACGGGACGTCCGAGCTGCGGGAACGGCTGGAGGATCTCGTAGTCGCCGAAGACCGAGGCCCAGGCCGCCACGGTGTCCTCCCCGAGAAGGACCGGGTGCGGGAGCGTCACGCGGGCGTCCTGCGGGAGGACGTGCTCGTCGTCGTGGACGTCGGCGAGCGTCCCGTCCTCGGCGACCCGGAACGCGGTGCCCTCCGCCGACCACACCAGGCGGCGCGCGATGTGGCGCATCAGGGGGTGCCGCACGAAGGCCGAAAGGAACTCCTCGGGCGCCCAGGAACGCCCGGCCACCATCGCCTTCTCCAGCCGCTTGATCTGGTCGGCGGCGACCGCCCGGGCCTCCTTCCGGAGGTCGGCGAACCGCTGGTGGGCGAGCGGCGCGAGCTTCTCGTCGTCCTTGACGCCCGGCTTCGGCAGGGCCTTGCGGGGCTTGCCGTCCTCGTCGGTCACGAAGGGCTTGAGCTGCTCGTCGAAGCCCACGACGAAGCGGCGCGGGCCGTAGTCGAGCGTCATCGAGCCTTCGGCGTCCAGGCCGAGGTCCGGGACGAGCAGGTCCGCCAACTGCTCGGGGGTCAGCCCGCGATCCCGGGCGGCCGTGTTCAACCGGCCCTGCACGCGGGGGCGCAGGTGCTTGGCGTCGGCGCCGCGGCGGGCGATGCGGTCCAGAAGGCGCAGCCTGTCGTCGGCGGGCATGTCGATCGCCATGAGGACGTCGACCGCCGTCCACCCCTTGAACGTCCAGGTGTAGTAGTTGTCCCAGCGCACCATGCGGTCGGCCAGCCGGGCGGCCGTGCCGGCGTCGCCGAGGCGCCGGAGGGCGTACTGCACGCCTTGCGACGCCCACAGCCCGCTGCCCCGGTCGTTGACGCTGAGAGCCGAGGCGAACTCGGCCAGGGAGGCCGGGTCGCACAGCTCGATGACCTGCTCGCAGCCCGGATACGGATCCTGCGGGGTGGAGATCAGCAGCATGGTCACGAAGTGCCGGACGGCCTCCACCGGCAGTGCCCGGTCGCGACCGCGCAGCAGGAGTCGCGGGAGCCTGCCGACGGTCTCCTCGTCCCATTCCGGCAGATCGTCGGGATACTGGTCCAGCGGGTCGGTGCGCAGCGCCTCGATCGCCGCGACCGCCTCCTCGCCGTACCCCCGCGCCGCGTCCACGACGCAGCCGCTGCCGTGCTCGCGGGCGATCAGCATGAGGCCCTGCTCGGCCTTCGTGCGCTTGGGGCCCGGCTTGCGCAGCGCATCCGGGACCACGAAAGGGGCCGCGTCGGCACCGTGCCAGGTGAACCAGAGCCGTGCGGCCTCGTCGACCCGGCCGAGCGCGCCGATCACGATCTGCGCCGTGGCGTCGTCCAGGAACGGGACGAGCGCCGCCGAGCAGGAGATGTGCCCTTTCGCCGCGCGGAGCAGCAGCCGGTGGGCGGCGAGGCCGCGACGGGCGGCGAAGTGCTTCAGCGGGTCGACGAAGACGTAGCTGTCCCAGTCGGCGTAGTAGCGCTCGTCGGCGAGAAGCTCTTCGGCGAGGTCGTCGGGACCCCGCATCACCAGCCAGTAGTAGTCACGGCGCCGGCTCCCGCCCCGCGGGTGGCTCAGCACCTCGCCGCTGCGGAACCGCTCGGCCATGGCCGCCCAGTCGGGCTCCTCGGGGAACGGCTCGTACGCCTTCGGGAACGCGTGCGGAGTTTTCAGCCACGCGTCCCGCAACCCGGGCGGCCAGGACTCCACGGCGGGCGTCTTGGGCCTTTTCAGACCCTTCAGGACGATCGGCTCGGCGCTCGCGCGCGTCCGGCGCGTCCACGGCGGATCGACGAGCAGGCGGGGCAGGGCGCTCGCGGGGGCGTACTCGACGCCGAGGGTGTCGGTCATCGCTCCAGTCTCACTGCAGGCACGGACAGTATCGATCTTCAGACGCACCGCCCGGATCCGCGGTTCGGCCGGTTCCGCGCGCGCGTCGGTTCACAATCGATGTGACGCGTGTTACAACGAGCAAGAGGATCTTGTAACGATCCATCAGGGAGTGTGCTCATGACAGTTTCGCGCCGCCAGCTCCTCGCCAGGACGGGTGCGGTGGGGGCGGGGATCGCCTTCACCGGATCCGTGGAGCAGTTGTTCGCCGGAAGCGCGTCCGCCGCCCCGACCGGCGGCCACGACGGGTACGGACCCCTCGTGCCCGACCCGAGGGGACTGCTGGACCTGCCGCGCGGCTTCCGCTACACCGTCCTGTCCCGCGAGGGCGACCCGCTGCGCTCGGGAGAGGGGCCGGTACCGAGTCACTGCGACGGGATGGCGGCCTTCCCCGGGCGCCGGGGCCGGACGTGGCTCGTCCGCAACCACGAGAACCGGCCGGACGCCGCGCACCGGGTGCCGGCGGTCGAGGACGTCACCTACGACCCGGGCGGTCTCGGCGGCTGCACCGCGCTGGAGGTCGACGCGGCCGGGCGCGTGCACACCGAGCGCGTCGCCATCGCCGGGACGGCCGTCAACTGCGCCGGGGGCCCCACCCCGTGGCACACGTGGCTGACCTGCGAGGAGACCGAGGACAAGGCGGGCACGGGGAACTACACCAAGGACCACGGGTTCATCTTCGAGGTCGACCCGTACGACCAGGACCGCACCGTCCCCGAGCCGCTGACCGCGATGGGGCGGTTCCAGCACGAGGCGATCGCCGTCGACCCGCGGGACGGCACCGTCTACGAGACCGAGGACGCCTTCGAGAAGCCGTTCGGGCTGTTCTACCGGTTCCAGCCGAAGCGTCCGCGCGGCGGTTTCGGCAGCCTGCGGGCCGGTGGGCGGCTTGAGGCGCTGTGCGTCCCCGGCGTCCCGGACCTGTCGGTCGTGCAGGAGCCCGGCACCGTGTTCGAGCACGTCGAGTGGAAGAAGGTGCCCGACCCGCTCGCGGCGCAGACGCCGATCCGGTTCCAGGACTTCGGGTCCGGAGGCATCACCCACGCGCAGAAGCTGGAGGGCTGCTACTGGGGCGGCGACCGCGTCTACTTCGTGTCGAGCTTCGCGAAGACGAAGGACGGCTCCCGGGCCGACCACTTCGGGCAGGTGTGGTCCTACGAGCCGCGCCACCGCCGGCTCACCCTCGTCATCGTGTTCGGCCCGGACACCGACGTCGAGAAGCCCGGCGAGTCGCCCGACAACATCTGCCTGGCGCCGCAGGGCGGCCTGATGGTGTGCGAGGACGGCAACGGCGCCCAGCACGTCTTCGGCGTCTCCCGCCGCCGCACGGTCTACCCGGTGGCCCGCAACCGCCAGAACATCGGCACGGAGACCGAGCCGGAGTGGGGAGAGTTCGCCGGCGTCACGTTCTCCCCCGACAACCGCACGATGTACGTCAACGTCTACACCCCAGGGACCACCTTCGCCGTGACAGGCCCCTGGTCCCGCGGCTGACCTCGGCTGATCGCGAGAAATCAAATCCGACGAAGTCGGATTTTCTGGACACTGTGCTTCTTGTCCTTGTGGAGGACGAGGGTGGCGCGGGCGCGGGTCGGAAGGATGTTGGAGACGAGGTTGATCTCGTTGACGTCCCGCCACACGCGCTGGGCGAACGCGGCGGTCTCGTCCTCGTCCAGTTCGCGGGCGTACTTGTGGAAGTAGGAGCGCGGGTCGGTGAACGCGGTGCGGCGCAGCGCGAAGAGCCGGTCGATGTACCACTGCCGGATGTCCTCGACCCGCGCATCCACATAGATGGAGAAGTCGAAGAAGTCGGATACGCCCAGGGTGCCGGGCGGGGGCGCCTGCAGCACGTTGAGGCCCTCGACGATCAGGATGTCGGGACGCCGGACGGTCTGCGCCGCGCCCGGGACGATGTCGTACTCCAGGTGCGAGTAGACCGGGATCGACGCCTCGGCGGCACCCGACTTGATCGCCGAGACGAACCGGACGAGGGCGCGGCGGTCGTAGGACTCGGGAAACCCCTTCCGGTCCATGATCCCGCGCTCGGCCAGAACGGTGTTCGGGTGCAGGAAGCTGTCGGTCGTGACCAGTTCCACGCTCGGGTGCTCCGGCCAGCGCGCGAGGAGCGTGCGCAGCAGCCGGGACGTGGTGGACTTGCCGACCGCGACGCTGCCCGCCACGCCGAGGATGAACGGGGTGGGCTGCACCGCGCCGCCGAGGAAGCCGCTGACGGTGTCGCGCAGCCGCCCGTCCGACAGGAAGAACAGGTTGAGCAGCCGGGACAGCGGCAGGTACACCTCCTCGACCTCGGTGATGTCGATCGGGTCGCGCAGGCCGCGCAGGGCGTCCAGCTCACCGGGCGTGAGCGGGAGCGGGGTGTTCTCGCGCAGGCCGCGCCAGGCCTCACGGGAGAGTTCCACGTAGGGGCTCGGCACGCTGTCCCATCCGCTCGTCATGGCTGAACAGTAACCGGGCTTGCGTTCCGGTCACCGGGTTTCCACCGGTCGTCCACGCTAGCGTCATGCTCCGGAGGCCCTCGCAGGTAGGTCCGGTGGGCGGCACCGAATAGAGTTGCCGCCATGTGCGGAATCGTGGGTTACGTGGGCGGCCGTTCCGCCCTCGACGTGGTCGTCGACGGGCTGGCGCGGCTGGAGTACCGCGGCTACGACTCGGCCGGAGTGGCCGTGCTGGCCGACGGGAAGCTGACGACGGCCAAGCGCGCGGGCAAGCTGGTGAACCTGCGCGGCGCCCTGGCGGAGGAGCCCCCGCCCGCCGGGACGCTCGGCATGGGGCACACCCGGTGGGCGACGCACGGCCCGCCGAACGACCGGAACGCCCACCCGCACCTCGACTGCACCGGCTCCGTCGCGGTGATCCACAACGGCATCATCGAGAACTTCGCGGAGCTGCGGGCGGAGCTGGAGGAGGGCGGGCACGGGCTCGGGTCCGACACCGACACCGAGGCCGTCGCCCACCTGCTGGAGGACGAGCTGAAGGCCGGCGGCGACCTCGCCGACGCCATGCGCCGCGTCTGCGGCCGGCTGGAGGGCGCGTTCACCCTGGTCGCGACGCACACCGGCTCGCCGGGCCTGGTCGTCGGGGCGCGCCGCAACTCCCCGCTCGTCGTCGGCGTCGGGGACGGCGAGAACTTCCTCGCCAGCGACGTGGCCGCGTTCATCGAGCACACCCGGGACGCGATCGAGCTGGGCCAGGACCAGGTCGTCGAGCTGCGCGCGGAAGGGGTGACGGTCACCGACTTCGACGGGCGCCCCGCCGAGGTGAAGGAGTACCACGTCGACTGGGACGTGTCCGCCGCGGAAAAAGGCGGCTACGACTACTTCATGCTCAAGGAGATCGCCGAGCAGCCGCGCGCCGTCGCCGACACGCTGCTCGGCCGGATCGGCGCCGACGGGCGCCTGCACCTGGACGAGATGCGCATCCCGGACCAGGAGCTGCGCGAGGTCGACAAGATCATCATCGTGGCGTGCGGGACGTCCTTCCACGCCGGGCTGATCGCCAAGTACGCGATCGAGCACTGGGCGGGGCTGCCCTGCGAGGTCGAGCTGGCCAGCGAGTTCCGCTACCGCGACCCGATCCTGTCCCCGACGACGCTGGTCATCGCGATCTCCCAGTCGGGCGAGACGATGGACGCGCTGATGGCCGTCCGGCACGCCCGCGAGCAGAAGGCCAAGCTGCTCGGCATCTGCAACGTCAACGGCTCCACGCTGCCCCGGGAGTGCGACGGCGTCCTCTACACGCACGCCGGGCCGGAGATCGCGGTCGCGTCCACCAAGGCGTTCCTCACCCAGCTCGTCGCCGTCTACCTCATCGCCCTCTACATCGCGCAGGTGCGCGGCACCAAGTGGGGCGACGAGGTCTTCGCCATGGTCCAGCTCCTCGAACGGATGCCGGAGAAGGTGGAGAAGGTCCTGGAGACCATGGAGCCGGTGCGGGAGCTGGCCCGCTCGCTGGCCGGCGAGCGGTGCGTGCTGTTCCTCGGCCGGCACGTGGGCTTCCCGGTCGCCCTGGAGGGCGCGCTCAAGCTCAAGGAGCTGGCGTACATGCACGCCGAGGGCTTCGCCGCCGGCGAGCTGAAGCACGGCCCGATCGCGCTGATCGAGAAGGACCTGCCCGTCGTGGTCGTCGTGCCGCCGCGGGCGCGGGACGTCCTGCACGACAAGATCGTGTCGAACATCCAGGAGATCCGGGCCCGCGGCGCCCGGACGATCGTGATCGCCGAGGAGGGCGACGCGTCGGTCGAGCCCTACGCGGACACGCTGATCAGCGTCCCGGCCGTCCCGACGCTGCTGCAGCCGCTGGTCACGACCGTCCCGCTGCAGGTCTTCGCGTGCGAGCTGGCCACCGCCAAGGGCCACGACGTCGACCAGCCCCGCAACCTCGCCAAGTCCGTCACCGTCGAATAGCACTCGATTTCGGGCGAGTAGCCCGAAATCGAGTGAACCCTCCGGCGGCGGGCCGCGTCCCATCGGAATCGGGACCGGCCCGGCGTCGGAGGTGACGGGTGGCAGGAGACGGTGGCCTCGCGATCGAGGCGCGCGGGGTGGTGCGGCGCTTCGGGCCGGTGGAGGCGCTGCGCGGCCTCGACATCACCGTCCGGTACGGGCAGGTCACGGCGCTCGTCGGGGCCAACGGCGCGGGCAAGACGACCTTGCTGCTGATCCTGGCGACCCTGCTCGCGCCCGACGCGGGCACGGTGCGGATCGCGGGGCACGACGCACTGGCCCGGCCCGCGCGGGCTCGCGAAGCGCTCGGCTGGATGCCGGACACGTTCGGCGTGTACGACCAGCTCACAGTGGACGAGTACCTGGCGTTCTTCGCCGACGCCTACGGGCTGTCCAGGCAGGAGCGCCCGCGCCGGATCAGGGCGCTGCTCAGCCTCGTCCACCTGGAGGACCATCTCGGGCAGCCCGTCCACGCCCTCTCGCGCGGGCAGAAGCAGCGCCTCGGGATGGCGCGGGCCCTCGTGCACCGGCCGCGCGTCCTGCTGCTGGACGAGCCCGCGTCCGGCCTCGATCCGCGCTCCCGCATCGAGCTGCGCGACCTGCTGCGCTCCCTCGCGGCCGACGGGGTCGCGGTGCTCGTGTCGAGCCACATCCTCAGCGAGCTGGAGGAGATCGCCGACCGGGTCGTCCTGGTCGACCACGGCCGGACGGCCGGGGACCACGCGATGGCGGAGATCGCCGGCGCGTCGGCCCGGGTCCGGTGGCGGATCCGCTCACTCGACCCCGAGGCGCTGGCGGCGGCGCTGGACCGCGAGCTCGACGGGCTGCCCTGGGTGCGGGCGGCCGACGCGGCGGGAGGCGCCGAGGTCGGGCCGCTGACCGAGGGCGAGGCGGCCGGGCTGCTGGCCAGGCTCGTCGCCGCCGGCGTGCCCGTCAGCGGCCTCGCGCCCGCCGGCAGCGCGCTCGAATCGGCCTACCTGGCGATGACCGAGGACCGGAGGTGAGCGCCATGACCGCGCACGGAATCGGCCTGGTGGCACGGCAGGAGATCAGGACGCGGCTGCGGACCGGCCGCTGGAAGATCCTTCTCGCGGCCTGGTTCCTGGCCGTCAACGGACTCGGGCTGCTGTTCCGGGTGGCGCTGGAGTACGGCGACACCTCGTCCTACGGCGAGCCCGGCGTCCCCATGTTCGGCGGGGTCCTGCTCGGGGTGCTGGTGCTGACGCTGCTCGTCACCCCGGCGCTCGGCGGACAGTCGGTCAACGGAGACCGGGAGCGCGGGACGCTCGCGACGCTCCAGGTCACCCGGCTCACCCCGGTCGAGATCGCGCTCGGCAAGCTCGCCGCCGCCTGGGGGACCGGCCTGGTCACCCTGCTCCTGACGCTGCCGAGCCTGCTGCTGCCGGTCGCCGAGGGCGCCATCGGCGCGGGTCGGGCCTTCGTCGTCCTGCTCGTGACGGCGCTGATGATCGGCGTGGTCTGCGCGGTCTCGCAGGCCTGGTCGGCGGTACTGGCTCGCAGCGTCACCTCGATCCTGCTGTCGTATCTGACGGTGTTCGGCCTGCTCGTCGGGACGCCGCTGCTGTTCACGCTGGCGGTCCCGCTCACGTCCGAGCATGTCGACGGCTCGTACGGCGGGTACAGCCGGGAGCACACCGAGCGGATCTGGTGGCTGCTGGCCCCGAACCCGGTCGTCGCGCTCGCCGACGCCGCGCCGCGCCTGCCCGAGCGCCGCATCTTCGTGGGCGACCAGGTGATCACCCGCTCGGCGTCGTCCGACCCGCTCGGGCAGATCAGCCGCGGCGTGCGCGAGATCCGCGCGGGGGACGACGACCGGTACGGGTCGTCGCGCTCGGACGGGGCCGCGGTGTGGCCGTGGGGGCTGGCGTTCGATCTGGCCCTCGCGGGAGGCGCGGTGGCCGTGACGGCCTCCCGGCTGCGAACGCCGCTTCACCGGGTCCCCCGGGGCGTTCGGGTGGCGTGAGCGGGCTCACAATGCGATCGACTTCAGGAAAATGCGATCAGCGGGAGCGGGGTGCCGCGGAAAAACAGGTGGCATATCCTGCGGCGGCGCGAATCCGCTCCCGTTGATCGCAATTCTCCGGCCGGACTGGAAATCTCTCCGGCGATGCAAGTTGCAGTGACTATTTCAGTGGCTGGTCGAAACGGCCGTCTTTGGCCTCCTCCGTGAACCGGAGCCATTCGTCGGGCCGGAACGACAGGATCGTCGCGGTGTCCTCGGTGTCGCGCACGGATATGGCGTCCTCCGTGCGCCGTGCGACCTCGACGCAGCCGTTGCTGGCGCCGCATCGAGCGCTCTTTCTCCATCGGGCGGGCGGTGTCCCCTGGAAACTCATTCCGGCTCCCTGCATTGAAAGTTGCATTGCCCGCGGCCGCGCTGCCGGTGCTCAAGCACACGGTAACAAGATCGCAAAAAACGCCTGATCACGTCCGGGTGGCGCGGTACCCGTGTGACAGGCGTGCCGAGGTAGTTGCCGAGTTGCGGATGAGGGGGCGACGAGCCGGGTCAGCGGTGGACCCGGCCCGTGCGGCGTGGCCCCGCGCCGCACGGGGCGGACGGGGCCGGACGGCGCGTCGGCGCCGGGTCAGCAACCCAGGTCGAAATCACCCTTCTTTGCTCGTTTGAGAAATTCCCGCCATTCGCCCTGGGAGAATGACAGAACCGGACTCTGCGTGCCGTGCTTGGCGTCCCGCGCCCCGATAAGACGGGATGAATCGGACAGTGTGGCGATCTCGACGCAGGTATTGCTCGCCCCGCAGTAGGCGCTTTTCCTCCATTGTGGAACAGGAGTGGCGAAAGGGGACACTCGGTGCCTTTCACAAGAATTGAGCCCCTTGGGGGACCGTCACCACGCCTCTTTGACCTCGGCTATGCGCCGCCGCGACTCCGCGGCGTCCAGCGCCTGCCGGGACAGGCTCGAATAAGCGAGCCGGTACATATAGGTGACGGCTTCATCCCCGAAGTGGCTGATCGTCAGTGATTCCGTGTGCACGATATCAGGAAAGGTGATGTCGTGCACCGAAGAGAATTCTAGAAGGATAAACGATTCAGCCAACACCGAGTGTGCTATGTCCAAGGGCAAGATCTGTACGTTCACGTTCGGCCGCTCGGTCATCTGGTACAGATGTTCGAGCTGCTCGCGCATGACCTTGTGATCGCCGATGCGGCGCCGTAGAACCGCCTCGTCGATAATCGCCGACAGTTCCAGCGGGGTGGGACCGTCCAGCAGTTCGCGCCGCCGCATTCGCACGTCGAGCCGGCGTTCGAGTTCCTGCGGGGGCAGGGTGGCCAGGTCGCTCCAGCCGCCGATCACATTTCGGGCGTAGCTCTCCGACTGCAGCAGCCCGGGAATGACCGTGCTGCCCCATTCCCTGGCCGCCGTGGCCTCGGACTCCAGCGCGATGAAGTCCGCGAGCTGGCTCGGCAGGTCGCGGTAGTCCTCCCACCAGCCCCGCTGGGCGGCGTCGTGCGCCAGGGCGATCAGGTCGTCGTGCCGCGCGCCGTCGATCTCGTACAGATCGAGCAGCCGCCGCACATCGCCGATCTTCGCGCCGGTCCGCGCGTTCTCGATCCGGCTGACCTTGGCTGTGGACCAGGTGAGCCGTTCGGCGACCTCGTCTCCGGTCAGACCCTTGCTCTCGCGCAGTCTCCGGAGCTCGGCGGCCAGCCGCCGCTGCCGGACGGAGGGACCTCGGGAAGTGCTCATTGCTCGGGCCTCTCCAGTCCCGGCGGACTGATCTGGGCGCATTCTGCCGCACCGGGGGGTGGCGGCGCGAATACATCGGACCGGTGGACCAAGATTCTACGGCTGAAGATTCTTTTACGCACATGACACCGAAACTTGCGCTGCAAGTTGTGATCACCTCCGCCGGAGGTTGCGGACGGTCCCCACGTGGCACTCTAAGTGTGTGATCGACTTGGGGAGCCGCGGATGAGGTACGCGCACGAGGTCGGCAAGGTCCGGGCGGCCGAGCGGGCCCTCATGGCCCGCCTCCCGGACGGCGCCCTGATGCAGCGGGCCGCCGCCGGGCTGGCCTCGGTCTGCACGCGCGTCCTGCCCGCCGTGTACGGGGCCCGCGTCGTCCTGCTGATCGGCGGCGGCGACAACGGCGGCGACGCCCTGTACGCCGGGGCCCGCCTCGCCCGCCGCGGCGCCCGCGTCCGGGCCGTCCAGGCCGGGTCCGCAATCCACCCGGCCGGGCTGGCGGACCTGCGCGCCGCCGGCGGCCGCCTGCTGGACTCCGGCGCCGAGGCCGCGATCGCCGGCGCGGACCTGATCATCGACGGCCTGACCGGCATCGGCGGCACCGGCGCGCTCCGCGAGCCCCACGCCCGGTACGCCGCCCTCGCCTCCGAGTCCGCCGGGCTCGTGATCGCCTGCGACGTCCCGAGCGGCGTGGACGCGAGCACCGGGCGCGTCGAGGGCGCGGCGGTCCACGCCGACATCACCGTCACCTTCGGCACGCACAAGCCGGGCCTGCTCATCGACCCGGGCGCGGCCCACTGCGGCGTGGTCGAGCTGGTCGACATCGGGCTCGGCCCCGACCTGCCCGACCCCGACGTCGTCGCCGCCCGGCCCGCCGACATCGCCCCGCCCGAGCCCGGCCCCGAGTCCGACAAGTACCGCCGCGGCGTCGTCGGCATCCTCGCCGGAGGCGACCGGTTCACCGGCGCGGCCGTCCTCAGCACCGGCGGCGCCCTCCGCGGCGGCGCCGGAATGGTCCGCTTCGCCTCGGTGGCCCGCCCGGTCGAGCTCGTCCGGCAGCGCTGGCCCGAAGTGGTCACCACGGTCGTCGAGCCCGGCCGCCACGACGCGGGGATCCTGGAGCGCATCGGGCGCGTCCAGGCCTGGGTCGCCGGCCCCGGCCTCGGCACCGGCGACGCCGCCGAGTCGCTGCTGGAGGCCGTCCTCACCACCGACCTGCCCGTGCTGGTGGACGCCGACGGCCTCACCGTCCTGGCCCGCCGCCGCGACCTGCTCCGCCGCGCCGCCCCGACCGTCCTCACCCCGCACGCGGGCGAGCTGTCCCGCCTCGTCGCCGCCGACCGCGAGGACATCGAGGCCGCCCGCCTCGACCACGTCCGCCGCGCCGCCGCCGAACTCTCCGCGACCGTCCTGCTCAAGGGCTCCACGACCCTGGTGGCCGAGCAGGACCGCCCCGTCCGCGTGAACCCGACCGGCACCCCCCGCCTCGCCGCCGCCGGTACGGGCGACGTCCTGTCCGGCCTGATCGGAGCCCTCCTCGCCGGCGGGATGCCCGCCCTGGACGCGGCCGCCGCCGGCGCCTACCTGCACGGCCTGGCCGCCCGCCTGGCCTCGGCCCCCACCCCCGGCCCCGAAGCCCCCATCAGCGCCCAAGACGTAGTCGAAGCCCTCCCCGCCGCCTTCAGGACCGTGTCGGCCCAGGGGTGACGACCCCCTGGCCCCGTCACGACGCAGGCGATCCTCACGCTGCCCTTGCGGTTCGCGGTGCCCGTGACGGCCGGTGTGGCTGCCGTCGCCTGCGTCGGCCCCGGCTGAGGCTCGGACCGTTCGCCGGGGGTGAACCTGGAGTCGGGCATTTACGTCATATTGGATTAAGGGGCGCCGGGGGAGCGCTCGTGAGGGGCCGTTCCGGCCGTGACCTGGGGGATGAGGCGCGGGCATGGGGGTGGGGGCGGCAGACTGGGTGACCATGAGGGTTCCTGCGGAGGCACGGGTCGATCTCGGCGCCATCGGCCACAACATCGGGGTGCTGCGCGAGTACGCGGGGGGCGCCGAGGTGATGGCCATGGTGAAGGCCGAGGCGTACGGGCACGGGCTGGTGGAGGCCGCCCGCGCCGCGCTCGCCGGCGGGGCGTCCTGGCTGGGCGTCGCGAAGCTGGCCGAGGCGCTGCGGCTGCGGGACGCGGGGCTCACCGTCCGGACGCTGGTCTGCCTGGGCGTTCCCGGCGAGCCTTACGAGGAGGCCGTCGCGCGGCGGGTGGACCTGACCGTGGGGGCGGTCTGGCTGCTGGACGAGGTCGTCCGGGCGGCGGAGCGGGCCGGACGCGAGGCGCGGATCCACCTCAAGGCCGACACGGGCATGTCGCGCGGGGGCGCGCGGGGCGACGGCTGGGAGGCGCTGGTCGACGCGGCGCTGAAGGCGGAGGCCACGGGGCACGTGCGGGTGGCCGGGGTCATGTCGCACTTCGCCTGCGCGGACGAGCCGGGCCATCCCTCGATCGCGGCGCAGCTCGGCGCGTTCACCGAGATGGTGGCGCACGCGGAGAGGGCGGGGGCGCGGTTCGAGGTGCGGCACATCGCGAACTCGGCGGCGGCGCTGACGCTGCCGGAGGCGCGGTTCGACCTCGTCCGGCCCGGCATCGCGACGTACGGGCTGACCCCGGTGCCGGAGCTCGGCGGGTTCGGGCTGCGGCCCGCGATGACGCTCGTGGCGGACGCGGCGCTGGTCAAGCGGGTCCCGGCGGGCAGCGGAGTGTCGTACGGTCACACGTACCACACCGAGCGGGAGACCACGCTGGCCGTGGTGCCCGTGGGGTACGGGGACGGGATCCCCCGAAACGGGTCCAACGTGCTGGAGGTCCTCGCGGGCGGGCGCCGCAGGACGATCGCCGGGCGGGTCTGCATGGACCAGTTCGTCGTCGACCTCGGCGACGACCCGCTCGCGGCGGGAGACGAGATCGTCCTGTTCGGCCCGGGGGACCGGGGCGAGCCGACCGCGCAGGAGTGGGCGGAGGCGCTGGGGACGATCTCGTATGAGATCGTCACCCGCATCGGAGCCCGGGTACCGAGGGCGTACCCGGGAGGGGGGCTGTAGGGGGCACGGGCATGGACAGCAGGAACAGGCGCAGGATCGGCGTCGCCGGGGTCATCGCGGGCGTGGGCGCCGCGGGGTTGGGCGCGGCGGTCGGGCTGCGGCGCCTAGCCGTCGGACGGGTGCGGCTGCGCCCGGACCCCGACGCGGACGAGCCCTTCGGCGAGCTGCGCGGGCGGGAGTTGTCCGTCCGGACCGACGACGGCGTGCCGCTGCACGTAGAGGTGGACGGCCTCGACGACGCCGACCTCACCGTCGTGTTCTGCCACGGCTACACCCTCAACCAGGACTCGTGGCACTACCAGCGCCGCGACCTGCGGGGTTCGCTGAGGTTGGTGTTCTGGGACCAGCGCAGCCACGGCCGTTCGGGACGCGGCAGGCCCGGGGACGCGACGATCGAGCAGACCGGCGACGACCTGCGCGCGGTGCTGGACGCGGCCGTCCCGCCGGACCGTCCCGTCGTCCTCGTGGGGCACTCCATGGGCGGCATGTCGATCATGGCGCTGGCGGACCGGCACCCCGAGCTGTTCGGGTCGCGGGTCGTGGGCGTGGCGCTGGTGAACACCTCCTGCGGCGACATGGGGGAGATGACGCTGGGGCTTCCGCTGCTGCTGGCCAAGGCCGTCCGGCCGCTCGCCCCGGGGACGCTGCGCGGCCTCGGCCGCCGCGCCGAGCTGGTCGACAAGGCCCGCGGGCTGGGCGCCGACCTGGCGTTCGTCGTCACGCGGAAGATGGCGTTCGCCGACAAGCACGTCAGCCCGTCCGTGGTGGGCTTCCTGGAGCAGATGATCAGGGAGACGCCGATCGACGTGATCGCGGAGTACTACCCGGCGCTGATGGCGCACGACAAGATCGGGTGCCTGGACGTGCTCGGCGGGGTGCCGATGCTGGTGCTGGCGGGCGGCCGGGACCGGCTGACCCCCGCGGAGCACGCCCGCCGGATCGCCGCGGCGCTGCCGGACGCGGAACTGGTCGAGGTGGAGGAGGCCGGGCACGTGCTGCCGCTGGAGTACCCGGGCGTGGTGACCGGGGGGCTGCGCCGGCTGGTCGAACGGGTCCGCCCCGTGTACGAGGAAGAGGAGCGCACCGCGTGAAAGCCGTCACCGTCGCCGTCCCGACCGCCGAGGACATGCGCGAGCTCGGGCTGCGCCTGGCCGGGCTGCTGCGGGCGGGCGACCTGCTCGTGATGACGGGCCACCTCGGCGCGGGCAAGACGACCCTCACGCAGGGCATCGGCGAGGGGCTGAAGGTGCGCGGCCCGATCACCTCGCCCACGTTCGTCATCGCGCGGGTGCATCCGTCGCTCGCGGGCGGGCCGTCGCTGGTGCATGTGGACGCCTACCGGCTGGGCGGTTTCGCGGAGCTGGACGATCTCGATCTCGACGCGTCGATCGCGGAATCGGTGACGATCGTGGAATGGGGAGAAGGGCTCGCCGAAGGCCTCGCCGAGGACCGGCTGGAAATGATCATTTCTCGCGGTGACGGACCCGGCGAGGGGCGCGAGGTAAGGATCGTCGGGGTCGGTGATCGCTGGTCCGACCTGGAACTCGGCCCCGGATGACACGGGTCTGGCAACTTCTACGGTTTTTGCCTGGCGAGTTGGTCCATTTTACGGCTTGATGTCGTACTCTTTGCCGGAACGAACCTCACCTTCGCGACATATCGATTCCGAACGGGAGTGGGGCCGGTGAGTGGTAACCATCGCAGCGGGAATTACCGCGACGGCCACCGGGCTTCGGACGGTGGCCAGGGATCAGGCGGCGGTTACCGGCCGGACGGCGGTGGATACGGCGCGGGCGGAGAAGAGTACGGGCGGTACTCCTCCGGACGGCCGGGCAGCGGTCCGTACCAGCGGGAGACCGGCCCGTACGAGACCGGTGGCGGATACCGTGCCGAAAGCGGCGGATACCGCACCGAGAGCGGCGGATACCGGGCGGGCAGCGGACCCCATCGTGGCGGGAGCGGCGGATACCGCACCGGCAGCCACCGGGCGCGCGAGCGCCGCACCGGGCGGCGCTGGGCCGTCGTCCTCGGCGGCGCCGTCGCCGGTGTCGCCGTCTGCGGGGTCGCGGCGTTCGCCGTCCTGACGGGCGTCGGCGCGAGCGGCGACAAGAGCACCGGCCAGGTCGTCGGCAGCGGCGCCACGGACGACTCCCCGGCGTCCAAGGGGGAGCGCACCACCGTCCCCGACTCGTGCACGATCGTCGGCGACGGTCTGATCGGCCGGCTGGCGCCCCAGTCCGAGCGCACCGACGCCGACAACTACCAGGGCGACGACCAGCAGAACCAGTGCGTGTGGGGCGCCTACGCGGGAGAGAAGAGGCGGCAGCTCACCATCGAACTGCGCGCGATCACGGCCGGGGCGGCGGCGTCGCCCACGGACGCCGCCCGCAAGACGTTCGCGACCGAGCGGACCGCCGACGAGTCCGGCAAGGCGCTGCTGGCAGGGCAGAAGCTCACCGACAAGATCCGGCTCACCGGCGTCGGAGACGAGGGCTACATCGTCTACAGCGTGGACGACAACCAGGGCTCCGGCGAGGCCATCGGCAACGTGCGCGTCGCCAACGTCCTGGTCACCGTCCACTACTCGGGCTCGGACAAGGGCGATCCGCTCTCGTCGGACACCGCCACCGGCGGCGCCACCGAGGTCACCAAGGCCGTGGTCACCGCGCTGAGCCGGCGCTGAGCCCGCCTGAGCCCGGCTGGGCGAGAGCCGGACCACCCCGTGCCGGCGGCCGGTAGGCTTACAACCCGTGCTGGTCTTGGCTTTCGATACCGCGACCGCCGCGATCACCGTGGCGCTGTACGAGTGGATTCCCGGCGAGGACGCGGCGCCGCGCGGCCTGGCGGAGGCCGTCGACCGGCGGCGCCACACCGAGCTGCTCACCCCGTCCATCGCGGAGGTGATGGCGGAGGCGGGGGCTGCGCCCGATGATCTCAGCGCGATCGCCGTCGGCGTCGGGCCGGGGCCCTACACGGGCCTGCGGGTCGGGCTGGTCACCGCCCGTGCGATGGGCGAGGCGCTCAGCGTTCCCGTGCACGGTGTCTGCACGCTCGACATCATGGCCTGGGCCACGAAGCGGGACGGGCCGTTCGCCGTCGCCACCGACGCCCGCCGCAAAGAGGTCTACTGGGCTCGGTACGACTCGGCACGGTTCCGCGCCACCGAGCCCGCCGTGGGCCCGGCGGCGGACGTCCTGAAGGGCGCGCCCGAGGGGCTGCCCGTCGTGGGCGAGGGCGCGGCCCTGTACCCGGAGGTCCTCGGAGAGTCCGGGCACGAGCCGCTGCTGCCCACCGCGAGCGC
This sequence comes from Actinomadura citrea, assembly GCF_013409045.1. Taxonomy (NCBI): domain Bacteria; kingdom Bacillati; phylum Actinomycetota; class Actinomycetes; order Streptosporangiales; family Thermomonosporaceae; genus Actinomadura; species Actinomadura citrea. The sequence goes on along the minus strand of NZ_JACCBT010000001.1, from coordinate 8,223,252 downwards.
CCTCGCCGAGCTGGCCGTCGCGCGGCTGTCGGGCCTGAAGGGGCCCGAGCTGCTGCCGCCGGAGCCCCTCTACCTGCGCCGGCCGGACGCGAAGGAGCCGGGCCCCCGCAAGAAGGTGACGCCGGCGTGAGCGACGTCGTCCTGCGGCCCATGACCGGTGCGGACCTTCCGGTCGTCCACCGGCTGGACCGGGCGCTGTTCCCGGAGGACGCCTGGAGCGAGGAGATGCTCGCCGGCGAGCTCGCCGACCAGCCACGCACCCGGTACTACGTCGTCGCGGAGGCGCCCGGCGGCGAGATCGTCGGCTACGCGGGCCTGGCGGCGGCGGGCGGGCAGGCCGACGTGCAGACCATCGGGGTGCGCGCGGACCGCCGCAAGGGCGGCATCGGCGCGGTGCTGCTCACCGCCCTGCTGGAGGAGGCCGTCCGGCGCGGCAGCGAGTCGGTGTTCCTGGAGGTCCGGGCCGACAACGACGCCGCCCACCGCCTCTACGAGCGGTTCGGCTTCGAGCGGGTCGGCATCCGCAAGCGCTACTACCAGCCCTCGGACGTGGACGCGATCGTCATGTGCCGCAAGCTCCGCGACCGTCCGCCCATGGGCTTCACCAGAGCCGAATGAGCCGGAGCGGCAGAAGGCGCCCTGGAAGCGGGCGGGACAGGGCGAACGGGGAGACAGGGAGACTCACGTGATTCGGGACGAGCCACTGGTGCTCGGCATCGAGACGTCCTGCGACGAGACCGGGGTCGGGATCGTGCGCGGGCACACGCTGCTGGCGGACGCGATCGCCTCCAGCGTGGACCAGCACGCCCGGTTCGGCGGCGTCGTGCCGGAGGTCGCGTCGCGGGCGCACCTGGAGGCGATGGGGCCGACCGTCGAGCGCGCGCTCGCGGACGCCGGGGTGGCGTTCACCGACGTGGACGCGCTCGCGGTCACCGCGGGCCCGGGGCTGCCGGGCGCGCTGATGGTCGGCGTCGCGGCCGCCAAGGCGTACGCGCTGTCGCTCGGCAAGCCGCTCTACGGCGTCAACCACCTGGCCGCGCACGTCTGCGTCGACCAGCTCGAACACGGCCCGCTGCCGAAGCCGTGCGTGGCGATGCTGGTCTCGGGCGGCCACTCCTCCCTGCTGCTGGTCCCGGACGTGGCGGGCGACGTCCGGCCCCTCGGCGGCACGGTGGACGACGCGGCGGGCGAGGCGTTCGACAAGGTCGCCCGCGTCCTCGACCTCGGGTTCCCCGGCGGCCCCGTCATCGACCGCATGGCCCGCGAGGGCGACCCGGCCGCGATCGCGTTCCCGCGCGGCAAGTACAACGACGGCACCTACGACTTCTCGTTCTCGGGCCTGAAGACCGCCGTGGCGCGCTGGGTGGAGGCGAAGGAGCGCGCGGGTGAGCCCGTCCCGGTCGCCGACGTCGCGGCGTCCTTCCAGGAGGCCGTCGTGGACGTCCTGACGCGGAAGGCGCTGAAGGTCTGCAAGGACAACGGCGTCGACCACCTGCTGATCGGCGGCGGCGTCGCGGCCAACTCGCGGCTGCGCGCGCTCGCCGCGGAACGTTGCGCGGACGCCGGGGTCCGCCTGCGCGTTCCGCGCCCGAAGCTGTGCACCGACAACGGCGCCATGGTCGCCGCCCTGGGCTCGGAGCTGGTCGCCTCCGGCATCGGTCCGTCCGATCTGGAACTGCCCGCCGACTCCAGCCTCCCGGTCGAGGCCGTCACCCTGTGAACGCGCGCGCCGTCACGCCCGCCCCGGGCGCCTGACGCGCCGGCGCGTCCGTGGGGCGGCGCCTCAGCACTGGGCGAGGAGCCTGTCGAGGTAGTCCTCGTAGAGGGGGACCTGGGGTTCGTCGAGCGTGCGGGCGCCGTCCTCGGGGAGCAGGTCGAGGAGGCCGCGGACGTCCCAGTACGGGTCGTGCTCGTGGCCGCCGGAGACCTGGTCGAAGGAGCACAGGAAGCGGTCGGCGACGGACGCGCCGTAGCGCAGCGCAAGGCCGCGGCGCATGCAGGCGATGTCGACGGAGATGGGGCCGGACGAGGCGTCCGACCAGTCGACGACGCCGGTGAGCCTGCCGAAGGACCACAGCGTGTTGTCGGCGTGGTAGTCGCGGTGGATGAACCGGGCGGGCGCCTCCGGGGCGGGCCGGGCGGCGACCTCGAAGGCGCGTTCCCACAGGTCGGGACGGAGCGCGTGCTTGGGCGCGAGCCGCGCGTCGAGGCGGTTGTGCGGGACGTACGGCGGCATCGTGGACGCGCCGTTCAGCTCGTGCACCGCCAGCAGCGCGGCGGCCAGCTGGATCAGGTACTCGGGCAGGTCGTCGTGGGACGGGCGCGGCGGGTGGCCCGCGAGCCGGGTGATGAGCAGGGCGGGGACGTCGCAGTAGGCGCCCGACGGGTCGGCGGCCACCAGGGACGGTGTCGGGATCGCGCAGCCGGCGAGCAGCGCGAGCGCCGCGATCTCGCGCTCGGGGGAGAACTCGGCGTCGCCGTAGCAGCGGCGGGGGGCGGCCTCGCGGGAGGTCCAGCGGCGCAGGACGAGGTGGTGCGCCTCGCCGGAGCGGCTCTCGACGAGGAGGGCGTGGTTGGCGTGGGCGGAGCCGCCGGCGAGGGGCCGCACCATGCGGACCTCGGCGCCCTTGCCGAGGCACTCCTCCACCCATCGCAGGGTGGTGTGCCCGGGCGGGACGCCGGTCGGCAGGCAGGGAGCCGGTAGGTGGGTCACCTGGTCCATGAAAACGGATTCCGAAGGGTATTGGGAGTGATTTTGTGAAGACGGAAAGTAACAAAGCGCACGTCATCGGGGTGACATGAGGGCAGCATCTTCGGTCGTCCCGGCGGTTCGCGGGACGAACGCCGCGGATACCGGAAGGTATTCGAATGCCGGGTGGGGCCCGCGCCGGCCCCACCCGGACGCTCGTCAGTCCTTGGTCTCGCGGCGGGGACGCAGCAGCGCCTCGGCGAGCGCGAGCATCGTCTCCTCCAGGGTGGACAGCCGCTTCAGCACGTCCTCGTGCACCGCGTTGACCTGCTTGGACACATCGTCGTGGACGCCGTCCATCTTCCGGCCGACCTCGTCCTCGACATGGGAGAAGCGCTTGGCGACATCCGCCTGCGCCGCGTCGGCGCGCCGCGCCGCCTCGTCCTGCATGCTCTCCACCCGCCTCGCGAATTCGGACTGCACGCCGCCGACCTGCCGCGCGACGTCCTCCTGCATGGTCCCGACCTGCTTGGCGACGTCGTCGTGGATGCTGCCGACCTGCCGCGTGACGTCCTCGTGGATGTCGCCGATCCGCTTGCCGAAGTCGTGGTGGACCCCGCTGACCTGCCGCGACATCTCGCTGTGCACGGACTCGACCTGCTTGGCGACGTCGGTGTGCACCGACTCGACGCGGCGGGAGACGATGTCGACCTGCGTGGTGAACTCCTCCAGCGCGCTGTCGACCCGCTTGGTGACCTCCTCGTGGATGTTCTCGATGCGCTTGCGGACGTCGTCGTGCACGTCCTCGAACCTGCGGGAGAACTCGTCCATGCGCTTGGCGACGTCGCTGTAGGCGGTCTCGGCGATCTGCGACATGGTGGCCTTGACCTCGTCGCGGTCCGGCCGGGCGCGCAACTCCTCGATCAGCGGGTCGACGGCCTCGGCGAGGTGCTTCTCCAGCGCGTCGAACCGGTCGCCGTACTCGGCCGCGGGGCGCTGCGCCAGCTCGGCCAGCAGCCGGTGCACCTCGGCGATCTCCAGCGTGGCGGGCAGCCGTTTGATCCGCTCGCCGAGCCCGTCGAGGCGGCCGTCGACGCTCTCGAACCGGCCGTCCAGCCCGCCCAGTTTGCCCGACACCCCTTCGAGGCGGCCGTCGACGCCGTCCAGGCGCCCGTCGAGCCCGTCGAGGCGGCCGCCGACGCCCTCGACCCGGCCGTTGACCGCCTCAAGACCCTGCTCCATCCGCTCGGCCATCTCGCCGAGCGCCTGGTCGACCCGTGACGTGACCCCGTTGACCGAGTGTTCGAGCCGCTCGGACCGGTGGCCGAGCTCGGCGAGCGACTTGTCGAGCCGGTTGAAGCGGACGGACGCGGCCTCCATGCTGCCCTGGAGCTTGTCCAGCCGCTTGGTCATCTCGTCCATGCGCTGCGACGCCTGCTGCGTGGCGTCGGTGATCTGCTGCGCGGAGTCGAGGACGGCCTGGATGCGGGTCAGGCCCTCGTCGACGTTCTCGGCCACCACGCCGACGTCGGCCCACAGTGCGGGCAGCTCGGCGACGGGCTTGACCCGCTCGCCGAACGCCTCGATGTGCTCGGCCAGGCCCTCGGCCCATTCAGGGGGCTTGCCGGACAGGTCGTCGACCTGCCCGCGAACGCTCTCGATCTGCCCGGTCAGCCCGGTGAGCTCCCGCTCCCGGACCTCGCGGAGAAGCCACTCCATGCCTTCGAGTCGCTGGCGGATCTCGTCCAGGACCTGCCCCTGTGAGCGCTGTTCGTAGACGTGGTCCTGCGCCGCACGGGCGAGCAACTCCCGCATCCGATCCGAGACCGGTTGACCCCCTGTCTGCAGGAAGTTGTGATTCGTTTCCACCCGATGCTCCTTCGTGTGCCGGCGCGACGAAATGACGCACGGCAAATGAATCTCTGGAGTGGCCACTGTAGTGCGTGTAGAGCGCGGCTAAAACGGGTAGCAGAGAAGATTGCGAGTTCTGCGGAATGCGCCTGTTATCCGACTAGGTGGGATAGCGAGATATCGCCGGGTGTATGGCGAATTTCCTGCTTCGCGGTTATTGCCCTTCTTGGTGGGAGTTGTGGGGTGGACGGTGGCGGGCGGTGCGGGACGGGTCCGGCGTTCCGGGTGTCGTTCTGTCCGTACATCTCGTCCAACATCGGCAGTTCCCGAACCCGGCGGGGGGCCACGCCGACCTGATGCGCGTGCGACGGGCGTGATGCGGCGGGGCGGGATCCGGGCCTTTTCGGGAGGGCTTTCGGGGAGCCGGTGTCCCGGCGGGTGAACCTGCCTTGGTGTTTTTCGCGCCGGTTGATCTCGGTGCGCCGATTCCCGCGCCGCGCCGTGCCCTTGCCGGGCGGCCGCAATCCCTGGTGCGCGCAATGCCGGAAAGCGTCGATGATTTGCACCGCCGTGGCGCGTCGCCCGGTCCCTCTTGGCATTGCGCCGCCGAGGGGAAGATCTTTGGGCAGGGTTGCGGGGCGGCGCCCGTTCCGGGCGGGTCCGGCCCCGTGGCAGGCCGGTCAGGCCCCGGCGACGGGGTGCGTCAGCAGGGCGACGGGGTCGCGTCCGACGCGCGTCACCACGAGGGTCAGCTCCTTGGCGCGGCGTCCCGCGCGGCGCCCGCCGAAACCGAGGTCGCGGCGGAGCCGGTCGACGTCCACGGCGGAGCCGCGCTTCTTGACGGTCAGCACGCCGATCTCGCGGCGGCGCAACTCGGCGCGCAGCCGCTTCACTGAGAACGGGAGCACGTCCTCCACCTCGTAGGCGGAGGCGAAGGGCGTCGGGCGCAGCTCGTCGGACGTGACGTAGGCGATGTGAGGGTCCGCCAAGCCGCCGCCGACCAGTTCCGCGACTTCGCCGACCAGGTGGGCCCGGATCACGGCGCCGTCAGGCTCGTACAGGTAACGGCCCCACGCGCGTACGTCCGGGTCGCCCAGCCCCCGGGGAGTCAGAGTCCGCACCTGGGGCTCTGAGCCCGAGAGGTCCGAGAGGTAGGTGTCGGACGCGAGGAGAGTGGCCCGCCGGCCCACGTCGCCTGCGAGCCCGCCCAGCCACAGGGCCGCTTCCTTGACGTCACCCCCGACCGAGACCCACTCGGCCTCCGCGTCGTCCGGTACTGCCTCATGCGGAATGCCGGGCGCGACCTTCACGCAGGCCGCGGGCACCTGGCCGGCCATGGCCAGGACGACGTCGAGCGGCGGCTCGTACGAACGGGGATCGAAGACACGGCCCCGTGCCGTGCGCCGTCCAGGATCGGCGAAGACCGCATCGAACCCGGACGGATCCTCCTCGGTGGCGTCCCCGACCCGTACAGAGGCGAGACCCTCCAGTCCGAAGGCGGCCACGTTGGCGCGAGCCACCTCAGCGGTCAGCGGGTCCAGCTCCACGCCTTCCCCGGCCAGGCCCGCGCGCGCTCGGGCGATGAGGTCGGCGCCTATCCCGCATCCCAGTTCCAGCACACGCGCGCCGGGCAGCCGATCCGCGAACCGTCCGGCACGGTAGGCCGCCACGCTCGCGCGGGTCGACTGCTCAAGCCCCGCCTGCGTGAAATACATGCGGTCGGCGTCCGCCCCGAACTTGGCCCGGGCCCTTTCCCGCAGCCGGACCTGCGTCAGCGCGGCGGCCACGAGCGGGGGCTCGTGCCGCTCGCGCAGCCGTGATGCCGTGGCGAGCAGGCCGTCCTCGCTCACGTCCGCCTCGGCCGTCTCCCTGAGGAGCGCCTGGCCGGAGGGGGTGCGCAGGACCCGGAACGACGCGATGTCCATAGGGTGGAAGTTAGCGGCAGAGCCGGAGACCGGGGGCCGGTGAACGCCCGGAGACGGCCGCCGGGCGGGCTCGTGTCCGTGTTGACGGGCCAACGGGCACGGAATAGTCTCACGACTGGCACTCTCAAGGGTAGAGTGCCAAATACAGCGACGAAGGTCGGTCTGGCACCCGCGACGGCAGGCCGGTCCAGGGTCGCCTCTTCTGTCACATGTGCTGGTCGGTCATCCATGGCCGGCCGAGGACCAATCGAAGGGGAGGTCAGATCGTGACGACCGCCACCAAGGTTGTTCTCAAGCCGCTTGAGGACCGCATCGTCGTCCAGCCGCTTGAGGCCGAGACCACCACCGCGTCGGGCCTGGTGATTCCGGACACCGCCAAGGAGAAGCCCCAGGAGGGCACCGTCCTTGCCGTTGGCCCGGGTCGCGTCGACGACAAGGGCGAGCGCGTCCCCGTCGACGTCAAGGTCGGCGAGGTCGTGCTCTACAGCAAGTACGGCGGCACCGAGGTCAAGTACAACGGCGAGGACTACCTCGTCCTCTCGGCCCGCGACGTGCTCGCGGTCATCGAGAAGTAATCACCGAGACGTGATGCACCCGCCCCGGTCGGCGCCGCCTTCGGGCGGCCCGCCGGGGCGGATCGCGTGAAAGAGGAGTATCCGCATGGCGAAGATCCTGGAATTCGAGGAGGACGCTCGCCGGGCTCTTGAGCGCGGCGTCAACGCTCTCGCGGACGCCGTCAAGGTGACGATCGGCCCGCGCGGCCGCAACGTCGTCATCGACAAGAAGTTCGGCGCGCCGACGATCACCAACGACGGCGTCACCATCGCCCGCGAGGTGGAGCTGGAGGACCCCTACGAGAACCTCGGGGCCCAGCTCGCCAAGGAAGTGGCGACCAAGACCAACGACATCGCGGGCGACGGCACCACCACGGCGACCGTCCTCGCTCAGGCGCTGGTCCGCGAGGGGACCCGCAACGTGGCGGCCGGCGCCTCGCCGCTCGCGCTCAAGCGCGGCATCGACGCGGCCGCCCAGTACGTCTCCGACCAGCTGCTGAAGTCGGCCCGCGAGGTCGAGGAGAAGGGCGAGATCGCGCACGTCGCGACCATCTCCGCGCAGGACCCGCAGATCGGCGAGCTGATCGCCGAGGCGTTCGAGAAGGTCGGCAAGGACGGCGTCATCACCGTCGAGGAGGCCCACACGATGGGCCTCGAGCTGGAGTTCACCGAGGGCCTCCAGTTCGACAAGGGCTACCTGTCGCCGCACATGGTCACCGACCACGAGCGCATGGAGGCCGTCCTGGAGGACGCCTACGTGCTCATCGTGGACGGCAAGATCTCCAACGTGCAGGAGTTCCTGCCGCTGGCCGAGAAGGTCGCCCAGACCAAGAAGCCGCTGCTCGTGGTGGCCGAGGACGTCGAGGGCGAGGCGCTGGCGCTGCTCGTCGCCAACAAGATCCGCGGCACCTTCCTGTCCGTCGCGGTCAAGGCTCCGGGCTTCGGCGACCGCCGCAAGGCGATGCTCGGCGACATGGCCACCCTGACCGGCGGCCAGGTCGTCAGCGAGTCGATCGGCCTCAAGCTCGACTCGATCGGGCTGGAGGACCTCGGCCGCGCTCGCCGGATCACCGTCACCAAGGACGCCACCACCATCGTCGACGGCGAGGGCTCCGCGGACGAGGTCACCGCCCGGATCAACCAGATCAAGGTGGAGATCGAGAACAGCGACTCCGACTGGGACCGCGAGAAGCTGCAGGAGCGCCTGGCCAAGCTGGCCGGCGGCGTCTGCGTGCTGCGCGTCGGCGCCGCCACCGAGGTGGAGCTGAAGGAGAAGAAGCACCGCCTGGAGGACGCCATCTCGGCGACCCGCGCGGCGATCGAGGAGGGCATCGTCTCCGGCGGCGGCAGCGCCCTGGTGCACGTCGCCAAGGAGGGCTTCGGCGCCCTCGGCCTGTCCGGCGACGAGGCGACCGGTGCGGAGGCGGTCCGCCGCGCGCTGCCCGAGCCGCTGCGCTGGATCTCCGAGAACGCCGGCCAGGAGGGCTACGTCGTCGTCTCCAAGGTGGAGGAGTTGCAGGTCGGCCACGGCTACAACGCCGCCACCGGCGAGTACGGCGACCTGATCGCCCAGGGCGTCATCGACCCGGTGAAGGTCACCCGCTCGGCGGTCACCAACGCCGCCTCCATCGCGGGCATGCTGCTCACCACCGAGGTGCTCGTGGTCGACAAGCCGGAGGAGGCCGACGAGGCCGCCGGCGGCGGTCACGGCCACGGTCACGGTCACGGCCACTGAGATCGGCCGACCGGCGGGCTCGTCCCGTCCGGGAAGCACAGGTGAGACCCCCGTCCGTCCGGGCGGGGGTCTCACCGCGTCTGGCGGAGGTGCTGTGCCGGTGGGGGCGCCGGACGGATCGCGTTCCCGCCGGGAGAAGCGTCTTCCCGCCGGGAAAAGTCCGCCACGCCCGGCAGCATGATGACCACGACGCGTAGTAACTCCAGGTTCGCTCCCGCACTGTGACCATTCCGTTGTAGAGGACAGTGGAGACACGCCCGGGGGTGCTGGGCATCATGCTTGACGTGACCGAGGGATGCTTCGCCGGGACCGTGAGCGCGCGCGCCGCCGACCCCTCGAACGGGCCGGCACCTCCCGCCCCCCGCGACACCGCCCGTTCGGCTCGGGCGCTGCGCGCCGCGGACGCCGGTGACGGCGACCTCAAGGAGCTGACCCATCTCGCCGTGCAGGGCGACCCGGGTGCCATCGAGATCCTCATCGCCGAGGTGCGTCCCATGATCGTCCGGTACTGCCGCGCCCGGCTCGGCCGGGTCTCCGGGCAGTACCACATCGCCGACGACGTGGCGCAGGAGGTCTGCATCGCCGTCCTGTCGGCCCTGCCGCGCTACCGGGACATGGGCCGGCCGTTCGCGTCCTTCGTCTTCGGCATCGCCGCGCACAAGATCGCGGACGCGCTGCGCAGCGCGGTCCGCGCCGCCGTGCCCACCGAGGACCTGCCGGACGGTCCGGACGACCGCCCGGGCCCCGAGGAGACGGTGGTCCGCTACATCGAGGCGCAGCGCGCCCGCGACCTGCTCACCCGGCTGCCCGAGCACCAGCGCGAACTGGTGCTGCTGCGGGTCGTCGCGGGCCTGTCGGCGGAGGAGACCGGTAATGTGCTGGGCATGTCCGCGGGGGCGGTACGGGTCGCGCAGCACCGGGCCCTGGCCCGGCTCCGGGCGATGGCCAGAGAGGAGTCGATCGCTTGACGGAGCGCGGCCCCCTCACCGGCCTGCGGGGCGCCCCGAATCCGGACGAGCCGGCCCACTTCGGCGACGCCCCGGCGCAGGCGCCGCAGGCCCGCCCGCCCGCCGTCGCGCCCGTGGACCTGTCCGCGGTGCGCCGTACCGACGCGCTCTTCGAGTCGCTGGCGGCGCGGGACGCTGCCGGTTCCGCGGCCCCCGCTGAAGGCCCCGCCGAGGCGCCCGCCGAAGCCCCCCGCGCCGTCCCGCAGGACGACGACCGCGACCCGGCGGAGGAGGGGCGCGCCGACGACCGCGACCCCGTGGTGCGGCTGCTGCGGGCGCTGGTCGCCGACGTCGACGACCCGACCTGCGACGCCCCCGGACCGCCGGCCCCCTCGGGCCCTGGCCCGCGCCGGCGCGGGCCGCGCACCATCGTGGCCCTGAGCGTGGCCGGCGCCGTCCTCGCCAGCAGCGGCGTCGCGGCCGCGGGCGGCGGCGCCGCCGACCGCACCACCGCCTCCCCGGCGCCGAGCGCGTCCAGCGTGGCGGAGGGCGCGGACAGGACGGCCGACACCGACGCCGGCACCTACACGCGCCCGCGGCCGCCCGTGCGCCCGGCCCCCGAGGCGGGACGTCCCGCGGCCCGCACGCCGTCCGGCGGCCCGGGCCGCGAGGAGAACCCGCAGCTCAGGCGGCGCCCGGAGGGCCCTTCCCTCCGTCACCTGCCGCGCCGCCCCTCCCGCAGGCAGGAGGCGCCCACGATGTTCACGGAGCCGGTCGGGAGGCCCGAAGCCCAGCCGGTGGCCGACCCGCCGCCGCGCCTCGACGATCTGCGCCGGATCGTCCGCAAGCGCGCACTCGGCTACCAGAACCGCGCCACCGACGACTGACGGCGGCGTCCTCCAGGTCTCTCGAGTCCTGCGCGTCCGGACCGGTGCGGGCCCGCGCGGTCAGTTCTCGTCGCGGCCCTCTTCGCTGTCGATCACGCCGTCGACGTAGCCGCGGGCGTACTCCCAGCTGACGTAGTCGACGGGATCGGGGGAGAGCGCGGGTTCGTGCACACGGGGGAGGCCCTGGTCCAGCAGGTGGCGCAGGTTGCCGTGCAGCAGGTCCCAGTCGATGTAGTGCATCTTGCCGCAGTCGCCGCAGTCGACCGTGAGGCCGCGCACCCCGAGCGGCTCCAGCAGGGCGCGGAAGACCTCCAGGTCGGCGAGGTCGGCCAGCACGTCCTCCCGCTCCGTCACACTGAGCGGAGCGGTCTCGTCGCCCGGGTCGCCGAGCGCCGCCGCCGGATCCTCCGGATCTCCGGCGAACGGGTCGAGCGGAGCATCGTCGTGCACGTACCCACGCTACTGCGAGACGCCCCGAGAGGTGCACCCCCCGGTCCCTCCGTGCGCGAACGAGCGCGAAGCGTGCGGGCACGGAGGGGAATGCGAAGGACCGCCCGGCGTGTTGGGGGATGTCATCAAGACCACGTGGCCGCCGCGCGCAAACCCCGGCCGGCCGCGGGCTCCGGCCCCTACCATGGGGACAGGGTCCCTTGTGACCTGGCCCGATGCCGCCACCACCACGGGAAGGTTGTCATGATCCCCGCCGCCGAGCCCGACAAGTTCCTCCCGCAGGGCCTGACCTTCGACGACGTGCTCCTGCTGCCGGGGTACTCCGACCTGCAGCCCGGCGAGGCCGACACCACGACCCGGCTGACCCGCGAGATCACGCTGCGGATCCCGCTCGTCTCGGCGGCGATGGACACCGTGACCGAGGCCCGCACCGCGGTCGCGATGGCCCGCCAGGGCGGCATCGGCGTGCTGCACCGCAACATGTCGATCGAGGAGCAGGCCGCGGAGGCCGACCGGGTCAAGCGCTCCGAGGCCGGGATGATCACCAACCCGGTGACCTGCCTGCCGGACGCCACCCTCGCCGACGTCGAGGCGCTGTGCGCCCGCTACCGGATCTCCGGCGTGCCGGTCACCGACGTGCGCGGCGTGCTGGTCGGCATCGTGACCAACCGGGACATGCGCTTCGAGACCGACCTGTCGCGCTCCGTGCGCGAGGTCATGACGGCGATGCCGCTCATCACCGCCCCGGTGGACGTCTCGCGCGAGGAGGCGTTCCGCCTGCTCGCGGGCAACAAGGTGGAGAAGCTCCCGCTCGTCGACGGCGAGGGCCGCCTCAAGGGCCTGATCACCACCAAGGACTTCACCAAGAGCGAGCAGTACCCCGACTCCACCAAGGACGCCGACGGCCGCCTGCTCGTCGCCGCGGCCGTGGGCGTCGGCGAGGACGCCCTGCGCCGCGCGAGCGCCCTCATCGACGCCGGCACCGATGTGATCATCGTGGACACGGCGCACGGCCACTCCAAGGGCGTCGCCGACACGATCGCCGCGATCAAGGGCAACGCGTCCGTCCAGGTCGTCGGCGGGAACATCGCCACCGCGGCCGGCGCCCAGGTGCTGGTGGACGCGGGCGCCGACGCGATCAAGGTCGGCGTGGGCCCCGGCTCCATCTGCACCACCCGCATCGTCGCCGGCGTCGGCGTCCCGCAGATCACCGCGATCTCCGAGGCGGCCCGCGCGGCGAAGGCGGCGGGCGTCCCGGTGATCGGGGACGGCGGCCTGCAGTACTCGGGCGACATCGCCAAGGCCCTGGTCGCGGGCGCCGACACCGTGATGCTCGGCAGCCTGCTCGCCGGCGTCGAGGAGTCCCCGGGCGAGCTGATCTTCGTCCACGGCAAGCAGTACAAGTCCTACCGCGGCATGGGTTCGCTCGGCGCGATGCGCAACCGCGAGCGCGGCGCCTCCTACTCCAAGGACCGCTACGCCCAGGCCGAGGTCAACGCCGAGGAGAAGCTGATCCCCGAGGGCGTCGAGGGCCAGGTCCCCTACCGGGGGCCCCTCGCCAACGTCGCGCACCAGCTCGTCGGCGGGCTCCACCAGTCGATGTGGTACGCGGGCACCCGCACCGTCCCCGAGCTCCAGGAGCGCGGCCAGCTCATGCGCATCAGCGTCGCGGGCCTGCGCGAGAGCCACCCGCACGACATCCAGATGACCGTGGAGGCCCCCAACTACCAGGGCCGCTGACCTGACGTAAGCTCTTCCGGGGCTGGGTCCCGCGAACCGCGGGAAGACCTGATCACGTGGAGGAAGGGCGCAGTGGCTGCTGAGGTGGAGATCGGCCGTGGCAAGAGCGGCCGTCGGGCGTACGCCTTCGACGACATCGGCATCGTGCCGTCCCGCCGGACGCGCGATCCCGAGGAGGTCAGCGTCGCCTGGCAGATCGACGCCTACCGGTTCGACATGCCGCTGGTCGTCGCGCCGATGGACAGCGTCGTCAGCCCCGCCATCGCGATCGCCGTCGGACGGCTCGGCGGCCTGGCCGTGCTCGACCTCGAAGGGCTCTGGACGCGCTACGACGACCCGGGGCCGCTGCTCGCCGAGATCGCCTCGCTGGACGACGTCCAAGCCACCCAGCGGCTCCAGGAGATCTACTCCGAGCCGATCAAGGAAGAGCTGATCGGCCGCCGGATCGAGGAGGTCCGCGAGGCGGGCGTCACCGTCGCGGCGCGGCTGTCGCCGCAGCGCACCGCCCAGTTCCACAAGGCCGTGATCGACGCCGGCGTCGACCTGTTCGTGATCCGCGGGACCACCGTGTCCGCCGAGCACGTGTCGGGGCGCGCCGAGCCGCTGAACCTCAAGCAGTTCATCTACGACCTCGACGTCCCTGTGATCGTCGGCGGCTGCTCCACCTACACCGCGGCGCTGCACCTGATGCGCACCGGCGCGGCCGGCGTGCTGGTCGGGTTCGGCGGCGGCTCCGGGCACACGACCCGGACCGTCCTCGGCGTCGCGGTCCCGATGGCCACCGCGGTCGCCGACGTGGCCGCCGCCCGGCGCGACTACATGGACGAGTCCGGCGGCCGCTACGTGCACGTGATCGCCGACGGCGGCATGGTCAACAGCGGCGACCTCGCCAAGGCGTTCGCCTGCGGCTCCGACGCCGTGATGGTCGGCTCCCCGTTCGCCCGCTCCACCGAGGCGCCCGGGCGCGGCTACCACTGGGGCAGCGAGGCCCACCACGGCGACGTCCCCCGCGGTACCCGCATCGAGCTCGGGACGATCGGGACGATGGAGCAGATCCTGCACGGCCCGTCCCACGTCGCGGACGGCTCCATGAACCTCATCGGCGCGCTGCGCCGTTCGATGGCCACCGCGGGATACACCGAGTTGAAGGAGTTCCAGCGGGTGCAGGTCGTCGTGGCCCCCGGCCAGTCCACCGACTGAGAGCGACCCCACGTCCGTTCATACGCATCTCGGTGTGAACCGGTCCTTACTCTTGGGTAGGAACCGTTCGGAAACCGAACCGCTGTGGGGGGATGCGCGATGACGGGATCACCGGTGACGGGTCTGGGAAGCTCGCGGCTCGGCCCGGCCGAGCGCGCCGCGGCGCTCGACCGCATGGCCCGCGAGGAGTTCGACGTGGTCGTCGTCGGCGGCGGCATCGTCGGCGCGGGCGCGGCGCTCGACGCGGCCACCCGGGGCCTGTCGGTCGCGGTGGTCGAGGCCCGCGACTTCGCGTCCGGCACGTCCTCGCGGTCGTCCAAGCTGATCCACGGCGGACTGCGCTACCTGGAGCAGTACAACTTCGACCTTGTCCGGGAGGCGCTGACCGAGCGCGCGCTGCTGCTCCAGCAGATCGCGCCGCACCTGGTGCAGCCCGTCCCGTTCCTGCTGCCGACCACGCACCGCGTGTGGGAGCGCGCGTACCTCGGCGCGGGCGTGGCCCTCTACGACCTCCTCGCCTTCCAGATGGGCAGCACGCGCGGCGTCCCGCACCACCGGCACCTGACGCGCCGCGGCGCGCTGCGCCTCGCGCCGTCCCTGCGCAAGGACGCCTTCACCGGCGCGATCCAGTACTGGGACGCGCGGGTCGACGACGCCCGCTACGTCATGACCGTCCTGCGGACGGCCGCGGAGTACGGCGCCCAGATCGCCTCGCGCACCCAGTGCCTGGGGTTCCTGCGCGAGGGGGAGCGCGTCACCGGCCTGCGCATCCGCGACCTTGAGGGCAACACGACCAGCGAGGTCCGCGCCAAGCAGGTCGTCAACGCCACCGGAGTGTGGTCGGACGACATCCAGGAACTCGTCGGCGGGCGCGGCCAGATCCACGTGAAGGCGTCCAAGGGCATCCACCTGGTCGTCCCGAAGGACCGTATCCACTCCGCGACGGGGATCATCCTGCGCACCGAGAAGTCGGTGCTCTTCGTGATCCCCTGGGGCCGCCACTGGATCATCGGGACCACCGACACCGCCTGGGACCTCGACAGGGCCCACCCCGCCGCGTCCAAGGCCGACATCGACTACGTCCTGGACCACGTCAACTCCGTCCTCGCCACCCCGCTCACCCATGACGACGTGGAGGGCGTCTACGCGGGACTGCGCCCCCTCCTCACCGGCGAGACCGAGGAGACGTCGAAGCTCTCCCGCGAGCACGTGGTCGCGCACCCCGTCCCGGGCCTGGTCCTCGTGGCGGGCGGCAAGTACACGACGTACCGCGTCATGGCCAAGGACGCCATCGACGCCGTCGCGCACGGCCTCGACGGCAAGGTCGCCGAGTCCTGCACCGACCGCATCCCGCTCGTCGGCGGCGACGGCTTCCAGGCCATGTGGAACGCCCGGCACCGCCTCGCCGCGCGCTCCGGCCTGCACGTCGCCCGGATCGAGCACCTCCTGCGCCGCTACGGGACGCTCCTGGACGACCTGCTCGAACTGATCGCCGACAAGCCCGACCTCGCCAAGCCGCTGAGCGGTGCCGACGACTACCTGCGCGCCGAGGTCGTCTACGGCGCCACGCACGAGGGCGCCCGGCACATCAACGACGTCCTCGCCCGCCGCACCCGCATCTCCATCGAGACCTGGGACCGCGGCGTCGGCGTCGCCCAGGAGGCCGCCGACCTCCTCGCGCCCGTCCTCGGCTGGTCCAAGAAGCAGCGCGACCGCGAGATCGAGTACTACCGCAAGCGCGTCGAGGCCGAACGCGCCTCCCAGACCCAGGAGGACGACCAGGAGGCCGACGCCCGGCGCCGGGGCGCCCCCGAGATCGTCCCCATCGCCACCCCCTGACCTGGAGGCCCGGGGTTCAGGGCTGAGGGCGGCCCTGCACGAGGGTCTTGCCGGTGCTGTAGAGGTCGGCGGGGACCCGGACGGGGTCGAGGAGGTGCTGGAAGGCCAGGCCGAAGTCGAGGGCCATGGTCAGGGCGGCGCGGTCGTCGGGAGCGAGCCCGTCGGGTGCGGGGCCGTCGGCGGGCTCCAGCTCCTGGGCCAGCTGGGCGCGGCGTTCGGCGTACCAGTCGGCGATGCGCCAGCCGGCGGCGTAGTCGCGCATGCCGTAGAGCCAGAACTCGACCAGGAGCAGGGCCAGGCGGCGGGGGGCCTCGTCGGAGTCGCGGCGGGACGGGCGGCCGGTGCGGTCGGCGTCCTCGGCGGCGGCGCGGAGCTCGTCGCAGACGTCGGTCCGGGTGCGAGCGCTGGTGATGCGCTCCATCAGGGCGAGCAGCAGGTCGGTCTTGCCGGCGAAGTTGGAGTAGACGGCGCCCTTGGTGAGGCCGGCGGCCGCCGCGATGTCGTCGAGCGAGGCGCCGTGGATGCCGCGTTCGGCCCAGAGGCGCTCGGCGGCGGCGAGCAGGGCGGCGCGGGTCTGCTCGCGCCGGTCGCCGCGCGCTCCGGGGCGGCCGGAGCCGCTCTCGGGCCTGTGGCCGCGGGCGTCCGTCATCGCTGTCCCCTCCCCTGGGCAGCGCCGCCCCCCGACGGCGCTGAAATTCTCCGCTGCTTTCGGGATACACCGGGCCGGGGCGGTCAGTCCTCGACTTGCACAACTCAACCTGGCTTGGAACGGTCCGTTTGGCAGGGGTTGTCAGTCGCGAACGGAGAAGCCGGGATCGCGGACGGAGATAGCAGGCCCTAGTGGGGCATATCACTGCAAGTAGCGCGTTACTTGCGGGTAGCCAAACTGGGCGGGTGGTCATACCCTGCCTGCATGGCATCCCCGACGGTCCCTGCCGAAGGCGCGGCAGACCCAGCCGAAGGCGCAACAGGCCCAGCCGAAGGCGCGGCGACCTCCGCGGAAGGCGCGGCGACCTCTGCCAAGGGCGCGGCGGACACTGCCGGCGGCGGGGGGGACTCTGCCAAGGGCGCGGCGGAGCACTCGCTTCCTCAGACCTTGGTCGACCGGCTGGTCTCGCACGTCGCATCGGACGGTGCCGAGACCGCGACGATCCCGAGCCCCTTCACCGGCGAACCCCTGGCGACCGTTCCGCTGTCGAGCCCCGAGGACGTCCGGGCCGCCTACGAGCGGGCGCGGGAGGCGCAGCGGGCCTGGGCCGCGCTGCCCGCGAGGGAGCGGGCCAAGCCCTTCCTGCGGCTCGCGGACGCGCTGGTCGACCGGCGCGGGGAGATCCTCGACATCATCCAGCTGGAGACCGGCAAGGCGCGCCGCCACGCGATGGAGGAGTTCCTCGACGTCGCGCTGTGCTCGCTCTACTACGCCCGGCGGGCCCCGCGGCTGCTGAAGCCGCGCCGCCGCAAGGGGATGGTGCCGGGGCTGACCCGCGTCCAGGAACTGCGGCACCCGAAGGGCGTCGTGGCGCTGATCGCGCCGTGGAACTACCCGTTCGCGCTCGGGGCCAGCGACATCGCGCCGGCGCTGATGGCGGGCAACGCGGTCGTCCACAAGCCGGACACCCAGACGTGCCTGTCCAGCCTGTGGGTGCTGGACCTGCTGGTCTCGCTCGGGCTGCCCCGGGACCTCTGGCAGATCGTCGTCGGCGATCCCGCCGAGATCGGCGACCCGCTGGTGGAAAACGCCGACTACGTCTCGTTCACCGGCTCGACGCGCGGGGGCAAGGCGATCGCGGAGAAGGTGGCGCCCCGCCTGGTCGCCTACTCGCTGGAGCTCGGCGGCAAGAACCCGATGATCGTCATGCCGGACGCCGACGTCGAGCGCGCCGCGCGCGGCGCGGTCCGCGCGTGCTTCACCAACGCCGGTCAGCTGTGCATATCGATCGAGCGGATGTACGTGCACGAGGACGTCTACGACCGGTTCGTGCCGCGGTTCGTCGAGCTGGTCAAGGGCATGCGGCTCGGCACCGGCCTGGACTTCGACGCCGAGATGGGCTCGCTGACCCACAGGCGCCAGCTGGACGCGGTGACGGCGCACGTCGACCAGGCCGTCAAGGAGGGCGCGACCGTCCTGGCCGGAGGGAAGGCCCGTCCCGACGTCGGCCCGCTGTTCTACGAGCCGACGGTCCTCGCGGACGTCAACGGCGACATGGACCTGTGCGCGAACGAGACGTTCGGGCCCGTCGTCGCGGTCTACAGGTACCGGGACGAGGACGAGGTCGTCGCCCGCGCCAACGACACGCCCTACGGGCTGAACGCGTCGGTGTGGACGAAGAGCCCGGCGCGGGGCCGCCGCCTCGCCGCCCGCATCCAGGCGGGGACGGTCAACATCAACGACGGCTACGGCGCCGCCTACGCCTCCTACGACTCCCCGATGGGCGGGATGAAGCAGTCCGGTGTGGGACGCCGCCACGGGTCCGAGGGGCTGCTGAAGTTCACCGAGGTCCAGACCGTCGCGAGCCAGCACATCCTGGACCTGGAGCCGCCCGGCGCCATCGGCTACGACAGGTTCGCCGACTCCATGGCGACCGGCATCAAGCTCATGAAGAAGCTGCGGATCAAGTAGGGATCGCCTGTGAAGCATGACTTCGACGTGCTCGTCGTCGGGTCGGGGTTCGGCGGCAGCGTCTCGGCGCTGCGGCTGACCGAGAAGGGCTACAGGGTCGGCGTCATCGAGGCCGGCCGCCGCTTCGACACGAATCCGGGCGGCGCGCCGGGGTCCCGGTATCCGGAGCTGCCGAAGACGAACTGGCGCATCGCCCGCTACCTGTGGGCGCCCGCGCTCGGCCTGACCGGCATGCAGCGGATGCACCTCATCCGCGGCGCCAAGTCGAGCCGCGTGATGGTGCTGGCGGGTGCGGGCGTCGGCGGCGGGTCCCTCAACTACGCCAACACGCTGTACGTCCCGCCGGAGCCGTTCTTCAAGGACCGGCAGTGGGCCCACATCACCGACTGGCGGGACGAGCTGACCCCCCACTACGAGCAGGCGAAGCGCATGCTCGGCGTCGTCCAGAACCCGACGACGACGGCGGCCGACAAGGTCATGAAGAGGGTCGCCGACCGGATGGGCAAGGGCGAGACGTTCGTGAGGACGCCGGTCGGCGTCTACTTCGGGAGCGGCGCCGGGGTCGAGAGCGCCGACCCCTACTTCGGCGGGGCGGGCCCGCGCCGGCGCGGCTGCCTGGAGTGCGGCGAGTGCATGGTGGGCTGCCGCCACGGTGCGAAGAACATGCTGACGGAGAACTACCTGTACCTGGCCGAGAAGGCGGGCGCCCGGGTGATGCCGCTCAGCCGCGTCACCTCGGTGCGGCCGCGCGCCGGCGGCGGGTACGAGGTCGAGATCGTCCGGACCGGCTCGTTCGGCCGCAACCGCAAGACGCTCACCGCCGAGCAGGTCGTCTTCGCCGCCGGCACCTACGGGACGCAGAAGCTCCTGCACAAGCTCAAGTCGACCGGGCTGCTGCCGCGCCTGTCTGACCGGCTCGGCGCGCTGACCCGCACCAACTCCGAGGCGATCCTCGGCGGCGGGCGGCGGGGCGGCAGGCCGGGCCCGGACTTCTCCGAGGGGGTGGCGATCACGTCGTCGTTCCACCCGACGCCGGACACCCACGTCGAGCCCGTCCGGTACGGCCGGGGCTCGAACCTGCTCGCCTCGCTGCAGACCCTTCTGGTGGACGGCGACCGTCCGGGCGAGCCGCACACGCCCCGGATCCGCAAGTTCGCCCGCGAGGTGGTGCGCCGGCCGGGCGACCTCCTCCAGCTCTTCGACGTCCGCCACTGGTCGGAGCGGACGGTGATCGCCCTGGTCATGCAGACCCGCGACAACTCGATCACGCTGAGCCCGAGGAAGGGCCCGTTCGGCTGGGACGTCCGCGCGTCCGCCGGGCACGGCGAGCCGAACCCGACGTGGATCCCCGAGGGGCACGAGGCGACCCGCCGGATCGCCGAGGAGATCGGCGGCATCCCGGGCGGCGCCTGGGGCGACCTGTTCGACGTCCCGATGACCGCGCACTTCCTCGGCGGCTGCGCCATCGGCGACTCCGCCGAGACCGGCGTGATCGACCCCTACCACCGCGTCTACGGGCACCCCGGCCTGCACGTCGTGGACGGCTCCGCCGTCTCGGCCAACCTGGGCGTCAACCCGTCCCTCACCATCACGGCCCAGGCCGAGCGCGCCATGTCGTTCTGGCCGAACCGCTCGGAGGAGGACCGGCGTCCCGCCCTCGGTGACGCCTACCGCCGCCTCGCCCCCGTCGTCCCGAAGAACCCGGCCGTCCCGGCCGACGCCCCCGCGGCCCTGAAGCTCCCGATCGTCGACATCACCTGAGGGTGGACGAGTCCGGCGCCGGAGCGGTCATCCGCTCCGGCACCGGGTGTCGGATCAGGCGCGGTAGGCGGCCCACTGGTTCTTCATGCGCGTGGACTGGCCCGGCGTGAACTCGTACATGCACGAGTCGTAGCTGTAGTCCATGAAGTTGTGGATGGGGTCGGCACCGGCCGTGGAGCAGGTGTCGCGGCCGGTCGGGCAGCCCGAGGCCGGGCTCTGCTCGGCGGGCGTGTCGGAGACGCTGTCGCCGGTGCTGCCGCACCCGCCCTGGAACGTGTGGTACAGCCCCATCCAGTGGCCCACCTCGTGGGTCCCGGTGTCGCCCTCGTTGTAGTTGCCGAGCGAGCCGCCCGGCAGGCTCTGGTAGTGGACGACGACGCCGTCCAACGACGGCTGGGAGCGGTAGCTGCTCGGGAACGTGGCCCAGCCGAGGAGGCTGCTGCCGAGGTCGGCCGTGTAGAAGTTGAGGTCCTGCGCGTTGCCGGCGTGCAGGGCGGACTTCATCTGCCGCTCGTAGCCCTCGGGGTCGGAGAACCAGGCCGCGTTCTTCGTCCGCCTGGTCTCGGCCAGGGTGAACGTGACGCCGCTGCCGGCGTAGGCGTTGTTGAGGACGCTGAGCTGCTTGGTCAGGGCCGAGTCGGACACGTTGCCCGCGCTGCCGTAGACGACCTGGAAGTGCACGCGGACGGTGATGGCCGCCGCCGTGCTCGCCTTCCTCAACTTGCCGAGGCGGTTCTGGAAGTCCTTCTCCATCGCGGCGACCTGGGCCGTTCCGGGCTGGTTCCGCTCGGTGGCGTGGGCCCCGGCGCGGACGCGGGCCTGGGCGGGCTGGTCGGCGCACACCGTGGACGAGGTGGACGGTGCGGCCAGCGTGGCGGGGGCGGCGGGGGCGTACGCCGTGAAGGCGGCGGCCATGCCGAGGACGGCGGCGATTCCGGCGCGTTTCATGGAACTCCTTGGGGGGTGCGGCGCGTGCGGGGGAGCGCGCGCGTGGGGAGCGGAGTCATCGCTGGAACCAGGGTGGATGCGAACAAACATCGCGTCTTTAGCAAACGTGGACGAACAGGGGTGAGTAAGACTGAATACGGCACCGTAGCGCGGCGGCGTAGCGTGTCTCCCATGGATGCGGAGGGGGAGGCGGCACGGATCCTGGCCGAACTGAGGGCGCAGGCGGACCCGGTGCGCGCCGAAGGAGAGAAGCGCTACCTGAAGAGCGATTTCGCCCATTTCGGCGTGCCCGTCCCCGCGTTGCGCAAGGTCGCGTTGCGGGCGGTGAAGCCCACCCCGGCACGGGAGGAACTGGTCGCCCTCGCCGAGACGCTCTGGGGTGCCACAGAAGGGGGCCGCCCGGTGCACGAGGCCCGCATGGCCGCCATCGAGGTCCTTGTGAAGCGGGCGGCGCTGCTGGAGCCGCGCGACGTGGGTCTGGCCGAACGGCTCATCCGCGACTCGGCGAGCTGGGTGTACGTCGACCATCTGGCGGAGAAGGTCGTCGGGGCGCTGGTCGTCCGTCACCCCGACCTGGCGACGGTACTGGACGCGTGGGTCGCCGATCCCTACATGTGGGTGAGGCGCACGGCCATGCTGGCGCTCCTGGCGGGTGTCCGGACGGGCGACCCTGATCTCGACCGCATCGACCGCTATGGAGACGCGCTCAGTGGTGAGCGCGAGTTCTTCATCCGCAAGGCCCTCGGATGGGTGCTCCGAGAGCTGTCCAAGAAGAACCCCGAATGGGTGGCCGCCTGGGTCGAACCCCGCGTGGACGCCCTCTCAGGCGTCACGCTACGCGAGGCCCTCCGCCACCTCCCTCCCGAAGCCCATCTCCCTCCCGGAGCCCACCACCCGCCTCGGTTCTAGGCGCGGTAGGCGGTCCACACGTTGTGGATGCGGGTGCCCTGGCCGGGGGTGAAGGACGTCATGCAGGTGTCGTAGCCGTAGTCCATGTAGTTGTGGACGGGGTCTTCCCCGGGGGTGGGGCAGGTGTCCTTGAAGGACGGGCAGCCGTTCGTGGGGTCGCGCTCGGCAGGGGTGTCGGCGACCCGGTCGCCTTGGCCGCTGCAGCCGTCCTGGAACGTGTGGTAGAGGCCCAGCCAGTGCCCGACCTCGTGGGTCGCGCTGAACCCCTTGTTGAAGTTCTCGATGGAACCGCCCGGCATGCTGGCGTAGTGGATGGTCACGCCGTCCATCGTGGGGTCGGACTTGTACTTCCAGGGGAACGTCGACCAGCCGAGCAGGTCGCCGCCGATATAGGTGCTGTAGAGGTTCAGCGTCGACTTGCCGCCCTGGTGCAGCCTCGGCTTGTAGGTGCCCTCATAGCGTTCCGGGTCGCCGAACCATGCCGCGTTGTCGGTACGGCTCACGGCCTTGAGCGTGAAGGAGACGTGCGCGTTCGCGCCGCCGTCGCCTCCGCCGTAGGACGTGTTCAGCGTGCTGATCTGGCGCTGGATCATGGCGTTGGACACGTTGCCCTGCGCGCCGGCGTGGATCACGTGGAAGTAGACCGGGACGGTGATCGGCGCGGCCCTGCGCAGGCTCGCGCTCTTCGAGGGTCCGTGCCCGCCCTGGACGAGGCCGTCCAGGATCCGGTTCAGGCGCGTCTCCACGGCGGCGGCCTCGGCCGGGCTCAGATCCATGCGGTCCCGGGCGTGGCCGTCGTCCGTCCGGTGGCGCGCCTCAGGTGCCGCAGGGGGGCGAGCGCAGTCGTCGCCCCGGCGTTCGTGCCCTGTGCTCGCGGACGGTCCTGTGCTCGCGGACGGCGCGGACTGCCCGAAAGGCACGGCGGGGACGAGGGCGGCGAGCAGAGCGGCGGCGGCGAGCGGCTTCACGG
The DNA here is from genome assembly GCF_013409045.1 of Actinomadura citrea. Classification (NCBI taxonomy): domain Bacteria; kingdom Bacillati; phylum Actinomycetota; class Actinomycetes; order Streptosporangiales; family Thermomonosporaceae; genus Actinomadura; species Actinomadura citrea. The sequence goes on along the minus strand of NZ_JACCBT010000001.1, from coordinate 8,200,227 downwards.
CACTCCTAGGGACGGCGTTCCGGCGAGCGCGGCGTTCCCGAGGAAACCAGCGCTTCGCCGAATACAGGGCGTCATCAACTGATATCAGACCGCAGTCATCCCTGACGTGTGAGCAAGGTAAATGGATGCTGACCGTTATCGGTCAGTCGCGCATCGTAACGATCACGTCCGGGGCGCGGCGCATCGGCGCAGGCAGGGGCCCGTAGACTGGGGAGTCCCTTCCGGCCGGGCGAAAGGCGTAGTTGGTGGTCGCAGACCAATCCTTTGACACCGTCCTCGTCGTCGACTTCGGCGCGCAGTACGCGCAGCTGATCGCACGACGGGTCCGCGAGTGCCATGTGTTCAGCGAGATCGTGCCGTCCACGATGCCGGCGGCGGAGATGCTCGCCAAGCGGCCGAAGGCGATCATCCTGTCCGGCGGTCCGGCGTCGGTGTACGCCGAGGGCGCACCGGTCGTGCCGGAGGGCCTGTTCGACATCGGCGTCCCCACGCTCGGCATCTGTTACGGCCACCAGGTGATGGCGCAGGCCCTCGGCGGGACGGTCGAGAACTCCGACGTCGCCGAGTACGGCGGCGCCACTGTCGCCGTGACGTCCCCCGGCATGCTGTTCGCGGGCCTGCCCCACGAGCAGGCGGTGTGGATGTCCCACCGCGACTTCGTGAGCAGCGCCCCGTCCGGCTTCACCGTGACGGCCAGCACGGACGTCACCCCGGTCGCGGGCATGGAGGATCTGGAGCGCGGCTTCTTCGGCGTCCAGTTCCACCCCGAGGTCCTGCACACCGAGCACGGGATGGAGATCCTGCGGCGCTTCCTCTACGAGGGCGCCGGGTGCCGGCCGAGCTGGACGATGGTGAACATCGCCGACGAGTCGATCGAGGCCGTCCGGGAGCGGGTCGGGGAGAAGCGGGTGATCTGCGCGCTGTCGGGCGGGGTCGACTCCGCTGTCGCCGCCGCGCTCGTCCAGCGCGCCATCGGCGACCAGCTGACCTGCGTGTTCGTCGACCACGGCCTGTTGCGCAAGGGCGAGCCCGAGCAGGTCGAGAAGGACTTCGTCGCCGCCACCGGGGTGAACCTGCACGTCGTGGACGCCCAGGAGCGCTTCCTGTCCGCCCTCGACGGCGTCACCGACCCGGAGGAGAAGCGCAAGATCATCGGGCGCGAGTTCATCCGGGTGTTCGAGGAGGCGGCCCGCGAGATCGTGCACGGCGGGGCGGGGGCGGCCGGAGAACCGGCCGAACCGGTCGAGTTCCTCGTCCAGGGGACCCTCTACCCGGACGTGGTCGAGTCGGGTGGCGGTACCGGCGCGGCCAACATCAAGTCGCACCACAACGTCGGCGGCCTCCCCGAGGACCTCCAGTTCAAGCTGGTCGAGCCGCTGCGGACGCTGTTCAAGGACGAGGTCCGCGCGCTCGGCGAGCAGCTCGGCCTGCCGTCCGAGATCGTCTGGCGGCAGCCGTTCCCCGGCCCCGGCCTCGGCATCCGCATCATCGGCGCCGTCACGCGCGACCGCCTGGACATCCTCCGCGACGCCGACGCCATCGCCCGCGAGGAGCTCACCCGCGCCGGTCTCGACCGGGCCATCTGGCAGTTCCCGGTCGTCCTGCTCGCGGACGTGCGGTCGGTGGGCGTGCAGGGCGACAGCCGCACCTACGGGCACCCAATCGTCCTGCGCCCGGTGACCAGCGAGGACGCGATGACGGCCGACTGGGCGAAGCTGCCCTACGACGTCCTGCAGCGGATCTCCACCCGCATCACCAACGAGGTCCGCGAGATCAACCGCGTCACCGTCGACATCACCTCCAAGCCCCCGGGCACCATCGAGTGGGAGTAGCCACGGCGAGGTGAGCACGGCGAGGTGAGCACGGCGAGGTGAGCACGGCGAGGTGAGCACGGCGAGGTGAGCACGGCGAGGTGAGCACGGCCCGGTAGGCACGGCGAAAGGCCCGGACGGATTCCGTCCGGGCCTTTCGCCCGCCGTCGAACGTGCCCGCCGTCAGACCGTGGCGGGGGCCAGCGCGGCCTCCGCGTCCAGGGTCGCGGCGGTCGCGTTCACCACGGCGGCGATCCGCAGCACCTCCTGGACGAGCTCGCGCGACAGGCCGGCCTCGCGGACGACCTTCTCGTGCGACTCCAGGCACCGCCCGCAGCCGTTGATCGCCGACACGGCGAGGCACCACAGCTCGAAGTCGACCTTCTCCACGCCGGGCCTACCGATGATCGACATCCGCAGCCGGGCCGGGAGGGTCGCGTACGTCTCGTCGCCGATGAGGTGGGTGGCGCGGTAGTACACGTTGTTCATCGCCATGATCGACGCGGCGCCCTTGGCCGCCTCGAACGCCTCGGCGGACAGGTTGCCGCCCGCCTCCTCGGCCAGTTCCCGGATGACGACGGCGCTCCGCGTGGCGAGGGCGCAGGCCAGGACCGTCCCCCACAGCTGCTGGTCGCTGAGCTGGGAGGTCGAGGTCAGCGAGCCCAGGTTGAGCTTGGTGTCCTTGGCGTAGCCCGGGAGGGCGCCCTTCAGCGCGTCAACGCTCATGATCATGCGTCCTTTCGTGCGGACGGCCGGCCGCGGGTCGCGCGGCCGGCCGCCGTCGGTCCGTGCTCGGACTCCGCCGGGTCCGGCCCGGCGAGAGGCTCAGACCCCGGCGAGCAGCTTGGCCGCGTCGAGCGTGTCCTCGCCCTTGTTCCAGTTGCAGGGGCACAGCTCGTCGCTCTGCAGCGCGTCCAGCACCCGCAGGACCTCCTTGACGTTCCGGCCGACGGAACCGGCGGTGACCATGGCGAACTGGATCTCGTTGTTCGGGTCGACGATGAACGTCGCGCGCTGCGCGACGCCGTCCTCGGTGAGGATGCCGAGCGACTCCGACAGCTCGCGCTTGAGGTCGGACAGCATCGGGAACGGGATCTCCCGCAGGTCCGGGTGGTCCTTGCGCCACGCGTAGTGGACGAACTCGTTGTCGACGGACGCGCCGAGCACCTGCGCGTCGCGGTCGGCGAAGTCCTCGTTGAGGCGGCCGAACTCCGCGATCTCGGTCGGACAGACGAACGTGAAGTCCTTGGGCCAGAAGAAGACTACTTTCCAACCCTCATACGTCTTGTGGTTGATCGTCTCGAAGGCGTGGTCCGGATCGAGCGAGACGCACGCGGTGAGCTCGTACTCGGGGAACTTGTCACCGACAGTAAGCACGCATGCTCCTTCATCATGAGAAAGGGGTCGCCTCGCGATGAGAGGCGCGGGAGGGCCGCCGGCTTCCGTCTCGGCGGCCGTGTCACTCAGCGTGCCGCGACCCGATTCCCAAGAGAAATCGATCGATCCCAAGTGATCGATAGGAGCTTCTTATCAATGGCCCGTAAGGCCCTCTGACCTGCGACGGAGGGGGTGTTCGGCGTGGACGAGAAGCGGGGCACTAGATGTACATCACATCGGATCACCCAAAGCGGGCTTCACGCTCGGTAGCGAGTCAGTGTAGGGCCACCCGCCCCCGCAATACGCATCGAGTGACCAATACCTCAAAGACTGTGATTGCGTGCAAGGCCCGACTTTTAGCAGCATTTCCCGCTCTTGCCGATGGACCAGGATCTCCGAAACCCTCTCAATATGATGAGAGCGAGATCCCTTCGGGGGTGCCTTCGGCCGTGCGGGTGCCGGGTGGGCGCGGATGGGCACCTGGACGGTGGGGCGTGAGCGGGCTGCCGTCCCGGCTTCCACCTGGTTTCTGGGCTGTTCGGTATGTCGGAGCCCGGTATCCGGGATCACAGGCCGTCGTCGAGCGTCCCGGCATCGCCGACGGCGCGAACTGCCAGCTGTTCGCGTACGAGGTGCTCAGGCACTTCGGGCTTGAGGTGCCCGCGTTGCGGTCGAGCGAGTTGTGGGCCGACACGACGGCGACGACACCCGTCTCGGAGGCCCGGCCGTTGGATCTGGTTCTCTTCAACGCCACGGGCGACGCCTGGGGCGCCCATGTCGGCGTCTGGATCGAGGACGACCAGGTTCTTCATCTCTGCGCCGAGGTCGGGCGTCCGGTCGTGTGGCGCATGGACGAGTTCGCCGCCCGGGACCGGTATCGGACCGTGATCGGGATCAAGCGCGTCGTCCGGTCGGCGGGCATGGGCGGTACCGGACATTCTTGACACGGCCGTGACCAGAACCTACCTTTCTGGCAACAGGCGTAGCCAGATGGGGGAACCCTCGTGCCCCAGACCAGCGAGACCGGCCGGACCGCGGAACCCGCGAACGGCGAGCCGGACATGGCGCGCGTCTTCGCGCCGCTCATGCGCGAGCACGACTACGTCGTCGACCAGATCGACGGCGAGCTCCCGTCCGGCCTCACCGGCACGCTGTACCGGATCGGCCCGGGCAAGTGGGAGGTCGGGCGGACGCTGATGCACCACCTCTTCGACGGCGACGGGATGGTCTCGCAGTTCGCCTTCGACGGGCGGTCCGTGCGGTTCCGCAACCGGTACGTCCGGACGCCGCAGTTCAAGCACGGCATGGTGTCAGGCGGGCCCGTCCATCCGGGGGTCGGAACGCCGCTTCCCGGCGGCTTCTGGGCCAACTTCGTCAAGGGGAAGGGGCCGGCGAACGTCGCCAACACCGGCATCGCACTGCATGCCGACCGGCTGCTGGCCCTGTGGGAGGGCGGCCCGCCGCACCGCCTCGACCCCGACACCCTGGAGACGCTCGGCACGTACGACTTCGACGGACGGCTGCGCGGCGCGCTCAAGGCGTTCTCCGCCCACCCGAAGTGGGATCCGGTGACGGGCGAGATGTTCAACTTCGGCCAGGACTTCGGCCCGCTGCCGTCCCTGAACTGCTGGAAGGTCGACCGGCGCGGCCGGCTGCGGCGGCTCGCCCGGGTCCGGATGCTGAACATGCCGTGGAACCACGATGTGGCGCTGACGACCGAGCACATGGTGTTCGTCCTGGACCCGTACATGGTCGACGTGCGCACGATGTTCGGCGGGGGCGCGTCGGTGTTCGACGCGATCCGGCACCGTCCCGAGAAGGGGACGCGGTTCGTGCTGGTGCCGCGCAACGGCGGCCCGGCGCGGGTCGTGGAGCACGAGGCGCTCGTGCACGTCCACCTGGCGAACGCCTTCGAGGACGGCGCCGACACCGTCGTCGACCTGGTGCTCTTCGACGACTTCGAAGCGATCAGACGTGATCTGTCCGACTTCCGCACGCGCTTCACCGACCTGCCGTCCAGCAGGCTCATGCGCTACCGGATCACCCCGGCTGGACGTGTGATCGAGACGCCGCTGTCCGACCGGCCCGGCGAGTTCCCCCAGTACGACTGGCGCCGTTCCACGCGAAGGCACCGCTACACCTACATGACGGGACGGATGGGCTCGACCGGCGAGTACGACACCGTCCTGAAAGTCGACAACGACACGGGCCGCACCCAGGCGCACGATGCCGGCCCGCACACCTACGTGGGCGAGCCCATCTTCGTGCCCCGCGCACCGGATTCCGCCGAGGACGACGGGTGGCTCCTGTCCGTTGTGTATCTCGCCGCGGAACACCGCTCGCGGCTCACCATCCTGGACGCCCGGGACCTCGCCCCGGTCGCGGACCTCCACCTCCCGCACCACCTCCCGTTCGGCTTCCACGGCACCTTCACCCCCCGTGTCGCCGACCCCGGCGCCCCCATCCCGCACCCCGACCGCCTGCCCATCCGCTGACCGCCCGCCCGCTGTGGTGAATCCCACCCCGCCTCGACCTGGGACAAGTCACGGTGCGTGACCGCCCTTCGGTAATGTCTGCGTCAGGATGGCGATCAGCAGACCCACGGTGGCCCAGTTGCGGGCGTTCCTGGCATTGGCGGAGTACCTGCATTTCCGTGACGCCGCCGCCGCTCTGCGCATGAGCCAGCCCGCCCTGTCCGGGGCCGTGGCGGCGCTTGAGGAGGGCCTCGGGACGCAGCTCGTCGAGCGGACGACGCGCAGGGTCCTGCTGACGCCCACGGGGGAACGGGTCGCACGGCGGGCCGAGACGGTCCTCGCGGAACTCGACCGGCTGGTCGAGGACGTCCAGGCCGTCCGAGGGACGCTCGTCGGGCCGCTCCGGGTGGGCGTCATCCCGACCGTCGCGCCTTACCTGCTGCCCGTCGTCCTGCCGAGGCTCACCAAGGAGTTCCCCGACCTGGAACTGTCCGTCCACGAGGAGCGGACCGGCCACATCGTCGCGGAACTGCTCGCCGGGCGCCTGGACGTGGTGCTGCTGGCGCTCCCCGTGCCGGCGTCGGGCGTGACGGAGCTGCCGCTGTACGACGAGGACTTCGTGCTCGTCGCGCCCGCCGGGTTCGAGCTGGGCGCCACCGAGGTCGCGCGGGAGGCGCTGAACGACCTCGACGTCCTCCTGCTGAACGAGGGCCACTGCCTGCGCGACCAGGCGCTGGACGTCTGCCGGGAGGTGGGGGCGCGCGCCGCCGCGGCCACGTACGCCACGAGCCTGGCGACGCTGGTCCAGCTCGTGGCGGGCGGGCTGGGGGTGACGCTCGTCCCCGAGACGGCGCTGCCCGTGGAGACCCGCCGGGCGCCGAACCTCGGTCTGCACCGCTTCGCGGCACCGGCGCCCTTCCGCCGCGTCGGCCTGGGCTTCCGGTCGACCTCCCCGCGCGCGGACGAGTTCGAGGCGCTCGCGGCGAGCCTGCGCGCCGCCGTCGTGGAGTCGGGCGTGGCCCCCGGCATCCGCCCCGCCTGATCTGCGGGATTCCTGGCCCGGTGGATTAACGCCCAGGTCAAGTGGTGGCCAGGCGAGGTCAAGTCTGCGTCAGGGGACGGCCTCGCAATCGCGATGCGCGTTCGTGCCGCGGCGTGACGTCACCATGCTCGTGGGGCGAGGAGGAGGCCCCATGTCCCCGAAGCTCAGCGTGGTCGTGCCGTTCCACAACACCGAGGAGTACCTCCAGGAGTGCCTGGAATCGCTGGCGGGCCAGACGCTGGGCGACCTCGAAGTGATCATGGTGGACGACGGGTCCACCGACAACGGCGCCGTGATCGCCAAGGACATGTGCGGCCGCGACCCGCGGTTCCGGCTGCTCACGCGGGAGAACGAGGGGCCGGGGCCCGCCCGCAACGCGGGCGTGCGGCAGGCGAGGGGCGAGTACCTGGCGTTCGCCGACGCCGACGACGTCGTGGAGCGCGAGGCGTACGCGCGGCTGGTCGCGTCCCTTGAGCGGACCGGGTCGGACCTGGCGTCCGGGAACGTCCAGCGGATGGACGACGACCGGACCTGGCAGTCGCACCTGCACGACGGGCTGTTCACCGAGTCCCGTGCGAAGACGCATGTGTCGTCCATGCCGATGCTCATGCGCGACCGGACGCCGTGGAACAAGGTGTACCGGCGCGTGTTCTGGGCCCGGACGGGTCTGGAGTTCCCTCCGGGCTACTACGAGGACCCTCCCGTCACGGCGCGCGCGCACGCCCTGGCCCGTTCGGTGGACGTCCTGAGCGAGACGGTCTACTTCTGGCGCAAGCGCCCCGGGTCCATCACAGAGGACCGCTACGACTGGGACAACTTCAGCCAGCGCATGCGTTCCGCGCGGACCGTACGGGAGGGCCTGGCCGACTACGCGCCGCAGCTCCTGAACGCCTACGACGAGCACGTCCTCATTCCCATCGAGCTTCGCGTCCTGTTCGAGGCCCTCCCCAGGACGCAGGAGGAGAACCGCGGAGAACTCGTCGCCATGGGGGCGGCCCTGGCCCGGCAGGTGAGCGCCCGCGTCCTGAAGCGGCAGCCGGCGATGACGCGCCTGCAACTGCACCTGCTGTGCCGGCGGATGCTGCCGGAACTGCTGGAGGTGCTGCGCTACGTCCAGTTGCGCAAGGCGGCGGACGCGCCGCGCGTGCGTCGCGGCCTGCGGCACCGCTGGTACGCCGAGTACCCGTTCTTCGAGGACGAGGACCGCGGCGTCCCGGCGCACGTGTACGACGTGACCGACGAGCTCAGACCGGTCGCGGCGATCGACCGGGCCACCTGGGCGGACGGCCGGCTCCGCCTGGAGGGCCACGCCTACATCCGGCATCTGGACGCCTCCAGCGAGGACGGGTCCCGCATCCGGATCTGGCTGGTGGCGGCCAACAGGCGGGGCCTCATGCGCGTCCCGGTCAGGAGGGTCCGCAGGCCGGACGTGACCGCCGGGTCGCGGCAGTCGAACGTGTCCTACGACTGGTCCGGGTTCGTCGCGGAGCTCGACCCGTCCGCGCTGCGGATGTTCGGGCGCTGGCGGGACGTCGACTGGGTGCCGTGCGTCGAGATCGTCAACCGCGGGCTGCGGCGCCGGTCGACGTTCGCCGGCCCGCGGCTCACCGGGCGGCAGTGGCCGCAGGACCGGGAGTGCGCGCCGGGCGTGCTCGTCCAGGGCGTCACGGGCCGGAACCGGTTCGTGATCCAGGTGCGCCGCACGCCGGCCGCGGTCATCGGCTGCCACCTGGAGGGCGGCGAGCTGTGGCTGGACGGCTGGAGCCGCCTCCCGTTCGGGGACGAGCCGCGCGTCACCGCCGCCCCGAGGGCGGGGCGCACCGCGGTGCTCGGGCCGGTCGAGCCGGTCGGCGCCGACGGGTTCCGGGCGCGGCTGCCGGTCGCCGGGCTGGCCCGGAGGCACGGCGACTGGGAGATCACCCTCTCGGAGGGGATCCGCCCGTACCTGGACGAGGACCCGGCGGGCGCCGCCTTCCCCATCCCCGGCGGCGAACTGGAGATCGCCAGGACCCGGCGCAGCACCCTGCGGATCGTCTCCCGCGGCCGCGTCCTCGCCGTCGACGAGGTGGCGTGGTCGTCCGAGGGCGCCCTTCGCCTGGCGGGCACGTGCTCGGACCGGATCGGGCGGCCGGACTCGCTGATCCTCAGGCGGCGGCGGTCGAGCGAGGAGCACGCCGTCAGGCTGCACTGGGAGGACGAGCGGTTCACGGCGGTGTTCTCGCCCGCGCGCATGCCGGTGCTCGGCCTGTCGCGCCCGCTGGTCTCCGGCCGCTGGGACGCCCTCGCCACGGTCGGAGGGCAGGAGCAGCCGGTGGTCGTGCGCCGCCACACCCTCCGCGACCTGCCCGAGCCGTTCGAAGCGGGACTGCACCGGATCACCGTCCGGGCCCAGCGGACCGACCAGTTGCAGCTGCGCGTCGAGACCGCCTTGGACGACGACGAGCGCGGTGCCTACGCGCAGAGCCGCATCCGGTCCGGACACTACCGGCGCCACCTGAACCTGCCCGTCCGGGAACTCGTGGTGTTCGACGCCTACAAGGGCCGCCAGTACGCGTGCAACCCGCGCGGCATCTACGACGAGCTGCGGCGGCGCGAAACCGACCTGGAATGCGTGTGGGTCACCGAGAACGGACAGTTCGGCAAGCCATCTGGTGCCCGCACCGTCCTGGCCGGGACGCGGGAGCACTACGAGGCGCTCGCCCGCGCGCGCTACATCTTCGGCAACTGGTCGCAGCAGGAATGGTTCACCAAGCGCGAGGACCAGACCTACGTGCAGTGCTGGCACGGGACGCCGCTCAAGAAGCTCGGATACGACGTCAAGAAGATGCCCTTCAAGCGCACCGAGGGCGTGGACTGGATGGAGTACGACGTCCCCCAGTGGGACCTCCTCCTCGCCCAGAACGCTTTCTCCGTGCCGCTGTTCCGGCGCGCGTTCGGCTACACCGGGGACGTCCTCGAAAGCGGCTACCCCCGCAACGACGTGCTGAGCAGCCCGCACCGCGATGAGATCGCCGCGGCGGTGCGACGCCGGCTCGGCATCCCGGAGGGCAAGCGGGTCGTCCTGTACGCCCCGACGTGGCGGGACGACTTCCACCAGGCGATCGGCAAGCGCGCGTTCAGCCTCGAATTCGAGATCGACCGGTTCCGGGCCGCGCTGGGACGCGACCACGTCCTGCTCCTGCGGACGCACTATCTCGTCACCGACCGCCCGAGGCTGCGGCCGGGCGACTGCGTCATGGACGTCTCGGTCTATCCCGACATCTCGGAGCTGTTCCTCATCAGCGACGTGCTCGTCACCGACTACTCGTCGTCCATGTTCGACTTCGCCGTCACCGGCCGCCCGATGGTGTTCTTCACCTACGACCTGGAGCGCTACCGCGACCACGTGCGCGGCTTCTACTTCGACTTCGACGCCGAGGCGCCCGGTCCGCTGCTCGCCACCACGCAGGACGTCGTCGAGGCACTGCGCGATCCCGCCGCGCTGGAGACCGGGTTCCGGGACGCGCGCGCCGCCTTCGCCGCCCGGTACTGCCCGCACGACGACGGCCACGCCGGCGCCCGCGTGCTCGACCGTGTCCTTCGCTGAGCCCGTCCCGCCCGCCGAAGCCCGCTCGACCGCCGAAAGCTCACGCATCCCCGTAAGCCCACGCATCCCCGAAAGCCCAGTACGGAGCCGCCCGTGTCCCCGCAGATCAGCATCGTCGTCCCCATCCGCAACACCGGCGGCCGCCTGGCGGAGTGCCTGGAGTCGATCGCCGGGCAGACGCTGCGCGACATCCAGGTGCTCATGGTGGAGGACGGCCAGGGCGGAGCCGCCAAGGACGCCGCCGTCGCCAAGGAGTTCGCGGGACGCGACGACCGCTTCGCCCTCCTGCAGCCCGCCCCCGGCACGACGGCGGCCGACGCGGGCGTCGAGCAGGCGAAAGGCCGCTACCTCGCCTTCGCCGACGGTGAGGACGCGGTGCCGCCCTACGCCTACGAACTGCTGGTCGGGACGCTGGACGGCACCGGCTCGGACCTCGCGGGCGGGAACGTCATGTGCCTGGACGAGGAACAGGTGTGGCAGTCGCCGCTCCACAGCGACCCCTACGCGGAGACCATGCTGTCGACGCACGTGACCAGGCACCCCGCCCTCCTGCAAGACAGGACGGTGTGGAACAAGGTCTACCGGCGCTCCTTCTGGGACGCGTACGGCTTCGAGTTCGGGGCCGGCGGAGACCTCCTCATCGCCGTGCAGAGCCACGTGTTGGCCTCCGCCGTGGACGTGGTGGACGCGACCGTCTACTTCTGGCGGGACCGACCCGGAACGGCCCCGCGCATGCGCCCCGACCCGGCCGACATCACCGAACGCATGGCGACCCTGGCGAGGACGCGGGAGTTCGTCCGCACGCATGAGCCGGACCTTCTGGCCGTCCACGACATGTACGCGCTCGACCTGGACGTGCGCGAACTGATGCTCGCCCTGCCCACGGCCACCTGGGAGGAGCGCGAACACCTGGTCGAGCTGGGCGCCGAGGTCGTCGCCGGCTCCGGGCGCCGGGCCACCGCGGGTCTTGAGGCCATCAGGCGGCTGGAGACGTACCTGCTCGGCGAGCGCATGCTGCCCGAACTGCTGGAGGTGCTGCGCTTCGAGGAGGACGGCCTGCGGGACGTCCCGCTGGTGTCGCGCGGTCGTCTCCGGCAGCGCTGGTACGCCCGCTACCCCTTCTTCGACGACGCCGACCGGGGCGTCCCGGAGGACGTGTACGACGTCACCGACGAGCTGGCGCTGTGGGCGGACGTCGACCGCGTGGAGTGGGACGTCGACACCCTCATCGTCGAGGGGCACGCCTACTTCGACCGGTTCGCGGTGGCGGCGGTGGACGACTCCCGGATCCGCGTCTGGATGCGCGACGTGCGGACCGGCAAGGAGATCCGGCTGCCGGTGGAGCGCCGGTACGTCCCGGAGGTCACGGTGCGCTCCGGGCAGGCGAACGTCTCCCTCGACTGGTCGGGCTTCACGGTACGGGTGGAGCCCGAGTACCTCCTGGACAGCGACGAGTGGCGGACGGCCACCTACGAGCTGTTCGCCGAGGTGTCGACGGCCGGGCGCAGGGCGGTCCAGCGGCTGACCGCGACGGCTCCGGCCGTCCGGTGGACGTCGCCGCGGCAGGTGGACGAGCACGTGGCCGTCCAGCCGGCGGCGGGCGACGACGACGTGTTCGTCGTCCACGTCAAGCGGGCCAAGGCCGTCCTCACCGGGATCGGCCTCGACGGCGACGCGCTGGAGCTGTCCGGCTGGACGCGGCGCGCGCTCGGTGCCGGGGCCGCGATGGTCGCGGTGCGCAGGCACGGGGGAGACGAGATCCGCGGCGAGGTGACGCTGCGGCAGTCGGCCGTCCTGCGGATGGCGGAGGGCACCGGGTTCGACTTCACGGCCAGGCTGCCCCTGAAGTACCTCGCGTCCGTGCCGAACAGCGAGCCGAACAGCGAAGCGTACGGCACGCACCTGCGCGACACCATCGACTGGGACATCCGGTTGACGGGTGAAGGCGGCCCGCTGCGCCTCACCGTCGCGAACAACGTCAAGCCCGCCCGCTTCGCCCTGCCGGAGAGCGCGGGGCGCGGCCGGGAGTTCGCCGTCAGCCGCACCGCGTTCGGGAACCTGCGCGGGGTCGAGCGCAGCTTCCGTCCGGTCGTCACGGGAGCCGAGTGGGACGCCAACGGACTGCTCACGCTGGGAGGCGACTTCGCCGACCCGGAACACCGCCCCGACCACTTCGTCCTGCGGCGGCGCCGATCCGGCGAGGAGTACCGCGTCCCCGTCACCTGGGAGGACGACGCCACCGGTAGGGGAGGCCGGTTCACCGCCGCGTTCGCCCCCGCGACGATGTCGGTGTTCGGGACGGACCTGCCGCTGAGCAGCGGAACCTGGGACCTGGCGGCGCGCACGCGTTCCGGCGAGGTGGCCGTCGTCGTCGAACGCGAGGCCATCCCCGGCCTTCCCGGCCGGCACCGCGCGGGCACGCACGAATTCGAGATCGGCGTCCACCAGATCGACGCGCTGATGCTGCACAGCCGCGTGTCGCTGGAGGACGACGAGCGCGGCGGGCACGCGCAGACCCTCCTCCAGCAGAGGGACTATTCGGTCTACCTGCGGAGTCCTCTGGCAGGCATGGTGGTGTTCAGCAGCTACGACGGCTCCCAGTACAGCTGCAGCCCGAGGGCCGTCTACGAGGAACTCATCCGGCGCGACACCGACCTGGAATGCGTGTGGGTGTCCCAGGACGACCAGTTCGCGGCGGACGGAAAGGCCGCGACCGTCCTGGCCGGGAGCCGCGAGCACTACCGCGTCCTCGCACGCGCCCGGTACGTCGTCGCCAACCACGCGATGCCGCCCTGGTTCTTCAAGCGGACAGGCCAGATCTACCTCCAGACCTGGCACGGCACCCCGCTGAAGCGCCTCGCCTACGACTTGCGGGACATGCCGTACCAGCGCACCGAGCGGCTGGACTGGATGGAGCGGGAGGTGCCGCGCTGGGATCTCCTGCTGTCTTCCAGCCCGTACGCCACCCAGGTCATGCGGCGGGCCTTCCGGTACGAGGGCGAAGTCCTGGAGACGGGGTTCCCGCGCAACGACATCCTCAGCACGCCCGAGTGGGAACGCATCGGAAGCCGCATTCGGAAGCGCCTGGGGATTCCGCAGGGCAAGAAGGTCGTCCTTTACGCGCCGACATGGCGTGACGACCGGCACCACGCAGAAGGCAGGCAGGGCTTCTCGCTGGAGCTGGACGTGGAGACCATGCGAGAGGCCCTGGGTGACGACCACGTCCTCCTCCTGCGAACGCATCACCTCATCACCGACCGGGACCGCGCGGCCGCGGCTCGACTCGCCGGGGGCGACTCCGACCCCTTCGTCATCGACGTGTCCCGGTATCCCGACATCGCCGAGCTGTACATGGCCGCCGACGTGCTCGTCACGGACTACTCGTCCGCCATGTTCGACTACGCGATCCTGGGTCGCCCCATCGTCCTCTACACCTACGACCTGGACTGGTACCGCGACCACGTGCGCGGCTTCTACTTCGACCTGGAGGCCGAAGCGCCCGGCCCGGTCGTGCGGACGTCCGCGGAGGTCGCCGAAGCGGTCAGGACGGCGCCGGCGGGAGAGCAGCGCTACGCGGACGCCTACGACCGATTCTTCGTGAAGTACTGCCCGCACGACGACGGCCAGGCCGCGTCCAGGGTGGTCGACCGCGTCTTCGGCAAAGCCTGAGACGGGGGAGCTCGCCGTTCAGCCTGGGCGGCGCGCCCGCGCGAACAGCCATACACCAGGCCACGAGGCGACCGGCAGGCGCCGCTCCAGCGAGGCGGACAGGCGCAGCGTCTCGTTGACGAGCGGATGCAGCGGAGCCAGATCCTCGCGCCGCACCGTCCGGTTCCTGAGCAGACGCAGGAGCGGACGGTGCAGGACGCCCCTGCTCCACACGCGCTCCAGCACCAGCCCCGCGCCCTCCAGGAGTTCGACCAGAGTGCGGCGGGAGTAGCGGCGGACGCGTCCGAGAGCCACGTCATGCGCCGACCACAGAGCCATGTCGCAGGGCACGGACACCAGCATCGTCCCACCCGGCCGCAGCACCCGCGCGACCTCCGCGGCCGCCCGCTCGTCGTCCTCCACGTGCTCAAGCACGTCGAGAGCCAGCGCCAGGTCGTACTCGCACGCCGGCAGCGGCAGGTAACGCGCGTCGCCCTCGTAGGCCTCGATGCCGTAGGCACGGACCAGCGCAACGGCGTCCGGGCTCAGATCGATCGCGGTGGCGCCCCAGCCGTGACCGGCCAGCACGCGGCAGGACGCCCCGGACGCGGCGCCGATGTCGACGGCCGTCCCGGGCACGCTGAACCGCAGCAGCTCCGCGGCCAGGATCTCGCGGCGCTCGCGGTACCACCAGTTGTCGTTCTCGATCCGCACGATCCGCTGGAGCTCGGTGGTGTCCACCGGACCAGCCGACCGCACCGGCGACGGCGCGTTCCATCGACGCCGCCGCCCGCGCACGGATCGTTGACGGCGGCTTGACCTCGTCCCGGAGGTGAGCGCCCGTCAGCGCTTCCTGCGGCGGCGCACGAGGAAGCGGACGGCCAGGAGGACGGCGACCAGGCCGCCGACCGCGGGAACGGCCCGCTTGGCGATCGACGGGCCCACGAACTCCAGCAGATCGATCGCGTCGTCCTTCTCCTCCACCCGCCCCCCTTCTTCACGCCCGCCCGCCACGTGCAGCGACGGGCGCTCCCCGGGCTCGGCCTTGACGGGGCCGGGCTTGTCGGCGGACTCCTCCGGTGTCGCGGGGGCCACCCCGGTCTCCGCCTCCAACTCCGGTTCGGCGGCCTTCTCAGGACTCTCCGGGGTCGCGGCAGGCGTCTCCGTGGGCGCCACGGCGGCGGTCGCCGGTGTGTCGGCGGTGGCCTCGGCGGGCTTCTCGGTGGTCTTCTCGGCGGGCGTCTCAACAGGAGCGGCAGCGGCGGCCGGGGCCTCGGCGGCGGTCCCGCCGGGGGCCTCGAGCTCGGCGGCCAGCTGCTTGGCGAACCGCGCGATGATCTTGGAACCGACCTCGGACAGGATGTTGCGGCCGAACTGCGCCGGGCGGCCCGTGACGTTCAGCTTGGTGTGGACGCTGACGCGGGTGACGCCGTCCTCCGCGTGCAGCCTCGCCTGCACGGTCGCCGCCGCCGTCCCGGACCCGCGGGCCTCCTTGGCGGACGCCTCCATCGTGACGACGCGGGACGACGCGTCCGCCGAGACGATCCGCGCGGTGCCGCGGTAGGTGATGGTCATCGCGCCGACCTTCACCTTCATCCGGCCCGAGTACTCCTCGCCGTCGACCGAGTCGAGCGTCGCGCCCGGCATGCAGGCCGCGACGCGCTCCACGTCGAGCAGCACCGACCAGGCCTGATCCACCGGCACGGGGACGGTGAAATCGTGGTCGAGCTCCATGATCAGTGTCCTTATCGTCCGGAGACCTTGCCCGCGACCCTACGGTGGCCGCCCGTCGCGTCGCCAGTGGGGCCCCGGGCACCCCGGTACGCCCCAGGCACCCCGGTACCCCGCGCCGCTGTGATCATGCGGCACCGGCGAACATGCGGCCGGGCGCCGGGGCGACGGGCCCGGCCGCATGTTCCCGCCCCGCGGGCGGGTCAGCCCGCGGCGGCCGCCAGCGCGCGCGCCGTCAGCACCGTCGCCAGATGGGCCCGGTACTCCGACGACCCGTGCAGGTCCGTGGGCGGCTCCGTGCCCGCCGCGGCCTGCGCGGCGGCGGTCCGGAACGCCTCCTCCGACGCCGAACCCCCTCTGACGGCGGTCTCCACCGCGCTCGCCCTGACCGGGGCCGCGCCCATGTTGGTCAGCGCGACGCGCGCCTCCTCGACGCCGTCACCGTTGCGGTGGACGGCGCACGCCACCCCGACGATCGCCCAGGCCTGCGCGGTCCGGTGGAACTTCTCGTAGTGGACGCCCCAGCCCGCACCCAGCTTCGGCACGCGCACGCCCACGAGGAGCTCGTCCGGCTCCATCGCCGACGTCATCCAGTCGACGAAGAACTCCGACGCGGGGATCTCCCTCTCGCCGCGCGAGGACCGGACGAGGAGCACCGCGTCCAGCGCGAGCGCGACGGCGGGCAGGTCGCCGGCCGGGTCCGCGTGGGCGAGCGACCCGCCGAAGGTGCCGCGGTGCCGGACCGCCGGGTCGGCGACGGTCTCCGTCGCCTGCACGATCAGCGGGACGTGCTCGCGCACCAGCGGATCGCGGATCACCTGGTGGTGCGTCGCCATGGCGCCGATGACCAGCGAGTCGCCCTCGTCGCGGATCTCCCGGAGCGCGTCGAGCCGGCCCAGGTCGATCAGCGAGTCGGGATAGGCGAGCCGCAGCCGCAGCAGCGGCATCAGGCTCTGCCCTCCCGCCAGCACCTTGGCGTCCTCGCCCCCGTCGGACAGCGCCTGGACGGCGTCGTCCACCGAGGTGGGACGGACGTAGTCGAACGTCGCGGGGATCACTGGTCACCTCCGGCCGAGCCGAGCCCGCCGCCCGCGCCCGGTTCCGCGGCCGCCGGCTTCTCCTCCGCGCGCATCGCGCGCCACACGCGCTCGGGCGTGCACGGCATCGGCACGTCGTGCACCCCGTAGGGGCGCAGCGCGTCCACGATCGAGTTGACGACCGCCGGGGTCGAGGCGATCGTGCCGGCCTCGCCGACGCCCTTCACGCCCATCGGGTTGGACGTCGCGGGCGTCTCGGTCCGGTCGGTCGTGAACGTCGGCAGGTCCGCGGCCGACGGGACCAGGTAGTCGGCCATCGTGGTCGTCGTCAGGTTGCCGTCCGCGTCGTACACGGCCTCCTCGTAGAGGGCCTGGGCGATGCCCTGCGCGAGCCCGCCGTGGACCTGGCCCTCCACGATGAGCGGGTTGACGACCTTGCCCACGTCGTCCACGGCCACGTACTTGCGGAGCTTCACCATCCCGGTCTCGGTGTCGACCTCGGCTGCGCACAGGTGCGTGCCGTGCGGGAAGGAGAAGTTCTCCGGGTCGAACGTGGCGTCGGAGTCCAGGGACGGTTCGATTCCGTCCGGCAGGTCGTGCGCGGCGAACGCGGCCAGCGCGACCTCCTGGATCGTCCTGCCCTCCTCCTGGACGCCGCGGACGCTGAACCGTCCGCCGTCGAACTCCAGGTCCTGCTCGGACGCCTCCAGCAGATGCGCGGCCACCTTGCGGGCCTTGTCCACCACCTTCTCGCAGGCGGAGAACAGAGCGACGCCTCCCACGGCCAGGGAGCGGGACCCGTAGGTGTCCATTCCCTTGGGCGAGATGGCGGTGTCGCCGTGCAGGACCTTCACGTCCTCGAACGGCACGCCGAGCCGGTCGGCGGCGATCTGCGCCCACGCCGTCGCGTGGCCCTGCCCGTGCGGGGACGAACCGGTGACGACCTCGACCTTGCCGGACGGCAGTACCCGCACCGACGCGTGCTCCCAGCCCCCGGCCCCGTACGACAGCGACCCGAGGACCCGGGACGGGGCGAGACCGCACATCTCCGTGAAGGTGGACACTCCGATGCCCAGCTGCACCGGATCGCGCCGTTCCCGCCGGTCCAGCTGCTCCGCGCGGAGCTTGTCGTACTCGAACAGCTCCAGCGCCTTGTCGGTGGCCGCCTCGTAGTTGCCGGAGTCGTAGGTGAGGCCCGCGATCGTCTCGTACGGGAACTCCTCGTGCCCGATCCAGTTGCGGCGCCGTACCTCGATGGGGTCGACGCCCAGTTCGGCGGCCAGCTCGTCCATCATCCGCTCGATGGCGTAGGTGGCCTCTGGGCGGCCCGCGCCCCGGTAGGCGTCCGTGGGCGTCTTGGTGGTGAAGACCCCCGTGCAGGTGAACGACAGCGCGTCCATCTTGTAGATGCCGTTGAACATGAACGCGCCCAGCAGCGGTATGCCGGGGGTGACCAGCATGAGGTACGCGCCCATGTCGGCCAGCAGTTCGACCTTCAGGCCGCGGATCCGGCCGTCGCGCTCGGCGGCGAGCGTGAGCCGCTGGATCTGGTCGCGGCCGTGGTGGACGGTCATGTTGCCCTCGCTGCGGGTCTCCGTCCACTTCACCGGACGGCCGAGCCTGCGGGCGAGCAGCAGCGCGAGGACCTCCTCCCCGTACACCTGCAGCTTCGAGCCGAAGCCGCCGCCGACGTCCGGCGCGACGACCCGGATCCGGTGCTCGGGGATCTCGGTGACCGTGGCCAGCATCAACCGCAGGATGTGCGGGATCTGCGTGGCCGAGTACAGCGTGAACTCGTCCCCCTCGGGGACGCACAGCACCGACCGCGGCTCCATGGCCGTCGGGATGAGCCTCTGCTGGACGTAGCGGCGCTCCAGCACGACCGGCGCGTCCCGCATCGCGGCGTCGAGATCCCCGTTCTCGAAGACCCACGTGTAGGACTTGTTCGTGCCGAGGTCCTCGTGGACCAGATCGGCGCCGTCGGCCACCGCCGCCTCCATGTCCACCACGGCGGACAGCGGCTCGTAGTCGACGTCGATCTCCTCCAGGGCGTCGACGGCCGCGGCCCTGTCGCGGGCCACGACGCAGGCGACGGGCTCGCCGACGTAGCGGACCTCGTCCACCGCCATGGGCGGATGGGCCGGGTGCTTCATGTCCTCGGTCACGACCCACGCGCAGGGCAGCGAACCCTGTTCCGCGGCGAAGTCCTGGCCGCTGAACGCCGCGACGACCCCGGGACGCTCCTTCGCCGGCGCCGTGTCGACCCCGGTGATCCGGGCGTGCGCGAACGGGCTGCGCAGGAACGCCACGTAGAGCGTCCCCGCCGGCGTCATGTTGTCGGTCCACCGCGTCCTGCCCGTGATGAGCCGGGCGTCCTCCGACCGCTTGCGCGGGGTGCCGACCTCCTGCACGGTCACGGCGTCACCTCCTGCCGGCCGGGCTCGCGCATCTCGCTCGCCGCCCGCCGCACGGCCTTGACGATGTTCTGGTAACCGGTGCACCTGCACAGGTTCCCTTCCAGCCCCTCCCGGACCTCGTCCTCCGACGGGTCGGGGTTCTCCCGCAGCAGGTCGAGCGACGCCATGATCATGCCGGGCGTGCAGTAACCGCACTGCAGCGCGTGCTCCTCGTGGAAGGCCCGCTGCATCGGGTGCGTGCCGCCGTCGACGCCGAGCCCCTCGACGGTCGTCACGTCTTGGCCGTCCGCCTGGACGGCGAGCACGGAGCAGCTCTTCACGCTCATCCCGTCCATCAGGACGGTGCAGGCTCCGCAGTTGCTGGTGTCGCACCCGACCGGGGT
The DNA here is from genome assembly GCF_013409045.1 of Actinomadura citrea. Classification (NCBI taxonomy): domain Bacteria; kingdom Bacillati; phylum Actinomycetota; class Actinomycetes; order Streptosporangiales; family Thermomonosporaceae; genus Actinomadura; species Actinomadura citrea. Next base: position 8,180,721 of record NZ_JACCBT010000001.1, on the reverse strand, counting down.
TCCGACCTTTCCCAGCCGTTCGCGCAGATAGTGGACGAGTAGGAGGCGCGGCTCGACGTCGTCTTCGTACGTCGCTCCGTCGACCTCCACACGGATACGTGGCATGCGGTTTCTCCCAGGGACGTCTCGGGGTGGAAGGTGAGAGGGACGCCCCTGGGAGGAGCGCGCTGATCCGGCCACGTCATCGGGGCCACCTCCGTGGAAGGCGACCCTACGAACCTATGCCGGGGTTGAATGCCGTACTAGTCCCCGGCATCGCTTATTTGCCGACGTCTGGGGGACTGATGGCCGTTAGTGCACGCGGAGCAGAACCGGCCAGGTCTTCGGCCCGACGATCCCGTCGTCTTCGACGCCGCCCCACCGCTGCATGGCCTTCACGGCCGACTCTGTCGTGTCGTCGAACTTCCCGGTCATGCTCACCTCGGGGTGGCTGCGCGCCAGCAGGAGACCCTGCAGGGTCTCCACGTGCTCCCCGGAGTCTCCCTTGTTCAGCTCCGGCAGCTTCTTCACCATGTCCTCCGTCCAGTTGCCCCCGCCGTAGGCGGGCCGTCCGTAGCCAGCGATGACACTGGAGTCCCTGACGCGGCGCCTCACCGAGTCGCTCGTGTTGCCCTCGATCGTCTGGAGGCGCCCGCCGCCGAGGACCTTCTCGACGACGCCGACATGGTCGATCGCGCCGACGCTGTTGGTGGCGCCCCAGTCGAAGAACACGATGTCGCCGGGCTTCGCCTGGTCGACGCTCGCGGTCGTCCCGCTGTGCCAGCGCCCGGCCTTCTGGAAGTCCTGCGCGTGCCACACGGTGTAGGCGCGGTCCCCGCCGGGCAGGACGGCGCCCGCGTTGCCGCTGTGCCGCGCCCAGTAGGTGATGGCCATGTCGCACCAGGACGCCTTGAGGAACTCGCTTCCGTGCCTGGAGGCGTACTCCCGGGTGATGGTGTTCGGGCGGCCCGACATCCCGAGCGACCGGCGGGCCTCGGCGATCATCCCCGCGGCGCTCATGCCGGGCCCTCCTGCGCGGGCCCGGCCTGCTCGGTGCCGTCGTCCTGGAGGGCCTGGCCCTCCCCGCGGAAGATCCCGTCGGCGTCGGGCTCGCCGTACAGCTCCCGGAGGACCTGCTCCTCGTCGGGTTCGGTGGCCCGGTGGACGTCCGGGTTCACGTCCACCTCGTCCATGTGAGTCGCTTCCGCGGTGTCTGTTTCGGTATGGGGGGTCACGTTGCTTCTCCGCAGCGTCGGACTGTCCGATCGGTCGGGAGCCTCCTCCGTTCCGTGGGCGGCTCCGGGCCGACCGTAATGGGAACAACCCCACTTTCTCCGGATTTTGCGCGAAAACACGCATTAGCTGGATTTCTACCATTCACCAGCGAAGACGGCCGATCGGCCGGGGCATGCTTCCCTGGCCGTTCCCCCCGGAGGGACGGACGCCGGGGCCTCCCGGTGGCGGCTGGGAGCGTTCCATGTCGACGGGCGGAGGCGGGAAGGCGGCCGCGGGAAAGGCGGCGGGTGGGCGTTCCCTCGGGGGGCTGTGGCGCTCTGAGCAGGGGATATTCGCCGTTTCCGGGGTAGAGGCCGCCTATGTTCTTCTTTTCCTCTTCCCGGCTGGGTTGCCTGGGGTCACTGCTCGTGACCCTGGTGCTCACCTGGGTCGTTTACGTGTTCCTCAGCCGCTGAGCCCCTCCCGCGGGGCCGGGGCCGCCGAGGAGCGCCGAGGGGCCGCCGGGGCCTTCGCCGGACGGATTCCGGTCGACTCTCGGTGATCAGCTTGACAAGGTTCGGTTACCGAGTGTCTCCTTGTGTCCGTGACGAAGCGCGTGCAGACCGACAGCCCCGTGGCCTTGGGCCGCGTGGCCAGCGCGCTGTGTCCTTCGTGTTGTCGCTGATCCCCGTTCCGGGCGATCGCCGCTCCCGCTGACGATCCCTTTCCAGCCGGCACACCTGCACGAAGGACTCCCCATGGACCTTTCCGTGGTTCCCGACCTCACCATGCGCGGCCAGGACGATCCGCACGGCCGCGCGGCCGCCGTCCGTCCCGCGACCGTCGGGCAGCTCGCCGCCCGCGTCCGCGACCTCGCCGGACGCCCCGCCGAGTGGTGGCGGCTCGTCCGGTTCGACGCCGCGGGGCCGGTGCACCTCCCGCTGGACGGCCAGACCTGGCTGACCACCTGGCCGCCCGGCCATGGCGGGACGATCCGCGCCCAGGTCAGCACCCTGATCGCGGGCGAGCTGGCGGAGGTGACGATCACCGCGCGCGGCGTCACCGAGCGTCCGCTGCGGGCCAACCGGGTCCGGGTGCACGGCGGGTCGCACGCGCTGACGAATCCGGGGCCGGCGTTCGCGGTCAGCCTGCACGCCGGTGCAGGACGTCCTCAGGTCCTCCCGTCCACGTGACCACCAGCTTCCCCGAGCGCAGGGCGGCGCGTCCGTCCAACCGCTCACGGGAGCCGTTCGCGCAGCTCAGCTTGATGCGGCCCTTCGCGTCCACGGTGCCGGTGCAGAAGCCCGGCGAGTTCAGCGCGGCGGCGCCCCGGTAGAGGAAGAGGGCCACGCGCCGCGAACCGGAGCCCGCCGTCCAGGTGCCGTCCATCTGCGACTTCTTCTCCGCACCGGGCCGCACCCCGTTCAGCAGCGGCGGCGTCGGGCGCGCCGTCGGCGCGGACGGCGAGGGCCGCGCGGACTCGGGCTCACCCGAGCCGCCGCAACCGGCCAGCGAGGCGGCGAGCAGCGCGGCCAAGGGCAAGCACAGCGCGGACACGGCAGGCCGCATGTGGGTCCTCCAGAGAACTGAGCGCGCGACGGGCCCCCGGGGGATGAGGCCCGCCGCGCGTGCACCGGGGGTCGGCGCGGGACGGCCCGGACCGCCCGGAGGTCCCACGCAAGATCCACACCAATAGAAACCCGTGGGTTTTTCACGTCAAGGGCGTCGGCGCCCTCCGGCCGCATCCGGTCAGCGGGTCGACCGGGGGGAGCGCCACCGGACCCGCGCCGCCAGGACCGCGCGCCGTCCCGGTAATCCCAGGTCAGCCGGGGTCGTCGGCCAGATAGGGGGAGGCGGCCTCGCGGCCGACGAGGGGGAGCAGCGCGAAATAGGTGAGGGACGGCAGCAGCGACGGCAACTCCTCCGCCTCGCCCGTCTCCATCTGGACGTGGATCGCGCTGTAGATGCCGCCCACGATCGCGTCCACCACCGAGATCGGGACGGGCGCCAGGGACGGGTCGGCGAAGAAGGTGCGGAACCGGGCGAGGTTGTCGATGCGCGCCTGCCTGACCTGCGGCCCCGCCGCGTTCACCTCCACCAGCGACGCCCGTGCGAACCTGGGCTCCCGGGCGAGGGCGGCGAGCAGCGTGCGCAGCCCCGCGTGGATCCCGTCCGGCCACGACGGCGCGGCCTCGTGGGCCTCCGTCATGCGGCGGAGCAGGATGTCCATGCCGCGCTGGTAGGCGGCGAGGAAGCACGCGTCCAGGTCGGAGAAGTGCGCGTAGAACGTCTTCTTCGTGACGCCCGCGCCCTCGGTGACCCCGCTGATCGTCGTGTGCGCGAAGCCCCGCTCCGAGACGACGTGGACGAACGCGTCGATCAGCCGCTCGCGCTGGATCCCGGCGACGGTCTCGGGGGAGAGCCCGTGGCGGCCCGGCTTGATGGCGCGGCCCGGGTCCAGCGCGGACCGGGAGCCGGGCAGCGCGTCGGAACCGGGCAGCGCGTCGGAACCGGGCGGCGCGTCGGCGCAGCCCGTCTCCGGTGTCCCGGTCTTCCCCGCCATCGGCCCTCGATCCGTCACCTGCCGTCGAGGTCACATTACTTGGCGTTCCCTGCGCGGGGGGAAGCCCCGGGCCGTGCGGCGCGGGTCACAGCGGTCCCGCGGAGGCGGCGCGTCAGCGCAGGTGGCGGCGCCGCGAGCGGGTCAGCACCCGGACGGTCCCGACGAGCCCCAGGCCGATCAGCACGACCGGGACCAACGTCGTGACGGGCAGGACGTCCCCGTCGGCCAGGCCGTCCGCGAGGAACAACCCGGCCAGGAAGAGGAAGAACAGCCCTGTCACGGGCCCCGCCGGATCGAACCGGAACCGCTTCTCGCCCGCCGTCTTCTTACCTGCCATCTCCCCGCCCGCCTTCATTCGCCGTAACCCGTCTCACGGAGACCCGTCCCGCCGCAGTCCGTCCCACGGCCCTGCCGCGCTCAGACACGGTGCACGTCCACGTCTCCGAGCTTCCCGCGGATCCGCAGGACGATCACCGGCGGGTTCGCGGCGTGCGCGCCCTCCGGTTCCAGGGTCCGCACGACCTTGGCGGCCGGCCCGCTCGTCGTCCGGTGGTCGACCCGCACGTCGCCGAGCCCGATCCGCGCGTCCACCATGACGCGGGCGGTGGGCGGCACCGTGACCTCCAGCCCCCCGAGCCCGACCTCGGCGTTGATCGTGACCTGCTGGCCGGCGGCGACCGGCAGGGCGGTGAGGTCGAGGTCGCCCTGGCCGACGCCCACCTTGTACACCCGGCCGATCTGCGAGGTGTCGGTGGGACGCCAGTCGACCTCCCCGTACTCGGCGTTGCGCGGGACGTCGCCCACGACCGACGTGGTCAGCATGGCGAGGGTCAGCACGGTCCCGGCCGCCGCGAGGCCGCGCGTCCGGAACCAGCCGCCGACGATGAGCCCGAGCCCGAGGACGGCGAGCGCGGGCGCCATGACGATCAGCCAGGAGTCCGGGGCGGGGTAGGGCTGGGCCACCGGGACCAGCGCCGCGCCGGCGGCCATGGCCGCGAGCAGCGAGATCGCCGCCACCGGCGGCGTCCTGCCGCCGGAGTCGTGCCGCGCCGCGGGCGCGGCGCCGTGGGGTGCCGCGGCGCCGGGCGCGTCCGCCCAGGCGGCGGAGTACGCGGCGAGGTCGATCATGCCCTCGGGCAGGCCCCCCGGCCGGGACGCCCCGTGCGCACCCGGGGACCCGTGCCCGCCGAAAGGGACGTCCTTGTCGAGCGAGACGCCGCCGACGGACGCCGTCTCCGTCCGCGTCCACGTCGCGGCGGGCTCCGGGGCGTGCCCGGTGATCCGTTCGGGGACGGTCCGCGCCACGGACACGAGGTCCACGCCCCGCGAGTGCGCGACCAGCAGTACCAGCCCGAGCACCACCAGGGGCACGATGGCGTCGGTGGGGACCCCGCCGAACAGGTTGAACGCGACGCCCACGCACATCAGCGCACCGAGGATCGTGAGGACGGCCTGCCCGTCGAACCACCGCTTGAGCCACTGCTCGGCCAGCGACGACTCGCCCGGGCTCGCCGGCATCAGCAGCGCCGCCACGATGTAGAGGAAGATCCCCTGCCCGTGCGCGAGGGCGAGGATCGCGAACCCGACGCGGAACAGGACCGGGTCGATGCCGGTGTAGCGGGCGAGTCCCGTGCACACGCCGGCGAGCACCTTCCGCTCGGCGTCCCGCGAGAGACGCCGGTAGCCGCTCGCCGCCGGCTCGCCGGCACCGGGCTCGCCGGCACCGGGCTCGCCGGCACCGGGCTCGCCGGCACCGGGCTCGCCGGCACCGGGCTCGCCGGCACCGGGTCCTGCCATGCCGTGCTCTCCCGAACCGGGCCCGTCGGCGGTGCGCCCGCGCAGGTCCTCGTTCTGGTCCTCTTTCTCGCCCATACCGACCATGGTCGCCTGCCGCGCGTGGCGCACGGTATCGGGGACGTCCCTGATTCCGACCCTGAGACCGGTCCGGGGTAGTTCCCTGATGCGCATCATGTCCGGGCGTGTGACGATCGATGACGTGGGAGAACCTTGGGAAGGGCGGCGGTGAGCCAGGAGACGGCGGGGCGGCCGGTGCCGCCGGGACCGGTGGGCGCGACACCCCTCGGGCCCGCCCGGCTGGAACGGGCGGCCGAAGGGCGGCTCGTCGCCGGAGTGTGCCGGGGCCTGGCCGTGCACCTCGGCGTGGACGTGTTCCTCGTGCGAAGCGCGTTCGTCCTGCTCACGATGGCGAGCGGGCTGGGCGTCGCCGCCTACGCCGCGCTCTGGATCCTCGTCCCCGTCCAGGAGAGGGCATCGGCCGAGGCGGGCGGGCGGCGGCGCGGCCGGGACTGGGGCCAGCTGCTCGCCTACGCGGCCGTCGCGCTCGGGCTCGCGGCCCTGCCGTGGGGCGCGGCCGGGGTCGTCCGGTGGGCGCTGTGGCCCTTCATCGTCGGCGGCGTCGGCGCCGCGATCCTGTGGCAGCAGGCCGACCGCGACCAGCGGCAGCGCTGGACGCTGCCGCTGCGCCAGCGGTGGCTGCGCAGCCTGCTCGGCCTGCTCCTCGTCGTCGGCGGCATCGGCGGTTTCGTGGCGCAGAAGGTGGAGGCCGACCAGGCGCGGTCCGTGGTCATCGCGATGCTGATCATCCTCACCGGCGTCGCGGTGATCATGACGCCGTGGGTGGTGCGGCTCTGGCAGGACCTCGATGCCGAGCGGCAGGAGCGCATCCGGTCCCAGGAGCGCGCCGAGCTGGCCGCGCACATCCACGACTCCGTCCTGCACACGCTGACCCTCATCCAGCGGAACGCACAGGACACCCGCGAGGTGCAGCGGCTCGCCCGCTCCCAGGAGCGGACGCTGCGGACATGGCTCTACCAGCCGCGCGCCGACCCCGACCAGACGTTCGCCGCCGCGATCAGGGAGGCGGCCGGAGAGGTCGAGGACGACCACAACGTCCCGATCGAGGTCGTCTGCGTGGGCGACACGGCGCTGGACGAGCGGCTCGGCGCCGCGCTGCAGGCCGCGCGGGAGGCGATGGTGAACGCCGCCAAGTACGCGGAGGCGCCCTCGGTGTCGGTGTACGCCGAGGTGGAGGGCGACGAGATCGCCATCTTCGTCCGCGACCGGGGCAAGGGATTCGTTCTCGACCAGGTCCCGGAGGACCGGATGGGCGTGCGAGGGTCCATCATCGGACGTATGGAGCGCAACGGCGGCAAGGCCACCGTCCGCACGGCGCCGGGCGAGGGCACCGAAGTGCGCCTGGAGATCAAGAAGTCGTGAGCGCGGCCGCCGGGGCGTCCCCGAGGAGCAGGGCGGAGTGAGGCGTTGACATGAGCGGGACGTGGACATGAGCGAAACGTTGAAGAGGGTCGTGCTGGTCGACGACCACCAGATGTTCCGGACCGGCGTGAAGGCGGAGCTGGGCGGCGGCGTCGAGATCGTCGGGGAGGCCGGCGACGTCGACGAGGCGGTCGCGGTGATCCGCGGGACGCAGCCGGACGTGGTGCTGCTGGACGTCCACCTGCCCGGCGGCGGCGGGATCGAGGTGCTGCGGCGGCTGCACGGCGCCGTCTCGTCCAAGTTCCTCGCGCTGTCGGTGTCGGACGCGGCGGAGGACGTGATCGGCGTCGTCCGGGGCGGGGCCCGCGGCTACGTCACCAAGACGATCTCCGGTCCCGAGCTGACGGACGCGATCGGCCGGGTCGCCGACGGAGACGCGGTCTTCTCGCCGCGTCTCGCCGGTTTCGTCCTGGACGCGTTCGCCGCCACGGACGTCCCGGCCGTCGACCCGGAACTGGACCAGATCACCCAGCGGGAGCGCGATGTGCTGCGGCTGATCGCGCGCGGCTACGCCTACAAGGAGATCGCCAAGGAGCTGTTCATCTCGGTGAAGACGGTGGAGACGCACGTCAGCAGCGTCCTGCGGAAACTGCAGCTGTCGAACCGGCACGAGCTGTCGCGCTGGGCCGCCGCCCGCCGCCTCGTCTAGCGGGGCGAATCCCACCCCCGGCGAGGCCCCGGAGTAAACGTTTTCACTGCAGTCGTGAGCGAATTGTAATCCGCGGGTCCCGTCCAGCGTGATCACGGGCGCCCTCCGGTGTGGAACAGTCGCTCGTCATGACCTATCCCCCACCCGGACCCGCGCAGCCGGGTCCCCAGGCCCCCTATCCGTCCCCGCCCCCGCCGATGCCCGGCGAGCACGGCCCCGGCTCCCCGTACGGATCCAACGCCGACAAGACCAACGGGCTGGCGATCGCCGCGTTCGTGACCGGCCTCCTCGGATGCCTCGGTGTCGTCGGCCTCATCCTCGGAGCCGTCTCCCTCAGCCAGATCGCGAAGAAGGGCGGCAAGGGCCGCGGCCTCGCGATCGCGGGGATCGTTCTGTCCTGCCTGTGGATCGTGGGCGGCATCGTCGGCTTCGTGCTGAGCGGGGACGGCTCGTCCGACGGCGCCGGGGCGACGCCCAAGGTCACCCAGACCAAGCCCAAGGAGGTGGACGCCAAGAAGATGAAGGTCGGCGACTGCATCAACGACAACTCCGGCGCCACCAGCTCCGCGACCGAGGAACCGGTCGAGGTGGAGAGCGTCAAGATCGTCCCCTGTACGGGACCGCATGACGGCGAGGTGACGGCCGTCTTCCGGGTGAAGGGGTTCGTCATCCCGCCCGAGGCGCGGCTCCAGCAGCTCGCCTCGAACGGGTGCAAGCTCCGCACGCAGGCACGGATCAACCGCGACCCCGCCGCGCGGGGCATCGCGAACTCCTACTACTACCCGACGGCCGACTCGTGGAAGTCCGGTGACCGCACCGTCACCTGCGTCGCCGTGGCCGCCGCCGACGGCAAGAAGCTCACCCGACCGCTGCACCGCTGAGGTTCCCGGCGTACGCTGGGCGGCCGGCCCGCCGCCCGGTCCGGAACCGCGACGTTCCCCCGATTCCTGAGCCCCGTCTCTTCGGGTGCCCGTTTCCCCGAGCCGGCGCCTTTCCAGACGCCCTCCCACCGCACGAACCCGCTCACGGCCCCGCCGCGCGCAAGCCGTCGACGACCATGTCGGCGACGTGTTCGACGGTGGACACCCCCGTCTCCATCGTCGGGTTGCCGCTGCTGCACACCGCGATGAGGAAGTCGTGGTCGCGCCCGCTGACGCGGCCGATGCTGTTGACCGCCCAGCCGTGCCCCTGGAAGCGGAGCGGCACCCAGCCGTTCTTCAGCGCCACCCTCTCTCCCGGACGCGCCGCCGCGCTGATGCCCCACGCCTGCTCGTCCAGTACGGAGCCCATCAGGCCGAGGACGTACCGGCGTCCGCGCGCCTTCAACGGGCTCCTGTCCGACACCAGGTTCGTCAGCAGCCGCACCTGGTCGGTCGGGCTCGTCACGGACGAACCCCACGAGGTGGGGAACGGCTTCGTGTGCTTCAGCCCGAACGTCCTGTTCGCTCTGGCGACGCCGGGACCGTACCCGGCCTCGGCGTACAGGACGTCCGCCGCCGTGTTGTCGCTCTCCCTGATCATCGTCCCGGCCAGCGCACGCTCGGCACCGGTCAGCCCCCGGCCGTCGCGCTGCCGCTGCAGGAGGAGGCTCGCCAGAATGTCGACCTTCATGATGCTGGCGGTGACGAACCGGCCGCCGTCGTTCTCGCCGAACGACCTCCCCGTCCGCAGGTCCGTCACCATCACTCCCGCCCTGCCCGGACGTTTCCGGATATAGGTCCGCAGGTCCCGGTGCAGCGCCCCGGGGTCGAACGGGGGGAGCGCCAGCCGGACCGCGGACACGTCCCGCCCCGCCGCCGCGGACTCTCCCGCGCTCGCGACGACCCCGCCCTCGCGCTTCTCCCCGTCCGCCATGAACCAGTAGACGGCCGAACCAGCCCCGCTGCCCGCCACCAGAGCGAGCACGATCAGATGACGCCGCATCGATTCCCCCGAATGTCGTGCGACCCGAAACCAACGTCCAACTCGAACTGGCAAGCGCCCAAGCCGAGCGCGCATCCCCGCACCCCCCGGTGCGCACGCGTGCCCCACCGCCGGTGCGCGCCCAACCGGCCGTGCATCACCTGTCGGGCGTGCCTGTACCGGCGGCCCCGCAAGATCCCCGCACCCGTGCAGGACCCGGTGGACGCGTAGGCCCACTGGGCGCGCACGACCCGGCGGGCGTGCAGGACTCCGCAGGAGTGCATGTCCCGGTGGCCGTGCGTGCCCCCGGCCGCGCATGACCAGGCGGAGGCGCGCGATCCCCCCGGATTGCGCGACCTACCGGTCGTGCGTGAACCCCCGGGTGTGCATCCCTTTTGGGTGTGCGTCACCTGGTGGTTGCGCGTGGCTCGGCGTGCGCGTCCCGTGGGTCATGCGTGACCTGGCGGTCGTGCGTGACCTACCGGTCGTGCGTGGGCCTTCGGGTGTGCGATCTCCGGTGCATGCCCCGTGGGCGTGTGTCGTGGCCGGCCGTCGCCTGGGGTGCGCGCCTGGTGCGGCGTGCGTGCCTGGGTGTGGGCGGGCCTAAAGGGCGCCTGGTAGGCGGGCCGGGCAGCCTGGTTCGCAGCGCTCGGAATGCCTCGCCACACGGTGCGCGTAGGCGTCGAGGCGGCGGCGCAGGACGGCGCTTGTGAGCGGTCCGGTGCCCGGGAAGCCGTCCACCTCGCCGCGCCAGCGGATCAGCGTGCCCGCGAAGTGCGGTTCCAGCGTGATGTCCGCGCGAAGGCGCCGCTCCGGACGGCCCGCCAGCGCGATGTAGCCGTAGTGGCGTGGCGGATCCCAGGCCACGACCTCCTCGCGCCACGACCGGATGTACCGGACGGCCCCGAGCCCGTTCGGGTGCTCCTGACCGGCGGACTCCCGCCGCGCCCTGGTCCAGAAACCGCCCCACTCGTCCCACGCCTCCGGGACGCACAGGTGCTTGAAGATCACCTCAGGCGCGGCGGCGGATGTGGCGGTGGCCTCGATCTCACGCGGCATGACGACCCCCCGAGTTCTGTCACATGGGGTACATGCCCGCTCGGAAGCTGATTACGGCTTGTAAGAGACTGTATTTGCTAAGTGACCGATACTTGGGCGGCCTGACCGCTTCGGTGAGGCTTCGTGAGGGCGGCGCATTACCTCGGGGCCGGGTGTCCGCGCGAGCGGTGGTGCTCAGGCAGTGTCGATGACCTGGAACGACTCGGCGAGACTGCCCTCGGGCAGCCCCGCAGCGGCGGCGTTGCTCCCGAGCCAGCCGCGCAGCATCTCCGGCAGGCCGTCCCCCATGTGCGCGGTCTGGCTGGCGTGTGCCCGCAGCGCGTTCACCTTCCGGTCGAACCGGTCGGTGATGTCGACGTAGTGGTTGACGACGGGGCCGCCGGACAGCCACACCTCCCGCGCAGTCCACGCCTCCAGGCCCTCGTCGGCGAGAAGCTCCGGGAACGCGTAGGGATTGCGGGCGTCGGGGTAGACGGCGTCGAGCGCGGCCGCCCCGACCGCCCGGTGGTCGGGGTGGCTCGGGTAGATCCGCTCGTAGTTGCGCTCGGGGCTCGGCATCAGCACCCGGTCCGGGCGCACCTGCCGGATCACGCGGGCGATGTCGCGGCGCAGGCCGAAGCCCACCTCGACCCGGCCGTCCGGGTAGCCGAGGAACCGGACGTCGCTCACCCCGACGCACTTGGCCGCGGCGCGCTGCTCCTCGCGGCGCAGGGCGGCCATCTCCTCGCGGGTGACGCCGTCGTCGAAGCCGCCCGCGTCACCGTCGGTGACCATGAGGTAGACGACCTCGATGCCGCGGTCCGTCCAGGCCGCCACCGTCCCGGCCGCGCCGAAGTCGACGTCGTCGGGATGCGCCATCACGGCGAGGATCCGCTGCAGCTCGCTGTCGTCCAGAACGTTGGTCACATCTTCAACAATAAGGTCGGCCAACGGTTCCGGCATACCCGGATATCGCTGCTTTCAGTGAACGTTCCGGGTACGCCGGACGGCCGCGCGCCCGCACCGGGAGGCCGGGGCGGAGGCCGGCGGGATGTGAGCCCTGCTCAGAAGGTGAGGAGGGCCGACAGCAGGCGCTCCTGGAACTGCGCCACGTCGCTGCCGACGGCCACCTTCACCGGACGGCGCGTGTCGTCGGCGGGCAGGGAGCGGGCGTCCCACACGGTCGTGCCCCGCGTCAGCTCGCCTCGCAGCTCCACCCGCACCGGACGCTGGACGTACTCGCCGAGGTCCGGGTCGACGATCAGCATCGCCGCGAGTGCGTCGTGGATGACCGCGCCCCGGCGCTTGAGGGTGGGCGTGTAGGCGTCCGCGTAGAACTCCAGGATGTTCGCGGCGAACCGGGCGACGGGAGTGTCGTGCGCGGCCAGCCGGTCCAGCCAGTCGTCGTGGACGGCGGTCGGGTGCGTGGCGTCCAGCGGTACCAGGACGATCGGCCAGTCCGCCGCGAACACCAGGTCGGCTGCCTCGGGGTCGTGCCAGATGTTCGCCTCGGCGTGCGTGGTGATGTTGCCCGGATGATCGAACGCGCCGCCCATCACCACGACCTCGCGGACCAGCGACGGCAGCTCGCCGTCCAGCAGCAGCGCCGAGCCGAGGTTGGTCAGGGGGCCGGTCGCGAGCAGGGTCAGCTCGCCGGGCATCGCGCGGGCCAGCCGGACGATCTGCGCGGCGGCGGGCTCGTCGACCGGGCGTCCCGCGGGCTCGGGAAGGTGCGTGTCGCCGAGGCCGTCGGTGCCGTGCCAGTCCAGCGCGTAGTGGACGTCCTGCGCCATGGGCCGGGCGGCGCCGACCGCGACCGGCACCGCCGGACCGGCAGGCTCCCGCCCGCCCGAGGTGAGGCCCGCGGCCTCCAGCACCCGCAGTGTGTTCAGCGCGCCGGTCATCGGGTCGATATTGCCGTGCACCGTGCCGACCGCCGCCAGCTCCGCCTTCCCCGCCTGGACCAGTGAGGCCAGATAGAGCAGCGTCATCGCGTCGTCGATGCCGGTGTCGCAGTCATAAAGAATCTTCGGTGCCTTCGTCACGGATGCAACCTATGCGGGCGCGGACCCCTCCGGGCACCCCCCGAATCGCATGATCGGCGATTGGGCCTGGGACGGGACGCTTCGCCGGGGTAGAGCTGAGACATGCGCAAACTCATCAACGCCCCGGCGGACGTGGTGTCCGACGCCCTGCGCGGACTGGCCGCCGCGCACCCGTCCCTGAAGGTCGACCCCGGGAACGGGACCGTCATACGGGGGGACGCCCCGCGGAGCGGGAAGGTCGCCCTGGTCTCGGGCGGCGGATCCGGCCACGAACCGCTGCACGCCGGATTCGTCGGCCACGGGATGCTGGACGCGGCCTGCTGCGGCGAGGTCTTCACCTCTCCCGTTCCCGACCAGATCATCGCCGCGACGATGGCGGTGGACGGCGGCGCCGGCGTGCTGCACCTGGTGAAGAACTACACCGGCGACGTCATGAACTTCCAGATGGCCGCCGAACTCGCCGAGGACGAGGACATCGAGGTCGTGTCCGTCGTCGTCGACGACGACGTCGCGGTGGAGGACAGCACGTTCACCGCCGGCCGGCGCGGCACCGGCGCCACGCTGTTCGCCGAGAAGATCGCCGGGGCGCTCGCCGAGGAGGGCGCGCCCCTCGCGGACGTGGCGGCCGTGGCACGGGAGGTGAACGAGCGCAGCAGGTCGTTCGGCGTGGCGCTGTCGTCCTGCACGGTCCCGGCGGCCGGGACGCCGACGTTCGAGCTGGGCGAGGACGAGATGGAGCTCGGCATCGGCATCCACGGCGAGCCCGGCCGCGAACGCGTCCGGGTCGGCACCGCCGCGCAGATCGTGGACGCCACGCTCAGCGCGATCGACGCGGACATGCCGCTGTCGGGTTCGGAGGTGCTCGTGCTGGTCAACGGGATGGGCGGCACCCCGCTGATCGAGCAGTACGTCGCCTACGCGGCGGCGGCCGAGTGGCTGGAGGCGCACGGCGCGACCGTCGTCCGCCGCCTCGTCGGGCCGTACGTGACCAGTCTGGAGATGGCGGGTTGCATGATCAGCGTGTGCCGGGTGACGCCCGAGCTGATCCGCCTGTGGGACGCGCCCGTCGAGACGCCGGGGCTGCGGTGGGGCCGGTGAGCGCGGGTTCGATGGACGCGGGGGACTTCGCGGCCTGGATCAGGCGGACGGCCGAACGGGTGTCCGCCGACGCCGAGCGGCTGACCCGGCTGGACGCGGCGATCGGCGACGGCGACCACGGCCTCAACCTCGACCGGGGCTTCCGCGCCGCCGTGGAGGCGCTCCCCGGGGACGTCCCGCCGGGCGCGGTGCTGATCGCCGCCGGCCGGGCCATCGTGTCGAAGACCGGAGGCGCGTCCGGCCCCCTCTACGGGACGGCGCTGCGCCGCGCGGGCAAGGCGTTCGGCGACGCCGCCGACGTGGACGCCGCAGCGCTCGGCTCCGCGCTCCGGGCCGCCCTCCAGGGCGTCCAGGATCTCGGGAAGGCCGTCGAGGGCGACAAGACGATGGTCGACGCGCTGGCGCCGGCCGTCGCGGCGTACGAGGCGGCCCTGGCGGACGGCTCCGGCCTCGCCGGATGCGCGCGGGCCGCCGCCGAGGCCGCCGCGAAGGGCGCGGACGGCACCGTCCCGATGCGGGCGCGCAAGGGCCGGGCCAGTTACCTGGGCGAACGCAGCGAGGGGCACCTGGACCCCGGCGCCTCGTCCACCGCCCTGGTGCTGAGAGCCCTCGCCGATGTCGCGGGATCAGACGGTGTCGCGGGTTCAGACGCTGCGGGGGAGGGGTGACATGGTCGGGATCGTCATCATCTCCCACAGCCGGACGCTCGCCGAAGGCGTCGCCGAGGTCGCCCGCGCGATGGGCGTCGGCAAGGCCGTCGTCGAACCCGCCGGCGGCGACTCCGAAGGGCGCCTCGGGACGAGCATCGACCTCGTCGAGCAGGCGGTCGCCGCGGCGGACGACGGCGACGGGGTCGTGCTGCTCGCCGACCTCGGCAGTTCCGTGCTGACGGCCAAGATGCTCATCGAGGACGCCGAAGGCGACGACGTGCTGCTCGCGGACGCCCCGCTGGTCGAGGGCGCCGTCGCCGCCGCGTCCATGGCCGCGACCGGGGCGGACCTCGCCGCCGTCCACGCCGCGGCCGAATCCGCCCGCGACCACCGCAAGACGAACTGACCTCGGCGTCCGGGCGGTGCCGCGCTCCCGGCCCGCCACGGTGGCCCCAAGGCGCACCGGGCGGAGTCAGGGGGTGGCGTCGGGGCCTTCGATGAGTGTGCCGAGGACGGATGCGACTCCCGCGGTCGGGTCGCCCCGTATCTCGTAGACGCGCGGTTCACCCTCCGCGCCGTACTCCTCCGCCCCGTCCCCGGAGACCGTGATCCGGTACGCGGGCAGGTCGGCGCCGATCTCGCCCGTCCCGCCGCGGGCGTGCGCGGCGGCCAGCGCGTCCACGGCCTCGCGGACGCGGCCGGCCTGTCCGGCGGGGAGGGCCGCGGTGTCGTACTGCGCGACGACGGCGCTCTGGCCGCTGAAACCGCCGGTGCTCTCGATCGTCACGCGCATGCCCGCGCACCTCCCCGTCGACTCGCCTGCTCCCTACCCGCTCGCCGCGGGTCGCCACCTCCCGAACGGCTCCCCGCGAAACGGTGCTACTTGCTGAACGTGCTGCGCAGCTCGTCCAGCTGGCTGCGGAGGATGTCGTCGTCCTCCAGCGAGCCGCCCTGGGCCAGCTTCTCCGCGGGGACGGCCTGGTACTCGGGCATCTGCATCGTCCCGCAGCAGCGCGACCTGTCCTGGGCGGCCAGCAGGCTCGCCGAGTTCTCGTCGTGCGGCTCGACCTCGGTGACGTCCTGCCCGTCTCCGGTGTAGGCGGCCTCGGTCATCGCCATCTGCCCGGTCATCAGGTCGCGCAGCGGCGTCGCCGCCGTCGTGACCTCCCGGACGGCGAACCGGTTGCGGATGAACGTCCGGTAGACGGCCGGGTCGCCGCGGTCCGCCGAGGCCTGCAGCATCTTGTTCGCCACGTCCACGTACCGGGCGTCGGTCGCGGGGGACGCGACGATCGCGTCGAACACGAGCCTGCACAGCGCGGACGCCGTCTCGATCAGCACGACCGTGGCGTCCTTCGTGCGCTGCTGCCGGCTCAGCTCGAAGGTGTAGACGTCGGCGAGGATGTCGTAGATCGCGCCGGTGAACACCTGCGAGATCGAGTGCACCTCGTTGCCGACCTCGCTGAGCTTGAGGTCGTTGTCGGCGTTGCGGAGCCCGGACGGCATGCCGAGCGCCTTGCCGAACTGCTCCGCCATCTCCGCCAGGAACGACCTGTCGTGCAGGTTCGCCTTGGTGAGCGCGACGAGCGCCTCCGCCTGGTCCGGTTGCGCCAGGGCCAGGAAGATCGCCGTGATGTCGCCGAACGCCTCGTGCAGGCCGCCGGTCTGCGGCGGGGCGTCCGCCGAAAGCCAGCCGGGCTTGAGGCCGTCCAGGATCGCGTGGCCGGTCTCGTGCGCGACGATGTCGAAGGACTGGCACGTGAAGAGCACGTTCGACGCGGGCTGTCCCTTCGGCGTGAAGAAGAGGAACTTCAGCGCCTTGGCCGTCCGCGAGTAGAACGCGTTCGCGCCCTCGGCGGCGTGCGGGAACACCGTGACGCGCTCGGTGTTGCCCCCGACGTTCCACGCGAACGGGATCGGGACCCCGCCGTTGTGCCGCTCGTACATGGCCATCGTCTCCCGGACGACGGCGAACGTGTGCGCGCAGTCGAACTCCGGGGTGCCGGCGGTGAACACGAAGTCGCCGCTGATGTTGCGCGCGATCGGGGTGACACCCTGCAACTCGGTCTGGACGCGCACGTCCATGGGGCCGTTCAGCACCACGGTGGGGATGTAGGTCAGCCGCGAGCCCAGTTCGGCGACCGACGGGTCCTGCTTGTAGATCAGGAACCTGTGGCCGGGCTGCGCCGGTACCGGAACCGGCACCGGCCGCGGGACGGAACGCGGAAGCGGCGGCGGCGCCGCCTGGGACGCCCGTCCCGGCCACTGCGCGGGCACCACGACCTCGGCGTCGAACTGCGTCTGGAGTTCCTGCTGGTGGGTCATCAAAGCCACCTCCCCTGTGACAGTGCGCGAGTCCTGTTGACTCTGCGTCGCTGTACGCGAACATGCGGGCATGCAATACGGGGACTTGCATTCCGAGTACGGGCCGGGCCGGTGCCCGACCCCCGTCCGCTCTACCTCCAACGTCAGTCGCGACGTGAGATCGAGTCAACCCACCGTGTCCAAAAGGCGCCCCATGTGTCCACATGCAGCCGCCGGGCCCCTGATCAAGCTCACAGGGGGTATCGGCCGGACGCGGAGGCGGCGCCCGCGGGGGCGTCCGGCGCGCGGGCGGGCGGGTCCGGGACGCCCCGGCTCGGCGGACGCGCCGAAAACGTCCGCGCAGCGCCGTAGACTCGCACGTGATGTCGAAGACCGAAGCTCACCCCCTGCTGGACGGCCTCAACCCGCAGCAGCGCGCCGCCGTCGTGCACTCCGGCAGCCCCCTGCTGATCGTCGCCGGCGCCGGCTCGGGCAAGACCCGGGTGCTCACCCACCGCATCGCCCACCTGCTCGGCGAGCGGGAGGTGCACCCCGGCCAGATCCTCGCGATCACCTTCACCAACAAGGCCGCCGCCGAGATGAAGGAGCGGGTGGACGCCCTCGTCGGGCCGCGCTCGCGGGCCATGTGGGTGATGACGTTCCACTCCGCGTGCGTCCGGATCCTGCGCCGCGAGGCCAAGCGCCTCGGGTTCCCCACGAGCTTCTCGATCTACGACCAGGCCGACGCGAACCGGCTGATGGCGCTCGTGTGCCGCGAGCTCGACCTCGACCCGAAGCGCTACCCGCCGAAGTCGTTCAGCGCGCAGGTCTCCAACCTGAAGAACGAGCTGATCGACTACGAGTCGTTCAAGGCGCGGGCGTCCACGCACATGGAGCAGACGCTCGCCGAGGCCTACGAGATGTACCAGGCGCGCCTGCAGCAGGCCGGCGCCATGGACTTCGACGACCTGATCATGATGACGGTCAACCTGCTGCAGGTGTTCCCCGAGGCCGCCGAGCACTACCGGCGCCGCTTCCGGCACGTCCTGGTGGACGAGTACCAGGACACCAACCACGCGCAGTACGAGCTCGTCCGCGAGCTGACCGCGCCCGTGGAGGGCGTCGGGGCCGCCGAGCTGTGCGTCGTCGGCGACGCCGACCAGTCGATCTACGCCTTCCGCGGGGCGACCATCCGCAACATCCTCGAGTTCGAGCGCGACTACACCGACGCCACCACGATCCTGCTGGAGCAGAACTACCGCTCCACGCAGACGATCCTGTCCGCCGCGAACGCCGTCATCGAGCGCAACGCCGACCGCAAGCCCAAGAAGCTCTGGTCCGACCAGGGCGAGGGCCACAAGATCATCGGCTATGTGGCCGACAACGAGCACGACGAGGCCGCGTTCGTCGCCCGCGAGGTCGACCGGCTCACCGACGACGGCGAGGCCCGTCCCGGCGACGTCGCCATCTTCTACCGCACCAACGCGCAGTCCCGTGTCTTCGAAGAGGTCTTCATCCGGGTCGGGCTGCCGTACAAGGTCGTCGGAGGCGTCCGGTTCTACGAGCGCAAGGAGATCCGCGACGCGCTCGCCTACCTGCGCTGCCTCGCCAACCCCGAGGACACCGTCTCCCTGCGCCGCATCCTGAACGTCCCCAAGCGGGGCATCGGCGACCGCGCCGAGGCCTGCGTCGAGGCGTACGCGTCCCGCGAGCGCATCTCGTTCTGGCAGGCCCTCCGGACGCCGGAGGACGTCCCCGGCATGGCGACCCGCTCGCTCAACGCCGTCCGCGACTTCGTCGCCCTGCTGGACGAGCTGCGCGCCGCCGCCGAGTCGCTCGCCCCCGCCGACCTCGTCGCGGAGGTGCTGAAGGCCAGCGGCTACCTCGCCGAGCTCCAGGCGTCCAAGGACCCGCAGGACGAGACCCGCATCGAGAACCTCCAGGAACTCGAAGCCGTCGCCCGCGAGTTCGAAGAGCGCCTCGACGGCGAGTCCGCCGAGGGCCGCCTCCCCGAGTTCCTGGAACAGGTCGCCCTGGTCGCCGACGCCGACTCCATTCCCGGGGGCGCGAAGGGCGCGCCCGTCCCGCCGGGAGAGCAGCCCGAAGAAAGCGAGCACGGCGTCGTCACCCTGATGACGCTGCACACCGCGAAGGGCCTCGAGTTCCCGGTCGTCTTCCTCACCGGCATGGAGGACGGCGTCTTCCCGCACCTGCGCGCCATGAGCAACCCCAAGGAACTCGAAGAGGAACGCCGCCTCGCCTACGTCGGCATCACGCGCGCCCGGCAACGCCTGTACGTCTCCCGGGCCACGATGCGCAGCTCGTGGGGAGCGCCGCAGGTCAACCCGCCGTCGCGCTTCCTCGGCGAGGTCCCGAAATCCCTCGTCGAATGGGAACGCGAGGCGTCCTCCACGTCCGGCTCCGCCATGTCGCGGATGGCGGAACGCCCGGGGACCCGCTCACCGGGCAACCGCCCCGTCCCGTCCTTGTCCCCGGGCGACAAGGTCACCCACGACGCCTTCGGACTGGGCACCGTCGTCTCCGTCTACGACAAGGGCGAGAAGGCCAGCGTGGATTTCGGCGGCGACTACGGCGTCCGCACCCTGGTCCTCCGCTTCGCCACCATCGAGAAACTCTGACGCTCACCCGAGCGCAGACCTGACGGGCCCGGTGGCACTGGGGCTCAGGGGCACCACCGGCGCGGCATGGGTTATGGCCAGAACGATGAGTTCCGGTGGCGGCGCCGGTCGAACCTGGTGAGCACCATGGTCGTCAGGCTGTCGAAGGAGTCTCAGGATGCGGAAGATCACCGCAGGGTTGTTCATCTCGCTCGACGGAGTCGTCGAAGACCCGCAGGACTGGCATTTCCCGTACTTCAACGAGGAGATGGGTCAGGCCGTCGACGCCCAGATGGGGTCGGCCGACACCCTCCTGCTCGGCCGAAGGACCTACGACAGCTTCGCGGGCGCGTGGCCGGACCGTGAGAAGGCAGGCGGCGAGGACGCCGGCTTCGCCAAGAAGCTCGGAGACGCCCGCAAGATCGTGGTGTCCGGCCAGGACCTCGACTTCACCTGGCGCAACTCCGAACGGCTCCGGGGCGATCTCATCGAGGCCGTGACCGCGCTGAAGAAGGAGCCGTCCACGTCGGACATCGCGATGAGCGGTTCGGTCTCGGTCGTCCGCCGGCTTCTGGCGGCAGGTCTTCTGGACGAGCTGCACCTGCTCGTCCACCCGATCGCCGTGCGCAGGGGAATGCGGTTGTTCGAGGACGCCGACGCGCCGCTGCCGCTGAAGCTCATCTCCTCCAAGACCTTCACGACCGGTGTCGTCCACCTCGTCTACCGCCTGGATGACGAGGCTCCGGTCGGCGACTACGAGAAGGCCAAGGCGAGCCTCCCCCAATCCGACGACGACTAGTGTTCCGCGCCCGTGCGAGGGGCGGGGAGCCTTGTCACCGTGGCTTCGCGCGGAAGGTGCGGCGGTAGGCGCCCGGCGTCGTGCCCAGGGTGTTGAGGAAGCGTCTGCGCAGGTTGGTGGCCGAGGAGAGGCCGACGCGGCGGGCGATGGCGTCCAAGGGGAGGTCGGAGGACTCCAGCAGGTCCTGGGCCGCGGCGATTCGCCGGGTGAGCAGCCACTGGCCCGGGCTGGTGCCGAGCTGCTCGGCGAACCGGCGGGCGAGGGTGCGCGTGGAGACGCGCGCGTGCGCGGCCATGCTCTCGATGGTCACCGGCTCGCCGAGCCGCTCGGCGATCCAGTCCAGCAGCGGCGCCAGGGTGCCGTCGATCTGGGCGGGGTGCGGCGGCGCCGAGTACTGCAGTTGGCCGCCCTCGCGGTGGGGCGGCATGACCATGGTCCGTGCGACGTGGGCGGCGTACCGGGCGCCCTGGTCGGTGCGGACCAGGTGCATGCACAGGTCGATGCCGGCTCCGGCCCCGGCGCTGGTGGCCACGTCACCGTGGTCCACGTACAGCACGTCCGGGTCGACCTGGATGTGCGGGAAGCGTGCGGCGAGCTCGTCCGCCAGGGCCCAGTGGGTGGTCGCCTTCCGCCCGTCGAGCAGACCGGCGTGCGCCAGGGCGAAGGCGCCGGAGCAGATGCTGACCACTCGGGCGCCGCGGGAGTGCGCGCGGCGGAGGGCCTGGACCACCGCGGGGGACGGGGGCCTCCTGGCGGGAAGCCAACCCGGGACGACCACGGTGTCGGCCCCGTCGAGCGCGTCCAGCCCGTCGGTCACGAGCATGTCGTACCCGGCCAGCGTCGCGACGGAGCCGGGGCGCTCCGTGCACACGCCGAAGGTGTACCGGTCCGGGAGCCCGGCTCGCTCGATCCCGAACATCTGGGCCGCGCAGCCGAGCTCGAAGGTCGACTGAGGTGGGCGCACGAGCGCCGCGACGCGATGCATGGCATGAAAGTACCGCATCATGTCTTTCCTGACACTCGGCCGGAGGGGGCGCCGGTCGTCAGGCTGGTCCCATGACGACGGAACAGAGCACGCCCGGCTATGTGTGGTCCACCGTTCAGGACGCCCCGGTCCGCGAACTCTTCCCGGGCATCCGCCTCCGGCCGCTGTGGAACGGGGACAGCGGCGCGAAGGCCTTCGTCCTGGAGATGGACGCGAACACATGCTGGGAGGGAGTCGACGTCCACGAACCGGGCCCTGAGGAGGTTTTCGTGGTCTCCGGGACCTTCAACGACGGCGACCGGGACTACCCGGCCGGCTCGTTCATTCACGCCCCCGCGGGCTCTTCCCACGTCCCGCAGACGTCGACCGGCTGCACCCTGTTCCTCTTCTTCCCGGAAGGCTGACTTCGCCTGGACGTGTTGGCTGGACGTTCCCCACACGTCTCCGGGGGTGCGTTCGCGTAACGGGCCAGGGCCCGGGGTCAAGGACGGATGGCGCTCACCAGCCATACGGAGCCGCGGATCCGGACGCCGCCCGGAGTCTCGAAGGCCGCGAGTGCGGCCTGGAGGTCGCGCTGGACGCGGGTGGCGGTGGCCTGGTCCGCGTCTTGGAGGTTGTAGCGGACCGGGCCCTGGCTGAGGATGAAGTTCGCGGCGTCGCCGGCGTCGCGGCCGTAGTCCATCGGCGCATGGACCGGGGTCGCGTTCACCTGCGTCAGGCCCGCTTGGTGCAGTACCTGGCGGACACGGTCGGGGTCGGACAGCGAGCCCATGCCACGGGCCGCGGGTGAGGGACGGCGCATCAGCGGCGCGAGAGCGGCGGTGGCCTTGGCGTACTCGCTGTCAGGGGCACCGGCCTGCGGGACGATGAACACCATCCGGCCGCCGGGCCGCAGCGCGCGGGCGATGTTGGCGAACGCGGCCGTGGGGTCGGAGAAGAACATGACGCCGCCGCGACTGACGACGACGTCGAAGCCGCTCTCCTCGAAGGGGTGGACCTCCGCGTCGGCCTGGTCGAACCGCGCGTTGGCGATGCCCTGCTCGGCCGCGTCGGCGCGGGCGCGGGTCAGCATGGGCTCGGAGATGTCGACGCCGACCGCCTGCGCTCGGACCGTCCGGCGTGCGGCCAGCAGGGTGAGTTGTCCGGTGCCGCATCCGACGTCCAGGACGGTCTCGTTCTCGCCGATCGCGGCGCGGTCCAGGAGCGGCCGGTTGAAACCGCCCATCATCGCGTCGTACCGCGGGGCGTTGTCGGCCCAGGCCGTCCCCTCCCATCCGTTCCATGCTTCGGCCTGCTGGACGTTGACGACGGTGTGCATCCCATCTCCTTTGCTGAGGGTGCGGCCGGGGGCCCACCCATCGGTATTTAGATGTGAACTCTAGTGATGAACTCTAGAGATATACTCCCGCCATGGACACCGTCAAGCGGCCGGACAAGCGGGCCGAGCGCTCGCGCCGCACTCGTGGGAAGGTCATCGAGGCGGCGCGGGAGCTGTTCGTCGCGCAGGGCTACGGGGCGACGAGCCTGCAGGAGGTCGCCGACCGGGCGGGGGTGGCCGTCCAGACGGTCTACTTCGTCTTCGGCAACAAGCGCACGCTGTTCAAGGACGTCGTGGACTCGTCCGTCGCCGGGGACGTCGAGCCGGTCGCCACCATGGACCGGGAGTGGTTCCGCGCCGCATGCGCCGCGCCCACCGCGGCCGGCCAGCTGCGCGCGCACGTGCGCGGCACCGGCGAGATCCTCGGCCGGGTCGCCCCGATCGTGCCGATGATCGCGGCCGCCGGTGCCACCGACCCGCAGATCGCCGCGCAGTGGCCCGACGGCCCCGATCCGCGCTACACCGTGCAGCGCGCCGCGGCCGAAGCGCTGGTCGGCAAGCCCGACGCGCGCCCCGGCGTCTCGGCCGCGATGGCCGCGGACGTCCTGTTCGGCCTGCTCAGCCCCCAGCTGTACCTGCTCTTCGTGCAGGACCGCGGCTGGTCGCCGGACGCCTGGGAAGAGTGGGCCTACACCACCTTGGCCGCTCAGCTGTGCAACTGACTCTGAGCGGTGAGGACCGCCGGCGGAACGGCGATCAGGCGAGGCGCATGCTCCGGCGGGCGTCTTCGACGGCGTGGAAGGCGGGGGCGCTCAGCAGGGATTTCCAGGTGACGAACAGGTCCAGAAGTCCGGTGATCTGGGATCTGTCCAGGTTGGCCGTGCGCACGACGTCCAGTTCGTTGGCGACGGTGAGTTCGGCGAGGTCCCGGCGTCGGCCTGGTGGGGCGGGAGACGACGTCCCGGTGAAGCGGTCGGCTATGGCGCCGTCGGGCCGGTGGAGGGCAGGGTACGTGCGGGCGCGGTCGCAACTGGCGTACATGTAGACGAGGTCCTCGGCGTCGGTCCCGATGGCCACGCTCAGTTCCTCGCGCCGGTGAACGGAGCCGAGCGCGACGGGGAAACCGTCGGTTCCGTAGAAGGCGTGGCACAGTCCCGCAAGACGAAGTGTGCGCCGCGCGCCCCAGGCGTCCAGCAGACCGTGCACCCGGTGGAGGTGCTCCAGCAGAGTGCCACCGGGATGCTGAATCAGGTCGGCGCGTTTGGCGCGTAGCCATTCGGTGGCCTCGGCCTCGCCGTTCACATGGTCGTCCCGCCCTGCCGTCACGGCCGCTCCTTCGTCGTCACGCTCCGTCCCCGGGCCCCCGTGGACAGGCTGCGCGTCAGAACGGACCCTCGTCAATCCATGGGTTTGGTTCGCTCTACCCAAGGTTGAGCTTGGGAGTGGACCGGCGGTCGTGATCACCAGTGGACGGGCCCGATGGTGCTCGCGCCCGTGCGGCCCGAGCCGGCCCTGCCGGAGATGAGGAGGTAAAGACACTTCGACTGGTCATTGGGCGTTTCGGGCGGTAGCCGGGGTATCGGTGCGGCTGGTTGCTGAACGGCCGTTCTGTCGCTGCGTGGCACGGCCGTCCCGGCCATCGTGTCCACAGGAGCGCTACGGGGGTTCGAGCATGGGATTCGTCACCACTCGCGACGGCAACGAGATCTTCTACAAGGACTGGGGCAGCGGGCACACCGTGGTCTTCATCCACGGCTGGCCGCTCAACGCCGACGCGTGGGAGGACCAGCTGAAGATGGTGGCCGACAACGGCTACCGCGGCATCGCCCACGACCGCCGGGGGCACGGACGCTCCAGCCAGCCCTTCGACGGCTACGACTTCGACACCTTCGCCGACGACCTCAACGATCTGATCAACCGGCTCGACCTGCGGGACGTCACGCTGGTCGCGCACTCGATGGGCGGCGGCGAGCTGGCCCGCTACATCGGGCGCCACGGCACCGGGCGGGTCCGCAAGGTCGTCCTGCTGTCGGCGATCACGCCGCTCATGCTCCAGACCGAGGACAACCCCGAGGGCGTGCCCGAGCAGGCGTTCGAGGAGATCAAGAACGGCATCCTGCGCGAACGCTCGCAGTACTGGAAGGACGCCTCGGAGGCGTTCTTCTCCGCGAACCGTCCGGGCGCCAAGGCCACCCAGGGCAACCGCGACGCGTTCTGGTTCATGGGCATGCACGAGACCATCCAGGCCGGCGTGAAGTGCGTGGACGCCTTCGCCCGCACCGACTTCCACGAGGATCTGCGCAGGTTCGACATCCCGACGCTGATCGTGCACGGCGACGACGACCAGATCGTGCCGATCGACGCCACCGCCCGCAAGGCCGCCAAGATCATTCCGAACGCCGTCCTGAAGGTGTACGAGGGGTCTTCCCACGGGATCGCGCTCGTGCCGGGCGACAAGGAGAGGTTCAACGCCGACCTGCTGGACTTCCTGAAGAACTGACCCCTCCCGCCGGCCCGCTCATGCGGGGTGGTGGGTGCCCGGGGTGTGGCCGAAGGCTCGGCGGAAGACGTCGATGAAGCTGCTGGCGGACGACCAGCCGCACTGGTGGGCCACGGTGGTCACCGGTGTGTTCTCGGCCAGGAGGATCAGCGCGTGGTACAGGCGCAGTTGGGTGCGCCATTGCGGGAACGTCATCCCGAGATCGCTCCTGAAGAGCCGGGAGAGGGTGCGGTCGCTCGCGCCGACCTCCCTGCCCAGTTCGGCGAGGGTCCGGTCGTCGGCGGGGTCGGCGTGCAGGATGCCGCACAGCGCCCTGAGGTGCGGCACGGTCGGGGCGGGCAGATGCAGCGGCTGCTGGGCCGAGACGCGCAGCTGGTCCAGCAGGACGGCGCGCAGCCGGGTCCGGGCGGGGGTGTCGTCGTCCGGATCGCGGGTGTAGGCGAGGATCAGTTCGCGCAACAGGGGGCTGACGCCGAGCACCGCCGGCTCGTTCAGCCCGAGCGGATTGGCGGTCGCGGGCAGGCCGACCAGGTGCAGTTCGAGCTCGCCGTGGGCCTGGTGGGCGTGGACGGCCCCGGCCGGGATCCAGATGGCGCGGTCGGCGGGCGCCACCCAGGAGCCCGCGTCGGTGGTGACGGCCACCACGCCCCGTCCGGCGTAGGTGATCTGGTGGTCGTCGTGGCGGTGGGCGTCGATGGCGGCGCCCGGCGCGAGCGAGCGCGCTCGGGTCGGTGCGATCGATTGATGGCGGGTTTCCTGCATCGGTTGGCAGATTATCGGAAGTCCGACACCGGTCCGCGGCGCGAGCATGAGGGACGTGTCGACGAGTTCACGAGAAGCCACGAGTTCCCGAGAAACAGGGTCGGTTCTCCTGCTGTCCGCCGGGCATGCCTGCGTGGACGTCTACCAGGGGTCCGTGACGGCCCTCGTCCCGTTCTTCGTGGCCGAGCGCGCCTACACCTACGCCGCCGCCTCGGGGATCGTGCTCGCTGCGTCGTTGCTGTCCTCGGTGGCGCAGCCGCTGTTCGGCGCGCTCACCGACCGGTGGGCGATGCCCTGGTTGCTCCCGCTGAGCACGCTTCTGGCGGGAATGGGAATCGCCCTGAGCGGCCTCAGCGGCGACTACGCCCTCACCCTGGCGTTCGTGGCGATCTCCGGGATCGGGGTCGCGGCCTACCACCCCGAGTCCGCCCGGGTCGCGCGGAAGGCGAGCAAGGGAAGCCACACGGCGATGAGCTGGTTCTCCGTCGGCGGCAACCTCGGGTTCGCGCTCGCGCCGCTCCTGGTCGCGGCGGTCGTCGCGACGGGGGGCCTGCGGTGCACGCCGTTCCTCGCGGTGCCGGCGCTCGCGGGCAGCGTCGTCTGCCTGCCCGTCCTGCGCGCCCTCGCGGGGACGGCCTCCGGCGGGCGCGCCGGCACGACGACCGGGGTGGACGACGCACGCTCCTTCATCAAGCTGTCGCTTGCCGTGATCTGCCGGTCGATCGTGTTCGTGGGGCTGAGCACGTTCATCTCGTTCTACGCGCGGCAGCGCACGGGAGGGGGAGTGGCGGCGGGCACGGCGGCGCTGTTCGTCCTGTACATCGGGGGCGCGGTCGGCACCGTGGCGGGCGGTTCCCTTGCCGCCCGCTGGGACCGGGTCACCGTCGTGCGCCGGTCGTACCTGCTGACCGTGGTCGCCGTCGCGGGCATCGTGTTCGTGCCCGGCCCGGCGCTCTACCTGTTCGTCGCGCTGACCTCAGCCGGCCTCTACGTCCCGTTCTCGCTGCAGGTCACCCTCGGGCAGGACTACCTGCCCACGCGGGTCGGCACCGCCGGCGGCGTCACCCTCGGCCTGACGGTCAGCGTCGGCGGCCTCGCGAGCCCCGTCCTCGGCGCCGTCGCCGACGCCGCGTCGCTGCGCGTCGCCCTCGCCCCGCTGATCGCGCTGCCCGCGCTGGCCTGGCTGCTGTTCCGGACGCTGCCCGAGCCCGCCGTCCTCGTGCCGGCCGCCGAGCCGCGGCCGGTGCGGGAGGGCGCGCGCTGATCAGGCCGGGCGGCGGCGCAGGAGGTTCGCCGGCAGGGTGTGCAGGACGACCTGGTCGTCCTGGTTGAGGAGTTCGGCGCGGGTGCTGACGATGCCGCGGTCCGGCTTGGAGCGGGACGGGCGGGCCTCCAGGACGGCGACGCGCAGGCGCAGGGTGTCGCCGGGACGGACGGGAGCGGGCCAGCGCAGCTCGTCCACGCCGGGGGAGGCGAGGCTGGCCACCCGGGACAGGAAGTGGTCGGCGAACAGCCGCATCATGATCGAGCCGGTGTGCCAGCCGCTGGCGATGATGCCCTTGAACGGCCCGGACACGGCGAAGTCCGGGTCCACGTGGATGGGCTGCGGGTCGAAGCGGCGGGCGAACTCGATGATCTCCGCCTCGTCCACGGTGACGTGGCCGTACTCGTAGGTGGTGCCGGCGGTGTAGTCCTCGAGGTAGCGGTCGTCGATGGGGGCGGCGAAGTCGTCACCGAGGGCGCGCGTCCTGATCGTCATGGGATCAGGATGACTCAGCGGCGTCCGCCCCGTCGCCGTGGCCTTGGGGCAGCGGCGAGGCGTGGCGCCGCCATCCCTCCCAGAGTTCGGCGTGCAGGCGGTAGAGGCCGTAGGGGGTGTCGCCGGACGGTTCTCTGAAGCGGGTGCCCTGGTCCACCGGCATCGCCGCCAGTCTGACGGGGAAGAAGGCGGCCTGGCGCTCGCGTTCCTCGGATCGCACCTGGAGCAGCCAGAAGCCGTGGTGGGCGTCCGCGCTGATCTCGATGATCTCCGTCCACGCGAACCGGCGGCGGCCGTACCCCGAGACGAGGGTGAGGCCCTCCGCGTCCAGGATCATGCGTGTCCGCAGCTGGGGGACGACGCCGAGCGCGAGGGCGAAGCAGGCGGTGCCGGCGGCGAGAGCCGGGGCGCCCGCGCCGTCGCGGGCCTTCTCGGTCGCCACGACGCCGAAGAGGGCGGCGATGGCGACTCCGGCGAGGATCATGCCGAGGTGGCGCGGGCAGCGCAGTGTGCGCGGCTTGGTCATCGGGACATTATGCGTCCGCGCCGGGCGCCGTGGGCATGGGGTGACCCGTGGTCAGGGCGGCGAGGAAGGCGTCCAGCATCGCGGTCTGGCGGGCGGCCGGGTAGGCGTCCGGGTCGAACAGGGCGTGCACGACCAGGCCGTGCGTGAACGCGGCGGCGGCCGCGACGGCGTCGTCCGTGCCGGGCCCGGCGGGCAGTTCGCCGCGCTCGACGGCGGTGGCGACGTGGGGGCGGAGGCGCGCGCGCCAGTTCTCGTAGCGGCGCCGCTGGCGCTCGCCGAGCCCGGGATCGGCGAGCGCGACGTCCCACGAGCTCACCCAGATGCGGTTCATGGCCGACGCGGCGGGGGTCAGCGGCAGGACGTCCAGGAGCGCGGCGCGCAGGGACGCCAGGCCGGGCGGGGCCTCGCGGAGCGCGCGGCTCGCGGTGCGCTCGTCGGCGAGGTCCAGGGCGTACGCGACGAGGGCCTGCTTGTTCGGGAAGTAGTGGGTGAGCAGTCCGGTGGACGCGTCCATCTCCGCCGCGACCGCGCGCAGGGTCAGGCCGCCGAAGCCGCGGCCGGCCAGGACGCGCCAGACGGCCTCGGTCACGTCCCGGCGCCGGGCGTCGTGATCACCTCGGGCAGGCATTCCCGTAGAGTACATAACAAACGTTCGGTACGTACTCCCCGGGGAGGCCCCATGTTCGCTCGCACGCTCGCCGAGGGCGCTGAGCTGCGCCCGTTCGAGCCCTGGCAGGCGGCCGAGTTCGCCGAGCACGCCGACCGGGTCCGCAAGGACATCGACCGGTACATCCCCTGGGCCCGGACCGTGGTGGACGAGGAGACGGCCCGTGAGCTGCTCCAGGCCTACGCCTACAAGCAGGCCAGGGACGAGGGCCGCCTCTACGGCATCTGGGTGGACGGCGTCCTCCAGGGCGGCACGGTCTTCCGGACGTTCGACGCCGCGCAGGGCGTCTGCGAGGCGGGCGTCTGGCTCGCGGCCGAGGCCCGGGGGCGCGGGCTGATCACCAAGGCCGTCCGCATCATGATCGACTGGGCGATCGGCACGCGGGGGATGCACCGGGTGGAGTGGCTGTGCGACCCGCGCAACACCGCGAGCGCCGCCGTGGCGGAACGGCTCGGGATGACGTGCGAGGGCGTCCTGCGGCAGGCGTTCGTCCTCGACGGCGACCGCCGCGACGTCCAGGTGTGGGCGGTGCTCGCCGACGAATGGAAAGCCCGCTGAGAGAGCGACCCCCTCCCCGGGGAGTGGGCGGGCGGAGGGGCGGTGGAGGCGGCCCGCTAGGGTAATTGGTGATCCGTCTTTTACTCCTTACCTCCCGGGAGCCCCGTGCACGCCGAGCAGATCGCCTTGCTGTTGGCCGCCGCCGTCGCGGCGGGCTGGGTCGATGCCGTGGTCGGGGGCGGCGGGCTGATCCAGCTGCCCGCGCTGCTGCTGCTCAACCCGGGACAGCCGGTCGCGACCGCGCTCGCCACCAACAAGCTGGGCTCGATCGCGGGCACCACGTCGGCCGCCATCGCCTACGCGCGCAAGGCCAAGCCGGACGTCCGGGTGGCCGTCCCGGCGGGGCTGCTCGCGGTGTGCTGCGCCGCCGGCGGCGCCCTCTGCGCGGCGGCGATCTCCTCGGACGTGCTGAAACCCGTCATCATGGTCGTCCTGCTGGCGGTGGCCGCGATCGTGGTGCTCAAACCGGATCTCGGCCGGCTCCCGCAGCCGGTGCTGCGGACGCGCCGCCGGGTCGCCGCCGCCGTCCTCGTCCCGGGCGTCGCGATCGCCTTCTACGACGGGCTCCTCGGTCCGGGGACCGGGACGTTCCTGGTGATCGCGTTCACCATGCTGCTCGGCATGGACTTCGTCAACGCCTCCGCCACCTCGAAGATCATCAACGCGGGCACCAACCTGGGCGCGCTCGCCGTGTTCGCGGCGCAGGGGCACGTGCTGTGGGCCATCGGATTGGCCATGGCGGTCTGCAACAGCGTCGGCGCGCAGCTCGGCGCCCACATGGCGATCAACCGCGGTGCCGGTTTCGTCCGTGCCGTCCTGCTCTGTGTCGTCACCGCCCTCGTGCTGAAGCTCGGCTACGAGCAGTTCGGCTAGATCCTCCCCGTCACGGGACGGGAAGCGGCCGGTCCAGCGCGGAGAGGCTCAGCAGGACCAGCGACGCCGTCCAGCCCAGGGGCGCCGGGCCCGCGGGCCTGCCCGTCACGCCGACCTTCTCCGGCAGGACGCCCAGGGACGTGCGGTGCGCGGAGAGCCAGTCGAGCCGCTCCAGCGCCTCGTCCTTGCGGCCCGACGCGGCCGCGTTCAGCCCGAACAGCGCGGTCTCCGGGGTCCAGGCGACGTCGGGGTCGCCCGACCAGCGCTCGCCCGGCAGGACGCCCCCGTTCGGCAGCGCCTGCTTGCGCGCGGCGTCCCCGATCGCGGTGGTCACGCCCGGATCGGCCGGTGCGAACGGCGGCGCGAGGAACGTCACCGAGGTGTCCATCAGCCCGCCGGGGATGGGGGAGCGCGGGTAGCCGTAGGGGGCGAACTGCCTGGCCACCGCGTCCGAGACCCGCTGCGCCGCGTGCCGCCACTCCGCCGCCTTCGCGTCCTCGCCGCGCATCCGCGCGAGGTCGGCCGCCGCGCGCAGCCCCGCCAGCGCGGGGCCGACCACGCCGAGCGTCGGGCGCCGCGGGTCCTGCTCGCGCCGGTGGTCGCGTTCCCAGTAGTCGGACGAGGCGGGCGGCAGCCCCTCGGCGTCCAGGGAGCGTGCCAGATGGTCGGCGGCGCGCTGCACCATCGGCCACAGCGTGGGCAGTTCGTCCTGGTCCGCGGCCCGGACGCGGTAGAACCACGTCGACCACAGCACCCAGCCGAGCGAGTCGAGCTGCGGGGCGCGGCCGTCGGCGACGGCCGTCCCGTCGGCGTTGTACCGCGCGGCCCACATGCCGTTGTCGTGCTGCGCCCGGGCGAGGAAGTACAGGATGCGGCGCGCCTCGGCCGGATGGCCGGTCACGGTGAACGCGGCCACGGCGAACGCGGAGTCGCGGGGCCAGCAGTACCGCCACTTGGAGTACCAGGACGCGAGGGACGCGCCGTTCGGGCGGGTGAGGAGCCGGAGGTCGAGCAGGGCGCGCGTCGCCATGTCGCGGTAGGCCTCGTTCGTCCCGCCTCCCGGGACGGTGCCCTGCGCCAGCCATGCGCCGTCGGACCGGACCGCCCGGCCCACCCGCGGGTCGGAGGCGTCCACGGTGATCGGCGCCTCGCCGCCGGACGGGACGAACCGGACCTGCCCGTCCGCGAGCCTGACGACCGAGCTGCCCGGCAGGTAGGAGGCCCCCTCGGCCTGGTCGGGGGCCAGCGGGACGCCCGCGAACGGCCATCCGCCGCCGCCGACGAGCCCGGGGCTCGCCCAGCCGGGGTCGGGCGGCTCGGGGACGGTGGCGCCGCCGGTCGCGACGAGCGCCGCCACGATGAGCAGGCCCGCGGTGCGCCGCACCTTGCGGGCGCCCGAGCGCCCGCGCGCCGCGACGCGCCTGCGCGGAGCGGTGGGCCCGCCCGCGGGCGGCGGGACGGATATGACGGGCGCGGCGGGCACGGGTGCCGCGACGGACGTGTCCCGTCTCTCCGCCATCGCCATGCGTTCGCCCCCTGTCCGCCTGGCCGTCTCGCCGAATTAGTACATCAAACTATGTCAATCGGTTCATCCTCCTCACGAGCCACTCGTGCCCTCCCTTGAGGATGAGCACACCTACCGCCCCGCGCGCTCCCGTTCAAGAGAAGTCCGCGTGACATATGGACCCGGCGGCGTCACCATCAAGACGGGTTGACTAGGCTGCTTCGACGGAGCGGACCGCAGAGTGCCGGCCGCACGGACACCCGTGTAACCCCCACTCGTGTGGTCGCACATTCGGCTGTCGATCCGTAAAAGGACGCCCTCGTGGACCTGTTCGAACATCAGGCGAAGGAACTCTTCGCCGAGTACGGGGTACCGGTGCCCACCGGCAAGGTCGCCCATACTCCCCAGGAAGCCCGGGCCATCGCGGCGGAGCTGTTCGCCGCGGGGAGCTCGAAGGTCGTCGTCAAGGCCCAGGTGAAGACCGGCGGCCGCGGCAAGGCCGGCGGCGTGAAGCTGGCCGACTCCGCCGACGAGGCCGAGCAGCTCGCCGGCCAGATCCTCGGCATGGACATCAAGGGCCACACGGTCCACAAGGTCCTGGTCGAGGAGGGCAGCGCGATCGCGCAGGAGTACTACTTCTCCTTCCTGCTCGACCGCGCCAACCGGACCTTCCTGTCCATCTGCTCCGTCGAGGGCGGCGTGGAGATCGAGGAGGTGCCGCACGACCGGCTGGCGATGGTGCCGGTCTCGCCGCTGGAGGGCGTCGATCGCGCCCGGGCCCGCGAGATCGCCGAGAAGGGCCGCCTCCCGCAGGAGGCCCTCGACGGCGCCGCCGAGCTGATCGAGCGGCTGTGGGCCGTCTTCCTCGACGAGGACGCCTCCCTCGTCGAGGTGAACCCGATGATCCTCACCGCCGACGGCCAGGTGAAGGCCCTCGACGGCAAGGTCTCCCTGGACGACAACGCCTCGTTCCGCCAGGACGACCACGAGAGGCTGGAGGACAAGGCCGCGGCCGACCCCCTGGAGGCGGCGGCGAAGGCCAAGGACCTCAACTACGTCAAGCTGGACGGCAGCGTCGGCATCATCGGCAACGGCGCCGGGCTCGTCATGTCCACCCTCGACGTGGTCGCCTACGCGGGCGAGCAGTTCAACGGCCAGAAGCCCGCGAACTTCCTCGACATCGGCGGCGGCGCGTCCGCCGAGGTGATGGCGAACGGGCTGGAGATCGTCCTGTCCGACGCCGACGTCAGGTCCGTCTTCGTGAACGTCTTCGGCGGCATCACCGCCTGCGACGCCGTCGCCAACGGCATCGTGTCGGCCTACAAGCTGCTGGCCGACCGCGGCGAGACCGTCAACCGCCCGCTCGTCGTCCGGCTGGACGGCAACAACGCCGAGCTCGGGCGAAAGATCCTCAACGATGCGGCGCTGCCCGGCGTCCAGCAGGTCGACACCATGGACGACGCGGCCAGGCGCGCCGCCGAACTCGCAGCGGCAGGTGCATGACAATGGCCATCTGGCTCACCGAGAACAGCAAGATCATCGTCCAGGGCATCACGGGCTCCGAGGGCACCAAGCACGGCCGCCGGATGCTCGCCTCCGGCGCCCAGGTCGTCGGCGGCGTGAACGCCCGCAAGGCCGGGCAGTCGGTCGACTTCGACGGCACGACCCTCCCGGTGTTCGGCACCGTGGCCGAGGCCATGCGGGAGACCGGCGCGGACGTCTCCGTCGTGTTCGTGCCGCCGAAGTTCACCAAGGACGCCGTGGTCGAGGCGATCGACGCCGAGATCCCGCTCTGCGTCGTCATCACCGAGGGCATCCCGGTGCACGACACCGCCTACTTCTGGGCGTACGCGGAGTCGAAGGGGAACAAGACCCGCATCATCGGGCCGAACTGCCCCGGCATCGCGTCCCCCGGCAAGTCCAACGCCGGCATCATCCCGGCCGACATCACGACCCCCGGCCGCATCGGCCTGGTGTCCAAGTCGGGCACGCTGACCTACCAGATGATGTACGAGCTGCGCGACATCGGCTTCTCCACCTGCGTCGGCATCGGCGGCGACCCCGTCATCGGGACGACCCACATCGACGCGCTCCAGGCGTTCCAGGACGACCCGGAGACCGACGCCATCGTGATGATCGGTGAGATCGGGGGCGACGCCGAGGAGCGCGCCGCCGCCTACATCGAGCAGCACGTGACCAAGCCGGTCGTCGGCTACGTCGCCGGGTTCACCGCCCCCGAGGGCAAGACCATGGGCCACGCCGGCGCCATCGTGTCCGGCTCCGCCGGCACCGCGCAGGCGAAGAAGGAGGCCCTGGAGAAGGTCGGCGTCCGGGTCGGCAAGACCCCGAGCGAGACCGCCGTCCTCATGCGGGAGATCATGCAGAAGAGCTGATCCCCCCGGACCACCCGAAAGACGCCCGAGCCGCCCTGCGGCCCGGGCGTCTTTCGCGTCCCGGCCGCGCGGCGTGCCGTCGGCGGGCGCGACCGCGAAGCCGCGGGGAGTGATCACAAAGGCGACACGCCGGGCGGGCGGGCCGTGCGGGGGCGGGCGCGGTGCCAGCATGGACCGGTGAGCGACAAGACCCCCGGGCAGCGTGCGAAGCGGGAGCCGTCCAAGGCCGCACCGTCGAAGGGTGCACCGTCGAAGGGCGCCCCGAAGGCCGCGCCGCCTCCGGGCGAAGCGGGCCGGGCCGCCGCGCCGCCGGGCGCGGACTCCGGGCGCGGGCGCCCGCCGTCCGCGCCCGCCAGGCCGCTGTACGTGACGGGGCTCGTCGCGGCGCTGTGGTGCATCGGCATCGGACTCGCCGTGCTCACCACGATCACGCTGATCGGCTGGATCGCCGCGCCGAAGACCGCGCTCGGCCACGGCCTGGCCGGCGTGTTCCGGACGGCCGTGAACTTCTGGCTGGTCTCGCACCACGCGGGCTTCTCCTACGGGCAGGGGCGGTTCGGGCTCCTTCCGCTCGGCGTGCTCGTCCTGCCCGGTGTCCTGCTGTACCGGGGCGGCGGCTGGATGATCCGGGTGGCCGGGCTGCCGCACCGGCAGCGCACCGCGGTCCTGCACGTGGCCGTCGCGCTGGCCGCCCCGTACGCGGCGCTGGCCGGGCTGCTCGCGCTCGCGGCGGCGTCCGCGGAGGTGCGGCCGTCGGCGTGGCAGGCGCTCGTCGGGTGCTTCCTCGTCGCCGCCGTCGCGGGCGGGCTCGGCGCGGCGCGGGCGGTGGTGGCGGCGGAGGCGCGGGGGCGGCGGGTCCGGTCCGGGCTGGGCGCCCTGCTGCGGCTGCTGCCCGAACGGCCGCGCTCCCTGGTGATCGGCGTGGCGGGGTCGCTGAGCGTGCTGCTCGCGTCGGGGGCGCTGCTCGTCGGCGGGTCCCTCGCCACCCACCTGTCGGACGCCGGCGACCTCTACGACATGCTCGCCCCCGGAGCCGTCGGCGGCGTCCTCCTGCTGCTGGTCGAGCTGGCGTTCCTGCCGAACGCGGCGATCTGGGGCATGGCGTACGCGGTCGGGCCCGGTTTCTCCGTCGGCGCCGGGACGAGCGTCTCCCCGACCGGGGTGTTCCTGGACGCCGTGCCCGCGTTCCCGCCGCTCGCCGCCCTTCCCCAGCCGGGCCCGGCGCCCGCGATCTCACTGCTGGCGCTGGCGGCGCCGTTCGTCGCGGGTGCGGTGGGCGGCGTCCTGACGATCCGGTCATTGCCGAGCCCGGTGTCGGAGGGGGCGCCGCTGTGGGGCTTCGTGTCCGGCGCCCTGACCGGGGCCGTCGCGGCGCTGCTGAGCGCGCTGGCCGGGGGCCCGCTGGGCGGCGGACGGATGGCGACCGTGGGCCCGTCCGCGTGGCAGGTGGGGCTGCTGGCCGCCCTTGAGGTGGGGATCTCCGCGGCGATCGCGGCGTGGGTGGCGAACTGGATGGTGCTGCGGCGTCCGGCGAGCGCCCCGTCCAGGAAGCCGGGCTCCAAGAAGCGGGCGGCCGAGAAGCGGGCGGCCGAGAAGCGGGCGGCCGAGAAGCGGGCGGCCGAGAAGCGGGCGGCCGAGAAGGCCCCTGCCGAGAAGGCGCCCTCCACGAAGGGGGCGGCGAAGAAGCCCGCCAAGCCGAAGAAGCCGGTGCGGGCGGTTCCGGAGCCGGCCGTGCCGCTGTCCGCGCCCGTCCCCGGGGATGACGACCTGCGCCTGGAAGGCCCGCCCAAACCGGCGCCGAAGGCCCCGCACGCTCCGGACCCGCTGGAGTTCGAGGAGGCCGAGCCCGTCCTCGCGCCCCGGCGGCCCCGCCGCCGGACGGAACCGGCCCCCGGCCCCGTCAAGGACGAACCCCAGCCGCCGGGCGACGGCACGATCGTCGTCGAGGGGCACCTGGAGCCCGAGGAGCCCGGCGGACCGCACGAGCCCGGCGGGCGGAAGCCAGCGGATGAGCGGCGTCCCGTCCCCCCGCCCCGCGAGGACTCGGGCCGCACCGAGAACCGGGGCGGCGCCATCTACGTCCTCCGCGACGACCCCGACCAGGACGCCTAGCCGGGCGGCTCCGGGGGACGGCCGGTCAGAGCAGGTCGCCGTACTTGTCCATGCTGCCGGCGGGCAGGTCGAGCTTCTTCTCGATCTTCGGGTAGAACTCCGCGCGGCACGCCTGCTTGTCGGCGGTGGTGTTGGACGCGCTGACGCAGCTCTGGTAGCCGCTCAGCTCCGTCCAGAGGAACGCCGTCAGGGAGACCGACAGCAGCGAGAACACCAGCCCGATCGACCCGAGCACGATGCCGGGGACGGCGCCGGGGGCGGCGTCGTGCGTGCGGCGCGCGCCCCGGCGGGCCCTGATGCCGACGACGAGCGCGGCGACGCCGAGCACCAGGCCGAGCGGATAGAAGAAGAACGCGGTCAGCAGGGCGATGCCGCCGAGCCACAGGGCCCGCCAGCCGGTGCCCCGCCCGCCCTGGCGCGGCTCCGCGGGCGGCTCTCCCGCCGGCCGCCCGTCCGGGCGGTCTTCGGGCTGGGCCGGACGGTCCGGCTGGTCGCTCACGTTCTTCTCCTCCTTGGCCGTGCGCATAGGGGTTCCATGCGGGTGTGTTCGTACGGTCTGCGTTCGTACCGTCTGCGTACGTACTGTCTGGCTCGTTCGGGCTCCGGTTCGGGCGGTCTGGGGTGAGGCGGCGCCGAGGTCGCCCGATAGGCTTCGTGTGTCCCAGCAACGTCCACCGGGGAGTAATGGTGTCCGCCCGGCTCGTCGTCCTCGTCTCCGGCGCGGGGACCAACCTACAAGCGCTGCTCGACGCGTGCGCGGATCCAGCCTACGGGGCGAAAGTGGTGGCCGTGGGGGCGGACCGCCCCCATATCGCCGGAACCGAGCGCGCTGAACGGGCGGGATTGCCCGCTTTTACCCTCTGCATACCGGATTTCCCGTCTCGGGACGACTGGGACGCGGCGCTCGCCGAGACGGTGGCCGAGTACGAGCCCGACCTCGTGGTGTCCGCCGGCTTCATGAAGATCCTCGGCCCGCGGTTCCTGGCGCGCTTCGGCGGCCGGACGGTCAACACCCACCCCGCGCTGCTGCCGTCCTTCCCCGGCGCGCACGCCGTACGGGACGCCCTGGCGTACGGGGTGAAGGTCACGGGCTGTACGGTTCACTTCGTCGACGAAGGCGTGGACACCGGACCCGTCATCGCCCAGGAGACCGTCCCCGTGGGCTGGCATGACGACGAAGACTCCCTGCATGAGCGGATCAAGCAGGTGGAGCGCCGGCTCCTCGTCGACGTCGTCGGACGGCTGGCCCGCGACGGGTGGACCGCGCGCGGCAGGCGGGTCTCGATGAAGTGCCGGACCTGCGCGGACCCGCCCGGCGGCGAGGCCTCCGCGAGGGGTCCTTCCGACAGCGGTTCTGACAGGGGTTCGTCCGATCAAGAGGGGAGCTCGGCCGGTGAGTCGGGTGGCGATTAAGCGCGCGCTGATCAGTGTGTACGACAAGTCCGGGCTGGAGGAGCTGGCCCGCGGCCTGCACGAGGCGGGAGTGGAGATCGTCTCGACCGGGTCGACGGCGGGCCGGATCTCCGCCGCCGGCGTCCCGGTGATGAGGGTGGAGAAGCTCACCGGGTTCCCCGAGTGCCTGGACGGGCGGGTCAAGACCCTGCACCCGAAGGTGCACGCGGGCCTGCTCGCCGACCGGCGCAAGGAGGACCACCTCCAGCAGCTCGACGATCTGGCCGTCGAGCCGTTCGACCTCGTGGTCGTGAACCTGTACCCGTTCGCCGACACGGTGGACTCGGGCGCGACGCCGGACGAGTGCGTCGAGCAGATCGACATCGGCGGGCCCACGATGGTCCGCGCCGGCGCGAAGAACCACGCGAGCGTCTCCGTCGTGGTGGACCCGTCCGCCTACGGGACCGTCCTGGACGCCGTGAGGGCCGGCGGGTTCACCCTGGAGGAGCGCCGCCGCCTGGCCGCGCGGGCGTTCGCGCACACCGCGTCCTACGACGTGGCCGTGGCCTCCTGGTTCGCCGGTGACTACGCGCCCGACGAGACCGCCGCCGAGACGCGGTGGCCCGACTTCCTCGGGGCCACCTGGGAGCGCTCGAACACCCTGCGGTACGGCGAGAACCCGCACCAGCGGGCCGCCCTGTACCGCTCGCCGGGCGAGAAGGGCCTGGCCGGGGCCGAGCAGCTCTACGGCAAGGAGATGTCCTACAACAACTACGTCGACACCGACGCCGCGCGCCGCGCCGCCTACGACTTCACCGAGCCGTGCGTCGCGATCATCAAGCACGCCAACCCGTGCGGCATCGCGGTCGGCGCGGACATCGCCGAGGCGCACCGCCGGGCGCACGCCTGCGACCCGGTGTCGGCGTACGGCGGCGTGATCGCGGCGAACCGGCCGGTCACCGCCGACCTGGCCCGCCAGGTCACCGAGAGCTTCGCCGAGGTGCTGGTCGCCCCGTCCTTCGAGGACGAGGCCGTGACCGTCCTGAAGGACCGCTTCAAGAACATCCGCCTGCTGGTCTGCCCGGACGCCCCGGCGGGCGGCGTCGAGTACCGGCGCGTCGACGGCGGCGTGCTGCTGCAGGACGTGGACGGCGTGGACGCGGACGGCGACGACCCGTCCGCCTGGGAGCTCAAGACCGGCGCCGCCGCGGACGAGGCGACCCTGCGCGACCTGGTGTTCGCGTGGCGGGCGATCCGCTCGGTGAAGTCCAACGCGATCCTGCTGGCCGCGGACGGCGCCACCGTCGGCGTCGGCATGGGGCAGGTCAACCGGGTCGACTCCGCCAAGCTCGCCGTCGCGCGGGCCGGGCAGGAGCGGGCCGCGGCGTCGGTGGGCGCGTCCGACGCGTTCTTCCCGTTCCCGGACGGCCTGGAGGTGCTGGCCGAGGCGGGCGTCCGCGCGATCGTCGAGCCCGGCGGGTCCGTCAACGACGACAAGGTGATCGCCGCGGCGGAGAAGGCCGGCATCACCCTGTACTTCACCGGGGTCCGGCACTTCTTCCACTGAGCGTTCACGAGGCACGCCGTCCCCAGGCGCGCCGGCGGGGAAGGTCCCGCCGGCGCGCCTGTGCGCCTCTCGGCCCGGGAGGACGCGGGACGCCGCGTCCGTGCCCCTCAGCGGCGGGTCAGCCGCGCCCCAGGTGCGGGCCATCGGGCGCATGCCCGGGCAGAGGAAAGGATCAGCCCCGGTCAAGAACGCGTCGACCTGCGGGTCGGGCCCCGATCGCTCCCCTACCGTGAGTCCTGACGAGGGCGGTTCCCGTGCTGCGGGAGTCACGGCGGGGAGGGGCCATGAGTCTTCAGGTGCTCCCGCTGGCCATCACGATGATGGCGGGACCCCAGATCATGTCCGCGATCATCCTGGTGACGACCCCGAGGCCGGTGCGGACCTCCCTGGCGTTCCTGGCCGGTGTGGCCATCTCGGCGACCGTGGGCGTCTCCGTCGCGCGGGGCATCTTCGCGCTGGTGGGCAGCAACGTGTCGATCGGCCAGGCGTCCGACGACAGCTCGGTGGGAAAGATCGTCCAGTACGTGCTGATCGCGCTGCTGCTGCTCGCCATCCTGCGCAACTACGTGAAACGCGCCACGATCGAGCCCCCCAAATGGCTCGGGTCGCTGATGAACGCCGGACCCGGCCGGGCGTTCAAGACCGGGCTGCTGCTGATCATTCTGATGCCCTCCGACATCATCGTGATGCTCACGGTGGGGGCCAACCTGGAGCAGCACCACGAGGGCGTGGCGGCGGCGGCCGTCTTCATCGGGGCCACCCTCCTGGTCGCGGCGCTGCCACTGCTGGGACTGCTGCTGTTCCACAAGCGCGCGGAACGCGCCATGCCCCGCGCGCGGACGTGGATGACGAACAACAGCTGGATGGTCAACATCCTCTGCTGCCTGATCTTCATCGCGATCATCCACTGACGGCGGACCGGCCCGGCGCCGCGCCCCTGCTTCCGCGGCCCGTCCTTCCGCGACCCGTGCTTTCGCAACCTGTTTCCCGCCGCGGGACCGCGCACCGCCGCCGGACGGGTACCCTCAGGCTGCCGCGCCCCCTGACCCTCCCTTGACCTCGGCGCGGGCGTTCCGTGGTGGAGGCGGGATGAATCTGCTGATGTCCCTCATGCTCGGCGTGGTCTACCAGGCCGACCTGCTGCTGATGGAGTCCCGGCAGGTGATCGGGCTGGTCGCCGCGTTCCTGGCCGCGGTGCTCGCCGCCCAGCTCGGCTGGCACGGCACCGACCGCCTCATCGGCTGGCGCCAGCGTTCCGAGGACTGAGCGCCCGGGGCCGGCCGTACCGGTACCGCTCAGCGCAGTCTCGCGCGCAGGGCGCGTTCGGCGGCGGGCCAGTCGTCGTCCGTCATCGCGTAGGCGGCGGTGTCGCGGATCGAACCGTCCGCGCGGATCCGGTGCTTGCGGTGGACGCCCTCGAACGACGCCCCGAGCCGCTCGATCGCCGCACGCGACCGCTCGTTGCGGGCGTGCGTGTGCCAGCCGACCCGGATCGCCCCGAGGTCGCCGAACGCGCGTCCCATGAGGAGCAGTTTCGCCTCGGTGTTGAGGCCCGTCCGGTGCCACCGCGCCCCGATCCAGGTGTGGCCGATGCACAGGCCGCGGTCGGACGGGGAGATCTCGTAGTACGACGTCGTCCCGGCGACCTCGCCGGTCGCCGCGTCGATCTGGACCCAGGGCACGCGCAGCCCGCGCTTGCAGGCCGCCAGCGCCTTGTCGACCTGCGCGCGCATGTCCCCGGCGCTCTCCGGCTGCCGCTGGCTCATCCACGTCCACAGGTCCGGGTCCTTGGACGCCTCGAACAGGCCGGCGGCGTGCTCGGCGGACAGCGGCTCCAACCGCACGTATCGCCCGGTCAGGACGGGTCGCTCGAACCATTCGTCGCTCATGGGGAGCACGTTAGGAGCCTCGGGACGGCATCCGGCAGAGCCACTTGACGCCCTTTTCCGCAAGCCACTCGTGCGGCCTCCTCCCGTGAGGCCGAGTCGCCGCCGTCTCCAGGCGGCCGGTTAGCATGGGGGGCCTACGCGACTGGCGCGGTCAAGGTGGATCACCACCGGGGAGCGAACGACAGTCCGGACACCGCGCGCCTGGGTGGACGGGACCCCTTCCGGCCGGGCTCTGGGCCCGGGGCCCGGTCCCGCCCGAGATCCACGCGGAGGAACGCATGACGGCACAGATTCTGGACGGCAAGGCCACGGCCGCCGAGATCCGCTCGAACCTCAAGGTCCGCGTCGAGGCGCTGCGCGACCGCGGCGTCTCCGTCGGGCTCGGCACCGTCCTCGTCGGCGACGACCCCGGCAGCCACTCGTACGTGAACATGAAGCACCGCGACTGCGCCGAGGTCGGCATCGAGAGCATCCGCCGCGACCTGCCCGCCACCGCCTCGCAGGACGAGGTGGAGCGCGCCGTCGCCGAGCTGAACGCCGACCCCGCCTGTACCGGCTACATCGTCCAGCTGCCGCTCCCGAAGGGCCTGGACGAGCAGCGCGTGCTGGAGCGCATCGACCCGGCCAAGGACGCCGACGGCCTGCACCCGGTCAACCTCGGCCGGCTCGTCCTGATGCAGCCCGGCCCGCTGCCGTGCACGCCGAAGGGCATCGTCGAGCTGCTGCGCCGCTTCGACGTCCCGCTGAGGGGCGCCGAGGTCACCGTCGTCGGCCGCGGCATCACCGTCGGCCGCTCCCTCGGCCTGCTGCTGACGCGCCGCACCGAGAACGCGACCGTCACCCTCTGCCACACCGCCACCCGCGACCTCGCCGAGCACACCCGCAGGGCCGA
Source organism: Actinomadura citrea (assembly GCF_013409045.1). NCBI lineage: Bacteria > Bacillati > Actinomycetota > Actinomycetes > Streptosporangiales > Thermomonosporaceae > Actinomadura > Actinomadura citrea. The sequence goes on along the minus strand of NZ_JACCBT010000001.1, from coordinate 8,138,867 downwards.
CATCGTCGTGGCGGCCGCCGGGGTGCCCGGCCTCATCACCGCCGACATGGTCAAGCCCGGCGCGGCCGTCCTCGACGTGGGCGTGTCCCGCGTGGACGGCAAGCTCGCCGGGGACGTCGCCGCCGACGTCCGCGACGTCGCCGGCTGGGTCGCGCCCAACCCCGGCGGCGTCGGCCCGATGACCCGCGCCATGCTCCTCGCGAACGTCGTCGAGGCCGCCGAGCAGGCCGCCGAGCCGACCGCCTGATCAGGCGCCGTCCTCAGACAGGACCGCCCGGAGACGGGCGCGCTGCGGGGGCCGCCACCGGCACCGAGGTGGCGGCCCCCGCCCGCGTCGCCCTGGGCCGCGCCGTCACTTACGCGGCCGCATCGGGGGCTGAGCGATCGCCCTCTGGTTGCGCTGCCGGGGGAGGGCGACCGCAGGTCTCACATCAGCTGGCCCTCCGTCCCGCGGCCGTGCTGTGCGCCGGGCGGCCCGGGGCGTGAGCGTGACCGGTCGTGCCCGGCCGGCGCGTCTCGGTGGTGCCGCGCACCCCGGGGACGCGCCCGTCGACCGGCGGACGGCCCTGCTGGGGCACGTGCACCGGCGGCAGCGGGCGGACGAGGCCCATCGCGATGACCTCGTTGGCGAGCCGAGTGCGCCGGTTGGCGCCCTCGGGGATCCGGAACTTCTGATAGAGGCGCAGCAGGTGCTGCTTGACCGCGGCCTCCGTGACGACCAGCTCGCCGGCGATGTCGCGTGCCGTGGCCGGGGCCACGAACGCCTCGTCGGACAGGGCGGGCCGGCACAGCGAGGTCAGCACGTCGACCTCCCGGCGGGTGAGCTCGGGCGCGACGGCGCGCCGCAGTTCGACGTCCGGGTCGACCTCCTCACGGGGGATGCCCCCCAACCGGCAGCGCGCCGTGCCGAAGCTCACGACGTCACCGTCCTCCAGCACGCGACGGGCGATCGGCCGGCCGTTGACGCGCGTCCCGTTGCGGGACAGGCCCATGTCCACCACGTAGACGTACGGGCCACGACGGACGATCTCTGCGTGCAAACGGGACACACTCGGGTCGTCGAGGCGGATGTCCACTCCTCTCCCTCTCCCGACCGTCGTCACGTCGGGGCGCAGCGGCACCACCAGCCCGCTGTCCTCGATCCGCATGAACGGCCCCTCCACGGCAGTCCTCCCAGCTAGTTAGCGACCCCTGTCTGCCGGGTTACCCGGGTGCCATGCCGTCACACCCTCCTACTGGCGAGTAGGACCGATGGCGCAGGGGATTCCGGGCTCTCGGCCATCACCTTGGGCACATAGGTCCCATCCGCATTTCGGCGGCGGGTGACAAGCCGGACTCTTCCCCCGCGGCCCCCCTTGCGTCTCCGTCCCGACTCATTCGCGTCCCCTCGCGGCCCACTCCCGCCGGAGGGGGTGCGCGATGTCGTGCCGGGACCCGATTGCCTATACCGTGAGGGCCATGAGCACCCAGGTGCACCGGCGCAGGCGCAAGGCGCCGCGTCGGAGGAGCGCCGCCCCGCACTGGCTCGCGCGGCTGCCGTACCTCCTCGTGCTCAGCGGCGTCGGCGCGGGGCTCACGCTGTGCGCCTTCAACTACTTCCGCAAGGGCTCGGGCCTGATGGCCGCCGCGCTGCTCATCGGCGCGCTCGCCCGGCTGCTGCTGCCCGAGTCGCAGCTCGGCCCGCTCGCCGTCCGGAGCCGGTCGGTCGACTGCTGGACGCTCGTGATCCTCGGCGAGATGGTCGCGTTCGTGTCGCTGAGCGTCCCGCCGATGAACAAGACCGGGCTCGTCCTCGCCGGCGCGTTCGGCGTCCTGATCGCGCTCACGATGCTGGTGCGCGGTGTGCGGCTGCTCATCGCCGGGCGCTCGTCCCGGACGGTCGAAGAGCCGCCCGGCTAGCGCGTCGGCGCAGGTCGGGGCGGAGACGGTGGGCCGCGGGGCAAGGCCAGGTCTAGACCTCATGACCGCCTCGGCTAGCCTAGCCAGTTGAGCCTTACAAGGACTGCTGGCCAGGTGTAGGAAAGGGACAGCAACAGCATGCCCAAGATCAAAGTAGCGGGCCCGGTCGTCGAACTCGACGGCGACGAAATGACGCGGATCATCTGGAAATTCATCAAGGACCAGTTGATCCTGCCCTACCTCGATGTTGACCTGAAGTACTACGACCTCGGGATCGAGCACCGTGACGCCACGGACGACCAGGTCACCGTCGACGCCGCCAGGGCCATCCTGGAGCACGGCGTCGGCGTCAAGTGCGCGACCATCACCCCCGACGAGGCGCGCGTCGAGGAGTTCGGCCTGAAGAAGATGTGGCGGTCCCCGAACGGGACGATCCGCAACATCCTGGGCGGCGTGATCTTCCGTGAGCCGATCATCGCCTCCAACATCCCCCGCCTGGTCCCCGGTTGGACGAAGCCGATCATCATCGGCCGCCACGCCCACGGCGACCAGTACAAGGCCACCGACTTCGTCGTGCCGGGCCCGGGCAAGGTGACGATCACCTACACCCCCGACAACGGCGACGAGCCGATGGAGTTCGAGGTCGCCTCGTTCCCCGGTGGCGGCGTGGCCATGGGCATGTACAACTACGACGACTCGATCCGCGACTTCGCCCGGACGAGCATGCGGTACGCGCTGAGCCGCGAGATGCCGCTGTACATGTCCACGAAGAACACGATCCTCAAGGCCTACGACGGCCGGTTCAAGGACCTCTTCCAGGAGATCTACGAGTCCGAGTTCAAGTCGGACTTCGAGTCCAAGGGCCTCACCTACGAGCACCGGCTGATCGACGACATGGTCGCGGCGGCGCTGAAGTGGGAGGGCGGGTTCGTCTGGGCCGCCAAGAACTACGACGGCGACGTCCAGTCCGACACCCTCGCGCAGGGCTTCGGCTCCCTCGGCCTCATGACGTCCGTCCTCATGACCCCCGACGGCAAGACCGTCGAGGCCGAGGCCGCGCACGGCACGGTGACCCGGCACTACCGGCAGCACCAGCAGGGCAAGCCGACGTCGACCAACCCCATCGCGTCGATCTTCGCCTGGACGCGCGGGCTGGAGCACCGCGGCAAGCTCGACGGCCAGCCCGAGGTCGTCGACTTCGCCCGCAAGCTGGAGCAGGTCTGCATCGAGACCGTCGAGAGCGGTCAGATGACCAAGGACCTGGCCCTGCTCGTCGGCGCCCAGACGCCGTGGCTGACGACGCAGGACTTCCTGGAGGCGCTCGACACCAACCTCCAGAAGAAGATCAACGGCTAGTGCTCCCCGCGCACGCGGGGACAGAAGGCCGTCCCGGAATGTTCTGGGACGGCCTTCCGCCTGTTCGGGGCGGGTGGCATGCCGGGAGGCGCACCTGGGCGGTGGCGGGCGGGACGTGCGCGATAGCCTGGCACCGCAACTATCTCGACGGCGAGAGAACCCGCGCGACGCAGCGCAGGCGGGCGGCCTCTCGGGCGGTCGGGTTCCCAAGGATGGCCGCCTGAGCCCGTCAGGTCACAGCAGGAGAAGGACGCATGACTCGCACCCCAGTCACCGTTACCGTTACCGGCGCCGCAGGCCAGATCGGCTACGCGCTGCTGTTCCGCATCGCGTCCGGGCACCTCCTCGGCGCCGACGTGCCCGTACGCCTGCGCCTGCTGGAGATTCCGCAGGCGGTGAAGGCCGCCGAGGGCACCGCGATGGAACTGGACGACTGCGCGTTCCCGCTGCTGTCCGGCATCGACATCTTCGACGACGCCGGCCGGGCGTTCGAGGGGACGAACGTCGCGCTGCTGGTCGGCGCCCGCCCGCGCACGAAGGGCATGGAGCGCGGCGACCTGCTGGAGGCCAACGGCGGCATCTTCAAGCCGCAGGGCGAGGCGATCAACGCCGGTGCCGCCGACGACGTCAGGATCCTGGTGGTCGGCAACCCGGCGAACACCAACGCGCTGATCGCGCAGCAGCACGCGCCGGACGTCCCGGCCGAGCGGTTCACCGCGATGACGCGCCTGGACCACAACCGCGCCCTCGCGCAGCTGTCGAAGAAGGCGGGCGCCTCGGTGGCCGACATCCGGAAGATGACGATCTGGGGCAACCACTCCGCCACGCAGTACCCGGACGTGTTCCACGCCGAGATCGCCGGCCGGAACGCCGCCGAGACGGTGAACGACCAGGCCTGGCTGGAGAACGACTTCATCCCGACCGTCGCCAAGCGCGGCGCCGCGATCATCGAGGCGCGGGGCGCGTCGTCGGCGGCGTCGGCCGCGTCCGCCGCGATCGACCACGTGCACACCTGGGTGAACGGCACCGCCGACGGCGACTGGACGTCCATGGCGGTCGTGTCGGACGGCTCCTACGGCGTCCCCGAGGGCCTGATCTCCTCCTTCCCGGTCACCACCGGGAACGGCGAGTGGGAGATCGTCCAGGGCCTGGAGATCGACGACTTCTCCCGCGCCCGGATCGACGCGTCCGTCGCGGAGCTGTCGGAGGAGCGCGAGGCTGTCCGCAAGCTCGGCCTCATCTGAGCCCGCACCTGAGCGAGCCCCTGAGCGGGCGTGCGTTACGAGCCCCGGACCGCACCTGGTCCGGGGCTCGTCCGCGTCCCGGCCCGGGCGGGTCCGGGACCGCGGCGGAGCCGCTGCGGACAGAATGATCTGCGGACAAATATTCTGAAGGCGTCGGTATCGGTCGCTAGGGTGTGATCGCTCTAAAAGTGATCGGGGGAGGCGTGCCGGTGGCCGAACAGGCGTTCCAGGTGGACCTGCGGGGCGTGGTGGACCTGCTGAGCCGCCATCTCTACGCGAGCCCGCGCGTCTACCTGCGGGAGCTGCTGCAGAACGCGGTGGACGCGATCACGGCGCGCGGCGCCGGCGGCCGCGTCGAGATCGAGACGGGCGGCGGCGTCCTGCGCGTCCACGACGACGGCGTGGGCCTGACCGAGGACGAGGTGCACACGCTGCTGGCGACGATCGGGCGGTCGTCCAAGCGGGACGAGCTGGGCTTCGCGCGCCACGACTTCCTCGGCCAGTTCGGGATCGGGCTGCTGTCGGCGTTCCTCGTCGCGGACGAGATCGAGGTCGTGACGCGGTCCGCGCGGGGCGGCGGCGCCGTCCGGTGGACGGGACGCTCCGAGGGCAGCTACCGGGTCGAGCCCGGCGAGCGGGACGAGCCGGGCACGACGGTGACGCTGCGGGCGCGGCCGGGCGCGTCGGAGCTGCTGAGCCCCCCGGTCGTCGCCGAGCTGGCCGCCTCGTACGGGTCGCTCCTCCCGGTCGAGCTGGTCGTGGACGGCGTCGCCGTCACCGGCGACGGACCGCCGTGGCGGGCGTCCTACCGCGATCCCGCCGACCGCAGGCGGGCGCTGGAGCGGTACTGCGAGGAGGCCTGCGGGTTCACCCCGTTCGACGTCGTGGACCTCGACCTGCCGGAGGCCGGGCTGACGGGCGTCGCGTTCGTCCTGCCCGAGCCGGTTTCGCCGTCCGCGCGCGCCGCGCACCGCGTCTACCTGAAGCGGATGCTGTTGGCCGAGCACGTCGAGGGGCTCCTTCCCGACTGGGCGTTCTTCGCGCGCTGCGTCGTGGACGCGGGGGAACTGCGGCCCACCGCGAGCCGCGAGGCCCTGTACGAGGACGAGCTGCTCGAATCGACGCGGCACGGCCTCGGCGAGGTGCTGCGGCAATGGCTGGTGAAGCTCGCCGAGACCGACCCGGCGCGGCTGCGCGCGTTCCTCCGGCTGCACCAGCTCGGCGTCAAGGCGATGGCCCTGCACGACGACGACATGCTGCGGATCGTCGACCGGTGGCTGGAGTACGAGACGTCCTCCGGGCCGATGACCCTGCACGAGTTCCGCCGCCGCCACCCGGACGGCCGGTTCACCGCGGACGTGGACGAGTTCCGGCGGCTCGCGGCCGTCGCGGGCGCCCAGGGCGTGGGCCTGGTCAACGGCGGCTACGTCCACGACACCGAGATCATCGAGCGGCTGCCGGACCTGGACCCGGACATCCGGCTCGCGCGGCTGGACGCGGCCGAGCTGACCACGACGTTCGGCGTCCTCGACCCGGCGGCGGAGCTGGCGCTGCGGCCGTTCCTGGCGGCGGCGCAGCGGGCGGTGGAGCGGCTCGGCTGCGAGGTCGTCGTCCGCGACTTCGATCCCGCGTCGCTGCCCGCGCTCTACCTGACGAGCCGGGACGCGCAGTTCCGCGAGGAGCTGGCGCGTGCGCGGGAGGAGGCGGCCGAGCTGTGGGCGGACGTGCTCGGCGCGGTCGGCGCCACCACGAGCGCCGACCGTCCCCAGCTGGTGCTCAACTACCGCAACCCGCTGGCCCGGCGCGTCACCTCGCTCGGTGACGGCGGGCCGGTCGAGGCGGCCGTCCAGGCCCTGTACGGGCAGGCGCTGCTGCTCGGCCACCATCCGCTGCGGCCCGTCGACACGGCGGTCCTGAACCGTTCCTTCATCGGCCTGCTGGAGTGGGCCGTCCACTCCCCGGAGGGCCCTGATGACCACGGATGACGTCTACGCGCTGATGGCGCGGTCGCAGGAGCTGCCCTACGGGGAGGCCCGCACCGTCCTGATCGAGGACGCGCTGCGCCGCGCCGAGGCGGCCGGCGACGAGGTGCTGGCGTTCCACGTGCGGGTCAGGCTGACCGACGCCTACCGGTACGGCGGCGAGCCCGTGAAGGCGTTCGCGACGTTCAGCCGCACGCTGGCCGACCACGACCGCGACCCCGCCCGGTTCGACGAGACGCACAGCCTGCTGTGGCAGATGAAGGCGGTGGTCAGCTCCCTGACCTCGTTCCCGGAGATCCCGCTGGACCGGGCCTACGCCGTCCTGGACGACATGGAGCGGCGCTACAGGGCGGGCGGGCACAGCCTCCAGGCGGTGTACCACTACCGCAACGTGGTGGCGCGGCACATCGGCGACGGCTCGGCGCACGAGTGGTTCGTGAAGTGGCGCGCGGCCGAGCGGGACGAGCTGTCCGACTGCGAGGGCTGCGACCCGACCGGCATGGCCCGCCACCTGGTCGAGGCCGGACGGCACGAGGAGGCGTTCGAGATCGCCGCGCCGGTGCTGAGCGCGCAGCTGTCCTGCAACGAGCAGCCGCAGTCGATCCAGACGGCGCTGCTGCCGGTGTACCTGCGCATGGGCCGCCTTGAGGAGGCCGCCGGCGCGCACCGCCGCGCCTACCGGGTGCACCGGGCGCGCCTCGCCGATCTCGGCGACATCGCCGAGCACCTGGTGTTCTGCGCGGTCACGGGCAACGGGGCGCGCGGCCTGGAGATCTTGCAGCGGCATCTCGGCTGGCTCGACCGGGCCCCGAGCGCGCACGCCGACATGGAGTTCTCGGCCGCGGCGGCCTCGCTGCTGCGGATGGTCGAGGCGGCCGGTCACGGCGCGGCGACCCTCCGCCGCCCGGCGGCGGACGACCGCCCGGCGGCGGACGTGCCGCTGCCCGAGCTCCGCGCCGAACTGGCCGGACGCGCGACGGCGCTGGCGGCCCGGTTCGACGCCCGCAACGGCACGTCCCACCAGGGCGACCTGGTACGCGCCACGCTGGAGGCCGAGCCGGTCGTCGACTTCCTGCCGCTCGCCGCCCACCACCGCCGTCCGGCGCCCGCGCCCGCCCCGCGCGGGGACTCGGCCCCCGAAGACGATCTCGCGTCCGTGGACGATCTCGGCGAACTGCTCGACCTGGTGGAGCGGCGCCGCGGGGACGGCGACCTGCCCGGCATGCTGGCGGCCTTCCGGCGGTTCGACGCCGTCGCCGGGACCACCGAGCCGACGCCCCTCCAGAAGGCCCGCCGCCTGGACGGCCGGGGCGTCGAACTCGCCGTCGAGGGCGACGGCGAGGGCGCCGCGCGTTGCTGGGAGGAGGCGTCCCGGCTGTACGCGGAGCTGGGCGACGAGACGCGCCGGCACCGCGCGCTCGGCCGCCTCGGCGCGATGCGCGTCGACCTCGGCGACGAGGACGGCCTGGAGCAGGTGACCGCGTCCGCCGAGTACCTCACCGCGCATCCGGGGGAGGACGGCGACGCCACGGCCGCGCTGCTCCGCCTCGCCACCGCGCGGCTCGGGCTGGAGCAGCCGGCCGAGGCCCTCGCGGCGCTGGACCGGGTCGACCCGGACGACGCGCCCGACCGCGCCGGTGAGCTGTGGTTCCTCCAGGGGCGGGCGCTCCTGCTGACCGGCGACACGGACGGGGCGGCGGCGGCGCTGCGCCGTTCCGCCGACACGGCGCGCGCCTCCGGCGAGCCGGAGACGGTCGCCTCGCCCGGCCTGCTGCTCGCCCGCATCCTGTCCCGCCGCGAGACCGGCCCGGACGAGGAGGCGCTCGCCCTGCTCGACGAGGTGGTCGCCGTGCTGCCCCCGTCGCCGATGCGCGCGGCGGCGCACTGCGACCGCGGCCTGGCCCTCCTCGCGGCCGACCGGCCGGCCGACGCCGTCGCCGACCTCGCGGAGGCCATCGCGGCCTGGACGGCCGAGGGCATGCACGAGCAGGCCGTCCACCTCCGCGTGGACCTCGCCGCCGCGTACCTGGCCGCGGGCCGCCACCTGGAGGCCGCCGAGGCCGCCGAGGAGGCGCTGCCCGGTCTGGACGGCGACGCAGCCCGGCGCTGCCGCCTGGTCCTCGCGCACGCGCAGAAGGAGATGGGCGAGGAGGACGCCGCCGCGACGTTCGCCGACCTCGCCGAGGACGCCGCGCGGGACGGCCGGCACGACGCCGTCGCGCACTTCCTGGAGGAGGCCGGGGGCGTGCTGACCGCCCTCGACAGGGACGCCCTGGCCGCGGCCCGGTTCGCCGAGGCCGCCGAGGCCAACGAGAAGGCGGGCGACCCCTACGGGGTGGTCCGCACCCGCCGCCGCGCCGCGATGTGCCTGCTCTGGAGCGGCGACGCCGACGAGGCCGTCGCCGTCATGGACACGGCCCGTGCGGCCCTGGCCGGGCTCCCACCGGACAACGAGCCCGCCCGCGTCTGGGAGACCGCCCTCGTCTCCTACGACCAGGCCCGCATCCTCGCCCAGGCCGGCCGCCTCCCCGAGGCCGTCGCACACGCCTCGGCCGCCGCCGACGGCTTCACCACCCTGGACGAGACCGGCGCCGCCGAGGAGGCCACCCGCCTCCACGACGACCTGAGGTCAGCCCTCAACTGACGCGGTGGGCGCCCTCGGAGGGGGGCGCCTCCAGGAACTCGGGGGGCGTCCAGCCGCGCCTGGCGTAGGCGGCCGTGACCGCGTCCCGCACCTTCTGGGCGCGCGCGGCCGGGGCGAGGACGATGGCGGAGCCGCCGAAGCCGCCGCCCACCATGCGGCCGCCCCGGGCGCCCGCGCGCACGGCGGCGTCGACGGTGGCGTCGGCCTCGGGCCAGGAGACCTCGAACTGGTCGCGCAGGGACAGGTGCGAGGCGTTCAGCATGGCGCCGAGCTCGGGGAGGGCGCCGGCGCGCAGCAGCCCGACGGCGGCCTCGACGCGGTGGTTCTCGGTGACGACGTGCTGGACGCGGCGGCGCAGGACGGGGTCGCGCAGCGCTGCCAGGGCGGCGGCGAGGTCCTTGACGTCGCGCAGGGCGTCGACGCCGAGAAGGGACGCGGCCTCCTCGCACTCCGCGCGGCGGCGGCCGTAGTCGCCGCCCGTCAGCGCGTGCGAGGCCCGCGTGTCGACCACCAGCAGGACCATGCCCGAGGCCGCCGGGTCGAACGGGACCTGCGACGACAGTCCGCTGCGGCAGTCGAGCATCAGCGCGCGGCCGGGCGTGCACAGCAGGGACGCCGACTGGTCCATGAGGCCGCACGGCATGCCGACCTGCTCGTTCTCGGCGCGCTGCGCCAGCCGGGCCAGCGCGGGACGGTCGATCTCCACGCCGTGCAGGTCGCACAGCGCCAGCGCGGTCGCGCATTCCAGGGCGGCGGACGAGGAGAGGCCCGCGCCCTGCGGGAGGTCGGAGTCGATCAGCAGGGACGCGCCGCCCGTCCCGTGCTCGCGCAGCACGCGCGCGACGCCGACCGGGTACGCGGCCCACTCCTGGTCGGCGGGCCAGTGCTCGGAGGCGACCGTCCCGCCGTCCACGGGCGCGGTGACGGTGCCGGCGGCCTGCAGCGAGCGGACCTCCACCACGCCGTCGTCGCGGCGGGCGGCGGCGACCGAGACGCCGCGCGGGAGCGCGAACGGCAGGACGAAGCCGTCGTTGTAGTCGGTGTGCTCGCCGATCAGGTTGACCCGGCCCGGCGCGTGCCACACGCCCTGCGGGGCCCGCCCGAAAGCCTCGGCGAAGCTCTGGCCGAGCGCGCCGGTCATCGGGAGCGCAGGAAGGTCCACGCGTCGCCGACCATGGTGCGCAGATCGCGTTCGGGCTTCCAGCCGAGCCGCTCCTGGATCTTCTCCGAGGAGGCGACCAGCACGGCCGGATCGCCGGGGCGGCGCGGTGCCACCTCGGCGGGGATGTCGCGGCCGGTGACCTCGCGGCAGACCTCGACGACCTCGCGGACGGAGTTGCCGGTGCCGCTGCCCAGGTTGAAGATCTCGTGGCGGCCGGGCTCGCAGGCGTCCAGCGCGAGCAGGTGGGCGCGGCCGAGGTCGGTCACGTGGATGTAGTCGCGGACGCAGGTGCCGTCCGGCGTCGGGTAGTCGTCGCCGAACATCTTCACGGCGTCGCCGCCGCCCTGCGCGATCCTCAGCACGTTCGGAATCAGGTGGGTCTCGACCGTGTGCCGCTCGCCGAGGCGCCCGTAGGCGCCCGCCACGTTGAAGTACCGCAGCGACACCCCGCCGATGCCGTGCAGCCGCGCGTACTCGGTGAGGGCCGTGTCGATCGCCAGCTTGGACGCCCCGTAGGGGTTGGTCGGACGGGTCGGGTCGGTCTCCAGGATCGGCGTCGACTCCGGCTCGCCGTAGGTCGCGGCGGTCGAGGAGAACACGATCCGCGGCACGCCCGCGACGCGCATCGCCTCCAGCAGGGCGAGGGACTCGCCGAGGTTCTTGTCCCAGTACAGACCGGGCTTCTCGACGGACTCCCCGACGAGCGAGCGGGCCGCGAAGTGCAGCACGGCGTCGAACCCGGCGCCGCCGAGCACCTCCGGCGCCGCGTCGCGCAGGGTGCCGCGCACCAGACGCGCGCCCTCGGGCACCGCGTCCGCGTGCCCGGTGGACAGATCGTCCAGGACGACGACCTCGTGCCCCGCCTCCAGCAGCAGAGCGGAGACGACGCTGCCGACATAGCCGGCTCCTCCGGTGACGAGCAGCTTCACTGACGGACCTCCACGACGAGGGTCTGGGACGACGGGATGTGTCCAGGCTATGGGGTCCGCCCAGGCTATCCGGAACGCCGAACGGGGAAGGCTGAACCCATGGACCGGACGCCGTCCCAGCCGCCCGTGGGGCCCGCGGGAGCGCTCGCCCGCCCCCTGGTGTGGCTGCTGTCGAGCTCGACCCACCTCGTCGTGCGGCTGTCGGGCGGCGACCCGGGCGCGCTCCGCGAGGAGCTCACCGCGGAGCGGATGCGGGCGCTGGTCGCGCAGAACACGCAGCTCACCGCGGACGAGCGGACACTGATCGGGGAGGTGTTCGCGGCGGGGGAGCGGCCACTGCGCGAGGTCCTCGTCCCGCGCACCGAGGTGGAGTTCCTGGACGCCTCGCTCCCGCTGACCGCCGCCGCGCGGATCGCCGCGGGCAGCCCGCACTCGCGGTTCCCCGTCTGCCGCGACTCCCACGACGAGGTGATCGGCTTCGTGCACATCCGCGACCTGCTGGCGCCCGTCCTGCCGGACGGGTCCGCCCGGGATCTCCGGGGCGACGGCCCGGTGGGCGATCTGGTGCGTCCGGTGAAGTTCCTGCCGTCCTCCAAGCGGGTGCTGCCGGCGCTGTCGGAGATGCGCCGCGAGGGCTGCCACCTGGCGATCGTCATGGACGAGTACGGCGGTGTCGCCGGCATCGTCACGCTGGAGGACCTCCTGGAGGAGCTCATCGGCGACATCCGCGACGAATATGATGTTCAGGACGCGCAGGCACGGCGCCTGCACGGCGGGGTGGTCGAGGTCGACGGCCTGCTCAACCTGGACGACTTCGCCGCCGAGACCGGCATCCGGCTGCCGGCCGGGCCGTACGAGACGGTCGCCGGGCACATCATGGCGATGCTGCGCCGCGTGCCCGCGGAGGGCGACTCGGTGGAGGCCGGCGGACGCCGGCTCGCGGTGGCCCGGATGGAGGGCCGGCGGGTGGCCCGCGTGCGCGTCATGCCGCGAGCGTCGCCGCAGGCCGCACCGGCGCCGCCCGGCACGCCGTCCGCGACCCCGCGGGCGACGATCGGCGACGCCGCCGCCGGCTCCGGCACCCGGCAGGCCACCGGCGGCGAAGCCTCAAGTGACACCTGAGAGAATCGGTCCGTGCACATGCCCGAAGCGCCCAGCCCCGAAGCGTCCGCCGGAACGGCCGCGGCACCGCCGCGCGTGCTGTCCGGCATCCAGCCCACCGCCGACTCGTTCCACCTCGGCAACTATCTGGGGGCGCTCCGGCAGTGGGTCTCGATGCAGGACACCCATGACGCCTTCTACTGCGTGGTGGACCTGCACGCGATCACCGTCGAGCACGACCCCGCGCTGCTGCGCCGCCGGACCAAGGTCGCCGTCGCCCAGCTCCTCGCGATGGGCCTGGACCCCGAGCGCGCCACGGTGTTCGTGCAGAGCCACGTCCCCGAGCACGCCGAACTGGCCTGGGTGCTCGGCTGCCTCACCGGGTTCGGCGAGGCCCAGCGGATGACGCAGTTCAAGGACAAGTCGTCCAAGCAGGGCACCGGCGGGACGAGCGTCGGGCTGTTCACCTACCCGGTCCTGCAGGCCGCCGACATCCTGCTCTACTCGCCCGACCCCACCGCCGAGGGCGGCCGGGCGCTGCGCGTCCCCGTCGGCGAGGACCAGCGGCAGCACCTGGAGCTGACCCGCACCCTCGCGCAGCGGTTCAACCACCGGTTCGGCGACACGTTCGTCCTGCCGGACGCGCACATCCCCGAGGGCGCCGCGAAGATCACCGACCTGCAGGAGCCGGACGCCAAGATGAGCAAGTCGGCGTCCTCGCCGCAGGGGATCATCGACGTGCTGGAGGAGCCCGGCCCGATGCGCAAGAAGATCATGCGCGCGGTCACCGACACCGGCTCCGAGGTCGTCTACGACGAGGAGAAGAAGGCCGGCGTCACCAACCTCCTGCGGATCTTCTCCGCGCTGGAGGGCGTCTCCGTCCCCGACCTGGAGAGCCGCTACGCGGGCTCGGGGTACGGGCAGTTCAAGAAGGACCTCGCGCAGGTCGTCCTCGACACGTTCACGCCGATCAGGGAGCGCACCCTCAAGCTGCTGGACGACGAGGAGCGGCTCGACCGGGTGCTCGCGCTCGGCGCCGAGCGCGCCTCCAGGGTCGCCACCGCGACGATGGAGACCGTGCGCGAGCGGGTGGGATTCGTGGGACGTGGTCGCTGACGACCCCGCTCTCGACGCGGAGGGCCCCGGGAGGGCGCCCTCCGCCGCCGGGGGCGTGACCCCCGGCGGGGACGGCGGCGTGCGCACGATCGGCGTCGCCATCCCCATCCCCGACCCGTACGGAGCCTTCCTCCAGGCGCGGCGCGCCTCGTTCGGCGACCCGCTCGCGCACGCGATCCCGACGCACATCACGCTGCTGCCGCCGACCGAGATCCCCGAGTCCGAGATCGACGCCGTCGAGGATCATCTGCGCGACGTCGCGAGTACCGAGACCCCGTTCCCGATCAGGTTGCGAGGCAGCGGAACGTTCCGCCCGGTGTCGCCGGTCGTGTTCGTGGCACTCGCCGAAGGCATCGGTGGTTGTGAGCGGGTTCAGGCGAAGGTCCTGTCGGGTCCGCTCGCCCGGCCGCTGCCCTTCCCCTACCACCCGCACGTCACCATCGCCCACCACCTCCCCGAGAGCGTCATGGACCAGGCGTTCAAGGAGCTCTCCGGCTACAGCGCCGACTTCGAGGCGTGGGGCTTCTCCCTGTACGAGCACGGGCGGGACGGCGTGTGGCGCCCGCAGTGCGACTTCATCTTCGGGGACGGCGCCGTACCGTCCCCAGGCGGCGACCGCGGCGGGCCCGTGCCCGGCTGAGCCGTCCATGGTGAGCGGCGCCACAAGACGCTGCGTTGACCGTTCGATTACCGTCTGCGGCATCGAGTGGCCCGCGTTGGGTACGTTGCGTGCATGCGGCAGGTGATCGGCAGGGTCCGACGACGGAGCGAGTCCCTGTTCGGCGACGGGAAGGCCCTGCTGCGACGCTCCCGGGAAAGATCTCCGTGGTTCGACCACCAGGCGCGCGCGTTCGAGCGGTACCAGGAACGCCGCGGCGACCGGCTCGCGGCCGCCCTCACCAGCTACGCGTTCCTGTCGTTCTTCCCGCTGATGGCGCTCGCGTACGCGCTGATGGGCTATCTCGTCGGGGTCAGCGACGAGGCCCGCGCCTACTTCGTCCGGGCGATCAACTCGCAGCTGCCGGGCCTCGCGGGCCAGCTGGACGTCGAGCAGATCGCCCAGTCCAAGACCGCCGTCGGCGTCCTCGGGCTGGTCGCGCTGCTGTTCACCGGGATCGGCTGGGTGCAGGTGCTGCGCGAGTCCCTGCGCGACATCTGGGGCAACGAGCCGGGCGGCGGCGGCAACTTCTTCCTGAAGCGGCTCTGGGACGCGTCCGTGCTGGTGTTCCTCGGCCTGATCCTGGTCTGCGGCATGGCGGTCACGACGGTCACGACGTCCGCCACCCACACCGTCCTCGGCTGGCTCGGCCTGGAGGACGTCCCCGGCGCCGGGACCGGGCTGCGGCTGCTGTCCCTCGCCTGCGCCATCTTCTTCGACACCGTGGTCTTCCTGGTGCTGTTCACCCGGCTGTCCGGCACCCGGGCGCCCTGGCGCCGGATCATCCGGGGCGCGGTCTTCGGCGCGGTCGGTTTCGAGATCCTCAAGCAGATCGCGGCGTTCCTCGTCGGGCGGACGACGCAGAACCCCGTCTACGGCACGTTCGCCGTCCTGGTCGGACTGATGGTGTGGATCAACGTCGCGACCCGGTTCGCCCTGTTCGTCGCCGCCTGGACGGCCACGCGCCGCGTCGTCCTCACCGCCGACGCCGCCAACCCGGAGAACAGCGCCGACCGAGCGGAGGTCGAGGCACTCCAGGAACGCGCCGGCGAGAAGCCGGGCGAGCACGAGAAGCCGGGCGAGGACGAGAAGCCGGGCGAGGACGAGAACCCGTTACAGGACGAGCGCCCGGACCGCCGAGGTGAGCCGGGCCGCCACGAGAAACCGATCGAGGCCGGAAAGCCGGTGGAAGACGAGAAACCGGTCGAGACCGGGAAGCCGGCCCAGGCTCGGCAGCCGGCGGCAGGGACGGGATGAGAAGGCCGCTCAGGACCAGAAGGCGTCGTCGGCGTACTGGTCTTCGGCCAGGGTCCGGATCTCTGTGATCTTTCCGTCGCGGATGCGGAACAGGTCGACGGCGCGGCCGTCCAGGATCCGGCCGGGGCGCTCGGCGTAGGTCTGCACGAGGGCCGCGCCGTGCTCGTCGTTGGCCATGACGGAGTAGGGCTCGGTATGGAACGTCCCGCCGGACAGCTCGAACAGCCGGACGTAGAAGCCCAGGACCTCCTCGGGCGTCCGGTACTCGCCGCAGATGGGCCCGCGCCCGGGGACGCGGTGCACGACGTCGTCGGCGAGCAGTCCGCGGATGTGGTCCACGTCGCCCTTGGCGAAGGCCGTGTAGCCCTCCTTCAGGAGCGTCACGTTCGGATGCTCGTACGTCGCCGGCGGTTCCGGTGCGAGGGAGGGGGCGCCGGGCATGGGGACATACAAGTCGGACATGGCGAATTTCCTCCCCGCGGCGCCGTCCCCCGGCGGTGACGCGATCACCGGCGCCACCGCGAGCGTAAGCCCGCCGGTCGCGGGGGTGCCAGGCCCGTGGGAAGGGGTGGGAGAAAGCTTTACCGGTCGCCGCGGAAGCGGGCCGCCTCCAGGCGCCGCCTGCGGCGCAGCACCACGAACAGCACCGCGATCGCGAGCAGGGCGCCCACCGTGCCGCCGCCGACGAGCAGCCACATGCGGGACGAGTCGTCGGAGGCGAGCGGCGCGTCGGGCAGCACGCCCGAGCCGCCGTTCTTGCGCGTCTGCTCGATGTCGCCGGGCGGGACGAGCGCGCCCACCGGCTGGACCTTGCCGCGGGCGGCGAAGCCCCAGTTCAGCAGCTTGGTCGCGTAGGCCGACGGCGGCATGTCGGCCCGCATCAGCGAGATCACGATCGTGTGCCCGCCGCGGCGCGCCTGGGCGACGAAGGTCTGCTCGGCGGCGATCGTGTAGCCGTTCTTGCCGCCGAGCATCCCGGGGTAGGCCAGCCGCTCGCCCGGAAGCATGTGGTTGTGCGTGTGGATCGGATACCCGCCGACCTTCTTGCCCTTCTTGCGCTCCTTCTTGGTCGGGGGCGCCGGGAACTGGAAGTCGATCGCCTGCATGTAGGCGCGGTACTCGGGGTTCTTCATGCCCTCGCGCAGGATGAGCGCGAGGTCGTAGGCCGAGGTGTGCTGCGTCCGGACGTTCAGCCCGAGGTCCTTGTCCAGCCCGTTGGGGGACCCGGCGAGCGTGTCGCGCGCGTTGATCCGCCTGGCCTCGGCGTTCATGTCGGCGAGGGTCCTGCGCATCCCGCCGTCGGCCTCGGCCAGCGTCACCGCCGCGTCGTTGGCCGACATCATCAGCAGCGCGTGGAACAGGTCGGAGACCTTGTACTGCATCTTCGGGGTCAGCCCGACCTTGGTGCCCTCGGTGTCGCACGCCTTCTGGGACGGCCGGACGAGCCGGTTCGGGTCCAGCTTCGGGACGAGCGTCAGCGCGGTGAGGGTCTTGAGGGTGCTGGCGGGCAGGTAGTGCCCGTGCGGGTCCTTGGCGGCCAGGACCTGGCCGGTGTCGGCGTCCGCGATCAGGTACGAGGCCGCCTTGATCTTCGGCGGGGCCGGGACGCCCGGGGCGGTGCCCGCGACGACGCCGTGGCTCGCGAGCCGGGGCCCGCCCACGGTCTGCGCGGACGGCGACGCGGCGGGCGACGCCTCGGCGCGCGCTCCCGCGCCCGGGGGACCTCCGGCGCGGGCCGCGCCGGCCGGGGCGGCGGCGAAGGCGGGGGCCGCCGCCAGCGAGGCGGCCGTGACCGGCACGGTGATCAACGTCAGGGCGCGGCGGACGCCGGCCGGCCCTCGTCGCTGTCCTGGCAAGCTCCCGACGCTCCTCAATCCCATGGGAGCGCGGTCGCTCCCGGCGCGCAGGCGCCCAATGCCCATGACTCCCCCCGAAGACTAGGCGACCTATCCGGCGAAGAGGTACCCGATCGCGAATCCGGCAAGCGCGGGACGGAGGCGACGGACGCGACAGAGGCGACGGACGTGACAGAGGGCGCAGCGGTCATATCACGGTACGTATGGGGCGGGGCCGATCGGTTACCATCCGTCATGGACGGGATTTTGAGACGGGCTGACGGTATTTTGGGACGGACTGACTAGTTCGATCTAGTGGTGCGCAGGCCGAGATCGATGACCGAAAAGTAGGGCGTCCGCCCCCCATCCGACGGCTCGCATGAGTCAATTGATCCGCAAAGGGCATGGACGCCCGGCAGGGGGCGGGCACGGACGCCATCATGGAACGAACACGTGACCTGGACCGGCGCTTGTCCAGGCTTAGGGACCCGCTGGCTGAATTGCGCCACGTGCCACGCAACGACCTGCAAGGATTGTGGACGGAGGTTGGCCGTGGCCATTGACTTCAACGCATCGCACGGGTCGACGCTGGGCGTCGAGTGGGAGATCCAGCTCGTCGATGCGGAGACCAGGCACCTGCGGCAGGACGCGCGCGAGGTGCTCGCCGCGCTGCCTTGGCTCAGCGAGGACGGCGACAACCCCCGCGTCCGGCACGAACTGATGGAGTCCACCATCGAGGTGGTGACCGGGATCAGCGACACCGTGGGTGAGGCCAAGGCCGACCTGTCCGGCACCCTGACCGCCCTGCGCACCGCCGCCGCCGACCGCGGCCTCGCCCTGGCCTGCACGGGCACCCACCCGATCAGCGACTGGCGCGAGGCGGTGATGGCGCCCATGGGGCGCTACGCCCAGCTGATCGAGGAGATGCAGTGGCTGGCCCGGCGCATCCAGACGTTCGGCGTTCACGTCCACGTCGGCATCTCCGACGGCGCCAAGGCGATCCCGATCGTCAACGCGCTCTCGTCCTACCTTCCGCACTTCCTCGCGCTCACCGCGTCCAGCCCGTTCTGGAGCGGCAGCGACACCGGCCTCGCGTCCTGCCGGGCGGTCGTGTTCGGCCAGATGCCCACGGCCGGGCCGCCCCACTTGCTAGACGACTGGGCGGCCTTCGAGGATTACATGGACACGCTGATGCGTTCCGGAACCATAAGGAGCATCAAGGAGGTCTGGTGGGACATCCGGCCGCATCCTGACTTCGGCACCGTCGAGATCAGGATGTTCGACGGGATTCCCACGCTGCGTGAGGTGGGGATGGCCGCCGCTCTGTGCCAGAGCCTCGTCACGCTGTTCGAGCAGCAGATGGACCGCGGGTACACACTGCCGCGGCCGGCCGCCTGGGTGGTGCGCGACAACAAGTGGCGCGCCACCAGATACGGGCTCGACGCCATCGTGATCACCGATGACACGGGGAACACCGCTCCGCTCCGCGACGACCTGTACGAGCTGATCAGGGAGCTGGAGCCGGTCGCCGACCGGCTCGGCTGCGCCGAGGAGCTCAAGGTCGCCGGCGAGGTGCTGGAACACGGCGCCCCGTACGAGCGCCAGCGCGCGATCCGCGCCGGCGGCGGGACGCTGGAGAACATCGTCGACGCGGCGATCGCCGAGCTCGCGGAGGACAGGTTCGTCACACTGGGGGAGGTCGCACATGCCGGAGCCTGAGCAACCGGACCGCACCGGGAACCCCGCGAACGCCGAGCCCGCGAGCACCGAGCCCGCGAGCAGACCCGAGAACCACACCGCTTCCACCAACGAGAACATCACCCGGCGGGCGCCGTTCGGCCCCGCCATCGCGCAGGGGGCGCACATGACACATTCGGGACCCGGGGTGATGCCCGGCCTTGAACCACCCGCCGCCCCGGGACATGAAGGTCCCGAGGGCCGGGAGGACCGCGGCGCCGTCCCCGGCGCCGCCGGAGCGAACGCCGTGCCGCCCGGCGGGCCCGCACCGCGCGACGCCGAGGGCGCCGTGCAGCGGCGGGACGCCTCCGCCGCGGCCGCCGGCGTCCCCGCGGCGACCGGCGCCCACGTGGTGTCCGGCGTCCCGGCGGTGCTCGGCGGCGCCGTGCTGCAGCCGCAGCTCGACGCGTTCCTCGCCGGGCACGAGGCCGAGCTGATCGAGTTCCGCCGCGACCTGCACATGCACCCCGAGCTCGGCTACGCCGAGCACCGCACGACCCGCAGGCTCGCCGAGCGGCTCCGCGCGGCCGGCCTGGAGCCGGTGATCCTGCCGAAGGGCACCGGGCTGTTCTGCGACATCGGCCCCGCCGACGGCACGACCGTGGCGCTGCGGGCCGACATCGACGCGCTCCCGCTCCAGGACGAGAAGGAGGGCGTCGCCTACCGGTCGACCGTCCCCGGCGTCGCGCACGCGTGCGGCCACGACGTGCACACCACGATGGTGCTGGGCGCGGGCCTGTTCCTGGCCCAGCAGGCGGAGGCGGGGCTGCTGCCCGGCCGTGTCCGGCTGCTGTTCCAGCCCGCCGAGGAGACGCCGGGCGGCGCGCTGGACGTGATGGCCGCCGGCGGCATCGCGGGCGTCGACCGCGCGTTCGCGCTGCACTGCGACCCCCGCATCGAGGTCGGCCAGCTCGGGCTGCGCACCGGCCCGATCACCGCGGCCTGCGACAAGGTCTACGTGAAGGTCACCGGGCCCGGCGGGCACACCGCCCGGCCGCACCTGACCGCCGACCTGGTCTACGCGCTCGCCAAGATCGTCACTGAGCTGCCGTCCGCGCTGTCGCGGCGTGTCGACCCGCGTTCCAGCCTGTCGCTGGTGTGGGGGCGCGTCTCGGCCGGGTCCGTCGCCAACGCCATCCCCGACGACGGGATCGCCGAGGGCACCGTCCGCTGCCTGGACGACGAGGCGTGGCACCGGGCGCCGGAGATGATGAAGGCGCTGCTGCAGTCGGTCGCCGCCGCCTACGACGTGGAGGCGTCGCTGGACTACGTCCGGGGCGTCCCGCCGACCGTGAACGAGGCGGCCAGCGTGCAGATGTTCCGCGACGCCGCCGCCCAGGTCATGGACGAGGACGGCGTCGTGCCGACCCCGCAGAGCCTCGGCGGCGAGGACTTCGGCTGGTACCTGGAGTCGATCCCCGGCGCTCTCGCCCGGCTCGGCGTCCGCACCCCCGGCTCGCCCGGCGAGTACGACCTCCACCGCGGCGACTTCGACGTCGACGAGCGGTGCATCGCCGTCGGCATGAAGGTGCTGAGCGCCACCGCGCTGACCGCGCTGTGGGACGGCGGCCGTCCCGGCGACGCCGAGTCGATCGAGGGGGTCGCGCTGGCCTAGCCCCCCGTCGGCCGGGTTTGATCACCAGGGGTGATCACCCGGCCTGTCGCTCTCCCTCCTCTCGGACGCCCGCGCACGAGGGCTTCGCGTGCCGGTCAGCGCCGTCCATGGCGGCGCTGACCTGTGGCGATATGCGTACGCATTGGTAACGGACCTGTTGCGAAACCGTGCAAGCGGGAAGTTTGCCCGCATTCGCGAGGTAGCGTCCCAACGATTTCGGTGACCGGATCGGTCACCGGACCGTGGGTGGGGAACGGAAGGAGCGCTACCTTGCGCCGTGGACTGAAGATAACGCTCGTCACCGTGACGGGTGCGGCGCTGACGCTCAGCGCTTCCGCGTGCGGTGGCAAGAAGGCCGACAGCGGTGACGGCGACGACGGCAAGAAGACCCTCAAGATCGGTCTGGCCTTCGACATCGGCGGCCGCGGTGACCAGTCCTTCAACGACTCGGCCGCCGCGGGCCTCGACAAGGCCAAGAAGGACCTGGACGTCAAGACCGAGGAGATCTCCGCCAAGCCGGACGAGCCGGACTCCGACAAGGAGTCGCGCCTGCGGCTGCTGGCCAACAAGGGCTACAACCCGGTCATCGGCGTCGGCTTCGCCTACACGGCCTCGATCAACAAGGTCGCCAAGGACTTCCCGAACACCAAGTTCCTCGTCGTCGACGCCGACCAGTGCAAGGTCGAGGGCGCGAACGTCAGCGGCGCCTGCTTCTCCGAGGAGCAGGGGTCCTACCTGGTCGGCGCCGCGGCCGCGCTGAAGTCCAAGACCGGCACGATCGGGTTCATCGGCGGCGTCAACGTCCCGCTGATCAACAAGTTCTTCGCCGGGTACCAGGCGGGCGCGAAGAAGGCCAAGCCGGGCATCAAGGTGCTGCCCGCCAAGTACCTCACGCAGCCTCCGAACTTCAACGGCTTCAAGGACGCCGGCCTCGGCAACGAGGCGGCCAAGGGCCAGCTCGACGAGAACGCCGACGTGATCTACCACGCGGCGGGCGGCGCGGGCATCGGCGTCATCAAGACGGTCGGCGCGGCCAAGAAGTGGGCGATCGGCGTCGACTCCGACCAGTACAACCAGCCCGCGGTCGCCGGGGTGAAGGCCCAGATCCTGACGTCGATGGAGAAGCACGTGGACGTCGCGGTCTACGACTTCGTCGAGAGCGTCGCCAAGGGCACCTTCAAGGCCGGCACCACGCAGTACAACCTGAGCAACGACGGCATCGGCTACGCCACCTCCGGCGGCAACGTCGACGACATCAAGGCCAAGCTGGACGAACTGAAGGCCGACATCGTCAGCGGCAAGATCACCGTTCCGACCAAGGCCTGACATCGCGGCCGGGGCACGGGAGCCCGCTCCCGTGCGGCGACGTGCCGGCCGGTTCCGCCGGCCGCAAGCGCCGCACCGGGGCGCCACCGCGAGGTGGCGCCCCGGTGCGGCGGCACGTTTCCCGGTCCAGTCCTCTCTCGTTCTAGGCAGGAGGAGGGGCACTCGTGCCTGACCAGGTGCCGGCCGTGCGGCTGACATCGATCACCAAGCGGTTCCCCGGAGTGGTGGCCAACCGCGACATCAACCTCACCATCGAGCGCGGTGAGGTGCACGCGCTCTGCGGTGAGAACGGCGCCGGCAAGTCCACGCTGATGAAGATCCTTTACGGGATGCAGCGGCCGGACGAGGGCGCCATCGAGGTCGACGGCGAGCAGGTGGCCTTCCGGACGCCGGCCGACGCGATCGCCCGCGGCATCGGCATGGTGCACCAGCACTTCAAGCTGGCCGACAACCTCACCGTCCTGGAGAACGTGATCCTCGGCGCCGAGCCCCGCGCCAGGGGCCGGCGGCGCGGCCGCATCGACTTCGCCGCCGCGCGCGCCAAGATCAAGGAGATGTCGCGGGCGTACGGGCTGCGCGTCGACCCCGACGTGCTGGTCGAGACGCTCGGCGTCGGCGAGCGGCAGCGCGTGGAGATCCTCAAGGTGCTCTACCGCGGCGCCCGCGTGCTCATCCTGGACGAGCCGACCGCGGTGCTCGTCCCGCAGGAGGTCGAGGAGCTGTTCGGCAACCTGCGCGAGCTGCGCGCCGAGGGCCTGACCGTGCTGTTCATCTCGCACAAGCTGGACGAGGTGCTGACCGTCGCCGACACGATCTCGGTGATCCGGCGCGGCACGACGGTCGCGACCCGGCTCGATCCCCGGGAGGTGACGTCCCGGCGGCTGGCCGAGCTGATGGTCGGGTCCGAGCTGCCCGTCCCGGAGCTGCGCGAGTCGACCGTCACCGAGGACGTCCAGCTGGACGTGGCCGGGCTCACCGTGCTGACCCCCGAGGGCCGGCCCGTGGTGGACGGCGTGTCGCTGCGCATCCGCCGCGGCGAGATCGTCGGGCTGGCCGGGGTCGAGGGCAACGGGCAGACCGAGCTCATCGAAGCGATCATGGGGATCCGCGGCGCCGACGCCGGGACCATCGGCCACGGCGGCGAGGACATCACCTCGTGGGCGACGCGGCGGCGCCGCGAGGCCGGCATCGCCTACATCCCCGAGGACCGGCACCGGCACGGGCTCATCCTGGAGGGGACCCTCTGGGAGAACCGCATGCTGGGCCACCAGACCCGGCCCCCGAACGTGCGCGGCCCGTGGGTCGACCGGCGCGGCGCCCGCCGCGACACCACCCGGATCGTCCAGGCCTACGACGTGCGGACGCCGGGGATCGACGTGCCCGCCGCCGCGCTGTCGGGCGGCAACCAGCAGAAGCTCATCGTCGGGCGGGAGATGTCCGGCGACCCGCGGCTGCTGATCGCGGCGCATCCGACGCGCGGCATCGACGTCGGCGCCCAGGCCGCCATCTGGGAGTACCTGCGGCAGGCCCGCGCGGACGGGCTGGCCGTGCTGCTGATCAGCGCCGATCTTGAGGAACTCATCGGTATGTCCGACACCCTGCACGTGATCCTGCGGGGACGGCTGGTCGCGGAGGTCGATCCGCGGACCGTCACCCCCGAGGAGCTCGGCTCCGCCATGACCGGCGCCGGAGCGCCCGCATGAGCGACGAGCGCAAGGACCTGGACCCGGCGGGCGAGGAGCCCGCGGGCGGCGAGCCGGCGGGCACGGCGCCGCAGGGTGACAAGCCGTCGGGTGAGAGGCCGTCGGGCGGCGAGCCCGCGGGCGCGGCGCCGCCGGCGGACGTCCCCGCGCCCCGGCCGGGCGAGGCCCCCGAATCCGAGCCGTCCGGTGCGGAGGCGCCCGACGCGAAGGCGTCCGGTCCGGTGGAGCCGGAGACGGTGCCGTCGTGGAAGGCGATGCTGCGCGGTCTCGGCCCGCGGGGTCTCGGCCTGAAGATCGGCGCGCCGGTGCTGGCGCTGCTGATCTCCCTCGGCATCACGATGATCCTGCTGCGGATCACCGGCGCCGACCCGGTCAGCTCGATCCAGAGCATGGTCGACTACGGCACGACCGAGAACTCGATCGTCGACATCCTCAACCGCGCCACCCGCTACTACCTGTCGGCCGTGGCCGTGGCGATCGGGTTCCGGATGGCGCTGCTGAACATCGGCGTGGACGGCCAGTACCGGCTCGCCGCGTTCCTCGCCGCCGCGCTCGGTGGCGCGCTGGCCCTGCCCGCCCCGCTCGGCCAGATGCTGACGATCATCGCGGCGATGGTGGTCGGCGGGCTGTGGGCGGCGATCGCGGGCGTGCTGAAGGTGACCCGCGGGGTCAGCGAGGTGCTGTCCACGATCATGCTGAACGCGATCGCGACCGGCCTGATCGCCTACCTGCTGAACGACAAGCGGCTCGCCGAGGTGCGGCCGGGCAGCAACAACGTCGCGACGCCGCAGATCCCCGAGTCGGGACGGGTCGGCGGCCTGAACGGCCTCCTGTCCTCGATCGGCATCGACCTGCCCGGCGACGTGTACGGGCTGCTGCCGCTGGCGATCCTGGTCGGCGTCGTGTTCTGGGTCGTCATCAACCACACGAGGTTCGGGTTCGACCTGAAGGTGTCGGGGCTGTCGCCGTCGGCGGCGCAGGCCAGCGGCGTCAACGCCCGCCGCATGATCGTCTACACGATGGTCGCGTCAGGCGTGGTGGCGGGCCTGATCGGCATGCCGGAGCTGCTCGGCGCGTCCTACGAGTACTCGCTGAACTTCCCGGCCGGTCTCGGCTTCACCGGCATCACGGTCGCGCTGCTCGGCCGCAACCATCCGGCCGGCATCGCGCTCGCCGCGCTGCTGTTCGCGTTCCTCGACCAGACCTCCGACGTCCTCCAGGAGGTCGACGTGCCGAAGGAGATCGTCGGGGTCATGCAGGGCGTGGTCGTGCTGACCGTCGTCATCGTGTACGAGCTCGTCCGGCGCTGGGAGATCCGGCGGCAGCAGCGGGCCGTCGCCGCCGAGCTGGCCACCGGCCACGACCTGGCCCGCGAGGCCGCTGGGAGTGCCTCATGAGCACCGCCACCGAGACGGCCCCCGCCAGGAAGGCCGCGAACGGCAAGCGCCGGCTGCGCTGGCCGCACTACCTGCTCATCGCGTCCGGCCTGCTGGTGCTGCTGTCGCTGGTCCGGGTGATCGACGACGCCGACCCGGTGACCTCCAGCGGGACCGTCAGCGCCGCGCTGCGCCTCGCCGTGCCGATCTTCCTGGCCGGCCTCGGCGGGCTGTGGTCCGAGCGGTCCGGCGTGATCAACATCGGCCTTGAGGGCATGATGATCCTCGGCACCTGGACGGGCGCCTGGGCCGGCTTCCAGTGGGGCCCGTGGATCGGCGTCCTCGCCGGGATCATCGGCGGCGCGCTCGGCGGGCTGCTGCACGCCGTCGCGACCGTGTCGTTCGGCGTCGACCACATCGTGTCCGGCGTCGCGATCAACATCCTCGGGCTGGGGCTCACCCAGTTCCTCGCCGGGCTGATCTTCGACAAGGGCGAGGCGAAGGCGCTCGGCGGCGGCCCCCGGCAGTCGCCCCCCGTCGATCCGGTCCAGACGCTGACGCTCCCGGTGCTGTCCGGCGGCAAGATCGGCGGCTGGCAGAGCCCCGACTGGCTCGGCTCGCTGGAGAAGCACCACTGGTTCCTGGTGTCGGACCTCGCGGGCATCGTGCGCGGCCTGACCAGCGACATGTCGCTGCTGACGCTGGTGGCGCTGCTGCTCGTCCCGGCCAGCTTCTTCGTGCTGTGGCGGACGGCGTTCGGGCTGCGGATCCGCTCGTGCGGCGAGGACCCGTACGCGGCCGAGTCGCTCGGCGTGCAGGTCTACCGGATGAAGTACGCGGCCGTGATGATCTCGGGCGGGTTCGCGGGCCTGGCGGGCGCGTTCCTCGTCACCGTCGCCGCGCCGTTCTACCAGGACGGCCAGACCAACGGCCGCGGCTTCATCGGCCTCGCCGCCATGATCTTCGGCAACTGGCGCCCGGGCGGCCTCGCCGCGGGCTCGCTGCTGTTCGGCTACACCGACGCGATGAACGTGCGCGGCGGCGGCCAGTCGGTGCACGCGCTGCTGCTGTTCGTGGCGATCCTGCTGATCGGCGTGGCCGTCTGGCAGGGCGTCCGCGCGAACCGCCTGTCCCCGCAGGCGGCGCTGGACGTGGCGCACCGCCGCGACATGCGCGCCGCCGTCGTCGGCTCGGTGCTGTCGCTGGTCGCGGCCGCCGCGCTGCTGGCGTGGTTCCTGCTGAGCGACATCGTCCCCGGCGAGCTGGTCTCCTTCACGCCGCACCTGACGACGCTGCTCGTCCTGGCCCTGGCCAGCCAGCGCCTCCGCATGCCCGCCGCCAACGGACTCCGCTACCGGCGCGGTGAAGCGCGCTAACCGGGGACTGGGGCGGAGCGGGGGCGGGTCAGCAGCCTGTTCGGGGGTTTGGGGGGTCGTCCTCCCAGAAAGGTAGGGCCTTGTGGAGATTGACTGGCCTGCTCTGCGCTCTGCGGCGCGGGAGGCGATGAGCCGTGCGTACTGCCCGTACTCCGGGTTTCCGGTCGGTGCCGCCGCGCTGGTGGACGACGGCCGGGTGATCACCGGATGCAATGTGGAGAACGCCTCGTACGGCGTCGGCCTGTGCGCGGAATGCGCCGTCGTGTCGGCGCTGCACGGGCCCGGCAAGTCCGAGCGGCCCCGGCTGGTCGCCATGGCGGTGGTCGACCGGCACGGGAACCCGCTGATGCCGTGCGGGCGCTGCCGGCAGCTGCTGTGGGAGCACGGCGGCGCCCCGATGCTGCTGGAGACGACGCGTGGCATCCTGCCCATGTCGGACGTCCTGCCGGACGCGTTCGGTCCCGACGACCTCGTGGACCGGGCCTGACGACACCTCCCGGTCGGCACACCCTGGCCGACCCGGCTTGACCATTGAGAGGATTCCGTGGACGCCACCGATGTCATCCGCGCCAAGCGGGACGGCGGGTCGCTGACCCCCGAGCAGATCGACTGGGCGGTGGACGCCTACACGCGGGGCGTGATCGCCGAGGAGCAGATGTCGGCCCTGGCGATGGCGATCCTGCTGAACGGCATGTCGCGGGCCGAGGTGGCCCGGTGGACCGAGGCGATGATCCGGTCCGGCGAGCGGATGGACTGGTCGGCGCTGGACCGTCCGACCACCGACAAGCACTCCACCGGGGGCGTCGGCGACAAGATCACCCTGCCGCTGGCGCCGCTGGTGGCGGCGTGCGGCGCGGCCGTCCCGCAGCTGTCGGGGCGCGGGCTCGGCCACACCGGCGGGACGCTCGACAAGCTGGAGTCGATCCCGGGCTGGCGGGCGTCGCTGTCGAACACCGAGATGCTGGACGTGCTGCGCTCGGCGGGCGCGGTCGTCTGCGCGGCGGGCAGCGGCCTCGCGCCCGCCGACCGCAAGCTCTACGCGCTGCGCGACGTGACCGGCACGGTGGAGTCGATCCCGCTGATCGCCTCCTCGATCATGTCGAAGAAGATCGCCGAGGGCACGGGCGCGCTGGTGCTGGACGTCAAGGTCGGCTCGGGCGCGTTCATGAAGACGGTGGACAGCGCCCGGGAGCTGGCCGAGACGATGGTCGCGATCGGCTCCGACCACGGGCTGCGCACGGTCGCGCTGCTGACCGCGATGGACCGTCCGCTCGGCAACGCGGTGGGCAACGCCGTCGAGGTGGCCGAGTCGGTCGAGGTGCTCGCCGGGGGAGGCCCGTCCGACGTGGTCGAGCTGACGCTGACATTGGCGCGGGAGATGCTTGCCGCCGCCGGGATCTCCGGGAGGGACCCGGCCGACGCGCTGAAGGACGGCTCCGCCATGGACGCCTGGCGCCGCATGATCACCGCGCAGGGCGGCGACCCCGGCGCGCCGCTGCCGGCCGCCCGCGAGACCCATGTGGTCACCGCTCCGTCCTCGGGCGTGCTGACCAGGTTGGACGCCTACGGGGTGGGCGTCGCGGCCTGGCGCCTCGGCGCCGGCCGGGCCCGCAAGGAGGACTCGGTCTCGTTCGGCGCGGGCGTCATCTGCCACGCCAAGCCGGGCGACGCGGTCGAGGCGGGCCGGCCGCTGCTGACGCTGCACGCCGACGACGAGGCCAGGTTCGGCCGTGCCCTGGAGGCCCTCGACGGCGCCTTCGACATCGAGGCAGGCGGCACCGTGCCCGCGCTCCCGCTGGTCATCGACCGGATCGCGTGAACCGGCCGATTTGTTAACAATCACCGTTGACGGGCGTTGTGTCCGCTCTGGAAGCTGATCAGGTTTCTCTCAGCAGCCAAGGAGCGGACGTTGCGACTCTCACTCCTGCCCGTCGTGGCGCTCGCGGGCACGCTCGGCCTCGTGGCCGGGCCGGTGCCCGCGTACGCCGACGCGGAACGTCCTCACATCGTGGTGAAGGACGGCAAGACGCAGCCCACGTTCTCGTTCGAGGACGCCATCCGCGAGAAGGTGTTCGTCGAGACGACCGTGGACAGCGACCGGGACGGCGAACGCGACCGCGTCTCCGTCTACATCACCCGTCCCAAGGAGACGGGCGGCGGCCTGAAGGTCGCCTCGATCCTTGAGGGCAGCCCCTACTACGCCGGCCTCCAGGACCCGCCCTACCACCCGGCCGACGTCACCGACCACCCGCGCCTCGCACCCTGGACGCCGCCGCCCGGCCCGCCCGGCGCGACGAGCTACTCGCGGGTCTACTACGACAACTACTTCGTTTCCCGCGGCTACGCCGTCCTCGCGGCCGACACCCTCGGCACGGGCGACTCCGACGGCTGCCCGACCGCCGTCGGCCCGAACGAGGCGCAGGGCATGAAGTCGGTCATCGAGTGGCTCACCGGCAAGGCGACCGCGTACGACGCCCAGGGCAACAGGATCCGCGCGGGCTGGTCGACCGGGAACGTCGCCATGGCCGGCAAGTCCTACGACGGCACGCTGCCTCTGGCGGCCGCCGCGACCGGGGTGTCCGGCCTCAAGACGGTCGTGTCCATCTCTGGCGTGTCCAACTGGTACGACGAGTACCGCGCCAACGGCGGCGTCGTCGCACCGGACGGCTGGGAGGGCGAGGACCTCGACCTGCACGCCAAGGCGGTGCTGACGCGCCGCGACCCCGAGGTGTGCGCGCCCGTCATGCACGATCTCGAGAAGAAGATGGACCGGGTCACCGGCGACTACAACCGGACCTGGGACGAGCGGAACTTCGCCAAGTCCGCGCCCCACTTCAAGGCCAGCGTGTTCATGACCAGCGGCCTCGCCGACTGGAACGTCAAGCCGATCCAGATGTCCCTTCTGTGGGAGGGGCTGAAGAAGGCCGGCGTCGACCGCAAGCTCTGGATCCACCAGGCCGCGCACGACGAGCCTCTGGACGTCCGCCAGAGCGTGTGGCTCGAATCGCTGAACCTGTGGTTCGCGCACGAGCTCTACGACGTCCGCAACGACGTCATGCGTCGGCCCAAGGTCGACCTGGAGCGCACGCCGGGCCAGTGGGAGACGCACAAGGACTGGCCGGAAACCTCGGCCCGTCCCGTGTCGCTCGGCCTGTCGGCCAAGGGCCTCGGCGAACGCGGCCGCGGCACCCAGCAGCTGGTGGACGACCCGTCCCGCAAGGCCGAGGAGCTGGCGGCGACCCCGGACGCGGCGGACCCGAACCGCCTGATCTACCTCACGCCGAAGCTGACCAAGGCCGCCAGGCTCAGCGGCACGGCGCAGATCAGGCTGCGCGCCTCCGTGGACGGCCGCTCGCCCTACCTGTCGGCCCTCCTGGTCGACTACGGCTCCGACGAGCGCGTCTCCGGCTTCGTCCCGACATCCGACCGGTGGTGCTACGGCGACTCGATCCCCGGTGACGAGGGCTGCCGGACCGTCCGCAGGTACACCACCGCCGTCACCCCGTTCAAGATCGTGACGCGCGGCTGGACGGACGTCCGCAACCGCGGCTCGATCTGGCGCAGCACCCCGGTGAAGCCCGGCAAGGACTACACCTTCAGCTGGCCCATGCAGCCCTACGACTACGTCTTCAAGCCCGGCCACCGGATCGGCCTCATCGTGCTGGCCACCGACCACGCCTACACGCTCCGCTACCCGGCGGGCACCAAGGTCAAGGTCGACCTGCACGGCAGCACCCTGACCCTCCCCCTCACGACCGGCTGACGCCCGACGGCCCCGCCGCGCCTCCACGGGCGGCGGGGCCGTCCTTGCGTGAGTGCCCCGGCCCTTCCCGGATTGTCGGAAGAGTGCATCGCGGGCATGAAGAAAAAGGATCACCGAACCAAAGGGGGGCCGCTCTCATCAGATGAAGGCATAAGGGGGACACGGTTTCACCGGCTGAAAGTCGAGTAAGCCGCCGTGTCGATATGGAGAGAACATGCGACTCGGTAAGGCGGCCGTTCTCGGCCTGGTTTTCGGTGCTGCGACCCTCGGCGTGGCCGCGCCCGCGATGGCCGACCCCGGCGACGTCATCGTGAAGCCCGCGCAGGCCCGCCCCGGCGAGAAGGTCACCGTCGTGGGGAAGAAGTGCCAGGTCGACGGGACGGCGGGCTCGCTGGCCTTCGTGGGCGGGGCCGTCCCGCTGAACGGCGCGGAAGAGGTCGACGGCCGGGCCGGTCTCGCGGCCGTCAAGAAGGACACCGTCCCCAGCACCTACACGGTGCTGGTGCGGTGCGGCACGTACAAGGGGACCGGTGAGGTCCACGTCGTGGACGGCAAGGCGCGTCCGATGGCGCAGCCCACCCCGACCGGCGGGCCGAAGACGGGCGTGGGCGGCGGGGCGGGCGGCGGGAACACCGCCCTTCTGGCCGGGGGCGGCGTCCTGCTGCTGGGCGGGATCGGTGTAGGAGCCATTGTCGTCCGCCGCCGGAATGGCGCGACCGCCTGATAGCGACCCTTTTTCGCGAACGCTGGCAATGACAATTCCAACGGGATGGGAAGGGTGATGAGGGGAAAGGGCGGCCGGTGGGGTCTGGGGGCGCTGGCGGCGATCCTGACGGCCGCCGGCCTCGCCCTCGTGGTCCTCGGGCTGCGCGGCCCGGCCGGTCCGCCGAGCCCGCCCGCATGGGCCGCGACCACCCGGGCGGTCGACGGGCACGGGCCGGTGCTGGACCGCTCCCTGCCCGTCCGGGTGTCCATCCCGTCCATCGGGGTCCGGGCGCCGCTGGCCCGCCTGGGCCTCGTGGCCGGCGGGGAGGTGCAGGTCCCCCCGGCCGATCGGCCGGGGGAGGCCGGCTGGTACGAGGGCGGGCCGACCCCCGGCGAGCGCGGCGCGGCGGTCATCCTGGGCCATGTCGACTCGGCGAAGGGCGCCGCGGTCTTCTACGACCTGGGCCGGCTGAGGCCGGGGCACCGCGTCGAGGTGAGCCGCGCGGACGGCCGGGTGGCCGAGTTCACCGTCGAGTCCGTGGAGCGGGTCCGGAAGGGCCGGTTCCCCACCGCGCGCGTCTACGGCCCGCTCGACCATCCCGGGCTCCGCCTGGTCACCTGCGGCGGCGCGTTCGACCGGGCCGAGCGCAGCTACCAGGACAACGTCATCGTCTACGCCGCCGAGACGGCGGTCCGGTAGCGGCCGACCCCTCCGGCGCCCACCCGGCAGTACAACGCGTGGTTGTTGCCCAGGCGCCGGGGGTTGTTTGATCCGCGACCCCGCCGCCCGCTTTGATCTCCCTGGCCGCCGGAGGCGCGGCCGGCGGAAGGGGCGTGGCGAGGGTGCGCACGGGGGAGGGACGGTCGCTCGGGCGGCGGTTCGGGTGGCTCTGGACGGCCTACGCGGTCAGCGCGTTCGGGACGTGGCTCGCCTTCGACGCGTTCCCCCTGATCGCGATCACCGTGCTGCACGCCGGACCGGCCCGGGTGTCGGCGCTGGCCGCCGCGGGCCTGCTGGTGGGGGCGGCGGTGGCGGTGCCGCTCGGCCCCTGGGTGGAGTTCCGCCGCAAGCGGCCCGTGATGATCGCGATGGACCTGGTCCGGTGCGCGGCGCTGCTGAGCCTTCCCGCCGCGTTCCTCCTCGGCGGGCTCGGCTTCGTCCAGCTCCTGGTCGTGTCGGTCGTCGTCGCCGCGGCCGACATCGCCTTCACCGCGGCGAGCGGCGCCTGCCTGAAGACGCTCGTCGAGCCGGACGACCTGCTCGCCGCGAACGGGCGCCTGGAGTCCACGACCTGGACCGCCACCATGCTCGGGCCGCCGCTCGGCGGGGCCGCGATCGGGCTGTTCGGCCCGCTGGTCACCGTGGCGGCCAACGCCGTCAGCTTCCTGGTGTCGGCGGCCGGGATCCGCGCGATCGGCGGGACGGAGCCGCGCCCCGCCCGGAGCGGTGCCGTCCATCGGGCAGGCCCCCGGCTCCGGGCCGGGGACCTGCTCGAAGGGTGGCGCCACATCCTCACCAGCCCGGCGCTGCGCCCCCTGTTCCTCAACACGATCCTGGTCAGCGGGCTGATCATGGCGACGGCGCCGGTGCTGGCCGTCCTGATGCTCGGCCGCCTCGGGTTCGCGCCCTGGCAGTACGCGCTGGCGTTCGCCGCCCCGTGCGTGGGCGGTCTCATCGGTTCGCGGCTGTCCGCGCGGCTCGCCGCGCGGTTCGGGCGCCCCAGGATCATGCTGGTCTTCGGGACGCTGCGCGCGTGCTGGCTGCTCGGACCGGCCTTCGTCCGTCCGGGCGTCGCCGGTCTGGTGCTCGTCATCGCCGTCGAACTCGGGCTGATCACCTGCATGGGGGTGTTCAACCCGCTGTACGCCACCTACCGGCTGGAGTGGACGCCGCCCGACCGGGTCGCCCGCGTCCTGTCGGCGTGGTCGGTGACCAGCAAGCTCACGATCGCGGCCATGACCGGACTGTGGGGCCTGCTGGCCGGCCTCACCGGCCCCCGCACCGCCATCGCGATCGCCGGCGTCCTGTCCCTGGCGACCCCGGCGCTGCTGGTCCGCAACCGGGGGGCGCTCTCGGGCCCGGACGTCTTGACGCAGGTCGGTACCAGTGCAAGCGTGAAAAATGAGGGGGAAGGGGGACCCATCATGATTGAGATCAAGAGCATCGAGAAGCCGGACGACCGGCGCGACTTCCCCAGGGGACACCTGGAGATCGCCAACCTCAGCGGCCTCGTCTTCGGCAAGGCGACGTTCGAGCCCGGATGGCGCTGGACGGAGTCGGTGAAGGACATCGCGGGCACCGACCTTTGCGAAGTCCACCACAACGGCTACGTCGTCTCGGGCCGGATGCACATCCGCATGCGGGACGGCGCCGAGCAGGAGGTCGGTCCCGGTGACGTGTTCGTCGCCACGCCCGGCCACGACGCCTGGGTCGTCGGTGACGAGCCCTGCGTCGTGTTCGACTTCGCCGGAGGCATGGGCGAGTACGCCAAGGCCAAGCACTGAGCGTTCGGTGCGTGAGGCGGGGGCGCCGTCGCGTGCCCCCGCCTCGGCACGTCAGGAGGACGCCGAGCCGGGCTCGGCGGTCCGGTGGCGCCGGTAGTGGCGCGCGACGCGGACGCGGTTGCCGCAACGGGCCGCCGAGCACCACCGGCGGCGGGGGTGGGCCGGCAGGAAGAGCATCACGCAGTCGTCGGCCTCGCATTCCCGGACCGTGGTGACCGCCGGGTCGGAGAGGAGTCCGGCGGCGGCCTCGGCCAGCCACGCCGCCGGCCGCAGGCCGGGCGGGCCGGTGCGGCGGCGGGCCGCGAGCAGGGCCCGGCCGTTCCAGGTCAGCCCGGTGACGGCGGGGGCGGCGAGCTGGGCCCGGCCGAGGGCCTCCAGGTCGTCGGCCGACGGCGGCTCGCCGCGGCGGACGCGGTCGAGGGCGCGAGCCGTGTGCTCGCGAACTCGCCGGACGGCGGCCAGCGACTCGGCCGTCACGCCCGTGGCGGCGAACGCCCCCGCCTCGTCGAACCGGTCGGCCTGGAGGCGCAGCCAGACACGCAGGTCGTCCGGCGCGGACAGCAGGTCGGCGCCCGCGGGGCGCGTGTTGACCAGGTCCAGGGCCGGCGGCTCACCGATCAGCGGGCTCGGATCGTCCATGACCTAACGGTACATCGAAGAGTTGACCCGTTAGGTGCGCGATCGCTATACCTAATGCATCAATAGCTATGGAAGGCGTTAGTGATGCTCTCGATCGCGCGTACCGTCCACCGCAGCGTCGACGTCGACGGCGTCCGCGTCTTCTACCGCGAGTCCCTCCCGGAGCAGCAGGACGCGCCCGTCCTGCTGCTGCTGCACGGTTTCCCGTCCGCGTCGTACCAGTTCCGCCGGCTCATCGACGTCCTCGGCGCCCGCCACCGGCTGATCGCCCCCGACTACCCCGGCTTCGGCCACACGCGGGCGCCGGACGACTTCGTCTACGACTTCGACGGGCTCGCCGACGTCGTCGAGGGCTTCGTCGAGCGGCTCGGGCTCACCCGTTTCGCCATGTACGTGTTCGACTTCGGGGCACCGATCGGCTTCCGGCTTGCCGAGCGGTGCCCCGAGCGGATCGCGGGCCTGGTCGTCCAGAACGGAAACGCCTACGACGAGGGCCTCTCGGACGGCGCCCGCGAGTTCATCGCCCTGCGCCCCGAGGAGCCGGGGGCGCAGGAGACCGTCCGCGGCCTGCTGACCCTGGACGGCACCCGCGGCCAGTACGAGGCGGGTGTCGCCCGCCCCGAATCGATCGCCCCGGACGGGTGGACCCTCGACCAGCATTTCCTCGACCTGCCGGGACGCAGGGAGGCGCAGGTCGCGCTGGCCTTCGACTACAAGTCCAACGTCGCGCGCTACGACCGCTGGCAGGCCTGGCTGCGCGAACACGTCCCGCCGACCCTCATCGTCTGGGGCGCCGGAGACCCGTTCTTCCCCGCACCCGGCGCGCGCGCCTACCTGCGGGACGTCCCGGACGCCGAACTCCACCTGTTCGACACCGGCCACTTCGCCCTCGAAACCCACCTCCGCGAGATCGCGCCGCTCGTCGCGGCGTTCCTCGACCGCCTCCGGGCGTGACGGACGCGGCAGGTCCCCTGGTCGAGGGCCGCCGGGAGGCGGTCGGTCGGCGGGAAATGACGACGCCCGGGGAGCCCCGGGGCGGGTAGGTTCGGGGAATGAACGATCGGCCTACTCTTGAGGACATCCGCCGCGCGCCGAAGGTGCTGCTGCACGACCACCTGGACGGCGGCGTGCGGCCCGCCACCATCGTGGACCTGGCGCGGGATACCGGGTACGGGGACCTGCCCACCACCGACGCGGACGCCCTGCGGACATGGTTCGAGGAGGCGTCCAACTCTGGATCGCTCGAACGGTACCTGGAGACGTTCTCCCACACGGTCGGGGTGATGCAGACCGTCGAGGCGCTCACCCGGGTGGCCTACGAGTGCGCCGAGGACCTCGCGAACGACGGGATCGTCTACGCGGAGGTCCGGTACGCGCCCGAGCAGCACCTGCGGGACGGGCTGTCGCTGGAGCAGGTCGTCGAGGCCGTCCTGGACGGCTTCGCGCGCGGCCGCGAGGACTTCGGCATCCGCGTCGGGACGCTCGTCACCGCGATGCGGCACCAGGCGCGCAGCATGGAGATCGCGGAGCTGGCCGTCCGGTACCGGGACGCGGGCGTCGTCGGGTTCGACATCGCGGGCGCCGAGGCCGGGTACCCGCCGACCCGGCACCTGGACGCGTTCGAGTACCTCCAGCGCGAGAACGCGCATTTCACGATCCACGCGGGCGAGGGGTTCGGGCTGCCGTCGATCTGGCAGGCCATCCAGTGGTGCGGCGCCGACCGGCTCGGGCACGGCGTGCGGATCATCGACGACATCGAGGTGGAGGGCGGCGAGGCGCGGCTCGGCCGGCTCGCGGACTACGTGCGGGACAAGCGGATCCCGCTGGAGATGTGCCCGACCTCCAACATCCAGACGGGCGCGGCGAAGTCGATCGCCGAGCACCCGATCGGGCTGCTGCGGCGGCTGAGCTTCCGCGTCACCGTCAACACCGACAACCGGCTGATGAGCGGCACGACGCTGTCGGAGGAGTTCGCCAAGCTCGCCGACGCGTTCGGCTACGGATGGGACGACCTGCAGTGGTTCACGGTGAACGCGATGAAGTCGGCGTTCGCGCCCTTCAACCAGCGGCTCGAACTGATCAACGGGGTGATCAAACCCGGTTTCGCGCAGCTCAAGTGGAGCGGCGCCCGGCCCCTGGCATGATCGAGCCATGACCATTCGCTCCACCGGCGGGCGCGTCGCCGCGTACGCGTGGCTGGTGTTCGCCGCCCTCAACCTCATCGACCTGTTCGTCGGCATCACCGGTGACCCCGACTACTCGCTGACGACGGTGACGATCGCGTTCCTGCTGCTGCTCGGCTGCGGGATCGCCTACACGGTCGGGATGCGGCCGCAGATCGCCGGCGACGAGGCCGGGGTGACGATCCGCAACCCGCTGCGCGACGTCCGGGCGCCGTGGGGCGCGGTCCGCCGGATCGAGGGCAGGAACGCGCTGACGGTGGTGTTCGCCGGCCCGGACGGGACGGACCTGGAGACCCGGGCGTGGGTGCTGCAGACCTCGCCCCGGGCGCAGGCCAAGGCGGAGGCCCGTGCCGAGAAGGAGGCCCGCAAGGGCAAGGACCAGGGCCAGGGCTTCGACCTGCGGGGACGGACTCCGACCGGTTACGCGGCGCAGCAGCTGAACGAGATGAGGGAACGTCAGCGCCCCAAGGCCCGGTCGGGAGCGCCCGACAAGGCGGCCAAGGCCAGGGCCGAGTCGGAGGAGGGGGCCGCCAGGGGGACGGTCCGCTGGTCCGTTCCCGCGGTGGCATCGCTGGCCGTCCCGCTGGCGGTGGTCGTCGTCCTGCTGATCGTGGGCGCGGCCGGCTGAGGGGGCCGCCGGTCAGCCGAGGGCCGCGGAAACGTCCGCGCGGAGGGACTCCAGGTCGGCGGCGGCGCGCGCGCGGACCGCGGCGACGTCCCCGTCCACCGGAAGGACGACCTCCAGGTAGCACTTCAGCTTCGGCTCCGTCCCCGAGGGGCGCACGACCACCCGCGACCCTCCGGCCAGGCGGAACCGCAGCCCGTCGGTGGGCGGCAGGTCCCCGGCCGGCCGGGCGAGGTCGTCGAACGACTCGACGCGCCGCCCGCCCAGCTCGCGCGGCGGCTCGGCGCGCAGCCGCGCCATCGCCGCGGTGATCAGTGAGAGGTCGCTCACCCTGATCGACAGCTGGGACGTGGCGTGCAGCCCGTACCGGCGGGCCTGCGCGTCCAGCAGGTCGAGCAGCGTGCGGCCGTCGCGCTTGGCGTCGGCCGCGAGCGCGGCGACGGCGAGCGCGGCGCCGATGCCGTCCTTGTCGTTGACGAGCACGCCCCGATCGTCGCCGACGCTGTAACCGAGCGCCTCCTCATAGCCGAACACCAGCCGGACGGGACTGCTGTGGGGGGACGACCCCCCACGCCCCCCAGAACTACCTGGTTCGCTGTGGGGGGACGACCCCCCACGCCCCCCGGAACTACTCTGGGCCCCGCCCGCCTTCATAATCCACTTGAAGCCGGTGAGCGTCTCGGCGAACCGGACGCGGTGCGCGGCGGCGATCGAGCGCAGCAGCGACGACGACACGATCGTCGTCGCGACGAGGCGGTCGCCGCCCGTGGTGTGCCGCAGGACGTGCTCGGCCAGCAGCCCGCCGACCTCGTCCCCGGTGAGGGTCCGCCACCCGGACGGGCCCGGGACGGCGACGGCGCAGCGGTCCGCGTCCGGGTCGTTCGCGATCACCAGGTCGGCGCCGCGGGCCTCGGCGAGGCCGAGCGCCAGGTCGAGCGCGCCAGGCTCCTCCGGGTTCGGGAAGTCCACGGTCGGGAAGTCCGGGTCGGGCTCGGCCTGCTCGGGCACGACGGTCGGCGCGGGGAACCCGGCGCGCTCGAACGCGGTGAGCAGGACGTCCCTGCCCACGCCGTGCAGGGGCGTGTAGACGATCGAGACGTCGCGGTCGCCGCCGAGGCGCAGGGACGACACCGCGTCCAGGTACAGGTCGGCGCCCTCATGGACGGGCCAGCCCTCGCCGAGGGGCAGCTCGTCCACGCGGCCGACGGCGTCGATCGCGGCGGAGATCTCCGCGTCCGTCGGCGGGACGATCTGCGCCCCGTCCGCCCAGTACACCTTGTAGCCGTTGTCGCGCGGCGGGTTGTGGCTGGCCGTGACCATGACGCCCGCCACGATGTCGGCGAACGCCCGGGTGAAGTGCGCCAGGACGGGCGTCGGGACGGGGTCGGCGAACACCTCGGGACGCAGCCCCGCCCCGCTCAGCACGGCCGCGGTGTCGTCGGCGAACCGCCGGGAGCCGTGCCGCGCGTCGAACCCGATGATCACCCGGCCGCCGGCGGGCAGCCGGGCGGCCAGACCGGCGGCGGCGCGCATGACCGTCACCCGGTTCATCCGGTTCGGCCCGGCGCCGAGCTCGCCGCGCAGCCCGGCCGTCCCGAACTCCAGCCGCGCCCCGAACCGGTCGGCGAGGGCCGCCCCGTCGTCCGCGTCGAGGATCGCCTGCAGTTCGGCGCGCGTCCGCGGGTCGGGGTCCTGCCCGAGCCACTCCTCGGCCCGCGCGCGCAGGTCGCTCACAGCTTCGCCAGGACGGTGGCCAGCAGCGCGCCCATGCGGCCGGCGGACGCGCGTCCCGCCGCGAGGACCTCCTCGTGGTCGAGCGGCTCGTCCGACAGTCCCGCCGCGATGTTGGTGACCAGGGAGATGCCGAGCACCTCCGCGCCGCCCTGGCGGGCCGCGATCGTCTCCAGCACGGTCGACATGCCGATCATGTCGGCGCCCAGCGTGCGCAGCATGCGGATCTCGGCGGGGGTCTCGTAGGTCGGGCCGCGGAACGCCGCGTAGACGCCCTCCGACAGGCTCGGGTCGGCCTCCTTGGCCAGGGCCCGCAGGCGTCCCGAGTAGGCCTCGGTCAGGTCCAGGAACGTCGCGCCGGTCAGCGGGTTCGCGCCGGACAGGTTCAGGTGGTCGGAGATCAGCACCGGGTCGCCCACCCGCTGGTGCTCGGGCCGCAGCCCGCCCGCCGCGTTCGTGAGCACCATCGTCTTGACGCCCGCGGCGAGCGCGGTCCTGACGCCGTGCACGACGGCCTCGACGCCGCGCCCCTCGTACAGGTGCGTGCGGCCGAGGAACACCAGCGCGTTGCGCCCGCCGATCTCCACGACCCGGATCCGCCCGGCGTGTCCCTCCACGGCCGGCGGCGCGAACCCGGGCAGCTCGGTCACCGTCAGCTCGGCGACGGGCTCGCCCAGCCGGTCGGCCGCCGGAACCCAGCCGGACCCCATGACGAGGGCGACGTCGAAGGAGTCGATGGACGTGCGGGAACGCAGCTCGTCCGCCGCGTCCCGGGCCAGTGCAGAAGCGTCGTTGCTCACATCGCCGACACTACCGCCGTGTCGCCGCGCCGCCCGCAGATCAGTCGCCCAGCGACTTGCAGGGCCGTGTGCGCAGGTCCTTGACGTAGTCGTCGGGCGCGCCCGCCTTCTCGGCGGCGTCGGCGAGGATGCCGAGATAGCGCGCGGACGGCAGCCCGCCCTCGTAGTCGTCCAGGACGTACATCCAGCACAGCGCGTCGCCGTCGAGCGTCTGCACCCGCACCCTGAACTTGCGGTAGACGTTGAGCGCGGCCCCCTCCCAGGCGTCGAGCTCCTTCTCGTCCCAGGCGGGCACGTCGTA
Organism: Actinomadura citrea; assembly: GCF_013409045.1. NCBI lineage: Bacteria > Bacillati > Actinomycetota > Actinomycetes > Streptosporangiales > Thermomonosporaceae > Actinomadura > Actinomadura citrea. Next base: position 8,099,299 of record NZ_JACCBT010000001.1, on the reverse strand, counting down.
GATGACGACGAAGACCTGCTCGGAGTCGTCCTCGACGACCGTCGCGAGTGCCCCGTCCCAGCCCTTGTCCTGCCCCCCGAAGGTCAGGCGCCATCCGGCGAGCCAGCCGGTGCCGCGCATGGGCGAGTGGGGAGCCCGGCCGGACATCTGCTCGGGGTCCATGTTGGAGGCGTACGCCGCGTACAGAGCCACGTGGGAAGGCTACGCCAAGTGGGGCTCGGGGGTGTGGGGGACGCCCCCCACAGGGGACGCGCCAAGTGGGGCTCGGGGGTGTGGGGGACGCCCCCCACAGGGGACGCGCCAAGTGGGGCTCGGGGGTGTGGGGGACGCCCCCCACAGGGGACGCGCCAAGTGGGGCTCGGGGGTGTGGGGGACGCCCCCCACAGGGGACGCGCCGTCCAGGAGGCGGGGCGTGGCGGTTGGGCGCTGTGATGGTAAGCGCCACACCGGTGGATGGGTCTCTCCGGGGTTGGTGCAGGAAGAAAGGGTCCGGAGCGGGACTTTTCACTGCCGTGAGTAGGAAACAATGGAAGATGTGACCCGCATCGTGATCATCGGAGGAGGCCCGGGCGGTTACGAGGCCGCGCTCGTCGCGGCGCAGCTCGGCGCAGACGTGACCGTCGTCGAACGGGACGGTCCGGGCGGCGCGTGCGTGCTCACCGACTGCGTGCCCTCCAAGACGCTCATCGCCACCTCGACCCGCATCGCGGTCATGTCGGAGTCCGCCGGCCTCGGGCTGCGCTTCAACGGCGGCCCGGACGGGATCGTCGGCGCCCTCGAGGCCGACATGGCCACCGTCAACAAGCGCGTGAAGGACCTCGCACGGGCCCAGTCGTTCGACGTCGCGGAACGGCTCGCCTACGAGGATGTGAAGATCGTCCGCGGTGAGGCGCGGCTGGTCGAGCCGCACGTCGTGGCCGTGGGCGAGCGCCGCATCCCCGCCGACATCGTGCTCCTCGCGACCGGCGCGACGCCGCGCGTGCTGCCCGGCGCGGAGCCCGACGGCGAGCGCATCCTGAACTGGCGCCAGCTCTACGACCTGCCGGAGCTGCCCGAGGAGCTGATCGTGGTCGGCTCCGGCGTGACGGGCGCCGAGCTCGCGGGGGCGTACCTGTCGCTCGGCTCGAAGGTGACGCTGGTCTCGTCGCGGGACCGGATCCTGCCGACCGAGGACGCCGACGCCGCGGCCGTCCTGCAGGACGTGTTCCTGCGGCGCGGCATGAACGTCATGTCGCGGTCGCGGGCGGCCGCCGTGGAGCGTTCGGGCGACGGCGTGATCGTCACGCTGGAGGACGGGACGAAGGTCGAGGGCACGCACTGCCTGATGACCGTGGGCATGGTCCCGAACACCCGGGGCATCGGCCTGGAGGAGGTCGGCGTGCGGTGCGACGCGCGCGGCTTCGTCGAGGTCGACAAGGTGTCGCGGACGTCAGTGCCGCACATCTACGCCTCCGGCGACTGCACGGGCGTGCTCATGCTCGCGTCCGTCGCCGGCATGCAGGGGCGCATCGCGATGTGGCACGCGCTGGGCGAGGCCGTGCAGCCGCTGAAGCTCGGCTGGGTCTCCTCCAACATCTTCACCGATCCCGAGGTCGCGTCGGTCGGCGTGACGCAGCACATGGTCGATTCCGGGGACGTCAACGCCCGGACGGTCATGCTGCCCCTGTTCACCAACGCGCGCGCCAAGATGCAGGGCTTCGAGGATGGTTTCGTGAAGCTGTTCTGCCGCCCGTCCACGGGGATCGTGCTCGGCGGCGTGATCGTGGCGCCGCGGGCGAGCGAACTGATCCTCGGCGTGTCGATCGCCGTCCAGCAGCACCTCACCGTCGACCAGGTGGCGCACACGTTCGCGGTCTACCCGTCGCTGTCGGGCAGCATCACCGAGGCGTCCCGCCGGCTGATGGCCGAGCACGCCTACTAGCGGCGTGCCCGGCCGGGCCGCTCGGAGTTCCGGCTAGAAGTAGCGCAGGGCCACGTAGACCCACGCCATCAGCGTGCTCAGCACCGTCACGATGATCCCGTACCGGGTGAACTGCCAGAAGCTGATCGGGTTGCCGGTCTTGGCGGCGATGCCGATCGCGACCACGTTGGCGCTCGCGGCGACGGCCGTCCCGTTGCCGCCGAAGTCCGCGCCCAGCGCGAACGACCACCACAGCGCCTGCGCGGTCGTGGGGTCGGGCGCGCCCGCGGCCATCCCCTCCACGATCGGCGCCATCGTCGCCGCGTAGGGGATGTTGTCGAAGAACGCGCCGAGCACGGCCGACCCGAACAGCAGGGCGGTGGCGGCGGCGAAGTAGTCGTCGCCGACCGCGTCCGCCGACCAGGTTCCGATCCTCTCGATGACGCCGGTGTGCCCGAGGGCGGACACCATCACGAACAGCCCCATGAAGAAGACCAGGACGGGCCACTCCACCTCTTCGAGGACGTCCGGGACCTGGACGCGCGACACCAGCAGCATCACGCCCGCGCCGACGAGCGCGACGACGGACGGCTCGACGTGCAGGACCGAGTGCAGCGAGAACCCGACGATGACGAGGCCGAGCACGGCCAGGCACCGGGTGAGCAGCGCCGGATCGGTGATCGCCCTGCGCTCGTCCAGCGACATCACCTCGGCCGCGTACCGCTCGTCGTACCGGAAGGAGGAGCGGAACAGCACCCGGGCCAGCAGCACGAACGCGATGAACACGACCACCACGATCGGCGCCATGTGGACGAGGAAGTCGTTGAACGTCAGCCCCGCCCGGCTGGCGATGATGATGTTCGGCGGGTCCCCGATCAGGGTCGCGGCGCCGCCGATGTTGGACGCCAGCACCTCGGCGATGAGGTAGGGGTGGGCCGGGACGCGCAGCCGGTTGCAGACGACGACCGTCACCGGCGCCACCAGCATGATCGTGGTGACGTTGTCCAGGAACGGCGAGGCGATCGCGGTGATGAGCATCAGCATCACCAGCAGCCGGTACGGCCTTCCCCTGGAGCGCTTGGCCGCCCAGATCGCCAGGTAGTCGAACAGCCCGGTGCCCTTGACGATCCCCACGATGATCATCATCCCGAGCAGCAGGAAGATGACGTTCCAGTCGATCCCGTCGTGCTCGGAGAAGAAGACCTCGGCGCCGGGGGCGAGCCCGAGCACCGTCATCACGCCGGCGGCGACGAGGACGACCTTGACCTTGTCGGCCTTCTCGGTCGCGATGAAGAAGAACGCGACCACGAAGACGGCGAGCGCCGCGACCGCGGTCACCACGCGCCCTCTCGCCGGGCGCCGGCGGGGGAGCCGTCCCTCAGTCGCCGGGCCTGGTCAGCGCCAGCGCCGACAGCAGCCGGTCGAGCGTGACCGCGCCGGCCAGCAGGCCCGCCTCGTCCACCACGGCGACGAGGGGGCTGCGCTGCCGCGCCATCAGGGTGGCGAGCTCCAGCAGCGTCGCGGACGTCCTGACGAGCACCGGGCGGGGAGTGGGCGTTGCGAGGCAGTCGCCGACCGTGAGGTCGCGGATCTCGTGCCAGAAGACGTCGGCGTGCGCCTCGTCCACCGTCCGCGTCAGCGCCGGATCCTCCTGGTAGGCGACGGGGACCGCCAGCCGCAGCACCTGCGTGCCCGGCAGGACGACCCGGGGGCGCTGCGCCTCGTCGATGACGATCAGACCGGGCAGCCGCCCGAGCGCCATGACCTGGATCGCGTGGGCGATCGAGTCGCCCAGGGTCACGGTGGGCACCTGTACGGCGATGTCCCGCGCTTGCATGGTGTCCTTTCGGCTTCCGGAAAGCCTGGTCCTCCGGGTGGATAAGGTCCTCCTTCTGGCGCCGGGGGCGGACCCGTCACGGGACGGCCTCCGCGGTGCCATGGGCGGGGGACGGTGCCCACCGCCCGTACGCCGTGCCATGCGTCCACCCCTTTCGTCCTGCGGCTTCCAGTCTTTTCGGCGGAGGCCCGCGTCCCCATCGGGCGCGTCACCCATATCGGGGGGTGCGGATCATGTATTCGCAGGCGGCGGCCGGGCCCTCCCGGGCGGCGCGCCTAGGATGAGGGCGAGACCGCGGGCGATCGGTGCGCACGGGGAGGCGGTGATCGGGTGCACGCGGGAGGCTTCGTGCACACCCGGGAGTCGGCCACCCGGATCCTGCTCGCCGACGATCACGCGCTGGTGCGCCGGGGGCTGCGCCTGATCCTGGACGCCGAGCCCGACCTGACCGTGGTGGCGGAGGCCGCCGACGGGGCGGAGGTGCTCGACGCGCTCGCCGCGGGCGGCGTCGACCTGGCGATCCTCGACATCGCGATGCCGCGCATGACGGGGCTGCAGGCCGCGCGGGAGATCTCCCGCCGCTTCCCCGACGTGCGGACGCTGATCCTGTCGATGTACGACAACGAGCAGTACCTGTTCGAGGCGCTGAAGGCGGGCGCGTCCGGGTACGTGCTGAAGTCCGTCGCCGACCGCGACCTGCTGCACGCCGTCCGCGCCGCGATGCGCGGCGAGCCGTTCCTGTACCCGGCGGCCGTGACCGCGCTGATCCGCGAGTACCTCGACCGGGACCGGCGCGGGGAGGGGCAGGCCGGCATCCTGACGCCGCGCGAGGAGGAGATCATCAAGCTGGTAGCGGAGGGCTACTCCTCCAAGCGGATCGCCGAGACCCTCACGATCAGCGTCAAGACCGTGGACCGGCACCGCGCCAACATCCTCGGCAAACTCGGGATGCGCGACCGGCTGGAGCTGACGAAGTACGCGATCCGCGTCGGGCTCGTCGAACCCTGAGGGGCGGGGTCAGGCCCGGCGGGCGCCGCTCGGCGGGACGACCAGTCTCACCTCGGTGCCGCCGCCGTCCGCCGGGCCGATCGTCAGTTGCGCGCCGATGAGCATCGCGCGCTCCCGCATCCCGTGGATGCCGGAGCCCACCCTGTCCGGCGGGCCGGTCCCGTCGTCGGCCACCCGCAGGACGACGCGCCCCTCCTCGTCCTCGGTGAGCGACAGCTCGGCGTTCCGCGCGCCCGAGTGCCGCCACACGTTCGTCAGGCTCTCCTGCGCGATCCGGTAGATCACCAGTTCGGCGTCCGCGCCGAGCCCCTCAGGCCCGGGCTGGACGCGGCGGGTCACGCGCGGGCCGCCCGTCCCGGAGAAGTCCGTGGCGAGGGCGGTGAGCGCGCTGGTCAGCCCCAGGTCGTCCAGGACGCCGGGGCGCAGCCGGCGGGCGACGCGGCGCACCTCGTCCAGGCTGGACCGGACGGCCTCCTGGACGTCCCGCAGCTCTTCCGCGACCTCCTCCGGCGCCCGGTCCACCACCGACTTCAACTCCAGCAGCACCACGGTGAGGGTCTGGCCGATCTCGTCGTGCAGCTCCTGGGCGATGCGGCGGCGCTCCGCCTCCTGCGCGTCCAGCACGAGGGCGGTGCTGGTGCTGCGGTCGGCCTCCAGCCGGTCGAGCATCGCGTTGAACTGCTCGACGACGTGGAACAGGTCGCCGTTGCCGCCGGCCGGCAGCCGGTCGCCGGAGCGCAGCGAGTCCATGCGCGCCATCAGCGCGGTGAGCCCCTCCAGCGGCGCCAGGCCGGCGCGCAGCAGGAGGGCGTTCGCCGCGACCATGACCGCCAGGCCGCCCAGCAGCACGAGGAACTCGCCCAGCAGGATCGGCGTCGACACGGTGACGGGTCCCACCGCCAGCACGAGGGTGCCGACCACGAAGATCAGGCCGTTGATGCCGAGGATGCGCCAGAAAAGCGCGGACACGGGTGTCCTGCTCACGGGCACGCCCCTCAGAAGCCGCCGAAGTCGCCGCCTCCGCCGCCGCCCCCGAAGTCGCCCCCGCCGAAGTCCCAGCCGCCGCCGATGTCGCCGTCACCCCCTCCGAAGTCGCCTCCGCCGAAGCCTCCGCCGAAGCCGCCGCCCCACATCGAGCCGAGCGCGGTGCCGATCAGCAGGCCGCTGAGCAGGTCGACCCCGCCGTAGCCGTAGTAGTAGCCGCCGGCGTAGGGCGCGTACGCGGGACCCGCGTTCCAGTACGGCTGCCGTCCCCCGCCCATCGGGACCATGCGGACGTCCGGGTCGTTCCCGTGCAGGACGGCCTCCGCGTCGGCCGCGCACGCCGGGACGGAGCGGGCGACCCCGCCGGGCGGCGCCCAGGTCACGTCCTGGACGGACGGCCCGTGCTGCGGGTTGAAGAAGCAGGGCGCGCGCCGCTCGGGCACCGGGTCCCCGGCGAGCCGGGCGCGCGTCGCGGTCATGTGGTAGCGGCCGTCCTCCAGCGCCGTCGCGACCTCCTGCATGTCCTGGGGCCGGACGGCGCGCCCGGTCGCTGACTTGGCCCGGTCGTAGGAGTTCATCGCCTGCTCGTAGTCGGCGCGGGTGTCGGGATCCAGGCCGCTGTCCATGACGTTCAGGTCGAGGCGGGCGATGTCCTCGCCGAGGAGCGTCACGTCCTCCTGCACGCCGGCCTTGAGGTCGGCCATCTCGCGGGCCGCGCGCTCCCGGCGCTTCTTCCGGGCGTTGAGCATGACGCCCGTGATGGCCGCCACCACGAGCACGAGCACGCCGAGCAGCACGTAGCCGACCGTCGCGCTGGACCGGGAGTCGCTGTCGACCTTCTTCTCGGCGAGCCCGCCGAACTGGATCAGCCGCTGCTTCAGCGGCGCGCCCTCCGTGCGGGTGACCATCTGGTTGATCTCCGCGCGGTCCAGCTTCTTGGAGACCGCGCCCATCCGGGCGCCGTCGGCGGTGATCGCGACGTAGGTCCCGCCCTTGCCGACGCGCTCGGCGACGGCCGGGAGCAGTTGCCGGACCTCGGTACCCGTGACGTCGTTGCGGACGACGACGGCGCGGATGTCGGCGTCGCTGTCGCCGCCCAGGGACGTCTCGATCTCGTTCCGGTCGGCCTGGGACAGCGGGTTCCCGGCACCGCTGGTCACGTACAGCCGCGAGTCGATCAGACCCTTGGCGATCTGGCCGACGGTGTCGTCGGCCGCCGCCCGCGGGACCGCCGCCCGCACGGCCGCGGCCGGCGTCCCGGTCGTCTGTGCTCCCGCGGTTCCCGACGTCGTCGCGGTCTTCGGTTCGGTGGCCTGCGACGCGGCGGCGCCCGCCGGGGCGGCCAGGGCGAACGCCGGGGCGGCGACGACGGCGATGATCGCTGCGGCGGCGCCCCCGCGAGCCGCCCGGACGGCCCGGTTCTCGGTGCTCATATGTACAGTCTGCCCACGTGAACGCGCCGATACGTCCTTCGCCGGACGGATTTGCGCACGCCCGTATGGGGACCGCCCCCCATCCCCGCCCAGGACCCGTGTCTCAGGGCCCCGGACGGGGGTGCGGCTCGGCGGCCGCGGTCAGGAGTCCTTGATCTCGCAGATCACGGCGCCCGCGGAGACGGTCTGGCCCACCTCGGCGGACAGGCCGGTGAGCGTGCCCGCCTTGTGCGCGGTGAGCGGCTGCTCCATCTTCATGGCCTCCAGGACCACGATGGTGTCGCCGGCCGCCACGGTCGCGCCCTCCTCAACGAGGAGCTTGACGATGGTGCCCTGCATCGGGCTGACCAGGGAGTCGCCGGACGCCTGCGCTCCGCCGCCCTTCTTGGCGCCGCGCCGCTTGGCGGGCCCCGCCTTGCCAGCGACGGGGGCGGCGGAGGCGCCGAATCCGGCGGGCAGGACGACCTCGATGCGGCGGCCGCCGACCTCGACGGTGACGCGCTCGCGCTCGCCCTCGTCCTCCTCGCCCGCGGGGGGAGCCTCGTGGGGAGGGATCTGGTTGTCGAACTCCGTCTCGATCCACCGGGTGTGGACGCTGAACGGGGTCTCGTCGTCGGCCGGCACGAACGCCGCGTCGTCCAGCACCGCCCGGTGGAAGGGCAGGACGGTCGGCATGCCGTCGATGACGAACTCGGCGAGGGCGCGGCGGGACCGCTCGACCGCCTGCCGCCGCGTCGCGCCCGTCACGATCAGCTTGGCGATGAGCGAGTCGAACTCCTGCGGGACGGTCTGCCCGGCCTCGTAGCCGGCGTCCAGGCGGACGCCGGGGCCCGTCGGGGGATGCCAGGCGGTCAGGGTGCCGACGGCGGGCAGGAACCCGCGACCGGCGTCCTCGGCGTTCAGCCGGAACTCGATCGAGTGGCCGCGCAGCTCCGGGTCGCCGTAGCCGATCTCCTCGCCGTCGGCGACGCGGAACATCTCGCGGACGAGGTCGACCCCGGCGACCTCCTCGGTGACGGGGTGCTCGACCTGGAGGCGCGTGTTGACCTCCAGGAACGAGATCGTCCCGTCCTGGCCGACGAGGAACTCGCACGTCCCGGCGCCGACGTAGCCGGCCTCCTTCAGGATCGCCTTGGACGAGGAGTACAGCAGCTCCAGCTGCTCCTGCGACAGGTACGGCGCCGGCGCCTCCTCGACGAGCTTCTGGTGGCGCCGCTGGAGCGAGCAGTCGCGGGTGGAGACCACGACCACGTTGCCGTGCTTGTCGGCCAGGCACTGCGTCTCGACGTGCCGGGGCTTGTCGAGGTACCGCTCGACGAAGCACTCGCCGCGCCCGAAGGCGCCCACGGCCTCGCGGACGGCCGACTCGTACAGCTCGGGCACCTCCTCCAGCGTCCGGGCGACCTTCAGGCCGCGCCCGCCGCCGCCGAACGCGGCCTTGATCGCGATGGGCAGGCCGTGCTCGCGCGCGAACGCGACGACCTCGTCCGCGCCCGAGACCGGGTCGGCGGTGCCGGCGACCAGCGGCGCGCCGACCCGCTGCGCGATGTGCCGGGCCTGCACCTTGTCGCCGAGCGCGGTGATCGCGGCGGGCGGCGGACCGATCCAGGTCAGCCCCGCGTTCTGCACCGCCGCGGCGAAGTCGGCGTTCTCCGCGAGGAACCCGTAGCCGGGGTGGACGGCGTCCGCGCCCGACTCCGAGGCGATCTTCAGCAGCTTGTCGATGTCCAGGTAGCTCTCCGCCGCCGTCCGCCCGCCCAGGGCGAACGCCTCGTCGGCGACCCGAACGTGCAGCGCCTCCAGATCGGGCTCGGCGTACACCGCCACACTGGCCAGCCCCGCGTCGCGGCAGGCACGGGCGATACGGACCGCGATCTCGCCGCGGTTGGCGATCAGGACTTTGCGCACGTGGGTCTCCTCCTTCAACCTCGCAGGCAGTCTAGATAACCCCGATCCCAGGTTTTCGTAAGCCCCTCCTTATTGGGGGTGAGGTCCCGGATAGCGGGAGGAATCACGAGAAAGCGGTACCCCCGCGGGGATCCCGGCGAGGCTCCGCTCCGTCTCATCCGGGAACCCGCGGCAGAACCCCCCGTGCGGGTGTGAGAGGAGCCATCGTGGCCGAGAAGAAGACGTCCGCCGGCAGGGAGCGGGCCGGTGCGACCCGGCTCTCCGGGGCGAGGGCGCCCAGCAGGCGCACCGCCATCATCGCCGCCGTGCTGCTGGTCGTCGTGGGATGGCCGGTGCTGAGCGCGCTCTTCGGCGGCTACGAGCGCACCGGCGGCGGCGAGATCGCCGTCGTCCGCAACGGCGGGTTCTTCGACAACAACAGGATCCGGCAGGTCATCGACCCCGGATCCGGCCGCGTCTGGATCGGGCTCTACTCGCAGGTCCACAAGTACCCGGCCCAGCAGCGCTTCTACACGATCACCTCGGACGCCGGGAAGGGCGACGAGTCCGGCGTTGACGTCGTCACCGTCCCGAGCTCGGACGGCGTCAACATGGGCATCGAGGGGACGCTGTACTTCACGCTCAACCAGGACCACCAGGCCCTCAGGCAGTTCGACGACAAGTACGGCACCCGCAAGTTCCGCAGCGCGGGCGGCGACACCTACAACGTCTACGACGGCGACAAGGGCTGGTCGGCCTTCCTCGACCAGATCGTCCGGCCGGTGATCGACAACGACCTGCGCAGCCAGATCAACAGCTTCCGCTGCGCCGAGCTCGTCTCCTCCTGCGCCCTCGTGCAGAACTCCTCCGCGCCGAGGAACGTCCAGGCCGCGGGGCAGCAGGCGCAGAGCAACAACGGCTACATCGCCAAGGTGCAGAACGCGATCAACACGAGCCTGGCCGCGGACCTGGAGCAGACGCTCGGCGGCAGGTTCGTCACCAACATCCACTTCAACCTGGTGCGCATCACCCTGCCGTCCAAGGTGCAGGACGCGGTGGACCGCGCGCAGGCCGCGTTCGCGCAGATCAGCGAGGCCCAGGCGAAGGTCGCCACGGCCAAGGCGGAGGCCTCGGCCAACAAGGCCCGCCAGGACGGCTACAACAAGTGCCCCACGTGCGCGAGGATCGAGGAGCTGAAGGCCCTCCCGCAGGGCATCACGGTCTACGCGCCCGGCAACCCGAACGGACCGCTCCTGCGGGACAAGTAGGCGCCCGAGGTGGACGCCGAGGGGAGGCGGTCGTGCGGTTCCTGATCGTTCTGGCGGCGCTGGCGGTGGTGGCCGTGGTGGTCGTCCTGCTGCTCTACGGATTCTCCGACCGGTCGTCGCGGAGCCGGGCGCGGCTGGAGGGCGGCGCCCGGTGGGAGCCGCACACCGAGTCGACCGGCGGCGTCACCGCGGTCGTCGTCCGGCGGGTCTCCCGCGGCGCCGCCGGGGACGTGCTCGCCGAGATCGGCCGCCAGACGGTCGCCACCATTCCGGACGCCGATCCGGAATGGGAGGAGCGCTACCACGAGGCGATGGCGCAGGCCCGCTCACGCGTCGCCGCACTGGAGAGCGAAGCGGACTGAACCGGCGTTCTTCCCGGGGCCCGGCCGTGTAATGTCGGCTCGGATCCATCCAGCCATTGATCAGCGGGAGAGGCCGATGGTGCGCCCGTGGCCCCGGGCCGGACTGGCGGTCGCCCTGGCCGCATGCCTGCTGGCGCCCTCGTCCGGCGTGCGCGGGGACGCCCCTGTGGTGGAGGACTACGTCACCCGCCAGCTCACCGTCGCCGCGAACTCCTACCTGGCGCGCCGGTCCCAGGCCCTCGTCCAGAAGGGCGGCCGGGAGCCCCGCGCCGCGCCCACGGAGGTGCTCGGCGTGCGGATCTCCCCGTCGCTGGTGCGGTCGCAGGAGAAGGCCGTCCGGGAGCTGGAGACCCGCAACCGCGCCCCCGTCGAGGGCGGCCCCGCCTACACCGGCGCGCGCACCCGCCTGGACGGGGGCCGCGCCGTCCGCACGGGGGACCGCATCACGCTGGAGGCGGTGGAGCACACCGAGATGCGCTACGGCAGCGGGGGCCGCGGGAAGGTCACCCAGTCCGTGCGGCGCCGGTTCGACTTCCGCGCCACCGGCGAGCAGATCACCATGGTCGGCGAACGCGTCCTGGACCCGGGGGCCCACCCGGTGAACGACCCGCTCGGCGAGAGCCGCTGACGCACCGTTTTCTCCTTTCTCGCCGCGCTCCTCCATTCGGGCCCGGAAACCGCTCTGAAACTCCCTTGACGGACAGTAATGATGCTCGTCACAAGCCATGTGACCATGGCTTCGCTGGCCACATCCGGACAGGCCGGGATGGCGGGAATGTGACCGTTTCGACGGGCGATGCACCGGGGGTCGCTGGCTGGATGTGATCGGTGGGGCGTAAGCTGGCGCCATTCCTGCGGTAGCGGCCGGAAACGTTCCAACGATCAGCGAGGAAAGGGCCGGGGCGATGGGTGACAAGCGCGGCGCCAACCTGGGCGAGCTAGAGGAACTGTCCCGCATCTTCAGCAAGCACTCCCGCAACCTCGACGCCCTCATCAAGGACCTCAACGGCCGCACCGTGAGCAGCAGCGCGGCCTGGTGGGGCCCCGGGGCCGACCGCTTCCGCGCCTCCTGGGCCGAGGCCAAGACCGCCTTCGACAAGATGGCCGTCGCCCTCGAACAGGGCAGCCAGGACATCCGCCGGTCCCAGCAGAACATCGAGGCCGCCACGCGCTGAGCCTCCGCGAACCGCGGGTCCCGGCCCATCCCCCCGAGGCCGGGACCCGCCTCTTTCTCTGCCCGGCCTTTCTCGCCCGGCGTTTCCCTGCCGGGCTTTCCTCGCCCGGCGAGGAACGCCGGGCGAAGGCGATCAGTCGGCGCTGACCGGAGGCGGAAGCGCCACCTGGATCCGGGTGGTGGCGCCCGCGGCGACGAACAGGCCGCGCCCGGTGGGCCCGCCCAGCGGCGCGTTGCGGGGCAGGCGGAGCCCGAACAGGTCGCCGTCGTCCGGCGAGTCCACCGACAGCAGGACGCCCGACCGGGAGCGCCGGGTGTCGGACAGGAAGCCCCGGTAGCCGCGGCCCAGATCGTCGGTGGTGCCGCCGATGACGACGGCGTGCTCCCCGTCGCGGGCGGTGCGCAGGACGTCGGTCAGGGCCTCGTCCAGCTCGGTCTCGTCCAGGAGTTCGGCGTCGTCCACGACCACGGTGTAGCGGTGCTCGTCTCCGATCGCGCGTTCCAGGTCGCCGGCGTCGGCGTCGGAGGTGAGCACGCCGAGCACGCCGGGCCGGCCCGACAGCAGGCGGAGCGGGGAGCGGCGCGGAGTGACCAGGACGACCGGCACGAGCCCGCCGCCGACCGCGGGGTCGAGCAGCGACTGGACGATCGTCCGCAGCGTCGTCGAGCGGCCCGAGCGGGGCGGCCCGGCGACGGCGAACCCCGGGCCCTCGCCCAGCAGGTCGATCCCGACGGGCGCGAGCGTGTCGCCGCCGACGCCGACCAATGCCCACAGCGCCGACGGGGCCAGGAACTCCGGGTCGAGCGACATCGCCTCCCGGTAGGTGACGCGGACGGGCAGCTCGTCCACGTGCAGGGGACCCCGGCGGCGCGGCAGCCGGCCGTAGCGGGACACGCAGGCGCGGGCGATCTCCTGGAGGGCCGCGACCTGGGACGCGCCGGACGCGTCGTCCCCGAGGAGCGCGATCTGCGACTCGCGGGGCGGCGCGCCGGGCCCGGCGGGCTCCAGGGCGCGGCCGGGCGGCATCTCGGCCGGGATCTGCCTGTCCTGCAGGCCGCCGTACCCGTAGTCGTTCGGGTCGGCCATGCGCAGGATGAGGCGGCGGTCGAAGACGGTGGAGACCTGGCCGCCGAGACCGGAGCGGTCTCCGGTGAACACGGCGCGCAGGCCGGCCGCGGCGCCCTCGCGCAGCAGCCGGACGACCTGGTCCACGAGGCGTCCGTAGTCGTAGTGCTCGAACGCGCCGAGGAAGCCCTCCCAGCGGTCGAGGAGCAGGACCATCCACGGGAGGCGGTCGGTGGCGGCGACGGCGGCGCGCTGCTCGGCGAGCGAGGAGAACCCCGCCTCGGCGAGCACCTGCTGGCGGCGGGCGACCTCGGCGGTGAGCGCGGCGAGGAGCCGCTCGCAGCGGTCGAGCTGGTCACGGGTCACGACGGCGCCGCAGTGCGGCAGGGAGACCAGCGGGAGCAGCGCGTTCGCGCCGCAGTCGACGGCGTACACGTGCACGTCGTAGGGGGAGCAGGCGCCCGCGAGGGATCCCGCGATCGTGCGCAGCGCCGTGGAGCGGCCCGACTGCGCGGACCCGGCGACGTAGAGGTGGCCGCCGGTCGCGAGGTCGAGCGTCAGCTCCTCGCGGGACTGGACGGCGGGCAGGTCCGTGACGCCGAACGGGACCGGTGGGACGTCCACGACGGAGCCGCCCGCGGCGATGCGGGGCGCCAGCGCGACGCGCTCGGGCAGCGGGCTCAGCCACGGCGACGGCTGCCGGGCGATCCCGGCGCGGCGGGCGGCCTCGTCGACCGCCTGGACGAGCACGCCGAGGTCGGTGGCGAGCACCGCGTCGTCGGCCGCCTCGCGCGGCGCGGGCAGCGGACGGCCGAGGCCCTGCCACGGCAGCGGGTGGACGGTCGGACCGCCGGACCCGGCTCCGGCGCCGGGGCGGCGGCCCCCGATCCGCGCCGACTGGACGGCCTGCGGCGACGACACCCCGGAGCGGACGTAGCAGCGCCCGGGCGTGGACTTGGAGATCTGCGCCGCGTCCGGGGAGTCCAGGACGTCGGCGGACTCGTCGGGGTCGGTGACGCGCAGCGCGATGCGCAGGTTGGTGTTGGCGCGGATGTCGGCGGTCACGACCCCGGCGGGACGCTGCGTGGCGAGGATCAGGTGGACGCCGAGGGAGCGGCCCCGGCGGCCGATGTCGACCAGGCCGGCGACGAAGTCGGGCAGCTCGGTGACCATGGCGGCGAACTCGTCGATGACGAGGACGAGCCGCGGCATGGCCGGCAGCCCCGGATCGGCCGGCCGCAGGTCGTCGTAGTCGTCGATGTCCTTGGCGCCCGCGCCGAGCAGGATCTCCTCGCGGCGGCGGAGCTCGGCGGCGAGCGACTCCAGGGCGCGCTCGGTGGCGTGGCCGTCCAGGTCGGTGACCATGCCGACGGTGTGGGGGAGGTTCGCGCAGTCCTTGAACGCCGCGCCGCCCTTGTAGTCGATGAGGACGAACGTCATCTCGTCGGGGCGGTTCGCCACGGCGAGCGAGGCGATGAGGGTCTGGAGCAGTTCCGACTTGCCCGCGCCCGTGGTCCCGGCGATGAGGCCGTGGGGGCCGTCCACGCGCAGGTCGATCTCGTAGCGGCCGCCCGAGGCGAGGCCGACGGGGACGCGGGTCGTCCGCCCGCCCGTCCTGCTCCACGACTGCAGGACGTGCTCGGCCGTGGGCTCCGGCATGTCGAGGACGTCCAGGAGCCGCACCTCGGCCGGGAGCGAGTCCTCGGCGTCCTCGCGGGAGACGTCCCGGACGGGGGCCAGCGCGCGCGCCACCCGGTCGGTCCAGGTCGCGGACACCTGGTCGGCCAGGACGGGGCCGAGGACGTCCAGGCCCTGCCCCTGGAGCAGCATCGTCGAGTGCCGCTGCGTGTCCCAGGCGGCGACGGCGCGGCACTCCTCGGGGAGCATCCGCTCCTCGTCGTCCACGCAGACGGCGTAGAGCCCGTACTCGGGGCCGCGCGACAGCAGCATCGGCATCCCGGGGATGCGGCGCAGCGCGCGGGCGCCGTCCAGGACGATCAGGATGTTGTACGGGGCGCCGTCGGCCGGCCGGGCGCCCTGCCCGAAGAACGACGACTCGGCCTGCGCGGCCCGCCGCCGCTCGGTCACCCGGATCGCCAGTTCGGTGACGCGGTGCGCCGCCGACTCGGGGTCGGTGCCGACGAGGGCCACGCAGTCCTCGCCCTCGCGCGGCGCGCAGTGCGGCAGCCAGCGCACCCAGTTCCACTCGTGCCCGGCGTTCTGGTCCGCGGACAGCACGACGATGGCCAGGTCGCGGGGGCTGTGCAGCGCGGCGGCCTGCGCGACCAGCCAGCGGGCCAGGGCGCGCGAGGCGTGCCGGGGCCCGGTCAGGCCGATGACGCCCAGCTCGGTGAGGGGCAGCACCACCGGGACCTGCCGGGCCTTCGGGACCCGGATCCCGTTCCCGCCGTGGGAGGACGGCTCCTCGGGCCCCGCCTGCCCGTCTCCGGGGCCGCCCGCCGCCTCGGTGTCCCCGGTCAGCTCGATGCGGGCGGGCAGGTCGGCGAGGCCCACCCGCAGGTGGAGGACGTCGGGGTCGTCGCGGCGGCGCTCCCACAGGCGGCGCCGCGGGCCCGTCGCGGTGAGCAGGACCTCGGCGGGGTCGGGGTGCAGCGCGCGGCGCTCGGCCTCGTCCTCGCGCCGCAGCCGCTCCAGCTCGCCGTCGAACTCGCCCGCCTTGCGGTGGTACTCCTTCAGCGACTTCTTGTAGGACTTGCGGCCGTGCATCCGGTCGCCGAGCCACTCGCCGAGCGTCATCACCGGCCAGGCCAGCGCGAACAGCGCCCACCACCACTGGCCGAGCCCGAACGCCATGGCGAGCCCGAACGCCGAGAACAGCAGCGCGCCGAAGAGCCGGAGCCGCTCGCGCGGGTTGCGCTCGGGACGCTTCGGGACCTCCAGCGTCCGCGCCCGCCGTGGCCGGTTCAGCCGCGGCGGCCGGTTGAACGCGAGGCCGCCCTCGGGCAGCGGCTCCAGATGGGTGTCGGGGGCGGCGCACGGCGCGAGGGCCAGCACGCTGGCCCCCACCGTCAGCAGCGCGCCCATCGGCCACGCCGTCTTCGCGCCGAGAGGCGTCCCGTCCAGCACGACCGCCCCCTGCATCGTCAGGGCGGACGCCTCGACCTGGACGGCCGCGCGCTCGACCGTGAGCCGCAGGGACCGGGCCGGGACGGACGGGTCGTCCAGCACCACGTCGACGTCGTGCCCGGACCCGATCGTGCAGACGCCGAGCCCCAGCCGGTGCACGGACCCGGCCGCGGGGCCGCCGACGACGCGCACCTCGACCAGCCCGGTCGGCTCGGTCAGCACGGTCGCGGCGGCGCCGCGCCGCTCGACCGCCACGACGGCGCCGTCCCGCAGCTCCTTCACCGCCAGCGCCTGCGGGTCCAGCATGCGGCCGTCCATCCAGAGGGCCTTGCGCGCGCCCCTGGACAGCAGCGCGTCCTTGGAGAAGCGCGGCGCGGGCACGGCGGGACGGCCGTCCAGCGTGGCGGCGAGCGTCTGGGCGACGCCGTCGACGGTGGCCTCGGAGTCGAGGTTCAGCACGACGTCGCGGGGGCCTCCACCGGTCAGTGCCGTGAACGAGATCCGCATCCGAGCCCTCCGACGTCCTCGGGACAACCGGGCCTAGCTTAATTACCCGCCCCCTCCGCCATCCGGGAAGCCGACACGACCGTCTTCAGGGCGTCGTCCAGCGGCGTCGGAGCCATCCCGAAAGTCGACTCGAACGCCGAAGAGTCCAGGATGTAGGGCTTGTCGAACTGGTACCGGGTCTCCCGCAACTCCCGGAGCATCGGCGAGAGGTACCCGGCCGCGTGGAAGACCGCGCGGGGCACCTCGCGGATGCGCGGCGCCGGCGCCCCCGCGATCTCGCACAGCCGCTCGCCGACCTCGACCGTGGACACCGCCGGGCCGGTGGGGACGTGCCAGGGCCGTCCCCAGGCGCGCTCGTCCGTCCCGGCGATGGCGAGGGCCTCCGCGACGTCCGGCAGGTACGTCCACGCGTGCGGGACGGACGGGTCGCTGAAGTACGGGACGCGCCGGCCCGCCAGCAGCGGCTTCACGAACCGCGACTCGCCGATGTACGCCTGGTCGGTGCTGCGCGGCCCGTAGTAGTCGGATCCGCGCAGCTCGGTGACCCTGGCGCGGCCCGCCTCGTGCGCGGCGAGGGCGTCCTTCCACATCTTCGCCCGCACCCGTCCCTTGGTGCCGGTCGCGGCGAGGGGCAGGTCCTCGGTCATCGGCCCGTCCACCGGCCCGTACCCGTACAGGCAGCTCAGCGTCACGAGGACGGCCCCGGTGTCCTCGGCGGCCCCGAGGAAGGACGCGGCCATCGGCGGCCAGTCCTGCGCCCACCGGTGGTACTGCGGGTTGACGCAGTTGTAGAGCGCGTCGGCCCCCTTGGCGATCCGGGTGAGGCGCTCCCGGTCGGCGACGTCCGCCGCGATCCGCTCGACCCCGTCCGGGCCCGACCCGGACCGCGTCACGACGGCCACGTCGAGCCCCCGCCCGGTCAGCAGTTCGGCGAGGTGCGTCCCGACCTGCCCGGCTCCGACGATCACGTGCTTGCCCATCATGCTCTCCTTGCGATGCAGTGCTCCGTTACGAGAGCAATGCTCTCCATAGAGAGCGATGTTGTCAAGAGCAGTGCTCTCGCGATAGCTCGCCGCTCTTGGATGAGCGCGGCGCTCTGCTAGCCTCCGGGGAGACGGGCAGAGCGAGGGGGCGGCCGGAGACCGTCCCCGAGGAGGTGGGCATGGGCGCGGGGCAGACGGCGCGCGAGCGGGTCCGGGCGGAGCTGGTCCGGGAGATCACCGAGATCGCGAGGCGGCAGCTCGCCACCGAGGGCGCCGCGGGGCTGTCGCTGCGCGCGGTCGCCCGCGAGATGGGCATGGTGTCGTCGGCGATCTACCGGTACTTCCCGAGCCGCGACGACCTGCTGACCGCGCTGATCATCGACGGATACAACGCGGTCGGCGAGGCCGTCGAGCGCGCGGACGCGAAGGCCGGAGCGGAACGCCACGGCGGACGCTGGCTCGCCGTGTGCAGGGCCGTCCGGGAGTGGGCCCTCGCGCACCCGCACGAGTACGCGCTGCTCTACGGGTCGCCGGTGCCCGGCTACAAGGCCCCGGAGGACACCGTCCCCGCCGCCATGCGCGACACCGTCGTGATGTCCCGGATCGTCTCCGAGGCGCACGCGGCCGGCGCGCTCGACCCCGCCGGGCCCTGCCCGCCGCCCCCGCCCGCCAGCGCCGAGGACATGGCCCGCGCACGCGCGATGCTCCCCATGGACGTCCCCGACGACGTCATGGCGCGGGCGTTCACCGCGTGGGCCGCTTTGTACGGGACCGTCAGCTTCGAATTGTTCGGCCAGTACAACAACGTGATCGAGGAACGGGCCGCCTATTTCGACCACACGATGACCCTGCTCGCACGCCTCGTCGGCCTGGAGCCGTGACCCGGCGGGGCTTCCGGACCGTCCGGGCGGGGGTCAGTGACAGATGTGACTGGTGGTAAGTAGTCATGTGATCCGTGAATTCGCAGGTCATCGCCGTCTGCTCGGATATGGAGGCGCTTGGCTCCCGCGAATCCATTGACGCGGCCTCTCCACCCCCGCGAGCATGGATCGCTCGAAGACGCGGACTCCGGTGGGACGGGGCCGCGTCAGGGCGGGAAGGAGCGCGTGGGCAGCGCGATGAAGGCCAACCAGTCGACCATCTCCGGCGGCGGCACGGCGGGCTCGTCCGGTGGGACGGGACTCGGACGGTCGGGGCTCGGCACCTCGGGCGGGCAGCGGCTCCCCGCGTCGTCGCGCGAGCGCAAACCGGCGCTCGCCGCGCTCGCGGTGCTGCTGATCCTCGGCGGCGCCCTCGCCAGCGCCTACCTCGTGATGGCCAGCGGCGAGCGGGTGTCGGCGATCCGGATCGCCCAGCCGGTCGCGGCCGGGCAGCGGATCCCGGCGAGCGCCCTCGAAGAGGTGCAGATCGGCGACACCGGCATCCAGTACCTCAAGTGGACCGAGCGGGCGAAGGTGAGCCGGTACTTCGCGGCCGTCCCGCTGGTCAAGGGCGCGCTGCTGACCAACTCCATGATCAGCCCGGCCGACGCGCCCGCCAGCGGCCGGCTCGTCGTCGGGCTCGCTCTCAAGCCGGGCCAGATGCCCTCCGGCGACGTCTCGCGCGGCGCGCACGTCACCCTCTTCGCGGTCGGCGGCGGGACGGGCGGCGGGCCGCGCGCCGGGACCGTCCTCGCGCGGGACGCGGTCGTGCTGAACGTCGGCGGCGGGGACGACGGCGGCCCGACGCGGCTGCGCTCGGAGCAGACGAGCGTCGACGTCGCCGTGCTCCCGACGGACGCGGCGCGGGTGACGCAGGCCGCCTCGGCCGGGACGGTCGCGCTCGCGCTGATCCCGCCCGGTACGAACGTCTCGGTGCCGCCCGCGGCGCCCGAGGGGCCGGACGGCGGCGGCGTCCAGCCCGTCCCCGGAACCGGCACCCCGGGCCCAGGCACGGGCGGCGGTAACTGACGGTGGCACTCATCGCGCTCGCGGCCGACAAGGGGGCGCCGGGCGTCACGACCGCGGCGGTCGCGCTCGGCGCCGTGTGGCCGCGTCCCGTGCTGGTCGCCGAGTGCGACCAGGCGGGCGGCGACCTGGTCTACCGGCTGCCCTCCGCCCAGCCCGACGGCGACGCCGACGGCGGCACGCTCAACCCCTCGCGCGGGCTGCTCAGCCTCGCCGCCACGGCCCGCCGCGGGCTGCGCCCCGACCAGGTCGCCGAGCACTGCCAGCGGCTCGTCGGCGGCCTCGACGTGCTCGTCGGCGTCACCAACGCCGAGCAGGCGCAGGCGATGACGTGGCTGTGGGGGCCGCTCGGCCGGGCGTTCGCCGGCCTCGCCCCCGTCGACGTGATCGCCGACTGCGGGCGGCTCGGCGCGGCCAACCCGCTGGTCGACCTGATGCACGAGGCCGACCTCGTCGTCCTGCTCACCAGGGCCACCCTGGAGCAGGTCGCCCACCTGCGCGAGCGCGTCGCCGCGCTGACCGCGGAGCTGCGCGGCGGGCCGCCCGTCGGCGTGCTGGTGCTCGCCGACCCGCGCGACTTCCGCGGCTCCATCGCCGAGGTCGACCGGATCCTCGCGGGCGTGCGCGGCCGCGCCTCCGACGCCGCGCAGGGGCCCCCGCCCCCGGACGTCACCGTCCTCGGCGGCCTGGCCCTCGACCCGAAGGGCGCCGACCTGCTGTCCGGCAGCTGGGGCGGACGGCTGGACCGCTCGCTGCTCATCCGGTCGGCGCGCGAGGTCGCCGCCGACCTGACCGGGCGCCTGCCCGCCGCGCCCTCCGCCATGCCCCCTGCCGGGCACCCGGGGGCGCCGCCCGCGGGGAAGGCCGTCCCGTCCCCGCCGGGAAGGCCCGAGCAGCCACCGCCGCCGGGACCGCAGCCACCCCCGCAGCAGGCGCCCCACGTGCCCGCGGGCGGCGGGCCCGAGGAGGGGAGGCGCTAGATGGACCACGCTCTGGTCAAACGTCTCCGCCAGGAGGTCGGCGACCGGCTGGCCCGGCAGCGCAGGCTGGACGCCGCCAACGGGCTGCCGCCGATGTCCGGCGAGGACGAGCGCCAGTTCGCCCGCGCCCTGATCGGCCAGGTGCTGGAGGAGTACGCGCGCGGCGAGATCACCTCGGGGCGCCGGCCGCCGAACGCCGAAGAGGAGGAGGCCCTCGCCGCCGGCGTGCACGCGGCCCTGTTCGGCGTCGGCCGCCTCCAGCCTTTGCTGGAGGACCCCGAGGTCGAGAACATCGACATCAACGGCTGCGACCGCGTGTTCCTCGGCTACGCCGACGGCCGCGAGGCGATGGGCGAGCCCGTCGCCGAGAGCGACGAGGAACTGGTCGAGCTGATCCAGATCCTCGCCGCCTACAGCGGGCTGTCCTCGCGCCCGTTCGACACCGCGAACCCGCAGCTGGACCTGCGCCTCCCGGACGGCTCGCGGCTGTCGGCGGTGATGGACGTGACCGTCCGGCCCGCGCTGTCGATCCGCCGCGCCCGCCTCGGCAAGGTGTTCCTCGCCGACCTGGTCGGCAACGGCACGATCACGCAGGAGGTCGGGCACTTCTTCCGCGCCGCGGTGCACGCCCGCAAGAACATCATGATCGCGGGCGCGACCAACGCGGGGAAGACGACGCTGCTGCGCGCCGTCGCCAACGAGATCCCGCCGCACGAGCGGCTGATCACCGTCGAGCGCGCCCTCGAACTCGGCCTCGACGCGTTCCCCGAGCTGCACCCGAACTGCGTCGCGTTCGAGCAGCGGCTGCCGAACTCCGAGGGCCAGGGCGCGATCTCGATGGCCGAGCTGGTCCGCCGGTCGCTGCGGATGAACCCGTCCCGGGTGATCGTCGGCGAGGTGCTCGGCGACGAGATCGTCACGATGCTGAACGCGATGACGCAGGGCAACGACGGGTCGCTGTCGACGATCCACGCCAACTCCTCGGCGGAGGTGTTCAACCGCGTCGCCACGTACGCGATCCAGTCGGAGGAGCGGCTGCCGGTCGAGGCGACCCACATGCTGATCGCGGGCGCGATCGACTTCGTCGTGTTCATCGAGAAGCGCAACGAGTACGCCTCCGGCGGCCGGCTGCGCCGCTACGTGGCCAGCGTCCGGGAGGTCACCGGCGTGGACGGGCGCGTGCTGTCCTCGGAGATCTTCGCGCTCGGGCCCGCCGGATACGCCGTGCCCGCGGCCCCGATCGCGTGCATCGCCGACCTCGTCGACCACGGCTACGACCCGGCCGCCGGGGGTGCCTGGTGAGGCGCGGGGGTGGTGGGTGATGTTCGCGCCGGACGTGATGCTCGCCGTCGTCACCGGCGCCGCGGTCGGCGGCGGCCTGCTGCTGCTGATCGTCGCGCTGCGCGGGCTGCCGCCGCGCCGCGGCCCCGCCCGCGGCCGCAGTCGCGAGGACCTGATCCGCACCCTCACCACCCGTACCGCCGTCGCCGTCATCGTCGGCAGCGTCGTGCTGATCGTGACGCGCTGGCCGATCGCCGCCGCCGGCACCGGCGCGCTCGTCCTCGCCTGGAACGGCCTGGCGGGCGGCGCCGCCGAAGAGCGCAGGGGCATGGCGCGGCTGGAGGCCCTCGCCGCGTGGACGGAGTCGCTCCGCGACACCATCGCCGGCGCCGTCGGGCTGGAGCAGGCCATCCCCGCCTCGCAGCGGGCCGCCGCGCCCGCCCTCCAGCAGCCGCTGCGCAACCTCGTCGACCGGCTGCACACCCGCGTCCCGATGCCGGAGGCGCTGCGCCGGTTCGCCGACGACCTGGACGACCCGTCCGCCGACCTGGTGATCGCCGCCCTCATCCTGAACGCCAAGCTGCGCGGCCCCGGGCTGCGCGACATGCTCGGCGCCCTCGCGAACTCGGCCCGCGCCGAGCTGGACATGCGGCGCCGCGTGGAGGCCGATCGCCGCGCGACCCGGCGCAGCGTCCGGATCGTCGTCGCCGTCTCCGTCGGGACGGCCCTGGCGCTCGCCGTGTTCAACCACTCCTACGTGGAGCCGTACGACGACGTGCTCGGGCAGCTCGTCCTGTGCATCGTCGTCGCCCTGTACGGCGCCGCGTTCCTGTGGCTGCGCCGCCTGTCGCGGTACGAGATGCCCGGACGGTTCCTCAGCGAGCCGCGCGGGGCCGCCCAGCCCGGCGTGCCGGGCGAGGTGCCGAGCACCGTCGCGGGCTGGCAGGGCCCGACCGCCGAGGGCGGTGGCGCGACGTGAACGGCGCGATGATCGCCGGCGCCGTCGTCGGCTTCGGCCTGTACGTGCTCGTCCGGGCGCTGTTCCCGTCGCGTCCGGGCCTCGCCGCGCGGATGGCCGCGCTCGACGCCGCCCGCCGCCGCGACCTGGAGGAGCAGCGGGCCGGGACGGCCTCGCCGACGCTGGAGCGGGTCGGCGGGACGCGGGCGAAGATCGGACGGGAGCTGGCGCGGGTCTGCGAGGCGCGCGGCTGGCGGCTGCGGTCGGTCCGCGCCGACCTGGCGATCACCGAGCGGTCGCTGGAGGCGTTCCTCGCCACGAAGTTCCTGCTGCCCGCCGCGGCGCTGCTGTTCATCCCGCTGATCGTCGCCTACTTCACGCTGCTCGGGCTCGGCTCGTCCGTCGCCGTCCCGGTGTGGATCTGCGTGCTGTTCGCCGCCCTGTTCTTCTTCTTCCCCGACATGCAGCTCCGGCAGGAGGCGCAGTCGCGCCGGCAGGACTTCCGGCATGTCGTCGGCGCGTTCCTCGACCTGGTCTCGATGAACCTCGCGGGCGGCCGCGGCGTCCCCGAGGCGCTGATGACCGCCTCGAACGTCGGCGAGGGCTGGGCCATGCACCGCATCCGCGACGCCCTGTCCAACGCCCGCATCACCGGCCAGACGCCCTGGCAGGCGCTCGGCGGGCTGGGCGAGGAGGTCGACATCGCCGAGCTGCGCGACCTCGCCGGCGCGCTCGCGCTGGTGTCCGACGACGGGGCCCAGATCCGCAAGTCCCTCGCCGCCCGCGCCGCGTCGATGCGCAGCCGCGAGCTGTCGGACCTGGAGGGCAAGGCGGGCGAGCGCTCCCAGTCGATGCTCATCGCGCAGCTGTTCCTGTGCGCCGGCTTCCTGATCTTCCTCGCCTATCCGGCCCTGATGCGGGTGCTCGCCTCATGACCGCGATCCGTCCCCGCCGAACCACTCTGGAGGTGTCACGATGAGTCCGCTCAATCCCCTGAACGACCCGGCCGTCGTCTACTTGCGCGCCCTGCTCGGCACCCGGCTGGCGCGATTGCGAGACGAGGAGGAGCGGTGCCGCGGTGCGTCCGCGATCGAATGGGCGATCATCACCGCGATCCTCGCGCTGATCGCGATCACGATCGGGGCGGTGATCCAGAAGAAGATCCAGGACAAGGCCAACAGCATCAACACGGGCTGACCGCGGTGCGGCCCAGGGAACCCGGCGTCTCCTCCGACGCGGGTGCTTCGTCGATGGAGTGGGCGCTGCTCACTCCGGTCCTCATCCTGATGATGCTCGCCGCGGTGCAGTTCGCCATGGTCTTCCACGCCCGGCACGTCGCCCTCGCGGCGGCGCAGTCGGGCGCCCGCGTCGCGCGCACGTCCCCGGTCGGCGGCGGCTGGGAGGGCGCGGCGACCGCGAAGGCGTCCGGCAGCGTGCGCGAGATCGGGCCGAACCTGCTCGGCGGGCTCCAGGTCCGGGCGGGGGAGGAGAACGACGAGCGCTGGGTCGAGGTCAGCGGCGAGGCCGTCCAGGTCGTCCCGTTCATGAGGTTCCACGTGTCGCAGCGCTCACAGGGCCCGATCGAGTGCTTCCGTCCCGACGTCGGTTCCGGGACGGCCTGCCAGCGGGGGGCCGGCTGATGAGGGTCCGCGTGCCGCGTCCCGCCGCCGACGGCGGTTCCATGTCCCTGGAGATGGTCCTCGTCACGCCCATCTTCGTCGCGTTCCTGCTGTTCCTCGCGGGCGCCGGGCGGATGGTGGACGCCAAGAGCCAGGTGGACGGCGCGGCCCGCGACGCCGCCCGCGCCGCGTCCATCGCCCGCAGCGCGGGAGCCGCGCAGAGCCTCGCCGCCGACACGGCGTCCGCCGGGCTGCGCGGCACCGCCTGGTGCTCGGGCGGTCCCTCCGTGCAGACCGACGTGTCCCGCTGGGGGCCGGGCGGCAGCGTCGGCGTCACCATCACCTGCGACGTCGACCTCGGCGACCTCGCGTTCATCGGGCTGCCCGGCAGCAAGCGGCTCCAGGGCCGCGCGATCGCGCCCGTCGACACCTTCACCTTCCGCGGGACCGACGGCGAGCAGCCGGGGGACGCGCCATGACGGGCCCACGCACCGCGCCGGGGGCGCGGGCCGCCGGCGACGGCCGTGACCGGGGCACGATCGCGATGTACACGGTGCTGTTCACCCCGGTCGTCATCCTGCTGGCCGGGCTCCTCGTGGACGGCGGTCTCGCCATCCACGCCCGGCAGCGCGCCGCGGACATGGCCGAGCAGGCCGCCCGCGCCGGGGCGAACCAGATCGACACCGACGTGCTGCGCCAGACCGGCGAACCCGTCCTCGACCCGGGCCGGGCCCGCGCGGCGGCGTGCGACCTGCTCGCCTCCTACAGCGACCAGGTGACCGGGTCGCAGTGCGACGCCGACGAGCAGGAGGTCGCCGTCAGCGTGCGGATCAGCGTACGGCCCCAGCTGCTCGGGATCATTCCGGGCTTCGGCGAGTTCCAGCTGACCTCCAGCGCGACCGCCCGCCCCGTTACGGGCGGACCGGGAGGAATCAACCCGTGAGCATCAGCGAGAACAGATCTACCATGAGGACGACGTCCAGGGACCGGAGAACGGCAGGGGCGCGATGGTGACGCGGCAGGGGCGCAGGACACCCGTCCGGGTGAGAAGGCAGCGCAGCGCGGGCGACGTACTGGCCGGGATCGGGGCGCTCGTCCTGCTCGCCGCGCTGATGGCCGGCGTCCCGTTCGCGCTGCTGACGATCTTCGGTTCGCCGCTGCCGGACCACGTGCCGTCGGCGTCCGACCTCACGCACAAGGTGGGACCGGGCTCGCTCATCGCGATCCTCGTGGTGCTGGTGTGGCTCGCCTGGATCCAGCTCGCGGCGTGCGTGGTCGTCGAGGTGTACGCGGGGATCCGCGGCGTCGGCGTCCCCGCCCGGGTGCCGCTCGCGGGCGGGACGCAGTCGCTCGTGCACCGGCTCGTCGTGGCCGCGCTGCTGCTGTTCACCGCCACCACAGCGATCATGCCGGCGCTCTCCGGCGGCGGGCTGTCCCAGCGCCCGCCCGTCGTGCAGATGCAGCCGCAGTCGCAGGAGTTCCACCACATCCCCGAGGCGCCGGAGCGTCCCGCCGCCGCCCCGGCCGCCGAGAACCTCGCCGCGCATCCGGCGGAGAAGGCGGCCACCACCAAGATCTACCGGGTGCACCCGCCGGAGGGCCGGCACCACGAGTCCCTGTGGGAGATCGCCGAGAAGTGCCTCGGCGAGGGCCGCCGCTACAACGAGATCTACTCCCTCAACAAGGGCCACATCCAGCCGGACGGGACGCGGCTGACGATCGCGAGCCTGATCCGTCCCGGCTGGATCCTGGAGATGCCCGCGGACGCCAAGCACGCGCAGGTCATCCCCACCAAGGACCTCCACGACTACTTCAAGCACGGGCACGCCGTCCCCGACGCGCCCGCCAGGCCGAGCCCGGCCCCGCCCACGGCGCCGAAGCCCACCCCGCCGGCGCAGCAGACGCCACCGCCGCAGCAGGCACCGCCGCAGCAGGCACCGCCGACGCAGCAGGCGCCACCGTCCCATCAGGCGCCGCCCACGCACCAGCCGCCCACGCACGAGGCGCCGCCGACGCAGCCGCCCGCCTCCCAGGCTCCGCCGGCCGTCCCGCGGCCGTCGGCCCCGCAGACCCCGGCGCCGCAGCACACCGAGCCGAAGACGCCCGCGCCGGAGACGCCCGCGCCGGAGAAATCAGAGACCGCGCAGCCGCCCGCGCACGACGGCGGGACGGAAAGGCCCACGGGCGAGACCGGCGGCACGTTCGACGTGAGCTGGCCGCACGGCCTCGCGGCGGCGTCGCTGCTCGCCGCCGGGGTGCTCGGCGCGCTCGGCCGGCGGCGCCGCACCCAGATGTGGAACCGCGCGTTCGGGCACATGATCGTCCGGCCGGAGGGGGCGGCCGCCGAGGCGGAGCGCGCGCTGCGGATCGGCGCCGACGACGACGCGGCGCGGCTGCTCGACCTCGGGCTGCGGCACATGTCCAAGTCGATGGCGGCGGGCGGGCGCGCCCTGCCGACCATCTACGGGGTGCACCTCGGACACGGCAGCCTCGACCTGTGGATCGCGCCCGCCGACCGGAACCCGCCCGCGCCCTGGCAGGCGTTCGACGACGGGCAGGTGTGGCGGCTGAGCGCCGACGCGCTGCCGGGCCTGGAGGCCTCCGACCTCGTCGACGTCCTCGCCCCCTACCCCGGCCTGGTCTCGATCGGCACCAACGACAACGGCCGCATCCTCGTCGACCTGGAGGCCGCGCACGGGCTGATCGCGCTGCGCGGGCCCGAGGACATCCGCCGCGCCGTGCTGTCGGCGGTCGCGCTGGAGCTGGCCACCAACCGCTGGTCCGACCACATGCGGATCACGCTCGTCGGGTTCGACGCCGAGCTCGGCGAGGGCCTGGCGGAGATCGCCCCGGACCGTGTCCGGTCCGTCCCGACGCTGGAGGACGCGCTGCCCGAGCTGGAGGGGCGCAGCGAGGAGGTGCGGCAGGCGCTCGCCGCGTCCGGCGTCGACTCGGTGCTCACCGGGCGCTGCCGCGGCGTGTTCGGCGAGGCGTGGATGCCGCACTACCTGATCATGGCGGACCAGCCTCCGGAGCGGGAGGCGGACCGGCTCGTCGCGCTGGCCCGAACCGGCACCCGGATGGCCGCCGGCTACCTCGTCCCCGGGGACGTGCAGGGCGCCACCTGGACGTGGGACGCCGACGCCGCCGGCCGTCTGCAGGCGGGCGTGCTCGGCTTCGACGTCGAGGCGCAGCTCGTCGGCGACGACGACTACCGCGGCGTGTTCGAGCTGTTCCGGACGGCCGCGCGGCTGGAGCCGGTGGAGCTGCCCGGCCTCGCCGGAGGCGAGGAGCCGCCGACCGCGCAGCAGTCGTCGGTGGAGGTCCGGCTGCTCGGCCCGATCGAGGTCGAGGCGCCGGGGCCGATGGACGAGTCCCGCCGCGAGCTGTGCACGGAGCTGCTGGTGTACCTCGCGGCGCACCCGGAGGGCGTCCACCCGACGGTGCTGTCCGGCGCGGTCTGGCCGCGCGGCGTCAGCACCGGGGTCCGCGACGCGTGCGTGGCCCGCGTGTCGGACTGGCTCGGCCGCGACGCCCGCGGCCGTCCCAACCTGTACTACGACGACCGGGGCCGGATCCGGCTCGGCTCCGAGGTGCGCGTCGACCTGAACGTGTTCCGCTGGCTGATCTGGCGGTCCGCGGCCGAGCCGGCGTCCGAGACCGCCTACATGGCCTACGCGCTGGACCTCGTCCGCGGCCCGCTCCTCGCCGACCGGCCGCGCGGGCGGTACGCCTGGCTCGCCGACCACGACCTGGAGTTCGAGGCGCCCGCGCGGGTCATCGACGTCGCGCACCGCCTCGTCGTGCTGCGGCTGGAGGAGGGCGACCCGCGCGGCGCGGTGAGCGCGGCCCGCGCCGGGCTGCGGCTCGCCCCCGAGGACGAGGGCCTGTGGCGGGACCTGCTCCGCGCCACCCACGCGACCGGCGACGTCGCGCAGGTCCAGGTGGCCGTGGACGAGCTGCGCGGCCGCGTCGGCCGGGATCCGCTGTTCGACGGGCTCCAGCCGGAGACGGAGGCGCTCGTCGAGGAGCTGCTCCCCGACTGGCACCACGTCGGTTCGCGCTAGCCGGTCCGCGCTAGCGGTACAGGCCGGTGCCGCCCAGGGAGTAACGGCCGGGCTGCGGATGCACGCACAGCCCGGCCGGGCGCCCGCCGACCCGGACGGACTGGACGACCCGCCCGGTCCGGGTCGAGACGGCGTAGACGAGCCCGGCGGGGTCGGCGAGCCACAGCGCCGTCCCGTCCGAGGAAACCCCGCCCGGCGCCGGTGATCCGCCGCCGGGCAGCGGCCAGCGGGCCGTGACCCGCCGCGACCCGAACTCGACGGTGGTGACGGCGCCGCCGCCCACGACGAAGAGCCGGTGCGCGTCCCTGCTGATCGCCAGGCCCCGCGCGCCGTGCCCCGTCCGGACGAACCCCACCAGGGCGAACCGGCGGGCGTCCACCAGCCACACTCCGCCGCGGCGGGCGTCCGCGACGTAGAAGGCGGACCCGTCGGGGGAGAGCCGCAGGTCGCCGGGCCGGGCCCCGTCCGGCAGCCGGACCGTGCCGGTCACGGCGCGGCCCGCCAGGTCGACGCGGGCGAGCAGGCCGGCGGCGGTGCACGTGGCCACCAGGGACGCGCCGTCCGGGGTGAAGTCGGCGTGGCCGGCCGCGCACGGCAGGGGCGCCGATGCCCGCGGCGCCATGGTGCGCGGGTCGCGCAGGTCGATCCGGTCCGGACGGCGCGCCAGGACCAGCGCGTCGCGCCCGTCGGGGGAGAAGTAGAGCCTGGTCGGCGCGGTGACCCCGACCGGGCGGCCCCGCCTCCCGCTGCGCGGCCCGAGCGGGACGAGCAGGCCGTTCACGCGGTCGGTGGCCCACAGCCGCCGCAGATCCCACGACGGCGCCACCCCCGCCGCCGTCGCCCCGGTGTGGAACCGGCCGACGAGCCGGAGCCCGGCGGGGTCGAGGACGTCGATGTACGGGCCGTTCGGCACGTACAGCCGCGGCGGCAGCCCGCGCGCCGTCGGCGCGAGCATCCCGGGGCCGGTGGCGGCGTAGACGCGTCCGCCCGCGGGCGCGACGGGCACCCCGCCCGGCGGCGCCGACTCGGACGCGCGCGGAGCGGTGCCGCCCGGGTGCGCCGGCAGGTAGGGCGCCGGCCCGCCGAGCCCGACGACCGGGCCGTCCGGGGCGCCCTCCCCGGGCCGGTAGAAGGGGACGGGCGACTCGCATCCGGCCAGGCCGGTCAGCGCGAGGACCGCGGCAAGCGGCAGCGCGACGGCCCGTGATCGTCCCTGGTGAGGTTGCATGCGAAGGTCTCCCCCTGTCACGGCGGGGACCTTACCTAGGGACGACGCTCGGTATCCGGCTCATTGCCAAACGCGTTCTCTGCGGCGGCGGTAACGCGGTATCGGCTAGTCGGACTTGCCGATGCCTATGCCGAACTCGCGGTAGACGCGCTCCCAGAAGCCGTCCCGCAGCCAGGTGCGGGCCTCCTGGTAGGGGCGCAGCGAGCCGCCGAGCTCCTTCTCCGCCTCGATCAGCAGCTCCTTGTCGATGACGGGCGGCAGGATCGGGCCGGGCAGCAGGTCGCGGATGTTGTCCCGGCCCCGCTCGAAGATCCACTTCTGGGCGACGTGCTCGCCGATCTCCAGCATGTGGTCGCGGTCGGGGCCGAGCTTGCCGTCGGACGGCGCCGCCGTGGCGGAGTTCAGCGACGCGGCCACCGTGGCGGGCGTGGCGGCGCCCGGCACCGGGACGGCCGCACGGGCCGCCGCGGGCGTCGGCTTGACCGACGGGGGACGTCCCGCGAACACCTGCGACGGCGACGGGACGGGGCTGGAGCGCTGCGCGGCGGCCGCGGCGTCGCGGACCGCGGCGGCGGAGCCCGGCGCGGGCGCCGGCAGCACCTTGGCCTTGGTGAAGTACGGGCGCAGGAACTCGGCGGGCAGCACCTCGACCGTGTCGGACTCCCACACCAGCCACTCGGCCTGGTTGGAGCCGTGCGTCGGCTCCACGCCCCACAGGTGCACGCGGACGCCGTAGCGCTGCGCGGCCTCCACGGCGGGCAGCATGTCCTCGTCGCCGGCCAGCAGCACCGCGTCGGTGATCGCGCGGTGCCGGGCCAGGGCCTCCAGGTCGGCGCGCAGCTGGGCGTCAACGCCCTTCTGCTGTCCCTGCGCGTTCAGGTTGCCGAGGCGCAGCTTCACCAGCGGCAGGTTGGCGATCACGCGCTGGTCGACGGTCGGCTGGCGCTTCGGCGCGGCGTCGAACCAGTACACCCGGAGCAGTTCGCCGCGCCGCTGCTCGTCGGCGTGGTCGGTGAGCGCCTTGATCAGCTTCTCGGCGGCGACCCGGTACTCACGCCGCGAACCACAGCCGAGCAGCAGGGCCCCGGAGGCCGCGTAGAGGTATCCCGCGTCGACGAAGATCGCATATCGCGCGGGCTGTGGGACGTACTCCGAGGTGGCCATGGCCTTCCACCCTATTCGTGCGGAGCGCCCCGCCGGGTGCGAACCACGGTTACATGTCGCGGGGCGCCCCGGCGAGGCCCGCGTCGGGCGTCAGCGCGGCAGGCCGCTCGCCTTCCACGCGCCCGGCCCCCGCGGCCTCGGCCCGCCCGCGAGGGTGGCGCGGACGAGCCGGGAGCGGTCGGCCCAGCGCGACGGCGCGGGCGGGGCCGCGCCGTCCGGGGACGCGGCGGCCGCCCTGGCGCGGGCGGTCAGCACGGCGACGAGCGCCGCGACCTCCTCCGGCCCCGGGTCGCCGCGGACGACCCGCAGGAACGGCTTGCTGTCGGCGGTCACGAGATCTCCCACCTTCCGGGCGTGTTCCCGCTAGAGCGGGATGTTCCCATGCTTCTTGGGCGGGAGCGTCTTGCGCTTCTCCCGCAGTGCCCGCAGCGCCCGCACCACCTGCCCGCGCGTCTCGGACGGCTTGATCACGTTGTCGATGTAGCCGCGCTCCGCCGCGATGTAGGGGTTGGCGAGCGCGTCCTCGTACTCGGTGATCAGCTCGGCGCGGCGGGCGTCGGAATCGTCCGCGGCGGCCAGCTCGCGCCGGTACAGGATGTTGACCGCGCCCTGCGCGCCCATCACGGCGATCTGCGCGGTCGGCCACGCCAGGTTGATGTCGGCCCCGAGGTGCTTGGACCCCATGACGTCGTAGGCGCCGCCGTAGGCCTTGCGGGTGATGACCGTGACGAGCGGGACGGTGGCCTCGGCGTAGGCGTACAGCAGCTTCGCGCCGCGCCGGATGATCCCGTTCCACTCCTGGTCGGTGCCGGGAAGGAAGCCGGGGACGTCCACGAAGGTCAGCACCGGGATGTTGAAGGCGTCGCACGTCCGGACGAACCGGGCGGCCTTCTCGGAGGCGTCGATGTCGAGCGTCCCGGCGAACTGCATCGGCTGGTTGGCGACGATGCCGACCGAGTGGCCCTCGACCCGGCCGAACCCGACGATGATGTTCGGCGCGTACAGCGCCTGGACCTCCAGGAACTCGCCGTCGTCCAGCACGTGCTCGATGGCGGTGTGCATGTCGTACGGCTGGTTCGGCGAGTCGGGGATGAGGGAGTCGAGCTCCGCGTCCACCTCGGAGGGGTCGACGGGCACGTCGAACGCGGGCGCGTCGGACAGGTTGTTCGACGGCAGGTACGACAGCAGCGCCTTGACGTACTCGATCGCGTCGTCCTCGTCCGACCCCTGGTAGTGGGCGACCCCGGAGCGCGCGTTGTGCGAGTGGGCGCCCCCGAGCTCCTCCATGGTCACCTCCTCGCCGGTGACCGTCTTGATGACGTCCGGCCCGGTGATGAACATGTGGGACGTCTGGTCCACCATGACGATGAAGTCGGTGATCGCGGGGGAGTACACGGCCCCGCCCGCGCACGGTCCCATGACCAGTGAGATCTGCGGGATGACGCCGGAGGCGTGCACGTTCCGCTTGAAGATCTCCGCGTACAGGCCGAGCGCGACCACGCCCTCCTGGATCCGCGCGCCGCCGGAGTCGTTGATGCCGATCACCGGGCAGCCGGTCGTGACCGCGTGGTCCATGACCTTGCAGATCTTCTCGCCGAAGACCTCGCCGAGGGAGCCGCCGGAGACGGTGAAGTCCTGGCTGAAGACCGCGACGGGACGTCCGTCCACCGTGCCGTGCCCGGTGACGACGCCGTCGCCGTAGGGGCGGTTCTTCTCCATCCCGAAGTTGGTGGAGCGATGCCGCGCCATCTCGTCGAACTCGACGAACGAGCCGGGGTCCAGGAGCGCGTCGATCCGCTCCCGGGCCGTCATCTTGCCCTTGGCGTGCTGCTTCTCCACGGCGCGCGCCGAGCCGGCGTGCACCGCCTCGTAGCGGCGCCGTTCCAGATCCGCGATCTTTCCCGCCGTGGTGTGGATGTCGTAGTCCACCGGGGGTTCAGGGGCTTCCGTCGCCATGCGCGCCAGGGTAACCGCCCGCTGATACCGCGCTCGCCGCCGGGGCCCGCTGACCGGGACGGACGCGGGCCCGGGGGAGGCGCGGCCCGGTGGGCAGGCGCCTCGCGGCCTCTCGTTACCCTTGGGCGGGTGGCTACGAAGACGCGAGACAACCTCCGGCAGGACATGCCCGAACCGCTGCGCCGCGACGTGCGGCTGCTCGGCGCCATGCTCGGCGACTCCCTCGTGGAGTACGGCGGCCAGGGGCTCCTGGACGACGTCGAACGGCTCCGCCACGCGGTGATCGCGGCCCGCCGCGGCGAGACGGGCGGGGACGAGGTCGCCGCCCTCGTCGACGCCTGGTCGCCGGAACGCGCCGGGCAGGTCGCCCGCGCGTTCACCGTGTACTTCCACCTGACGAACCTGGCCGAGGAGCACCACCGCATCCGGACGCTCCGGGAACGTGACACCGGCGGCACCGTCGCCGGGTCGGTGGCCGCCGCGGTCGAGGAGATCCGCGCCGGGGGCGACGGCCGGCTCGACGCGGTCGTCGAGGGCCTGGAGTTCCGGCCCGTCTTCACCGCCCACCCCACCGAGGCCCGCCGCCGCGCGGTCGTCACCGCCATCCAGCGGATCAGCGACCTGCTGGCGCGGCTGAACGGCGACCCCGGCGCGAGCGAGCGCGAGGAGATCGAGCGCAGCCTCCGCGAGGAGATCGACCTGCTGTGGCGGACCGCGCTGCGCCGGGTCTCGCAGATGGACCCGCTGGACGAGGTCCGCACCGCGATGGCCGCGTTCGACGAGACGATCTTCCGGGTCGTGCCGCACGTCTACCGGTCCCTCGACCGCGCCCTGGAGGGCGACGCCGCCGGCGAGACCCTCGGCGCCCGCCCCCCGAAGGCCCGCCCGTACCTGCGGTTCGGCAGCTGGATCGGCGGCGACCGCGACGGCAATCCCCACGTCACCGCGCAGGTCACCCGGGACGCCGTCATGATCCAGGCGGACCACGTCCTGCGCGCCCTGGAGGCGGCGTGCGCCCGGATCGGCCGGGAGCTGACCGTCCACGAGTCGACCACCCCCGCGTCCGGCGACCTGCTGAACGCCCTCGCCGCCGCCCGCACCGCCCACCCGCGGCTGGTCGGGGGGACGGCCAAGCGCTCGCCCGGCGAGCCGCACCGCCAGTTCCTCCTGCACGCCGCCGCCCGCATCTCCGCGACCCGCGAGCGCGACGCCGACCTCGCCTACTCCTCCCCGGAGGAGCTGCTCGCCGACCTGCGCACCGTCCAGGACTCCCTCGCCGCCGCGGGCGCCCCCCGGCAGGCCTACGGGCGCGTCCAGCAGCTCATCTGGCAGGTCGAGACGTTCGGCTTCCACCTCGCCGAGCTGGAGATCCGCCAGCACTCCGAGCTGCACGAGAAGGCCCTTGCGGAGGTCCGCTCGGGAGGCCCGCGCTCGGAGATGACCGAGGAGATCCTGGAGACGCTCCGGGTCATCGCCTGGATCCAGCAGCGGTTCGGCGTCCGCGCCTGCCACCGCTACATCGTGTCCTTCACCCGCTCCGCCGAGGACATCGCCAACGTGCACGCCCTCGCCGAGACCCTCGGCGGCGGCGCCCCCGTCCTGGACGTGATCCCGCTGTTCGAGACCGGCGAGGACCTGGAGCGCGCGCCCTCCGTCCTCGACGGGATGCTGGAGATCCCGGCCGTCCGGCGCCGCCTGGAGGACACCGGCCGCCGCCTGGAGGTCATGCTCGGCTACTCCGACTCCGCCAAGCAGCTCGGCCCGACCAGCGCCACCCTGCGGCTGTACGACACGCAGGAGGCCCTCGCCGCGTGGGCGGCCCGGGGCGGCGTCACCCTCACGCTGTTCCACGGCCGCGGCGGCTCCCTCGGCCGCGGCGGCGGGCCCGCCAACCGGGCGATCCTCGCGCAGGCGCCGGGCTCGGTCGGGGGCCGCTTCAAGGTCACCGAGCAGGGCGAGGTCATCTTCGCCCGCTACGGCCACGCCGAGATCGCCAAGCGGCACGTCGAGCAGGTCACCAGCGCCGTCCTGCTCGCCTCGACCGACGCCGTCCAGGACCGCGCCCGCGAGGCCGCCGCCCGCTTCCGCCCCCTCGCCGACAAGATCAGCGAGGCGGCCAGGGCCGCGTTCCGCGCCCTCATCGAGACCGAGGACTTCGCCGTCTGGTTCGCCCGGGTCAGCCCCCTGGAGGAGATCGCCCAGCTGCGCATCGGCTCCCGCCCGGCCCGCCGCAAGGCCGCCCGCGGCCTGGAGGACCTGCGCGCCATCCCGTGGGTGTTCGCCTGGACGCAGACCCGCGTCAACCTCCCCGGCTGGTACGGCCTCGGCAGCGGCCTCGCCGCCGTCTCCGACGACGGCCGCGACCTCGCCGAGCTCCGCGAGGCCTACGAGGCGTGGCCGCTGTTCAACACCCTCCTCGACAACGCCGAGATGAGCCTCGCCAAGTCCGACCGCGCGATCGCCGAGCGCTACCTGGCCCTCGGGGAGCGCCCCGAGCTCTCCGAGACCGTCCTGACCGAGTACGACCGCACCCGCCGCCTCGTCCTGGCGGTCACCGGCCACGACCGCCTCCTGGAGAACCGCAGGGTCCTCTCCCGCGCGGTCGAGCTCCGCAACCCCTACGTGGACGCCCTCTCCCACCTGCAGTTGCGGGCCCTGAAGGTGCTGCGCGCCGGCGTGCAGGACGACGCGGAGCGCGCCCACCTGGAGGAACTCCTCCTGCTGTCGGTCAACGGCGTCGCCGCCGGACTCCAGAACACGGGATGACGATGATCAGACCGGCCGCCCAGCCCGACCGCCCCCGCATCGAGGAGATCGTCGAGGCGGCCTACGCCCCCTGGGCCGAGATCATCGGCGCGCGCCCGATCCCCATGGACGCCGACTACACGACCCTGATCGCCGCCGGCCGGGTCTTCGTGACCGACTCCGGGGACGGCCTGATCGTCCTGATCCCCGAGGACGGCACCCTCCTGATCGAGAACGTGGCCGTGGACCCGGCCCGCCACGGCCAGGGCGTGGGCCGCACCCTCCTGGCCTTCGCCGAAGACCACGCCCGCGCTCTGTCCCTACCAAGCCTGCGCCTCTACACCAACGAGCTGATGACCCCCAACATCGCCCTCTACGAGCGCCTCGGCTACCAGGAGACGACCCGCGAGGACATAGGCGGCCGCAACGTAGTCCACATGGCCAAAGACCTCGCCCCGAACCCCGACTGAAGGCTCCCGGCGCGGTCGCACGGCCCGTCGAGCCGGGCGACCGCAGCGACACGACACGAACCCGCACGGGCACGAGAACCCGCACCGTGGCGTGAGGATCGCCCGGCTCGTGACGGGGGTTCCAGGGGGTGCCCCCTGGGAAAAGGCGTCTAGCCGCCCCAGTTGGGTTTGCGCTTTTCGTTGAAGGCGGCGATTCCTTCGCGGCGGTCGGCGGAGAAGGCGGCCGTGCGCCAGGCGTTCTCTTCGAGCTCGAGGGCGGTGTCCAGGGTGGTGCCGCCGCCCAGGCGCATGGCGCGCTTGGCGGCGCGGACGGCGGTGGGGGAGTTGCGGGCGATCACCTGGGCGATGCCGAGGGCCTCCTCGCGGGCGGTGCCCGCGGGGACGCGGCGGTCGGCGAGGCCGTAGGCGAGGGCCTCCTCGATGCCGAGGCGGCGGCCGGTGAAGACCAGGTCGGCGGCCCTGCCGGGGCCGAGGCGGCGCAGGGCGAGCTGGGTTCCGCCGCCGCCGGGCACGAGGCCGACGCTCACCTCGGGGAGGCCGAACACGGCCGACTCGTCCGCGACGATCATGTCGGCGGACAGCGCGAACTCGCAGCCGCCGCCGAGGGCGTAGCCGTGCACGGCCGCGACCACCGGCTGCGGGAGGTTCAGGACGCCGCCGAACGCGGCGCGGAAGACGGGGCGCTGCGCGAGGATCTCCTCGTCGGTCATCGCGTTGCGCTCCTTGAGGTCGGCGCCCACGCAGAACGCCTTCTCCCCGGCGGCGCTGAGGACCACCGCGCGGACCACCGCGTCCGCCGCGATCTCGGCGCACGCGTCCGCGAGGCGCCGGGCCATCGCGGTCGACAGGGCGTTGAGGGCCTCGGGGCGGTCCAGCACGATCTCCGCGACGTGCCCGTCGCGCCGCAGCGTCACACCATCCATAGGGGGCACCCTAACGAGCGCGGCCGCCGCGGCCGGACGCCGGTCCCAAGATCGAATTCGTCATGGGGTTGGATTGGTGGTGTGAGCGAATCACGGTATGGGGATCTCGGCCGGCCGCCGTTGCACGAGGCGGCGCTGCGGCGGGCGCTCGTGCGGGAGGGCGGGCTGTGGCGGGACGTCCGCGTGGTGGAGGAGACCGGATCCACCAACGCCGACCTCGCGGAGCGGGCGCGGGAGGGCGCGCCGGAGGGGACCGTGCTGGTCACCGAGCTGCAGACGGCGGGCCGCGGGCGGCTCGGGCGGACCTGGACGGCGCCGCCGCGGTCGGGGCTGATGTTCTCGATGCTGCTGCGCCCTCGGCTGCCGGTGGCGCGGTTCGCCTGGGCGTCGTTGCTGACGGGCGTCGCGGTCGCCACCGCCCTCCGGCGGATGACCGCCTGGTCGCAGGCGGGGGAGGGGTTCCTCGGCGACGGCGGCGGCGACGGCGGCGGCGAGGCCGGTGACGCCGCGGTGGACGTGCGCCTCAAGTGGCCGAACGACGTGCTGGTCGGGGACCGCAAGCTCGCCGGGATCCTCGCCGAGATGGTCGACGACGGGCTCGTGGTGGGGGTGGGGCTGAACGTGGGGCTGCGCGAGGAGGAGCTGCCGGTGCCGACCGCGACGTCCCTCGCGATCGAGGACGCGCCGCACAGCGACCGGGCGCCGCTGCTGCGCGCGATCCTGCGCGAGTTCGGCACCTGGTACCAGGAGTGGACGGCGCTCGGCGGTGATCCGGAGAGCAGCGGGCTGCGCACCGCGTACCGGGACCTGTGCTCGACCCTCGGCCGCGAGGTGCGCGTGGAGATGCCCGGCGGCGAGCGGCTGACCGGGACGGCGCGGGACGTGGACGAGGCGGGGCGGCTCGTGGTGGCCGGACCGGACGGCGACACGGCGGTCAGTGCGGGCGATGTGGTGCACGTCCGGTGAACGGGACAGGACGATCCGGCATCCGGCCGTTGACGTTGATGCTGATCTGCGACGATATGTGCGGGTACCGATCCACGACGCCGCCGCCACGGCCCACGGCGGCTGCGGACTGAGGGGCGGATGATGGCGGCCGGATTGCCGGATCCGAAGGAGATCGAAGAGCTCCTGCTCGGAGGCGAGCTGCGGTACAACCGCGTCGAGGCGGTCCGCCTGTCCGGGGTGTCCCGGGACTTCGCCGGCCGGATCTGGCGGGCGTTCGGCTACCCGTCGATGCCGGACGAGACGATCGCCTACACCGAGGGCGACGTGGCGGCGCTGGACCGCCTCCGCAGGCTCGTCGATGACGGGGTCCTGGACGAGGACGGCGTGATCCGCCTGGTCAGGGCGTTCGGCCAGACGATGACCAGGCTCGCCGAGTGGCAGGTCAACCTGCTGCGCAGCATGCTGACGCAGGACCTGACCGAGACGCCGTCGGCGCAGGCGGTGGACACGGTGGTGGACATCGCCGAGAAGCACATCGGCGACTTCGAACCGCTGGTGCTGCACGCCTGGCGGCGGCAGCTCGCGGCCGCGGGGACGCGGGCGCTGGCCGCGGCGGCGAGCCGGGAGAACGGCGATTCCGCGGGCCGGCCGATGACCACGGTCGGGTTCGCGGACATGGTCTCCTTCACCCAGGTCAGCCGGGAGCTGGAGGAGATCGAGCTGGCCCGCGTGGTGGAGTGGTTCGAGGAGACCGCCGCCGACATCATCGCCTCCTGCGGCGGCCGGCTGGTGAAGACGCTCGGCGACGAGGTGCTGTTCAGCGCGGGCACGCCGGAGATCGGCGCGGAGATCGCGCTGACGGTGGCGGCGGCGATCCAGGACGAGACCGAGGTCCCGGACGTGCGGGTCGGCGTCGCCCACGGGCCCGTCCTGCCGCTGATGGGCGACGTGTTCGGCACGACCGTGAACCTCGCGGCCCGGCTCACCTCCCTCGCCCGGCCGGGCGCGGTGGTGATCGACGCCGAGCTGGCGGCGTGCCTGGAGAAGGCGCCGGGCTACGAGGTCACGCGGATCGTCAAGCGCCCGGTGCGCGGCCTCGGCATCGTCCAGCCGTACGTGCTGCGCAGGAGCGGTGGGCGGACGACGTAGGGCTCAGACGGGGCTCGGGCCGCCCTCGCCGGGCGAGTCGGTGAGGCGCTGCAGGTAGTTCTGCTCGCCGAGGGCCTGGACGAGGCTCAGCTCGGTCTCCAGGTAGTCGATGTGCTCCTCCTCGTCGGCGAGGATGTCCTCGAAGATCCGGGCGGAGGTGACGTCGCCGCGCGAGCGCATGAGTTCGATGCCGGGCCGCAGCCGGGCCACGGCCTCCATCTCGACCTCCAGGTCCGCCTTGAGCTGCTCGACGATGGTCTGCCCGATGCGCAGGGTGCCGAGCTTCTGGTAGTTCGGCAGGCCCTCCAGGAACAGGATCCGGTCGGTGAGCCGCTCCGCGTGCCGCATCTCGTCGAAGGACTCGTCGCGGGTGTGCTTGGCGATACGGGTGAAGCCCCAGTTCTCCTGCATCTTGGCGTGCAGGAAGTACTGGTTGATCGCCGTGAGCTCGGCGGTGAGCTGCTCGTTCAGCAGAGCGATGATGTCGTTGTCGCCTTCCATGGCCCCATGCTTCCATGCCGGACCGGATCCGGGACAGTACCTATTCGCACACAGTGCGTTCCGATATAGAAACGGACGGTAAGGAAAGGGGTGCTCAGGCGGCGGTCGAGGAGGCGGGGTCGCTGCCGCCCACCCCGTGCACGACCTGCGCGGGAGCGGGAAGCGGCGAGCTCGCGAGGGGCGCCTCGGGGACGGCCGCCAGGGCGTGCGGGCCACCGGCCAGGGCGTCCGCCAGGGCGGTGGAGTCGCGGTACTCGCTGACCATCGCGTGGATGCGCTTGGTGCACAGCCCGCAGCCCGGCTTGAAGCCGCAGGCGGCCTTGACGGCCTTGGCGGTCGTGCAACCGCTCGCCATGCAGCCGTGAACGTCGTCCTCCGTGACGGCGTTGCAGATGCAGACGTACATTCCGGTGGGAGACCTTCCGTGCGGCTCGTCGTCTTCGCAGCGTGCCCCACCGGCACCGGTAAGGGCGCCCTCATTAAGGTAAGGCTCCCCTAACGTAACCCACTGATGTCCGTTCTGGCCAGTGGGGTCCTGATCGGTGTGATCTATCCCCTAGGGGGAAGAGCTTCGGGGGTGCGGCCGGCGGTACGTGCGCGGTCGGGCGCGCGGCGCCGCACCCTACGAAGGGCGGAACAATTGGCTCAGGTTTGGCCGGGTGACGCCTACCCCCTGGGGGCCCGGTTCGACGGCGCGGGGACGAACTTCGCCGTCTTCTCCGAGGTGGCCGAGAAGGTGGAGCTGTGCCTGTTCGACGGACCGGCGGGCGACGGTGAGGAGACGCGGCTGACGCTGCCGGAGGTGGACGCCTTCGTGTGGCACGGCTACCTGCCGGGCGTCATGCCGGGACGCCGGTACGGGTTCCGCGTGCACGGCCCCTACGATCCGCCGCGCGGGCTGCGCTGCAACCCCGCGAAGCTGCTGCTCGACCCGTACGCGCAGGCCGTCGAAGGACAGGTCGACTGGGACGAGGCTTGCTTCGGGTACGACTTCGGCGACCCCTGGTCGCGCAACGACGCCGACTCGGCGCGCCACACGATGCGGTCGGTGGTGGTCAGCCCGTACTTCGACTGGGGGGACGACCGCCCGCCCCGCACCCCCTACCACGAGACGGTGATCTACGAGGCGCACGTCAAGGGGCTGACCGCCCGGCATCCGGACATCCCGCCGGCGATGCGCGGCACGTACGCGGCGCTCGGCCACCCGGTGATCACCGACCATCTCCGCTCGATCGGGGTGACGGCGGTCGAGTTGATGCCCGTCCACCAGTTCGTCCACGACGACGCGCTGACGAGCCGGGGGCTGCGCAACTACTGGGGCTACAACACCATCGGCTTCTTCGCGCCGCACAACGAGTACTCCTCGTCCGGGCACCGCGGCGAGCAGGTGCTGGAGTTCAAGGCGATGGTGAAGTCGCTGCACGCGGCCGGGATCGAGGTGATCCTGGACGTCGTCTACAACCACACCGCCGAGGGCAACCACCTCGGGCCGACGCTGTCGTTCCGCGGCCTCGACAACGCCTCGTACTACCGGCTCACGGAGGACGACGCCCGCTACTACATGGACACCACGGGCACCGGCAACAGCCTGCTGATGCGCAGTCCCCACGTCCTGCAGCTGATCATGGATTCGCTGCGGTACTGGGTGACCGAGATGCACGTGGACGGGTTCCGCTTCGACCTCGCCGCGACGCTGGCCCGCGAGCTGCACGCGGTGGACCGGCTGTCGGCGTTCTTCGACCTCGTCCAGCAGGACCCGGTGGTCTCGCAGGTCAAGCTGATCGCCGAGCCGTGGGACGTCGGGGAGGGCGGCTACCAGGTCGGCAACTTCCCGCCGCTGTGGACGGAGTGGAACGGCCAGTACCGGGACACGACGCGCGACTACTGGCGCGGGCAGCCGGGCACGCTGCCCGACTTCGCCTCCCGGCTGACGGGCTCGTCCGACCTGTACGCCGACGACGGCCGCCGCCCCATCGCCTCGATCAACTTCGTGACCTGCCACGACGGCTTCACGCTGCACGACCTCGTCTCCTACGACGGCAAGCACAACGAGGCCAACGGGGAGGGCAACCGGGACGGCACCGACGACAACCGGTCGTGGAACTGCGGCCACGAGGGCGCGACGGACGACCTGGACATCATCTCGCTGCGCGAGCGGCAGAAGCGCAACTTCCTGACCACGCTGTTCCTGTCGCAGGGCGTGCCGATGCTCCTGCACGGGGACGAGATCGGCCGGACGCAGCGCGGGAACAACAACGCCTACTGCCAGGACGGCGAGCTGTCCTGGGTCGACTGGACGGGTCTGCGCGACGACACGTTCTTCGACGAGCGCGGCCCGCTGCTCGACTTCGTCCGCCGGTTGTCCGCACTGCGCACCGAGCATCCGGTGTTCCGGCGGCGCCGCTTCTTCCGCGGCGGCGACGACGGCTCCAAGCGCACCCGCGAGGGGACGAGGCCCGAGGATCTGCCGGACCTCGTCTGGTTCACGCCCGGCGGAACGGAGATGACCGGCGGGGACTGGTCCGCCGGCTTCAACAAGTCGCTGACCGTGTTCCTGAACGGCGACGCGATAGGCGAACCGGACCGGCGCGGACGGCAGGTCAGGGACGCCTCGTTCCTGCTGCTCGTCAACGCCCACGACGGGGACCTGGCGTTCGCGCTTCCGCCCGTGCTGTACGGGCAGATGTGGATAAAAGTGCTCGACACCGCCGACCCGCTGCTCGCCGAGGAGGAGTCGCCCGTCGTGAAGTCCCGCGAGAACGTGCCGGTCGGCGCCCGCTCCATCCAGGTCATGCGCCGGGTCTGAGGCAGGGATGACGCAGATGGACGACGACACGCAGACGGAGGGCGCGCCGGCGGACGACGGCACGCAGGCCGAGCCCGTCCCCGAGGAACCGCTTCCCGTCGCCGAACCCCCCGAGGAAACCGTGTCCGAGGACCACAGGCCCGAACGGGCGGAGACATCCGAACACGTGGACAGGGGCGTCCCGGAGGAGGACGCCCTCGCCGCGCCGCCGACCGGCACCTACCGCCTCCAGCTCCGCGGGACGCCCGAGGAGCACTTCGGATTCGCCGACGCCGCGGCGCTCGCCCCCTACCTGGCGGCCCTCGGCGTGTCGCACGTCTACCTGTCGCCGGTCCTGCAGGCCGCGCCGGGCTCCACGCACGGCTACGACGTCGTCGACCACTCCCGGCTGTCGGAGGAGCTGGGCGGGCCCGAGGCGTTCGGCTCCATGGTGACCCGGTTCCGGGCGCACGGCCTGCGGGTGCTGGTGGACGTCGTCCCGAACCACATGGCGATCCCGGAGCCGGCCGAGCTGAACCTGCCGTTCGCGGACGTCCTGGCGGAGGGGCCGCGGTCGCGGTTCGCCGGGTGGTTCGACATCGACTGGGAGGCGGGCGGCGGGCGGATCGTGCCGCCCGGCGAGGGCGAGCCCAACTACCGGCGCTTCTTCGACATCTCCGGCCTGATCGGGCTGCGGCAGGAGGACGCCGAGGTCTTCGAGCGCACGCACGCGCTGCTGCTGAACCTGGTCCGGGACGGCCTGGTGGACGGGCTGCGCGTCGACCATCCCGACGGGCTCGCCGACCCGCGCGGCTACCTGCGGTGGCTCTCCGAGGCCGCCCCGGACCGCTGGCTGCTCGTCGAGAAGATCACCGAGGGGGAGGAGCGGCTGCCGCCGGACTGGCCGTGCGCGGGCACCACCGGCTACGACGCGCTCGGAATGATCGGCGGGCTGTTCCTCGGCCCCGCCGG
Organism: Actinomadura citrea; assembly: GCF_013409045.1. Classification (NCBI taxonomy): domain Bacteria; kingdom Bacillati; phylum Actinomycetota; class Actinomycetes; order Streptosporangiales; family Thermomonosporaceae; genus Actinomadura; species Actinomadura citrea. The sequence goes on along the minus strand of NZ_JACCBT010000001.1, from coordinate 8,056,111 downwards.
GGAGAAGCCGCTGACCGACTACTACGTGTCGCTCACGGGCGCCCCGGCCGGCTTCGAGGAGGTCGAGCGCGACGCCCGGATGCACGCCGCCACGCACAGCCTCACCCCCGAGATCGGGCGGCTCCAGCGCGTGCTCGACCGGGTCGTGGGCGAGCGCCGTCCCGGCCTTGAGCGGGCGCTGGTCGAACTGCTGGTCGCCATGCCCGTCTACCGCGCGTACGTCGTGCCCGGGGAGGACGCCCCCCAGCAGGCCGTGGACATCGTGAACGAGGCCGCCCGCCGTGCGCGCGCGCACCTGCCGGAGGACATGCACGGCGACCTGGAGGTCATCGTGGATCTGGCCCTCGGCCGCGGTGAGCGCACTGACGCCGAGTTCATCGTGCGGTTCCAGCAGACGTCGTCCCCGCTCGCCGCCAAGGGCGTGGAGGACACGGCGTTCTACCGGTGGAACCGCATGGCCGCGCTGAACGAGGTCGGCGGTGCGCCAGGGCGGTTCAGCGTCGGCCAGCCCGACTTCCACTCGTTCTGCATACGGCTTGCCCGCGACTGGCCGTTGACGATGACGACGCTGTCCACCCACGACACCAAGCGCGAGGAGGATGTGCGCGCCTGGCTGGCGGTGTTGTCGGAACTGCCCGCGGAGTGGGCCGCATCGGTGGATCGGTGGCGGAACTGGGGTCCCGGCACATCACCCTTGGAACCGGACCTGGAATACCTGTTCTGGCAGACGCTCGTCGGTGCGTGGCCGCTCACCATCGGACGACTGGAGGAATTCCTCACCAAGGCGATGCGCGAGGCCAAGACGCGCACTTCCTGGGCCGAACAGGATCCCGACTACGAGGAGGCCGTCCTGAAGTACGCTCGCGGCGTCCTGGCCGATCCGGACCTGGTGACCGACATGACGTCGTTCGTCGCGAAGCTGGCCCCGTACGCGCGCGTGAACACGCTCGGGCAGAAGCTCGTCCAGCTGGCGATGCCGGGCGTCCCGGACGTCTACCAGGGCTGCGAGATGACGGGCCTGTCGCTGGTCGACCCCGACAACCGGCGGCCGGTCGACTACGGGCGGCGCCGCGAGCACCTGTTCCGGCTCGACACTGGGCGGCAGCCGAAGGAAGTGGACGACGAGAAGCTGCTGGTCACGTCCCGGGCGCTGCGGCTGCGCCGGTCCCATCCGGAGTGGTTCGGCCCCGGTTCCCGGCATGAGCCGGTCACCGCGCGCGGGCCCGCCGCCGACCACGTCGTGGGGTTCGCCCGGGGCGAGGCCGTCGCGCTGGCCACCCGGCTCCCCGTGGGCCTGGAAGGCCGCGGCGGCTGGAAGGGCACGCGCGTGGACGTCCGCCGCCAGGGCTGGCGGGACGTCCTGACCGGCTGCACGCACATGGGCCCGATCCTGGACGCCTCGCGTGTGTTCGAGCACCTTCCCGTCGCGCTGCTCGTCCCCCGGGAGATCGATCGGTGAGCACCCGTTTCGAGGTGTGGGCCCCGGCCGCCGGCCGCGTGGACGTCGAGGCCGGCGGCGCCCGTCACGCCATGGAGGCGCGGTCTTCCGGCTCGGTGTCCTCCGGATGGTGGGAGGCCGAAGTCGAGGACGTCTCTCATGGGACGGACTACGGGTTCGTCTTGGACGAGGCGGACGAGGTGCTGCCCGACCCCCGTTCGCCCTGGCAGCCCAAAGGCGTCCACGGGCGGAGCCGCGTCTACGACCACGGACGGTTCGCCTGGACCGACCAGCACTGGCACGGCCGCCCGCTCGCCGGCAGTGTCCTGTACGAGATGCACGTGGGCACGTTCACGCCCGAGGGGACGTTCGACGCGGCGATCGAGCGGCTCGACCATCTGGTGGCGCTCGGCATAGACGCCGTGGAACTGCTGCCGGTCGCGTCTTTCCCCGGCAATCACGGCTGGGGTTACGACGGAGTTCACCTTTGGGCGCCGCACGAGCCCTACGGCGGCCCGGACGGTCTGAAGCGTTTCGTGGACGCCGCCCACGCGCGCGGCCTGGCCGTCGTCCTGGACGTCGTCTACAACCACCTGGGGCCGGACGGGAACCGCCTGGGAAGCTTCGGCCCGTACTTCACCAGCGCCCATGCCACCCCCTGGGGCGACGCCGTGAACTTCGACCAGGAAGGGTCGGACGAGGTCCGCGCGTTCGTCGTCCAGAACGCGCTGATGTGGTTGCGCGACTACCACTTCGACGGACTGCGCCTCGACGCCGTCCACGCCATCACCGACCACGGCGCGGTCCACCTCCTGGAAGAGATGGGACGCGCCGTGGCTGCGCTTTCGGCTCATCTTGGCCGGGAACTGTTCCTCATCGCCGAATCGGACCTGAACGACCCGCGCCTGGTGACGTCCAGGGAAGCGGGCGGATACGGCTTGGACGCCCAGTGGAGCGACGACTTCCACCACGCCCTGCACGCGGCGCTCACAGGTGAGAGGCAGGGCTACTACTGCGACTTCGGCTCCCTGGAAACGCTGAAGAAGGCTTTCACCGGGGCGTTCGTCCACGACGGGACGATGTCGACCTACCGGGGGCGGCGCCACGGCCGTCCGGTGAATGTCCGGGAGACGCCCGCGCACAGATTCCTCGGTTTCCTGCAGAACCACGACCAGGTGGGCAACCGCGCGGCGGGCGACCGCATCGGCGCCCTTCTGCCGTCCCCCGGCCTGCTCAAAGTCGGTGCGGCGCTGCTCCTGCTCGGGCCTTTCACGCCCATGCTCTTCATGGGCGAGGAATGGGGAGCGACGACCCCGTGGTGCTACTTCACCGACCACCAGGACCCGGAACTGGCACGCGCGGTCAGCGAGGGACGGCGGCGCGAGTTCTCCCGGCACGGCTGGAGCGGCGAGGTCCCCGATCCACAGGCTGTGGACACGTTCCGCCGGTCCGTCCTCGACTGGGCCGAACCGGACCGGCCGCCGCACGCCGACCTGCTCGGATGGCACCGCGACCTGATCGCGCTGCGCCGCTCCCGCCCCGAGCTGAACGACCCCCGGCTGACCGCGACGACGGTCGAGACGCACGAGGGGGCGGACAACGGGACGGGCAACGGGACGGGCAACGGGACGGCCGGTGAGGCGGCCGATGTCGCGGCGCGCCGGCTGACCGTGCGGCGCGGCTCGGTGTGCGTGGCGGCGAACCTCGGCGACCGGCCCGTCCTGGTTCCGTTGCCCGGTCCCGGCGGGGCCGCCCCGGGGCTGCTGCTCGCGTCGGATCCGGCTATTCACCTCGACCCGGTCGGTCTCGGCGATTCCGGAACGGCGTCGGTGGTGCTGCCGGGCGCCTCGGTCGCGGTACTCGACCTGGCCGGGGTCCCAGCACTGCGGGCATGATACGGCCTACCTCCCGATCGCACCCGAAAAGCGGTGTTCGTGGATGTACTACGAGTGGCAAACCGCAGGTCAAGAGCGCGGCGGCAGCCGTGCAAAGGTCAAGATTGGTCATACGATCGGTTCATGACCTCAGTACTGCTCGCCGAGGACGACACGTCCATCTCCGAGCCTCTCGCCCGCGCGCTGCGTCGCGAGGGGTACACCGTCGAAGTCAGTCCCGACGGCCCGCAGGCGCTGGAGCGGGCGCTCGGGGGCGGCGTGGACCTGATCGTCCTCGATCTCGGCCTTCCCGAACTGGACGGCCTTGAGGTGGCCCGCCGGGTGCGGGCCGAGGGGCACGGCGTGCCCATCCTGATCCTGACCGCCCGTGCCGACGAGGTCGACACCGTCGTCGGACTGGACGCGGGCGCCGACGACTACGTGACCAAGCCGTTCCGGCTGGCCGAGCTGCTCGCGCGGGTGCGGGCTCTACTGCGCCGGGGCAGCACCGAGACTCCGATCGTCCAGGGGGTGCGGATCGACGCCGAGTCGCGCCGCGCCTGGATGGGCGACCAGGAGCTGCAGCTCACCACCAAGGAGTTCGACCTGCTGCGCGTCCTCGTGCGGGACGCGGGCAAGGTCGTGACCCGCGAACAGATCATGCGCGAGGTGTGGGACACCAACTGGTGGGGTTCCACCAAGACCCTCGACATGCATATTTCCTGGCTGCGCCGCAAGCTCGGCGACGATGCCGGCAGTCCCCGCTACATCACCACGGTGCGGGGCGTCGGCTTCCGGTTCGAGCGCGGCGACTAGCACCGGCCGCCGCGGCCCGGCGGGACGCCGGGGGCCTTCCCGAGAGGCCCCCGGGGCGCGTGCCGCACGGTCCGCGGCCCCACCCTCGAAGGAGCCCTGATGAGGCGCCGACTGCTCCTGTCGACGCTCGCGGTGGCGGTGGTCGCGCTGCTCCTGCTCGGCATACCCCTCGCCTACGCCGCGCACAAGCTCGTCTACGAGGAGGCCGGCCGGTCGCTCGACCGGGAGGCGTCCTCCATCGCCGGCGGCGTCGGCTACAGCCTGGAGGCGCGCCAGCCGGTGACCCCGGCGGTCCTCGCCCGGGAGTACCCGGGCCGGCACGTCTCGATCACGTTGCCGGACGGCCGGACGCTCACCGCCGGGCCGCAGCGGCGCGGGCGCGTCCTGTCGTCGACGGCCGTGCACGGCCGGGTCCGGGTGCGGGTGTCGCGCCCGGAGGCCCAGGTCCGCGACGCCGCGTTGCGGCTGCTCCTGCTCGTCGGCAGCCTGGCCCTGCTCGGCGTGGCCGTCACGGTCTGCCTGGCGATGGTGCAGGCCCGCAGGCTGACGCTGCCGCTGGTCGACCTCGCCGAGACCGCTGACCGGCTCGGCAGCGGCAACGCCCGGCCGCGCCCGCGCCGCTACGGCATCCCCGAGGTCGACCGGGTCGCCGAGGTGCTGGACCGCAGCGCCGTCCGCATCACCGACCTGCTGGTCGCCAGCCGCGAGTTCGCGGCCGACGCCAGCCACCAGCTCCGCACCCCGCTGACCGCGCTGTCCATGCGGCTGGAGGAGATGATCGAGGCGGCCGACTACCCCGACGTCGTACGGGAGGAGGGCGCGGCGGCGCTCGCGCAGGCCGAGCGGCTCGTCGCGGTCGTCGAGCAGCTGCTCGCCCGCGCCCGGCACGACCGGACCGGCGGCGCCGTCCCGTCCCCGATCGACGAGATCATCGCCCAGCAGGTCGAGGAGTGGCGGCCGAGCTTCCGCAAGGCCGGCCGGGACGTGCGGATCATCGGCGAGCAGGGCCTCGTCGGCATGACCCACCCCGAGGGCCTCTCCCAGATCGTCGCCACGCTCCTGGAGAACTCCCTGACGCACGGCGCCGGCATCGTGACCATCCACACCAAGCCGGGCGCGAGCTCGGTGGTGGTCGAGGTCGGCGACGAGGGCGAGGGGATCCCGTCGGAGCTGGAGCCCCGCATCTTCGAGCGCAGCGTCTCCGGGGGCCTCGGCACCGGCCTCGGCCTCTACCTGGCCCGCTCCCTGGCGGTGGTGGACGGCGGGCGCCTGGAGCTGATCCAGTCGCGTCCCGCGGTGTTCGGGGTCTTCCTGCGCCAGGCCGCCGAGGTCCGGCTGGCCGCCGAACGCGTGGTCATGGGCCCCGCCTGAGAGCCGGCCGGGCTCCGGTCAGATCTCGGCGTAGTCCTCGGCGGTGCGGTCGAGGGGGTGCGGGAGCCGGGGCGCGGAGCCCGGGGCGGTGGCGCGGGTCGCGCCGGGGCCCTCGGGGGCGGGCTCGTCCGCGGGGGCCTCGGGCAGCCCGGACGCCGGGTCGACGTGAGGGGCGCTCGCCGGCAGGAACACCCACTTCTTGTAGGACCAGAAGCGGAACAGCGTCGCCACCCCGGTGCCGACGACCAGCGCGATGTTGAAGAACACGGCGCCGTCCAGCCCGAGGACGTAGTGCGAGAAGCCGATGAACAGCTCGGTGATCACCAGGCCGACGCCGTTCAGCGCGAAGAACAGCACGTACTCGCGGCCGAGGCCGGTGCGGTCGCGGTGCCGGAACGTCCAGTAGCGGTTGGCCAGGTAGGAGAACGTCGTCGCGATCACCGTGGCGACGCCGTTGGACGTGAGCGGGCCCACCCCCAGGCCGGTGTGCAGGCCGTTGCCGATCGCGAACGTGATGACGAACGCGATGGCGCCCACGCTGCCGAACTGGGCCAGTTCCCGCACGAGGTGCGCGAAACGCCGGTGGATCTTGGCGACCAGGCTCACGAAGCGAAACCGTCCTTCCGGGCTTGCACTGTGGGGCGCGGCCGGCGGCCGGCGACTGCGGGGGAGGCACCACGAGGATAGACGCCCGTGGCCCCCGGGACGTCGGAACATGAACGTTTCACGCTCACGCCCCGTTCCGTGCCCACTGCGGAGCCGCCCACACACCGTTGATGATCCTCACGCACCTTCGACGCGGACGCCGCGTGATTCGTTCGCCCGTCCGCCCGATAGCCTTTCGACGTGAAGGTTCGTGAGATGCCCGTGGTCGGGATGGCGGGCGGAGGGCAGCTCGCAAGGATGACCCAGCAGGCCGCGATCGCGCTCGGCGTGCCGCTGCGCGTGCTCGCCGGGGCGCCGGAGGAGTCGGCGGCCCGGGTCGTCTCGGACGTGCGGGTCGGCAACGACCGCGCGCTCGACGACCTGCTGGCCTTCGCCCAGGGCTGCGACGTGGTGACGTTCGACCACGAGCACGTCCCGGGGCCGCACATCCAGAAGCTGGAGGCCACGGGCGTCCCGTGCCGGCCCGGGTCGGCCGCCCTCGCGCACGCCCAGGACAAGCTCGTCATGCGCGAGCGCCTGTCCGAGCTGGGCGTTCCCTGTCCCGCCTACGCGCCCGTCCCGTCGCCCGAGCCGCGGGCGTTCCTGGAGGTGTTCGGCCGCGAGCACGGCTGGCCGCTGGTCCTGAAGTCCACCCGCGGCGGCTATGACGGCAAGGGCGTCTGGGTCGTCGGCGACCTTGCGGAGGCCGAGGTCGCCGAGCGGCTGCAGGCCGAGGGCGTCGACCTGATGGTGGAGCAGCACGTCGCCTTCGGCCGCGAGCTGGCCGCGCTCGTCGCGCGCTCCCCCTACGGGCAGGGCGCCGCCTACCCGATCGTGGAGACCGTCCAGGAGGGCGGGATCTGCACCGAGGTGATCTCGCCCGCCCCCGGCCTGTCGAGGGACCTCGCCGCCGGCGCGCAGAGCCTCGCCCTGCGCGTCGCGGACGAGCTGGGCGTCGTCGGCCTCCTCGCCGTCGAGCTCTTCGAGACGGACGGCGGCCTGCTGGTGAACGAGCTCGCCATGCGCCCGCACAACTCCGGGCACTGGACGATCGAGGGCGCCCGGACGTCGCAGTTCGAGCAGCACCTGCGGGCCGTCCTCGACCTGCCGCTCGGCTCCACCGAGCCCACCGCCCCGTACACGGTGATGGCCAACGTCCTCGGCGGCGACGACCCGGACGTCTACCCCCGCTACATCCACGTGATGGCCCACGACCCGGGCGTCAAGGTGCACATGTACGGCAAGGAGTCCCGTCCGGGACGCAAGATCGGCCATGTGACCGCGCTCGGCGCCGACCTCGCCGAGGTCCGCGAGCGCGCCCGGCACGCCGCCGACTACCTGCGCTGGGGCCCCGCCATGAAAGATCATCAGTGAGCGAGTTCGAGGGGAGGCGCGCGTGAGCGACCCGGTCGTCGGCGTGGTGATGGGGAGCGACTCGGACTGGCCCGTGATGGAGGCCGCCGCCAGGGCGCTGGAGGAGTTCGGCGTCCCCTACGAGGCCGACGTGGTGTCCGCGCACCGCATGCCGCACGACATGATCGCCTACGGGGAGGACGCGGCGGCCCGCGGCCTCCGCGTGATCATCGCGGGGGCGGGCGGCGCCGCGCACCTGCCGGGCATGCTGGCCTCGGTGACGCCGCTGCCGGTGATCGGCGTGCCCGTCCCGCTGAAGTACCTGGACGGGATGGACTCGCTGCTGTCGATCGTGCAGATGCCCGCGGGCGTCCCCGTCGCGACGGTGGCGGTCGGCGCGGCCCGCAACGCGGGGCTGCTGGCCGTCCGGATCCTGGCCGCCTCCGACACCGACCTGCGGGCCAAGATGACGGTGTTCCAGCAGGACCTCTACGGTCAGGCCAAGGCGAAGGGCGCGCGGCTGCGAGAGCGGCTCTGAAGCACGCTCGCCGCCGCGGGATCGCTCAGCGCCGCAGCGCCCACTCGACGGCGGGGCAGCGGTCCATGACGACGTCGAGCCCGGCGTCCCTGGCGCGCCGGGCCGCCGCCTCGTCGATCACCTGGAGCGGCAGCCACACCGCCTTGGCGCCCGCCGCGATCGCCTCGTCCACCGCCTGCCCGGCGTGCTCGGCACGGCGGTAGACGCCCACCACGTCCACCTCGGAGGCGTCCGGGACGTCGGCGAGGGAGGCGTACCCCTTCTCGCCGAGCACCTCCCGCGCCGCCGGGTGCACGGGGATGATCCGCTTCCCGCGCTGCTGCATCAGCCGCGCCTGGCTGTGGACCTCCCGCTCCGGGTTGTCCCCGAGGCCGACGAAGGCCCACGTCCTCGACTCGTTCAGCAGGCGGCGGATCACCGCCTGGTCGGCGAAGTCAGTGGTCATGTCCGCCACAACACCGCCCGCGGCCGCTTTAGTTCCGTTTTGGATCCGCTTTGGATCCGCGTCAGGGACGTCCGAGGGCCCGGTAGTTCCACCCGGCCGCGCGCCACAGTTCGGGGTCGAGCGCGTTGCGCCCGTCCACGATGTTGCGCTCCGCCACGGCCTCGGCGACCGTGGCCGGGTCCATGTCCCGGAACTCCGCCCACTCCGTCAGCAGCAGGACGGCGTGCGCGTCCTGGACGGCCGACATCGCCGACTCGCCGTACTCCAGAGTCGGCTGGGCGCGGCGCGCATTGCGCATGGCCTGCGGGTCGTAGACGGTCACCCTGGCGCCCTGGGCGCGGATGGAGGCGGCCACGTCCAGCGCGGGGGAGTCGCGCACGTCGTCGGAGTTCGGCTTGAACGCGGCGCCGAGGACGCCGACCGTCCGCCCGGCGAAGGAGCCGCCGAGCAGCTGCCGGGCGAGGTCCACCATCCGGATCCGGCGCCGGATGTTGATCTCGTCGACCTCGCGCAGGAAGGTCAGCGCCTGGTCGGCGCCGAGCTCGCCCGCCCTGGCCATGAAGGCCCGGATGTCCTTCGGCAGGCAGCCGCCGCCGAACCCCAGCCCCGGGCCGAGGAACTTGCCGCCGATCCGGTCGTCGTAGGACAGCGCCTCCGAGAGCTTCGTCACGTCCGCGTGCGCGGCCTCGCACACCTCCGCCATCGCGTTGATGAACGAGATCTTGGTGGCGAGGAACGCGTTCGCCGACACCTTGACCAGCTCGGCGGTCGGGAAGTCGGCGGTGATGAAGGGCGTCCCCTCGGCGATCATCGTCCGGTAGACCTCGCGGAGCACCTTCTCGGCGTGCTCGGCGGCGCCCCGCTCGGGGGGCAGCCCGATCACGATCCGGTCGGGGTGCAGGGTGTCCTGGACGGCGAAGCCCTCGCGCAGGAACTCGGGGTTCCACGCGAGCACGGCGTCCTCGCCCGCCGGGGAGGCCTTGGCGAGCGCCTCGCCGAGCCGCGCGGCCGTCCCGACCGGCACGGTCGACTTGCCGACGACAAGGCTGGGCCGCTCCAGCAGCGGCGCCAGCGACGCGATCGCGCCGTCGACGTAGGTCAGGTCGGCCGCGTACTCCCCGGCCTTCTGCGGGGTCCCCACGCACAGGAAGTGGACGTCGCCGAACTCCGCGACCTCCTCGTAGGACGTGGTGAAGCGCAGCCGCCCGGTCTCCAGCCCCCTGCGCAGCACGGGTTCGAGCCCCGGCTCGTACACGGGCAGGTCGCCGGCCGAGAGCCGCGCGATCTTCTCCTCGTCCACGTCGAGACCCAGTACCTCGAAACCCAGGTCGGCCATGCACGCCGCGTGGGTCGCGCCGAGGTAACCGGTTCCGATGACCGTCAGCCGGTGGGACAAGGCCTGCTCCTCTCCGTTCGCTGTCGCCGACTAGCGGCCTTATTGGACACGTGCCCGCTGCGGGCGGGTACCCGCGTCGCCGGCCATTGCCTACTGGCCGGTAGCATCGGCGCCATGGATGCTGACTTTCCCGCGTACGCGCCGTCTGAGGAGCATGAGCTGTTGCGGCGGACGGTGCGTGAGCTGGCCGAGGCCAAGATTGCTCCTTTCGCGGCGGAGGTGGATGAGGAGTCGCGGTTCCCGCAGGAGGCGTTGGACGCTCTGGTGGCCAATGGTCTTCATGCGGTGCACGTGCCCGAATCGTACGGGGGTGCGGGGGCGGATGCGTTGGCGACGGTGATCGTGATCGAGGAGGTGGCGCGGGTGTGCGCGTCTTCTTCGTTGATTCCGGCGGTGAACAAGCTGGGGACGGTTCCGGTTCTGCTGGCGGGGTCGCAGGGGTTGCGGGAGCGTTTTCTCGGGCCGGTGGCGCGGGGGGAGGCGATGTTCTCGTATGCGTTGTCGGAGGCGGATGCGGGGTCGGATGCGGCGGGGATGCGGACGCGGGCGGTGCGTGATGGGGATCACTGGGTGCTGGACGGCGCGAAGATGTGGATCACCAATGCGGGGGTGTCGCGGTTCTACACGGTGATGGCGGTGACCGAGCCGGGTGCGGGGGCGCGGGGGATCTCGGCGTTCGTGGTGGATTCCGAGACCGATGCGGGGGTGTCGTTCGGGGCCAGGGAGCGCAAGTTGGGGATCAAGGGGTCGCCGACGCGTCAGGTGGTCCTGGAGGGGGTGCGGGTTCCGGCGGATCGGATGATCGGGGCTGAGGGGACGGGGTTCAAGACGGCGTTGGCGACGTTGGACCATACGCGGATCACGATCGCGGCGCAGGCGTTGGGGATCGCGCAGGGGGCGCTGGATTTCGCGGTGGGGTATGTCAAGCAGCGGCGGCAGTTCGGTCGGGCGGTCGCTGATTTCCAGGGTGTGCAGTTCATGCTGGCCGATATGGCGATGCGGTTGGAGGGTGCGCGGCAGTTGACGTATCACGCGGCGGTGAAGTCCGAGCGGGCGATGGGGGGTGAGCGTGTGCCGGATCTGACGTTCGTGTCGTCGGCGTGCAAGACGCTGGCCTCGGATGTGGCGATGGATGTGACCACTGATGCGGTGCAGTTGCTGGGCGGGTACGGGTACACGCGGGAGTTCCCGGTGGAGCGGATGATGCGCGACGCCAAGATCACCCAGATCTACGAGGGCACCAACCAGATCCAGCGCATGGTCATGGCCCGCCAGCTCCTGAAGTAGCCCCCGGCGGCGCGGTCGAGGGGCGGGCCGTGCGGCCCGCCCCTCGGTCTCAGCGCCGTGCGCCGGCTCAGTCGTGCGAGATGTCGAGGATCATGGCGCCGTTCTTGGCCCGGTGCGGCCGCAGCGTGAGGCCGTCGTAGTTGGCGTTGGAACGGGGCGAGGCCGCGTCGATCGAGGTGATCATCACCCCGTGGCGGCCGCGCGAGGAGAAGGTCACCCGGCTGCCCTCGATCTTGATGTGCAGCGGGTCCATCCCCAGCTTCGGGTCGAACGTGATGGTCTGACCGTCCTTGACCTCGACCTGACACTCCGCGTCCTCGCAGGCCTTCAGGTCGGTGCCGTCCTTGGCCTCGGACGTCCCCTTGGGGGCCGCGGCGTCCTGCTCCGGTGCGGTGTTCGGCTTCGGCTCGGCGTTCGCCGCCGGGTTCGCCGGGTTTGCCGGGTTCGCCGCCGGGTTCGCCGCCGGGTTCGGGTTCGCGTTCGGTGCCTGTACCGGTGCCGGTTCGGACGCCGTGTTCACGGTGAACGGGTCCATGTCGAACGCCGGGTTGGTGCCGGATGGGGCGTTCGCGCGCGGCGGGGCCGGCGGCGGCATGGTGCGCGCGACGCTCGCGGCGGCGACGCCGCCGCCGAGCGCCACGGAGATCGCGGCGGTCGTGGTGAGCAAGCCGAGCATCCTTGTGGACATCTCTGCACTCCTGACGAGGTGGGAACTCTGCTCTCTGTCGCCCAGGCGCTACTCACAGTAGCAGAATAGTGACACAGAGTGGCGATCCCGCTCTTCCGGGCCGCGTTCAGCCGGGCGGGCGCTCGTCCACGAGGAGGGTCTGCAGGACGCGGCCGAGCTCGCCGGAGCGGTCGGCGAGCGTCCCCTGGCAGAGCGCGCTGCCGCCCGGTGCGGCGTCCAGGGACGCGGCGAGGCACAGCCACTCGCCCACGGGATCGCGGTGCAGCGCGACGGTCACGTCGGTGTTGATGATCAGCCACTCGGCCGGGTCGAGCTGGCTGCCGATGCCGGACGCGCTGTCGGCGAGCGTCAGCGCGCGGACGAGGGGGGTGTCGGCCTCGCCCGCCACCAGCGGGATCCGCGGCCGCGCCCAGACCGTCCCCGGGCCGGGCGCGCCGAAGGCGCCGCGGACGAGCCGCCACTCCAGCGCGGACAGGTAGCCGTCCCGGTGCATGCCCGCCCACTCGCCGAACGGCTCCGGCGTCCCGGGCAGGTCAGGCGGCGCGGCGGCGTGCACGACGGGCTCCAGCCGGGAGGGGGCCGCCATGATCCGCCAGGCGCTCGCGCGGGCGACCGGCCGCCCCTCGTGCGTGATCTCGCCTTCGAGGAAGGCGACCCTCCTGCCGGGGCGGACCACGCGCACGCCGACCTCCAGCTCCGCCACGGGCACGGGACTGAGGATCTCGACCGTGACCCGCGCCAGCCGGGTGCCGGGGGCGGGGTCGTGCCGCTCGAAGGCCCGCCCGATGAGCGCCGAGAACGGCCCGCCGTGCTGGAGGCCCGGCGACCAGGGGCCCGCCGTCGCGGCCGTGGAGGCGAACCTCCCGCCGCCGAGCGGCTCGTAGAACGACTCGGCGGGCACGTCCTCGCCCATGCTGCTTCCTCCCCGCTCGCGACTAGAAATGCATTCTAGAAGGCGGGGGCGGCGGCGGGGACCGTCCCGCTCAGCCGCAGAGCTTCTGGGTGGCCGTGCCGGTCTCGATGGCGGACCCTCCCGACGGCTGCGCGCTCGGCGACTCCTTCACCTCGACCTCCTTCACGCCGGCCCAGTCCGCGCCGTCCCAGTCCGCGCCGACCATCACCTGCACCTGGGAGCCGAGCGAGGAGACCTTCTTGCGCTTGGCGTCCGGGATCGCGGCGGCGAGGGTCTTGGCCGAGTCCTCCCGTCCCGGCCCGTAGAGGATCTGCGTCGTCTGCTGCCCGCGCCGCGCCACGCCCGGTACGACGGTCACCTTGAAGCCGGCCTCGCGGAGCTCGCCGCCCGCCTTGGTGGCCAGGCCGCGGGTGCCGATCGCGTTGAGGACGCGGACGGAGATCTCGTCCGGCGGCACCGTCGGCTCGTCCCCGGACTTCTTCGTCGGCGTGGCGCTCGGCTTCGGGCTCTGCGTCGCGAGCGGCTGGTCGCGGCGGAGCCGGGTGAACAGGTCGCGCGCCTTGTGCTGGTCCCACTGGACGGTCGACTGCGCCGACGGCGCGTTCCACAGCACGGCGTTGTAGGCCGGGTTCGAGAGCGGCACCTTCGCGAACGTGAGGTCGTCGGTCGAGAGGTTCTTCATCTGGTCGGCGAGCCCCGGCAGGTTGTCGGCCAGCTTCTCGTCGACGCGCAGCGACTTCAGCGAGGCGTTCAGGAACCTCGTGGACTTGACCGGGTCGCCGAGCGTCTTCGTCGACAGCGCCTGCTTCAGCATCGCCGCCATGAACTGCTGCTGGCGGTCGATGCGGCCGAGGTCGCTGCCGCCGGTCAGGGAGTAGCGGGCGCGGGCGAACGCGAGCGCCTTCAGGCCGTCCACGTGCGACTTTCCGGCCGGGAGCCGCAGGCCGCTCTTCTTGTCGTCGACGGCCTGCTCGGTGCACACGTCCACGCCGCCGATCGCGTCCACCATGCGCACGAACCCGTAGAAGTTCACCTCGACGTAGTGGTCGATCGACACGCCGGTCGCCTGCTTGATCGTGCTGACGGTGAGGTCGGGCCCCCCGAACTGGTAGGCCCAGGTGAGCTTGCCCGGACGGGCCGGGACCCGCGTCCCCTTGGCGCCCTCCGACCCGTTGGACCGGTGCCCCGGGATCGTCACGTAGGAGTCGCGGGGAAGGCTCACGACCGAGACGCTGTCGTGGTCGCGGGAAACGTGCACCAGCAGCATCGTGTCGGAGCGCTCGCCCGCCTCGTGCCCGAGCTTGGCGGCCTTCTGCTGCTCCTTCGTCAGGCCCTCGCGCCGGTCGACGCCCGCCACCAGGATGGTCATGGCGCCCTTGGGTGTGTCCTTGCCCTTGCCGAGCCCGCCGACCGAGACCTTGTCGATCATGCCGGTGACGTAGTTCTGGAACGCCCACGCGCCGCCCGAGGTCAGCAGCACGAACGCCGAGGCCGTCCCGGTGAGGGTGAGGAAGCGCTTCTGCCTTCGCGCGCTCGTCGCCGCGCGCGGGCTCAGCCCCCGGCCGGGCCGGCGCGGCCCGCGCGGGCTCTCCACCGGGACGCGCGGCGCGGGCATCCCGTCGATGGTCACGCCCTCGATGTCGCCGTCGTCCTCGGCCGCGTGGGCGCCGGGACGCGGCCGGAAATAGCGCTCCAGGGGGTCGGCGTCGCCGCGACCCGAGTCGTGCCCGTCTGCCATTTCGGCCGCCGCCTCCCGATGATCACGTGCTGACGCGAGTCCACACCACTCTAAAGTGGGGGACACCCGTCCGTTCGCTACCTGGACCTCGTGTCCTTGCAGTAACGTGGCGCCGTCTTGACCACACCCCGGCGGCCCGCGCGCAAACCTGGGTGGCGTGGGCTGCGTCAGACAAGCGAGCAAGAGAGAGGAAGGGGCGCCTCCCTCCGGTCCGCCGGACGGGTGCGCCCGCGAGCCCACATGAATTCGTCTCCCCATGCCCAGCGCGCCATGAACCAGGAAACCCGCTACGCCGTGAAGCCCCTTCCCGACTCCGGTCAGCGCACGTGGCCCGCCGTCTCGGTGGTGATGCCGGTCCTCAACGAGGAGCGCCACCTGACCGACGCCGTACGCCGCATCCTCAGCCAGGACTACCCGGGCGAACTGGAGCTCGTGCTCGCCATCGGGCCGTCCCGCGACCGCACCGAGGAGATCGCCCGCAAACTGGCCGCCGAGGACGCGCGCGTCATCGTCGTCGCGAACCCGACGGGGCGCACCCCGCAGGGCCTCAACATCGCGATCAAGGCGTCGCAGTACTCGATCATCGTCCGGGTGGACGGGCACTCCCTGCTGCCCGCCGACTACGTCCGCGCCGCCGTCGAGACGATGGAGGAGACGGGCGCCGACAACGTCGGCGGGATCATGGCGGCCGAGGGCGTCACCCCGTTCGAGAAGGCCGTGGCGCGCGCGATGACCTCCAAGCTCGGCGTCGGCAACGCCCGCTTCCACACCGGCGGCGAGGCGGGCGAGGTGGAGACCGTCTACCTCGGCACGTTCCGCCGCAGCGCGCTCGACCGCGTCGGCGGCTACGACGAGACGTTCACCCGCGCGCAGGACTGGGAGATGAACCACCGCATCCGGCAGAGCGGCGGCCGCATCTACTTCACCCCCCGCATGCGCGTCACCTACCGGCCCCGGCCCAACCTGCGGGCCCTCGCCCGGCAGTACTTCCACACCGGGCGCTGGCGGCGCGTCGTCGGGCGCGAGCACCAGGGCACGCTCAACCTGCGCTACCTCGCGCCGCCGATCGCCGTCGTGGCGATGGCGGCGGGCGTGGTCGCGGGGCTGTTCGGGTTCTGGCCCGGCTGGATCCTGCCCGCCGGATACGCGGCCGCGATGATCGCCGGTGCCGCCGTGGAGGGGCGCGGACTGCCTCCGGCCGCCTGGATCCGGCTCCCGCTCGTCTTCGCCACCATGCACGTGACCTGGGGCGTCGGATTCCTGACCAGCCCGCCGCGGCTCGGCCAGCCCGCCCCGATCAAACCCGGCGAAACCGTCCAGTAGCGGGCAGAAAAGTACGATCACCACCGAACCGCCATGGTGCGCGGCCCGTCTGACCGTTAGGTTTGGCGGGATCTCGCCCGCCGCAGTTCGGAGGTGGCCATGTCCAACGGAGCGCGCCACGGTCTCGGCGTGTTGATCGGGCTCGTGGTGACCCCGGTGATCGCGCTGTGCCTGATGTACAGCACGACCAAGTTCACGGAGTACTTCCGGTACTTCTTCACCCGGGGCGGCGAGGACCGCTGGGTCGGCGCCGGGGTGGTCCTGGTGGCGGCGGTGCTGGTGGGCCTGGCCGCCGGGTCGCGCGTGTCGCCGCTCGCCTCGCTGATCCCGGGAGCCGCCTACACGGCGATCGGCTTCCTCTGGCTCGCGGCGCCGCGCTTCGCGTTCGAGCACTCGGGACGCGGCGTGCTGAGCCGCGAGCTCTACCTCGGCTACACGACGCTCGCCCCCTACGGGGTCTTCCTGCTCCTGGGCGTCGCGCTCCTGGTCGCCTCGCTCGCGCCGTCGCGCTGGAAGGCCCGGACGGCCGCCGCGCCCCGGTACGGCGGACCGCCTCCCGCGCCGATGGGCCCGCCGCCCATGCACGGCGGCCAGGCGCCCATGGGCGCGCCCCAGCCGCCTCCCGCGCCGGGACAGAGCCCGCCCTGGCAGGGCGGGCCGCAGTACGGG
The DNA here is from genome assembly GCF_013409045.1 of Actinomadura citrea. Taxonomy (NCBI): domain Bacteria; kingdom Bacillati; phylum Actinomycetota; class Actinomycetes; order Streptosporangiales; family Thermomonosporaceae; genus Actinomadura; species Actinomadura citrea. The sequence goes on along the minus strand of NZ_JACCBT010000001.1, from coordinate 8,039,617 downwards.
CAGCCGCCCGCTCAGCCGCACGGGCGGCAGCCCGGCTCGAACCCGCCTCCGCTGCCGCCAGCCCGGCGCGCCGAGGACGCCCGCTCCGAGCCGCCCGCCAAGAGCGGCTCGGACGACGAGGACCCTCCGGGCGAGTGGACGCAGATGTACGGCGGCAACCGCCCGAGCTGACCCCCGGCCGCCGGCGCCCCGCCGCCGGCGTCTAGACGGCCGCGAGCACGCCGGGGACGTCGTTGACCACCATCGCGTCGAACCCGGCCGCCGCGTAGGTCGGGGCGGCCTCGGCCGACGGGCACCAGGCGATCGCCTCCAGGCCCGCCTTGTGCGCGATCTCCACGCAGTGCTCCAGCGGCCGCAGCCGCGTGTCGGGGTGCTCGGTGCCGCACGACCCGGTGTGCACGGCGACGACGTCCATCCCGAGGCCCGCCGCGGCAGGGACGGCGTGCCACAGCGGGAACCGCAGCCACGTCAGCAGCCCGAGCGGGACGCCCGGCGCCTCCTCGCGCAGGAACATCAGCAGCGACGGGTCGAACGACGTGACGAGCAGCCGGCGCCGCTCCGCCTCCCGCCTCAGCACCGGGGCCAGGAGCGCGCCGGTGCGGCGGGACGGGTCGTCCAGCGCGTCCTCCAGCACGGTCTTCACGTCCACGTCCACCGCCACGTCCGCCGGCAGCGCGTCGAAGATCTCGGTGAGCAGCGGCAGGCCGCTCGCGGTCGCGGGCAGGTCGACCAGGTGGTCGCCGTCCACGGTCGTCGGGTCGTGCCGCAGGACGAGGACGTCGTCGGCGGTCCGCGTCACGTCGATCTCGATCCAGGACAGGCCCGCCTCCACCGCGGCGAGCATCGAGGGCAGCGTGTTCTCGGCGACGGCCTCCCGCGCCCCGGGCGGGGTGACCTCGCCCGATCCGAAGCCGCGGTGGCCGATGACGGTGGGGGTGTTCTCGAAGATCACGGTGCTTCCTCGCTGGCGAGATGTTCGGCGATGACGGCGTCGAGCGGCTGGGTGACCTTGAGGTTGCGCTCGCTGCCCGCCACGACCCGGATCGGGACGTCCGGCAGGTAGCGGTGCACGATCCCGCAGTCGTCGGTGGCGCGCAGCCCCGGGTCGGCGAGGGCCAGCTCGTAGGCCTTGCGGATCGTGCCGAGCCGGAACCCCTGCGGCGTCTGGAACCGGGTCAGCGTCTCGCGCGGCGGCATCGACGCGACCGTCCCGTCCTCGACCACCACGATCGTGTCGGACGACGGCACGCCGACCGCGACGGCCTCCCCGTCGTCCAGCGCGTCCAGCACGCGGTCGATGACCGGGCGGTCGACGAACGGGCGCGCCGCGTCGTGGAACAGGACGCGGACGTCGTCGGGACGGTCCTCCAGCAGGCGCAGCGCCGCCACCGTGGACGCGGTCCGGGTCGCACCGCCCTCGATCACCGCCGCCGTCTTGCCGAACGGCGCGGCGATCGCGGCCGCCTCGCGCAGATGCCCGGGCGCCATCACCACCACGACCTCGCCGATGCCCGGATGGGCGTCGAACGCGTGGACCGCGTGCGCCAGGATCGGCCGCCCGCCGACCTCCATGAGCTGTTTGGGGCGCCCGGCGCCCATGCGCTCGCCGACCCCGCCGGCGAGCACCACCGCAACCGTCCGCGTCGCCATTTCTTCCCGGTTTCCATGACTCTAGGTATTCGAGCCACTACGCTTTGCACTGCTCTGCTTCGACCGGCCCGGAGGCACCGATGGATCAGGCGCCCGCGCGTGAGCGGCCGGTCACGCTCAACGTACCGGACCACCCCGTGATCAACCGCCCGGATCGAGAGGCCGCCGATGCCGTGGACACCGTGGATGCGGATGTGGAGGGGGCGCGCCCGCGCGGCCGCGCCGAGCCCGGCGACGGCCTCGTCGCCGCCTACGTGACCGGACCCTGCGCCGCGGTCGTCGCCCGGTGGGCCGCCGAGCGCGGGATCACCGCCGGCGCCGTGTCGGCGTCCTCGCTCGCGCTCGCGGGCCTGGCGGCGGTGTGGTTCTCCGCCGGCGCGCGGAGCGGCCTCGTCGCCGGCGCGCTGCTGCTGACCGCCTCGCTCGTCCTCGGGCAGGCGGGCGCGGGCCTCGGCCGCCGGGCGAGCCCGTTCGCCGTCCGGCCGGACGCCGTCCTCGACCGCGTCGGGGAGCTCGCCGTCTACGCGGGTCTGGCGGCCGGGGCCGCGGTCTCCGGGGCGAGCGCGTGGTGGCCGGCGGTGGGCGCGGCGGCGCTGCTGTCCGTCCGCCACACGGTCTCGGCCTCGTACGCGGCGGGCCGGCACCCGCGCCGCGCCCGCCCGGCCCGGCGCGGCCGGCCGCTTCGGGGCGGGGCCGCGCGGCGGGCCGCCAAGAGCCTGCGGCTGCCGCTCGGGGAGCGGTTCGCGCTGATCGCCCTCACCGCCGCCCTCGCCGACGCGCGGCTGACGTTCGCCGCCCTGCTCGCGTGGGGCGCGGCCGCCGCCGCGCTGACCCTGGGCGGACGAGTGGCGAGGTCGCTGGCGCCATGACGACCGTGCGGACGTACCGCGACGACGGCCCGCTGTCGCACGCCCTCGGCCGGGTGGCGGGCGGAAGGCTCCCGCCGCTGCCGGTCGCCGTCCTCGCGGCGGCCGCCGCGGGCGTCCTGCTCGCGGCGGGGCCGCAGCCCGGAACGCGCCTCGGGCCCGAACCGGCGGTGTTCGCGCCGCTCGTCGTGCTGCTCCTGGCCGGGCCCGCGTCCGAGAGCCCGCACGCCGGGCGGCTGGACTGGCTGGTTCCGCCCATTCTGCGCGGGATCGAGTATGGTTACCTCGCCGTGTTGGGGGACGCGCGGGCAGTCCCGGCGCCGCTCGTCTACGTGCTGCTCACGGTTCTCGCGCTCCACCACTACGACGCCGCCTACCGCACCCGCCAGGGGCGCCGGCCGCCGCGGTGGGTCCGCCTCGCCGGGCTCGGCTGGGAGGGCCGGATGCTGTTCACCGCCTTCACAGGGGTGTTCGCGCCGCTTCCGTTCGCGTACGCGGCGCTGGCCGCCTACCTTGGCGTGTTGTCCGGCGGAGAGAGCGCCGCCACGTGGGCGCGGCACGGCCGCGCCGGCGGAGTGACGATCGACCTGACGAAGAAGTTGTCCGGGGGTGTGGGGGACGGCCCCCACGGCGAGAGGGAGAAGAGAGCATGATCGGCATGGTGCTGGCGGCGGGCGCGGGCCGGAGGCTGCGGCCGTACACCGACACCCTCCCCAAGGCCCTGGTCCCCGTGGACGGCGAGACCACCATCCTCGACATCGCCCTCGGCAACCTCGCCGAGGTCGGGCTGACCGACGTCGTGATCGTCGTCGGCTACCGCGCGGAAGCGGTGCGCGAGCGCAAGGCGGCCCTCGAGGAGCGGTACGGCGTGTCACTCACGCTCGTCCACAACGACAAGGCCGAGGAGTGGAACAACGCCTACTCCATGTGGCTTGCTCGGGAGCACTTCTCCAAGGGCGTCCTGATGGTCAACGGCGACACGGTCCATCCGGTGGGCGTCGAGAAGACCCTATTGGCGAACCGCGGACCGGACATCCTCCTGGCGGTGGACGACGTGAAAACTCTCGCCGACGAGGAGATGAAGGTGATCCTCGACGCCGAGGGCCGCCTGCGGACCATCACCAAGCTCATGGACCCCACCACCGCGAACGGCGAGTACATCGGCGCCACCCTGATCGAGCCGGCCGCCGCCGGGCCGCTGGCCGACGCGCTCAAGGCCACCTGGGAGCGCGACCCCGACCTCTACTACGAGGACGGTTACCAGGAGCTCGTGAACCGCGGCGGCCGCATCGGCGTCGCGCCCATCGGCGAGGTCGACTGGGTCGAGGTCGACAACCACGACGACCTGGAGAAGGCCCGCCGGATCGCCAAGGGCTACTGACCGCACGCCCGGCACGACGCGAGGAGGCCCATGCCCCTGCTGACGCGGATGCTGACCGCGCCGCTCTCCATCGACGTGCGGCGCGGAGCCGTGGCGACCCTGGGCGAACTGCTCGCCGACAGGCGGATCGTCACCGAGGGCCGCGTCGCGATCGCCGTCGGCCCCGGCCAGGGCGACCAGATCGCCGAGCACGTCCGACCGTCCCTGTCGGCCTGCGAGGTGTTCCACGTCGCGGGCGGCACCGTGGACGCGGCGGTCGACCTGGGGTCCCGGCTGCGCGCCGGGTCCTACGAGGCGGTCGTCGGCATCGGCGGCGGCCGGACCATCGACGCCACCAAGTACGCGGCGACGCTGTCGGGCATCCCGATGGTGTCGGTCGCCACGAACCTGTCGCACGACGGGATCTGCTCGCCGGTCGCCTCCCTCGTCCACGACAAGGGCAAGGGCTCGTTCGGCGTCGTGATGCCGCTGGCGATGATCGTCGACCTCGACTACGTGCACGCCGCGCCCGACCGGCTCGTCCGGGCCGGGATCGGCGACGTGGTGAGCAACTTCTCCGCCGTGGACGACTGGCTCCTCGCCGCCGAGGAGACCGGCGAGCGGGTCGACCGGATGGCGCTCACCGTGGCGCGCACCGCCGCCGAGGCCCTGCTGCACCAGCCCGGCTCGATCGACTCGGACCGGTTCCTGACCGTCCTCGCCGAGGGGCTCGTGCTGTCGGGGATGGCGATGGCGTTCGCCGGGGACTCCCGCCCGGCGTCCGGCGGCGACCACGAGATCCTGCACGCGATCGACCACCTCTTCCCCGACACCGCCAACCACGGCGAACTGGCCGGGATCGGCGCCGCGTTCTGCTACCACCTGCGCGCCACCCGGCTCGGCACGGGGCACGAGCGGCTCGAAGAGATCCTCACCTGCCTCGGACGGCACGGACTGCCCCGGTTCCCGGCCGACATCGGGCTGTCCCCCGAGCAGTTCGCGGAGGCGGTGCGGTACGCCCCGCAGACCCGCCCCGGCCGCTATACGATCTTGGAACACCTCAGCCTCGACGAGGACGAGACGCGCAAGGCGGTGCACGAGTATGTCCAGGCCCATGGAGGCTGAGCTGTCCGGGCAGAACCCACCCCCGCAGCCCCCCGGCTCCCCCGAACCATCCGGCGGCGCCGAGCCCCCGGGCGGCGACCACCGGCCGCACCGCAAGGGTGCGCGGATCGCCGACATCCGCCGGTACGGCCAGCCGCCCGGTCTGAAGGACCGGCGCAACGAGGAGCACTGGGCGGGCCGCCTCTACATGCGCGACCTGTCCCCGTTCTTCGGGTGGATCGCGCTGCGGCTCGGGTTCAGCCCCAACCAGCTGACCTACATGATGATGCTCAGCGGCGTCCTCGCCGGCGTCGCGGTGTCGCTGCCCGCCGACCCGCTGTGGACGGCGCTCGCCGGCGCGTTCCTCATCCAGGTCTACCTGCTGCTCGACTGCGTCGACGGAGAGGTCGCCCGCTACCTGCGGCAGACGTCGGTCGCCGGGGTGTTCCTCGACCGGATCGGCCACTACCTGTCGGAGGTGTCGCTGCTCGCCGGGCTCGGCTTCATGGCGCAGGGCGGCTGGGAGAACGGCGGCTGGGTCGAGCTCGGCCTGCTCGCCGCCCTCGGCGCCGCGCTGATCAAGGCGGAGACCGACAACGTCGTCGTCGCCCGCGCCAAGTCCGGGCTGCCCGCCGACCCGACCGGCGGCGACCGCGCGCTGCGGCCCCGCTCCACCGGCATCGCGCTGGCCCGGCAGGCGGCGTCCATGCTGCGCTTCCACCGCATCATCGGCGCGGTCGAGCTGTCGCTGCTGATCCTCGCCGCCGCCGTGATCGACACGCTCACGGGCGGGGACGACCCCGTCGCGGTCCGCGTCCTGATGGTCGCGGTCGCCGCCGTCGCCGTCCTCCAGACCCTGCTGCACCTGGTCAGCATCCTGGCCTCCCGGAGGCTGAAGTGAAACTGTCCGTCGTCGTCCTCACCATGGGCAACCGGCCGGAGGAGCTCGCCCGCGCCGTCAGCAGCGCCCTGGAGCAGGAGCACGTGGACGTCGAGGTCGTCCTCGTCGGCAACGGCGCCGACCCCGTCGGCGAGGCGGCGGGCGCGCCGCCGTTCGACGACGAGCGCGTCAAGACCCTCAGCCTCCCGAAGAACCTCGGCATCCCGGGGGGCCGCAACCGCGGCGTGGAGGCGTCCTGCGGCGACGTCATCCTGTTTTTGGACGACGACGGCTGGTACCGCTCGCCCCGCCTCGGCGCCCATCTGCGCGACCGCTTCTCCGCCGAACCCGACCTCGGCGTCGTCTCGTTCCGCGTCCGCGACCCCGAGGGCGGGCGCGGCGAGCGCCGCCACGTCCCCCGGCTGCGCGCGGGCGACCCGGAGCGCTCGTCCGCCGCCACCACGTTCCTCGGCGGCGCCTGCGCGATGCGGCGCGCCGCGTTCGACGCCGGCGGCGGCCTCCCGGAGGACTTCTTCTACGCCCACGAGGAGACCGACCTCGCCTGGCAGATCCTCAACGCCGGCTACCGCATCGTCTACGACGCCTCGGCGGTGATGTTCCACCCCGCCGTCCTGCCGACGCGGCACGCCATGTTCTACCGCTACAACGCCCGCAACCGCGTGTGGCTGGCCCGCCGCAACCTGCCGTGGCCCCTGGCGCTCACCTACCTCGCCGTGTGGGTCGGCATGACCGTCCTGCGCGAGCGCAAGCCGAGCGCCCTCAAACCCTGGTTCAAGGGCTTCCTGGAGGGCTGGCGCAAGCCCGCCGGCCCCCGCCGCCCCATCTCCTACCGCACCGCCTGGCGCATGACCCGCACAGGCAGGCCCCCGATCATCTAGGGGTTCGTCACTGCGGCCACGATGAGGTGGGTCAGTTCGGCAGTGATGTCGTCCAAGGGGACGTTCTGGTCGCGGGCGGACCAGTGGTGGACGAGGTTGTTCACTGCGCCGATGACGGCGATCATCGTGAGGCGATGGTCGCGGTCGACGGCCTCGCCGCGGGCGGCGGCCTCGCGGACCATCGCGAGCATCGCGTCCTCCCACTGGCCGCGCCAGCGGAAGCGGTGCCGCTCCAGGCCGGCGCTGACGCCGATCACCTCGACGAACGCGATGCGGGCCCAGCGCGGGTCGCTCGCGGTGACGGTGACGAACGCGCGGACGGCGCCCTCGACGCGGGCCGGGAAGCCGGCGTCCGCCGCCTGCGCGTACGCGGCGGAGACGGCCTCGGCGGCGCGCTCGTTGATGCCGCGGTGCAGCGTGGTGAGCAGCTCCTCGCGCCCGGAGAACTCCTCGTAGAAGTTGCGGGTCGACACGCTCGCCGTCGCGCACAGCCGTTCGATGGACGTCGCCGCGTAGCCGCGCGTCCCGAACAGTTCGAGCCCGGCGGCCAGCAGCCGGTCGCGCCGCTCCGCGCGCCGCTCCTCGGCCGACCGGCCCGCATAGCTGCGCCTGGGTGCGGGATTGCGGCCGCTCATCGATCTCCGTTCACCCGTGCGGATGGGGCAGCGTCAGCCTAACCCCGGAGGGGATCGGCGGAGGCCCCGTCAGCCGGTGAGCAGGGTGTCCTTCCAGCGGGGGTCGGCGGTGAGGACGGTCAGGCGCTGGGTGGCCCGCGACACCGCCACGTACAGCACGCGCAGCCCGCGCGGGGACTGGGCGGCGACGGTCTCGGGCGCCACGATGACCGCCGCGTCGAACTCCAGTCCCTTGGCCTCCAGGACGTCCAGGACCTGGACGCGCTCGGGCAGTCCTGCGCCGAGCCGGTCGCGGTCGGCGGCGTCCCAGGCGGTGGCGGGGCCGTCGAACAGCGAGGCCTGGCCGCCGGACTCCTCCAGGGAGAGCGGGACGATCAGGCCGATGGTGCCCTCGACCTGGTCGAGCAGCTCCTCGACGGCGGCGCGGGCGGCGGGACCGAGATCGGGTTCGGGGACGACCCGGACGACCGGCTCGATCCCGGACGTGCGGACGGCGCGGGCGGGCCTGGCCTCGGGCAGCGCGCGGGCGAGCACCCGCGCGGAGACCGCGGCGATCTCGGTGGAGTTGCGGTAGTTCGTGGTCAGCTCGTACTCGTGCCGGGCGCGGGGAGGGGGCGCCTTGCGGTTCCGGCGGCGGCCCCGGGACGCGGGGCGCTCGCCGCCGAGCGCGGCCTCCATGGCCCGGCGGGCGGCGGCCAGGTCCTCCCAGGCGCTCTGGGCGGGGTCCTCGACGATCGTCCAGCTCGCCTGGCGGCCGCGGCGGCCGAGCATCCGCCACTGCATGGGGGACAGGTCCTGCGCCTCGTCCACGACGAGGTGCGCGTACTCGGGACGCTCCTCGACCACGCCGTCGTCCACCCGCCGGGAGCGCTCAAGCCGCTCCATGGACGTGGTGAGCTCCTGCATCTCCGGTTCCCACGTCTCGTCCACGACCTCCTCGCCGGTGAGGATGTTGACGCCGTCCACGACGAACGGGTCGTCCTCGGACGGTGGCCTGCGGCGGCGGGACGGGCGGGGCGGGGCGCCGAGCAGCGCGTCGAGCTCGTCCAGCAGCGCGACGTCCTGGTAGCTGAGCGGCGCGCCGTCGCCGGCCCAGGACGCGGCGAGCGGCTCGACGTCGGCGCGGTCGAGGTCGCGTCCGGCGGCGCCGCGGAGCCGGGCCGGGTCGCCGAGCGAGCGCAGCACGTCCAGCGGGCGGCGGATCGGCCACCAGGCGACGAGGAAGTCGGTGAACGCGCGCTGCTCGCGGACCCGCGCGTCGAACTGGGCGCGCTTCGGGTCGCCGTTGCCGGCGCCGTTGCCGCGCGCGGGCTCCTCGTCGAGGGAGGCCAGTCCGTCGGCGGCGAGGATCGCGTTCCACAGGCCCGCCTCGGCGCCCTCCTCGGCCTCGGCCGCCTCGGGGCCCCCGATCTCGGCGAAGCGGCGCCAGAGGGCGTCCAGGAGCATCTCCGCGGCCCGGCCGCGCGCCGCGTTCACGCTGCCGCGGCTGCGCCGGTGGACCTCGTTCCTGATGCGGTCGAGGCGGGCGCGGTCGAGGGTGACGACGACGCCCTTGAACACCACGCGCAGTTCGTCCGGGGCGCCGGGGGCGTGGTCGGCCACGGCGCGCCGCAGCACCGTCACCATCGCCTCCGCGCCCTTGACGCGGGCGAGTCGCGGTGTGTCGTGGACGGTCGCGGTGGCGCCGTCGACGAGGTCGCCGAGCGAGCGGAGGGTCGCCGAGCCCTCGCCGAGCGAGGGCAGCACCCGCTCGATGTAGGCGGTGAACCGGCGGTTCGGGCCGACGACGAGGACGCCGCGGGACCCGAACCGGCGGCGGTGCCGGAACAGCAGGTAGGCGACGCGGTGCAGCGCCACGGCGGTCTTGCCGGTGCCGGGGGCGCCGCGCACCAGGACCGTCCCGTCGGCGGGCGCGCGGATCACCTCGTCCTGCTCCCGCTGGATCGTCGCGACGATGTCGCGCATCGCGCCCTCGCGGGTGCGGGCGAGCGAGGCGAGGAACGCGCCGTCGCCGACGACGGTCATCCCGTCGGCCGCCTCCGGGTCGAGCAGGTCGTCCTCCAGGTCGACCACGGTGTGGCCGCGCGAGTGCAGCACCCGGCGGCGCACGACGCCGCGCGGGTCCTCGGGGGTGGCGCGGTAGAAGTCCTCGGCGGCGGGCGCCCGCCAGTCGATGACGAGGGAGTCGTGCTCGCTGGTGCGGACGCCGACGCGGCCGATGTAGCGGGCCTCGCGGGAGGCCAGGTCGAGCCGGCCGAACACCAGGCCGTCGTCGGCGACGTCGAGGGCCTGGACGCGCAGGGCCGCCTGGTGGACCATCGCGTCACGGTCCACGAGCGAGGCCTTGGTGCCGGCGAGCGACTGGCGGTAGCCCTCGCGGATCATGGCCTGGGCGTCCGCGCGCATCTCCTCCAGCCGCGCGTAGGCGGTGTCGACGTAGCGCTGTTCGACGGCGATCTCCCGGTCCTTCACCGTGCCGCCGGGACCGGTCGGCCGCCCGTTGACCTGGGAAGACATGCAGGCTACTCCTCGCGCGTGTGTCCTGCCGGGGACATCCCCCGGCACCCCGATGGCGAAGAGACAGCTTATGCGGTTCCGACGACGTTCAGCGTCGGGCGAGCGCCGCCGGGAACGGTCGGCGCGCCGGCCGGACCCGTACGTGGACGCCCCGGGCGGGGCGCGCGAGCGAGCGGTCCATCGCGTCGAGGACGAGGCCGTGCGGCGTCCCGGCCGCGGCGTGGACGCAGCGCAGCGTCACGCCCCGCCCGCCGTGCTCGGCCCACAGCGCGTCGGCGTAGGCGGCCACGGCGGCGGCGGACGGGCTCGCGGGCGGGCCGGAGGCGTCCGGGCAGAGGAACACCTCCCCGGCCCGTCCCTGTGGGGGGCGACCCTCCATATCCCCTGGCGAGGGCGGGTTCGACCCGGGCCTTTCCGCTCCGCCGGCGCTCCGCTCCGGGGACCGGGCCGAACGTTCCAGCATCCCCGGCAGCGTGGCCTGGACGACGTTGACGGTGCCGAGGACGTTCCTCCGCAGGACGTCCTCCATCTCGCCGAGGGGCAGCGCCAGAACCGGCCCGGACGGCGCGGCGGACGCGGCGTGGACGACGCGGTGCACCGGGCCCGTCATCGCCAGCACCTGCGCCACGGCGTCGGGGTCGGTGACGTCGCACACACGCACGTGCGTGTTGGGGGAGCGCTGCGCCGTCTTGGCGAGGCCGAGCTCGTCCACGTCCACCGCGACCACGTCCCACGCCGCCGCGGCCAGCCGGCGCGCCGCCATGGCGCCGAGCCCGTGCGCGGCGCCGGTCACCAGCGCCGTCCGCTTCACGTGCGCACCTCCTCGGCGCCCTGGAACACCATCTGCAGATGCCCGACCGTGCTCGTGGTGAGCGCCCGCGCCCGGTCGAGCCCGAGGGCGCGCAGCTCGTCCGCCACCGGATGGTCGCCGAGGACGACGGTCGCGCCGCCCGGACGGGTCCGGACGCCGGACGGCGTGAGCGTCCACGGCGTCCGGCGCGTCACGCCGTCCAGGCAGGAGTAGGCGTCGACGCTCGGGGCCGCCGAGCCGGCCGGCATCGGCACGCCCGGCCGGATCGCCACCTCGATCGCCGTCCGCCCGCCGATCCGCACCGCGCAGCGCTTCACGCGCCCGGAGAGGTCCATGGGGATGCCGGCGATCTCCTTGGGGAAGCCCCAGATCGTCCGCCCGGCCTCCAGGGTGAACTCCTGGTTGACCGGCAGCCAGTGGATGAAGGCCCCGATCCCGCGCATCCGCCCGAGCACGCCCGGCGACGGAGCCGCGCCGGGCGGGCGCACCAGGAACGCGACGGCGAACTCGTGGTACGGGCCGAGGTCGCCCTCGGCGTACCGGACGAACGCCAGCGAGCAGACGGCCCTGCCGGGCAGCGGTTCCGCCACGGCGAGCCCGGAGTAGGCGATGACGTCCTGGGCGGCGCCGGCGGGGACGGCGAACATCGCCGAGCCGACGGCGGCGTCACGGATCCTTACCGGGAGGGTGATCCGCTCCCCCTGGATCGCGTGCGTCTGCGCGGTCGTTGTCACACCGCTAAGTAGAACAGGTTCTTGTTTTGCTGCCAAGCGCCGGAACCGGGGAAGGGGCGGTCACCCCTTCTCGACGGCCGTCCGGATCCGGTCGAGCGTGGCGCGCATCCCCTTGCGGTTCACCTCGGCGCGCCCTTCGGCGGCGACGCCGGTGAAGACCTTGCCGAGCAGCGACACGAAACCGGCGCCCCGGTGGTCGCGGCGCAGGTCCTCCCAGTACTCGGTGAGCCGGGTGCGGGGCGCGGACGAGTCCTGCGCGACGTCCTCGAACCGGTATCCCCACAGCGCGACGGGCACCCCGAAGCTCGACACCCGGAAGGCGAACACCTCACCGGGCACCGCCGCGCTCACCTGGCACGTGGTGAACCACACGCGCCAGCCGATGCGGTTGAAGCCGACGAACCTCATCCCCGGCCTGACGGCACGCCCGCGCACCCACGTCGCGAACACCTCGGGGCTCCACTCGCCCATCCGCCGCAGATTCGCGACGGCCGCGTAGACGTCCCGCGCCGGCGCGGCGACGACCACGCTCTCCTCGACGACCCACTCGCGCTCCATGGCTCCGCATTCTCCCACTTCATGACCGGCGGGTCACTGGAGGTGGGCGAAATGCCGCCGCCAGTCCGCGTACCAGGCCCTGAACCACGGCTCGGACTCGGCCAGCGGGGCGATGTAGGTGAGGGTCTCGGCGTAGTAGCGGCGCTGGAAGTCCGGCGCCATCCGGTCGAGGGTCTGCACGTTGCTGGCGCGGTCGGCGAGCTTGACCAGGATCGCCTCGTGCGGGGCCTCGCCCAGACGCCGCAGGTAGGCGGCCCTGGCGGCGCGCTTGGCCTGGCGCCCGGCGCCGGCGGCGGGCGGCTTGGTGACCCAGTCGACCAGCTCGGTGACCTCGGGGCCGAACTCGGCCTCCACGTCGGCGAGGGAGGCGGGCGTGTCCTCGACGACGTCGTGCAGGACCGCGGCGGACAGGACGGCGGGCGCCGTCACCCCCGCCCCGCGCACCAGCACTTCGAGGGCCTCCAGCAGGTGCTCGACGTAGGGGGCGCCGGTCGGTCGCCGCTGGTCGCCGTGCCAGCGCAGGGCGGCGGCGACGGCCCGCTCCAGGCCGTCCAGGTCGACGGGCGCGCCGGACGCGGTGATGTCCGCGCGGGCCGTCTCCCAGGCGTGCCAGCGGGTGAAGACCTCCACGGGTTCGCTCCGTTCTTCCCGGCCGTGTCGCGCGGGAGCCCCGCACAGGGCATGGTGGGTGTCGTCCTAATGAGCACAGTCCTCGGTGATTACCGTAGTTGGAGGGAGGCGGCGCGGTCGTGGTCGGGAGCCGGCAGCGGGCTGACGGCCGACCGGAGTCCGTGGGCAGGGTCCGTGTCGCGCTCGGTCTGCTGTCCGGGACCGTCGCCCTCGCGCTCTGCGTCGTCCTCGTCGACACCTACGTGCTGCGCGCCGAGTGGTGGCAGGTGCGCCACACCGTGACCGGGGAACCCGTGGCGCCGCAGAGCGAGGTGGGCCCGCCGCCGGGCCCGCTCGCGGTGAGCTGGGAGCACGCGACGCGGACGCACCGCGGTTCGGTCGCCGGCTACGACGGCGTCGCCCACCAGGTCGCGCAGGGGCAGGTCGTGACGGCGTCCGGGCACGGGATCGAGGCGCGGGACGCGCGCACCGGGCAGGCCCGCTGGAGCTACCGCCGCGCCGGGTGGTCCCTGCTCGGCTGGACGACCACGGGGTCGCGCGTCGTCGCCTACTTCGAGCGGGACGGCGACCGCGGCGACCGGATGCTCGTCGCGTTCGACGCGCTGTCGGGCGGGCTGCTGTGGCGGCGCGAGGACGAGCGCCCCGCCGCCGTCTCCCGGACGACGCTGCGCTGGCCCGCCGGGTCCGACGTGCTGCTCACCGCCGACGAGGGGCGCCGGACGCTGTTCGGGGTGTCGGCGGTGACGGGGAACCGGGTGTGGCGGCTGGCGCTGCCGCGCGGCTGCCGCCTGTTCGAGGGCGGGGCGCACCCGTCCGACGGCCGGGAGGACCTCGCCGCGCTGGGCCTGCGCTGCGCGGGCCCCGGCGGCGACAAGGGGCACCGAAGCCGGCTGCTGGCGGTCGACCCGACGAAGGGCATCGTGCGCTGGGAGCGGCGGCTCGGCTCCCGGGAGTCGCCCGAGGTGTCGATGCTGGACGGGGTGACGCTCGTCTCGGACGGGACGGCCCTGCGCGCGTTCGACGACGGCGGCCGCCAGTTCGGCGTCTGGAAGGGCGACGGGGTCTGCGGCGACCTGATGTGCCCGGGTGTGCTGGCGCCGGGCCGGCTCGTGGTCGTCTACCACCCGGACGGGACCGGCACCGACGGGGCGGGAGCCGAGGGGGCGGGCACCGACGGGACGGGCGCGGACGTGGCCCGCATGGAGGCGGTGGACGTGCCGTCCGGGCGGGTCGGGTGGAGTCGCGACGTGCCGGCCTACACCGCGCTCGCGCAGGCCGGCGGGCAGGTGTTCGCGCTGCGCCCCCGGCTGTCGGAGGGGCTGCTGCCCGCGGGCGTCGACATCGTCGAGCCCGGCGACGGCAGCGTCACGACCGCGCCCGCGCCGTTCTCGATGGACCCGGACCTGCCGGGCGTCCGGCCCTGGCTGGCGGCCGCCGGAGGGCTGCTGTACGCGGCGCTCCCGCAGGCGGCGCCGCGCCCGGACGGCGCGGCGCGGCTGGTCGCCCTGCGCGGCGGGCTCGCCGGCGCCGGGCCGCCGGAGCTCGGCGGCGTCCCGGAGAAGGACTGGCCGGACGCGTGCTCCCTGCTCAGGAAGGCCGATCTGGCCGCGGCGCGCATGACCGGCTACGTCACCGAGCCGCGCCGCGCGTCCGCCGGGACGGTGCGCCTTCCGCGGCCGGTGTCCTGCACGTACATGCCGCGCGGCGGCAGGCGCGATCCCGCCGGGTCCGGTGCCCGGAGATCGCCCTCGCCCGAGCCGAGCGGTACGGGTTCGGCCACGCCCGACCCCTCCGCCGGGCCGCGGGTGGGCGGCCCGGAGCGGGACGACGGCCCCGAGGCCGCCGTCACCGGCCTCACGGTGAGCGTCCGCTGGGTGGCCGACACCGACGCGGCGGCGTCGCGGATGCTGGAGACGCTGCAGGCGACGCAGGCGCAGGCCCGGCGGCGGCGCGACATCGGGGGCGACGAGGCCTATGAGATCGGCCCGACCGCCGGGATGATCGCGCTGCGGGTCGGGCGGTGCGTGGTGATGGTCGAGGCGAACCGCCCGCCGGGGGCCGCCGCCCGCCTCGCCCGTTCCGTCGCCTACCGCCTGCGCCACCTGTCCCAGTCCCGTTCCTGACCCGGCCCGTCCTGACCCGGCCTGCCGCCGACCCCGGGCGGTTCAGTGCTCGGGGACGGGTTCGGCCTCCGGTTCCGGGACGGCCGAGGGGGAGCGGCCCGCCCACGCCTCCAGTTGGGCGACGAAGCGTTCGGCGTGGACGGGCCAGTGGAAACGCTCTCGGGCGGCCTCGTGGCCGCGCTTGCCGAACCCGGTGCGCAGGACGGGGTCGTCCCGCAGCCGCAGGACCGCCTTGGCCGCGGCCTCCGGGGCGCCGAACGGGACGATCAGCCCGCACTCGGCGGGCTCCACGATGTCCACGGCCGGCGGGTTCGGCGTGCTGATCACCGGGATGCCGCGGGCCATGTACTCGACGATCTTCGTCGGCATCGAGTGCCGGTAGTTCGGCTCGTCGTGCAGCAGCGCGAGCCCGGCCATCGCGCCCTCGGCGATGCGCAGCGCCCGGTCGTTCGGGACGAACCCGTACCAGCGCACGATCCCCTCGCGCTGCGCCGTGCGCAGGGCGTCCCGGACGTCGGGGTCGGCCGCGCCGATCAGCTCCACCAGCACGTCCTCGGCGGCGAGGGTCCGGGCCATCTCGATCATGTCGAGGGCGCCGCGGGCCCGCGAGAGCTGCCCGACGTAGACGGCGCGGCGGCCGTCCGGCGGTCCGGGCGGCAGGTCGGACACGTAGGTGGTGTTGGGCACGACCGGGTGGTCCTCGCGGAACCGGGACCGGTAGCCCTCCTCGGCGAGCAGCAGCCGGTGCCGCCGCTCGCTGCGGCGCTCCAGGCGGCGCACGGCCGGGCGCAGGAGGGGGCGGGCCGGTCCGGGCACCCAGCCCTTGGCGGAGAGGGCGGCGGCGGTGTCCTCGTGGACGTCCCAGACCACCGTCCGCCCCAGCAGTTCGCGCGGGAGCGACACGAGCAGTTCAGGATCGTGCAGGAGGACCACGTCGGCGTACGCGGCGTGCTCGGCGAGCGCGCGGTGGGCGGCGCGCAGGGCCCGGACCCGGTGCCGTCCCGTGGCCCGCGGGATGTCCACCGGGCTGATCTGGCGCCACGGGGTCGCGTTGCACGCCCGGAAAGGGGCGATGTAGGTGACCTCGTGGCCGGCCTCGAGCAGGGCGCGTATCTGCCGGTGCAGAATGCGCGCGTCTTCGGGGTGGTGCACCACCGTGCAAACGCAGACCCGCATCACACTCACTCCGCAACGTCCGATTCGTCCATCACCGGCGAGTCTCGGGTGCCGATGCAAATTGCCGATGAATTCCCGTTGTCCGGAGGGTGGACGCTGCCGGGCGACTTTTCCCTGACTGAAAGGGAAGGCCGTCGGTCAGGCAAGTCCCGCCGGATGGAAAAGCCCTGTCAAAGAAGTCCGCCACGGAAAGGAGCCCGCCTGTCAGAGAAGCTCGACGGTGTCCTGCTGGACGTTGCGCGTCCGGCCGCGGGTGTCGAACAGCAGCCGGGCGTGCCGCGCCAGCGTCGCCGCCTCGTAGGCGGCGTGGTCGGCCAGCACGATCGCCAGGTCGGACGCCTCCAGGGCGGCGGTCAGGTCCCTCCCGGCGGAGGCCACCGGTTCGCCGTCCACCTCCCAGGAGGCGACGAACGGGTCGTGGAACGACAGGTCGGCGCCGAGGCGGGCCAGCCGCCGCGCCACCGGGCGGGCCGGCGACTCGCGCTGGTCGGCGATGTCGGCCTTGTAGGTGACGCCGAGCAGCAGGACCCTGGCGCCCTTGAGAGCGCGGCCCTCCCGGTTGAGCAGCTGCTGGGCGCGTTCCGCCACATACCTGGGCATCCGGTCGTTGATCTCCTGGGCCAGCTCCACGAACCGGAACGGGTAGCCCAGCGAACGGACCTTGTAGGACAGGTAGTTCGGGTCGATCGGGATGCAGTGCCCGCCGACGCCCGGCCCCGGCCGGAACGCCTGGAACCCGAACGGCTTGGTGGCCGCGCAGTCGATGGCGTCCCACAGGTCGATGCCGAGCTCGTTGCAGAACACCGCCATCTCGTTGACCAGCGCGATGTTGACGTGCCGGTAGGTGTTCTCCAGCAGCTTGGCCATCTCGGCCTCGCGCGTCCCCTTGGCCTCCACGACCTGGTCGACGAACTTGCCGTAGAAGGCCGACGCAGCCGACGCGCAGGCCGGGGTCAGCCCACCGACGATCTTCGGGGTGTTGCGGACGCCGTAGACCGGGTTGCCCGGGTCGATCCGCTCCGGCGAGAACGCCAGGTGGAACTCCTCCCCGGCGACCAGGCCGGACGTCTCCAGGATCGGCCGCACGACCTCCTCGGTCGTGCCCGGGTAGGTGGTGGACTCCAGCACCACCAGCGTCCCGGGCTCCAGGTGGCGTGCGACGGTCTCGGCCGCGCCGCGCACCGCGGTCAGGTCCGGTCCGCCCTCCGGCGAGAGCGGCGTCGGGACGCAGATGACCACGGTGCGGGCGCCGTCCAGGACGTCCTCGTGCAGGCTCGGGGCGAAGCCCGCCTGCAGCATCCGCTCGACCTCCTCCGGCGACACGTCGTCGACGTGCGACATCCCGGCCTTGAGGCCGGCGGCCACGCGCGCGTCCCGGTCGAGCCCGCCGACCCGCAGGCCGGCCCGGCAGGCCTCCCGCGCGAGCGGCAGCCCCACGTAGCCGAGTCCGATGACCACGAGATCCACGCGACAGGCCCCCTTCGATCTATGTGCTCCGGCGTGTCGGGAAGCGGTAGGCGGCCCGGTATCCGGCCGTCACGGCGCGCCAGGTGCGTTCCGCCGCGACCCATTCACGGGCCGACCGCCCGATTTTCTGTCTCCTTTCGGGACTGTAAGCCAGATCTTCCAGACAATTCGCCCAGGCTTCCGGGTCTTCCGGAACTGTTAACGCCCCCGTCACGCCCGGTTCCACGATTTCGCGAAGAGCCTTGACATCACTGGCTATAACGGGGATTCCCCCCGCCATGGCCTCGATCGGTTTCAGAGGCGTCACCAACTGGCACACCCGGTCCGCCCGGCGCGGAACCGCGAAGACATCGAGGACGGCGTGGTATCGGCGAACGGACTCCATCGGCACCCGGCCGGTGAACACGGCGTGGACGCCGCGTGCGGCCGCGCGCCGTTCGAGCGCGCCGCGCTCGGGGCCGTCCCCCACCAGCAGCAGGGTGACCGGCGCACCGCGGTCGCGCAGCAGGGCGGCCGCGTCGATGAGCGTGTCGATGCCCTCGTAGCCGTAGAACGAGGACGTCAGGCCGGCGACGGTGGCGCCCCGGTCGATGCCGAGCCGCTCGCGCAGGCCGGAGCCGTCCGGGAGCGGCGCGAGGAACGCCTCGTCCACCCCGTTCGGCACCGTGAAGATCTTCTCCTCGGGGACGCCGCGAGAGGCGATCTCCGCGCGCATCGCCTCGCCGAGCGTGACGACCGCGTCCGCCTCGGCCATCCGGCGGGTCTCCAGCTCGCGGGTCAGCCGGTAGAACTCGTCGTCCTCGCCGTGCGCGGGATCGCGGGAGAGCCAGGAGTCCTCCAGGAAGCCGCGCACCTCGTAGACGACCGGGACCCCGTGGCGGCGCCCGAGCTCCAGGGCGACGGCCGCGTTCAGGTGGTTGCTGACCGCGTGCAGGACGGACGGCCGCAGCTCCTCGACCAGCCGTCCGGCGAGGTCGGCGCTCTTCGCCACGGTGTCGCGCGGGTCCGTCTGCGGGAACCAGGGCAGCAGGCGATGGTAGGGGACGCCGTCCACCTCGACGCGCGCCCGCGCGTCGCCGATGCCCTGGCTGAGCGGATATCCCAGCCGGGTCACGATGTGGGGGTCCCACCCCATCTCGCGCTGGGCGAGGGCGATCCGGTGCGTCCGGACGGTGTAACCCGCGTTCGTGCGCGGCAGGGCGTTGGTCACGAACTGCAGGACGGTCGTGCCCTGCACGGCCCGGCGCTCGCGCGGCGGCGCGGACTCCGCGAGCAGGAGCCGGAGGTCCCGCGTCTCGCGGCCCAGGTTCCGGGGTCTCGGGACGACGAGGCGCGAGCTCCGCAGCCGGGCGCCGAGCGGGGTCCGGGCGGCCAGCCGCACGGCGAGCCGCGACGCCCGTCCGGGGTCGTCGCGGAGCTGGCGCCAGGCGAGTCCGGCCAGGTAGACGGTTTTCTTCACGGGTTCGTCGGCCACAGGCCGGACCGTAGGCAACCCCGATGAACAGAAGGGAAATTGTGTTGGCACCCATCGTGCACGTCCTCGGGGCGCGGCCCAACTTCGTCAAGGCGGCGCCGGTGATATCGGCGCTCGCCGCGGCGGGCGCCGAGCAGGCGGTGATCCACACCGGCCAGCACTACGACGCGCGGATGTCGGAGATCTTCTTCGACCAGCTCGGGCTTCCCGAGCCCGACGTCAACCTCGGCGTCGGGTCGGGCGGACACGCCGAGCAGACCGCCGCGCTCATGATCGGGCTGGAGAAGGAGTTCACGGGGCGTTCACCCGCGCTCGTCATCGTGTACGGCGACGTGAACTCGACGATCGCCGCCGCCCTCGTCGCGGCCAAGCTGCACATCCCGGTCGCCCATGTGGAGGCCGGGCTGCGCAGCTTCGACATGACGATGCCGGAGGAGGTCAACCGCAGGATCACCGACCAGCTCTCCGCGCTGTGCCTGGTCACGAGCCCGGAGGGGATCGGCCACCTGGCGGCGGAGGGCGTCGCGGTGGAGCGGGCGCACCTGGTCGGCAACCCGATGATCGACACGCTGCTGGCCAACCTGGACCAGTTCGACACGGCCGCGGTGCGGGAGGCGCACGGGCTGCCGGAGCGCTACGTCCTGGCGACCATGCACCGGCCCGCGAACGTCGACGCGCCGGAGACAGCCGCGGCCCTCGTCCGGCGCCTGCACGGCGTCGCCGACCTCGCCGACCTCGTCATCCCCGTCCACCCGCGCGGGCGGGCGAACCTGCTGGCCGCCGGGCTGGACGGGCACGACCGCGTGCACATTCTGGAGCCGCTCGGGTACATCGACTTCATCGCGGCCGTGCGGGGGGCGGCGGCGGTCGTCACGGACTCGGGGGGCCTGCAGGAGGAGACGACGATCCTCGGGGTGCCGTGCCTGACCGTCCGCCCCAACACCGAACGGCCGATCACGATCACCCACGGCACGAACCGGCTCGTCACGTTCGAGGAGCTGGTGCCGGGGGTCCGCAAATGCCTGGAAGGGGGATCGGCGCCCGGGGGCGGGACGGGCGGGCGCACGCCGCCGCTGTGGGACGGCCACGCCGGCCCCCGCATCGCCGAAGTGATCATGGAGTTCCTGGGTGAGTGACGAGGAGAAGAACGCCAAGGCCTACCAGCAGCTCGGGCGGCTGAAGTCCACGCTGCGCGAGCGCGAGGCGCGCCTCGACGAGATGGAGAGGCGGCTCGCGGCCCTGGAGGCCTCGACGGCCGTGCAGTTCGGGCGGCTGGTCGCCGGCGCGGCGCGCAACCCCAAGCGCGGCAAGCGGCTGCCGAAGGAGCTGTACCGGCTCTGGCGCAAGCGCAGCGCCCCGGTCTCGGCGGCGGCGCGCGCCGCCGCCGGCGGCGTCCAGCCGGACCGCGTGGACCGGCCGGAGGACCGCCTGCTCGTCGCGGGCCCGTCCGACGTCCCGATCATCGCGGGCGTGCTCGCGCCCGGCACGGCCGCCGTCCTCGCCGAGCACGCCAAGGTCGTCGCCCTCTACCCGCACGACGCCGCGATCGCCCTCGAAGCCGCCGACGTGGACGCGCTCGTGGTGGACGCGGCGGCCGGCGAGCCCGGCGGGCCGTGGGCCTACCTGGGCGTCCCCGGCATGTACGACCGCGATCTGGCCCTGCACGAGATCCGCCGGATCGCCGCGGCCCGCTCGCTCCCGCTCGTCCTGTGGGGCGAGGCGCCGCCGGCCACCCTGGCGTCCCTGCACTGGGACGCGACCGCCACCGCGCCCGCCGGGCTCGCCCGGCTCCTCGACCCGGCGCCGCCGCCGGACGGCGCGGGAGACCGCGCCTCCACGAGCGGTCCGGCCCGTTGAAAGGAACCACCGTGCGACCACGTGCCCTCGTCTACGGCGACGTCGACCTCAACATCATCGACGGGTCGGCCATCTGGGCCCAGGGCATGGTGCAGGCCCTGGTACGCGCCGGCTGCGAGGTGACGCTGGTCCTCAAGGCCCCCGTCCGGACCGGCCGGCTCGTCGACCCGCTGCGCGCCCTGCCCGGCGTCACCGTCCGCAGCCCGCACGCCGAGGGCCTGTTCGAGGGCTCCGCCGGCATGGTCGCGCGGCAGGCCGCGGCCGTGCTCGCCCGCGTCGACGAGGAGGACCCGTACGACCTCGTCGTCGTGCGCGGCCGCATCCTCGCGGGCAAGCTCGCCGCGGGCCCGATGGCCGGGCGGCTGTGGACGTACCTCACCGACGTCCCGCAGTCGGCCGCGGAGTTCACCGCCTCGGCCAAGGCCGACCTGCGCCGGATCGCGGACGCCTCCCGCGTGCTGCTCTGCCAGACCGAGGAGCTGCGCGGGTTCCTGGAGGGCGCCGTCCCGGCGACCGCCGGCAAGAGCGTGCTGTTCCCGCCGGTGGTCGTGCTCCCGGACGGCCTGGAGACGCGCCGCCCCGGCCCCTCCGACGGCCCGCTCCGCCTCGTCTACACCGGCAAGTTCGCGCCGCGCTGGAACACCTACGAGATGACGTCCCTTCCGCGCCTGCTGGCCATGCGCGGCGTGGACGCCGAGCTGCACATGGTCGGCGACAAGATCCACGACGACCCGTCCGATCCCGGCTTCGCGGCCCGGATGAGGACCGCGCTGGAGACGGGCGAGGGAGTCGTCTGGCACGGCGGCCACCCGCGGGCCGAGGCGATGCGCCTGACCGCCGCCGGCGACGTGGGCCTGTCCTGGCGCGACGCCTCCCTGGACGCCAGCCTCGAACTGTCCACGAAGGTGCTGGAGTGCGGGACGCTCGGCGTCCCGGTCGTCCTCAACCGCACCCCGATGCACGAACGGCTCCTCGGGACCGACTACCCGCTGTTCGCCGCCACCGAGGACGACGTGCTCGACGCACTGACGCTCATCGGCAAGAACCCGGAGGTCTTCACGCTCGCCGCGGACCGCTGCCGCGCGGCCGCCGCCGGATTCACCCTCGACGCGGCCGCCGCCCGCCTCCGCGAGCATCTGGCGCAGGCGTTCCCGGAACCGTCCGAGAAGGTCCTCGCCGTGAAGGGGCGGCGGCTGCGCGTGGGCGTGGCGGGCCACGACCTGAAGTTCTTCTCCCGCCTGCTGGACTACCTGCGCTCCCGTCCCGACCTGGAGGTCCGGGTCGACCACTGGGCCGCGCTGAAGGCCCACGACGAGGAGCGCAGCCAGGCCCTGGTCGACTGGGCTGACGTCATCGTCTGCGAGTGGTGCGGACCGAACGCCCTCTGGTACGCCCAGCGCAAGCGCCCGGACCAGCGCCTCGTCGTGCGCCTGCACCGCTTCGAGCTGTACGCGGCCTGGCCGAGGCAGCTCGACATCGGCGCCGTCGACCAGGTCATCTGCGTCAGCCCCCACTACAACGCGCTGACCCGCGAGATCACCGGCTGGCCCGCCGAGAAGGTCGTCACGGTCCCGAACTGGGTGGACGACGCGCAGCTCGACCGCGCCAAGCTCCCCGGCGCCGAGCACCACCTCGGGATGATCGGCATCGCCCCGTCCCGCAAGCGCCTGGACCTGGCCCTGGACGTGGTCGAGGAGCTCCGCCGCGACGACCCCCGCTTCACCCTCTTCGTCAAGTCCAAGCTCCCCTGGGAGTACTGGTGGATCTGGCAGAAGGACGAGGAGCGGGCCCACTACGAGGAGGTCTTCCGCCGCATCCGGCGCTCCCGCGTTCTCTCCGGCGGCGTCGTGTTCGACTCCTACGGCCGCGACGTGTCCTCCTGGCTGCGCCGCATCGGCTGGGTCCTGTCCACCAGCGACGACGAGAGCTTCCACCTCGCCCCCGCCGAGGGCATGGCCTCGGGCGCCGTCCCGGCCCTGCTGCCCTGGCCCGGCGCCGACACCATCTACGAGCGCCGCTGGATCCACGACGACACCTCGGCCATGGCCGCGTCGATCGCCACCACGGTCTCCCTGAACCGCTGGCAGGACGACGCCGAGCAGGCCCGCGCCCAGGTGAGGGCCGCCTACGGCCTGGACGAGGTCTGCCGCCAGTGGACGGACGTCCTCACCGGCTAGGTCTAAAACTGCCGGAGGAGGGCCCGGGAAAGGTCCTTCCAGCAGAAGGTCCCCGCGGCGGCGCCGCGGGGACCCTGATGCGGTACGGGTCAGCCGGAGCTGCCGACGACGGCGCCGGCCTGGACGGGCTCGGCGGGAAGCTCGGCGCGGTGGGTCTCGATCTTGGCGTTGAGCTTGGTGAGGCTGCGGCTGTAGTCGCGGCTGGAGAGCCAGAACTTGTAGATGATGATCAGCTCGAAGGCCAGCAGGCCGATGCCGCTGAGGATCACGACGGGGATGATGGCGCCCGGCACGATCGCTGCGGCGATCGGGGCGACGATGAAGACGCCCATCTGGAACTCGATGCCGCTGATCAGGTGGGGGCGGATACGGCCCGCCATGAGGACGTTGCGGATGCGGGCGTACCAGGGGAAGCGCTGGTTGAAGCCCGCCTGCAGGGCCGCCGCGTTGGGGTCGTCGCCGACGACCCGGTTCTCCGCGTCGGCCTCGGGGTCCTCGGTGAGCGCCTCGGCGGAGCGCAGGTCCTCGTCGGCGTCCCCCAGATCGCCGTTGGCGCGGCGGGCCGCGAGTTCCAGCGTCCGGGCCTCCTCGCGGGCCGCGTTGAGGGTCGTCCGCATCTGCGAGCGGACCTTGTAGATCTCCAGCGCGTCCATGTAGCGCAGCATGTCGAGGAAGACGACGCCGAGCGCCGTCCAGACGTAGGCGACGTTGCCGGTGGCGGCGTACTGTCCGGCCATCAGGGCGATCGCGCAGGCCAGGACGCGGACGCGGTCGAAGATGTAGTCGAGCCAGGCGCCGAACACCGAGCCGGTGCCCTTCAACCGGGCGATCTTGCCGTCCATGCAGTCGAGCGTGAACGACAGGTGGTACAGCAGCGCGCCGGCGAGCAGCCACGGCCAGGACGCGACGGCGAAGCAGGCGCCGGCGGCGAGGCCGAGGACGAGCGCGCCGACGGTGAGCTGGTTCGGCGTCACGCGCGTCCGGTTGGCCGTGAACTTGACCAGCCTTGCGGCGAGCGGGTCGACCAGGAGCACGGTCCACCAGGCGTCACGCGCCTTGTACGTCCGTTGCCGAACGTCATCGAGCGTGAAGTTCGCCATGGGGTTCCTTTCGTTCGCGGAGCGGTCTGATCGTATCGGCTGTCCGGTTCCGGTCACCGGGGATCTCCCGGATCGTGATCGTCCGGTCACATGACGATCACCGCCGTGGGTACACGAGGCGGGGTGCGTGTGCGTTCCGTCCTTCCCCACCTGCCGTTCCTCGGAGTGCTCGCGGTCGCGGTCTGGATCCGGGCCGTCGCCGTCCTCGCCTATCCGGCGCCGCTGTGGTTCGGCGATTCGCCCGGGTACCTGGAGGCCGCGATCCGGTTCCGGCCGGACGAGACGCGCCCCAGTGGATATCCGATCTTGCTGTGGCTGCTCAAGCCGTTCCACAGTTTCGGCCTGATGGTGTCCGTCCAGCACGCCGTCGGGGTATTGACCGGTGTCCTGGTGTACGTCCTGGTCTGGCGTGCGGGACGGGCGGCCTGGCCCGTCACGGACGACAGGAGACGGCGCGTGTGGCTGCCCGGCACGGCGGCGGCGCTGCTGACCGTCCCGGTGCTGATCCCCGTGCACCAGATCGCCCTTGAGCACATGCTCATGTCGGACTCGCTGTTCGCGTTCCTGCTGCTCGCGGCGGTGACGGCCGTGCTGTGGCGGCGCCGGCCGACATGGTGGCTCGGCGCCCTGGCCGGGGTGCTCACGGCGTGCGCGTCGCTCACCCGGACGGCGGGCCTGCCGCTGGTCGCCCTGATCCTGGCCGCGATGCTGATCAGGAGGGCGGGCTGGAGGGCCTGCGCGGCGGCGGCGGTCGCGTTCGTCCTGCCCGTCGCCGGCTACCTGGTCTGGTTCCACGCGGAGTACGGCCAGTACAAGCTCGCCAAGGCCGACCAGGTGTTCCTGTACGGGCGCACCGCCGCGTTCGCGGACTGCCGGGTGATCAGGCCCCGGCCCGAGCTGGCGATCATGTGCCCGGAGCGGAGCGATCCCCGGATCTCCAGGTCGTTCTCGGTGATGTGGACGCCCGACTCCCCGTTCCGCCGCATCCCGGGCTGGGTCTACGGCGAGGACGGCAACCGGCTCGCAGGCGAGTTCGCCTGGGCCGCGATCAAGGCGCAGCCCGTCGACTACGCGGAGGTCGTCGTCCGCGACACGCTGAGGGCGTTCACCTGGCACCGGCAGCCGTACCCCACGCCGTGGACGTGGCTCCAGTACGAGTTCCCCGAGGGCGAGGCCTGGAGCGACAGGCAGGCGCGCCTCGCCGGGCGGTACGGCGGGGACGGCGAGACCCGGGTCGTCCGGCCGTGGGCGGGGCAGGTCCTCGCCTACCAGGACCACGTGGTCATGCCCGGCACGATCCTCGGCGTCCTGCTGCTCGCCGGGCTCGCCGGGGCGGTGCCGCACGCGCGGTCGAACGGGCGGTGGCGCCTTGCCCGGCCCGTCCGGCACTGGGCGGCGGGCGCGCTGCTCCCGTGGGGGACGAGCCTGGCGCTGCTGGTGATCCCCGCCGCGACCGCCGACTTCGACTACCGCTACGTCATGCCCGCCGTCCCGTTCGCGTGCGTCGCGCTCGGCCTGGCGCTGTTCCCGTCGCTCCGCCCGCAGCCCGTGCCCCCGCCGCGGGAGGAGCAGCGGCCGGCGTCCCGGGCGAAGATCGACGCCGAGTCCGGCTAGCTCCGGCCGGTGCCGCGGCGGGGCGCGGCGACCAGCCCGCCGAGCAGCCGCTCCCACCGCGCGGCGACCGCCGGCACGGCGAACCGCTCGGCCGAGTCGAGGGCGTTCGCCGACATCGCGCGCCTCAGCTCCACGTCGTCGATCAGCCGGATCAGCGTCTCGGCGAGCGCGCCGGAGTCCTCGGGCGGGACGAGCAGCCCGTCCGCCCCGTCGGTGATGATCTCGCGGGGCCCGTGCGGGCAGTCGAAGGCGACCACCGGCAGCCCGCACGCGAACGCCTCGATGATCGTCATGCCGAACGGCTCGGCGCGCGAGGGCAGGGCGAGGACGGACGCCTTGGCCAGCTCGCCCTCCATGTCGTGGGCCGGCTCCAGCATCCGGACGTGGTTGTAGAGGCCGAGGCGGGTGGCCCGGCGGCGCGTCTCCTCGCGGCGCGGCCCCGCGCCGTAGATCCGCAGCCGCCACTGCGGATGCTTCTCCACGACCTTCGCGAACGCGTCGACGAGCAGGTCGAACCCCTTGATCCAGACGATCCGGCCCGCCGCCACGACGACCCTGTTCTCCTGCCGCGACCGCGGACGCACCCCGGGGGGCAGCCCGTTGCCGATCGTGTGGACGGGACACGAGCCGGCGGGCAGCAGGCGCTCGTAGTCCGCGGTGTCGGCGGCCGTCAGGCAGGTGAGGGCGTCCAGCCGCGGGTACAGCTCCTCGATCTCGGCGAGGATCCCGGCGTCGTTGATGCCGAGCTGGAGGTGCTCCTGCCCGACCACGACGACCTTGGCCGGCGCGAGCCGCGCCGCCATCAGGTTGAGCCCGGCTCGGGTGGTGACCAGCACGTCCGTGCGCGGCCTGCCGAGGAAGCGGGTGAGCCTCTCGTCCGTCCAGGCGGAGTACTTGGAGAAGCTGCGCTCCTCGGGATGGACGATCCGCGTCGGCTCGCCCATGAGCCGGGCGGCGCGCTCGGTGTTCGGCCACGAGACCTTCGCGCCCGGCCGGACGTCGACCAGGAAGCGCAGCCGGACGCGGTCCGTGAGCGGGAACACCGGCCGGTCGGCCGTGCGCCGCACGCTGACGATCTCGACGTCGTGGCGGCGGGACAGCTCGTCCGCGAGCGTGAAGGTGCTGCGCACGGTGCCGTCGATTGCGCAGGCCTCCAGCAGCAGGAACGTGATCTTCATGGGGCGTCGTCCTCGGGGAGGAGGTGGCAGGCGACCGCCAGCCCGTCCTTCAGCGTGTAGTACGGCCGCACGCTCATCCGACGCCCGCCGGACGCGACGACCTGCCGGGGATAGGAGAGCGTGCCGCGCTTGCCCGGCGCGTCGTCGAGGAACGTGGCGAGGCGGGCGCGGACGTCGCCCGCGTCCAGCCAGAGGTCCCACAGGGAGGGCTCCCACCGGGTGAGCGCGTGGACGTCCAGGCACGCGTCGAAGCCGGTCCCGTCGAGGCGGGCGCCCCCTCTCTCCTCGCCGCCGCCCTCGCGGGCGACCGCCACCAGCAGGGCGGCCCCGCCCGGCCGCGGCCCGGCGTAGGCGAGCCGGCCGGTGATCCTGATCTCGCCGTCGAGCGGATGCACCTCCTCGACCTCCGCGTGCGGGGAGACCTCGCGGACGTCGAGCGTGGCCCGCCCGTCCGGCAGCCGCACGACGCGGACGGCCCGATCCCGCGCCCGCCCGGCGTACTCGCGCAGCCCGTCGAAGGAGAACCCGGGGTCGTCGGTCAGCAGTGGGCGGTCCGCGCCGAGGAGCACCTCCCACGCGCCCGGCGCGAGCCCGGCGACCGGAAGCGCGGCGGAGCGCCGGTCGGCCGAGAGCGGCCCCGTACGGACCTCCCCGGACGGCCCGTGGCGCAGGACGATCCGCTCGCCCTCCGCCACAGGGCGCGGCCAGCGGATCTGCAGGGTGTCGTCCGCGCCGACCCTGCAATGGTCGGCCACCCCGCACCGGTCTAACTCCTTGCAACGGTCGGGAACCGTGTTCACGGACCAGTCGCCTTCCCCGATGACGCTTACCGGCCTCCGCCGTCCGAGCCGAAGACCCGGTCGACGGCACGGGAGGCGGCATGCCCGTCGTCGAGAGGGCAGAAACGTGCCACGAAGTCCTTGTAGCGGTCGCGGTAGCCGTCCATGGCGGACTCCGCGTCGCGGACCGCCTCGATGAGGTCGTCGGAGGTCTCCACGAGCGGCCCCGGGGCCTCGGCCTCGAAGTCGAAGTAGAAGCCGCGCAGCCTGTCCCGGTAGTCGGCCAGGTCGTAGGTGAAGAACAGCATGGGCCGGCCGGTGTTGGCGTAGTCGAACATCACCGACGAGTAGTCGCTGATCAGCACGTCGGAGATCAGGTACAGCTCGGTGATGTCGGGATAGGCCGACACGTCGCGGACGAAGCCGTGCCCGTCCTCGCGGACGCCGTCCACGACGTTGGTGTGCAGCCGGACCAGCAGGACGTGGTCGTCGCCGAGCGCCGCGCGGGCCCGCTCCAGGTCGATCCGCATGTCGAACTTGTAGCGGCCCCGGCTGTAGTACTGGTCGTCGCGCCACGTCGGCGCGTACAGCACGACCCGCTTGCCCTCGGGGATGCCGAGCCGGGCCCGCACCCGCGCGGCGACCGTGCCGGCCTCCGGGCTGTACAGCAGGTCGTTGCGGGGGTAGCCGACCTCCAGCATGTCGCCCTTGAACGCGAACGCGCGGCGGAAGATCTCCGTGCTGAACGGGTTGGGGGACAGCAGGTGGCTCCACTCGGGCAGGGCGGGCCCGGCGTCCTTCGAGCGCGACTGGAGCGCCTTCTTCATACCGGGCGCGTACGCGAAGTGCACCTCCCTGATGTCACCGCCGATCTTCTTCAGCGGCGTGCCGTGCCAGGTCTGCAGGACGATCTGGTCCGGGTGCCGCCGGAACGCGTCGCCCAGCCGGTGGTTCGTCACGATGTAGCGGGACGTGGCGAGCGCCTCGTGCCACTCCCTGCCGTGCAGCCGGACGGGCCGCAGCGTGCCCGGCAGTTCCACCTGCGCGTCGTTGACGACCCAGAGCTGATCGAGGTCCGAACCGCGGCGCACCAGCTCCTCGTGGACGGCCTTCGGGCTGTCGGAGTACTGCCGTCCGCTGAAGCAGGAGAACAGGACCGCGTCGCGCAGCCCGTCGCGGTCGACGCGGCGGCGCGCCTCCTCCCGGTACCTGGTGCCGGCGCTCTTCTCCTCCGGCGGCACGTCGCCCGTCACCGCCACGGCGAGCCGCCCGTCGCGCGCCTCCAGGGCGTAGCCGCGCCGCGCCACCTCCAGCGGTCCGGGCAGGTCGCGCTGCGCCTCCGGCGACAGCCGGACGGTCAGCGCCCGCTCGCCCGGGGGCCGGAACAGCACGTCCCAGCGGCCGGGACGCAGCGGCAGGACGCCCGCGACGCCCGGCACGGCCGCGACCGGGACCCGCCCGTGCAGGACGCCCGACGCCGGGTCGGCGACGAGGTCGAACGCGTACTCCTTGCGGTGCCATCGGCCGCGCAGGACGATCTGGCCTCCGCCGTGCGCGGGGTGCGCCGCGGTCAGGACGAGGGTCCCGTCCGGCTCCCAGGCGCAGCCGTCGACGGAGAGCCGCGCCGTGGTGCGCCGGACGCGCAGGTAGCCGCCGGGCCCGCGGCCCGCGGCGACCTCCAGCGGGCCGAACGCCCGCCGGACGTCCTCGACCTCCTCGGCGAGCACCAGGGGGCGGCCCGCGACGCGGACCGTCCAGTCGCGGGTGTCGTCGATCTCCTCCGGCGGCAGCGGGGACCCTTCGAGGGCCTCCGGGGCGACGCGGGCGACGTACCGGTCGCCGGACGCCGTGACCGGTACGTCGACGCGGTCGTCGCCGAGCGTCAGCGACAGCCCGTCCGGCGCCTCGTCCGCCTTCACCTCGACGACCAGCGTGTCGCCGTCCCAGGACAGCGCGACGGCCGCCGCCGCGACCCGCTCGACCTCGATGACGAGGCGGCCGTCGTCGATGCGCGGGACGACGCGCACGCCGTCGGCGACGTAGCGGTACGGCGGGTGGGCGCCGCTGCCGGAGCTGCCGCCCCGCAGCGGCCCCCGCCGGAACACGCCCGCGTTCAGCACCGACGCCTCGACCGTCCAGACGCCTTCGACCCATCTTCCGTGGTCACGAAGGCGGCTCACGTCGAAGGCGAACTCGAAGCCGGACCAGCCCGACCGCTTGCCCGGCGCCGGCACCTGCCGCGCCCGCGCGATGATCTTCCGTCCGGCGGACCGCAGCGTCATCGCCTTCACCGACGTCCAGCGGCGCCGCATGCTGACGGAGTTGATGTAGGCCTCGCCGGTGACGGTGAGCCGGTCGCCGTCCCAGCCGACCGCGTGGACCCGGCCCCGCATCCGCAGCTCGCCGCGGGCCCGGTAGACCTCGCGCGGAACGCCGACCTTGGCGTCCTTCCAGTACGGGTAGACGACGTACCGGCGCAGCGGGTCGCGGACGATCGACGGCGAGGCCTTCCCCCGCTCGTACCGGACGACCTTCACCAGCTCCGTCGTGTGCCCGGCGGACGCGAGATGCCACTTCAGCCGGGTCAGCGCCGGGACGTCGGCCAGGAGTCTCGCGGGCAGCCCGGACGCGTACCCGGCGGCCTGCGCGACGACCTGCTCGCGCTCGTCGGCGGGCAGGTCCGGCAGCGCGTCCAGGAACACCCGCAGTTCCTCGGCGGCCGCGAGTGCCTGGAGCCGGCGCCGGGACCGGGCGTGGCCGTGCTCGCCGAGCCACGTGACGGCGAGGGCGACGGCGCCGAACCCGTCCGCGATCTCCTGTGCCTCCGTCGTGGCCGGGAACCGCTCGCCCCGCCGGTGCAGGACGACGCCGGGCAGCACGTCGACGCCCTCCGCGAGGTGCAGCGCCCGCACCGCCGGCAGCAGCTCGTCATAGCGGCCGAGATCGGGGAACGCCAGCTCGTGCGACGTCCAGAACGACCGCCGGAACAGCTTCCCGCGGACCCCGCGCTCGCGGACGAGATCGGGGGTGCGGTGCACGTCCGTGCCGGTGGCCGGGGCGAGGGACGGCTCGACGGGCCGCCACGCGGGCGCCCGGTCCGGCCCGCGGCGGACGGCCTCGCGGCCGAGCGCGATGTCGGACCCGGAGGACTCCAGCGCCGCGACCAGCACCGCGGCGGCCTCCGCCGGCAGTTCGTCGCCGCCGTCCACGAACAGCAGGAAGTCGCCGTCGCTCTCGGCGGCGCCGAGGTCGCGCGCCGCGCCCCGGCTGGGCGCGCCCCGCCGCACGACGCGGAACCGCTCGTCGGGCATGACGGCCCCGGCGGCGGCGCCCGCGCCGTCGTCCATCACCAGGACCTCCAGGTCCGCGTGCGACTGGCCCGCGATCGACGCGAGCGTGCCGCCGAGGGACTCTCCGGCTCCGTGCGCGAGCACGACGACGCTGATCCTGCTGGAGGGCAAGCGACCCACTCCTTCGGGCGTGACGGGGTGTGCGCCGGACGGCGCGGGGGCGGCTCCGGCGCCGGGGCCTACTGCGGCGGGTTCGGGATCTTCTCTCCGAGGAACATGCGGCGCACGGCGCGCTCGGCCGCGTGCCCGTCGTCCCACGGACAGAACCGCGCCCTGAAGTTCGCGAGGTTCTTCGCGGCGGCGTCGCCCCACGCGGCCCGGGACGTGAACGCCTCGACCAGCTCGGCCTCGGTCGCGGCGACGACGCCGGGGGGCGTCGCCGTCAGGTCGAAGTTGACCCCGCGGGTGAGCCGGTAGGTCTCCCAGTCGTTGGCGTAGATCACGATCGGCCGGTCGAGGTTGGCGTAGTCGAACATCACCGAGGAGTAGTCCGTGAGCAGCGCGTCCGAGGCGATCATGAGGTCCTCGACGGACGGGTGCTTGGAGACGTCGATGACCCGGCCCTCCGGCCAGCCCAGGTCCGCCGCCATGTTCTTGATCTTGTAGTAGTAGTGCGCCCGCAGCAGCAGCACGTGCCCCTCGCCGAGCGCGTCCACGACCCGCCCGATGTCGAACATGGGGGTGTAGCGGCGCTGGTAGTCGCGGTGCGTCGGCGCGTACAGGATCGCGGTCGCGTCGTCCGGGACGCCGAGCTCGGCGCGCAGCCGGGTGCGCTCGTCCCCTTCCGCCGAGACGAGCCGGTCGTTGCGCGGGTAGCCGATCTCCAGCATCTCGTAGTCGCAGGGGAACCCGCGCTCCCACGCCTCCGTCGACAGCGGGTTGGACGAGACGAGGTAGTCCCAGCGGTCCGACCGGGCGATGAGGGCCTTGAAGTCCATGTCGTTGGCGCCGACCGGGTACTCCATCTGGTCGAGGCCCATCTTCTTCAGCGGCGTCCCGTGCTGCGTCATCATGTGCACCTGCCCCGGCCGCTTCACGTAGTTGTCGGGGAAGTTGACGTTGTTGACGAAGTACTTCGCGCGGGCCAGCGTCCGGTAGTAGTCGGCGGAGCCGGCGACGACGTAGTCGACGCCCTCCGGCATCGTCTTGCGCGCTCCGGGCTTGACGATCCACACCGGGCGGACGTCCGGGGCCAGCTCCCGGACCTTCTCGTAGATCGCCGCCGGGTTGCAGGCGTACCCGCGGTACCAGTACGCGCCGAAGACGGCGAGGTCCTCCTCGATCGGGAGGCGCCGCTGCATCTGGTAGTAGCGCTCCTTGGCGAGCTCCTTGCCCAGCAGCACACCGCGCCTGCGGATCTTGGCGGCCTTTCCGCCCCGGTTCCGCGCCTTGTCCTTGGCCTCGGCGGCGCGGACCCGCTCGAAGCCCCGGTGGTCGTCCGCCTTGATCATCCGGTGCTTGTCGGCGAGGAACGGCTTGTCGTCGGGCGGGACGTGCCCAGCCGGCTCGTACCTGTTGTACGTCTTCGCCATCTCCGCGAAGAACCGCGCC
Organism: Actinomadura citrea; assembly: GCF_013409045.1. Lineage (NCBI taxonomy): Bacteria > Bacillati > Actinomycetota > Actinomycetes > Streptosporangiales > Thermomonosporaceae > Actinomadura > Actinomadura citrea. The sequence continues at coordinate 8,007,127 of NZ_JACCBT010000001.1, read as the reverse complement.
TTCTCCGACTCGTGGACGCGATCGGGCCGCTCGATGATGACGAGCAGGTGCCAGATCGTCCGGTCGAACATCAGCGGGCGGAACGGGTCGGCCTTCGCCCCCATCCCGTCCATGAACGTGAAGATGCGGTCGTACTGCGCGAACGCGTCGAAATGCTTGGCGCTCGCGGTCTTGGTGATCGCTCCGCGGCGGCGCTGCCGGTAGATGTAGCAGACCCGGTCCAGCAGGCTCAGGCGCTCGGCGGCCATCAGGATCGGGTAGGTGACGTTGACGTCCTCGTAGTAGCCGCCGCTGAAGCGCAGCCCGAGGTCGAGCAGGAACTCGCGGCGGATCGCCTTGTTCCACGCCGTCATCATCATCTCGAGGACGCTCGGCCGCTCGGCGAGGGTGAACACCTCCGGCGCGGGCGGCTCGCGGAAAAGGTGGTTGATGATGCTGCGCTTGACCTTGCCGTTCCAGTAGGACCGGGCGTAGTCGAAGACCAGCACGTCGGGCCGCGTCTCGGCGAGCCGGTCGCAGATCGCGCGGACGGCGCCCTCGGTCGCGTGGTCGTCGCTGTCGAAGAACCAGACGTAGTCGCCGGTCGCCATGTCGAGCCCGATGTTGCGCGCGTGGCCGAGGCCGACGTTCTCGTCGAGGTGCCGGACCTTGACGCGCGAGTCGCGCTCGGCGAACTCGTCGAGGATCTCGCCGCAGCCGTCCGGCGAGTGGTCGTCGACGGCGATGACCTCAAGATTGGGAAGATCCGGATCGAGGATGGAATCAAGGCATTGCCGGATGTACCCCTGCACTTTGTGCACGGGCACGATGATGCTCAAAGAGATATCGTGATCAGAGCTCACGCGAAGGCCAATCAACTACTCGGTGATTCTGGACTATACCCACAGGTCGGGCTTGAACCTCAGGTCCGGCCGGGCGCGGATCGAAGGAGCCACCGCGCGTCGGGCTCGACCGCCCACCGGGTGAGCCGCCGCACGGGTGCGGTGGCGAGGACGACGCCGAGCGCGGCGGCGGCCACGGTGACCGAGACGATGCCGAACGGGTTGTGCAGGACTGGCTTGTCCAGCACGCCGGTGTAATCGAACGTCTTCATGACGAGCCCGTGCAGCAGGTACACGTACATCGTCCGCGTCCCCATCTCGGTGTACCAGGACCGTCCGCGCGGGATGCACGCGAGGAAGGCGGCGCCGAGGAGAACGGCGAAGGCGAGGGCCACGAGCCGCCACATCATGCCTTCGGCGGTGTCGAAGCCCATGGCATCGTAACCCTGGTTCCAGTAGAGGAGCCCGCTGTCGATCTTCGGGACGACCGTGCCGAGCTCCCAGACGTAGGCGACGGGCAGGGCGGCGGCCAGCACGGCGAGCCCCGCCCACCGCGCCCCGGGGGCGCGCAGCCGCCGTACGTGCTCCGGGTCGACGGTCAGTCCGAGGACGAAGAGCGGCAGCAGCCCGGCGGTCCGGCTGAGCGTGGAGTCGGCGGTGAACGCCCAGCTCCCGCCGACGAGGCAGAACGCCACCGAGACGGCCACCGGATGGCGCAGGTGCCCCCACAGCGGCGCGCTCAGCCGCCAGAACACGAGCGCCACCAGGAACCACATCAGGAAATGCGGCCGGAAGAGTTCGCTCAGCCGGAACTGCACCCCGTTGATGAGGACCAATTGCGCCCGATAGAGCAGAATGAAGATCACATAGGGGACGACGAGCGTGGGGAGAACGCTGCGGAACTTGTCCGTCGAGCGCATGAATCCGCGCGAGAAATAGCCGGTGATGAAAACGAAGACCGGCATGTGGAAGGCGTAGAGGACGACGTACGCGGCGTGTGCCGCGCGACTGTCCCCGAACTGGGACCAGAAGTGCCCGACCACGACCAGCACGGCCGTGAAGAACTTGGCGTTGTCGAAGAACGCGTCCCGGGGGCGGGCGGGCTTCGGCGGCGCCGCCGGGCCCGGTACGGGACGCGGAGCGGGGATGGACGGGGCCTCGGGCAAGGCGATCGCACTGCCCGTGGCGGAAGGCGCACTGCCCGTGGCGGGTGGCGGGGTGGGGAGGACGTCGGTCATATCTCCGGGGGGTCGGGTCTCAGCGGGAGCGCGAGCGAGGGCGGGAACGGGGCGTCAGCGGGAGCGGGCGGGTCTTCTCAGCGGGGTGAAGACCCGCGTCATCTTCGGCTCCAGTGCCCAGCTCATCGTCCGGACGACGGGCTTGGAGCACAGGAACGTTCCGACCACCAGGGCGCCGGCGACCACGATGGCCACCCCGGCCGGGGTGTGCATCCAGTCGGCGCCCCACCAGCCGGTGAAGTTGAGCAGCCGGGTCACGAACCCGTGCAGCAGGTAGGCGTACAGCGTGTAGGAGCCGAGAGCGGTGAACCAGTACCGCCCGCGCGGGATGAGGCTGAGGAACGCGGCGACGAGGACGACCGCCGCGGCGAACATCGCGATCCGCACCACGGTGCCGGTGAGGTTGCCGACGCCGAGTTCGAAGTTCGCGTGCTTCCAGTAGATCCAGCTCCGCGACATGTGGTTCATGACGAGATAGGAGCCGGCGAGGCCGGCGGCGAGCACCACGGCGCCGATCGGCCGCGCGATCGGCTTCTTCAGCAGCTCGAAGTGCACCGGCTTCAGGGTGAGGCCGAGGACGTAGAAGGGCAGCAGCCCGATCACCCGGTGGATGTCGAACGTCCCGCCGAGGTCGCTCATGTACGACAGGAGCGCGAACACCGTCGCCACGGCGAGCGGCCAGCGGATCTGCTGCCAGACCGGGGTGGACAGCCGCCACATGAACAGCGCGCACAGGAACCACGTCAGGTAGTACGGGTTCAGCAGGCTGATCTCAAGGTGGTTGCGGCCCGCGAGCCAGTCGTAGAGGGAGTAGGCGAACTCGAACACCACGTACGGCACCCCGACGTTGGTGATCAGTTTGCGGGCCTTGCCGCCGGAGAACGTCCAGTTCCGGGAGAAATAGCCGGTGATCACGATGAACAGCGGCATATGGAACATGTAGATGAACAGGTAGAGACCCTTGGCCAGCGGAACGTTCAGCAGGTTGGCCAGAGAGTGTCCCGCCACCACCAGCAGGATCGCGAAGTACTTGGCATTGTCGAAGAAGGGGTCGCGCACCTTGCGGGCGGCCACCTGCGGGGCCGGGCTCCCAGAGGCTACGGTGCCCGCGACGCCCGGCGCCCCCGCCTCGGGGGGCGCCGCCGGGTCCGTGGACGACGGCCGTTCGGTTCGCTGTGCCGCGTCGGCCTCTGAGGGCCTGGTGGTGTAGGTCATACGGCCGCCCGGTCAGCTCTCCTTGCAGATGTCGTCGCTGGCGCGGATCTCACCCTGCTGCTTCGGGATGCCGCCGCCGGCGCTCTTGAGGTTCGTCCAGTTCTGGCCGACGATCAGGTCGACGACGCCCGGCGTGCCACCCGTGGTGCGCGCCGCGGCCTGCGGCTTGCTCGGGATCATCGAGGTCAGGGTCTGCGCCTGCTGGTCGGCACCGGCACCGTACAGCACCTTCGTGGCGGTGGTGGGCGCGGGGGCGTTCCCGCCGACGGTGACCTGGAAGCCCTGCGACTCCAGGTCGTCGGCGACGCGACCGGCCTGGCCGTCGATGCCGCTGCCGTTGTAGACCCGCACGCGCACCTGGCTCGGCGGGATCTTCGTGGCGCCCGGCGCGGGCTCCTTCGGCACGGTCTTGTCGTTGCGGACGGCGGAGAAGAACGGCTGGGCGCCGGTAGTGAGCGCCACCCGGTTCGGGTCCAGGGGGTCGGGCCCGGACGGGACGGTCACGAACCGCAGCTTGCCGGTGGTCATGCCCTGCATCTCCTTGCCGATGTCCATCATGACCTGCGGCGTCAGCTCCTTGTCGGTGGTGAGCGACTTGGTCACGGCGTTCATCAGCTGGAGCATGCGCCTGGGGTTGCTGAGCACACCGGCGCTCATCGCCTGGCCGGCGAGGGAGCCCATGAACTTCTGCTGGCGCTTGATGCGGTCGGTGTCGGAGCCGTCGCCGAGGCCGTGCCGCACGCGCACGTACGCCAGCGCCGTCTCGCCCTTGATCTTGTGCTTGCCCCGGCTCAGCTTGAGCTTGGACTTGGGGTCGTCGACGTCCTTGGGAAGGCACACCGGGACGCCGCCGACGGCACTGGTGATGGACTTGAACCCGTTGAAGTCGACCTGCATGAAGTGGTCGATCCGGATGTTGGAGATGCTCTCGATCGTCTTGATGACGCAGGCCGCGCCGCCGTTGGTGAACGCCGAGTTGATCTGCGCGCGGGTCTGCGCCGGGATCGTCCCGCCCTTGCGGCTCTTGCAGGACGGCATCCGGACCATCAGGTCGCGGGGGAAGCTGATGCCCATCGCCTGGCCGCCGCCGGGGGACAGGTGCAGCAGGATCATCGTGTCCGAGCGGGGCGGCTCGTTCTTCATCGAGCGGCCGTACTTGGCGTTCGAGCCCTCACGGGTGTCGGACCCGAGCATCAGGATGTTCATCGCGCTGTTCAGCTTCTTCGGCCGGTTGGGGCCGAGCTGGGCGTTGACATCCTCGTGCGAGATGTTCCCGAACGCCCGGCGGTACAGGCCGTAGGCGGTGAGAGAGCCGACCACCATGACCGCCGAGAGTCCGATGCAGACCCAGCCGAGGATGCGCCAGCCACGTCGCGGCGCCGGCTGCGGGTCGGCGTCGTCGACGTACTCCATGTACATCGGGTTGCTGTTCATCGGCTCCGAGGTCCGGGGGTATGGGCGGTTCCGGGGGTCCGGGGGGCGTCCCCGCGAAAGGAACGGCCCGTGGCTCATGGTTCGAACGGACGGGACGAGGGCAAGGGAAGCGTAGGTCAGGGGAGGCGGTACACGGAGCCGGATTCGTCATTCGGTCCGGGCGTACCGGCCACCACCGTCACATGCTCCAGGGTCAGGCGACGATCTAGGGCGGCTTTGTCAAAGTTTCGTTGGATTATGACGGAAGCACCCGAGGCTAGTGGTGCCAGTAGGCAGGTCAGTACCCCGTCGAGTGTGGCGAAGGACATGTCAACCAGGAGCCGGTCGCGTGCGTCCAGCTCCCATTTCTCAACGGCCCCGCGCGCGGCGCCCACCAGCTCCGCCGCGCTGAATGTGGTCTTTGTCACACTCAGTGCGGGGGCCTCCGGCACCACCCCGGGGCCGGGGACGAATCGGTCTCCGTACGCGCGCACCTCCGCCGCGTAGTCGGTCACGCCGGGCGGGCAGTCGGCGAGCGGGCCGCCGAGCGCGTGCAGCGACAGGCCGACGATCTCCTCGGCCCCTCCTGCGAGCACGTCGTCCGCGAGCACGTCGTCCAGCACCTCCTGCGCCGCCGCCAGGATGTACGGATCGGACGCCCCGGCCGGTTCGGCTCCGCCGCGCCGGAAATCCTCCGGGTCGACCGGCTCGGCGACGAGACCCGCCGACCAGCAGGCCATCAGCCACACCGCGGTCTGCCAGTGCGGCGGCAGGACCAGGACGACGCGGGTCCCCGGCTCGGCGGCGAGGCCGTCCACCAGGAAGTTCGCCGTCTTGGCCACCCAGTTCCCGAACGTCCGCGCGGACAGCTCGACGCGTTCGCCGCTCGCGTCGTCGTAGAAGGTGACCAGCGGGCGGGACGGGTCGTCCGCGACCCGCCGCCGCAGCAGCTCGGCGGGCGTGCCCGCGGCCCCGGCATGTGCGCTCATGGTCCGAGCGTATGCCCGCATGATCGTCCTGGCACCGCCATCGCGCCGATGCCGCTACGCTCCGCACGGGTGAAGCACGGAACAGTGGCGGGCGAGCGCCCCGACGGCGGGCACGGGGCGGAATCATGAACGCTGGGCGGCTGCTCGTCCGGGCCACCGCCGCCCCGGCGCTGGTCCTCGTCGCATGGCTGGCGGTGTCGCTGCCGCTGCTGATGGCGGGCGTGTTCCGCCCGGCCCCGGCGGTCGCGCTGTTCGTGCCGGTCGCCGCCCTGGTGCTGTGGCTCGGCCTGCGGACCCGGCCGGGGGACGCCCCCGGCGGGCGTCCGGGGACCCTGAACGCCCCGGGCGGCCTCGACGCGGTGCAGCGCTGGCCGGTGTGGTCGGTGTTCGCCGTCACGGCCGCGTTCCTGGTGCTCCAGGTCGTCATGTGCGCCGAGCAGATCGTCGTCCGCCGGGACCCCGCGTCCTACGTCCAGTTCGCGACGTGGCTGGCCGAGCACGGATCGCTGCCGATCCCGCTGGACGAGGGGGCGTTCGGCGGCCCGGACGCGGCCCTGAACTTCGCGAGCCCCGCCTTCTACCAGGACGGCGGCGCCGTCGTCCCGCAGTTCATGGCGGGATGGCCGCTGGTGCTGGCGCCGGCCGGATGGGTCGGCGGCGCCCACGGGATGGTGCTGATGGCGCCGGTGCTCGGCGCCTGCTGCGTGCTGTCGTTCGCCGGGCTCGTCGCGCGCCTCGTCGGCCCCCGCTGGGCGCCCGCCGGGGCGCTGCTGCTCGCGCTGACGCTGCCGATGCTCTACGTCTCCCGCAACACCTTCAGCGAGCTGCCCGCCATCGTCCTGCTGCTGGGCGGCCTGTCGCTGATGTACGACGTCCGCCGGGAGCCCCGTGACGGGCGGGTCGCCGGCGCCAAGGCGCTCCTGGCCGGGGCCGCGCTCGGGCTGATCGTGCTCGTCCGCATCGACGGGCTGCGGGACGTCCTGCCGGTGGTGGCGTTCGCGGGCCTGCTCATCGCGCGCAGGCGGGCGGCCGGCTACTGGACGGCCGGCGGTCTGCTGCTCGGCGTGGGAGCCGGCGTGGTCGAGGGCTTCACCATGTCCCGGCCCTACCTCTCCTACCTCCGGGCGTCGCTGGTGCCGCTGCTGGCCATCTCCGCGGCCGTCCTCGTCGCGACGGTCCTGCTGGTCGCGGCGCTGCGCCGGGACCCGGTGGCGGCCCGGCTGCGCCGCGCCGGCGCGGCGGTCGCGCGCGGCCGCCTGCCGGGCGCCGCCGCGGTCCTCACCGTGCTGGTGATGGCGGGCTTCGCGCTGCGGCCGCTGGTCCAGACCGTCCGCCGCCCGCCCGCGACCGGCGACGACGCGATGAACGTCCGGTTCATCGAGATGATCCAGAAGATCCAGGACCTCCCGGTCGACGGCACCCGGCAGTACTCCGAGCTGTCGCTGTACTGGGTCGTCTGGTACGTCGGCGTCCCCGCGCTGCTGTTCGCCACGTTCGGCGCGGCGCTGCTGGTGCGCCGGCTGCTGCGCGGGCAGTCCCCGGAATGGCTGCTGCCCTACGCGATGGTCGTCTGGACGACGGCGCAGGTGCTGGTCCGCCCCGGGATCACGCCCGACCACCCGTGGGCCTCCCGGCGGCTGATCGGCCTCGCCATCCCCGGCCTGCTGCTGTTCACGGTCTTCGCGTCGGCCTGGACCGTCACGCGCGTCCGGCGGCTCGGGTACGGGCCGAAGGTGGTGCGGAGGGGCGCGGTCGCCGGCGTCGCTCTGATGCTGGTGCCGATCGTGCTGACGTCCGGCGGCTACCTGGTGACCCGCACGGAGCAGGGCGAGGTCGCCGCCGTGGACGGGATGTGCCGCGCGCTGCGCCCGCGCGCCTCGGTCGTGATGGTCGAGCAGGCCACCGCCGACCGGTTCCTCCAGGTCGTCCGCGGTGAGTGCGGGCTGCCCGCCGCGCGCACGACCGGCGCCGCGTCGCCCGAGGACGTGCGCCGCGTCGTCGCCGGGGTGCACCGGGCCGGGCGGCGTCCGGTGATCATGGCGGCGAAGCCCGAGCAGGTCGCCCCCTACGGGACGCCGCGGCAGGTGCTGCACCTGGTGACGCGGCAGGACGGGCGCACGCTCACCGGGCCGCCCGGCGGCACCTGGGGGCTGACGATGGACGTGTGGACGGCCGAGCCCGCGCGGCCGTAGTGGCCGCCGATGTGCGCGGGGGCGAGTATCCTCGCGCTGCGTGAGCACCCAGTCTGTCGAGCCGAAGTCCCAGCCGCCCGCCGATGTGGAGCCCGCGTCCGACCCCGCGCCCGTGCCCGATCCGGTGCCCGCGCCCGGTCCGCCGGCCGCGTCCGACACCGTCCACGTCACGATCGTCCTGCCCTGCTACAACGAGCAGGACCACGTGATCGACGAGGTCGAGCGCATCTGCGAGGCGATGGACGGCAGCGGAAAGACCTACGAGCTGCTGGCCGTCGACGACTGCTCGACGGACGCGACGCTCGCCCGGCTGGAGGAGGCGGCGCCCCGCTTCCCGCACATGCGCATCATGGCGTTCCAGCACAACAGCGGGTCGGGCACCGTCCGGCGCATCGGCTCCCAGCAGGCCCGCGGCGACATCGTCGTGTGGACGGACGCCGACATGTCCTACCCGAACGAGCGGATCCCCGAGCTGATCGAGGTCCTGGACTCCGACCCGGCGGTCGACCAGGTCGTCGGGGCGCGCACCACCGAGGAGGGCACGCACAAGGCGCTCCGGGTGCCCGCCAAGTGGTTCATCCGGAAAGTCGCCGAGCGGCTCACCAACACCAGGATCCCCGACCTGAACTCGGGGCTGCGCGCGTTCCGCCGCGAGGTGTCGCTGCCGTACCTGCGGCTGCTGCCGCCCGGGTTCTCCTGCGTCACGACGATCACCATCGCGTTCCTGTCGAACCAGCACCCGGTCCGGTACGTGCCGATCGACTACGCCAAGCGGGCCGGCAAGTCGAAGTTCCACTTCACCAAGGACGCCTACCGCTACATCCTGCAGGTGCTGCGGATGGTGATGTACTTCAACCCGCTCAAGGTGCTGATGCCGCCCGCGCTGTGGCTGATCGTGATCGGGCTGCTCAAGGGCGTGTTCGACATGGTGGTGCACTTCGGCTACTTCGCCAACAACACCATCATGATCTTCGTGACGGGGTTGATCATCGCGTCGCTGGCGCTGCTGGCCGACCTGATCGTCCGTTCGCGCGGCGACGTCTAGCGGCATGCGCGTCGCGATCGTCGGGCCCGCGTTCCCCTACAAGGGCGGCGGCGCCCGGCACACCACCGAGCTGGCGCACCGGCTGGCGGCGGCCGGCCACGACGTCGTCATCGAGTCCTGGCGGGCCCAGTACCCCTCGTTCCTGTACCCCGGCCAGCAGACGATCTCCGAGCCGGAGGGGGAGCCGTTCCCCGGCACCCGGCGCCGGCTCGACTGGCGCCGCCCGGACGGGTGGTGGCGCACCGGCCGCGCGCTGCGGTCGTGCGACCTGGTCGTCCTCGTGGTGCTCAGCACCGTCCAAGTGCCGGCCTACCTGGGGATCCTCGCCGGGCTCCGGGGCCGGGCCCCGGTGGTGGCGCTGTGCCACAACGTGCTGCCGCACGAGCGCAAGCCGTACGACGAGCCGCTGATGAGGCGCCTGCTGCGCAAGGCGGACGGCGTCCTCGTCCACACCGAGGCGCAGGCCGACCTGGCGCGGGGGCTCACCCGGCGGCCCGTGCGGGTCGCGGAGATGGCCGCGCACCTGCCCGCGGCCGGCGCCGCCGCGCCCGGCGACGGGAAGGTGCGCCGGCGGCTGCTGTTCTTCGGGATCGTCCGCCCGTACAAGGGGCTGGACGTCCTGCTGCGCGCCCTCGCCGAGGGCCCGGACGACGTGGCGCTCACCGTCGCGGGCGAGTTCTGGGGCGGCCTGGACGAGACCCGCGAGCTGGTCGGCTCGCTGGACCTGACGTCCAGGGTGGAGCTGCGGCCCGGGTACGTCCCGGCCGCCGACCTCCCGGGGCTGTTCGCCGCGGCCGACGCGCTCGTCATGCCCTACCGGTCGGCGACGTCGTCGCAGAACGTGTGGATGGCCTACGAGCACGGCCTCCCGGTGATCGCCACCGATGTGGGCGGGTTCGCCGCGCAGATCCGCGACGGCGTGGACGGGCTGGTCTGCGCGCCGGACGACGTGCCCTCGCTCGCCGGCGCCCTCCGCCGCTTCTACACGCCGGGGGAGCCGGAGCGCCTGCGCTCCGGCGTCCGCCCGGTCGACCACGGCCCGGTGTGGGCCGCCTACCTCGACGCGCTCACAGGTGCGGTTCGATGACCTTCATCAGGGCGCGCTTCGGCTTGGCGCCGACGATCTGCTCCACGACCTCGCCGTTCTTGAGGAGCAGCAGCGTGGGCAGCCCCATCACGCCGTACTTGCCCGGCGTCTGCGGGTTCGCGTCGTAGTCCATCTTCGCGATCTTGATCTTGCCGTCCTGCTCGGCGGCGATCTGCTCCAGCACGGGAGCGATCATGCGGCACGGCCCGCACCAGTCGGCCCAGAAGTCGACCAGAACGGGGGTGTCACTGCTCAGGACCTCGTCCGCGAACGTCGCGTCGGTCACGGTGATCGGGGCCGTCACGGTCCCTCCTTCGTAGGCTGCGTGCCCGTCGTGGGCGGCGTACCCGTCGTGGGCGGCGTACCCGTCACAAGCTCCTTGGACCGCGGTTCATTCCCGGTGCCCGGGGCCGTCCTGCCCAGCAGGAACGCCACGCCCGCGATCAGCAGGTCGGCGGCGGTCAGCAGCACCCGGGACGCGATCGCGACCACGACCGGCGCGCCCGCCGGGAGCACCGGCGTCAGCACGACCGTCAGCGCCGCCTCCCGGGCCCCGATGCCGCCCGGCGCGATGAAGACGAGGAAGCCGGCGACGAATGCCAGCGCGTACGCCCCGGTCGCCAGGAACGGCAGCCCCCTGCCGTCGCCGCCCACGGCCGCGCACAGCAGCCAGGTGTGCACGCCGAACAGGGCCCAGCCGAGGACCGTCCACCCGACGGCCCTGAGCGTCGCGCCCAGGCCGACCGGGTGCTCCAGCGGCGGCCGGCGCACGAGCCTGAGCATCACGCCGAGCGCCCAGCTCACGATTCTCGGGTGCAGCATGGCCAGCAGGACGGGCGCCAGCAGGAACAGCCACCAGTACTCCCGGCGCGCCGCCGCGGACGTCAGCGGCAGCGTCACCGCCGCGACCGCGAGCCCGCACGAGGTGGACGTCGCGACCGCCAGCATCGTCGAGCCGAAGCTGCGCTCGGGCGGCACCTTGTGCTCGCGCGTCATCTCGATCTGCGTGACCAGCGCCCACACCTTGCCCGGGACGTACTTGCCGAGCTGGCTGATCCCCGAGATCCGGAAGACGGCCCGCACCGGCAGCGGCGACCCGAGCCCGGCGAGGAACTCCCGCCAGCCGAGCATCCAGACGAAGAGCCCCGCCAGGCCGGCGGCGAGCGCCCCGGCGAGCGCCGCCCACGACATCTGCCGGAACGCGTCCACCGCGGCGTCCCACTGGGACGCCACGCTGTAGCCGCAGAACGCGAGCGCGAGCAGGACCAGGAGCACGCGCAGGCTCCGGACGGCGACGACCTTCATCTTCACGCGCCCAGCGTAGGCGAACGTGACCTTACGGCCGCCCGCTCCGCCTAGAGTTGGGGGGCGATGAAGATTTCCGATGTGGTCGCCTTCATGGGGCACCAGGTGCACGTATGCCGGTACCGCGAGGCGGGGACGCTGCTCGACTGGATGGGGCGCGACCTGCGCGGCAAGCGGGTCCTCGACGTCGCGGGCGGTGACGGCTACTGGGCCGGCCGCGCGCGCCGGCGCGGCGCCGACGCCGTCTCGATCGACCTGGCCCGCGGCAAGATGGTCTACGGGCGGACGCTCGCGCACGCCCCCGCGCTGGTCGAGTGCGACGCGCTGCGGCTGCCGTTCGCCGACGGCTCGTTCGACGCGGTCCTGTCGGTCTGCGCGATCGAGCACTTCGACGACGGGGGCAGGTCCCTGGACGAGATGGCGCGGGTCCTCAAGCCCGGCGGTGAGATCTTCATGTCCGCCGACGTGCTGAGCCGTGCCGACGCCTGGCCGAAACTGCGCGACGCGCACAAGGCCAAGTACCACGTCCAGCACACCTACACCCACGACAGCCTGGGCAAGCTGATGGACGAGCGCGGCCTGGACCTCGTCGGGCACAGCTACCAGTTCCGCACCGCCGCCACCGAGCGCCTCTACCTGTCCCTGTCCACCTACGGCGGCAAGGTCGGCTTCAACGCCGCCGCGCCGCTCACGCCGCTCGTCGCGCTCGCCGACCGCGCCGCACCGAACGAGCGCGGCAGCATCGTTCTGGTCCGGGCCCGGAAAAGACAGGGCGTGCGGGGGCGGAGCGCGTAAGAGGTGGCCCTGCGGGGAGGGGCCCTCACGATGAATCGCGTGGGACGAGATCCGGCGAGCGGGCGCCTTCCGGGCGTACGCTCGAAGAGTAAAGAGTGATCTACGCCACCGCGCTGGATGGGGGAGTGGACCGTGGGGCCTCGGATTCTGCTCGACGCCACCGCCGTGCCTGCCGATCGCGGCGGGCTCGGCCGGTACGTGGACGGGCTGCTGTGCGCCCTGCACCGGCAGGGCGCCGACCTCGCGGTCGCCTGCCAGCGTGCGGACGCCGAACGCTATGAGGGCCTCGTGCCCGGCGCGCGGGTCGTCGCCGGCCCCGCGACGCTCTCGCACCGCGCCACCCGCCTGGCCTGGGAGCAGTCGGGCCTGCCGCACGTGGCCCTGCGCGTCGGCGCCGAGGTCATCCACCTGCCCACCTACACGATGCCGGTGAGCGCGGGCCTGCCGACCGTGGTGACGATCCACGACGTCACCCTGTTCGCCGAGCCGGAGCTGCACGACCCGGTGCGCACCTCCTACATCAAGTCGGCGACGCGCACCGCCGCCCGCCGCGCGACCCGGCTGATCGCCCCGTCCCGCGCGACGCGCGACGAGCTGGTCCGCATCCTCGGCGCCGACCCGTCCCACATCGACGTCGCCTACCACGGCGTCGACCACGAGGTCTTCCACCGCCCGTCCGAGCCGGAGGTCAAGCACGTCTCCGACCGCCTCGGCCTGCACGGCCGCCCGTACATCGCCTACCTGGGCGCGCTGGAGCCGCGCAAGAACGTCCCCAACCTGATCCGCGGCTGGGTGCGGGCCTGCGCCGGCCGCGAGGACGCCCCGGCGCTCGTCCTGGCGGGCAGCGGCGGCTGGGACGACGAGGTCGACGCGGCCCTCGCCACCGTCCCGCTGGAACTGCGCGTCCTGCGTCCCGGCTACCTGTCCTGGTCGGACCTGCCCGGCTTCTTCGGCGGTGCCCTGGTCGTCGCGCTCCCGAGCCGCGGCGAGGGCTTCGGGCTGCCCGTCCTGGAGGCCATGTCCTGCGGCGCGCCCGTCCTGACCACCCACCGCGGGCCCCTCCCCGAGGTCGGCGGCGACGCGGTCGCCTACACCGAACTCGACCCGGACGGCATCGGCGCCGCCCTCGCCTCCCTGATCGACGATCCGTCCCGCCGCGCCGAGCTCGCCGAGGCCGCGCACACCCGCTCCGAGAGGTTCTCCTGGTCGGCGTCCGCGGAGGCCCACATGGCCTCCTACCAGCGTGCCGTGGACCAGTACGCTTCCGCACGCACCCACTAGGCTCTCTCCGACCGCGCGTGGAGAAAGGAACCGAGTGGAAGCGATCCTCCTGGTGGGAGGTCAAGGCACCCGCCTGCGCCCCTTGACGATCTCCACCCCGAAACCCCTGCTCCCCACCGCCGGGGTCGCGTTCCTCGCGCACCAGCTGGCCCGCGCGCACGCCTCGGGCGTCGAGCGCATCGTGTTCGCCACGTCCTACCGCGCCGAGATGTTCGAGGCCGCCTTCGGCGACCGCGCCTACGGCGTCGACCTCGCCTACGTCAGCGAGGACGAGCCGCTCGGCACCGGCGGCGCCATCCGCAACGCCGCGCGCGCCCTCTCCTGCGGCCCGGACGACCCGGTCCTGATCCTGAACGGCGACATCCTGTCGGGCCACGACGTCCGTGCCCAGGTGAAGCTGCACGAGGCGGCCGCGGCCGAGGTGACGCTGCATCTCACCGAGGTCGACGACCCGTCCCGCTTCGGATGCGTCCCCACGGCCGACGACGGCCGTGTCACGGCGTTCCTGGAGAAGACGCCCCATCCGGTGACGAACCAGATCAACGCGGGCTGCTACGTCTTCCGCCGCTCGGCCATCGACGCGATCCCCGAGCACGAGGTGGTCTCCGTCGAGCGCGAGACGTTCCCCTCGCTCATCTCCTCCGGTGCGGTGGTCATGGGCTACGTCGAGTCGGGCTACTGGCTGGACGTCGGCACCCCCGAGGCCTTCGTCCGGGGGTCGCGCGACCTCGTCCTCGGCGCCCTGGCCTCGCCCGCCATGCCCGGCGAGCCGGGCGAGCGCCTCGCCCTCGCGGGCGCGCGGGTCGCGCCGGGGGCGGTCGTGCGCGGCGGCACCACCGTCGGCCGCGGCGCCGTGGTCGAGGCGGGCGCCACCGTGATCGGCAGCGTCCTGCTGGAGGACTCGTTCGTCGCCGAGGGCGCCACCGTCCGCGACTCGGTCCTCAGCCGGGGCGCCCGGGTCGGTCCCGGCGCGGTCCTCGACGGCGTCGTCCTGGGCGACGGCGCGGTGGTGGGTCCCGGCAACGAGCTGCGCTGCGGCGTCCGTGTCTGGCCCGGAATCAAACTGCCGCCGACCGCCGTCCGCTTCTCCGCCGACGACTGAGGCGCGACAGCGGAAGACCGCCTCGCGCGGGCAGGCGCATGGTGGTCGCCCGGGTGCTGAGACCAGCGGATTTATGGCGACATTTATGCTTTGCCCCCGGACGGGGAGCCGACTGCGGGGCGGTGGCAGACTGGTGGCCGAGGCCGCCGGGGCGCCGGCGTACGGGGAGACCTCGGCGGGTCCGGCGGTGCATGTCAAGCAGGGAGAGTCGGCTCGTTGAGCGTTGCTGAACCGCCCGGGGTGGCCGGGGAGGCGACCGCTGGGCGCCTCCCCGGCCGGGTCCGGGAGTGGCGGCCGCCGTGGGCGCTGGATCTGCGCGACGCGCTATCGCCGCACCGGCGCGGGTCGCGCGATCCGGCGTGCCGGTTCGAGCGGGACGGGTCCGTCTGGCGGACGTCCCACACCCCTGACGGGCCCGGCACGCTGCGGGTCGGGTGGACCGGGGACGCCGTCGAGGCCACGGCCTGGGGGCCCGGCGCCGAATGGCTGCTGGAGGGGGTGCCCGAACTACTGGGGGCGGCCGACGAGCCGGACGGGTTCGTCGCGCGGCACGACGTGGTTCGCGATCAGGTGCTCAAGCGCCCGGGGCTGCGGATCGGACGGACGCGGCGGGTCTTCGAGGCGCTCGTGCCGGCGGTGATGGAGCAGAAGGTGCTGGGGCAGGAGGCGTGGCGCGCCTGGGCCTACCTGCTGCGCAGGTTCGGGCAGCCCGCGCCCGGCGCCCCGCACCTGCGGGTCCCGCCGCCGCCGGAGGTCTGGATCCGGATTCCCTCGTGGGAGTGGCACCGGTCCGGCCTGGAGGCCGTCCGGGCCCGGACGATCATCGGGGCGGCGCGGGTCGCGCGGCGGCTGGAGGAGGACCCGGCCGAGGCGCGGCTGCGTTCGCTGCCGGGCATCGGCGTGTGGACGGCCGCCGAGGTCAGGCAGCGCGCGGTGGGCGATCCCGACGCCGTCTCCGTCGGCGACTACCACCTGCCCGGCCTGGTCGGCTGGGCGCTGGCGGGCCGCAAGGTCGACGACGCCGGGATGCTGGAACTGCTGGAGCCCTACGCCGGTCATCGCTACCGGGTCACCCGGCTGCTGGAATCGTCCGGGATGCACCCGCCGAGGCGTGGCCCCCGCTTGCCGGTCCGGGACTACCGGTCCTTCTGACCGGGGCCTGCGCCCTGCGGCGGCGCAGCCAGAAGTTGTTCGGGGTCCGGTCGAGGCCGTCCCGGCTGTCGGCGCCGAAGAGGGGGCCGAGGACGGCGAGGGCGATGATGAGGCCGAGTACGTACAGCATGATCTTCTTCCTTGGGATCGCGGTGGCGGCGTTCCCGCGCGGGGCGATCGGAGGAGCCGGGGTCTCCGCCTCTTTCCGTCGCACTCACATTTTGACTCCGTCCAACGTTCAGGTCCAGCGAGGCTTTCTGTAGGGATTGTGTAAGAATCGCTTCACTATGTTGGATCTCGGACGTTTGCGGGTGCTGCGCGAGGCCAAGCTGCGCGGGACGCTCGGGGCGGTCGCCGACGCCCTCGGCTACACGCCGTCCGCGGTGTCGCAGCAGCTCGCGCAGCTGCAGCGGGACATCGGCGTGCCGGTGGTCGAGCGGGCCGGGCGGCGGCTGCGGCTGACCGAGGCGGGCGAGGTGCTCGTCGAGCACGCCGAGGCGCTGCTGGCGCGGGCGGAGCGGGCCGAGGAGGCGGCGCTCGCCGCCAGCGGGCGCGTCGCGGGCGCGGTGCGGCTCGTCGGCTTCCAGACGGCGCTGCTGCACGTCCTCGCGCCCGCGCTGCCGCGGCTGGCGGAGGCGTATCCCGACCTCGTCGTGGACGTGCTGGACGAGGAGTTCCACCGGGTGCTCCAGGCGCTGGTGCTCCAGGAGATCGACGTCGTGCTGACGGACGAGTACTCGCACCTGCCGCGGCCGCGCAGGCCCGAGCTGACCTCCGAGGTCCTCGTCACCGAGATCATGCGGGTCGGGATGCCGGAGGGCCACCCGCTCGCCGAACCGGGCGGCCCGATCCGGATGGCCGACCTCGCCGGGTGCCCCTGGGCCACCGGGCACGTCGGCACCAACCACGCCGACCTGCTCGAACGGACGTGCGTGGAGCTGGGCGGCTTCCGGCCCGACGTCCGCTTCAGGTCCAACGACCTGATGGTCATCTTCGCGATGGTCGCCCAGGGAGGCGCCGTGTGCCTGGTGCCCGACCTCGCGCTCGCCGAGCGGGAGGAGGGCATCGTCGTGCGGGACGTCGCGGACGCCCCCGTGGACCGCCGGATGGTCATGTGGACCCGCGTCGGCGCGGAGGTGCGGCCGTCGGTCGACGCCGTCCTGCGGGAGCTGCGCCGCTCGGCGGACCAGTTGGTCGAGCGCCGCCCGAGCTGCCGTCGCGGCGCGCCCTGACCCGGCCCTCCGCGACGGCGGCGCCGGTCACGCGGGAGGGGTCACCGGCGTCAGGGTGAGCGACTGCCGTCCGAAATGCCCGATGCCGTCGGTGCGGCGGGACGCCTCCAGGCGCTCGGCGGGAACGTCTCCGTAGAGGGTGGTGCGCTGCCTGGAGGGACGGCCCGCGCGCGCCGCGATCGCCTCCAGTTCGCTGATGGGCTTGAACGACCCGTTCTCCGAGCCGGCCATCCGGCTGATGGTCTCCTCCATGAGTGTCCCGCCGAGGTCGTTCACCCCTCCCTGCAGGACCCGCGTGCACAGTTCGTCCCCGAGCTTCACCCAGGAGGTCTGGATGTTGGGGATCGCGCCGTGCAGCAGGATGCGCGCCAGGGCGTGGACGGCGACGTTCTCCCGCGCGGTCGGCCCCGGACGCGCCAGCCCGGCGAGATAGATGGGCGAGTTGTGGTGGACGAAGGGCAGCAGCACGAACTCGCTGAACCCGCCCGTCCGCTCCTGGATGGACCGCAGCAGCTTGATGTGCGCGACCCAGTGCGCGGGGGTGTCCACGTGCCCGTACATCATCGTGGACGTCGTCGGGATCCCGATCTCGTGCGCGGTGGTGACGACCTCGACCCACTGGTCGGTGGGGAGCTTCCCCTTGGTCAGCACCCACCGCACGTCGTCGTCCAGGATCTCGGCGGCCGTCCCGGGCAGCGAGTCGACGCCCGCCTCCTTCGCCGCCTCCAGCCACTCCCGGATCGACAGGTCCGTCCGGGACGCGCCGTTCACGACCTCCATCGGGCTGTAGGAGTGCAGGTGGATGCCGGGCGCGCGGCGCTTCACCTCGCGGGCGAGGTCGAAGTACGCGGTGCCGGGAAGGTCCGGGTGGATGCCGCCCTGCATGCAGACCTCGGTCGCGCCCGCCTCCCAGGCCTCGTCCACGCGGTCGCCGACCTGCTCCAGCGACAGGGTGTAGGCGTCGGCGTCCGTGCGGCGCTGCGCGAACGCGCAGAACCGGCAGCCGGTGTAGCAGACGTTCGTGAAGTTGATGTTCCGGGTGACGACATAGGTGACGTCGTCGCCGACGGTGTCGCGGCGCAGGCCGTCCGCGAGTGCGGCGAGCGCGTCCAGTTCCGGGCCGTCGGCGTGCAGGAGGGCCAGCGCCTCGTCGTCGGACAGCCCCGCCGGGTCCTGTTCCGCGCGCGCAAGAGCGGCCTTGACGTCGGCGTCGAACCGCTGGGGCGCGGCCATGCGGTCGCGCAGCGCGTCCCAGTCGCCGTACACCTCGTCGAAGTCGTCGCGCCGGTCCGCCGTGCGGCCCGTCGTGTCGATCTCGGTGTGCAGGTCGGTCCGGCCGAACGCCTCGAACCCGCCGTCGGGCTCCTGCCAGGGACGTCCTTCGAGGACGGCGTCCTCCCGCGCCAGCCCCGTCGCGGGATCGGACAGGGCGGCGACGTGCGCGGTGAGGCGCGGGTCCAGCCACGGCTCGCCGCGCCGTACGTACTCGGGGTAGATCGTGAGCCGCTCGCGCAGTGCGAACCCGGCCCCGGCGGTCCTGGCGGCCAGCTCGTCGATCTGCGGCCACGGCCGCTCCGGGTTCACGTGGTCGGGCGTCAGCGGCGACACCCCGCCCCAGTCGTCGATCCCGGCGCGCAGCATCAGCGCGTACTGCTCGGCGACCAGGTTCGGCGGCGCCTGCACGCGCGCCTTCGGGCCGAGGACCAGCCGCGTCACCGCGATCGTCGCGGCCAGCTCCTCCAGTTCGGCGTCCGGGGTGTCGCGCATCCTGGTGTCGGGCTTGGCGCGGAAGTTCTGGACGATCACCTCCTGGATCGCCCCGTACTCGCGCATCGTCCGCCGGATCTCGAAGATCGCGTCCGCGCGCTCCTCGACCGTCTCGCCGATCCCGATGAGGATGCCGGTCGTGAACGGCACGTTCGTCCGGCCGGCGTCCTCCAGCACCCGCAGCCGTACGGCGGGGTCCTTGTCCGGCGACCCGAAGTGGGGGCCGCCGCGCTCGCTGAACAGCCGCGTCGCGGTCGTCTCCAGCATCATCCCCATGGACGGCGCGACCGGCTTGAGCCGCTGGAAGTCGCGCCAGGTCAGCACCCCGGGGTTCAGGTGCGGCAGCAGCCCGGTCTCCTCCAGGACCCGGATCGCCATCGCGCGCACATACGAGAGCGTGTCGTCGTAGCCGTGCGCGTCCAGCCACTCGCGGGCCGGGCGCCACCGGTCCTCGGGACGGTCCCCGAGCGTGAACAGCGCCTCCTTGCAGCCCATCGCGGCGCCGCGCCGCGCGATCTCCAGCACCTCGTCGGGGCTGAGATAGGGCGAGTCGAGCCGGTGCGGGACGGTCGCGAACGTGCAGTACCCGCAGCGGTCGCGGCACAGCCGGGTCAGCGGGATGAAGACCTTGCGGCTGTAGGTGATGACGCCGGGACGGCCCGCGGCCTCCAGACCGGCGTCCCGGGTGCGGGCCGCGTAGGCGAGCAGGTCGTCGAGCTGCGCCCCGCGGGCCCGCAGCAGTGTGGTGGCCTCGGATCGGTCCAGTGTCTTGCCGTCGCGCGCGCGGGCCAGGGCCCGGCGAAGAGCGGAGCTCGGGGCGTCCATGCGGGCACTCTATGCCAATCGTCATATTCCGTGCCGCGCCGGGGTGCGAAAGTCCGGGCAGAAGGAAAGGCCCCGGCCGTAGAAGCCGGGGCCTGCCCGCATCTATTCCCGCGCGGTCCCTGATCCGTTCATCTGACCTCGATGAAGGCGTCCGCCCCGCGCGGCGGGCGCTCGCGCGGGGGCGCGGCCGCGTGGCCCACCCCGACGGCCCCCATCGGGTCCCACGCGTCCGGCAGGTCGAGGACGTCGCGGACCACGTCCCGGCAGAACATCGTGCTCGACACCCAGCACGAGCCGAGCCCCTCCACGGCCAGCGCCACCAGCAGGTTCTCCACGCCCGCCCCGGCCGCCACCACGAACATCTCGCGCTCGGCGCGGGACCGCCGCTCGTCGGGATAGTCGTGCGATCCCTCCATGACCAGGCACGGCACGACGAGGTAGGGGGCCCGGCGCAGCACCTCGCCGCGCCGCAGCCGCTTGGCGATCGACTCCGCGGAGAAGCCGTCGCGGCGCAGGTCGGCCTCCCAGGCGTCGCGCATCGCGTCCAGCAGCCGCGTCCGCGACTCCGCCGACTCCAGCAGGACGAACCGCCACGGCGTGGTGTGGTGCGGCGCCGGCGCGGTGATCGCGGCGCCGACCGCCCGCCGCACCGCGGCCGGGTCCACCGGCTCGGCGGTGAACTCGCGGATCGTGCGCCGCGCGCCCAGCACGTCCGCCGACCCGAACCGGAACATGTCCTCCTCGGGCGGACGCACCAGCGCCCGCGCGCCGGGCCCGTCCTCCGGCGTGACCAGGCCGGACAGCCCGCGCACGATCGCGACCGGCACGCCCTCCAGCTTGCCCTTGACCAGTTCGCCTGCCGCCGCGATCTCGTCGGCGACCGCCGTGATCGTGGCGTCCAGGCGGTTGCCGTAGGCGTCGTCGCGCCCACGCAGGTCGCTGAGCGGGGCCAGCCCGGCGACGCCGATCGCGGCGTCCGTCAGCCCGTTGCGCCAGGGCCGCCCGAGCGTGTCCGACACGATCACGGCGACGTCCGCGCCGGTCCGCTCCCGCACCCCGGCGCGGATGCGCCGGGCCGAGGCGTCCGGGTCCTCCGGCAGCAGCAGCACCGTCCCGGGCCGGGTGTTGGACGCGTCCACGCCGGCGGCGGCCAGCACCAGCCCCTGCCGCGTCTCCACGATCCGGGTCTCGCCGCGCGCGTGCGCCCGCCGCGCCACCACCCGCACGGTCTCGGCGTCGATGGCCTTCTCCCGGTCGTCCGCGACCAGGACCCGCCCCTCCGCCTTGCTGACGATCTTGGAGGTGACGACGAGCACGTCGCCGTCCTCGACAGTCCCGTCCGGGATCAGCGCGGCGATGTCGGCGCCCTCGGCGACCTCCGGCATCCCCGGCACGCCGAAGACCTCGAACCTCTGCGGGGGGACGACCCCCGGCACCCCCCGGCCCGCTCCGCTCGACCCCGCGCTCATTCGGCGACCCCCGCCCGCTTCAGCTCCACCGCCAGGTCCAGGGCCGCGCGCGCGATCGCGGCGGTCGTCTCGGCGTCGCGCATCAGCAGCGGGCGCGAGCGCACGTCGATGCCCTCCACCCGCACGCCCGCGTCGGCCTCGTCGACGAGCCACCCGTCCAGCAGCCCGAGGCCGTAGTGCTCGGCGACCGCGCGCGCCGACGTCTCCACCCCGATCGCGGCCAGGCACGCGTCGGCCATCCCGCGCACGGGCGCCCCGCCGACGATGGGCGACACGCCCACCACGGTCTTGGTCGCGACCGCGTCCCGGATGCCGGGCACCGCCAGGATCGTCCCGATGCTCACCACCGGGTTGGACGGCGGGAACAGCACCACGTCGGCCGCCTCGATCGCCGCCAGCACGCCCGGCGCCGGCGTGGACTCCGCGGCGCCCACCGCCGCGATCGACAGCGCCGGGACCGAGGCGCGCATCCGCACCCACCACTCCTGGAAGTGGATCGCGCGCCGCCCCTGCTCGTCCTCGACCACCACGTGCGTCTCGACCTGGTCGTCGGTCATCGGCAGCAGCCGCACTCCCGGCTGCCACCGGTCGCACAGCGCCTCGGTCACCGCGGACAGCCGGTAGCCGGCCGCCAGCATCTGCGTCCGGACGATGTGCGTCGCGAAATCGCGGTCGCCGAGCCCGAACCAGTCCGGCCCCACCCCGTAGGCGGCCAGTTCCTCCTTGACGGTGAAGGTCTCCTCCGCCCGCCCCCAGCCCTGCTCCTCGTTGATGCCGCCGCCGAGCGTGTACATCACCGTGTCCAGGTCAGGGCAGACCCGCAGGCCGAACAGGGAGATGTCGTCCCCGGTGTTGCCGATGACGGTGATCTCCGCCTCCGGGGCGGCCGCCAGGAGCCCGCGCAGGAAACGGGCGCCGCCGATCCCGCCCGCCAACGCCACGATCTTCATGGCCTCAACCCTACGGTGATCCCCGAGGAGAGCAGAGGGGTCGCCGCTCCGGGCGACACTATGCAAAGCTTTGCCTGCTATCGGAGAACGCCCGGTCCCGAGTCTGGAGATGCCACCGTGAACAAGGAAGCCGTCCAGCGCCTGCGCGAACCGGCCGCCTGGGTTTTGCTCGCCGCGGCGGGCGTCCACCTTCTCGCGGGCATCATCTCGCTCCTCGGCGGCGGGGGCAGCTTCACGCTGCGCGCCCTCGGCCAGACCAACGACGGGACGTTCCTGCAGGTCGCGATGGTCGGCCTCGTCGTCCTGGCGATCCTGCTGACGACCTGGGGCGGCACCCCGACCCCGCAGGCGCGGACGATCACGATGGGGGCGCTCGGCGTCCTCGGCGGCATCGGGCTGTTCGGCGTGATCTCGTGGCTGAGCGGGATGCTCGCCAACTCCGACTACGCGGGCGCGGTGACCAAGCTCACGACCTTCCTGATCGGCGCCGGCGACCTGGCCGTGGTCGGCGTCGGCGGCTGGTTCGCCTTCACGGTCTTCAAGGGGATGCAGCCGCCCCGCCCGCAGCCGCAGATGCAGCAGCAGGGGGGCTACCCCGACTTCGGCTACCAGCAGGGCCAGCCGGGCCAGCAGCAGTACGGCCAGCAGCCTGCCCAGCAGGGTTACGACCAGCAGTACGGCCAGCAGCAGTACCAGCAGTACCAGCAGTACGGGCAGCAGGGCGGTGAAGGGCAGCAGCCCGCCCAGCCGGGGTACGAGCAGCAGCAGTACGGCCAGCAGCAGTACGGCCAGCCCGGCCAGCCTGGCTACGAGCAGCAGCAGTACGGCCAGCCGCAGGAGTACCAGCAGTACGGCGGCCAGGGCGGCTACCAGGCGGGCCCGCAGCAGGGGCAGCCGCCCGCCGAGCAGGAGGACATGGGCGAGTGGACCCGTGCCTACGGCGGCAGCGGCGGCTCCGGCCAGGACCCGCAGGGCACCCAGCCCGCCCCGCCGCAGGGCGGCGACCAGGAGGGCGGCGACTGGTACCGGGACAACCGGCCCCCGCCCCCGCAGTAAGAATCCCACGGCGAAGCCGCCGCTTCCGGTGGTGACCGCCCGATTAACTGATCTTCATCCAAAGGTCAGCATGCCCATCCCGGCAAAACCCGCTATGTCACCCGGGAATGCCTTCCGGCTTGACGGGGCGGCTACTACACGCGTGTAATTTCGTCGGTGTAGTTTCAATGCCGTCTCGGGGGAAGGAACTCGTGGGAGGGCATTGACCAGGGGGTTCCACGGGCAGGGAGGTGCGCTGTGAGCGAGGTGGTCATCCCGCTGGCGCACGGCACAGACGGCGAAGAGTTGGGCTGGCAGGAGCGCGCCCTGTGCGCGCAGACGGACCCGGAGGCGTTTTTTCCGGAGAAGGGCGGCTCCACTCGCGAGGCCAAGAAGGTGTGCCGGGCATGCGAGGTGCGTACGGAGTGCCTTGAGTACGCGCTGCAGCACGATGAGCGGTTCGGCATCTGGGGAGGGCTCTCCGAGCGGGAACGCCGGAAGCTGAAGCGGCAGGCCGTCTGACCCGCGGGCCGCGCCCCCGGATCGGTGGATCCGGAGCGTGCCCGGCGCGGCCACGCGTACAGTTATCAGCCGTGCCGGCCCCAGGGCCGGCACGGCTGCTGTCCGTCCGGCACCGCGTGCTCGTCGCGCACCGCCCGTCCGGCCGGCACCGACACCGTCCGTCCCACAGATCGAGCGACCCTTGGCCCCCACCCTCGATCGCCATGTCGTCACCGCCGTCCTCGTCGCGCACGACGGCGCGCGGTGGCTTCCGGAGGCGCTGAAGGCGCTGCTGACGCAGTCGCGCCCCGTGCAACGCCTCGTGACCGTCGACACCGGCAGCACCGACCGCGGCCCCGCCGTCCTCGCGGAGGTCGTCGGCGAGGACGAGGTCCTCACGCTGCCCCGCACCACCGGCTACGGCGAGGCCATCGCCGAGGCGCTGCGCCAGGACGCCGCGTCCGCGCCCGTCCCGGAGGACGAGTCCGCCGCCCACCACGCCGACGAGGCCCAGGGATCCCGCAAGCCCCGCACGGAGTGGATCTGGCTGCTGCACGACGACTGCGCGCCCGACCGCGACGCGCTCGACCGGCTGCTGCGGACGGCCGCCGCCGACCCCAACGTGGCGGTGCTCGGCCCCAAGGTCCGCGACTGGGACGACCGCCGCGTCCTGCGCGAGCTCGGCGTCACCGTCGACTCCGCCGGGCGCCGCCACACCGGCCTGGACCGGCGCGAGTTCGACCAGGGCCAGCACGACGGCGTCCGGGACGTCCTGTCGGTCGGCAGCGCGGGCATGCTGGTCCGCCGCGACGTGTGGGACCGCCTCGGCGGCTTCGACGTCGAGTACGGCCTCTTCCGCGACGACCTGGACTTCTGCTGGCGCGTCCACGCCGCCGGCCACCGGGTCGTCACCGCGAGCGACGCCGTCGTCTACCACGCGGAGGCGTCCCGGCGCGGGCTCCGCGAGATCGGCATGACCGCCGAGCACCCCGCCCGCCGCGATCGTCGCAACGCACTGCTCACCCTGCTCGCCAACCAGCCGCTCGGAGCGATGCTGCGGGCCCTCGTCCGCAACGTGTGGGCGTCGCTCGCGCACGCCCTCGTCCTGGTGGCGACCAAGCGGCCGGGCATGGCCCGCGAGGAGCTGCGCGCGCTCGGCGACGTGCTGCGCTCGCCCGGCCGGCTCCGGCGGGCGCGGGCCGCCCGCGCCGAGGGCCGCACGCGCGTGCGGCGCAGCGTCCGGCGGTTCCAGACGCGCTGGGTCGTGCTGCGCCGGGCCGGCGAGGCGGTCTCGGAGTACTTCGCCGCCCACGAGCGCGACCGCGAGGACAGGGACGACGACCTCACGGCCGACGAGCCCGGCCCGATCCGCCGGTTCCTCGCCCGTCCCGGCGTGATGGTCGTGCTCGGGCTCGCCGCCGTGACGGTCGCCGCCGAACGCTCCCTGGCGACGGCCGCCGGGCGGCTCGGCGGCGGCGCGCTCGTCCCCGCGTGGGGCGGCGCGGGCGACCTGTGGGCGCAGTACCTGTCCGGCTGGCACCCGGTGGGGCTCGGCACCGACGCCGGCAGCCCCCCGCACGTCGGGGTCCTCGCGGTGCTGTCCAGCGCGGCGTTCGGCAAGCCGTGGCTGGCGGTGGCGGTCCTGCTGCTCGGCAGCGTCCCGCTGGCCGGGCTCACCGCCTACCGCGCCTCGCGGCTGCTGGTGGTGGAGGCGCCGCGGACGGGACGGCGCGCCCGCGCGTCCGGCCGCCGCGTCCCGGTCTCGGCCGTCCGCGCCTGGTTCGCCGCCGTGTACGCGCTGCTTCCCGCCGCGACCGGCGCCGTCGCGGGCGGGCGGATCGGGACCTGCCTCGTCCTCGTCCTGCTGCCGCTGATCGCCGTGCACGCCGCCCGCCTCTACGGCCTCCCCCGGTCGGAGGCCGCCGGGCTGGACGCCCGGACGCGCCGCAAGCGCGCGGGACGGGCCGCCTGGACGGTCGCGCTGCTGCTCGCCGTCACGATGTCCTTCGTCCCGCTGATCTGGCCGATCGCCCTGCTGGCCGCCGGGATGGTGCGGGCGCTGCTGGACCGGCCGGGGCGGCAGGGCCTGCGCGGCCTGGCCATCGCGCTCGGCGTCCCGCCGCTGCTGACGCTCCCGTGGACCGCCGGCCTGCTGTTCCACCCGTCCCGCTTCCTGACCGAGGCGGGCCTGCACCGGCGGTTCGCCCCCGCCGCCCCGGCCGACCTGCTGGCGCTCGACCCGGGAGGGCCGGGCACGCCCGCGCGGTGGGCGCTCGCGGGGCTGCTCGCGGTCGCCGTCTGCGCGCTGCCGCTCCGCAGCCGCCGGGGCCATGTGCTCGCCGGCTGGCTGCTGGCGGTCTTCGGGCTGCTCGTCGCGGTGCTGACCAGCGCCGCCACCGTCACCAAGGGGGCCGACGAGGCGCCGGTGTGGCCCGGTGTGGCGCTGCTGTTCGCCGGCGCCGGCGTCCTGCTCGCCGCCACCGCCGCCGTCCAGCGCGCCACCGAGGCCCTGGCGGGCCAGCACCTGATCTACAAGGCGGGCGGTGCGGTCGTGCTCGCCGCCGCGCTCACGGCCCCCGTCCTCGCGGCCGCGCTCTGGGTGGCCGGCGGCGCGGGCGGCCCGCTCGGCAGGCTCGACCCCGACACGGTTCCCCAGTTCGTCCAGGGGACCGGCGGAGTCAGGACGCTCGTCCTGCACCGGGAGCCGACCGGCCGGGTCTCCTACACGGTCCTCAGGGGCGCACGGCCCCACCTGGGGGAGTCGGAGGTCGCCGTCAAGGGCCGGGCCCACGACCGGATGGACGACCTCGTCGCCGGCCTGTCCGCCGGCCGGGAGGGCGACGACGGGCCCGCGCTGACGCGGATGGGCGTCCAGTACCTGCTGGTGCCGCACCCCGCGGACGACCCGCTCACCAAGGTCCTGGACGCCTCGCCCGAACTGACGCGCCTCAGCCGCACGGGCACGTTCGCCGTGTGGCGGCTCCAGGCGACGTCCGCCCGGATGATGCTTCTGCAAGGTTCAACGGTCACGCCTCTGTCCACCGGGCGCGTCAACGCCCGCGTGCAGATCCCGCCGGGCACAGGCCGACGCACGCTTCTCCTGGCAGAACCGGCCGACGGTGGCTGGCGGGCCACGCTGAACGGCGACGACGTCAAGGCACGGACCGTGGACGGCTGGGCGCAGGGATACGACATCCCCACCGCCGGAGGAGAGTTCGAACTGACCCGGTCGATGACGATGCGGCACATTTGGGTCGTCGTCCAGGGGATCGCCGTCCTGGTGGTGGCCGTCCTGGCGCTGCCGGGCGCGCAGACCGACACCCTCATGCTCGCCAGAGAGCGGGAACGCCGCCGCGGACGGCGAGGACGGCGCCGCGCGCCCCGTGCCCGCGTCCAGCGCGCGCTGCCGCCCGCCGCGCCCGCAGAGCCGTCGGAGCCACCGGAACCCGCGGAGGAGCCCAGCACGGAGGAGGTGTCCTGATGGACAAGGTCCTGCGCCTCCTCGGCATGCGCTACGCCACCGCCGCCCTCATGCTCGTCGCCGTCGCCGCCCTGTACGGCGCCGCGACGTTCTCCCGTCCGGGCGAGGCGTCCGAAAGGGGCCGCGAGGCGCCGGTCACGCACGCCGTCACGGTCTGCCCGGGACACGAGGGAGGCCGCCTCGCCGTCCAGACCCTCGGCCGCAAGAAGGGCGGCGGGCGCGTCGACATGGCGCCGACGAAGGGCGGATCGCCGCTGGGGTCCATGACGTCGCCCGGCCAGGGCTGGGGCAAGGACACCAAGTCCGGCGAGGACTCCTACACCCTGCGCGCCACCGGTCCCATCGCCGGCGGGCTGGAGGCGGAGCAGACGACCCACGAGAACGGCGGCGACGACCGCGGCCTCGCCGGCGTCCGCTGCGCAGCTCCCGGCACCGACCTGTGGTTCCTTGGCCCCGGGCCGGTCGCCGCCGACGAACTCGACCTCTACCTGACCAACGTCGACGCGCAGCCCGCGTCCGTCGACGTCTCCGCCCTGTCCGGCGAGGGCCCCCTCGACACCACCGAGGGGCGCGGCACGCCCGTCGAGCCCTACACCACCCGCGTCGTGAAGATCGGCGGGTCGCCCGAAGGGCTCGGCGACATCGTCAAAACCGCCGCCGACCTCGCCCTGCGCGTGCGCACCACCAGCGGCCGCGTCGCCGCGTCCCTGCGGGTCCGGATCGGCGAGAAGAAGGGCATCGAGTGGCTGCCGCAGTCGGCCGCGCCCGCGGCCTCCGCCCTCGTCCCCGGCGTGCCGGGCGGTTCCGGCGGGCGCCGCCTGCTGGTCGCGGTCCCCGGCGAGGCCGACGCCCGGATCAGGGTCCAGGTGATCGCCGCTGACGGCGCCTTCGCCCCGCAGGGCCAGGACGTCCTGGACGCCCCCGGCAAGACCGTGACCTCCGTGCCCCTCGACGGCGCCCTGTCCGGCAGGGCCGCCGCCGTCCGGCTCGTCGCCGACCGGCCCATCCTGGCGGGCTTCGCCGCCGACCGGGGCGCCGACGTCGCCTACGGGGCCGCCACGCCGCCCCTCGGCGCGTCCGGCCCCGGCGTCGTCGCCGACAACCGGTTCGACTCGTCCCTCTCCCTGACCGCCCCGTCCGGGGCGGCGAGCGTCCAGGTCACCACCATGAACGCGCAGGGCGCCGGTGCCCCCCGGCAGGTCGAGATCCCCGCCGGACGGACCGTCGAGACCGAACTCGCCGCGCCCGGCACCGGTGCGGACGCCTCCTTCGGCGCGGTGATCATGCCGAAACCCGGCTCGGCGCCCGTCTACGCGTCCCGCCTCCTCGCCACCGGCAAGGGCGGCGGCTACCTGTTCACCGTGCTGCCGATCGTCCCGGCCCCCACGACCCTGCGCCTCCCGGCCACCGCCGACTCCCAGACGGCCCTGACCCCGAACTGATCCGGAAGCCCGGGACGGCCGGGTGGCCAGGGCCTGTCTCGAAGTGGCCTCGGGCACGCGCGCGAACGCGTGACCTGCCCGGTGCAGCGAAGCCGGAGGCGAGCGAAACCGGGCTGATCGCGAAGCGATGCCGCGTTCGCCCAGGTCCGGTCACGTAGCGAGCCGCCAGGCGAGCGAAGTGGGCCGGGACTTTGAAACGCAGTCAGTCGTCGGGAGTGTCGTAGCTGGGGTCGACGGACTCGGGGGAGAGGCCGAGCAGGTCGGCGACCTCTTCGACGAGCAGGTCGCGGATCATCTGGGAGAGTTCGGCCTCGCCGGCGGCGCGGGCCTCGACGGGGCGGCGGTAGACGACGATGCGCACCGGCCGGCCTCCGTCGCCGGGGAGGGTCTGGCCGAGCGGGACGGGCCCGTCGAACAGCGGCTCGACTCCCGGCACCTCCTCGACCGCGAACTCCACGCGGGCCAGTTCGCGGCTCCAGCGCGTACCGAGCCGCCGGACCTCGTCCTCGACGAGGTCGGCGAACCGTTCCGCGCGGGTACGTGAGACCGGCGCCTGCGGGGGCGTCAGAGGACCACGGAGGCCACGACCGTGCCGGTCGCGGCGCCGTACGCCTGCCACACGGGATCGCACGCCACAAGAGTACCTCCGCTCGCACGGCGGCCCCCACACAAGGCACCGCCCGGAACGGTCCGTGCACAAGGTCATTACGGAATGTAGTTGTTACCAAGGAAATCGCCCGGTAACGGCGACACGTGCGCCGGGGTGGTGGCGGAGCCGGGTGGGGGGAGGTACGGTCAGCCATCGTGAGCCCCGTCCGCACTTGCTCCCGCACCGCCTGCAAGGCGCCCGCAGTGTTCACGCTCACGTACGTCTACCGCGACTCCACCGCGGTCCTGGGGCCGCTCGCAACGTACGCCGAGCCGCACTGCTACGACCTGTGCGCCGAGCATTCCGAACGGCTCACCGCCCCCATGGGGTGGGAGCTGGTGCGGCTCCCCGTCGAGGAGGAGTCCGAGCCCAGCGCCGACGACCTGGAGGCCCTCGCCGACGCGGTCCGCGAGGCCGCCAGGCCCGCCCCCGGAACCGGCCACGAGCCGGTCGGCCAGGGCACCGAGGTCGGCCGCCGGGGGCACCTGCGCGTGCTCCGCTCCGAGCCCGCCGGAACGCAGCCCGGCCAGGAGTGAACGCGGGGCCCCGCCCCGTCCCGATCCCCGGTCCGACGTCGCGGCGGGTCGCGCCCGCCCTTCCCGGTAGGCTCGTGAGCCTGCCGTTTTCCGCGCACGGTTCTTCGGACAGGGAGCAGGAGTGGGCGACCTCGCCAAGATCTTCAAGGCGTACGACATCCGCGGCGTGGTGCCGGACGAGCTCGACCCCGCGACCGCCGAGGCGACCGGCGCGGCGTTCGTCCGCGTCACCGGGGCGAGCGCGGTCGTCACCGCCCACGACATGCGGGAGTCGTCGGTCCCGCTGGCCGAGGCGTTCGCGCGCGGCGCCACGTCCCAGGGCGCGGACGTCATCGAGGCCGGGCTCGGCTCCACGGACATGCTCTACTACGCCAGCGGCAGCCTCGACCTGCCCGGCGCCATGTTCACCGCCAGCCACAACCCGGCCCGGTACAACGGGCTGAAGCTGTGCCGCGCCGGCGCCCGGCCGGTCGGCCGCGACACCGGCCTCGGCGAGATCCGCGAGATGATCGAGAACGGCGTCCCCGCCTACGACGGCGAGCCCGGCACGGTGACGCGGCGCGACATCCTGAAGGGCTACGCCGACCACCTCAAGACGCTGGTCGACCTGTCGTCCATCCGCCCGCTCAAGGTCGTCGTGGACGCGGGCAACGGCATGGGCGGCCACACCGTCCCCCCGGTGTTCGAGGGCCTTCCGATCGACCTGGTCCCGCTGTACTTCGAGCTGGACGGCACCTTCCCCAACCACGAGGCCAACCCGATCGAGCCGGAGAACCTGCGCGACCTGCAGGCCAAGGTCCGCGAGACCGGCGCCGACATCGGCCTCGCCTTCGACGGCGACGCCGACCGCTGCTTCGTGGTGGACGAGCGCGGCGAGATCGTCTCCCCGTCCGCGATCACGGCGCTGGTGGCGACCCGGGAACTGGCCAAGCACCCGGGCTCCTCGATCGTGCACAACCTGATCACCTCGAAGGCCGTCCCGGAGATCATCTCCGAGCACGGCGGGACGCCCGTCCGCACGCGGGTCGGGCACTCCTTCATCAAGCAGACGATGGCCGAGACCGGCGCGGTGTTCGGCGGCGAGCACTCGGCGCACTTCTACTTCCGCGACTTCTGGTTCGCCGACTCCGGCATGCTGGCGGCGATGCACGTCCTCGCCGCCCTCGGTCAGCAGGACGGGCCGCTGTCGGAGCTGCTCGGCGAGTACACCCGCTACGTCGCGTCCGGTGAGATCAACAGCGAGGTCGACGACCAGGCCGCGGCCGCCGCGAAGGTCGAGGACGCCTTCGCCGGCCGGCCCGGCGTCGAGGTCGACGAGCTGGACGGGCTGACCGTGCGCGACGACGCCGCGGGATGGTGGTTCAACCTGCGGCCGTCCAACACCGAACCGCTGCTGCGCCTGAACGCCGAGGCCGGCGACGAGGACACCATGGCGGCGATCCGCGACGAGGTCCTGGCCCTGGTCAGGGAGAAGTGACCGCGTCAGGGAGAAGTGACCGGGTCCGGGAAAGTGACTGCAAGGGAGATGTGACGCTGCCATGACGATGAAGCTGGACTCCTGGCTGCTGGAGATCCTGGCCTGCCCCAACTGCGGCGGCGACCTGCGCGCCGACGAGGAGGCCGACGAGCTCGTGTGCACCGGCTCCTGCGGCTACGCCTACCCGGTGCGCGACGACATCCCCGTCCTCCTCGTGGACGAGGCCAGGACCCCCGCCCCGTGAGCGTGTCCCTCGACCCCTCGCGGCTGGAGAGCGCGGAGGCGGCCGAGGCGGCGGATCCCGGCGGGATGCTCCGGCAGGTCGCCTCGTCGGCCGCCCAGGTGCGGGAGGCGCGGCGCGCCGCTGCGGAGGCCGGCGTCTCCGGGCTGGCCGGGGACGGCCGCCCCCGTGCGGTCGTGGTCGCCGGCACCGGCTCCTGCGCCGTCCCGGGCGACGTGCTCGCGGCGGTGTGCGGCACGGGCTGCGCCGTCCCGATCTCGACGGTGCGCGGCCACCGGCTGCCCGGCTGGGTGGGCGCGGCCGACCTGGTCATCGCGGTCTCGTCCTCGGGAGCCGCCGAGCAGACGCTGGAGGTCGCCGCCGAGGCCGCCCGGCGCGGCTGCCACCTGCTGGCCGTCGGCGGGGAGGACTCGCCGCTGGCGGACCTGGCCGGCAGGAGCCGCGGCGTCTTCGTGCCCGTCCGGTCCGCCGGGCGGCCGCGCTCCACCCTGTGGGGCCTGACGGTCCCCCTGCTCCTGGCCGCGCGGGCGCTGCGGCTGGCGGACGTCCCCGACGCCGTGCTGGAGTCCACCGCGGTGCTGCTGGAGGACGTCGCGCACCGGTGCCGTCCGTCCAGCGAGCCGTTCGTCAACCCGGCCAAGCGCATCGCGCTCGACCTGGCGGGCGACGTGCCGCTGGTGTGGGGCACCTCCGACGTCTCCGTCGCGGCGGCGTACCGGATGTGCTGCCAGCTCAACGAGAACGCCAAGTACCCGGCGGTCTTCGGGGAGCTCCCGGAGGCCGGCCAGAACCAGGTCGCGGTGTTCGACGGCTTCTTCGCGCGGGCCGGCGCCCCTGCCGACCCGGACGACTTCTTCCGCGACCGGTCGGACGAACCGGAGCACGGCCTGCACCTGGTCACCCTGCGGGACGCGGTGGAGGATCCGCAGGCGCGCACATGGGCCGAGGCGTCCGCCGCGCTGGCCCGCGCCCGGGGCGTGGCGCTCACCGAGATGCGGGCGGAGGGCGACCATCCGCTGGAGAGAATCGCGTCGCTGATCGCGTTGGTCGACTATGTCACGGTTTACTTGGCTATCGCGCTCGGCGTGGATCCTGCGTCCGAGCCTGCCGTCAAAGAGTTCAGAGCGAGGATTGCGTAGATGAGTGCTGAGGGTGGAACGAAGGCCATCGTCGCCGCGTTGGCCGCCAACCTCGGGATCGCGGCGTCGAAGGCCGTCGCGTTCGCGTTCACCGGTTCGTCGTCGATGCTGGCCGAGTCCATCCACTCGGTGGCCGACTCCGGGAACCAGGGGCTGCTGCTGCTCGGCCGCAAGCGGTCCGAACGCGACCGGACGCCCCAGCACCCCTTCGGGTACGGGCGCGAACGCTACTTCTACGCGTTCGTCGTCGCGGTCGTCCTGTTCACCGTCGGCGCGGCGTTCTCCCTCTACGAGGGCTACCACAAGATCTCCCACCCGGAGGAGGTCAAGTCCCCGGTCTGGGCGTTCGCGGTGCTGATCATCGCGATCGGCCTGGAGACGTTCTCCTTCCGCACGGCGATCAAGGAGTCGAACGAGGTCCGCGGCGAGCAGTCGTGGTGGGCGTTCATCCGCCGCGCGAAGGCCCCCGAACTTCCGGTGGTCCTGCTGGAGGACCTCGCCGCCCTCGTCGGCCTGTTCCTCGCCCTGTTCGGCGTCTCCATGGCGGTGGTCACCGGCGACGGCATCTGGGACGGCGTCGGCACCGTGGCGATCGGGCTGCTGCTCGGCGCGGTCGCGACGATCCTGGCGATCGAGACCAAGAGCCTGCTGATCGGCGAGGGCGTCGACCCGCAGACCGAGCGGCGGATCATCGAGGCGCTGGAGTCGGTGGACGAGGTCGACCACCTCATCCACATCAGGACCGAGTACATGGGCCCGGACGAGCTGCTCATCGCCGCGAAGATCGCTGTCAACCACGACGACACGGCCGCCGACGTGGCGCGCGGGATCGACGCGGCGGAGGCGAGGGTCCGGGCGCAGATCCCGGAGGCGAAGCTCATCTACCTGGAGCCGGCGCTGTCCGAGGCGTCCCGCACGCACGCCGTGGACGCGCAGCGGCCGGAGACCCCCACGTCGTCCTGACCGGGACATTCCGCGCGGCCCGTCCCACGGGCCGCGCCGGGACATGGGACCCCTCGCCGGGCGGCCGCCGCAGGCGCCGACCGAACCCCAGCCCAGGCGAGACCGGCGAGTGCCTCCGAAGAGGCGAGCCGCGGCCGTCCGGCGAGGTGCTTTCCCATGCCTCCCCGCCCGGACCCCTGAAACCGGGCGGTTCTGGTGTGACCGCGGCGGCCCCCGCCGAACCCCCTACGTCGGCGATGGCCACCGTCGCGGTCACGGTTAAGACACTACGTTCGCGGCTCTCGTCCGCACGTCCCCCTCAAGGAGGGAACGCGGGTGGTACTCCAGGCGGACCCCGGCGATCTGCATACACCCGCGCGGTGAGGCCGTCGCCCGCCTCAGCGGTCAGTATGGAGGGGTGACCACCGATGACAAGGCTCGGACCGGACCCGACCCCGCGGGGTTCGGCCCAGCCGTCGCGCACCACGCGTGGCGGCTGTCCGGCCGGATCGTGGCGGGGGTCGGGCAACTGCTGCTGTGGATCCTCACCGGCATCGGGACGCTCCTGCGCCCGCTCGCGGTCAGGCTCGGCGCGCGGCTGAACGGCGGAGCGGGACGCGGCCCCGGGGTCCCGCCAGGGCAGACGGCGCCGCTGCCCCGCTGGCTCAACACGTGGCGGGAGGTCGTCGGCGCCTGGTACTTCGCGCCGCTGACCGGGTTCGCCCTGACGATCGCGGCGCTGGCGGAGCTGGCGCCGCGCGTCGACTCCCCGATCAGCCTGGCGGGCGGGTTCGCGGTCGCGGCGACGCTCCCGCTCGTGTGGCGCCGGGAGAATCTGCGCGCCGTCGCGGCGGTCGTGCTCAGCGCGGTCGCGGCGAGCCTCCTCACCGGGCAGCTGCTCCTGGTCACGACCAGCTTCGCGGCCCTCTACACGCTGTACGCGCTGGGACGGAGGCTGCCCCGCCAGTCCACCGGGGTGCTCGCGGTCGGCAGCGTGGCCGCCCTCGGGGTCGTCTACCTCGCGACCGGCACGCTCGACGACATCCCCTGGCCCGCGCCGATCGTCGCCGTCCTCGCCGCCATCGGGCTCGGGGACGCGCGGCGCGTCGTGGAGTCCGCCGGCCGGACGGAGGCCGAGGCCGCCGAGCGCACCAACGAGACCCTCACCCGGCTCACCGCCGTCCAGCGGGAGCAGGCCGTCATGCGGGAGCGCGCCCGCATCGCGCGGGAGCTGCACGACGTCGTCGCGCACTCCGTCTCCATGATCGCCGTGCAGGCGGAGACGGCCCCGTACACGATGGAGAACCTCTCGCCCGAGGCCCGCGCCGGCTACACCGAGATCGCCAAGACGGCCCGGGACGCGCTGGTGGAGATGCGGCGGCTGCTCAGCGTGCTGCGCGCCGACGCCACACCCGAACCGGAGGCGGCGAACTCGCCGCAGCCCCGCCTGGACCGGCTGCCCGACCTGATCGAGCAGCACCGCGGCGCCGGAGGCCACGTCGACCTCGCCGTGCACGGCGACCCGCGCGCCCTGTCCACGACGGTGGAGCTGTCGGCGTACCGGATCGTCCAGGAGGCGCTGACCAACGCGCGGCGGCACGCGCCCGGGGCGGGCGTCCGCGTCGACCTGACGTTCCTGCCCGACCGGCTCGCGGTCCGCGTCCAGGACAACGGCGCCTCCGCGGCCACCCAGGTCCTGAACCCGCGGGATCCCGGTTCCCGTACAGGTGGACCGAACACCGCGGCCCCGGCCCCGGCCGACGCCGGGCGCACGCGGCTGGAGACGTCCGGCTCGGGTGGCGGGCACGGCCTCGTGGGGATGCGGGAACGTGCGACCATGCTGGGCGGGCGGTTCTCCGCCGGCCCGGCCACCCAGGGCGGGTTCCTGGTGGAGGCCGAGCTTCCGGTGACGAGTGAGGGGAATCCCATCCGTGGAAACGGTTCGCAGGCGCCGCCCGGCCGCCCCTGACCCCGCCGTCCCCCCGCCTCCCGGGCGGCCGCTGTGATCAACGTGCTGATCGTCGACGACCAGACGATCGTGCGGGCCGGGTTCGCCGCCCTGCTCGCCGCCCAGGACGACATCACCGTGATCGGCGAGGCCGGCGACGGCCGCGAGGCCGTCGCGCTCGCCGAGCACCGCCGTCCCGACGTGGTCGTGATGGACATCCGGATGCCCGGCATGGACGGCATCGAGGCCACCCGCCGCATCCTCGCGCTGCCCGGCTCGGAGAACGTCCGGGTGCTGGTCCTCACCACGTTCGACGTGGACGAGTACGTCTACGAGGCGCTCGCCGTCGGCGCCAGCGGCTTCCTGCTGAAGGACGCGACCGCGGACGAGCTGGTGTCGGCGGTCCGGGTGGTGGCGCGCGGCGACTCCCTGCTGGCCCCGCAGGTCACGGGACGGCTGATCCGCGAGTTCACCAAGCAGCGGCGCAACCGACCGCAGGCGCCGTCGGAGCTGTCGACGCTGACCGCCCGCGAGACCGAGGTGCTCGTCCTGATCGCGGGCGGGCTGTCCAACGGCGAGATCGCGCAGCGCCTCTTCGTCAGCGAGCACACGGTGAAGACGCACGTGGCACGCGTCTTCACCAAGCTAGGCCTCCGCGACCGCGCCCAAGCGGTCATGCTCGCCTACGAATCCGGCGTAGTGGTCCCGGGAGAGAGCGGAAGCTGACTCTCCACCCCCCAGCCTCAGCCGCCACAGCAACCCCGCAACGACCTCAAGGGTGGCGATCGCGTCCGAAGGCAGATTCGAGCGAAGCAAGAATCTGATCGCGCAGCGAGCCGCAAGGCGAGCCGGAGCGATGCCAGCGATCGCCGCGGTGCCCGACGATGGAGGGCCTTCCGGGCCCGAAGGAGGAGGGGCACTGCCATAGCTCAGCGGCGGCGCAGGAGGCGCATGGCCTTCTCCTTTTCGAAGTCCAGGGCTCGGGTGGGCGGGGCGGAGAGGCGGCCTATGCGCTCGCCCAGTTCGCGCACGTGGGCCTGGACCTGGGGTTCGGCAAGGACCCGCAGGCCGAAGGCCAGTTCGGCGGGGCCGATGTCGTAGCGCTTCTCCAGAGCCAGGGCCAGCGCGACGGCGCGCAGTTCGGCGTCCCCGAAACGGCGATGGCCGCCTCCCCGCCTGGTGAGGGCGGCTTCGCGGGTGACGGGCAGCAGCCCGAGGGCCTCGCGGTAGCGGAGCATCCGGGGCGAGGTGCCGAGCCGCCGGGCGGCCTCCGTGATACGCATGGCGGCAATTCTGACAAATTAGTGTCAGGAAGTCGTCCCCGACCGTGCCTTGGGACGCGCACCGCCCGTAGACTCGCCCCCGTTGACGCGGCCGTGCACTCGCCCGTCACGACCCTCGCGTACCCGACGGCGCGCACATGACCAAGGGAGCAACGAAAGCATGGACTACAAGGTCGCCGACCTGTCGCTGGCCGACTTCGGGCGCCGGGAGATCCGGCTCGCCGAGCACGAGATGCCGGGCCTGATGGCGGTGCGCGAGGAGTACTCCGCCGCCAAGCCGCTGCGCGGCGCCAAGATCATGGGCTCGCTGCACATGACGATCCAGACGGCCGTGCTGATCGAGACGCTGGTCGAGCTCGGCGCCGACGTCCGCTGGGTGTCCTGCAACATCTTCTCCACCCAGGACCACGCTGCCGCCGCCATCGTCGTCGGCAAGGAGGGCACCGTCGACGACCCGAAGGGCGTCCCGGTGTTCGCGTGGAAGGGCGAGACGCTCGAAGAGTACTGGTGGTGCACCGACCAGGCCCTGCAGTGGCCGGACGGCACCGGCCCCAACATGATCCTGGACGACGGCGGCGACGCGACGCTCCTCGTCCACAAGGGCGCCGAGTACGAGAAGGCGGGCGCCGTGCCGACCGCCACCGAGGACGACCCCGAGGAGTGGGGCATCATCCTCGACACCCTGCGCCGCACCATCGCCGACAAGCCCGGCCGCTGGACCGAGGCCGCCGCCGCGATCAAGGGCGTCACCGAGGAGACCACCACCGGCGTCCACCGCCTCTACGAGATGGCGAAGGCCGGCACCCTCGCCTTCCCGGCGATCAACGTCAACGACTCGGTCACCAAGTCGAAGTTCGACAACAAGTACGGCTGCCGCCACTCGGTCATCGACGGCCTCAACCGCGCCACCGACGTGCTCATCGGCGGCAAGGTCGCCGTCGTCTGCGGCTACGGCGACGTGGGCAAGGGCTGCGCCGACGCGCTGCGCGGCCAGGGCGCCCGCGTCATCGTCACCGAGATCGACCCCATCTGCGCGCTCCAGGCCGCGATGGACGGCTTCCAGGTCACCACCCTGGACGACGTCGTCGACCGCGCCGACATCTTCGTCACCACCACCGGCAACTTCAACATCATCACGGCCGAGCACATGGGCCGGATGAAGCACCAGGCGATCGTGTCCAACATCGGGCACTTCGACAACGAGATCGACATGGCCGGCCTCGCCAGGACGCCGGGCATCGAGAAGATCGAGATCAAGCCGCAGGTGCACGAGTGGCGCTTCGCCGACGGCCACTCCATCCTCGTCCTCGCCGAGGGCCGCCTGATGAACCTCGGCTGCGCCACCGGCCACCCGTCGTTCGTGATGTCCAACTCCTTCACGAACCAGGTCATCGCGCAGATCGAGCTGTTCACCAAGACCGACGAGTACCCGATCGGCGTCTACGTCCTGCCCAAGCACCTGGACGAGAAGGTCGCCCGCCTCCACCTCGACGCCCTCGGCGTCAAGCTCACCGAGCTCACCAAGGAGCAGGCGTCCTACATCGGCGTCCACGTCGAGGGCCCCTACAAGCCCGACCACTACAGGTACTGATTGCTTTTTTCTCCTCCTTCGGGCCTTGGCGGCCCTCCATCGTCGATAAAAGCGGCGATCGCTGGCATCGCTCCGGCTCGCCTTGGCGGCTCGCTGCGCGATCAGATTCTTGCTTCGCTCGAATCTGCCTTCGGACGCGATCGCGGCCACTCGGGTTGTCGCGGGGTTGCTGCGATGGCTGAGGTCGCTGCTTTGTGGCGATCGCTGGCATCGTTCCGTTTTGGTTGACGGTTGGGCTGGGGGAGTGGGCTTGTCTTGCGGCTGCCGGGCGGGGGTCCCCCCGTCCGGCAGCTACTTCGTGAGGGTGTGGTGATGAGCGATATCGCGGATCGGTCGTTGGCGTATGAGGGCGTCAAGCGGATCGAGTGGGCGGATCGGAGCATGCCGGTGCTGCGGCAGATCCGGGAGCGGTTCGCCGCCGAGCGGCCGCTGGACGGGTTGAAGGTCGCGGCGTGCATGCACATCACGACCGAGACCGCCGGGCTCATCCGCACCCTCCAGGCGGGAGGTGCGAGCGTGGCGCTGGCGGCCTCCAATCCGCTGTCCACGCAGGACGACACCGCCGCGGCGCTGGTGGAGGAGTACGGGGCCGAGGTGTTCGCGCGCGCGGGCACCGACCGCGAGGGGTACTACGCGCACATCCACCAGGCACTGGAGACCGAGCCCGACTTCGTCCTGGACGACGGGTGCGACCTGGTCAACACCCTGCACACCGACCGGACGGATCTGCTCGGCACCGTGAAGGCGGGGTGCGAGCAGACGACGACGGGCGTCATCCGGCTGCACCAGATGGCCCGGGAGGGCGCGCTGAGGTTCCCCGTGGTCGCGGTGAACGACACCGACACCAAGCACATGTTCGACAACCGGTACGGGACGGGCCAGTCGACGCTCGACGGGATCGTGCGCGCGACGAACACGCTGCTGGCCGGCAAGACCGTGGTCATCGCGGGCTTCGGCTACTGCGGGCGCGGCCTGGCAGAGCGGGCGCGCGGCCTCGGCGCGCGCGTCGTCGTCACCGAGATCGACCCGGTGAAGGCGCTGGACGCGACGATGCAGGGCTTCGCCGTCCTGCCCATGGCCGAGGCCGCCGTGGAGGGCGACGTCTTCATCACGGTCACCGGGAACCGCGACGTCGTGAACGCCGACCACCTCGCCGTGATGAAGGACGGGGCCATCCTCGCGAACTCCGGGCACTTCGACGTCGAGATCGACGTGCGGGCCCTCAGCGACATGGCCGTGGAGGTGCACCACGGGATCCGGCCGCAGACGGACGAGTACGTGCTGGCCGACGGGCGGCGCCTGGTGCTGCTGGCGGAGGGCCGTCTCGTCAATCTGGCAGCCGCGGAGGGGCATCCGGCGGCCGTGATGGACATGTCGTTCGCCGACCAGGCCCTCACGTGCGCGTGGCTCGCCTCGGCCCACGCGTCGCTGTCCCCGGCCGTCCACGACGTGCCGAAGGAGATCGACACGGAGGTGGCACGGCTCAAGCTGGACTCGATGTCGGTCTCCATCGACCTGCTGACCCCGGACCAGGAGGACTATCTGCACTCCTGGCGCATCGGATCCTGAGCCGTGCCGGCCGGGACGTACCTGCATCTCGACGGGGGGCTTGAGGAGCACTTCCAGTGCGCGCCCGGGCCCGCCGGGTGGCGGTACACCTCCGCGCGCTCCGACGGCGTCCGCGTGGACCTCGTCGTGGACGCGCGCTGGCGCCAGATCCGCGTCGAGGTCGTCACGCCCGGCTGGTGGGTGCGCGGCGGCGTGACCGGCCGCGCGCTGGCCTGGGTGCGCGCGGCCGGGGAGACGGGCACCGAGCACAGCGAGCGGGCGTCGGGCTTCCTTCACGACTCACCGGGGTTCCTCGTCGCCGTCGCCCGTTCCCTGGAACTGGACGAGGGCGCGCAGACCGATGTCCGCCTCGTCCGGTTGAGCGGGACGTCGCTGTCGGCGCTGACGGCCCTGTGGCGCTGGCGGCTGGCGGGGACGTCCGTCCACGAGACGGAGACCGGGCCGCTGTCCGTCTCGGAGTACGAGGTCACCGATCTGTCCACGGGCGAGGTCGAGTCGGTGCACAGGGCCGGGGACGTCGTGCTGGCCGCGCCCGGGATCGAGCTCACCGCCCTGGAGTCCCCGCCGAACCTGCCCTGACCAGGCATGCGGTATCTTCTCGTACTCGTCCGACAAGATCAGGTATGGGGGTTGTGGCGGTGTACGGGCAGGTGCCGGAGGGGCAGGGGCAGGCGCAGGGACACGGCCAGGGGCGGCCGCCGATGAGCGGCCCGCCGATGTCCGGCCCGCCGATGCCCGGTCCGTTTCAGCCCGCCGGGCCGCAGGGCCCGCCGCCGGTGAAGCGACCCTCGCCGATCGTGTGGGCGGCCGTGGCGGTCGCGGGCGTGGTCGTGCTGGCGGGCGTGGCCTTCCTGGCGCTCCACGGGACGGGCGCGCCGACCGGCCCGGTGAAGGCCGAGCAGTGCGTGGACACCGGGTTCGGGATGGACGACGGCAAGAGGATCCCGCCGAGCCTCCGGGTGAGCTGCGACGACGCCGAGGCGAAGGCCAAGGTGGTGAAGGTCGTCGGCAAGAAGGAGGCGTCGGCCTTCCAGTTCGGCTCGCGTGCCGAGCCCGACTGCCCGAGCGGCACGGACGGCTTCACGAACGTCCGCGCCGAGAAGGAGGACAAGACCTACTACGAGGCGTGCGTGCGCAACCTCAAGGGCTCCCACCCGGGCGACCCCGGCGCGGGCGGGGCGTTCCTCTCGGCGGGCGACTGCGTGAGCAGCGGCTCCATCGGCTTCGGCAAGGAGCAGCCGTGCTCCGAGCCGGACTGGTACGGCAAGCTGATCGCGCGCGTCGGCGCGGAGAGCGCGTGCCCGGCCAAGACGCTGGAGACCATGAAGATGAGGTCCTTCGGCGGCGGGAACGTGGCGGACCCGGTGCTGTGCCTGGGCGCGGGCGGCGGCGTGCTGTCCCCGGGCGACTGCATCGAGGATCCGTCGTTCAACGTCGGTGATCTCGACAAGGCCCAGTGCGAGTCCAGCGACGCCATAGCGAAGGTCGTCGGCAGGGTGGCCACAACGAAGGAGTGCCCGGCCGAGGCCACCGACTACATGACGAGCGAAGGCTCCTTCCGGCCGGTGCTGTGCCTGAAGAAGCTGCGCCCGACGCTGACCGAGAAGCTTCGCTCGCTCCCGGGCTAGGGCCTCACCGTGAGGGTGTGGGACGGCCTACCGGGGTCGGCCCACACCGACAGGACGTGGCGCGTCGCGTCCCAGGTCGTCCGCCACGTCCCGTCCGGGTCGGTCGAGGTGACCTTCGGGGTGGACGGGAACCAGATCTCCGTGGGGCCCGCCACGCCGGCCTTGTTGCGCCAGGTCACCGTGAGCGTGCCCGACGCGTGGGCGACGTTCGTGAGCGTGCCGGCGACCGCCCACGGGTAGGGCCGGGCGAGCAGTTTCGCGAAGAGGGTCGGCTCGCCCTTGCCGTCGGTGACTCCGGATGAGCCCGGGTCGTTCGACCAGTACGCCCAGCCGATGCCGAGTTCGTCCGCCATGGAGAGCCAGTCGCCGGTGAAGTCGGC
Organism: Actinomadura citrea; assembly: GCF_013409045.1. Lineage (NCBI taxonomy): Bacteria > Bacillati > Actinomycetota > Actinomycetes > Streptosporangiales > Thermomonosporaceae > Actinomadura > Actinomadura citrea. The sequence goes on along the minus strand of NZ_JACCBT010000001.1, from coordinate 7,965,407 downwards.
GGCGCCCGGAGCGTTCTGCCCCATGCCGCCGACCTCGCCCAGCCACATCGGCGCGTTCATGCGCCGTGCGGCGGCGGGCATGTTCCGCTTCCAGAGCGTGAACTGCGCTTGGACGAGCATCTTCGCCACGCCGTCGTAGGAGCCGCCCAGGTCGACCCCACCCGGATAGAAGTGCGGCGCAAGGACGATCCGGGGCCCACCGGGGCGCGGGTCCCAGACAGCACCCAGGGAGGTTTCCGCGCCCTCGTTCGGGCCGAGCGCCTGCGGTTCGACGAACACCCAGTTGTCGCCGTCCACCTCGCGGATCGCGTTGACGACGCCCTGGTAGAAGGGCGTCAGGATCGGGCCTTCGAAGAAGCCGAACTGGCGCGTCCCGCCGAAAGGTTCGTTGATGAGGTCGTAGCCCAGTACGGCAGGGACGCGGGAGAAGCGTTGCGCTACGTGCTGCCACATCGCGGTGTAGCGCCGCACCAGTTCCGGGTGCTTGCCGGTGTTGTTCCAGAAGTTGTCGTAGGCGCGCAGGATGGCGGGCTGGAGGTACGTCAGCACCCATGGGTCCTGCGGTGTGCAGGGCAGTCCGTCGGTGAAAGTGGCCCAAGCCGGGGCGCCGTTACCGGAACCCTCGCACGCGGCCGGACCGTAGATGTCCTGGTGCATGTCGAGGATGACGTGCATGCCCTGCTCGCCGTACCAGGCGACACGCTCGGCGACGTCGTCCAGATAGGCGTCGTCGTAGCGACCGGGCTCCGGCTCCACGTTCTTCCACTGGACCAGGTACCGGACGGAGTTCGTGCCCAGATCCCGAGCCTCCCGGACGACGTCCTCCCGCTTCACCCAGGGCAACCCGGCCGGACCCTTGGCGCTGCCCGCGGTGTTGAGGCCGTGCAGGAGGAGGGTCCTGCCCTGGTCGTCGGTGATGGCGGGCAGCGGCGCGGTCTCCGCGTGTGCGGGCGCCGTGGCCGAGGCCGGCGGGGTCAGGGTGAGCGCCGCGAGGACGACCCCGCCGAGGGCAGTACGGACGCGCATGCCGCCTCCTGAACCTGAAATTTCTTCGGATTCTAGGAGTTCCGGCTGCTATTGACAATCTTGTCAGTAGCCCGGATGCGGGCGCTGCGGCGGCGGACCGCCGGCGGGCCCCGCCGGATACGGCGCGGGCGGCCGGGGGGCGTTCAGCACGTTCTGGTACGGCCCGGCGCCGTAGTCGTTCGGCGGAAGGAACCGCGGCCGGCCGGGCTGGGGAGCGCTGAACGGCGGCGGAGCGGGCGGCCCCTGCCGCGGCGGGCCGTACGGCGCGGGCCCCGCCATCGCCATCGCCGGGACGGGCACGGGGGCGGGGCCCCAGGCGGGAAGGCCCAACCGGCGCATCCGGCGCGCCCGGCGCTCGGCGAGCCGCAGCTCCTCGCGGTGGCGGCGCTCGGCGAGGACGGCCGACAGCAGGATCTCGGGCCGAACCCCCGGCGGCGGTGGCGGGCTCACCACCACGACGACCTGCGAGGCGATCCGCTGCCCCAGCGAGTCGCGGACTTCCGGCAGCAGCTCCCAGAACCGCGACAGGTACTGCCGGGCCGTCATCGCCAGCTCGTCCGACAGCATGGACAGCTCCAGGTTCCGCGCCCACCAGGCGAGCTGCGGCGGCATCACCGCGACGGGACCCAGCAGCGCGGACGCGGGCACCCGCTCCTGGATGACGATCGTCCCGGCGAACAGGTCGCCGAGCCGCTTGCCGCGCCGGTTGCAGAACGACGTGATCAGCGCGGGCGAGCCGTAGAACATCCAGAACTCGACGAACCCGGCGAGCGCCCGCACCAGCGCCTGCCGGAACCGGACCGGCCCGCCGTCGTCGCCGACGACGCGGAGCCCGACGGCCATCTTGCCCAGCGTCCGCCCCCGCGACAGCGTCTCGAAAGCGCAGGGATACCCGACGATCACCGCCACGACGGCGAGGAGCGTCAGCCCGACCGTCCAGGCGTCGTCGGCCACCAGCGAGGTCATCGCCGTGACGTAGACGACGATGTTCAGCAGCACCATCTGGAAGAGCAGGTCGAGGAGGATGGCGCAGGCCCGGCTGGCCAGTCGCGCGACCCGGATGTCGAGCGCGACGGCCTCGCCGGTGACGAGATCGGCCATGTCCTGTCCCTCCAACGCGGGCGGATTGACCATTGTGCCGGTTCGGCGGGCCGAGGCGTTAGTCTCGCCGGGTGGACGTCGACGCCTACGTGGCCGCGCACAACGCCGAATGGCTGCGCCTCGAACGGCTCATCAACCGCAGCCGCAGGCTGACCGGCGCGGAAGCCGACGAACTGGTCGACCTCTACCAGCGCACGGCGACGCACCTGTCGGTCGTCCGCTCCAGCTCGCCCGACCCGCAGCTCGTGGGGCGGCTGTCGTCGCTGGTGGCGCGCGGCAGGGCCGCGGTGGGCGGCGCGCAGGCGCCGCTCTGGCGCGACGTCACCCGCTTCGCGACCGTGTCGTTCCCGGCGGCCGCGTACCGGATGCGGTGGTGGTGGCTCGGCAGTGCCGTTCTCGGCAACCTGTTGTCGCTCGCCCTGGCGATCTGGGTCGTGCACAGCCCCGACGTACAGGCGACCATCGGGACGCCGGACGAGATCCGCGAACTCGTCGAGCACGACTTCGCGAACTACTACACCGAGCACTCCGCGTCCTCGTTCGCGTTCCAGGTGTGGGTCAACAACGCCTGGGTGTCGGCGACCGCGCTCATCTTCGGGATCCTGCTCGGCATCCCGACCGTCTACGTCCTGCTGCTGAACCAGGTCAACCTCGGGATCAGCGGCGGCCTGATGTTCGCCTACGGCAAGGGCGGGGTGTTCTTCGGCCTGATCCTCCCGCACGGCCTGCTGGAGCTGACCGCCGTCTACCTCGCCTGCGCCGGGGGCCTCAAGCTCGGCTGGACGATCATCGACCCGGGCCCGCGCCGCCGCGGCCAGGCCCTCGCCGAGGAGGGCCGCGCCGCCGTCAGCATCGCCCTCGGCCTCATCGCGGTGCTGCTCGTGTCCGGCCTCATCGAGGGCTTCGTGACCGGCTGGGTCCACATCACCTGGCTGCGCATCACCATCGGCGTCATCGCCGAGGCCGCCTTCCTCGCCTACGTGATCGTCCTGGGCCGCCGCGCCGTCCGCCAGGGCGAAACCGGCGACTCCGACCTCCACCCGGATCTCGCGCCGGTGTCCGGTTGATATTGCGCTTCTCTCCTCCTTCGGGCCTGAAGGCCCTCCATCGTCGAGAAACGCGGGCGATCGCTGGCATCGCTCCGACTCGCCTTGCGGCTCGCTGCGCGATCAGGTTCTCGCTTCGCTTGAACCTGCCTTCGGACGCGATCGCAACCATTGAGGTTGTTGCGTGGTTGCGCTGGGGGCTCTGTCTCGAACCTGCCTTTGGACGCGATCGCAGCCGTGGGGTTGCTGCGTGCGTGCGGTGGGCTCTACAGCCTTCCTGCGGCTTTCAGGGCCAGGTAGGCGTCGGCCAGGGCGGGGGCTATGGCCGACGGTGGGGCGTCCACCACTTCTACGCCGTGGCCTCGTAGTTCGGCCGTCAGGCGGCGGCGTTCGGCTCGGGCGCGCTCGGCGGCGGCGGCGTCGTAGACGGACGCGAGGTCGCCGCGGCCCTCCGCCATCTCCGCGACCCGCGGATCCGAGACCGCGGCGATCATGACGAGGTGCCGGGCGGTGAGGCGCGGCAGCAGGGGCAGCAGCCCCTCCTCGATCGCGGCGGTGTTCAGATCGGTGAGCAGCACGACGAGGCACCGCTGCCGGACGCGCGCCATCAGCGTCGACACCATCCCGGCGGCGTCGCATTCGAGCAGCTCGGGGTCCAGCGGCGCGAGGGCGTGCACCATCGCGGGCAGCAGGTCGGTGCGGGAGGCGCCCTCCACGCGGGCGCGGACGCGGCGGTCGTAGGCGAGCAGGTCGACGCGGTCGCCGGCGCGGGAAGCCAGGGCGCCGAGCAGGAGCGCCGCGTCCATCGAGCAGTCGAGCCGGGGGATGTCGCCGACGCGGCCCGCGGACGTGCGGCCGGTGTCGAGGACGAGGTAGATGCGGCGGTCGCGTTCGGGGCGCCAGGTCCGCACGACCACGTCGCCGCGCCGCGCCGTGGCGCGCCAGTCGATGGACCGGACGTCGTCGCCGTCCACGTACTCGCGCAGGGAGTCGAACTCGGTGCCCTGCCCGCGGATCAGCGCGACGTGCGCGCCCGTGAGCTCTCGCAGCCGGGCGAGCTTGGCGGGCAGGTGGCGGCGGGACGGGAACGCGGGCAGCGCCCGGACGCTCCAGGGCGCGGGACGCGAGAGCTGCCGCGCGGCCAGTCCGAGCGGCCCCACGGAGCGGACGACGACGGTGACGGCCTTCCGGTCGCCGCGGCGGGTCGGCGTCAACGTCATCTCGACGCGGCGCCGTTCCCCGGCGGGTACGTCCACCCTCACCATGCGGGGCGTGGCGCCCGCGCTGGGCGGCCACACGTCCCGGAGCCGGGCCTTGAGGCGCCGCCGGCCGAGGTTCTCCACGATCAGCGACACCTGGGCCGTCTCGCCGAGGCGCACGTTGGTGTCGCCGGCGCGGTGGAAGCGCAGGGCCCGCACGTTCCCCGCCAGGGCGAGGTCGGCGGCGACGCCGAGCAGCAGGGCGCCCCACACCGCGAAGAGCGTCCACCAGCTCGGCGCGAACAGCGGGACGATCGCGCCGAGGAGGGCCAGCAGCCCGAGACGCCCGGTCAGCGCCATCAGCGCGGGGCGGGGACGTGGGCGAGGATGCCCTCCAGCACGCCGTCGGCGGTCGCGCCCTCCAGTTCCGCCTCGGGACGCAGCTGGACGCGGTGCCGCAGGGTGGGCCTGGCCAGCGCCTTCACGTCGTCCGGCGTGACGTAGTCGCGGCCCGACAGCCACGCCCAGGCGCGGGACGTGGCCAGCAGCGCCGTCGCGCCGCGCGGCGACACACCGAGCTGGAGGGACGGGGACTGCCGGGTGGCCCTGCACAGGTCCACCACGTAGGCGGCGACCTTGGCGTCGAGGTGCACGGTCCTGACGGAGGCCTGCCCGGCGGCCAGCTCGGCCGCTCCGGCGACCGGCTTCACCTCGGACAGGTCGCGGGGGTCGAACCCGGAGGCGTGCCGCTGGAGCATGGAGATCTCCTCGTCCCGTGTGGGGACGGGCACCGTCAGCTTGACCAGGAACCGGTCGAGCTGGGCCTCGGGCAGGGGATAGGTCCCCTCGTACTCGATCGGGTTCTGCGTGGCGCACACCACGAACGGGTCGGGCAGAGGACGCGCGGTGCCCTCCACCGAGACCTGGCGTTCCTCCATGGCCTCCAGGAGGGAGGCCTGCGTCTTGGGAGGCGTCCGGTTGATCTCGTCGGCGAGCAGGAGGTTGGTGAAGACCGGACCCTCGCGGAACTCGAACTCCGCCGTCCGGTTGTCGTACACCAGCGAGCCGGTCACGTCGCCCGGCATCAGGTCGGGGGTGAACTGGACACGCTTGAAGTCCAGGTCGAGGGCCCGCGACAGCGTCTTGATCAGCAGCGTCTTGGCCGTGCCGGGGACGCCCTCCAGCAGCACGTGGCCGCGGCAGAGCAGGGCGATCACCAGCCCGGTCACCACGGAGTCCTGGCCGACGACCGTCTTGGCGACCTCACCGCGCAGGGCCGCGAGCGCCGCGCGGGCCGTCTCGGCCTGGCGCCGGGCTTCCTCGGAGATCATGCCCGGCCCCGCGCCGCCGGGGGCGCCGCCGGGCACGTCGTCCTTCCCGAGCTCTACAGGGGGGTTCAAGACTGGCGTACCTGCCTTTCCAGGTCGTCGAGGACGTCGGTGAGGGCGATCAGCCCGGCGTCGTCCAGGGGTTCAGGACCGTACAGGGCCGCTCCGACGTACGTCTCGTCGTACGCCGTGCGGCGGGCGACCGCCACGACGATCTCCTGTGCGGCGGAGGGGTCCTGCGCGCTGCTGCGGGGGAGTCCGAGGAGTGGCACGAGCCGTTCGCGGGCGCCGGAGCGCAGCGCGTCGGAGGCCCGGTCGCGGGCGCGCCCGGCGCGGTACAGGCGGGCGAGGCCCTCGACCGTCTCGGCGGACCGGACGACCACGGGCAGCGCCTCCGCCACGACCGGGCCGAGGCGGCGGGCCCGCCACAGGGCCACCAGCAGCACCGCGACGAGCAGCTGGAGGACGAGCAGCTTCACGCCGAACGGCAGCAGATCGCCGAGCGACCGCTGCCCCGCGCCGGAGCCCGTCTCGGGCAGGTCAGGGGCGAGCCAGACCGCCGACGTGCCCGCACCGGCCAGGTTCATGCCGAGGGCCGCGTTGCCCTCCTCGGTGAGCCGCCGGTTCGTCAGCGGCGCCGTCGAGCCCAGCACCGTCACGGTGTGCGCCCCGGTGCTGACCTGGACGAGTCTCGCGTCGCCGTAGTCGGTCCGGTAGCAGGCCGTGCCGGCGCCCGCGACCTCGTAGGTCTCGGACTCGTGGAAGTCGACCGGCCCCGCGAGCGACGCCACGGGCAGGTTGCAGCGCGGTCCTGCGATCTCCTCGAACGACGGGCCCCGCCTGCGCACCTGCGGGGCGAACGCCTCCAGCGCGAACGACGTGGGCCGGACGAGCAGCACATCCGCCGGGACGCCGCTCAGCCGGGCGAGGTCCTCCTCGGTGAGCCGCTCCGTGCGGGTCACCACCAGGACCGTGCCCGGCCCGGCCGCGCCGAGGGCGTCGCGGGTGTTCCGGGCCACCGTCACCGGCGTGCCGTGCTGCCGGAGGATCTCCACGAGCGCCCGGCTGCCGTCCTGCTTCGGCGACTCCGGGTCGAGCGCCTCGGCCGACGCGGAGGGGCGCAGCGCGGCCAGCACCACCGCGACCACGATCATCGCCAGGACCGCCGCGACGACGCCGCGCGCCGACCGCCAGCGGCGCCCCGCGACCTGCCGGGCGGACGCCTCCGGGGCGGGCCGCGCGTCGCGCGGAGGGGAGGCCGTCACCATCGCGGCCCCCCGTCGTCGCCGGTTCCGGCCAGGGTGAGGTCGTCGGACTCCAGCGGCTTCGGCCGCGCCGCGCGCAGCCGCTCGTCCAGTTCCTTCATCCGCGCGTATCCCTCGGGTGTGCCCGGCCGGTCCCCGTACCAGACGTCGTCGAAGATCCGCACCCCCGCGGCCAGCTCGCCGGCCAGCTCCGGCACCGCCTCGCCCGCCTCGGCCGCCAGCTCGTCGGCGGTCCGGCCCGGCCGCGCCGACAGCACCGCGCGCTCCTCGAGGTCGCGGGCGATGGCGCGCAGCCGCTCCCGGATCGCCTCGGCCCACCGCCCGGCCTCCGCGTGCAGCTCCGCCGCCTCCCGGTGGTCGAGCGCCGTGGACGGTGCGTCCTCCAGCAGCGGGTCCTTGCGGGAGCGCGGGTTCCGGCGTCCCCACATCAGCCACACCACCAGCGCGACCGCGACCAGCACGACGGCGACGACGATGGCGATGGACGTCCACCCGCCGCCGCTGCCCTGCGACTCCGGGGCGGGCGCCTTGTCGAACAGGTGGCGCAGCCACTCGGCGAAGTCGTCCCAGGCCCGCTCCAGCCAGGACGGCTTGTCGCGCTGGTAGATCTGCTTCTCCAACTCGCGGCGGGCCATCTCGCGGGCCTCGTCGCGGCCGATCGGATCGAGAATCACGTGCCCGCCCCCGTCCACGGACGTGCCGGCGCCGGGCCGGCCTGCGCCGGGCCCGTCCGCCACAGGCCGATGAACCCCTCGTCCTGCTCGCCGGCGCCCTGCTCTCCGGCGGTTCCCCGCTCCCCGGCGGCGACGGCCGCGGCCGAACGCCCCCGGGTGCGCAGGTCCAGGTCGAAGCCCTCGCGGCGCATGCGCCGGTCCATGTAGAGCAATGCGATCACACCCGCGTCGAACGGCATCACCACGGACCAGCTCACGATCCGGCCCACGGTGTCCACGGCGAGCGCGCCCATCGTCGCCCCGCTGCCGGAGGAGTCGTCAAAGAAGATCAACTGTGCGAACAGGAACGGGATCCGCAAGGCGAAGAAGCCCATGAACACGGTCACGAGCAGGGCCAGAAGGAGGGTCCCGCACGTCCGGAACCAGCGCCCCTTGGAAAGGGTCATCGCGCGGCGCAGCGCGCCGCCGACGGTCTGCCGCTCCAGGACGACCGCGGGAACCGCCTGGACGAACAGGATGTACAGCCACACCATCAGCCCGATGCCGAGGGGGAAACCGAAGAGCCCCGCGAGCACCGCGAACGCCGGGCGCTCCCCGGCGGCGATCAGGAGGAGGAACGGGACGAGCGGCAGGACCAGCGCGCCCAGCGAGACGCCCATGACGGCCGACGCCGTGGCGACCAGCCGTCCGAGCCGCGGCCGGGCGTCCCGCCACGCCTGCCTCGGCGCGATCGGCAGTCCCAGCAGCTCGCGCCCCAGGATCGGCGCCACCAGCCCCGCCAGCAGCAGGATCCCGAACGCCGACAGCACCAGCCCCAGCAGCGACAGGGTCAGCTGGGCGCCCAGCGACTCCATCAGCAGGTCGGGGGTGACCTCGTCGCGGGCCTCGTCGCCGACGAAGAAGTACGCGGCGACCGAGCTCGTCACCTGGATCACCGTGCTGACCGCCACCGACAGGCCCAGCGTGGCGCGCGGCCTGCGCCGGATGCCGGCGATGGCGCCGTCCAGCATCTCCGAGATCGACAGGGGACGGAACGGGACGCCCCGCGCCACATCGGTGGCGCCGGCGTCGTCGTCCCAGCCGTCCGGTCCCGGCATCCCGTCTCCCTGCGCTCTTCGGCGGGTCGGCGGCGCGTCCGATCTGGCCCGATCCGGGCCGGTACGCGGCCGCCGGTCAGGTCATCCTGTCACGGGCGCGGCGTAGATCTTGCGCTGGTTTCGGGAGTCGCGCCTACGATGGCGAGTCGCCCGGACGATGCGGAGGAGCGCCGTACGACGCAAACGCGGGTAACCTTGCACGCCAAGGCATAACTCTCCCTGGCGAGGTGGCGCCGGAGCATCGCGCCCCACTCCACCGAACCCCGACTTGTGACGATGAGGGCCATGAGAGGACGTGTACTGGTCGTCGACGACGATCTCGCGCTCGCCGAGATGCTCGGCATCGTGCTGAGGGGCGAGGGCTTCGAGCCGTCGTTCGTCCACGACGGCGACAAGGCGCTGGAGGCGTTCCGGGAGACCCGGCCCGACCTCGTGCTGCTCGACCTGATGCTGCCGGGGGCCGACGGCATCGACGTGTGCCGGCAGATCCGTGCCGAGTCCGGCGTGCCGATCGTCATGCTGACCGCCAAGAGCGACACGGTGGACGTCGTCCTCGGCCTGGAGTCGGGCGCCGACGACTACATCGTCAAGCCGTTCAAGCCCAAGGAGCTGGTGGCGCGCGTGCGCGCCCGCCTGCGCCGCACCGACGAGCCGGCGCCCGAGACCCTGCAGATCGGCGACATCACCATCGACGTCGCCGGCCACTCGGTCAAGCGCGGCGACCGGCACATCCCGCTCACGCCGCTGGAGTTCGACCTGCTGGTCGCCCTCGCCCGCAAGCCCCGCCAGGTGTTCACCCGCGAGGTGCTGCTGGAGCAGGTCTGGGGCTACCGGCACGCCGCCGACACCCGGCTGGTGAACGTGCACGTCCAGCGGCTCCGCGCCAAGATCGAGAAAGATCCGGAACGGCCCGAGATCGTCGTCACCGTGCGCGGAGTCGGCTACAAGGCCGGTCCGGCCTGAGGCCCGTCCCGCCGTCCGCCGCGATCCCCGTGACACGCCGATGACCGACCAGCGCCCTTCCGGACCGCCGCGCCGCCTCGCGGACCTCCCATGAACGTCGACATGAGGAGGGCGAAGCGGTTCGTCCGGCGCGGGCTGGGCGCGGTCCGCCGCGTCGTCCAGGGCGCCGCGGGCGCCGGCTACCTGCGCTGGCGCCGGTCGATCCAGGTCCGCGTCGTCACGTCCACCCTGTTCATCTCGGCGATCGTGGTGGCGATCCTGGGCGCGTTCCTCATGCAGCAGGTGTCGTCCGCGCTGATGGACGGCAAGGTCAAGGCGGCCCGTCTCCAACTGGACGACGGCCTGGCGCAGGTCCAGCGCGACCTGGGCAACTCCACCGGCGACGGCAGCAGGCTGAACTCGACGATCGACCGGCTCAAGGCCCGCAGCGGGCCCTCCGGGCTCTACGAGGTCTACATCCGCGACACCACCGAGCAGTACTTCGACGGGTACACCACCAACGAACTGCGCCAGGAGAGCGTCCCCAAGCGGCTCCGCGAGGAGCTGAAGAACGCGCCCGCCGGGTCCCGCGCCTACACCTACGGCAGGCTCTCCTACATCGGAGATCGCGCGGACGAGCGCGGCCTCATCGTCGGCGGCAAGACCGGCCAGTTCGAGCTGTACTACCTCTTCCCGCTGACGCAGGAGCAGCAGACCCTCACCAACGTCAGCCGCTCCCTGGCCGGAGTGGGCATCGTCCTGGTGCTGCTGCTGGCCGCGATCGCCTCCCTGGTCACGCGGCAGGTCGTCATTCCGGTGCGGCTCGCGGCCCAGGGCGCGCAGAGACTCGCCGCCGGACGCCTCGAAGAGCGCATGCGGGTCCGGGGCGAGGACGACCTGGCCCGGCTCGCCCGCTCCTTCAACGACATGGCGGCCAACCTCCAGGAGAAGATCGGCGAGTTGGAGGACCTGTCGCAGGTGCAGCGCCAGTTCGTCTCCGACGTCTCCCACGAGCTGCGCACGCCCCTGACCACCATCAGGATCGCCGCGGACATGCTCTACGAGAACCGCGACGGCTTCGCCGACCCGTCCGTCGGGCGGTCCGCGGAGCTGCTGCAGAGCCAGCTGGAGCGGTTCGAGTCGCTCCTGGCCGACCTGCTGGAGATCAGCCGCCACGACGCGGGCGCGGCGACGCTCGACGCCGAGTCCCTCGACATGCGCGACCTCGTGCTGCGGGTCGTCGGCGACATCCAGGGCCTCGCCGAGCGCAAGGGCAGCAAGGTCATCCTGCAGCTGCCGGGCGAGCCCTGCCTGGCCGAGGTCGACCGCCGCCGCGTCGAGCGCATCCTGCGCAACCTCCTCGTCAACGCCGTCGAGCACGGCGACGGCGAGGACATCGTCGTCTCCGTGGGCGCCGACCGCGACGCCGTCGCCGTCTCCGTCCGCGACCACGGAGTCGGGCTGAAACCGGGGGAGGGACAGATGGTCTTCGACCGCTTCTGGCGCGCCGACCCGGCCCGGGCCCGCACCACCGGCGGCACCGGGCTCGGCCTGTCGATCTCCCGGGAGGACGCGCAACTGCACGGCGGCTGGCTCCAGGCGTGGGGAGAGCCCGGCGCGGGCTCCCAGTTCCGCCTCTCGCTGCCGCGCGTGGCCGGGGCCGAACTGCGGGGCTCGCCGCTGCCGCTCGTCCCGCCGGGGGCCGGTGACGCCCGCCCGCTGTTCGCGGAGCTGGAGGCGGGCGAATGAGCCCCTGCGCGGGAACCCGGCGGATCACGTGCCTGCTCGCCGTCGCCGTCCTGGTCCTCGGCGGCGCAGGCTGCGCGAACGTGCCGAGCGGCGGGCAGGTCGTCTCCGGCAAGCCCGCCGAGCGCGCCGAGCGCGTCGACGACCCCTACGTCCGGCTGATCCCGGTGAAGCCGCGCCCCGAGTGGGGCCCCGCCCAGATCGTCTCGGGCTTCCTCTCCGCGTCCGCGAGCTTCGACGACGGACACAAGGTCGCCAAGCAGTACCTGTCCGGCCAGACGTCCTGGAACCCCGGCCTGCGGCCGTTCGTGACCGTGCTGGCGAGCCGCATCACCGACCCGCACGTGATCAAGTCGTCCGGGAACCAGGCGACCGTCCGCATCACCGGCGAGGAGCTCGGCACGATCACCGCCGACGGCCAGTACACCGCCTCCCCGAAGGCGCTCGACGCCACGTTCCAGCTCTCCAAGACCCCGCAGGGCGTCTGGCGCATCGCCGGCCTCCCCGGTGACGACAAGGCCGGCCTGCTGCTCACCAAGGACGACGTCGAGCGCGCCATGCGCACCGTCAACCTGTACTTCTTCGCGCCCGACCGGCGCACCCTCGTCCCGAACGGCGTGTTCCTGCCCGTGGTGAACCGGCAGACGCTGCCCACCCAGCTCGTCCAGGCCCTGCTGACCGGCCCGACCTCCTGGCTGAACGGCGCGGTCGACACCGCCTTCCCCGAGGGCACCCGGCTCCGCCGCAGCGTGCGGATCGACAAGGACGTCGCGACCGTCGACCTCACGGGCCAGGCCCGCGGCGGCGACGTCGAGCGCATGTCGGCGCAGCTCTCGTGGACGATGCGGCAGCTCTCGGAGATCAAGTCGTGGCGGCTGTCGATCGAGGGGAGGACCGTCGCGCCCGACGGCACGGACGCCACGCAGTCCGTGAACGGATGGGAGGGCAACTCGCCCGACGGCCAGGTGCCCGGCGCGGGCGTCCAGCAGAGCGCCTACGTCGTCGGCCCCTCCGGCTTCCTCGGCACCCTGGAGAGCGACCGCGCCCAGCCCGTCGTGACCGGCGCCGCCGGCCGGCTCACCCGTCCCGCCGTCGCCCCCGACCACCAGGAGTTCGCGGGCCTGAGCGCCGACGAGAGCCAGGTCCTGGTCGCCGGCCCCGTCACCGGCCAGCCCGCGCCCCGCGTCCTGCTGACCGCGCGTCCCGGCGCCCACTTCACCGCGCCGACCTGGAGCCACGACGGCACCCTGTGGATCGTGGAGACGAAGAAGGACGAGTCCTCGCTCTGGGTGCGCAGGCGCGGCGGACCGCCCGTCCGCGCCGCCCACTGGGGCCTCGGCGGCCGCGAGGTCCTCGCCTTCCGCGTGGCCCGCGACGGCGTCCGCGCGGCCGTGATCGCCCGCGTGGACGGCCGCCCCCAGGTCCAGGTGGGACGCATAGTCCAGGCTTCCGGGGGCGCCCCGGACGTCGGCTCCTTCCTGCCCGTCAGCTCCGAGCTCCAGGACGCCGTCGACCTCGCCTGGCGCGACTACGGCACCCTCGCCGTCCTGGGCCGCGCCAAGCGCGACTCGCAGACCCTCCCGTTCCTGATGCCGATCAGCGGCAGCGCCATCACGTCCCTGGGCGTCGGATCCCTCGGCGAGCCCCGCACGATCGCCGCCGCCCCCGGCGCCCCGATCCTCATCGGCACCCGCTCGTCCGGCAAGGACCAGGTCTGCCGCCAGCGCTCCCCGAGCAACTCCTACAGCGCCTGGATCTGCCCCACCCCCGCCAAGGACCCCTCCTACCCGGGCTGACGCGCGGATCCGGGCGTACCGCGACACGCCGAAGCAGCGGTATCACCTTGCCCATTGCCCGCCGCCCTGTGATCACTGAGAGTTATCCACAGTTCCGGGAGTGCGGGGCGGTGGCCGGGCGCGCCCGGCATCGTCGAGGGCATGAGTGTTCTCGCCGATCTGATCGACCTGCTTCTTCCGCAACGCTGCGCCGGGTGCGGGCATCATCCGGGGCTGCTGTGCGACGCGTGCGCACGTCCCCTGAGGGCGGGCGCGCGGCCGGCGGGGCAGGCGCCCGCCGGGCTGCCCCCTCCGTGGACCGTGGCGGCCTATGAGGGGCCGCTCCGCACGATCCTGGCCTCCTACAAGGAGCGCGGACGCGCGGCGCTCGCCGTTCCGCTGGGGGAGGCCCTGGCCACGGCCGTCCACGCCGCCCTCCCGTCCGGCCCCGGCCCGCCGGTGGTGGTGTGGGTGCCGTCGGGGCGCAGGGCCGTGCGTCGGCGCGGCCACGACCCCCTGCGGGGGACGGTCGACGTCGCGGTCCGGCGGCTCCGCGCGGGCGGTGTTCCCGTGTCCGCGCTCGGCGCCCTGCGGCAGCGAGGGCGCGTGGCCGACCAGGCCGGGCTCTCGGCCAGGGAACGGGCCGCCAACCTCGCGGGGGCCATCGAGGTGCGCGCCGAGGTCGCCGGGCGCCGCGTCGTCCTGGTCGACGACGTGGTCACGACGGGCGCCTCCCTGGCCGAGGCCGCGCGAGCCCTGCGGGCGGCCGGCGCGGACGTGACCGGGGCGGCCACCATCGCCGCGACGCCCCGGCACCGGCTCTGGTGACGCCGTGTAGTGGAACTTGTCGGGCCTGTGGGGTGTAGGGGGACAGTGTGAAGTTAATCGAGTCACATAAGGACATGGGGCGGCAGGGATTTCGGAAACTCACCGAGGGGTGAGTCCCAGCTGACCTGGGCGGGCGGTAGGCCCGTGAGCGGCGTGCACACGGGGGTTTCGGGTCCATGACGGGGTCCCGGAGAGGCGGCGGAAGACCCCGCTGAGGCAGTCAACGATGACGGTCAGTGAGTTTTTCCTCGCCGCACCCCCCTGACATTCGTGGCGTAAGGGGTTAGCGTTCCTGACATGGCACCCGCCCGGGTCCGTGGTTGCGTTGGATCGCAGTGCCCGTCAGGGGCACGGCAGACGATCCGGCTAGCCGATGCCAGGCGCAGGCGAAACGGCCCACGTAAGGCGACTTCTCGTCGACCGATCACGGTGCGCCTTAGAGGTAAGTCCTGCCCCGTCGTGGGATCCGACATCCCCCGAAACGGGAGAAGGGCAGTAGTGGCGAAAGCGCCGCGAGCCCCTCAGCAGGCGGATGTGGGGACGAAGACCAGGTCGGCCGGGCGGGTGCGACCCACCGTCCTTTGGTACCCGTTCGGGGCTGTCAGGGGCCCCGGAACGGGCATGAACCGTAACCGGGAGAAGGGGGGTCCCACGTGAACATCACCGTGAGGGGCCGGCACACCGACGTCAACGACAGGTTCCGTCGGCACGTCGACAACAAACTCGCCAAGATCGAGCGGCTCGACCAGAAGGTCATCCGCGTGGACGTGGAGGTGTCAGAGGAACGCAATCCCCGCCTGGCCGACCAGCGCGAGCGAGTGGAGCTCACGATCCGCTCCCGCGGTCCGGTGATCCGCGCCGAGGCCGCCGCCGACGACCGCTACGGCGCCCTCGACCTGGCGCTGGACAAGCTGGAGTCACAGCTCCGCCGCGACGCGGAGCGGCGCAAGGGGCACGGCGCGAAGCACCACGGCGGCAAGGGCCGCGCCAAGCTCGCCACGATGGAGACGCTCCCCGAAACGCTCCCCGCAGTCGGGCCCGAGCCTGTCGAGCCGGCCGCACAGCCCGTGGAGGCCGAAGCCGAGACCGAGGTGGTCCCCCAGGAGGAGAACCTCGTCCCCATCCCCATGGACGGCGACGGCCCCCTCGTCGTCCGCGAGAAGTTCCACCAGGCCGAGCCGATGGGCATCGAGCAGGCCCTCTTCGAGATGGAGCTCGTCGGTCACGACTTCTTCCTCTACCGCGACAAGTCCACGGGGCACCCCTCGGTCGTCTACCGGAGGCGAGGCTGGGACTACGGAGTCATCAGACTTGTCGAAGAGTGATGCGGTACTCGCGTCACGTCACCGCCCGAACCATGTCATGATCTGAAAAGGCGCATCAGCCGATCCGCGACGCGGCGCGTCCCGGGAACCTCCCGGGGCGCGCGGCGGTTAACCGGGAGACACCCCGGTCTGAAATCCCCCGGGTTCGTCCCCGGACCCCGTAGGTTCCCGAGGACGACCCGTAGGAGAACGACCCTCCGCAGTTCCATATCGCTGAATAGTGAAGGGGGGAAGCGGCGTCTCCTTCACGCCGCGACTCTGGTGAGCGAGAAGCCCGAGACTCGCGACGCCGCGGCGGTACCCCGCCAGCCAGGCGCCGGCACCGCCCCCGCCGGCCGGGAGGCGGCAGCGCCGACCGGAGCGGCAGACCCCATCCGCGTGCTCATCGTCGACGACCACGCGCTGTTCCGCCGCGGCCTGGAGATGGTCCTCCAGGGCGAGGACGACATCGAGGTCATCGGCGAGGGCGGCGACGGGCAGCAGGCCGTGGAGATGGCCGGCGACCTGCTGCCGGACGTCGTCCTCATGGACATCCGGATGCCGCGCCGCAGCGGCATCGAGGCGTGCACCGCGATCAAGGACGCCGCGCCCAGCGCGAAGATCGTCATGCTGACCATCAGCGACGAGGAGGAGGACCTCTTCGAGGCGATCAAGGCCGGCGCCAGCGGCTACCTGCTCAAGGAGATCTCGATCGACGAGGTCCCGCAGGCCGTCCGCGCCGTGCACGGCGGCCAGTCGCTGATCAGCCCGTCGATGGCGTCCAAGCTCATCACCGAGTTCGCCTCGCTGTCCAAGCGCAGCGAGGAGCGCACGCAGCAGGTCCCCGCGCCCCGCCTCACCGAGCGCGAGATGGAAGTGCTGCGCCTCGTCGCACGCGGCCTCGGCAACCGCGAGATCGCGCGCGAGCTGTTCATCTCCGAGAACACGGTGAAGAACCACGTGCGCAACATCCTGGAGAAGCTCCAGCTCCACTCCCGGATGGAGGCCGTCGTCTACGCCGTCCGCGAAAAACTCCTAGAGATCACCTGACCCGAGACGACCACCCGGCCGTGCCTCCGCCCGCCCGTGCCTCCGCCCAAGGAGGCCGGGAAGCCCTCTGCGGGGCACGCTGGCCCCTGCCGCACGTGCCGGTGCGGTCGTTCGGCGGGTAGACGGGAACCGGGCCGTCTTGTGCGCCGCCTGGGTCGTGTACTGGCTTGGGGAGGGCGGGAAGCCCTCTGCGGGGCACGCTGGCGCCTGCCGTGCGTCCCGCTACGGTCGTTCGGCGGGTAGAGGGACCCGGCCTGGCTTGTGAGACCGCCTGGGAGGCCGGGTAGCACTGGCCCTGTTCGGCCTGCTGGTGCCTGTCGCGCGTCGGGGTGTGGGCGGGCGGCCGGGGGGCGGGGCGACCGGCAATCCGGGTTTGTCGGTGTTGTGTCGTAGCATCGCCGGCGTGGTGGAACTCAGCGCGGACGAGGCACGGCGGCTCCAGCTGCGCGCCCAGGGCTTCCTGGGGGCGCGTCCACAGGGGGGCGTGCCGGCGATGCTGGAGCGGCTCGGCGCCGTCCAGCTCGACACGATCTCTGTTCTGGCCCGGTCCCACGAGCTGGTGCCCTACGCCCGCCTCGGCCCGGTCGGGCGCGACAAGATCGAGGCCGCCTACTGGGGCGGGCGCCAGGCCGTCAGGCCCGCGACACGCCGCTCCGCGAAGCCCGGACCGGCCGCCGACGGCCCGGCTGCCGACGGGGCGGGCGCCAACGGCTCGCCCACCGGCGGGACGTTCGAGTACTGGGCCCACGCCGCGTCCATCCTGCCCATGGCCGACTGGCCGCTGTTCGCGTTCCGGCGCCGCGCCTACGTGCGCCGCGGATGGCGCTGGCACAAGGTGCCCGAAGGCGTCTGCGACGAGATCCGCGCCCGGCTCGGCGCCGACGGCCCCCTCACCACCAAGGAGCTCGGCGGCGCCAGGGCCGGCGCCGACTGGTGGGACTGGAGCGACCACAAGATCGGCATCGAGTGGCTGCTGGACATCGGCGAGGTCGTCTGCGTCGAGCGGGTCGGCTGGCGCCGCGTGTACGACCTCGCCGAACGCGCCGTCCCCGCCGATCTCCTCGCGCAAGACCTCGACGACGACGCCTGCCTGACCGCCCTCGTCGCCCGCGCCGGGCGGGCCCTCGGCGTGGCCACCCGCGGCGACCTCGCCGACTACTACCGGATCAAGCAGGACCAGGTCGACCGCGTGGTCGAGGCGGCAGGGCTCGTCCCCGTCGAGGTCGCCGGTTGGAACCGGCGCGCCTGGGCCGACCCCGGCGCGCTGGCCTCACCGCCCAAGGGCAGGCACGCCACCGCGCTGCTCTCGCCCTTCGACTCCCTCGTCTGGGACCGCGCCCGCGCCTCGCGCGTGTTCGGCTTCGACCACCGTCTGGAGGCGTACGTCCCGAAGGCCAAGCGCGTCCACGGGTACTTCGCGATGCCGCTCCTGGCCGGCGGGCGCATCATCGGACGCGTCGACCCCGCGCGGGAGGGGCGCACGCTCATCGCCCGCCAGGTGTCCATGGAACCGTGGGCGACCCGCACCGCCGCCCGCACGGAGACGTCGGCGACCGCCCTCGCCACCGCCCTGTGGCGCGCCGCGGCGTGGGTCGGCTGCGACGACGTCCGTATAGAGCGCACCACCTTGCCCGGTGTCCTCGTCAAAGCCGCCCTGGCTTCCGCGTCTCCCTCCTGATCCCCGCAGCCCATAGGGTGCTCAAGCCCTGCTCAGGGGGCAACACGGCGCGAGCGGGGGCGCCGGAAACCCAAGGAGCCGCCCGCCGGGGCCGGCGGGCTCCCGCAGCGGGCGAGGAGCGGCCGGGGGCCGAGGGGCGGCCGTCGGGGCTTCGGGCGGGGAGGTCAGCCGTGGGGGGACTGCTGGGTGTCGGTGGCCACGGGGGTGTCCAGGACCTCGCCGGCGTCGCCGCCGCGCCGCTTGTCGGACTGGGATCCGAACAGGGAGTAGTCGACGATCTCGGGGATGACTCGGGGCGCGTCCACGACGACGTCGGAGAACAGGTGGACGACCCAGCTGACGAGCATGCCGAGCACGACGATGCCGGCGCCGACCCAGAACATGACCCACATGGGGCCCAGGCAGAGCCCGACGCCGCCTACCACGAAACCGGCGAAGATGACGGTGACGGCGATCCACGAACTCGGCCGGCCGGCGTGCGAACCGTGCGACTCTTCCGACATAGCGCTCCCTCCTGAGGTGTGAGACATCTTCTCCGGGGCCCCGACAGTCAAACGGGGCGCTCTGTGGATTGCGCTCCGGAGTGACCTAGACCATTCTGGGTCTCGCCTACGATGGGCATCGTACGTGTGGTGTGCGCGCCGCCTGGAGCGGTGACCCACGATCTGCAAGGAGCCTTCGAGAGTGCCGCCAGTCATCGACAAGATCCTTCGTGCGGGCGAGGGAAAAACTCTGCGCAAGCTCAAGAAGCTCGCGGATCAGGTCAACTCGATCGAGGAGGACTTCCTCGAGATGAGCGACGCCGAGTTGCGCGAGCTGACCGACAAGTACCGGGAGCGACTCGCCGACGGCGAGTCGCTGGACGAGCTGCTGCCCGAGGCGTTCGCGACCGCACGCGAAGCCGCCAAGCGCGTGCTCGGCCAGCGGCACTACGACGTCCAGGTGATGGGCGGCGCGGCGCTGCACCTCGGCAACATCGCCGAGATGAAGACGGGTGAGGGCAAGACCCTGACCTGCGTGCTCCCCGCCTACCTCAACGCCCTCGCGGGCGACGGCGTCCACGTGGTCACGGTGAACGACTACCTGGCCAAGCGCGACGCCGAGTGGATGGGCCGCATCCACCAGTTCCTCGGCCTCGAGGTCGGCGTCATCCTCCCGCAGATGACCCCGGACGAGCGCCGGGCGGCCTACAACGCCGACATCACCTACGGGACGAACAACGAGTTCGGCTTCGACTACCTGCGCGACAACATGGCGTGGAGCCTGGAGGAGTGCGTCCAGCGCGGCCACAACTACGCGATCGTGGACGAGGTCGACTCGATCCTCATCGACGAGGCCCGCACCCCGCTGATCATCTCCGGCCCGGCCGAGCAGAACTCCAAGTGGTACTCGGAGTTCGCCAAGATCGTCCCGCGGCTGAAGCGCGCCGAGCTGATCAGCACCGCCGGGCAGGTCGACGAGTACGGGCCCGGCGACTACGAGGTGAACGAGAAGAAGCGCACGGTCGGCGTCACCGAGTCCGGCGTGGAGAAGGTCGAGGACTGGCTCGGCATCGACAACCTCTACGACTCGGTGAACACGCCGCTGGTGAGCTTCCTCAACAACGCCCTGAAGGCCAAGGAGCTCTACAAGCGAGACAAGGACTACGTCGTCATGAACGGCGAGGTCCTGATCGTGGACGAGTTCACCGGCCGCATCCTCCACGGCCGCCGCTACAACGAGGGCATGCACCAGGCCATCGAGGCCAAGGAGGGCGTGGCAATCAAGGACGAGAACCAGACGCTCGCCACGATCACCCTGCAGAACTTCTTCCGCCTCTACAACAAGCTCTCCGGCATGACCGGCACCGCCGACACCGAGGCGGCGGAGTTCAACAAGACCTACAAGATCGGCGTGGTGCCGATCCCGACGAACAAGCCGATGATCCGCCAGGACGTCGCGGACGTCGTCTACAAGACCGAGCAGGCCAAGTTCGAGGCCGTGGTGGACGACATCGCCGAGCGGCACGAGAAGGGCCAGCCGGTCCTGGTCGGCACGACCTCGGTCGAGAAGTCCGAGCGGCTGAGCAAGATGCTCAAGCGGCGCGGCATCCCGCACGCGGTGCTGAACGCCAAGCACCACGAGCAGGAGTCGACGATCGTCGCGGAGGCGGGCCGCAAGGGCGGCGTCACCGTCGCGACGAACATGGCGGGACGCGGCACCGACATCATGCTCGGCGGCAACCCCGACTTCCGCGCCGACCTGGCGCTGCACCAGCGCGGGCTGTCGCCGCTGGAGACGCCCGAGGAGTACGAGGCGGCCTGGCCCGAGGCGCTGGAGAAGGCCAAGGAGGACGTCAAGGGCGAGCACGAGGAGGTCGTCGACGTCGGCGGCCTGTACGTCCTGGCGACCGAGCGCCACGAGTCGCGGCGCATCGACAACCAGCTGCGCGGACGCTCCGGCCGGCAGGGCGACCCGGGCGAGTCCCGGTTCTACCTCTCGCTCGAGGACGACCTGATGCGGCTGTTCAACTCGGCCCGCGTCGAAGCGATCATGACCCGGCTGAACATCCCGGACGACGTGCCGATCGAGTCCAAGATCGTCAGCAACGCGATCAAGTCGGCGCAGAGCCAGGTCGAGCAGCAGAACTTCGAGATGCGCAAGAACGTCTTGAAGTACGACGAGGTGCTGAACCGGCAGCGCAAGGTCATCTACGCCGAGCGCCGCAAGGTGCTGGAGGGCGAGGACCTGCACGACCAGGTCCGCCGGATGATCGACGAGGTCGTCGCCGGCTACGTCGCGGGCGCCACCGGCGAGGGCTTCGCCGAAGAGTGGGACCTCGACAAGCTGTGGAAGGCGTTCAAGCAGCTCTACCCGATCTCGATCACGGTGGACGAGCTGGTCGAGGACGTCGGCGGCGACATCTCCGGCCTGGACGCCGAGACCCTCGCCGAGAAGATCCGCGAGGACGCCCTGGCGTCCTACGACAAGCGCGAGGAGGAGCTCGGCGCGGAGGTCATGCGCGAGCTGGAGCGCCGTGTCGTGCTGTCGGTGCTGGACCGCAAGTGGCGCGAGCACCTCTACGAGATGGACTACCTCCAGGAGGGCATCGGCCTGCGGGCCATGGCGCAGCGCGACCCGCTGGTGGAGTACCAGCGCGAGGGCTACGACATGTTCAACGCGATGCTCGACGGCATCAAGGAGGAGTCGGTCGGCTACCTCTACAACCTCGAGGTCGAGGTGGAGGAGCAGCCGGACGCCCCGGTCGTGGGCGCCGAACCGGTGTCGGTCGCCAAGTCCGCCCCCACGGTGGACATGGACAAGGCCGACGACGAGGAGGTCGAGGAGCCCGAGGAGGCCGAGGAGGCCGTCGCGATCAAGGCGAAGGGCCTCGACGAGCCGAATCGTCCGAAGAAGCTGGAGTACTCGGCCCCGACCGTCGACGGCGAGGGCGGCGTCGAGCGCCACAGCGAGGAGACCACGGACGAGTACGCGGGCGTCAACCGCAACGACCCGTGCCCCTGCGGTTCCGGCAAGAAGTTCAAGCGCTGCCACGGCGACCCGCGCAGCAAGGCCAAGTAGGGCGCCCGCCAGCACGAGCAGGACGCGCGGAAGCGGCCTCCCGGAGCCTCGGGAGGCCGCTTCCGCATGTCAGGGCGCGGTCGTCTCCAGCGCCGTGCAGCGCCACCGCCCCCGCGCGTGCTCCAGCCGCAGGGCCAGCGCGTGGACGCGTCCCGCCACGACCACCAGGGCGACCGCCTCGGCGACGTCGGGCGCCGGCCGCTGCGACCGGGTCGACAGCACCTTCGGCGGGACGACCCGCCCGCCGCGCGCCCTCGGGCCGAGCTGGGCGGCGATCTCCCGGCACACCCCCGGGACCGCCACGAGCGCCAGCTGGTGCGCCGGCCGCGTCCCCGCCAGGACCTCCACGGCGAGCCGGACGGACGCCTCCGCGACGGCCTGGACCTCCGCGTCCTCCCCGTCCGCCGGACGGACGAGCCGCAGCCCCGGCCCTCCGGGCACGGGCCCCGCCACGGGCCGCAACGCCAGCGTTCCGTGAACGGCGGGGGCCGGGCGGTACCGAACGAACCGAACTGCCCCGCTTCTGACCGGACGCACCATGAAACCTCCTGAATCGCTTTTTGAAACAGGAGTCACGAAGCTTGTGGAAAATACGTCCTGACCGCATACGGCCGCTCCCGTAACGGGAATGGGAAAGGCGGCGGGACGCGAAGTGCGTCCCGCCGCCTTCGGGAGCGAGTCCCGGGGTGCGGGGTCCCGGGACTCAGGGGAGGGCTCAGCCGGCCGGAGAGTCCTGCGGCTCGGCGGTGCCCTTGCGGTTCTTCTTCTTCGCGCCGCCGGCGAGCTCGGGGTCGGCGCCCGCGTCGACGGCCGTCGACTCCTCGTCCTCGGGTTCGCGGCCCGGGGTCGCGAAGTTGAACCTCGTGATCAGGAACTTGAAGATGAAGTAGTACAGGAAGAAGTACAGGACGCCCATCCCGAGGATGAGCCACAGCCCCTTGGTGTTGTCCTTCGAGGCGTTCAGCAGCAGGTCGATGCCGCCCGCGGAGAAGCCGAAGCCGAGCTGGGCGCCGGCCGCCTCCAGGACCGCCATCGAGATCCCGGTGAGGACGACGTGCACCCCGTACAGGACGGGCGCGACGAACATGAACGCGAACTCGATGGGCTCGGTGACGCCGGTGACGAACGCGGTGAGCGCGGCGGAGATCATGATGCCGCCGACCGCGGGACGGCGGTGCGGGGGAGCGGCGCGCCAGATGGCGAGGGCCGCGCCGGGCAGGCCGAACATCAGGACGGGGAAGAACCCGGCGAGGAAGCCGCCCGCGTGCGGGTCGCCGGCCAGGTACCGGTTGATCTCGCCGTGCACGGTGCCGTCCGGGCCGTTGTAGGAGCCGAACACGAACCAGATCAGCGAGTTCGGGATGTGGTGCAGGCCGAACGGCAGCAGCAGGCGGTTGATGACGCCGTAGATGCCGGCGCCGGCCGCGCCCGCGCCGGTGATCCAGTTGCCGAAGTCGGTCAGCCAGCTGCCGAACACCGGCCAGATGAAGCCGATCAGGACGCCGAGCACCAGGGCGGCGAGCGCCGTGATGATCGGTACGAACCGCCGGCCGCCGAAGAACGCCAGGTAGGTGGGCAGCTTCACCCGGTAGAAGCGCTGGTAGAGCAGTGCGGCGACGACGCCGATGAGGATGCCGCCGAGGACGTCGGTGGGGTTCTTGGCCCCGAAGTCGATGACCTCCTTGGGCGCCCCGTCCACCACCTTGGTGATCAGCACGTTGCCCTTGAGCTCGTCGCTGTGCGAGAACATGATCTTGGAGACCTGGTCGAACACCAGGTACCCGACCACGGCGGCGAGCGCGGTGGAGCCGTCGGACTTGCGGGCGAACCCGATCGCCACGCCGACCGCGAACAGCAGCGGCAGGTAGCTGAACAGGGCCTGGCCGGCGCCGCCGACGACCTCGGCGACGCGGTTCCAGCCGAGGCCGTCCTCGCCGAGCATGTCGGGCTGGCCGAACCGGAGCAGCAGCGCGGCGGCGGGCAGCACGGCGATCGGCAGCATCAGGCTGCGGCCGATCCGCTGCAGCACCGCGAGGGCGCTCGACCCTCGGCGCGGCGCGGAGTCCACTGTTGTCGCAGTCATCGCGAGGTTCCTCCTCAGGGGTTTCAGGAGTGCGGCGGGGGATTTCCGAGGGCCGTGTGGATCTGGTACCTGTCAGCCCTGTAGGTCGACACGCCCAGCTCGGCGCACACTCCTCCGGTGTAGGAGCGCCGTTGCAGGAGCAGCACGGCACTGCCCCGGGCGATCTGCAGGTGCCTGGCGTCGGCTGCGTCGGCCAGGCTGGCGTCGATGGTCTGGTCGCCCGCGTCGAAGACGAGCCCGTAGACCGCCTCCAGTACGCCGTAGAGGGAGCGGTCGGCGAGCCTGCGATCGAGCAGGTCAGGAGCGAGCGAGGCCAGGATATGCGCGCGTTCGAGTGCCATGGGCTCGCCGTCGGCGGTGCGCAGCCGCTCGATGACGTGGATCTGGGTACCCGGCTCGACGTCGAAGATGCGGGCGAGGCGCGCGTCGGCCGGGACCGTGCGCCGGTCCAGGTCGAGGGCGCCGGGCCGCAGGCCCCGGGCCAGCATGTCCTCGGTGAACGAGACGAGCCGCAGCGGCATCTCGATCTTGGGCCGGGCGACGAAGGTGCCCTTGCCGGGGACGCGGTAGAGCCGCCCCTCGGACACCAGCTGGTCGACGCCCTGCCGGACGGTCATGCGGGACAGCCGGTACCGGACGCACAGCTCGCGCTCCGAGGGGATCGGGGCGTCGACGGGCAGTTCCGCGCTCTCGATGAGGTCGAGCAGGATGGCGCGGAGCTGGAAGTACTTCGGTACCGGACTGTGCGGGTCGATGGTCGTCACGGGGGTGTCCTCGATGGCCGGTGGCCGGATCGATGGGATTCGCCGGGTTTCGACGGATGGGTGGGCTGGTCGGTTGTTCGACGGTATTCGATTCGGCTGGTACTGGTCTAGGCCGGACTAGACCACAGCACCGAAAGGCATGTCAATGCACGAATCCGTAACGGCCCGATCACGTGCCGGCGACGTCAAGATCGACGAAGTCGCAGGTCAGGCCAGGGGGTCGGACGGTGCCTCCGGTTCTGCGCCCGAGCGTCATGACCGTTTCCGGCTCCCGTTCCTCACGCCTCGGCGGCCGGAACTCCTGCGGCGGTCCGGAGCCGGACGAAGTTTCGCCCCGCATCTTCATCTCCCTCCGATTCGTGGAGTATGGTGCGTACTGGTCTAGTCCGGACTAGACCAGTTGGTATCCGGAGGAACCCATCCGCGATCATCGCGTCACAGAGAGCGCGCCCCCATGGCATCACTGCTGATCACGGCCGACCGCATGATCCTCACCCCGGCGGCCGGCCCCCACCGCGTCGTGTCCCCGGGGCACGTCCGCGTGGTGGACGGCGTGATCATCGAGGCCGGAGAAGGGCGTCCGGAGGGCGCGCCCGACGTCGACCTGCCCGACGGCCTCCTCGCGCCAGGACTCGTCGACCTCCAGGTGAACGGATACTTCGGCCACGACATGGTGGACGCCGACGAGGCCGCCTGGCACACGGTCGTGTCCCGCCTGCCCGAGACCGGCGTGACCGCGTTCCTGCCCACCTTCATCACGGCCCCGGTGCGCACGCAGGCCGAGGCGCTCCGCCGCACCCGCGGCCTCCTGCCGGACCTGCCGCCAGGTGCCCGCGTCCTCGGCGTCCACCTCGAAGGCCCGTTCCTGTCGGAGAAGCGCAAGGGCGCGCACAACGCCGCGCACCTCACCGACCCCGCGCCCGGCGCCATCGCGACCCTGCTGGAAACGGGCCTGGTCAAGCTCGTCACCCTCGCGCCCGAACGGGACGGCGCCCTGGAGGCGATCCGCACCCTCACCGCGGCCGGCGTGCTGGTCAGCGTCGGGCACAGCGACGCCACCGCCGCGCAGGTCGCCGCCGCGGCCGACGCCGGCGCCCGCAAGGTCACCCACATCTTCAACGCGCAGACCGGCGTCCACCACCGCGACCCGGGCGTGGCCGTGCAGGCTCTCATCGACGAGCGGCTGAGCCCCGGCCTCATCCTCGACCTGCACCACGTCGGGTCCGAGGTGGCGACGCTGGTACTGCGGGCCGCGGCGGGACGGGTCGTGCTCGTCACCGACGCGGCCTCGGCCGCCGGGATGCCGCCCGGCACCTACGACCTCGGCGGCGAGCCCATCACCATGCCCGAGCAGGGCCCGCCGCTGCGCGCCGACGGCACCATCGCCGGATCCGGCCTCCGGCTGGACGAGGCGGTCGGCAACGCCGTCGCGCTCGGCGTCGACCCGGCCGACGCGGTCGACGCCGCGACCCGGATCCCGGCCGACCTCGTCGGCCGGCCCGATCTCGGCCGGATCGCCCCCGGCGCGGCGGCCGACCTGGTCTGGCTGGGGCCGGACCACCGGGCGCTTGCGACGTGGGTCAACGGGCAGGAAGTCTTCGGAGGGGGATCATGACCAGTCAGATGCGCGCCGAGATCGGTGAACAGCCGGACGCGCTGCGCCGGACGATCGACGCGCTCCTCCCGCGCACACCCGACATCGGGGCGCTGGCGCGGGAGACCCGGCAGGTGCTGTTCATCGCGCGCGGGTCGTCCGACAACGCCGCGGTGTACGGGCGCTACCTGGTGGAGGCGCACGCGGGGCGGCTGGCCACGCTCGCCGCGCCGTCCATCGCGACCGCCTACCGGCGCCGGCTGGACCTGTCCGGCGTGCTGGCCGTGGCGATCAGCCAGTCCGGCAAGACCGAGGAGATCGTCGAGACCCTCGACTGGGCCCGCGACTGCGGCGCACGGACGGTCGCGGTCACCAACGGCGCCGGGTCGCCGCTCGCCGAGGCCGCCGAGGTCGCGCTGGTCACGCAGGCGGGCGCCGAGATCGCCGTGCCGGCCACCAAGACCTACACGACCCAGCTCGCCGCGCTGTCGGTGCTCGGCCTCGGCCTCGGCGCGCAGGTCGCCGTGGACGACCTGCGCCGCGTCCCCGACGAGGTCGCCCGGATGATCGCGCTGACCGAGGCCTCGCCCGCGCTGCCGGAGATCGTCGAGGAACTGGCGAAGGTCCCGGGTACCGTGGTCTCCGGACGCGGCATCGCGTTCGGGACCGCGCTGGAGCTGGCGCTGAAGATCAAGGAGGCGTGCTACCTGCACGCCATGGGCCTGTCCTACGCCGATCTGCTGCACGGCCCCATCGCCGTCGTGGACGCGCAGACCCCCGCGCTGCTCGTCGCCGCCGACTCCGGCCCGACGCTGCCCGGCACCGTGGCGCTGGCCCGCCGGGTGCGCAGCGCGGGGGCCCGCGCGTTCGGCGTGGGCGGCGGCGCGGAGCTGGCGGAGGCGTGCTCGGCCGCGTTGCCCGGTCCCGGCCTCCCCGAGTGGGTGGCGCCGCTGGGCCTCATCGTCCCCGGCCAGATCATGGTCGAGAACCTGGCCCGCCGGCTCGGGATCGACCCCGACGTCCCGCGCGGCCTCAACAAGGTCACGCAGACCGACTGAGCGACCCGGATCCCGAGAAGAGAGAACGAGCATGGACAAGGCCGAGGCCATCGTCGCCGCCCTGGGCGGGGCCGAGAACATCGTGGAGATCGAGCCGTGCGCGACCCGGCTGCGCACGGAGGTCTCCGACGCCGGAAAGGTCGACGAGGCGGCGCTGAAGAAGGCGGGCGCGTACGGCGTCATGCGCAGCGGCACCGTCGTGCAGGTCGTCGTGGGCCCGGAGGCCGACACCATCGCCAGCGACATCGAGGACATCCTCGACTGACAGGACCTTCCTCGACCGACCAAGGGAACCCCTCTGATGACCCGAGTACTGTCCCCGGTGGCCGGCCGGGTCGTCGGCCTCGCCGGCGTCCCCGACCCGGTGTTCGCCCAGGCCATGGTCGGCCCGGGCACGGCCGTCGACCCCGAGCGCGGTCCCGGCCACGCCATCGCGCCCGTCACCGGGAAGATCGTCAAGTTGCATCCGCACGCCTACGTCGTGGTGGACGCCGAGGGCCACGGGGTCCTGGTCCACCTCGGCATCGACACCGTCAAGCTGAAGGGGCAGGGGTTCGAGCTCCTGGCCGCCGAGGGCGACGAGGTCACCGCGGGGCAGCCGCTCGTCGGCTGGGACCCGGCCGTGATCGAGGCGGGCGGCCGCTCGCCGATCTGCGCGGTCGTCGCGCTGGACGCGGGCGCCGACGCCCTGTCGGACGTGCGCGAGTCGGGCGAGGTGGCGAAGGGGACCGAGCTTTTCACATGGAGCTGAGCGCATGGCGATGATCGGTCTCGGGGCGGCGGTCTTCGATCTCGACGGCACCCTCATCGACACCGAGCCGCGCAACCGCGTGATGTGGTCGCGGCTGTTCGACGCCCACCGCGTCCCCTACGACGAGACGCTGATCACGTCGTTCGCGGGGCGCCGCGGGATCGAGGCGCTGGCGGACCACGTGCACCTGTTCCCCGGCCGGACGGTCGAGGAGCTGTTCGAGCAGGCGGTGTCCTACGAGTCGCTGCCGGGGATGCCGGACGTGGCGCCCGTCCCGGGCGCGGTCGACCTCGTCCGGTCGCTGGCGGACGCGGGCGTGCCGCTGGCGGTGGTGACGTCGGGGCAGCGGCCCTATGCCGAGCGCCTGCTCGACATGCTGGGCATCCGCGGGCTGCTCGACCTGGTGGTGACCGCCGGGGACGTGGTCACCGGCAAGCCGCACCCGGAGGGGTATCTGGCCGCCGCGCGCGACCTGGACGTCCCGCCGCAGGAGGCGGTCGGGTTCGAGGACGCCCCGGCGGGCGTCGCGGCCGTCAAGGCCGCGGGGATGACGTGCGTGGGCGTCGTCACCACGCAGCCGGTGGGCGCGCTGGCCAAGGCCGACCATGTGGTGGCCGATTTCATGGAAGTGCACGTCGTGCCGGGCCCCGCACTGCGGGTGCTCCGGACGGTAACGAGTTGATGGGGAGTATGCGGTGACCGAGCGCAACGTCAAGATCGAGTCCAGGGTGGGGCTGCACGCGCGGCCGGCCGCGCTGTTCGTCCAGACCGCGGCCAAGGCCCCGATGGACGTGACGGTGTCCAAGCGCGGCGGCGCCCCGGTGAACGCCAAGAGCATCCTCGCCGTGCTCGGCCTGGACGCGCGGCACGGCGAGGAGATCGTGCTGTCCGCCGAGGGCGAGGGGGCCGACGAGCTGCTCGACAGCCTGGAGACGCTGCTGTCCACCCCGGAGCCCGAGGGGGCGTGAGGTGGGCGAGGTGATGCAGGGCGCGGGCGTCAGCCCCGGCGTCGGGGCCGGGCCGGTGCGCACGATCGCCGGGGCCGTCCCGGAGCCGCCCGCCGGGTCGCGGCACGGCGGCGACGCCGGCGCCGAGCGCGACTCGGCCCTGGCGGCGCTGGAGGCCGTCGCCGCCGACCTGGAGGAGCGCGGGGAGCGCGCCGCCGCGGCCGGCAACACCGACGGGCGCGACGTGCTGAACGCGCAGGCGCTGATGGCCCGCGACCCCGGCCTCGCCGACGGCGTCCGCGCCAGGGTCGGCGAGGGGACCTCGGCCGCCCGCGCCGTGTTCGAGGCGTTCGGCGTCTACCGGGAGATGCTGGCCGGGGCCGGCGAGTACATGGCCGCGCGGGTCACCGACCTCGACGACATCCGCGACCGCGCGATCGCGCGGCTGCTCGGCCTGCCGGTGCCGGGCGTCCCGGAGTCCGACGAGCCGTTCGTGCTCGTCGCCCGCGACCTCGCCCCGGCGGACACGGCCGTCCTCGACCCGGCGCAGGTCGTGGCGTTCGTGACGGAGGAGGGCGGCCCCACCAGCCACACCGCGATCCTGGCCCGGACGATGGGCGTCCCCGCCGTGGTCGCGCTCCCCGGCGCCACCTCGCTCGCCGAGGGGACCCGCGTCCTGGTCGACGGTGCGGCGGGGACGGTGGTCCCGGACCCGTCCGAGGCGGAGGTCGCCGCCGCGCGGGCCGCTGCCGCCGCCCGCGCGTCGGCGCTGGAGGAGTCCACCGGGCCGGGCGCGACCAGGGACGGGCACCGCGTCCCGCTGCTGGCGAACGTCGGCGGCCCCAAGGACGTGGAGGCCGCGCTGGCGAACGGCGCCGAGGGTGTCGGTCTGTACCGGACGGAGTTCCTGTTCCTCGACCGCGCGGCGCCGCCGTCCGACGAGGAGCAGGAGGACGCGTACCGGAAGGTGCTGGAGGCGTTCCCGGAGGGCCGCGTGGTCGTCCGGACGCTCGACGCCGGCGCCGACAAGCCGCTGGCGTTCCTGCCCGCCCCCGGCGAGGAGCCGAACCCGGCGCTCGGCGAGCGGGGCCTGCGGATGATGCGCAGGCACCCGGACGTGCTGGCCTCCCAGCTCGCCGCGCTGACCCGCGCCGCCGCGGGGCTGAGCGTCAAGCTGCAGGTCATGGCGCCGATGGTGACCGATGCCGAGGAGGCCGCCTACTTCGCGGCCGCGTGCCGCGAGGCCGGCGTCGAGCATCCCGGCGTCATGATCGAGGTGCCGGCCGCCGCGCTGCGCGCCCGCGACCTGGCGCCCGAGGTGGAGTTCTTCAGCATCGGCACCAACGACCTCACCCAGTACGCGTGCGCGGCGGACCGGCAGGTCGGCGGCCTCGCGCATCTCCAGGACCCGTGGCAGCCCGCCGTCCTCGACCTGGTCGCCCCCGCGGCCGGCGCGGGCGTCCCGTGCGGGGTGTGCGGCGAGGCGGCCGGCGACCCGGCGCTGGCGTGCGTGCTGGTGGGCCTCGGCGTGACGTCGCTGTCGATGAGCGCGCCGTCCCTCCCGCTGGTGCGGGCCGCGCTCGTGCGGCACACGCTGGAGGAGTGCCGCGCGGCGGCCGCGGCGGCCCGTGCCGCCCGCACCGCCGGGCAGGCCAGGGAGGCGGCCCGCGCTCACCTGCCCGGACTGGCGGACCTCGGGCTGTGACCCGCGGTCAGCCCGCGACCTGCCAGCGGTTCCCGTTCCCTCGCAGGACGAAGTTCGCGGCGAGCAGGCCGCCGGGACGGGCGGGCGCGCCCTTCCACCGCAGGTGCTCGAACCGGACGGTGTAGTCCCCGGCGCCCGGCCCCTCCTCGCAGGTCGGGACGGTCACGCCGCGCAGGGCCGCGAGGTCCTGCGGACGCAGCCTCGCGCGGGCCCGGCCGAGCCCCGAGGGGCAGCGGCCGGGTCCGCCGAACACGCGCCGCTCGTAGGCGGGCGCCAGGTACGCGCACGCCCTGGCGTTGCCCGCCGCCATCCCGCGCAGGTACTTGTAGAGCGCGAGCCGCGCCGGGAGCGTCTCCCGCGGCGCCGCGTCGGCGGAGGTCCCGGCGGGCCGGGAGTCGCCGGGCTCGGGGGTGAGCGGCGGCATCGTGACCTCGTTCGCGCCGCCGCAGGCCGCCAGCAGCGGGAGCAGCGTCAGGGCGGCGAGGGACGGGCGGACGCGCACGGGGACCTCCTGGGGGCACGAAGGCGGCCCGATCTTCCCAGCAGACCGGCCCTCGCGTCCATCGGCGGTCCCTACCGGTAGGCCATGCCGTGCCCGGCGGGCTTCCCGCCCGCCGGCACCGGCAGCCTGCCCGTGGGCTTCACCGCTCCGCTCAGCACCCTGGCCAGCGCCTCCACCGAGACCCGGCTGGAGGAGTAGGTGGCGAGCGCGGCCTTCGCGCCGCCGGCCGAGTCGAGGTCGTAGGGGCGGCCGAGCGCGGCGACGACCACCGGCTTCGAGCCGAGCGCCCGGATCCGGGACGCGGTCGCCGCCCCCGCGTTCACCGTGGTCAGGACCATGACGTCGGCCGAGCCGGGCGCCGTGACCGCGACGCCCTGGCGGCGCAGGGCCGCCTGGAGCCGGCCGCTGTCCGGACCGGACACGGCGACCTTCCTGCCCTTGAGCGGCAGCAGGCCGCCGTCGTTGCGGACGAGGGTGACCGAATGCTCGGCGACGCCCCGGGCGACGGCCTTGTTCGCGGGCGTGCCGACCGCCGCCGCGGCCTTGGCGGGATCGGCGGAGGTCCCCTGGAACAGGCCGCGGCGCTGCTTGAGCTTGAGGATCCGCGTCACCGACTCGTCCAGCCGCCGCTGTGTGATCTTCCCGGTCCGGACGGCCTTCACCACGGCGTCGTAGGCGCGCGGCAGATCGGGTGGCATCAGCAGCTGGTCGGCGCCCGCGTTGATCGCCCGGACCGGGACGCCGGCGTCGCCGTACTTCTCGCGGACACCGGCCATCTCCAGCGAGTCGGTGGTGACGACGCCCTGATAGCCCAGCTTGCCGCGCAGCAGCCCGGTCAGGACCGTCTTGGACAGCGTGGACGGATCGCCCGACCTGTCGAGCTTCGGGACGACGATGTGCGCGGTCATGATGAGGTCGACGCCCCCCGCGATCGCCGCCTCGAACGGGGGCGCGTCCAGCCGCTCCCACGTCCGCGGCGAGTGCTGGATCACCGGCAGGCCGGTGTGGCTGTCGGTCGCGGTGTCGCCGTGGCCGGGGAAGTGCTTGGCCGCCGCGGCGACCCCGGCCTCCTGGAAGCCGCCGATCGCGCCCCGCACCAGCGTGGACGCCAGGGCCGGGTCGGACCCGAAGGAACGCAGCCCGATCACCGGGTTGCGCGGGTTCACGTTCACGTCGGCGTCGGGCGCGTAGTCGAGGTTGATGCCGACCGCGCGCAGCTCGGCGCCGGTGACCCGGGCGGCGGCGCGGGCGTCGGCCTGGCTGCGGGTCGCGCCGAGCGCCATGTTGCCGGGGAACGTGGTGACGAACGGCGTCCGCGACACGATGCCCTGCTCCTCGTCCACGCCGAGCAGCAGCGGGATCTTCGAGGCCTTCTGCAGCGCGTTCGACTGCGCGGCCGTCCGCGCCGGGGTGCCGATGTTGCCGGGGAAGTAGATCAGCCCGCCCACGCGGTACTTCCTGATCTTCGTGAGCGCGTCGGCGCGGCTGGAGAACGTCGGGACGAACAGCTGCCCCACCTTCTCGGCCACGCTCATCTTCGCGACCCGGCCGGGAATCCAGGCGTCCGGCGCGGGCGTGCGCGGCGCACCGGGCGCGGCGGACCCGGCGGACGGCGTCCGCCCGCCCTTGCCGCTCTCGCCGCCGCCGCAGCCCGCGGCCCCCGCGACCAGCGCGGACACCGCCGCCGCGAGCGCGAGTGAACGTGAAGCACGCACCTGACCAGGCCCCCCGACGTGGTCTCGGTTACTCGGTCGCATCGGACGCCCGCGACCGTAGCCGCTCCCCGCGCCGCTGTCGACTCCGGCGGCCAGAGCGACCCGGACGGCCCGGACGGGAGGGACGGCTCAGGCGGCTCTGCGGTCCCGGGGGTCACACGGTGATCACGATGGACCCCGGACCGCGAACGGTGGCGGATCATGTGGGGTCCATCGCGATGGACCGGCGGCCGGGCCGGATCGGCCGGGCCGGGGCCGGGCGGGCCCTTCGCCGTACGGCGGGCGGTGCTCAGCCCGGCAAGGGGTGGCCGAGGCGGCGCAGCGCCATCCCGGCCGCGCCGACGGCCCCGTCGCCGGCGCTGCGCGGGGCTTCGGCGAAGCGGGCGCGCAGCCCGGAGCGGACGGCCTCGGCGACGGGGCCTTCACGGAGCACCGAGCCGTGCATGACGACCGGTGCGCAGGGGTCGGACAAGGCCGGGCGCACCGCGT
Organism: Actinomadura citrea; assembly: GCF_013409045.1. Lineage (NCBI taxonomy): Bacteria > Bacillati > Actinomycetota > Actinomycetes > Streptosporangiales > Thermomonosporaceae > Actinomadura > Actinomadura citrea. Next base: position 7,932,179 of record NZ_JACCBT010000001.1, on the reverse strand, counting down.
CGACGTCGGCCAGCAGCCACTGCGCGGCCTCGTCGGTGATGCGCCTGGCCACGGGATCACCGGCGGCCGCGGCGGCGGCGACCACCGGGCCGAGGCGGCCCAGGGCCGCGGGCGGACGGCCGTACACCTCCTTGATGATCGCCTGGGCGAGGCGGGGATTGGGCGGGGTGCCGGGAGACTCGGGATGGCCCGGCGGCCCGTTGCCGGGCGCGGGGCAGCGGGCGGACGGCGGGTAGGCGGATCCGTGGGCGAGGACGGCGGTTCCGGTGGCGCGCCCGCCGGGGGAGCCCCCGCCGGCGGACAGCGAGGCGGGCTGCGGCAGCGCAGGAGAGCCCGGTGACGGCGAAGGGGCGCCGGCCATGGCCAGCGCCCTTGGATGGCGGGGTCTTCGCCGTTCCGAGTCGATCTGCGCGACCACCGTGGGGCCGAGCAGCGCCCGGGGGACCGAATCGGTGAGCAGCGTCGGGGAGCCGCGGCCGTCGTAGGCGGCGAGCGCGGCCCGGACGGCCTCCTTCCCGAGCCATACCGCCGAACCCTCGTCCCCGACGAGCCAGCCGTAGCCGTCCGCGCGCTGCACGATCGCGCCGTCGTTGATGACCGCCGCGCCGGCGCCCGTGCCGGAGAACACCACGATGCCCTTGGGCTCGCTGGTCCCCGCGGCGAACGCCACCGCGATGTCGGTCACCACCGCGGGCGAGCCGCGCAGCCCGACGGCCTGCCAGGCCTGCCGGGCCGCCGCGACCGCGGCGGGCCGGCCGGCCGAGCCGGCGCCGGCGATGCCGAACACGCCGGTGAGGATGTGGGTACGGTCGAGGTCCCCGAGTGCCTCCCGCAGGGCGGTGGTCAGCGCCCCGGCGGTGTCGCCTCCTGAGTTGGGGTTGGCCCCTGGGCCGGTGCCGGAACCGGCCAGGGCTCCCCCGAGCGTCAGCACGACGCAGCGGGTCTTCGTGCCACCCGCGTCGATACCGACCACGTAAGGACCGGCCAAATGGGTCAACACATGGCGACCGTAGCCTTTCCTAACGTTGACGTGACATCCAGCGCGTAAGAAAATTTCCTCCATGAGGAAACCCATCGGCCCCGACCGGGGCCCCGAGCGGGGGAACACGGGGGAGCCCGCTGCGCCAAGGGACGACGCGGCGGGCAGGGACAGGGACGCCACGCCGCTGAGCACGGTGGTGCGGGTCCGTTCGCTGCTGCCCTCGCTGCCCCCCGCCGAGCGAAGAGTCGCTCAACGCGTCATCGACGACCCCGAAGGGGTCGCCAACTCGACCATCACCGAACTCGCCCAGAACTGCGGCACCTCCGAGACCACGGTCATCAGGTTCTGCCGGGCGATCGGGTTCCATGGTTATCCAGAGCTGCGGCTGACCCTCGCCACCGAGGCGGGCCGGGCCCAGAGCGCCAGCGGCGGCCGGGTCATCGGCAGCGACATCAGTCCCGACGACTCGCTGGAGCAGATCGTGGAGAAGGTCACCTTCGCCGACGCGCGCGCCGTCGAGGAGACCGCGTCCCAGCTCGACATCAAGATGCTGGAGCAGGTCGTGGACGCGGTCGTGGCCGCCGATCGGGTCGACGTCTACGGCGTCGGCGCGAGCGCGTTCGTCGCGGCCGACTTCCAGCAGAAGCTGCACCGCATCGGCCGGGTCTGCTCCGCCTGGGCGGACGCCCACATCATGTTGACCAGCGCCGCCGTCCTGAGCCCCGGCGACGTGGCGATCGGCATCTCGCACACCGGGGCGACCGTGGAGACCATCGACGCGCTGGAGGTCGCCAAGACCAGGGGCGCCAGGACCGTCGCGCTCACCAACTTCCCGAAGTCCCCCATAGCGGAGGTCGCGGACCTGATCCTGACGACCGCCGCCCGGGAGACGACGTTCCGCTCGGGCGCCACCGCCAGCCGGCTGGCGCAGCTCACAGTGGTGGACTGCCTCTTCGTCGGAGTTGCGCAGCGCACCTACGGGTCTACCCGCAAGGCCCTCGAAGCCACGTACGAGGCGGTCCGCGGACGGACCGTGCGACCCGACCGGAGGCGTCGGTGATCGATTGCGAGCTCCCCACGGAGGGGCGGAACCCTCGGACCCTCGACGTCGACACGCTGCCGACCATGGAGGTGCTACGCCTGATCAACTCTGAGGACGCGACCGTGCCGACGGTCGTCGGCTCCGTACTGCCCGAGGTCGCCCGGCTGGTCGACCTCGCGGTGGAGTCCCTGCGCGCGGGCGGCCGCGTGCACTACTTCGGCGCCGGCACGTCCGGCCGGCTCGCGGTGCTCGACGCGGCCGAGCTTCCCCCCACGTTCGGCATCTGGGGCCGGGTCGTGGCCCACAACGCCGGCGGGCCCGGCGCGCTGTCGCAGGCCATCTCCGGCGTGGAGGACGACGTCGAGCTCGGCCGCCGGGACGCCCTCGACGTCCGGCCGGGCGACGTCGCGGTCGGCATCGCGGCGAGCGGCCGCACCCCGTACGTGGTGGGGGCGCTGCGCGCCGCCGCCGCGGTCGGGGCGCGCACGGCCCTGATCAGCTGCAACCCGCACACGCCGTACGGGGACGAGGTGGAGGTGCACATCGGGCTCGCCACCGGGCCCGAGGTGATCAGCGGTTCCACCCGGATGAAGGCCGGCACCGCGACCAAGCTGGTGCTCAACTCCTTCTCCACCACCCTGATGATCAGGATGGGGCGCACCTACTCCAACCTGATGGTCAGCGTGAACGCGCTGAACTCCAAGCTGCGCGCCCGGCTGGTGCGCATCCTCACCGAGGCGACCGGGATGGATGCCCGCACCTGCGAGAACGCGCTGTCCGAGGCGGGTGGCAACACCCGCGTCGCCCTGGTCTCGCTCCTCGGCGAGGTCCCCGCGGCACGCGCGACGATGGTGCTGGAGGAAACGGACGGCGGCGTCCGCGAGGCGCTGCAACGCCTCAGATCCGCCTAGCACTGCAAGGGAACCGTTGCCCCTCACCTCAGCCCGCGATCCCGACAACACCAGCCACCACAGCAACCCCGCAACAACCTGAGTGGCCGCGATCGCGTCCGAAGGCAGATTCGAGCGAAGCAAGAATCTGATCGCGCAGCGAGCCGCCAGGCGAGCCGGAGCGATGCCAGCGATCGCCCGCGTTTATCGACGATGGAGGGCCGCTAGGCCCGAAGGAGGAGAGAAATGCAATAAATCAGTTCTCGTGGCGGCGGAGTTCCTGGCGGGCCACGGTGCGGACGTGGACCTCGTCGGGGCCGTCGAAGATGCGCATCGCGCGGACCCACGAGTACATCGCCGCGAGCGGGGTGTCGTCGGAGACGCCGGCGGCGCCGTGCACCTGGATCGCGCGGTCGAGCACCTCGTGGGCGATGCGCGGCACGACCACCTTGATCGCGGCGATCTCCGTCCGCGCGCCCTTCGCGCCGTGCCGGTCGATCAGCCAGGCGGTCTTGAGGGTCAGCAGCCGTGCCTGCTCGATCGCCATCCGCGACTCGGCGATCTGCTCCCGGACGACCCCCTGCCGGGCCAGCGGCCCGCCGAAGGCCTCGCGGGACAGGGCGCGCCGGCACATCAGCTCCAGCGCCCGCTCCGCCATGCCGAGCGCCCGCATGCAGTGGTGGATGCGGCCGGGCCCGAGCCGCGCCTGCGCGATCATGAACCCGTCGCCCTCGGCCGCGACCAGGTTCGACGCCGGCACCCGGACGTCCTCGAAGAGGATCTCCGAGTGTCCGTGCTGGTCCTGGTAGCCGAACACGGGCAGGTGCCGGACGACCGTCACGCCCGGGGTGTCGCGCGGCACGAGCACCTGCGACTGCTGCCGGTGCGGCGGCGCGCCGGGATCGGTCTTGCCCATCACGATGAAGATCTTGCAGCGCTCGTCGGCGGCGCCGGTGATGAACCACTTGCGGCCGTTGACCACGTACTCGTCGCCGTCCCGGACGATCGAGGTGGTGATGTTGGTGGCGTCGGAGGAGGCGACCTCGGGCTCGGTCATCGCGAACGCGCTGCGGATCTCGCCGTCCAGCAGGGGCCTGAGCCAGCGCTCCTTCTGCTCGTCCGTGCCGAACATGTGCAGGACTTCCATGTTCCCCGTGTCGGGCGCCGCGCAGTTGACCGCCTCCGGGGCGAGGTCGGGCGACCTTCCGGTCAGCTCGGCGAGCGTCGCGTACTCCAGGTTGGACAGCCCGGACACGTCCGGCAGGAACAGGTTCCACAGCCCCCGCTCGCGCGCCTCGGCCTTCAGTTCCCCGACGACCGGCGGCAGCGCGTGCGGGTCGTTCTCCGCCCGCCAGGCGGCGTAGACGGGCTCGGCCGGGTAGACGCGCGCCTCCATGAACTCCTGGAGCCGGTCCCGGTGGTCGCGTGCCTTCGGGCTGAGTTCGAAGTCCATGGCCCGCATTCTGGCAGAACGGGATTCGGTCGAATCGCCGGGGATCGCCTACCATCGCCCCGTGAGCGTCAAAGCTGTGATCACCGACTGGGGCGGCGTCCTCACCTCCCCCCTCGCCGAGGCCGTCGAGGTCTGGCTCACCGCCGACCGCATCGACGTCGAGCGCTACAAGACCGTCATGCGCGCCTGGGTGAAGCAGGCCTACGACGGGGCCGGGACGAATCCCATCCACGGCCTGGAGGACGGCACCCTGCCCACCTCCGAGTTCGAGCGGCTCCTCGCGGCCGAGCTGCTCACCGTCGACGGCGCCCCCGTGGAGGCCGCCGGGCTCATCGCCCGGATGTTCGGCGCGTTCGCCCCGGTCGAGCCGATGTACGAGGCGCTGCGCGCGGTCCGCGCCGGGGGCGCCCGCACCGCCCTGCTGTCGAACTCCTGGGGCAACGAGTACCCCCACGACCTGTTCGCCGAGCTCTTCGACGCGATCGTCATCTCCTGCGAGGTCGGGATGCGCAAGCCCGACGAGCGGATCTTCCGGCACGCCCTGGACCTGCTCGGCCTGGCCGCCGCCGAGTGCGTCTTCATCGACGACATCGAGCACAACGTCCGCGCCGCGCAGGCCCTCGGAATCCGCGGCATCCTGCACACCGCCCCCGACGCCACGATCGCCGAACTGCGCGGGATGGACCTGCTGCCCTGACCGTCTGGCAGACTTGCTGACCGTCATGCGCGTCTACCTGCCGTCCACGCTCACGCTGCTCGCCGGCGTCCACGCCGCCCGCGAGATCGCTCCCGCGCCGCTCGCCGCCCACGCCGTCACGCCCGCCCTGCGCGAGTGGTACGCGGGCGGCGACCAGGAGGAGCTGGAGTACGCGGCGATGTCCGCCGCCGCCCGCGCCTCGCTGCGCCTGCTCGCCGCCGACCCGTCCGTCCCGCGCCGCCGGGTCGTGCTGGCCGCCGAGGTCCCCGACGACCAGGTCTCCTGGGCGCGCGGCGACATCGCCCTCGGCAACGGCGACCGCGCCCTCGTCCAGATCGCGACCCCCGTCCCGTGGAAGCGGATCGCCTCCGGCCACGTCGACGACCCCGACGCCGCCCCCGACGTCGCCGCCGCCGCGCAGGCCCTCGCCGCCGCCGACGCCGGAGACGAGGACGCCCGCTTCACCGTGGACGGTGCCGAGGGCCACGAGCTCCTCTGGTACGCCACCCAGGAACTCGTCCACCTCCTCGACTAGCGGTCCGGGCGCGGGGTAGGTCCCTCGGCACGTCGACAATGCCGTCGGATCGCAGGGAGACGTCAGATGGACGCCGTCACCGCCGTGCCGGTTCCAGTGAACGAACCGGCCAGGACGTACGCGCCGGGAAGCGCCGAGCGGGCCGCGCTGGAAGCCAGGATCAAGGAGCTGGGCGGCGCGCAGACCGAGCTGACCATGGCGATCGGGGGCGAGCGGCGCATGGGCGCGGGCACGCCCGTCGACGTCGTGGAGCCGCACGACCACGGGCACGTGCTCGGCCGGATGGGCGAGGCGACCGAGGCGGACGTGACCGAGGCCGTCGCCGCGGCGCGGGAGGCGGCGCCCGCCTGGCGGGCCATGTCCTTCGACGACCGCGCCGCGATCTTCCTGCGCGCCGCCGAGCTGCTCGCCGGGCCGTGGCGGTCCACGGTGAACGCCGCCACGATCCTCGGCCAGTCCAAGTCGGTGCAGCAGGCCGAGATCGACGCCGCCTGCGAGCTGATCGACTTCTGGCGGTTCAACGCCCGGTACGCGCAGCAGATCCACGAGCAGCAGCCGCTGTCGCCGCCGGGGGTGTGGAACAGGCTGGAGTACCGGCCGCTGGAGGGCTTCGTCCTCGCCATCACCCCGTTCAACTTCACCGCGATCGCCGGGAACCTGCCGACCTCGCCCGCCCTGATGGGCAACGTCGTGGTGTGGAAGCCGTCCCCGACGCAGCAGCTCGCCGCCCACCACACGATGCGCCTGCTGGAGGCCGCCGGCCTCCCGCCCGGCGTGATCAACATGGTCACCGGCAACGGCCGCGCCGTCTCCGCGGTGGCCCTGCGCCACCCCGAGCTCGCCGGCCTGCACTTCACCGGCTCGGCCGCCACGTTCCAGAACCTCTGGCGGACGATCGGCGAGAACATCTCCGCCTACCGAGGCTACCCGCGCATCGTCGGCGAGACCGGCGGCAAGGACTTCGTCGTCGCCCACCCGTCCGCCGACCCGGCCGTCCTGAAGACGGCGCTCGTCCGCGGGGCCTTCGAGTACCAGGGCCAGAAGTGCTCCGCCGCGTCCCGCGCCTACATCCCGCGCTCCCTCTGGACCGCCATGCGCGACGATTTCTGCGCCGAAGTGGACGCCCTCACCATGGGCGACGTCGCCGAGGATCTGTCGGCCTTCATGGGCGCCGTGATCGACGACCGGGCCTTCGCCAAGCACCGCCGCGCCATCGACCGCGCCCGCGGGACCGACGGCGTGCGCATCCTCGCCGGCGGCGAGCTGGACGACTCGCGCGGCTACTTCGTCCGCCCCACGGTCCTGGAGTCGCCCGACCCGACCGACGAGATCTTCACCACCGAGTACTTCGGCCCGATCCTCGGCGTCCACGTCTACGAGGACGCCGACTACGCCGGCGTCCTCACCCAGATGGAGGGCGTCTCGGACTACGGCCTGACCGGCGCGGTCGTCGCCGACGACCGCGCCGCCATCGCCGAGGCCACCGAGCGGCTCCGCTTCGCCGCCGGGAACTTCTACATCAACGACAAGCCGACCGGCTCGATCGTCGGCCAGCAGCCGTTCGGCGGCGCCCGCGCGTCCGGCACCAACGACAAGGCCGGTTCGATCTTCAACCTCACCCGCTGGACGAGCGCCCGCTCCATCAAGGAGACCTTCGTCCCGCCGACCGACCACCGCTACCCGCACATGGGCTGAGGCCCCGGCCGGGTCGTTCCGGGGGCCGACCGCCAGATCCCCGGGCACCCTTCACCATCGGTCGAAGGGGTGGGAGGCTTGACGATAGGCTCGCCTCGCCGTCCGGTGGACGGCGCCCGAGCACACCCCCTGGAGCCGTCATGGGAACGGGATGTCGACGCTGAACCGTCTCGTGCTGTGGAACATCGACCACACCCTGGTCGACGTCGGACGGATCACTCGGGACGCCTATGCCGAGGCGTTCCAGCGGACCATCGGGCGTCCGCTCGTGCGCCTGCCGCCCACCCCCGGCCGCACCGAATCCGAGATCATCTTCGAGACCCTCGCGTTCAACGACGTCGTCACCACCGACGACCACCTCCCCGCCTTCTTCGACGCGCTGGCCGAGGCGTTCGCGAACCGCCGCGCCGACCTGCGCGCGCACGGCCGCGTCCTGGCCGGCGCCGGGGAGGCCGTCGAGGCGCTCGCCCACGTGCCCGGCGTCGTCCAGTCGGTGCTGACGGGATCGCTCCAGCCGAACGCGGTGCTGAAGGTGACCGAGCTCGGTCTCGCCGCCCGCCTGGACCTGGAGGCCGGCGGCTACGAGAACGGCGTCTACAGCAAGGCCGCCCTCCTGGAAGTCGCCCGCGCCCGAGCCGGCGAGCGCCACGGCGCCCGCTACCCCGAGTCCGCGACCGTCTACGTCGCCGACTCGCCCCGCGACGTCCAGGCCGCGCACATCGCCGGCTCGCCGATCATCGCCGTCGCCACGGGGAGCGCCACCGAGGCCGAGCTCCGCGCGGCCGGCGCGGACAGGGTCCTGGCGACGCTCGCGGACACGCACGCCGTGGTGAGCGCGGTCGCCGACCTGACCCGCATGTGAGCCGAGCCCGCATCTGAGACAAGGTTGTCACCTTGGAAAGGCGGCGCCGCCCGCACACTGTCGATAACTTTGAGTAATCACTTGACGTCAAGGAGTGATTATCGTGCCGTGTCGTGCCGTCGCCCTCTCCGCCATCCTCGCCGCGGCCCTCGGCGCCGCGGCGTTCCTCCTCACCACACCCCCGGCCGATCCCGCCCGAGCCTCCGCGGAACGCGCCGGAGAGATGTTCGTGTGCGAGCAGGTGGAGTCGCGATATCCCCAGGTCTTCGGCCGGAACTGCAACCCCGGCCGATGGGGGCCGCTCTCGGACTTCACCGTCATCGACCGCCGCAACGACAACACCTACCACTGCCGGACCGGCTGGGCCGAGGGTTCGCTCTGGGCCGACGGCCAGGACTGCCGGCCCCAGCGGGGCTGATCCTTCCGGCAGGGCGCTTCCTCGGCGCGGCGGCCCGACACAACGCCGCGCCTGCGGGTGTGCCCTCTCCACGCTGCCCGTTCTTCCGGAGGTGTGGGGCCGGGGGATGTCCGGCGCCGATTCTGTGTGGGGGCGCGGGGTTGTCCGAGGACGGGTTTTGACCTGCGATAGGACCGGTTTCGGGGCTTGGCGGCGGGCGTGCCGGGCAAGTTGCGCGGTGTGCCGGGCGGGGCCGATGCTGGGATGGCCGCGCGGCGTGGCGCGGCGGGGAGGGAGAGAGATGGCCCGGGAGGTATCCGAGGGTTCGGCGCTGTGGGAGCCGTCGGAGGAGGTGGTCGCGAACGCGCGGGTGACGCGGTTCGCCCACTGGCTGGGGGACCGGGGCGTCCTCAAGGAGTCCTACGACGAACTCTGGCAGTGGTCGGTCACGGAGGTCGACGCGTTCTGGGACGCGATCTGGTCGTACTTCGAGGTCGTCGGCGAGCGCGGTGACGGACCCGTCCGGACGGGCGGACCCATGCCGGTCGACGGGCTGAAGTGGTTCCCGGGCGCGACCCTCAACTACGCGGCGAACGCGCTGCGCCGGGCACAGGAGACGCCCGAGGAGACGGCGGTCGTCTTCCGGTCGGAGGCGGGCGGGCACCGGCTGCTGTCGTACCGGGAGCTGGCGATGCACGTCGCGGAGGTGCGCGCGGGCCTGGCCGAGCTGGGCGTGGGCAAGGGCGACCGGGTCGCCGCCTACATCCCGAACATCCCCGAGGCGTTGATCTGCTTCCTGGCCACGGCGTCGCTGGGGGCGGTCTGGTCGTCGTGCTCCCCCGACTTCGGGTCCTCCTCGGTGATCGACCGGTTCGCGCAGATCGAGCCGAAGGTCCTGATCGCCGTGGACGGCTACGCCTACAACGGCAAGAGCTTCGACCGCCGCGGGGTCGTCGCGGAGATCGAGGCCGCGCTGCCGACCCTCGCCGCCACCGTGCTCGTCCCGTACCTGGACCCGGCCGCGACGCCGGAGGGCCTGCGCGTCGGCATGCACTACGGCGCCCTGCCCCGCCCGGGCCACGACACCCTGGAGTTCGAGGACGTCCCGTTCGACCATCCGCTGTGGGTCGTGTACTCGTCCGGGACGACCGGGTTGCCGAAGCCGCTCGTCCACGGTCACGGCGGCGTGGTCCTGGAGCACCTCAAGGCGCTGTCCTTCCACCAGGACCTCGGCCCTGAGGACGTGTTCTTCTGGTACACCACCACCGGCTGGATGATGTGGAACTACCTCGTCGGCGGCCTGCTGGTGGGGTCCACCATCGTCATGTACGACGGCGCCCCCCTCGACCTGTGGTCGCTCGCCGCCGAGAACGGCGTCACCTACATGGGGGTCGGGGCGCCCTACATCTCCGCCTCGGCGAAGGAGGGGCGCCGCCCCGGCGAGGAGTTCGACCTGTCCGGCCTGCGCGGCATCGGCTCCACCGGCTCGCCGCTCCCGCCCGAGGGCTTCGCCTGGGTGTACGAGGCGGTCGGCCGCGACCTGCTGCTCGGCTCGTTCTCCGGCGGAACCGACCTGTGCACCGGCTTCGTCGGCCCCTCGCCGCTCCTGCCGCTGCGCGCCGGCGTCATCCAGTGCCGCGGCCTCGGCGCCAAGGTGGAGGCGTTCGGCGAGGACGGCAAGCCGGTGATCGACGAGGTGGGGGAGCTGGTCATCACCGAGCCCATGCCGTCCATGCCCGTCTTCTTCTGGAAGGACGAGGGCAGCGGGCGCTACCGCGACTCCTACTTCGACATGTACCCGGGCGTGTGGCGGCACGGTGACTGGATCAAGGTCCTGCCGGACGGCGGGTGCGTGATCTACGGCCGGTCCGACTCCACCCTCAACCGCGGCGGCGTCCGCATGGGCACCTCCGACTTCTACCGCGTCGTCGAGGCGTTCGAGGAGATCAGCGACAGCCTCGTCATCGACACCGGGCGGCTCGGCCAGGAGGGCCGGCTGCTCCTGTACGTCCAACTCGCGGAGGGCGCGTCGCTCACCGACGAGCTGGCTGCGGACCTGCGCAGGCGGATCCGGGCCGCGCTGTCGCCCCGGCACGTCCCGGACGAGATCACCGCCGTGCCCGGCATCCCGCGCACGCTGTCCGGCAAGAAGCTGGAGGTCCCCGTCCGCAAGATCCTCCAGGGCACCCCGGTCGACCAGGCCGCCAACCGCGACTCCATGGCCAATCCCGAGGTGCTCACCCACTTCACCCCCTAGCCGCGGCGTAGGCGAGGACGTCGCGGCGGCGGTACAGCCGCCGCACGCGGCCTCCTCCCAGCGGCTCCACCCGGGCGGGCTCCGGCCAGCCCGCGGGCGGGCGCCTGGCGTAGACGGTGACGCTCGTCTGCGCCAGGCCGAGGATGCGGGCGGCCTCCGCCAGGGTGACCAGATCGTCCGGCCCCTCCTCGGCGGGGCGCTCCTCCAGGGCGCGATACCAGGCCGTCCAGGCGGCCTCGTCCCAGTACAGGGCCTTGCCGGCGCGGTGCGCGACGTCGGGGTGGCCGTTGGACGCGCGGTCCGCCCAGAGCTGCTTGAGGCGGTGGCGGCTGAGGTCGTGGCGTTCCGCCAGCTCGTCGCGGGTGGCGAGGCCGGGCGGGACGCCCCGGCTCCGGCGCGCCGCGTACCAGCGGTCCCACTCGGCGGCGTCCCACGCGAGCTGGGAGCCGACCGTCCCCACCGGCTCGGGGTGGCCGTTGGCGGCGCGCTCGCGGTACCACTTCTCCAGGGTGCTGCGGCCGAGCCCGTGGTCGTCCATGAGTTCGGCGCGCGTGCGAACGCGGCGGCCGTCGAGTGTCGCCATGGGCTCAGTGTCCCGTGTGTGGCAGCGTTCCGCTTGTACGCCCCCGCTCCGGCGGCGACACTGCTTGGCGGTGCCCCTGTCCACTGGGGAACACCACTTCCGTAGTGACAGCGGGCGCGCCCCCGGCGCTGGGGGAAGTAACGCCATTAGGGTGGTCTACGACCCAAAGCCGGCCCGCGGAGATGATCGTCCATATCGCTCCGAATGGTCGCGGGATCGGGTGAACTTGGCTCCGGTCTCGCGCGTCTCACAGTCGGAGGGGTGATCCGGGTCGGGGCCCGCTCGATTCGCCGATCAAGGAGAGGGACGGTTCCACGCATGGAGGTTGGGGCGCTGCGGTCCGGAGACCCGGACCGGCTGGGGACCTACGCCCTGATCGGCCGGGTGGGCGAGGGCGGCCAGGGCACGGTGTTCCTCGGCGTGGCCGAGGACGGCCGGCAGGTCGCGATCAAGCTGCTGCACGCCGAGCTGGCGTCCGACGACAAGGCGCTCGCCCGCTTCCTGCGCGAGCTGGAGGTCGCCAAGCAGGTGGCGCCGTTCTGCACGGCGCAGGTGATCGACGCCGACGCGACCGGCGACCGGCCCTACATCGTCAGCGAGTACGTGCCGGGCCCGTCGCTGAACCAGCAGGTGCTGGAGGACGGCCCGCTCGCCGGCGCCGCGCTCGACCGGCTCGCCGTCGGCACCGCCACGGCCCTCGCCGCCATCCACCAGGCCGACATCGTGCACCGCGACTTCAAGCCGCACAACGTGCTGATCGGCCCGGACGGCCCGCGCGTCATCGACTTCGGCGTCGCCCGCGCGCTCAGCGGCGGCACCACCCTGACCAGCCGGGTGATCGGCACCCCGTCCTACATGGCGCCCGAGCAGATCAGCGGCGACGAGGTCGGGACGCCCGCGGACGTCTTCTGCTGGGCGGCGACGCTGGCGTTCGCCGCGACCGGGGAGCCGCCCTTCGGGCAGGACACCATCCCCGCCGTGATCAACCGGATCCTGCACGAGGAGCCGGAGCTCGGCGACCTCGACGGGCCGCTGCGCGACCTGGTGCTCGACTGCCTGGAGAAGGACCCGTCCCACCGTCCGGGCGCCCGGCAGGTGCTGATGCGGCTGCTCGGGCACGAGGAGGCCGCGGTGCGCCCGGCCGCCCGCCCGTCCGGCGACACCGACGAGACCGCGATGCTGGCCGCCGGGTCCGTCCTCGCGGCCGAGGGCGGCGACGAGGACGAGGCGTTCGAGCCCGCCGCCGCGTTCGCCGACGACTCCCTCCCCGCCGAGAGCCCGATCTTCGACGACCCCTCCTTCGACGACGCCTCCTTCGCCGCCCCGGCCGAGGCCGCCGCCGTCCCGGACGCGTACGAGGCCGGCCCGCTGGGCACGCCCGGCGCATGGGCCGCCGACGAAACCCTGCCCGGCGCCGGAGAGAAGGGCGGCGGTCTGCGGCGCTCGCTCGCCGGCTCGGGACGCTCCGCCGTGCTCGCCGGGGCCGCCGCCCTGGTCGTCGCGGTCATCGTGGTCTCCTCCGTCCTGCTGCTCGGCTCCGGCGACAGCGGCAAGGCGGGCCGCAAGGTCAGCGACCCGAGCGCGCCGCCCGCCTCGACCGACGTCGTGCCCACCACCGCGGCGCCGACGAGCCGCCGGCCCGTGGAGGAGGAGCCGCCGACGTCCTACGAGCCGACGCCCACCGGCAGCCCCACACCGACCGGCAGCCCCACGCCGACCGGGTCCCCGACCCCGTCCGACTCGCCGACCGGCCCGGTGCCGAGCGACACCCCCACCGGTCCGGGCGAACCGTCCACCGGCCCCAGCGACCCGCCGTCCGACCCGCCGTCCGACCCGCCGACCGACCCTGGAGACGGCGGTACCGGCACCGGGACGGGCACCGGCGGGCAGGCCGCGGGCTGACACCCCGGCAGCACCGATTTTCATGATCACCCCGGGCCGCCCCGGGCGCCCTGGCAGGGTGGGGTAGGCCACGTCGGCCATCCACGCGACCAGGTCGGCTTTGGGGCGATTCCTGGTTACGCTCGTGCAGTGAGCGGCGCCACAACGAGGTGGCGATGGGTCTCTAGGGGAGATAGTCGATGAGCGGCATGCTCGATCAAGCGAAGGACGACCTGCTCCGGCGGGCCGCCGAGACGTGCGCGCGGCGTCCGGACGCGCGCGGGGACGTGGAGGAGGTTCTCGCCTACCTCCGCCTCTACTACCGCCAGGTCGCGCACGAGGACCTGCTGGAGCGGGACCCGGCCGACATCTGCGGGCGCGCGATGGCGCACCGCGCGCTCGGCGAGGAGCGGCCGCAGGGACGCGCGAAGGTGCGCGTCTTCACGCCGACGCTGGAGGAGGACGGCTGGAACCCCGGCTGCACCGTCGTCCAGGTCGTCACGGACGACATGCCGTTCCTGGTCGACTCGGTGACGATGGAGCTGAGCCGGCACCAGCTCGCGACCCAGCTGATCGTCCACCCGCTGCTGGGCGTGGACCGCGACGTCGCGGGCCACCTCAGGGCGTTCCGCGGCAAGCACGACAGCGACATCGACGTCGACGAGTCGTGGATGCACATCGAGGTCGACCGCACCACCGACCAGGCCGTCCTGGACGTGCTGGAGAAGGACCTGATCCGCGTCCTGCACGACGTGCGGGTCGCCGTCGAGGACGAGCCCAAGATGCGCGCCCGCGCCCACGAGATCGCCACCGCGATCCAGGAGATCCCGCCGCCGCTGTCCGACAAGGAGCTCGGCGAAGGCGTCGAGCTGCTCGACTGGCTGGCCGACGGGCACTTCACGTTCCTCGGCTACCGCGACTACACGCTCAACGACGGCGGCACGGCGCTTCGCCCCGAGCCCGGCTCGGGCCTCGGCGTCCTGCGCAACGACAAGCGCGAGTCCGCGGGCTTCGCCGCGCTGCCGCCGGAGGTCCGCGAGAAGGCGACGGAGAAGAGCCTGCTCGTCCTCACCAAGGCGAACTCGCGTTCCACCGTCCACCGCCCCCTGTACCTGGACTACATCGGGGTGAAGAAGTTCGACGAGGCCGGCGAGGTGATCGGGGAGCGCCGGTTCCTCGGCCTGTTCACGCACGTCGCCTACAGCGAGTCGATCCGGCACGTCCCCGTCCTGCGGCCCAAGCTCGACGAGGTGCTGGAGCGCGCCGGCTTCACCCCCGACAGCTACGACGGCCAGGACCTCATCGAGATCCTGGAGAGCTACCCGCGCGACGAGCTGTTCCAGATCTCGGTGGACGACCTGCTGAAGATCTCCCTCGGCGTGCTGCGGCTGCGCGAGCGCCGCCAGCTGAAGCTGTTCCTGCGCAAGGACCTGTACGGCCGCTTCATGTCCTGCATGGTCTACCTGCCGCGCGACCGCTACACCACCAAGGTCCGGCTGCGCATCCAGGACCTGCTCAAGGAGGCGTTCGAGGGCGTCAGCGTCGACTACAGCGCGAACGTGACCGAGTCGAACCTGGCCCGGCTGCACGTCGTGGTCCGCGGCGAGCGCGGCCGCCCGCTGCCGGACGTGAACGTGGCGGCGCTGGAGGAGAGCCTCGCCGACGCCACCCGCTCCTGGGAGGACGACCTCGCCGACGCGATCGTCCAGCAGTGTGGGGAGGAGCGCTCCGGAACGCTCGGCCGCTCGTACGGCGAGGCGTTCCCCGAGGGCTACAAGGCCGACTTCCCGGCCCGCACCGCCGTCGCCGACCTGCGCCGCCTCGACGCGCTCGACGAGGCGGTCGACACCTCGATCGACCTGTACGAGCCGGTCGGCGCCGGGCCCGGCGAGCGGCGGCTGAAGATCTACCGGCTGGGCGAGCCGATCTCGCTGTCGCGGGTGCTGCCGCTGCTGCAGAACATGGGCGTCGAGGTGATCGACGAGCGCCCGTACGAGATCAACACCTCCGACGGCCGCCGGTTCTGGATCTACGACCTCGGGCTGCGGTACGTGCCGCCCGCCGACGTCCCGGAAGACGCCGTCAAGGACCTGTTCCAGGACGCGTTCACGGTGCTGTGGCGCGGCGACATCGAGAACGACGGCTTCAACGCGCTCGTCCTGCACGTCGGCCTGACCTGGTGGCAGGCGATGGTCCTGCGGGCCTACGCCCTGTACCTGCGGCAGGCGGGCGCCGCGTTCTCCAAGCGCTACTTCGAAGAGGTGCTGCTGCGCAACGCCTCCATCACCCGGCTGATCATCCGGCTGTGGGAGAGCAGGCTCGACCCGACGCTGCAGGGCGGCGAGGAGGAGCGCAGCGACGGCATCACCGAGGAGATCCGCGGCAAGCTGGACGACGTCGCGAGCCTCGACGAGGACCGCATCCTGCGCTCCTACCTGGCCCTCGTCCAGGCGACCCTGCGCACGAACCACTACCAGAACAAGCCGTACCTGGCGATGAAGTTCGACCCCGCGGGCATCCCGGACCTGCCCCAGCCCCGCCCCACGTACGAGATCTTCGTGTACTCGCCGAAGGTCGAGGGCGTGCACCTGCGGTTCGGGTCGGTCGCGCGCGGGGGGCTGCGCTGGTCGGACCGGCGCGAGGACTTCCGCACCGAGATCCTCGGCCTGGCCAAGGCGCAGGCGGTGAAGAACACCGTCATCGTCCCGGCGGGCGCCAAGGGCGGCTTCGTCGGCAAGCAGCTGCCCGACCCGTCCGTGGACCGGGAGGCGTGGCAGAAGGCCGGCATCGACTGCTACAAGGACTTCATCTCCGGCCTGCTCGACCTCACCGACAACCTCGTGGACGGCAAGGTCGTCCCGCCGCCGAACGTCGTCCGCCACGACGGCGAGGACACCTACATGGTCGTCGCCGCCGACAAGGGCACCGCGACGTTCTCCGACATCGCCAACGGCGTCGCCGCCGACTACGGGTACTGGCTCGGCGACGCGTTCGCCTCGGGCGGCTCGGTCGGCTACGACCACAAGGGGATGGGCATCACCGCCCGCGGCGCCTGGGAGTCGGTGAAGTACCACTTCCGGGCCCTCGGCAAGGACATCCAGAACGAGGACTTCACCGTCGTCGGCATCGGCGACATGTCCGGGGACGTGTTCGGCAACGGGATGCTGCTGTCGGAGCACATCCGCCTGGTTGCCGCGTTCGACCACCGGCACATCTTCCTCGACCCCGACCCGGACGCCGCCGCCTCGTTCGCCGAGCGCCGGCGCCTGTTCGAGCTGCCGCGCAGCAGCTGGGCCGACTACGACACCTCCCTGATCTCCAAGGGCGGCGGCGTGTTCCCCCGCACCCTCAAGTCGATCCAGATCACCCCGCAGATGCGGGCGATGCTCGGGCTCGGCGACGGGGTGAAGACCCTTCCCCCCTTCGAGCTGATCCGGGCCATCCTGCGGGCGCCGGTCGACCTCCTGTGGAACGGCGGCATCGGCACCTACGTCAAGTCGTCCGCCGAGAACAACGCCGATGTCGGCGACAAGGCCAACGACCCCGTCCGGGTGGACGGCGCCGAACTGCACTGCAAGGTCGTCGGCGAGGGCGGCAACCTCGGCGTGACCCAGCTCGGCCGCATCGAGTTCGCGCGCGGCGGCGGCCTGATCAACACCGACTTCATCGACAACTCCGCGGGAGTCGACACCTCCGACCACGAGGTCAACATCAAGATCCTGCTCGACCAGGCCGTGCGGGACGGCGAGCTGGCCGGCAAGCAGCGCGACGGCCTGCTCTACGAGATGACCGACGAGGTGGGACGGCTCGTCCTGCGCGACAACTACGCGCAGAACGTGGTGCTCGCCGCGGCCCGCGCGCAGGCGCCCGCGATGCTGCACGTCCACGCCCGGTACATGCGCAAGCTGGAGCGCGACGGCCGCCTGAAGCGGCGCCTGGAGGCGCTGCCGGACGACAAGGCCCTCGCCGAGCGGCGCCAGTCGGGGCACGGGCTGACCAGCCCCGAGTTCTCGGTGCTGCTCGCCTACGCCAAGCTCGCCCTAGACGCCGACCTCGTCGCCTCCGACCTCGCCGACGACCCCTACCTGGAGTCGTGGCTGGTCGACTACTTCCCGACGCCGCTGCGCGAGCGGTTCCGCCCCCACATGGACCGGCACCCGCTGCGCCGCGAGATCATCACGACCGCCGTGGTGAACGACGTGGTCAACGCGAGCGGCTCCACGTTCGTGTTCCGCATGAACGAGGAGACGGGCGCCTCCTCGTCCGACATCGCCCGCGCCTACCTCGTCGCCCGCGACGTGTTCCAGATGCCGCGGTTCTGGCGGTCGGTGGAGAGCCTGTCGCACCACGTCGAGGAGACGACGCAGGTCGCGATGCTGCTGGAGGCCCGCAAGCTCACCGAGCGCGGCGCCCGCTGGCTGCTGCACAACCGGCGGCCCCCGTTCGACATCCAGGAGACGATCGACTTCTTCTGCGGCGGCGCGGCCACCCTGAGCGCGCACCTGTCGAAGCTGCTGGTCGGGCTGGACCTCGCCGCCTTCGAGCAGCGCCGTGACGGCTTCGCCGAACTGGGCGTCCCGGACGAGCTGGCCGAGCAGTGCGCCACGTTCGTCCCCGCCTACTCCACCTTCGACGTGGTCGGCATCGCGCACGACACGGAACGTCCGGTGGAGGAGGTCGCCGAGATCTACTTCGACCTCGCGGACCGGCTCCAGCTGTCCCGCCTGCGCGAGCGCATCATCGCGCTCCCGCGCGACGACAAGTGGCGCTCGATGGCCCGCTCCGCCCTCCGCGACGACCTGTACGCCGCGCACTCCGCCCTCACCCGCGACGTCCTCGTCACCAGCGAGCCGGGCGGCAACCCCGAGGAGCGGATGGTCCACTGGGCGGACAAGAACAAGCCGGCCGTCCAGCGCGCCCAGCAGACGCTGAGCGAGATCTGGGAGAGCGACAGCTTCGACCTGGCAACCCTGTCGGTCGCCCTGGGC
The DNA here is from genome assembly GCF_013409045.1 of Actinomadura citrea. Lineage (NCBI taxonomy): Bacteria > Bacillati > Actinomycetota > Actinomycetes > Streptosporangiales > Thermomonosporaceae > Actinomadura > Actinomadura citrea. The sequence goes on along the minus strand of NZ_JACCBT010000001.1, from coordinate 7,913,917 downwards.
GCCATCCGCACCCTGGTGACCTCCAGCAGCCTGCCCGCTGAGTAGATGGCTTTTATCTCCTCCTTCGGGCCTTGACGGCCCTCCATCGTCGATAAAAGCGGGCGATCGCTGGCATCGCTCCGACTCGCCTAGCGGCTCGCTTCGCGATCAGGTTCTCGCTTCGCTTGAACCTGCCTTCGGACGCGATCGCGACCACTGAGGTCGTCGCGTGGTTCACCCGGACCACGCGGCGGCCTCACGCGGTCGAAGTCAGCGAAACCGATTCGCCCCGCACGCGCCCTTTGCCGGAGACAGGTGCTGGCCGATGACAAGCCATTCCCAGGAGAGGTGCAGCGTCCCAGCGGCCTCACCATCACGCTTGGCGTACCCCTCCCGGTCGTAGTCGAGCTGAGGCGGCTTCCCCCGAAAGGTCAGCCAGTGGGCCGCACGCCATTCGGCCTGGGCGCCCGTCCTGACGGAAATCCAGCGCCCCACACCAGGCTGGGCCCCGCGATCGCGGTTCGAGCGAAGCGAGAACCTGATCGCGAAGCGAGTCGCTAGGCGAGTCGGAGCGATGGCAGCAAATCCAGGAGCACAAACCCCGGGCACCACAGAACCACCCGACAAGCTGGGGTTCCGCGATCGCGTCCGAAGGCAGATTCGAGCGAAGCAAGAATCTGATCGCGAAGCGAGTCGCTAGGCGAGACGGAGCGATGCCAGCGATCGCCCGCTTTTATCGACGATGGAGGGCCGCCAGGCCCGAAGGAGGAGAAAAAGCAAGAAACCATCGAGTGCCGGCCGGTTCCGCTGCAGCGGTCAGGAGGAGCGGGCCGGCCGGCACCCGACGGGGTTCAGGAGCCCTGGGCGGTGACGGCCTTGCGGTACATGCCGCTGATGGTGGCGCGGCCCTTGGGCGGGACGGTGGCCAGGTACTGCACGAGGACGGTGGTGTCCAGGCGCGTCCGGGCGGTGGTGGACGGGGCGAGTCCGATGAGGTCGCCGCTCACGGCCAGCCTGCCCCGCTGGGCCGACGAGTATGCCTCGTTCTGCTTCAGGACGTACCAGACGACGGCCCCGCGGTCCTTGGTGCGCAGCCCGTAGACCTTGTACCCGGCGGGGGAGAAGCGGGACGAGAGCGTGACGCCGCGCCCGGCGAGGGTCTTCTCGCCCGCCTTGAGCGCCTTGTAGGTCTCGCTGGTCTTCGCCCCGTCCGCCAGGACGGACGCTCCGGAGGCGCGGGGCCCGTCCGTGAGCAGCGCCGCATGGGCCTTGGGGAGCTTCGCGGGGGCGACCGCGAGGTCCTTGACGTCGGGGGCGACCGGGGTGGCGTACCCCTGCGGGTCGAGCGCGACGCGGCCGAGGGCGAGTTCGGACGGGTACGGGTCGGCGGCCAGCAGCCACGGCGCGTTCTGCCCGGCCTGCGTGAACAGGAGCGCGTGCCGCAGGGCCTGCTTGCCCTTGCCGCTGACGGCGTCGGCCGCGAACCAGTGCGGGTAGCCGGTCAGGCGCGGGATGTAGAAGGTCGTGTGGGTGAAGGACACCTTGGGCGGGCGCTGACGGACGGCGCGGCGGAGCTTGAGCGCGGCGACGTCCATGGTGAGCTGCGGGTCGGTCTCGACCGTGCGCAGCGCCCTGCCGTTGAATCTGAACCCCGCCTGGTTCATGCCGGTGGCGAAGGACGCGAGTACCTGCTGTGCCTGCTCCTTGGTGAGGGCGGGCGCCCTCTGCGGCTTCCCCGGAGCCGCGGAGGAGGTGTTGTCGGAGCAACCGGTGCTCACGGCGGCGGCCATCAGGCCGGATAGAAGGATCGGAACGAGAGTGCGTGTGGCCATGAGGCCCCCCGAATGGCGACGTTGGTCCGGACCACCCGGCATCCTCGCAGAGTGATCATGTGATCACTCTGCGAACACGAAAGTCGGCGGGAAAAGGTGGGGGACCGCTCGGGGCGCGATCTCGGGTCAGGCGCTCTCCTGCTGGCGCAGCCAGCGGATCTCGGCCTCGATGAACTCGTCGATGTCGCCGTCCAGGACCCCGGAGGTGTTGCCGACCTCGACGCCGGTGCGCAGGTCCTTGACGATCTTGAACGGGTGCAGCACGTAGTTGCGGATCTGCGTGCCCCAGCTCGTGGTGCCCTCGCCGCGCAGCTCGGAGAGCTCCTCCGCCTCCTCCTTGCGCTTGCGCTCCAGCAGCTTGGCCTGCAGGACGTTCATCGCCGTGGCCTTGTTCTGGAGCTGGCTGCGCTCGTTCTGGCAGGAGACGACGATGCCGCTCGGGATGTGGGTGATCCGCACGGCCGAGTCGGTCGTGTTGACGCCCTGGCCGCCGGGCCCCGACGAGCGGTACACGTCGATCCGCAGTTCGCTCTCGTCGATCTCGACGTGGTCGCTCTGCTCCACCACCGGCACGACGTCCAGGCCCGCGAACGACGTCTGCCGCCGGCCCTGGTTGTCGAACGGGGAGATCCGGATGAGCCGGTGGGTGCCGTGCTCGCCGCGCAGCGTCCCGTAGGCGTAGGGGGCCTTGACGGCGAACGTGGTCGACTTGATCCCGGCCTCTTCGGCGTAGGACGTGTCGTAGATCTCCGTCGGGTAGCCGTGCCGCTCGGCCCAGCGCAGGTACATCCGCTGGAGCTGCTGGGCCCAGTCGGCCGCGTCGACCCCGCCGGCCTGCGCGTTGATGGTGACCAGCGCCTCGCGGGCGTCGTAGGCGCCCGACATGAGGGTGCGCACCTCGAGCTGCTGGACGGCCTTGTGCAGCGCCGCCAGCTCCTCGTCGGCCTCCGTGCGCGTGTCGGCGTCGTCCATCTCCCGGGCCATCTCGTACAGCGTGGCGGCGTCGTCCAGCCGCTGCCGCAGGCCCTCGACCCGGTTCAGCTCGCTCTCCAGGTACGACAGGCGGCGCGTCACCGCCTGGGCGCGCTCCTGGTCGCTCCACAGGTCGGGGTCGGCCGACTGCTCGCGCAGTTCGGCGATGTCGCGGCGCATGGCGTCGAGGTCCAGCACCTGTTCGATGCTGGACAGGGTCGAGCCGAGCTCCTTGAGCTGTTCTTCGGGTTCGATGCCTGCCACGGTCCGAGCTTATCGCCGTCCCGGCACTGCTTATCGCCTCGTGGCGGGCGACCGGAGGTCCGGTCAATACCATGCGGATGGCAGAATCACGGGCCGAGGAGGTCGGCCGAGGGCGGCCGGCCCTGGATTCTCGGTCCGGGGGACGGGTCTTTGCACAGCTTCCTGCGGGTGGTCGCGGCCGGGGCGCTGCTCACCCTGCTCACCGCCGCGGGCTGCGCCGAGGGCAGGACGGAGGCGCGGCCGACCGTCACCATGCCCGAGACGTCCCCGCCCGCGCCGGTGGCGCTCACCCCGCAGGTCGCCGACCGGGCGTTCCGCTCCTACGTCACCGACGAGGACGTGGCCAGGGCCGCCGGCGACGAGCGCCTCGCGCTGACGTGGACGTCGGACGGCCAGTCCCAGCTGACCGCGGCGGAGTTCCGCAAGGCCGCCTACGACGGCGACCCGGTGCGGCGCTTCGTCTACGGCAAGCCCAAGGTGTACGTGCCGAAGCTGAAGGACGCCGCCTACCCGCAGTGGTTCGTGGTGTCCGTCGACCGCTCGGTCGTGGATCAGCCCGAGAGCAGGCGCAGGGCGCTGATGGGCTTCATCCTGCGCGGGCCGTCCGACCACTGGAAGCTCACGCTCGCGACCCTCCTGCAGGAGAAGGCCAAGGAGCCGGAGATCGCGGTCGACGCCGCCGGGTACGCGACCGCCATGAGCGCGGAGGACCCCTCCGTGCTGATCCGTCCCCGCGACGTCGGAGGGATCCAGGCGACGATCGCCGCCGAGGGACCGCGCAGCGTGGCCGCGAAGGTGATGCGGTCCAATCCCGTCACCACCGGCTTCTACCAGGAGGCCAAGCGCGCGAGGAAGAAGGCCAAGAAGAAGGACATCACCTACACCGCCGTCTACACCGCGACGCCGTTCCCCTACTTCGGGCTGCGGACCGAACACGGCGGCGGACTGGTGATCTACTCGCTGTTCCGCAACACCTCGCTGATCGCCAAGGACCCCGGCACGCCGAAGCCGGAGATCCCGCAGGAGGCCGAGCACCTGCTCGACGGGACGGTCGAGGGCAACGAGGTCGACACCACGGCCACCCTGCACTTCGCCGCGTACGACCCGCCGAAGGGCAAGAAGGGCGCCGCGCGGCCGAAGGCGCACATGGTCGCCGACGACGGCGCCGTGACGAAGGCGGGCACGCCGCCGATCAAGAAGCCGTGACGCCCGTGGGGCGCCGGGCCCCGTCAGCCGTAGACGCGCTGCAGGACGAGCGCCGCGAACAGCAGCGCGACGAGGACCGCCAGGACGACGGCGGGCGGCACGGACGGGCCGTGGTCGTGCAGCTCCGAGCGGGCCTCCCGGCAGGTGGGGCAGCGTCCCTCCACCACCGGGTTCGAGCACCGAGCGCAGATGAGATGTTCGCAGCTCATGTCGTGGGCCCCAATCTTCGGCAACGGCATGTGGTCCGTACGGGAAGCGTCGGCCTGTCTGGTCGTTCGTCCACCTATTAGGTATCTTTCGCCAGCATCCAGCGTAGCCGGACTGTATGGTCGTTCCGGCAAGTCCGGGGGCTAGACGGTATAAAACGGCCGGACGTCGGGAGACGGTTCACATGGCACTGATCGGACGTCACGCACTGATCGGACGCGGTGCCGGCCCCGGACGCCCGTACCACTGCGAGTGGGACGAGGTGGTCGCCTCTCCCCTCTACACTGCTCGAAGGCTCCGCGTCCCACCTGGCCGTGAAGCCGGGCGGCGCAGGCAAGGGGCCACGGACGCTTCCGTGGCCGCGGGCCGGCCCGCTCCCCAACCCCTACAGCGAACCGCCGTGATGCAGCCGTGATCCATTTCGACAACGTCACCAAGGTCTACCCGAGCCAGAACCGGCCCGCCCTGCAGCATGTGAACGTCGCCATCGAGAAGGGCGAGTTCCTGTTCCTGGTGGGGCCGTCCGGCTCCGGTAAGTCGACCTTCCTGCGCCTCGTCCTGAAGGAGGAGCGTCCTTCCCAGGGTCACGTGCACGTGGCGGGCAAGGACCTGAGCAGGCTGAGCAACTGGAAGGTGCCGCACCTGCGCCGCAGGATCGGCTGCGTCTTCCAGGACTTCCGGCTCCTGCCCAACAAGAACGTCTTCGAGAACGTCGCGTTCGCCCTAGAGGTGATCGGCAAGCCGCGGCGCTTCATCGGCAAGGTCGTCCCCGAGGTCATCGACCTGGTCGGCCTGGAGGGCAAGGCCCACCGGATGCCGGACGAGCTGTCCGGCGGTGAGCAGCAGCGCGTCGCCATCGCGCGGGCCTTCGTCAACCGCCCGATGATCCTGCTCGCCGACGAGCCGACGGGGAACATCGACCCCGCGACCTCGATCGGCATCATGAAGGTGCTGGACCGCATCAACCGGACCGGTACGACCGTCGTCATGGCCACCCACGACGCCGCCATCGTCGACGCCTTCCGCAAGCGCGTCGTCGAGCTGGAGGACGGCCGCGTCGTCCGCGACCAGTCGCGCGGCGTGTACGGCCAGGCGTACTGACACGGGCGTACTGACACAGGCGTGCCGACACGGGCGCACTGACATCTGAACCATCGATTCCCGCCGGGTCGTAGGAAACCCAGAGGGGTGCCCGAAAGGAAGCCGCCCACGCCGCATCCCGCGGCCGCCCGGCTCCCGGCCCAGCAACGGCGATCAAGGACAGCGAGGCATGCGCGTACAGTTCGTTCTCCAGGAGATCTGGATCGGTCTCCGCAGGAACATGACGATGACGATCTCCCTCGTCATCACCGTCGCCATCGCCATGGCGCTCTTCGGCACCGGGCTGCTCCTGCGGCAGCAGGTCTCCGCGTCCAAGAGCTACTGGTACGACAAGATCGAGGTCTCGATCTTCCTGTGCGCGAAGACGAGCTCCAACCCCGTCTGCCAGAAGCAGGACGTCACCGACCAGCAGCGGCAGACGCTCAAGTCGCAGCTGGAGAAGATGCCGCAGGTCTCGCAGGTCCAGTACGAGAACAAGCAGCAGGCCTACACCCGCTTCAAGGACCGCTTCGCCGGCTCGCCCGGGTTCGTGGAGAGCACCCGCGAGGGCGACATCCCCGACTCGTTCCGGGTGAAGCTGAAGAACCCGGAGGAGTACAAGGCGGTCGCGCAGGCGATGCTCAACCAGCCCGGCGTCGACTCGGTCATCAACGAGCAGGAGATCCTGAAGCGGTTCTTCCGGATCCTGAACGGCCTGCAGGTCGCCGCGTTGACGATCGCCCTGATCCAGGTGATAGCGGCGGTGATGCTGGTCGGCAACACCGTCCGGCTGTCGGCGTTCAACCGGCGCCGGGAGACAGGGATCATGCGGTTGGTCGGGGCGTCCAACACCTATATCCAGCTGCCGTTCATCCTGGAGGGCGCAATCGCCGGGCTGATCGGCGGGTTGTTCGCGTCGGTGCTGCTGATCTTCAGTAAGAAACTCCTGGTCGACAGACTCGCGGGGGACGTCCAGCTCGTCAGCCAGCTCGGCTGGAGCGTGGTGATCCTCGTCATCATCGTGTCGATCTGCTTCGGCGTCCTGCTGTGCGCCGTCTCCTCGTTCCTGACCCTGCGCAGATACCTGCGAATCTGACGTGACGGCCGGATCCGGCCCAACCGCCGGATCCGGGCCGCGGCGCCGCCCTACACTTGGCCGCATGACCCCCTCCGCGCCTCCGTCGCGCCCGTGTCCCCGCTGAGCAGGCGACCGGGCGGTGTGCTGCGCGGCGCCGCCATCGCGGCGGCGATCGTCTGCGCCTACGGCGCGGGCGTCGTGAGCGGTTCGGGCTCCGAGCGGCACGCGGCCGTCGCCGGGGGCGGCTCCGTCCTGGACGAGGCCGCCACGAAGATCGGCGGCCGGTCCGCGCGGCCCGTCGACCGCGGCGCGCTCGACCGCGCCGCCATCGAGGGCATGCTGCGCGGGCTCGGCGACCGGTGGGCGCACTACTACTCCGCCCGCGAGTACGACGACGTCGAGGGCCGCCTCACCGGCCGCTACAGCGGCGTCGGCCTGTGGCTCGGCAGCGAGGACGGCGACTCCCGCGTGCTGGTGGCGAGCGTCCAGCCCGGCACCCCCGCCGCCCGCGCCGGCGTCCAGGCCGGCGACGTCGTCACCCGCGTCGGTGACGCCGCCGTGACCGGCTGGGACATCTCGCGCGTCGCCGAGGCGCTGCGCGGGCGTCCGGACGAGACGGTCGAACTCACCGTGGAGCGCGAGCGTCGAACCAGGAGATTCCACCTCGTCCGCACGAAGGTCTCTGGAGGGGACGTCACCGTGACCGAGCTTTCCGAGCGCGCGCGGATGATCCGGGTCGGCGCCTTCACCCGCGGGACGGGCCGGCAGGTCCGCGCGGCCGTGACCGGGCGCTCGCCCGCGGGCCGTCCCGACGGCGGCGTGCTGCTCGACCTGCGCGGCAACCCCGGCGGGCTGCTGGACGAGGCGGTCGAGACGGCGTCGGCGTTCCTGGCCGGGGGCCCGGTCGTGACCTACGAGCCGCGCGGCAGGCCCGTCCAGCGGCGCACCGTCACCGCCCCCGGCGACGCCCGGACCCCGCTCGTCGTGCTCGTCGACGCGGGCACCGCGAGCGCCGCGGAGATCGTCGCGGGATCCCTGCGCGACCGCGACCGCGCGGTGATCGTAGGATCGCGTACGTACGGGAAGGGCTCGGTGCAGGAACCCCTCCGGCTCGCCGACGGGTCGGTCATCGAGCTGACCGTCGGTCGCTACCGCACCCCGAGCGGCCGTAACCTCGACGGGGTCGGTATCGAACCCGACGTGGAGGTCTCCGCCGACCGCCCCGCCAAGGCGGCCGAGCGGCGCGCCCGGACGGTGCTGCGCGGCCTCCACGCGACGATGCCGGGCTGAAGACGACGACGCGGGACGAGGACTGAGGACGTGGCACGGGACACCGGGCGGAAGAACGACACCGGGCGCAAGCTCATCGCCCAGAACAAGCGGGCCCGCTACGACTACCACGTCGACGACACGTGGGAAGCGGGCATGGTGCTCATGGGCACCGAGGTGAAGGCCCTGCGCGCCGGCCGGGCCTCCCTGGCCGACGGCTTCGCGCACGTGCGCGACGGCGAGGTGTGGCTGGAGAACGTCCACATCCCCGAGTACACGCAGGGCACCTGGACCAACCACGCGCCCCGCAGGCGCCGCAAGCTGCTGCTGCACCGCCGCGAGATCCAGAAGATCATCGCGAAGTCGGAGGAGCCGGGCTGGACGCTGATCCCGCTCTCGCTGTACTTCAAGGACGGGAAGGCCAAGGTCGAGATCGGCCTGGCCCGTGGTAAGAAGTCCTACGACAAACGCCAGGCCATCGCCAAGCGGGAAGCCGAGCGGGAGATGCAGAAGGCTGCGGCGGCCCGGTTCAGGAGACGGTGAAGGGTGTCGATGACGAACCGAGGCCGGAGGCGGGCCCGTGCCGGGGCCCGGAGGCCGCTACTCTCGCCCGCGCGGCGCCGGGCGGTCGCGCTGGCGGCCTGCGGCGCCCTGGTCGGGACGATGACGACCGGGTGCTGGGCCGAGCCGTCGGCGATGCCCGCCGTCCGCGACTTCCTCATCGCCTGGCAGGTCGGCAACTACGAGGCCGCGGCCGGCCGGACGGTCGGCGCCGACCGCAAGCAGGTCGAGGACGCGCTCGGCCGCGTCCGGCAGCAGCTGGACGCGGCGTCCCTGCGCCTGTCGCTCGGCACCGAGGTCGAGGGCTCCGGCGTCGACCAGATCGTCAAGAAGGGCGACGAGGCCGACGCCCGCTTCACCGTGAAGATCGACCTGGGTGAGAACGGGCAGCCGTGGGAGTACCCCGGCCTGATGCACCTGCGCCGCGTCGGCGGCATCTGGAAGGTCGTCTGGGACTCGTCCATCATCAACACCAAGCTGAAGCCGGGGCAGCGCCTCGCCGTGGTGACGCAGGTGCCCAAGCGCTCCCCGATCACCGACACCCAGGGCCGCTCCGCGCTGCGCGAGATCGGCGCCTACCAGGTCGGGGTGTTCCCCGGGCAGCTCGCCGACCCGCAGAAGACCATCGACCAGCTCGCCAAGCAGACCAAGATCGACGGCGGCCGGCGGCTGGACTCCGAGCGCCTCCTCGGCCGCGTCCGGTCCGCCCCTCCGCAGACGTACCTGCCGCTGCTGACCCTGCAGGTCCCCACGCACAACGCGCTGATCCAGCGGCTCACCCACATCCCGGGGCTGCGGTTCCAGGGCGTCCGCGCGCCGATCGCGCCCGCGTACGCGCCCGAGCTGATCGGCAACCTCGGCCCCGCCACCGCCGACCGGCTCCAGCAGGTCGGCGCCCCCTACCAGCCGGGCGACACGATCGGCGTCAGCGGCATCCAGCTGCTCCAGCAGCGCCGCCTCGCCGGGACGCCCACCGTCAGCGTCGTCGCGCAGGACGAGACCGGCAAGAGCACCGAGCAGCTGCGCTCCTGGCCCGGCCAGGAACCGCAGCAGGTCCAGACGACCCTCGACCCCGGCTACCAGCGCCACGCCGACGAGGCGCTGGCGGGCCTGCAGTTCCCGGCGTCCATGGTCGCCGTCCGGCCGAGCACCGGCGAGGTGCTCGCCGTGGCCAACCGCGGCACGGGCGGCCAGAACTTCGCGTTCGAGGGCCACTATCCGCCCGGCCTGACCTTCGGGATCGTGTCCGCGGAGGCGCTGTTCTCCCAGGCCGGCATGAAGCAGTCCACCGAGACCACCTGCCCCGGCACCGTCACCGTCGGCGGCAAGGCCTTCACCAACAAGGCCCGCCCCGACAGCAGCTTCGCCAACCACTTCGCCGCGTCCTGCAAGACGACCCTCGCGCAGCTCAGCAGCAAGGTGGACGCGCAGACCCTCCTCCGGGAGGCGTCCCAGCTCGGCCTGGGCAAGAACTGGGGCCTCGGCGTCCCCGCCTTCACCGGCTCCGTCCCGGCCCCCGCGAACGACGGCGAGAAGGCCGCGGCCATGGTCGGCGAAGGCGCCGTCCAGGTCAGCCCCCTGGCGATGGCCATGGTGGCCGCCGCCGCCTACAGCGGCACCTGGCGGCCTCCCTACGTCCTCAAGGACCCGTCCACGACGGCCCAGGCGCCGCAGGCCCAGAGCCTGCCGCCCGAGTCCATCTCCAACCTCAAGAAGGTCCTGAGCCGCACCGCGTCCCGCGGCAACGCCCGCGGCGCCCGCGTCTCCGGTGACGTCGTCGGCGTCGCCGCCCTCACCACCTACAACGAGGGCGGCCGCACCAAGACCGTCTCCTGGTTCGTCGGCTCCAGCGGCGACCGCGCCTTCGCCATCGCCGTCGAGGGCGTCGTCAACACCCCGGCGCTGGCCGCGAAGTTCCTGGGCGGCTAGCTTTGTCAGCTCTTTACGGACAGGACGCAACCAACCAGCCCCCTGCGTGCGTCTTTACGGGTGACTGAGCCACCGCTTGGGGGGTTGCGGACTCAGTCGCCGTGATGAGACCAGAGCCTCGTCTCGGGGGAGGCTCTGCCGTCCGGACCGGCCCGACCCTGCCGGTCGACCCCGGTGGACGCGACACCGATCGCGTCCACCGGGGTTCACGTGTGTCCGGAGGGAATCACGTTGCCCCCGCACGCGTTATCCTTGTAGCGTCATCGTGTGGACGTCCTCGGACGGACGCTTTGACAACTGAACATGGGGGTGACCGGCTTCGACTTCGGTCGTTAGAGCCAGGGGAAGCGGGTCGAGGGTTGCTGTCGTGACCTCGTTAATCCTGTGACAGCAAACCAATAACTGCCAACAAGAAGCAGTCCGAGTTCGCCCTCGCCGCCTGAGCGAGGAGTGAACTCTGTCAGCCCGGGAGCGTCTCCGTCCCGGGGTCTGGCATCGTAAGGAGACTTCACCTGCCGGTCCGGTCGCGGGCCCGGTAGGGACACCCAACAGCGACTGAGCCCGTCGGCGACACGCCTGCGTGAGCGCCGGGACTGAGAAAACGCTAAGCAGGCTGCACCCGGAGAAGCCCTGACCCATCACCGAAGGACGCGGGTTCGATTCCCGCCACCTCCACCAGCTATAACGGCCCGACCGAAACTTGTGTTTCGGTCGGGTCGTTGTGCGTCCAGTTGCTGTGGCGGCCGCTGCCGTCTGCTCGGCCTTGCCGGCGACCACATCCCGCTCAGGCCGGTGCTGAACGGCTACCGGGGTGGAGTCACGGCGGCGTCATCCCACTTGGCCCACGTCGCCTCGGCCAGCCCGGCCATGGCGATGGCGTCGTCTGGATTGATCGCCAGTGCACGTTCAGCGGCCACGGCCAGATCGATGCATCGGGGAACCTTGTCGTCCGGTCGAACTGAGGCGCGTCAGTAACCGCCATCATGTCCTGTGGCAGCCGACCGTGATCGTCGGGCTCGGTGTCTACGATGCGCTCATGCCTGGACTCCGAGCCGTCGTGACCAGCAGGGCGCCCTCTGACGGTCCCCTTCTCGATTTCGACCTCGTCGACCGTGACGGTCACCTGCTCGTCATCGGTACCGACCAACACCTCGGTTTCTCCTGAGACCCGACGACTGATCAATGGGCCGAGCATCGGCTTGACGTCCCGTCCCGAGAGTTCCCCTTCGTTGAGCTCAGTCGGATCAGCGCAGGGTCCGGCATACAAGGAAGACGCCCCCGATGCCGGCGACCTCGACGGGGACGAGCCTGGTGAGTACGTGGACGAAGACGATCACTATTGGCTGGTGACGGAACTGGAATGTGCCGGGAGCGTTGCGGCGGGAACGCTGTGGGGCAGGGCGGTCATCGCGTCCATCGGTGTGGACGGAGGGACGTTGAGGTAGCCGATGGGCGCTTTCCCGGCCGAGCCGCCGCGCGCGGTCCCTGCCGAGCAGCCAGGCGGGCGGATACACCCGGAGCACCTCGTGGACGAGGCCCATGGGTGTATAGGGCAGGGCCCGGGCCGGACGACCGCCGGGAGTGTCAATCCCCGCAGACGGCCTCTTCCGGGCTGTGAGGCACGGGCACGGAAGACCGTGCCGACTGTGTTCAGAGCGGCGACGAGAAGCGTCCCGGCGATGACGGCAAATGCCGGTCGCCGGGACGCGGGGTTCCTCCCGCCGTTCGCGGCGACCGAGGCGAGAGGACCGCCCAGGCGGACCGGCATGCGACCGGTCCGCCCGAGCAGCGGGTGTTCCACCCCAAGTGGGTGACCACAGGGGTGGAGCTGGGACGAAGGGTCACGCCAATTCGACGACATCCCCTCGTGCCGCCTTCGACCAGACGTCGAATAGGCGACCCGCCGATCCGCCGACCGGCCCGATGCCCTCCCGCAGCGTCTCAGACGCCGGAAGTCGGGCATTGTCCACCGCGGATACCGCGAGCGCGGCATCATCGATGGTGGACGAACAGACCGTGAGCAGATAGTCGGGAACCCTCAGCGCGGGATCGGTGCACCCCACGAGAGGTGTGCCCACGGCGGCGATCAGGGGGAACACCGTTCCCGGAATCCCGATCGCCGCCTCAGCACGTGCTGCGGCAGTCTGCGACGAGACCTGGCTGATCTCATGGCGGGCCCACAACGCGGGGTCCTCCCTCGGGTGCAGACCCACCATGATCCGCTTGCCGGCCGTCCGCAGTTCCTCCGCGGCCGCCAGCAGGAGATCTGTGCCGGGCGCCGCTTCACCTGTCGAGTCGGGGTGGGTGACGCTCGTCAGGACCAGTACCAGCCCCGGCTCGGGCACCCGCTTCGGCAGATCATCGGTCCGCGGGGAACCGACGACGGTTATCGTCCGCCGAGTGCCGAGATGGCCTGCGAACGCAAGGGCCGCCCCCTGCGACGCGGCGGTGATCGCCCGCAGCCGCGGGCGCAGCCGCCCGGCGTCGGCGGCTTCCCGCGGCCCCAGATAGGCGAGCCCGCTGGCGGCCAGGGGCAGCCTCGGAAATCGACCGGCGACCTCCACCGGCCAGTCACCGGCCCCGGCGACCACGAGCAGATCGGCCGGCGGTGCCGTTCGCGGTGTCGCGGTCGGCACCGGATCCCCGGGCTTGATCCGCGACACGTCGGGCACCACCTGAATGAGCTCCCAGCCGCGCCGCGCGGCCTCGTCGAGCAGTGGCTGCACGTGGTAGGTGCCCCAGGGCTCATTCGTCGTTATCAATACCCGAAGCCCGGGAGGCGGGTGGCCCTGATTCATGTTAATCACCCTCTTATTTGCGCGAAAAACCGACACGCTTTTCGTGTCGGACATAAGAGACTGTACAGGGCAAGGGCGAGCTGGACTCCAGTCGAGCGCTTGAGACCTGGACATGCGACTCCTTGTTCCGTCAGGTCATCGGGCGGATCCGGTCTCGGCGAGCGCAGTCTCGCTGCGAGCGCGGGCCCGTTCCTCGTCGGCGGGGTCGAGCGAGCGTGTGCCGGTGCGGCCAGTCGTACCCGCAGATCGTGAGCACCGTGGCGACGGCGACGGCCACCAGGGTCTGGTTCCATCCGAAGATGCCGTGCAGACCGGATTTAGCCGCAGTCATCATCTGCTGGCGACGCCTCGTCCGCTGATCTTTTTCACCGTCGAGGCTGCCTTGGGGCTCATTTCTGAGATATGGCCCTAGCCGAGATCCGGTTCTTCGGCATCGGGCCGCGCCATGAGGTTCGTGAACTCCTTATGCAGCTCTCTGACCTGGGCGTATGTGTTCGAGTAGGAGGTGAGTACCTCCACGCTGTCACTCTGCCGTGCAAACCACTTCGTCTACGCCGCCGTCTGGGCTTCTGCGCGGTCGTTGGGGTCGGTGAGCCGCGCGTCGTCGACTGCGATCGCCTGTCCTGCGGTGCGGGAGCGGACGCCGGATTAGGGCCGGGTCAGACGAGTTCTTGGGCCCCGAGGCCCTAACGTCCCGAATTTTCGCTGGTTAGCGTACTGAACCGTCAACCAGTGAATCCGGGACTGCTCGGAAAGGTGAACGGCAAATGCAGAGGATCGCGAAGATCGTGGTGGCGGGGACCGTCGGATCGGTGGTCGCTGCCGGTGGCGTATACGCCGGTGGCTTGGCCTTGGACGACGGGCCCGCCGTACAGGCGGGCCGGGTCGCCGGCGACTCCGTGGTGACGCCCGCGGGAGGGCCCGAACAGCACGGCGGGTCCGCGGGCGGGTCGGGTACGGGCGGGATGGGCGCGGGTCAGGCGGGGGCCGGCCGCAAGGCCGGCCAGCCTTGCGCGGTGACCAGCAGGGTCAAGAAGGGGCAGTACGTCGGCACCCACTACTACAAGCCGAACAAGCACCCGTGGCGGGCCACGGGCGAGGGCCCGGGCAACAAGCTCACGTACTCGGGGGAAGACAAGGTCACGACCAAGGCCACCGCCACACTCGGGGCGACGTACGAGCAGATCTCCGCCGGCGTCGCGTTCGAAGTGGGCCAGGAGAAGTCGGTCCGGATCACCTACGACGTCGCCCTGACCAAGAAGGCCTTCTACACCATCCAGGTGAATCAGGTGTTCAAGGGCTGGAAGTTCCACGTCTGGCAGGACACGGGGGTACTAGGCATGGGGTCGCCTCATTCGGGAACCGGTCTCCGATGCGACATACAGAAGAAGAACGTGTACAAGGGTGAGGCGATCGCCTATGATTTCTGGACCCTCTATTACAAGTGCACCTATCGGGTAAAGGGCAAGCTTCGGAATTGCTCCGCCTGACGGGGCCCACCAGAGGCCCTTCGGCCGGGATCGTGAGGGTGCACGGTGTCGACGTGGCGAGGCTGCGGAATGCGCGATCGCGTTCCAAGATCAGCTCGGCGACGCCGCCCGTCCATGAGACCACCGCCTCGGCCACCAGGGACTACGCGTGGTCGGCGCTTCCCTCGCCTTCCCGGTGGCCCGTCGTGTTCTCCGTGCGGCCCGGTAGGTTGCTGGCGTGGACGTACGGGTCACCGGCGTGGTCATCGAGGACGACCGGGTTCTGCTGCTGGACCAGGACACCGATGCCGGGCGGTCGTGGTCCTTGCCTGGCGGCAAGGTGGAAGAGGCCGAGCCGCTGGCCGAGGCGCTGGTCAGGGAGATGCGGGAGGAGACCGGTATCGACGTCGAGGTCGGCCGGCTGCTGTACGTCTGCGATCACATTCGCGGTGATGTGCACGTCCTGCACATCACCTTCGAGGCGCGTCGCGTAGGCGGCACGGTCGTGGCCGGGGCGGCGGACTCCCGGCCGATCCGCGGGGTCGAGTTCGTGCGCCTCGCCGACCTGGTGTCGCTCGGCTTCGGCGAGCGGTTCGTCGGCCTTGCGAAGGCCGGATTCCCCGGCGCCGGTTCCTACATGGGCGCCAAGAGCAACATCGGCCTGTGAGACCAGGGTTGGGCCGTCCAGGGCCGGCGAGCCGACGCCACGATCGGTGACTGCGTGTACCAGGCCGACGACTCCGACTTCGGGTTCGGCGCGAAGCAGGGGGACTGGTACCGGATGCCGTGCGGCCTGCGGCCGGCCAATGGAACGGCCTACAGGGTCGCCGGCCAGACCGCCGACGATCCCGATGACACCGCGCCGCACGGCGCCCGGACGGGACCGGCGGCCAGAGGCTAGCGGCGCACCCTGTACCTCAGATGCAGGACGCGCTCGCCTTGGATGACCACGTGGGGGTCCTCCAGCAGGTGCTGCCGATCGACGCCGCCGAAGAAGCGTTTGCCCGCCCCGAACACCACCGGCACCACGTCCATCGCCACCTCGTCCACGAGGCCGGCCGCGAGGATCTGGCCGCCCACGTCGCCGGCGTTCACGGCGACGGTGCGCTCCCCGGCGAGTTCCCGGGCCTTGTCGATCGCGGCCGTCACGTCGTCGACGAAGTGGTACGACGCCTCTGGGTGCCAGCCCTCGGGCTTGGGCCGGTGGGACACCACGATCACGTGGTCGCCCGCGGGCGGCCGGCCCTCCCAGCCGTTCACCAGGTCGAACAGGGTGCGGCCCATCACGATCGTGCCGATCGTGTCCCACGTCGACCGGACGTACTCCGCCGATGCCTTCGAGACCTTGATGCCGCTTGCGGTTCCGGAATGGTCGTACTCCTCGTCGCCGCCTCCGACGATCGGGGTGTCCCCGTCGAAGTACCAGTCGTGGAGCGTTCCGACCTCGTCGTTCTCGTCGGCGATGAAGCCGTCGACCGACATGACGCTGTGCATGATCACTGTGCCCACAGGTCCCCCTCAGGTCTCCTTGCGTCGTTGTCTCCGATCTTGTCGTCTCCGGGGGCGACGGGGCATGTAAGAAATCAATCGGCGGGCATCGGGCCGCTGTCCGGTGGGAACCCCGGCTCGGCGGGGAACCGGCGCCGCAGGGTCAGGTACTCCGTCGGGGTGTGGCCGGTGAAGTCCTTGAACTCCCGGCTGAAGTGGGCCCGGTCGAAGTAGCCCGCCGTGTGGGCGAGGTCCGACCAGTCGACCGGGCGCAGGGCGTCCACGGACAGGATCAGCCGAGCGAAGCGGTAGATCCGCGCCACCCGCTTCGGGGTGACCCCGACATGTGACTTGAACTGCGCGGCCAGGTGATTGCCGCTCACCCCGGCGGCATCGGCCAGCGCGCCGACGGGGACCGTGCCGTGGGAGGACTCCAGGCGCCCGCCGGTGTGCTGGACCAGGCCGAGACCTCGCGAGGGCGCTTCGGCGAGTCGCGATCGCAGCTCCTCCTCCACGACCCGCAGCGCTTCGGTGGCCGAGGCGATCTCGCCGACCTGGTTGCGGATCCGGTCCAATGACCGCCGCCAGACGGCGTCGACCGGCACCCACCGGTCCCGCAGCTCGGTCACCGGCATGTCGACGAACGGCGAAAGCCCCCAAGGCTTGAAGTGCACTCCGACCAGCCGTACCCGCGTGGGGTGCTCGATGAGGAAACGCCGGGTCCATAGGCCCATGAACCACCCGTCGGCGAACACCGCCGGGGGCACCGAAGGGTCGGAGTCCCACAGGCGGGCAGGCTCGCCCAGGTTGACGAACAGGTGCGCGGACGGCATCGGCGGCACGTTCACCCGGCGGTGGCGCGGCCTCCCGGACAGGCAGTAGATGTCGTCGATGAAGCGGTCGAGCGGCGGGGCGGGCACCCGGCCGACATATTCCATGGGCTCAGTGTGGCCGAAGGGGGGCAGGGCGCCGAAGGATGTCGGCAGCTGCGGTGCGGCCACGACAAGGATACTTACGACCTGTTTCGTAACGGTCGCCTAGCGTATCGGAGAGTGTGACCGTATGGTCGCTCGCCGTAGCGTCTCCTTAGGGCGTGGTCCCACAGCACCACCACGTGCCCCAGGAGGGAGACGGCCGTGCTCTACGGGGTCGATGTGGCGAGTTATCAGGGCAGGCCGAACTGGCGGCGCGTCCATGGCTCGGGGGTCCGGTTCGCGTTCTCCAAGGTCAGTGAATCGACCGACTACGTGAATCCGACCTGGAGCCACAACCGCTCCGGGATGCTCGGGCTCGGCGGCGACTTCGTGCCGGGCGCCTACCACTTCCTGCACGGCGGCAACGGTGCCGCGCAGGCCCGCTACTTCCTGGCCAAGGCCGGTGACGTGTCCCGCCTCGCCGTCGCGCTCGACGTCGAGGCGTCCGGCGCCGACGCGTCCACCGCCAGGGCCTGGGTGGCCGAGGTGAAGAGCCGCACCGGCGGCCATCCCGTCATCGGCTACTTCCCGCGCTGGTACTGGGAGGAGCACGGCCGGCCCGATCTCGGCTTCTTCGACACGCTCTGGCAGTCCCGGTACGTCTCCGGCTCCGGCTCCGCGGCCGATCTCTACCAGAAGGTCCCCGCCTCGTGGTGGACGCCGTACGGCGGGGAGCCGATCTCGATCCTGCAGTACTCGTCCAGCGGTTCGGTTCCGGGCATCACGGGCCACTGCGACGTCAACGCCTTCCGCGGCTCGCTCGCGGAGCTGAAGGCGCTGGCCCTCGGGTCACGCGAGGAGGACGAAGTGCCCATCCGCAGCAGCTACGGCAAGTCCAGGTCCCAGGCTCTGGCATGGGGACGGTTCACCGTCCTCAACTGGGACATCACCCACGCCGACCCAGCCGACTCCCACTCCGAACCGGACAAGGGCCGTCCCGACGGCTATCCCGGTTACGTGGCTCCGCTCTCGACATGGGCGGACATCACCGCCATCGTCGGCGTCGAAGGGATGAGCCCCGGCGACGAGTACCAGATGCGGTTCGAGGTCCACGACTGGGAGGACGGTCAGTCGGCCGGGGTGTGGACCGAAACCCGTGCGGACGCCCTGGCCACCAGTGGCGCCCAGTTCGTCACCGGCGCCATGCCCAAGGGCCTCGGCAAGGGCCAGCACGTGTACGTCGCGATCGCCGTGTTCCCCTCCGGAGGCGACCCCGGAACCCGCCCGGCACCCCGCGCGACGTCCGGCCGCTGGACCATAGCCCAAGACCGCAGCTGACCGGAGCGGCTCTAGGACGCCTGCCTGGTCGCTCGCCACTCTGGGGCGAGCACTGACCAGACCTCGGTGTCCTGCCGTTCTCCGCGGTAGAGGTAGCTTTCTCGCAGGGTGCCGTCTTTCGTCATCCCCAGCCGCTCGGCGACGGAGATGCTGGGCTGGTTGGCGGTCGAGACCCGCCATTCCACGCGGTGGATGCCGCGCTCTTCGATGGCCCAGTCGATGATGGTGCGCACCGCTCTGGTCACCAGGCCCTTGCCCACGGCCGACGGTTCCAGCCAGCAGCCGGCCTCGGCGGTGCCCTGCTCGACGTCCATCGTGACGAAGAGCACCCCGCCCACCAGCCGGCTGCCGGCCCAGATGCCGTAGATGCGCCCTCGGTCGGCCGCGGCCTTGTCGGCGTACGCCTGCAGTTGCGCGCGGCTGGATCTCAGGTCCGTGACGCGGTCCGGAAGCCCGACGTACTGGCCGATGAAGTCTCGTCCTCGGTCGATGTGGGCCAGGAACTCGTCGGCCTGCCATGGTTCGAGCGGTCGCAACTCCGCGCCGTCGCCGCCGAGGGACACCGCGTACATCCTCGCCTCCAGGGTCAGTACCAGCACAGACTGCGCTGGATCTTCTCACGGAGGCGGTGCGCCGGGCCTCGGTGCCCGCGAGCCCCGGTCGGCCGCCGTCGCGGGGTCAGGGGCGCCAGGGCATGTGCTGGAGGGTCCAGGTGTTCCCGTCCGGGTCGGCGAAACGGGCGTAGAAGACGCCGCCCATGTCCTCCACCGGGTCCACGTCGGCGCCGCGCTTGACGAGGTCGGACCTGGCCTGCTCGATGTCGCTGACGACCAGGTGCAGGCCGCGCTGCGTCCCGACCGGCATGTCCATTCCCGGCAGGCCCTCCGTCAGCGCGATCGAGCAGGCCGAGCCCGGCGGTGTGAGCTGGACGTACCGGACGCCGTCCGCGGGTCGCACGTCGACGTCGGCGTTGAAGCCGAGAGCGGTGTAGAACTCCTTGGCCCGGTCGATGTCGGCGACGGGCACCGGGACGAGTTCGAGCAGGAGCATCCCGGGGCGCACGGGCGTTACCGGGGTTTGCGGCTCGGTCATGGGTGGTGTCCTTTCGAGAGAAGGTCGTCGAGTCGGTCGTAGGACTGGCCCGCGCCGCGCCGCATCGGGCTGCGGAGCACGCTGTCGCGTATCTCGCGGGTGGGGTAGCGAACGGTGATGTTCATGGCGGTGCGGCCGTCCCGCTCGTCGAAGACGGTGGTGACCAGGGCCTCGCCGGCCTCCCAGCCGTCGCGGATCTCGCTCTGCACCAGCCTGGCGGGCGCGTCCACCTCGAGGAAGACGCCGCCGTAGCCCATCTCGGCGCCGCCCGGGCCGTGGGAGACGAAGCGCCAGGTGCCGCCGGGGCGCAGGTCGATCTCGCAGACGACGAGTGTCCAGCCGCGGGCGCCGTGCCACTGCCTGAGCAGTGCCGGACGGGTGAACGCGTCGAACACCCGCCGGCGGGGCGCGTCGAACGTCCTGCTGAGCAGGATCTCGGTGCCCGGCGGCGCGCTGACCACGAGGCCCGCCCCGCGGGGCGGCCACGCCGTCACGAGTCCTCCTGCTCTTCGAGCCTTGCGAGCAGTTCGTCGAGCCGCTGGTAGCTCTCCTCCCAGTACTGGCGGAAGTCCGCGAGCCAGTCCAGCGCCTCCCGGAGGGGACGGGCCTCAAGCCGGCACGGCCGCCGCTGCGCGTCCCGGCCCCGCGAGACCAGGCCGGCACGTTCCAGGACGCGCAGGTGCTTGGACACGGCGGGCTGGCTCATGGCGAAGGGCGCGGACAGTTCGCCCACCGAGGCGTCGCCCTGGGTGAGCCGGGTCAGGATCGCGCGCCTGGTCGGGTCGGCCAGGGCGGCGAACGTCGTGTCCAGAGTGCTGGTGTCCACTAGGTCAACCTTCCGGTTCTATAACCAGATGGTTTTGTACCCGTGGACGTCCCGACCTGTCAAGCGAGGGGTGGGACGAGGGCGCGCCCGGCCGGGGACGTCCGCAGGCCGGACGCCCCCGGTACCGGCGCGGCGAGGCTCAGAAGGTCATGCGCGAGTCGGTGTCCTTGCGGTCGTGCTCCTGCGGCGAGTACGGCACGGTCACCGGCATCGGCAGGTGGAAGCCCTTGATCCCGGGCAGCAGCCTGACGTGGGACGGGAGCGCGCCGCCCCATGTCGGGGACCACAGGGACAGCGAGTCGTGAAGGTCGAGCAGCTCGTCGTAGCCCGGCTGCGTGGCGCCCACCAGCAGCATCTCCGGCGGCAGGGTCATCCCGCAGTACTTGGCCCACAGGTCGCGGCGCAGGCGGCGGACGAGGCCGGTGTCCGTGGCGTCCAGGACCGCGACGGACAGTTCGGTGTCGGTGTAGAGGCTGCGCCGCATCGCGTTGGCCGAGCCCACGACGCAGAAGACATCATCGATGATCGTCACCTTGCAGTGCACCGTCGTGCCGGGCCAGCCGTAGATCTCCACGCCCCGCAGGCCGCTGGGCCCGCCGAAGAGGACCGTGGGCACGTGCGGGATCAGGTGCCCGTTGACCGCCTCCGGCATGTCGCCGCTCGGAGGGTCGGCGGGGTCTCCGCCGTGCAGCAGGATCACCTTGAGATCCGGTTTCGCCAGCATCCGGGCGTTGATCCAGCCCATGATCTCTTCGCTGCTGAACGCCTGGTCCGCGATGAAGATGTACTTCTCGGCCTGGCCGATCGCCTTCTCCAGCGCCACCTTGAACTCGAAGAGACCGTCCGGCGCGAAACTGACCGGTTCCTTTCTGAAGCCGACGCCGGCGGTGATGAGTGCCCGCACCACCGAGCTCTTGTCGTAGAGCCACTCCGGGCCGGACGAGGAGAACCGCATCTGCGGCACGGTCCGCAGCACCTGGACGTGGGCTCCGGTGCCGTCCCCGCGCGGTGGTTCCGGCGGGTCGGGGACCGGCGCGGCCGTCTTGAGCCGCGATGCGATCGGGTGGTGGTCGACCAGGAAGTCCTCGGCCGGCAGCCTGAGGTTCTCGGCCCACATCTGCTGGAAGAAGCGGTGGACCGCCGTGGCCGCGGGCCCGGTGACCCGCACCGCGAGGTCGTGCCAGGTCGGGGCCGTCCGGTCCATGACCGGGTCGATGCCGCCTGTGAAGGCGCGCGTGGACTTGTGGTCGCCGGCCACCACCAGCTTGCAGTGGACAGCGCCCAGCGGGTGCGCGGTCAGGTTGACCATCACCTTGCCGGCGTCCTGCTCGCCGAAGCGGCTGCGCATCTCGGCGACGCTGAGCAGCGTCTGCGCGTTGACGATGCGGATCCCCCCGAGATCGGGGACGGCGTACCGGGCGGCGAACGGCGACACCCAGGCGAGGATCCGCACATCGGCGCCGGACTTGTGCAGTTCTTCCAGGCGCCTGGAGAGAAGCGCGCCGCTCGGGAGCGTCAGCGGCGGGTATTCCGCGCCGACCCGCACCGGTCGCGTCAGATCCTTCAGCACCGGGAATTGCTGGACGACGGTGCTGCCGAACTCACCGAAGGCCTGGATCTCGGTGTCGGCGGGCAGTTTGGCCAGGCCGAGCCACCACGCGGTCAAGTACAGGTACCGGCCCTTGGCGTTGGACGCGCACAGGGCCTCGATCTCGCCTTCGAGCGCCTTGAAGTACGCCACTCCGTTGACGAAGTGGTCGACCGTGTTCCCGGACAGATCGCCAAGGAAGTTCTGTTGCGGCGCGTACTCGCCGTCGCCCCATTTCGTCCGATCGGTCTCGCGTACCAGGTACTTGCCGATCAGAGTCTGCGGCTTGGTCGAAGGATTCATCCCAACCCCCTTCTCCCCGGTCTCCCGCCGGGGACGAGCCCCGACGATAAGGTCGCGGAACCGCCCGCCAGAATGAACGAAAAGGTGACAACCAACGCCCATAACTGGCCGAAATGGGACAAGATTGTTCTGCAACGGCCGGTGAGTTTCTTCGGAAGTCGGGCCTACTTCGCAGTTCGCAGTATCTTTGGTCAATGCGGATCGAAGTGCTGTCAGACCATCCGGGGGCTCAACTTCAGGAGACCGACGCGGCGCTGGCCCGCCAGCGAGACCACATCGCCGATCACGCCCGGGCCGTGGACGCCCTGCGCCGCCGGCAGCGGGCCGCACGCCGATGGTGGCAGTTGGGCAGGTGGCTCAGGGACGCCCGTGAACTGCAGGCCCTGCAGCGGACCGCGCCGGTGGCCGACCCGACGGTCATGCACCGGCGTGCGCAGCAGCAGGCCGGCGTCGACGCCGAGGATCGGGTGGCGGCCGAACTCGAACGCTCCCTGCGCGGGGACTGGACGCTGTTCCGCGGTTATGCCAACCGGCGCGGCGAGGTCGACCATCTGCTGGTCGGGCCCGGCGGCGTCTGGGCGGTCGAGGTGAAGGGCCGCGGCGTACGGGTGCACGTCACCGGCGACGACTGGCGGTTCGAGAAGTTCGACCGCTACGGAAACCGGGTGGAGTCGGGCGTGCTGGCCGACCGCCGGGGGCGCAGCTGGGGACGGCAGGTCGGCGAGGTCGCCGGAGCGCTGGAGGAGTTCCTGCGTTCCCGCGGCACGCCCGTCCCCGTACGTACCGCGGTCGTCGTCATGCACGATCGAGCGGAACTCGGCACGTGCCGCCAGCCGGGGGTCGACGTCGTCAGCATTGGAATCCGGTCCCTGGTGGACCAGGTCTCCAGGACGGCCGGCACCCTCGATCACGAAGCCCGGCACAGGATCGGTGACCTGGTCCGGCGCGACCATCGCTTCCATGCGCAACGACGGTCCGGAGGCCGCCGCTGACCGGTGCCGGCAGGATCACGGCGTGGTGAGGGTGGCCATGGCTCGGTCGGGCTCCCAGTGGGCGCGCAGGGACGTGATCTTGCCGGCGTCGTCCACCGTGTAGACGAGGACGCAGTCGATGGTCATCGTGGCGCCGTCGGGCGTCGTGGTCGTGATCGTCGCGACGTTGGCGCAGCAGGGGCCGTTGGCGAAGGAGTCGGCGACGCGGAAGCGGAAGCCGGCGATCGTGGAGATGAAGGAGCTCCAGAAGTTCTCGATGCCGTCCGGGCCCCGGTGGCCCGCGCCCTCCGGGTCGAGGAAGGACGGGCCGACCGGGTCCTCGATGAGGGCGTCCGGGGCGAACAGGGCCAGCCACTCGTCCTTGCGGCCCTCGGCGACGGCGGTCATGGAGGCGCGGGCGGCGCGGCGGGCCGGGTGGTCGGAGTCGGGGGCGTCCCAGGCGATGGCATCCACTGTAACGTGTTCTCGTTTCGGGGTCAGGAGGCGGTCTTGGCGATGACGGTCTCGGCGAACCGTTCGAGGTGCTCGATCTTCTTGTCCAGCGGCTCGGTGTCGGGACCCTTGGCGTAGGGCATCCGGAAGCCGACGATCACGTCGGTGACGCCCCTGTCCTCCAGCCGCCGCACGCCGTCGGGCGTGTAGGCGTCCATCGAGATCACGTGCACCTCGAAGGGGTCGCCGGCCTTGCCCTCCGCCTCGCGGATCCGGTCCAGCCGGGCCAGCAGGTCGTCCAGGTCGTCGCCGCCGCCCGCGTGCATCCAGCCGTCCCCGCGCACGACGGCGCGGCGCAGCGCGGCCTCGCTGTGCCCGCCGACCAGGATCGGGAAGGGGCGCGCCGGGCAGATCTTGATCGCCGGGACGTCGAAGTGCTCGCCGTGGTACTCGAAGTACTCGCCGCCGCTCAGCCCCCGGACGATGTCGATGGCCTCGTCCATCCGCCTGCCGCGCCGCTCCCACGGGACGCCCATCACCTCGAAGTCCTCGCGCCAGGGGCTGAGCCCGACGCCGAGGCCGAGCCGCCCGCCGGTCAGGCACGCGATCGACGTCGCCTGCTTCGCCACCAGGACGGGGGGACGCACCGGCAGTTTGAGCACGAACGGCGTGAACCGCAGCCGGGTGGTCACCGCCCCCATGGCCGCGATCAGTGTGAACGTCTCGATGAAGGGCTTGTCCTCCAGGAACTCCCGGTTCCCGTCCGCGGTGTACGGATACACCGAGTCCGACTCCTTCGGGTACACCAGCGAGTCGGCGACCGACATGCTCGTGTACCCGGCCTCCTCGGCGGCCTTGGCCAGCGGGAGGTAGAACGACGGATCCGTCATGGCCTCGGCGTAGGTGAACCTCATGCCGGAATAGTAGAACGTGTTCCACTTCGGTGCCAGGGGCGCCGCGTTGTTGCCCGGGGGTGCGGGGGGTGGTTCGGTGGGGGGATGGAGCGCAGGATCGCGATCGTCACCGGGGGGACGTCCGGGATCGGAAAGGAGATCGCACGGGGGCTGGCCCGGGCGGGGATGCTGGTGGGGATCGTCTGCCGGAACGAGCTGCGCGCCGCGGCGACCGTGGAGGAGCTGACGGCGGACGTGCCGGGCGCGCGGGTCGAGACGTTCATCGGGGACCTGTCGGTGCAGATGGACGTCCGGCGGGTGGCGGCGTCGCTGGAGGAGCGGTTCGACCGGCTGGACGTGCTGGTCGACAACGCGGGCGTGTACCTGCTGCGGGCCAAGGTCAGCGCGGACGGGTACGACCGCGTGATCGCGACGAACCACCTGGGGCCGTTCCTGCTGACGAATCTGCTGCTGGGGCTGCTGGAGAAGGGCGCGCCGTCGCGGGTGGTCGTCGTGGCGTCGGAGGCGCACCGGTTCTCGGACCGGCTCGACGTCGAGCGGATGGCCGAGCCCGGATCGTACGGCCCGGCCGGGGCGCTGCGCGTGTACGGGCGGTCGAAGCTGCTCAACATCCTGTTCGCGCAGGAACTGGCCAGGCGGATGGAGGGCAGCGGCGTCACGGCGAACGCGGTCTGCCCGGGCTTCGTCGCGACGAGTCTGGGCAGGGACGTCCGCGGGACCGAGCGCGTGATGGCCCTGTTCTCGCACACCCCGGTGATGCGGACCCCGGCGCAGGGGGCGCGGATGGCGTTGCGGCTCGCGCTGGACGAGGAGTTCGAGGGGCGCAGCGGCGGCTACTACACCTCGGCGCCGGGCGCAGGGATGCTGCCGACGGTCGAGGCCTTGAAGGATCCGGAGCTGCGGCGGGCGGTGTGGGACCGTTCTGTCCGCCTTGTGGGGCTGCCTGCCCTATAGGGTCAGGGTGCGTGAGCCAACCGTACGGACCGCCCGACCGGCCGGGTGCCTGGACCGGCCCGCCGCAGCCGGGCCCGCCGCCCAGTCCCCAGCCGGCCCCCCGGCAGCCCAGCCCCGCGCAGCAGTCGGGCCCCGCGCAGCCGGGCCCGCAGCCGCGGCAGCGGCCGTCCGCGTTCAAGGACTTCTTCAACGGCGTGGGCTACCTGCTGCGCGGCATCGGATGGGTGGCGCGGCACCCGGCCCAGTGGCTCTTCGGGCTGATCCCCGCACTGATCGTCCTGGCGGTGTACGCCGCGGCGCTGGTATTCCTGGCGTACCGGATCGACGACCTGGCCGGATGGGTGACGGGGTTCGCCGACGGCTGGTCGGACGCGGCGCGGACGTCGGTGCGGGTCGTGGCCGGGATCGCGCTGTACGGGTCGGCCCTGTTCTTCGCGATCATCACGTTCACGGCGATGACGCTGCTGGTGGGCGACCCGTTCTACGAGTCCATCGCGGTCCGGGTGGAGGAGTCGCAGGGCGGCGCGCCGCCGGAGCCGGACGTCCCGCTGCTGGTCCAGATCGGGCGGGCGGTCAAGGACGCGCTGATCCTCGGGGCCGTGGCGCTGGTGTTCGCGATCGTGTTCTTCGCCTGCGGCTTCCTGCCGGTGGTGGGGCAGACGGTCGTGCCGGTGGTCGCGGCGCTGGTGTCGGGCTACTTCCTCGCGGGCGAGCTGACGTCGATCGCGCTGGAGCGGCGCGGGCTGCGGCGCCGGGACCGGTTCACGCGGCTGAAGGCGCACCGCCCGCTCGCCGTCGGGTTCGGCGCGGCGACCTTTGTGGTGTTTCTCATCCCGCTGGGCGCGGTGCTCGCGATGCCCGGCGCGGTGGCCGGCGGGACGCTGCTGGCACGGGAACGCCTGGCCGACGACCCGTCGGCCGAGGCGGGCCTGACGAGTCCCGGGTGAGGCGGCGGGGACGCCGCCACCGAGGCGATGAGAAGATGTGTCCTGAGCGTGATGACCGGCCGGAACGGCATGAGTGATCTTGGCGTAACGTGTGCCGCATGTCCGATCAGGGGGAGCGCAGTGTGCGCTGGACCGAAATGAGCGAGAGCGAGCCGCGGGACGGCGCGGACGGTGCGACCGGGCCGCAGGCGGCCTTCCCCGAGCCGAAGGTGCCGGAGGTGCCGGTGCCCCCGCCGACGGGCCGCACCGACTTCTCCGCGTCCGGCGAGGGCGCCGGGACGCACGACGTCTGGGGCAAGGTCGAGACCGGGCGCCGGGAGACCGCGGCGGGCGAGGAGCCGGACCCCGAGGACGTCAAGGTGGCGCCCGTGGCCGAGGAGGCGCCCCAGTGGGAGGGGTCGCTCTTCGACGAGGGCGCCGACGACGGTGACGCCGACGACAGGTACGTCCCGGCCGTCCCCACCGGGTCCGGGCAGCCGGCGAAGCCCGGCAAGCCGAGCAGCGGCAACTGGCAGATGCCCGACTGGATGGCCGACGAGGACGCCGCGGACGCCAAGCTCGGCGGCTCGCCGAAGCCGCAGCGCGACGTCCTGGACGAGCGCGGCGGACGCTCCCGGCTCGTGCTGTTCGGCGGGGTCGGCCTGCTGGTGGTCGCGCTCCTCGCGGCCGGCGGCGTCTACTTCATGAAGAGCGGCGGCGACGAGCCCGGCGACACCTCCGACACGTCCGGCAACGCCGACCGGCGGGCCGCGGCGGAGCAGTCCGAGGCGGCGCAGGCGGAGATGCCGCCGGACAAGCGCCTCGCGACGTTCGCCGGGAAGCCGAGCCGGATGCTCGGGCGGGTCAACGACGCCCACTCCGGGCTGTCGTATCCGCGGCTGGCCGCCCCCTGGCAGGTGCCCACCAAGAAGAACAAGCTGGGCACGCCGGGATGGTCGGGGCAGCAGATCCTCCTGACCGAGCGGCACGCGGGACGGTTCTGGTACGGGCAGCTCCTCACCGGCACGCTGATCCCGACCCTGCAGAGCGCCTACCAGGGGCCGGACAGCGTGAAGGCCGTGGCCGGCATGGCCGCGAAGGGCTACGAGGCGCAGTACTACGCGTTCCCCCACAAGTCGGCGCCCCTGGCGTCGCAGGCGCTGAACGTGGACGGGCACAAGGGCTGGCTGGTCGCCTCGTACCTCACCTACAAGCGTTCCGGGGTGCGCGCGACGGGTGAGATCGTCGTCGTGGCGGTCGTCGACACCGGCCGGAAGGCGCCGGCGGTGGTGTTCGCGTCGATGCCGAACACGCACCGCAAGCAGTGGCCGGACGTCAACCGGTTCCTCGGACAGCTCAAGATCGCCTCCTGACCGACGGCCTCCCGACCGATCGCCTCCTGACAACCGAATCCCGTTCTCATACGCTGGGCCACCCCTGAGAAAGGTGTGGCCATGGCCATCGGGCTGACCGAGGAACACGAGGCGCTGGCGGCGTCGGTGCGCGGCTTCGCCGAGCGGGCCGTCACGCGGGAGGCCGTCCGGGACGCGGACGCGGGCTTCTGGCCCGCGCTCGCCGAACAGGGGCTCCTCGGCCTGCACCTGCCCGAGGACGTGGGCGGCGAGGGCTTCGGGATCCTGGAGCAGGCCGTTGCGCTGGAGGAGCTGGGACGGGTGCTCGCTCCCGGCCCGTATGCGCCGACCGTGCTCGCCTCCGCGATCCTGCACGCGGCCGGGGCGGACGTGCGCGGGCTCGTCGCGGGGGCCCGGAAAGCGGCGGTCGGGCTTTCCGGCGGCCTCGCCACGAACGGCTCCACCGTCTCCGGGACGGTGCAGCCGGTGCTGGGCGCCCCGCTGGCCGACCTCTTCGTCCTCCCGGCCGGTGGCCGGTGGGTCGTCCTGGGGCGGGACGAGGTCACCGTCGAGCCGCTGGAGTCCCTCGACATCACCCGTCCGGTGGGATCGGTCACGGTCGAGGGCGTGTCCCTTCCGGACGAGTGCTTCGTCAGCGGCGTGGACGTGCACGCTCTCGCGGCCGTCCTCCTCGGGGCCGAGGCATGCGGCGTGGCAGGACGTGCCCTGGACGACGCCGTCGCGTACGCGAAGCTGCGCGAGCAGTTCGGCCGTCCGATCGGCCAGTTCCAAGGCGTCAAGCACAAGTGCGCGCGGATGCTCATCGCCGTTGAGCGCGCCAGGGCGGCGGTGTGGGACGCCGCGCGCGCTCTGGACGAGCCAGAAGACCAGCGCGCCTACGCCGTGGGAGTGACGGCCGCTCTGGCGGCGGACGCCGCCGTCACCTGCGCCGAAGGCAACATCCAGATCCATGGGGGCGTCGGTTACACCTACGAGCACGATGCCCACCTTCTCTACCGGCGGGCCCTCACCCTCCGCGCGCTCCTGGGACGGGCCGGCACGCACCGCGCGGAGGTCGCCGCGCTTGCGGTCAGGGGCGTCCGGCGCCCGATGAGCATCGAACTGGCCGAGGACGCGGCACCGGTCCGCGAGGACATCCGCGCCCGCGTCGCCGAGCTGGCCGCGATGGAGCCGCTCGAACAGCGCGCCGCGATGGCCGAGGGCGGCTGGGTGACGCCGCACCTGCCGGAGCCCTGGGGACGGGACGCCGGTCCCCTCGAACAGATCGTGATCCAGCAGGAGCTCGGCGCCGCGAAGGTGCGGCCGGTGCCGCTGATGATCGCGGCATGGGTCGTGCCCTCGCTGGTCCAGTACGGGACTGCCGCGCAGCAGGGGCGGTTCCTGCCGCCGACGCTGCGCGGCGAGATCATCTGGTGTCAGCTGTTCTCCGAGCCGGGCGCGGGCTCCGACCTCGCCGGGCTGCGGACCCGCGCCGAGCGCGCCGAGGGCGGCTGGACGATCACCGGGCAGAAGATCTGGACGTCGCTGGCCCGCGAGGCGCAGTGGGGGATCTGCGTCGCGCGCACCGATCCGGACCGTCCCAAGCACGAGGGGATCACCTACTTCCTCGTCGACATGGCCTCGCCCGGCATCGAGGTCCGCCCGCTGCGCGAGTGCACCGGCGACGCCGTGTTCAACGAGGTCTTCCTCGACGGGGTGTTCGTGCCGGACGACCTCGTCGTCGGCCCGGTCAACGAGGGCTGGCGCGTGGCCCGCACGACGCTGGCGAACGAGCGGGTCGGCCTGACGAGCAGCTTCCAGCTCGGCGGCGACCTGCCCAAGCTGCTCGACCTCGCGGCGGAACTCGGTCTGGACGGGGACCCCGTCGTCCGCGACGGGATCGGGCGCCTCGCCTGCGACGAGCACGCGTTCAACCTGCTCGGGCTGCGCGCCACGCTCAAGCGGCTTTCGGGCACCGACCCGGGGGCGACGGCGAACGTCCGCAAGCTGGTGGCGATGGAGCACGGTCAGCAGGCCACCGAGTTCGGGTTCACGCTGCTCGGCGAGGAGGGCGCCCTGACCGGCGGGCGCCGCGATCCCCTGCGCGCCCGCTGGACCCGCTACCTGCTCGCCTCCCGTGCGATGACGATCGGCGGCGGCACCACCGAGGTCAACCTGAACGTGATCGGCGAGCGGATCCTCGGCCTGCCCCGCGACCCCGAGCCGGTCGGGTAGCGTCCAGGCTCACATGCGGGAGCGGACTGCTTGACCGACCGGACGCGGCACCTGGTGGCCGTCCTCACCGGCCTCGGGCTCGGGCTCGCGGCACTGGGGCCGGGGCTCGCGCCCGGCTTCGTGCTGTCCTACGACATGGTGTTCGTGCCCGACCCCGCGTTCACACGCCTGACGTTCGGGCTGACCGGGGTCGTGCCCCGGCACGTGCCGAGCGACGCGTTCGTCACCGCGCTCGCCGCGGTCGTCCCGGCGGACGCGGTGCAGAAGCTCGTCCTGCTGGCGGTCTTCGTGATGGCGTGCACGTCGGCGGCGTCGCTGGTCCCGTCGCCCCGGCTGCTGCCGCGCCTGGCCGCCGGCGTCTGCTACGCCTGGAACCCGTTCGTCGCCGAACGCCTGCTGCTCGGGCAGTGGGCGCTCCTCCTCGGCTACGCGGCCCTGCCCTGGGTGGTGGCCGCGGCCGCGGGGACGGACGGGCCCGGCGGAGGGCGCCGTCTCGTCCGCGCCCTCCTCCCCGCCGCGATCGGCGGTTTCGCGGCCCTGGCGGTCTCCGCCATGACGGCCCTCGCCGTCGCCCTCGTGACCCCGCCGGGGGCCGAGCGTCTCCGCGCCGGCCTGCGGGTCGTGGCCGCCGCGGGCGTGCTCAGCCTGCCCTGGCTGATCCCCGGGGCCCTGCGCCCCGCGGGCCTGCCGGGGGACGGGACGGCCGTCGACCTGTTCGCGGCCAGGGCGGACACTCCGTTCGGAACGCTCGGCAGCCTGCTCCTGCTCGGCGGGGTGTGGAACGGCGAGACGGTGCCGAGGGGCTACGGGGCACCGGTCATCGCGACGATCTGGCTGGTCGTGGTGCTGGTCGCGCTGGCCGCCTACTGGGGATGGTGCCGGGAGCCCGGCTGGCGGCGGGGCGCGGCCGTCGCGGCGGCGGCCGGGTTCGTCGTGGCGGCGCTGGGAGCGGTGGCGGCGCCCGTCCTCGAAGGCGTCATCGACCTCTGGCCCGGGTTCGCCGTCCTCCGGGACGGGCAGCAGTTCGCGGCCCCGCTCTCCGTCGTGGTCGCCGTGGGGCTGGGGGTGGCCGCCGACCGGGCGGCCCAGGCCCGGTGGCCGGGAGCGGCCGTCGCCGCGGTGGCGGTCCCGGTCCTCCTGCTGCCGACGCTGGCGTGGGGTGCGGCGGGCGATTTGCGGTCCGTCCGATACCCGGACGACTGGGCGCGCGCACGGCGGATCATCGACGGCGACCCCGCCCCCGGGGATGTGCTGGTCCTGCCCTGGGCGTCCTACCGGAGCTTCCCCTGGAACCACGGGCGCCGGGTGCTCGACCCGATGCCCCGCTACCTGCACCGCCGCGTCGTCGTGGACGACGCCGTCACCGTGGGCGGAACGACGGTCGCGCCCGAGGACCCGAGGGCGGTCGAGCTCGCGCCCTCGGCACGGACCGGAACACCGCCCGCGGCGACGCTGCGTGACGAGGGCGTACGGTACGTCGTCGTGGACGCGGAGCCGGGGGCCAACCGCCCCTCCGGCGCGGCCATGGAGGTACTGCGCGGGCCTGACCTGGTCGTATACCGGATCGAGGGGGCCGCGGGCGGGGCCCGGGACGCGGTGCCGGTCGCGCCCGTGGTGGCCGCGTGGGTGCTGACGAGTCTCGCCGTTTTCTGGTCAATCACGGCCTCAAGGACTACTCTGAGCTTCCCGTTACTCGGCGGT
The DNA here is from genome assembly GCF_013409045.1 of Actinomadura citrea. Lineage (NCBI taxonomy): Bacteria > Bacillati > Actinomycetota > Actinomycetes > Streptosporangiales > Thermomonosporaceae > Actinomadura > Actinomadura citrea. The sequence goes on along the minus strand of NZ_JACCBT010000001.1, from coordinate 7,882,218 downwards.
ATCACGCCCCGCGGACCCCGCCCCCGACGAAGGACCCCCTGATGCGCATCGCCATCGCCGCAATCGTCGGCGTCCTGCTGGCCTCCGGAGCCTCGTTCGGCGCGGTCCAGCTCGCAAGCGCCTCCCAGAAGGACCCCGTCATCAAGCCGCTGTACAACTACGGCTCCCGGTGACGTGTAGGCCCTGATGGGGATCAGGCGTGACCGGCCCGCACTTCTGGAGATCGTCGTTCCCGCCTTCAACGAGGCCGACCGGCTTCCGGCGGGACTGGATCTGCTGTGCGACAAGCTCGCGGGCCTTGCGGCGCGGGCCGAGGTCATCGTCGTCGACAACGCCAGCACCGACGGGACGGCCGGCATCGTCGAGTCCTGGGACGGGCCGGTCCCCGTCCGGCTGGTGCGCTGCGAGCGCCGGGGAAAGGGAGCGGCGGTCCGCGCCGGACTGCTCGCGACACGGGCCCCTTACGTGGGCTTCATGGACGCCGATATGGCAACAGACCTCGCCGCGCTGGACGAAGCCATCGTCCTGCTGCGCGAGGGCCGCCCGGTCGTGGTCGGGTCAAGGCGCCACGGTCGGTCGGTCGTCCAGGGGTACGCGCTGCCCGTCAGGCGCCTCGGCGCCATCATCTTCAACCGGATCGTCCGCGACCTCGTGGGCGGCATCCCCGACACCCAGTGCGGGTTCAAGTTCTTCTACGGCCCGCTGGGACGGGCCGCGGCGGCGGACCTGCGCACGTCGGGCTTCTCGTTCGACGTCGAACTCCTCGCCCACTGCGTGCGGCGCGGAGCGTCCGTGACGGACATCCCGGTGATCTGGCGTGACCGTCCGGGATCGACGTTCTCGGTCCGGCGGCATTCGTTGCGATGCCTGCTCGACCTGGCCCGGATCCGCGCGCGCGCCGGAGTCAGGTTGCCCGTCATTCCGGTGAGGCCGAACATCCCGGTCGTGCCGCTGCGGGCGGTGTTCGGTGAGCCGGGTCCGGTGCAGGTCGCCCTGTCGGAGCCCATCGCCCTGTCGAACGCGGTCGCACTGGCAGAGAACGTTCCCACGTCGCGCGCGAAGACGGGATGAGCGAGAACCTGCGGCTGGCGGTCGTCAACTGGCGGGATCCATGGCATCCCTCTGCGGGCGGCGCCGAACGCTACGCCTGGGAACTGGCGCGCCGGTTCGCCGGTGGAGGAGCCCGCGTCCATTACGTGACGAGCAGGGCGCCGGGCCAGAAACGCCGGGAGCGGGTCGAGGACGTGGAGTTCGTGCGTCTCGGCGGCCGTTTCACCGTCTACCCGCTCGTCCTGTTGTGGATGCTGGGTTTCCGCCTCGGGCGGCGGCGCTTCGACGCGGTCGTCGACTGCCAGAACGGCATCCCTTTCTTCACGCCTTGGGTCGTGCCGCGCCGCGTCCCGGTGTTCTGCGTCATCCACCATGTGCACGACGCTCAGTTCGGCCTGTACTTCCCCGGATGGCTCGCATGGGTCGGCCAAGTCCTGGAGGGGCCGGTGAGCCGCTGGACGTACCGGCGCCATGCGGTCGTGGTCGTCTCGCCGTCCACGGAGCGCGCCGTGAGGGAGCGACTGGGCTGGACTGGGCCGACCCACGTCGTCCCCAACGGAACGGTGGTCGCCGAACCCGACGGCGCGGTCTCGGAGCCGGCCGGGGACCCCGATCTGGTCTGCGTGACCCGGCTCGTCCCGCACAAGCGACTTTCTCTGCTCCTCGATCTCGCGGGGGCCCTTCGCGAGACGCATCCCGGACTGAGGCTCCACATCGTCGGGGACGGCCCCGAGGCGGGCGCTCTCACGGCCGGGATCAGAGCCCGCGGCTTGGAGAAGGTCGTCATCGCGCACGGCTACGTCCCCGAGAACGTGAAGGCGGCCCTGGTCGCCCGTGCCGATCTGCACCTCAGCACATCCCAGGGCGAGGGCTGGGGCCTCAGCGTCATCGAGGCCGCGGCGCTCGGCGTCCCGACCGTCGCGCACGACGTCGACGGCCTGCGCGACGCCGTCCGCGACGGGGCCACCGGATGGCTCGTCCGCGAGGGCGACGACCAGGCCGACGTCGTCCGGCGCGCCCTCAAGGACCTGGGCGATCGCACGGAACGCGACCGTGTCGCCACGGAATGTCAGAGGTGGGCGGCAGAGTTCGACTGGGCGCGCACCACCGCCCGGATGCGGGGCCTCATCACCTCCGCCGTCCGGGCCGATCCGGCCGGCGCGCAGGGCGACCGAAGGTACGGTGACGGACACCCTGGCTGACGCCCGGGGGAGCACAGGGACCCGGGGAAGGGCAGAGAGGGGCAGGGGGCGAGCATGGCCGTGGGAGAGGCGAATCCGCCTCGCGCCGGCGCGTCCCGCCGACCCGTGCCGGACGGCCCGGACGTCGCGGGCCGGGTGCGGGAGCGGCTGCGCGTCCTCGCGTGCTGCCTCGCGCTGACCGCGCTCGCGTTCGGCACCCGGCCCGGCGCGATCCTGGCCGACACCAAGATCGACATGGCGGTGAACCCGCTCGGGTTCCTCGGCCGCGCCCTGCACCTGTGGGACCCCGAGCAGTTCGGCCAGCTCCAGAACCAGGCCGTCGGCTACCTGTTCCCGATGGGCCCGTTCTTCGCGCTCGGCGACGTCGTCGGGATGCCCGCGTGGATCACCCAGCGGTTCTGGCTGGCGCTGCTGATGTGCTTGGCGTTCGTCGGCACCTGGCGGCTCGCGGGGCGTCTCGGCTTCGGCGCCGGCGAAGGCGCCGGCGGGGACGGGCAGGGCGCCCGCCTGTTCGCGGCGATGGCCTACGCGCTGGCCCCGAACGGGCTGGCCACGCTCGGGCAGATCTCCTCGGAGTACCTGCCGGTCGCGATGCTGCCCTGGATCGTCCTGCCGCTGGTCGGCGCCGCGTCCGGGGAGACCGGGCGGCTCAGGGCGGCGGCGAGGTCGGGCCTGGCGATCGCCTGCTGCGGCGGCATCAACGCGACCGCGACCGTCGCCGTGCTGGTCGTCCCCGTCGTGTACGTGGTGACGCGACCGCGCGGGTCGTTCCGGGCGCGGATGCTCGCGTGGTGGTCGGTGGCGGCGGGCGCGGCGGTCGCCTGGTGGCTCGCCCCCCTCCTGCTCACCGGGACGTACGGGTTCTCCTGGCTGACCTACACCGAGAAGGCGCGGACGACGGCCGGGCCGACCGGCCTCATCAACGTGCTGCGCGGCGCGGAGCGCTGGGTCAACTACCTCATCGTGGACGGGCAGGTCTGGTGGCCGGTCGGGCACGGCCTCTCGCTCGGCCCGGTGGCGATCGTCTGCACGGGCCTCGCCGCCGCGCTCGGGCTCGCCGGGCTGCTGAGCCGGCTGCTGCCCGAACGGACGTTCCTGCTGCTCACGCTGCTCACCGGGCTGGCGATCCTGTCGATGGGGCACCTCGGCGACCTGCCGGGCCCGTTCGCCGGGCAGCTCCGCGACCTGCTGGACGGCCCGCTCGCCCCGCTGCGCAACCTGCACAAGTTCGACGCGGTCGTCCGGCTGCCGCTCGCGCTCGGCCTCGCCCACGCGCTCGTCGCGGCCGCCCGCCGATCGGCGGGCGGTGTGCGGAGCCTGCGCCGCGGGGCCGAGCCGGCGTTCGGCAGGACGCTGAAGTCGCTGCTCGGCCTGCCGGTGGCCGCCGCCGTCGCGCTCGGCGGCATCGGCGTCACGGCCGCCTCGCACGGCCTGTCCGGGCCGGGCGAGTTCACGGAGGTGCCCCGGTACTGGCGGGACGCCGCGGCGTGGATCAACGCGCGGGCCGGGCGGCAGGGGGTGCTGGCCGTCCCGGGGGCGCCGTTCGGCGAGTACCTGTGGGGCCGCCCGATGGACGACGTCGTGCAGCCGCTGCTGCTGGCGCGGTGGGGGGTCCGGCAGCTCGTCCCGGCCGGGTCGCCCGGGTACACGCGCGCGCTGGACGCGATCGACCAGCAGGTCCGGTCCGGGCAGGGGTCGCCGGGCCTGAGCGCCTTTCTCGGCCGGATGGGCGTCCGGTACGTTCTGGTGCGGAACGACCTGCGGCGCGAGACCCTGCGCGGAGCCTGGCCCGCCCGCCTCCACCAGGCGCTCGGCGACTCGCCCGGCATGCGGAGGGTCGCCGCGTTCGGCGCGCCCGTCGGGGGAGACGCCGACGACGCGGTCACCGCCGTCGACCAGAAGTACCCGGCGCTGGAGGTCTACGAGGTCGACGGAGCCGCCGGCGTCGCGAACCTCGCCGACGCCGCGAACCCCGTCCGCGTCTACGGAGGGCCGGAGTCGCTGCTCGCCATGGCCGACGGCGGCACGCTGCCGGACGGGCCCGTCCTGCTGGACGACGACGCCGCCGACCTCAGGGGCGCCCCGGTCGTGACCGACTCGCCCCGCCTGCTGCGCCGCAACTTCGGCGAGCTGCACCAGACGTCCCCCACGCTGACCGCCGGCCGCGAGGGCGAGGCCGCCGACGTCCTGGACACGGGCTGGAGGCGCTACGCGACCCACGTGACGTACGGCGGCGGCGTCCGCGACGTCACGGCGTCCACGTCGGCGGCGGGCGACGACGCCGTCCCGCAGGCGCGCGAGCCCGAGGCGACCCCGTTCGCGGCGCTCGACGGCGACCAGTTCACCGCCTGGAAGACGGGCGGCTGGAATGGGCCGGTCGGGCAGTGGCTCCGCGTCGACTTCGACCGGCCCCGTGAGGTCCAGAGCCTCACCGCCGCGTTCCTCCAGGACGGGTCCCTCGGCCCCGCCGTCTCGCGCGTCGCCGTCGAGACCGAGAACGGGACGGTGCGGCAGGACGTCCAGACGATCGTGACCGGGCAGCCCCTCCGCGCACCCGGCGGCCCGACCCGCTGGGTGCGGCTGCGGATCCTCGGGCTGGCCTCCGAGCCGCTCGTTCCGGGCTTCGCCCGCGCGGGCGTCGCGGAGCTGTCGATCGGCGGAGTGCGGCCCGCCCGCACCTTCACGATGCCCGCGCCCGCCGGTGTCGACGGGCCCGCGACGTACGTGATGAGCCGGGCCCAGGGCGCCGCGGGCGAGTGCGTAAAGGGCAGCCGCCGCTGGGTGTGCTCGCCGTCCCTCGGGTCCGGCGACGAGGAGGAGGCGGGATTCGACCGGACGTTCACCGCCGCCGCCCCGGGCAAGGCCGCCGTCACCGGGACGGCCGTGCTCACCGACCGGCGGCTCGTCGAACGGTTCACCGCCGTCCGCGGGCAGCCGGCCGTCGCCGCCAGCTCGGTCCTGGCCGATCACCCCGCCGACCAGCCGAGGTCGGGTTTCGACGGCGATCCGCAGACGGCCTGGATCGCGGGGGAGCGGGACGAGGCGCCCACGTACACCGTCCGCTGGAAGGGCCGCAAGCGGCTGGCGGCCGTCACCGTCACCCGTCCGCCCACCGCGTCGGGGCCGATGCGCGTCCGGGTCGAGGGGGAGAACGGCCAGACCCGGGAAGGGCTGTCCGACGCCCAGGGCAGGCTGACCTTCGCCCCGATGACGACCGACCGGGTCACGTTCACCTTCTTCCGGGAGCGCCAGGCCCAGCCCATCCAGGTGACCGACCTCGTCATTCCCGGCGTCAAGCCGATCCCCGACGTCCGCGCCCTCCCGCTGCGGCTGCAGTGCGGGTACGGCCCGAAGCTCCGGATCGGCGGCGCCGCCGTCCAGACCAGGGCGACCGGCACGCTCGGCGACCTGCTCGCGGGCCGGCCGCTCCGGTTCGGCGCGTGCACGCCGGCCGCGCTCCAGGCGGGCCGGAACCGGCTGGCGTCCACGCCGTTCGACCCCTACCGCCTCGACACGGTGACGGTCGGCGCGAAGCCGGGCGAGGCCGCGGCGGCCCGGCCGCCGCAGGAGGTCAAGGTGCTCAGCTGGGGGTCCGGCACGCGCAGGCTGGAGGTGGACGCCGCCGCCTCCTCCTTCCTCACGGTGAACGAGAACTTCAACGCCGGCTGGCGCGCGACCGTGGGCGGCACCGAACTGCGGGCCGTCCGCCTCGACGGCTGGAAGCAGGGCTGGGCCGTCCCGAAGGGCACCAGCGGCGTCGTCGAGCTGGCCTACACCCCCGACCGTGCGCAGCGGATCGCCGTCGTCGCGGGCCTCAGCCTGCTGCTCGTCCTGCTGCTGGTCGCCGTCTGGCCGGGCCGCGGCGACCGGCGCCGCCCGGAGCCCCGTGCCCTCGTCGCCGGGACGGGCTGGCCGGCGTGGGCGGCGATCGGCCTCGCCGCCGCGCTCGGCGGCTGGATCGCCGGGGTGCCCGGCCTCGCCGTCACGGTCGCCGTGGCGGCCGTCTGCGGCTGGGCCCGCACCCGCCGCTCCGCCGTGCCCCGCGCCCTCGCCTCGCCGTGGCCGGTCGCGCTCGCCATGCTCGCCGGGGCGGGCTGCCTCGCCGCCGGCGTCCGGCTCGACCTGCTCGACAACCCGGCGGCCCCGTCCGGCCCGCTCGGCGACCTCGCCCCGCAGCTGCTCGGGCTCGTGATCGTCGGGCGGCTCGCGGTCGAGCTGTGGCGCCCGAAGCCGCCAGGCGGCTCCGGCGGCCGGATCTCGCTCAGCTGGACGGCGCCCGGTCAGGGTCCGCCGGGCGGGACGGGGCCCGGCGCCGGGTCAGCCGCTGCACCGGCCACTCCACCAGATAGTGGGTCAGGGCCCCCGCTGCGATGGTCGCCGCAGCCATCAGCGGCAGATCCGTCACGACGTTCCCCCGGAAACCGCGGCCGGTCGCGTCGTACCAGGCGACGATGATCAGGAGCTGCCAGAGGAACACGCCGTAGGAGATCCTGCCGAGGAACCGCATCACCGGGTTCCCCAGGATCGCGCCGAGCGCCTGGTGGTCCGCCGGAGCCAGCGCCACCGGCGCCACGAGCGCCGCGGCGCACAGCCCGAACACGACCACGTGCAGCAGGGACGTCCAGAAGGCGTCCGGCGTCTGGAGGCTGAGCGGCCCGGCGGCGGGCGTCGCCGCCACCACGTACAGCATCGCCGCCGCGACCCAGCACGCCGCCCACGAGTCCGACACGGCGCGGCACACCGCGGCCACGGGACGGCGCTCGTCCAGCCGCGCCCACACCGTCACCACCGCGAGCGCCATCCCGATCGCGAACCAGGCGAGGTACCGCGGCAGCCAGACCCCCATCCCGGTGTGCCGCTCCGGGACGAACATGAGGGCGGTCCACGGCAACGACAGCGCCGCGTACACGCCGATCCCGACGAGGAGCCGCCGGGCGCGGACGCCGGCGTCGTGGCTGCGCGTCCGGCGCGCGTACCAGGAGAGGGCGGCCGCGGTGAACGGGAGCAGGACGTACCAGCCGGCCTCGACGACGAGGCTCCACATCTGCCCGAGCTGCGCGGGCCCGAGGTCGCCGTTCCACCACGGGTCGGGCAGGTAGGTCTGCGTCAGGGTGAGCAGCGAAGCCCAGGTCAGCGGGTCGCCGATGTGGTCGCGCCCGGCGGTGACCATGAAGACCGCGACCACGGCCCAGTACGCGGGCAGGATGCGGAACACGCGCCTGCGCAGGTACTCGCCCGCCCGCGGGGCGGGCCGCCCGTCCAGGACGGCCGCCGCCCACGGGCGGTAGAGCAGCAGCCCCGAGAGCGCGAAGAAGATGGGCACGCCGACCTGGCCGCCGTTGAACAGCCACCGGGCGCCGTTCGGGTTGGTGATCGAACCGGCCGCGCTCGCGACGTGGAAGACCAGGACGACGAGAGCCGCCACGGCCCGGAGGCCGTCCAGGGTGTCCTGGTGCCCCGATATGGGCGGCGCCGCAGGCCGGGCCGCCTGCGCGGCGGGTCTCACGGGCCGTGCCCCCCGAGCACGCCGTGCTTCCTGAGCACCAGGACGAGGTTCCAGGTGGCGACCTCGCGCAGGCCCGGGACGCGTACGACGGCCTCCGCCCAGCGCGGGTGGTAGCGGGGCAGCGCGTCCAGGACGGTCACCTGGTCGTTCCCGCGGGCCCACCTGAGCGCCGACGCCACCGACACCGGATGCAGGCCCAGCCCGAACCGGTTCTTCGGCGGGAACCCGTTCCGGCGCTCGTACCGCCGCGCGGCCCGGTCGCCGCCGAGGTAGTGCCAGGGGGACGTCTCGTGGCCGCCCCAAGGGGACAGCCAGTTGGTGAACGACAGGAAGACCGTCCCGCCGGGCCTGGTGACCCGGACCATCTCGTCGGCCATGCGCCAGGGCGCGGGGACGTGCTCCAGGACGTTCGACGAGAAGCACACGTCGACCGACCCCGTCCGGAACGGGAGGGCCAGCGCGCTCCCCACGAGCGTGTTGGGCACGTCGACGGCGTGCGCGGTCAGTTCGGAGAGGTCGTGGTCGATGCCCGTGCAGCGTGCTCCCGCCGCCGTCAGCGCGCGGGCGAAGAACCCGGAGCCCGTCCCCACGTCGACGACGGTCGCCCCCGCCAGGTCGGCGTACCCGCCGAGCTGGGCGACGGTGTCGCGCGCCATCAGGTCGTAGAAGTACTCCGGTTCGCTCTGCTCGCGCCGGAAGGCGCTCAGCAGCCGGACCGAACGCGCCAGCGTGGCCCGGTGCCCGTGCTCGGGACGCGCTCCGTCCCGCCTGGGGGGCGCCGCCGCCATCGCCACCTCACCGTCCGTGTCGTCCAGCCCGGTCGTCCCGCCGATCGGGCGCCCGCAAGGTAACGGGGAGCTTACCGACCAGTACGGCGGTCCGGTAGGGTGACCCGGACATGCTGGAGGTGGGGCCCGACGGCTCGGCGAGGCCCCCGCCCGCCGTGCGAGCGACGGCAGCCCCGGAGGTGTTCATGCGGCGACCGGTCGGCCTGGTCCTGATCGGCCTTGGCGCGTTCTTCCTCACGCTCGCGCCCCTCGTCCGCTTCTACGTGGCCGACCAGGTGGTCGTCGCGCCCCTGAATCGCTACCAGGTGACGAGCCTGGAGTCGAAGGGCTCCACGTACTTCGACGAGGCCGACCTCAAGCTCAAGACCGGCGTCACCCTGCTGGCCAAGAACACCGTCCGCGGGGACGTCCGCGCCAACGAGGGCAACGACGACATCGCCGTCTGGGACTCCACCACCAACATCTACAACCAGGAGAAGCCGGACAAGCCCGTCCAGATTCAGGGCTACCGCATCGCCTTCGACCGCCGGACGGGCGTCCTGACCAACTGCTGCGGGGCCAACGTCGACGGAGACAACGGCGTCCGGATGTCCGGATACGGGCTGCTGTTCCCCCTCGCGAACGTCCAGAAGAAGGACTACCCCTTCTACGACATGACGACCCGGCAGACGGCGCCGATGCAGTTCAACGCCGTCGAGAAGGTCCACGGGCTGACGACGTACCGGTTCACCCAGACGATCCCGCTGACCAAGACGGCCGCGCTGGACGCCAAGCTGCCCGCGAAGATGCTCGGCCTGCCCGAGGACGCGGGCGCCCAGAAGGTCGACCGGTACACCGAGGCCTACAACACCGTCTGGGTCGACCCGCGCACGGGCATTCCGGTCAAGCACCGCGAGAACATCCGCAGCACCGTCCGCACGTCCGACGGCAGGGGCTCGATGATCGTCGCGCAGGCCGACCTCATCACCGTCGACAAGGACCAGAGGGGCCTGGTCGACATGGCGAACAGCACCGCCCTGCAGATCGACATGGTGCGCAGCTACATCCCCGCCACCGGCGTCCTGCTCGGCCTGATCATGCTGTTCGTCGGCGGCTACCTCGGCATGGGCCGCCGCGAGGCCCCGCCCCTGGAGGCCCCGCGCCGCCCCGACGGCAAGTTCGGCGACATGACCCCGCCCGGCCCGCCCAGGCCGTCCGGTCCGCCCGGACCGTCCAAGCCGTCCGGCGCGCCCACCGAATCCGCGGCGCCCGTCGTGCCCTCCGCCGGAGGGCAGGAGTCCCGCCGTCCGGCGCCCCGCAGCCAGCGCCAGCAGCGCAAGGCCGCGGGCCCCGCGAAACGCCGCTGACCTCGGAGGCGGCCCGTCCCGTCGGCTCCGAGCCCGAGCCGGGTGGAGGGCCCGCGGTCAGCCGCGTGCGTCCGGCCGCCTTCGTGCCGCCTCCGCCCCCTTTCGCTGCGAATCTTCCTGGCGCGGTGAGCGCCGCCCCCTGACAGGCGCCTTCCGGGCCCCATGCCGCCTTCGGCCCGCGCCCGCGGCGTGGCGCCGTGCGTCGGCTCGCCCGCGCGAAGCTCCTTGCTGATACGTGTTCTAGAAGCTGTGCATGCATGCTTCCGGGATGAGATTCCTAACTAGAACCTGTTGCAGTTTTACGGATCCGCGCCTAGGGTCGAGGCTGTGCGGACACGAGTCACCGAACTATTCGGCATCGAGTACCCGATCTTCGCGTTCAGTCATTGCCGCGACGTGGTCGCGGCGGTGAGCCGCGCCGGCGGCATGGGCGTCCTCGGCGCCCTGCATTTCACCCCCGAGGAACTCGAACTCGAACTGAAGTGGATCGACGAGCACGTCGGGGGCAAGCCCTACGGCGTGGACGTCGTGATGCCCGCCAAGTACGAGGGCGCCGACGCCGGCGACGCCGAGGAACTGCTCGGCAAGCTGCAGGGCATGATCCCGGCGCAGCACCGGGAGTTCCTGGAGAACCTGCTGGCCGAGCACGGCGTGGAGCCGCGCGGCGAGCAGGCCGGCAAGGCGCTGCTCGGCTGGACGGACGTGACCGCGCGGCCGCAGGTCGAGGTGGCGCTCAAGCATCCGATCGCGCTGCTGGCCAACGCGCTCGGGCCGCCCCCGGCGGACGTCGTCGAGCAGGCGCACGAGCACGGCGTGAAGGTCGCCGGGCTGGCCTCCAACGCCCGGCACGCCCGCAAGCAGGTCGAGGTCGGCGTGGACATCATCGTCGCGCAGGGCACCGAGGCCGGCGGGCACACCGGCGACGTCGCCACGATGGTCCTCATCCCCGAGGTCGTGGACGCCGTCGGCGAGGACACCATCGTGCTCGCGGCGGGCGGCATCGGCCGGGGCCGCCAGATGGCCGCCGGCATGGCGCTCGGCGCGGACGGCGTCTGGACGGGCTCGATCTGGCTGACGGTCGACGAGGCCGACACCCCGGAGCGCGCCCTGCCGAAGCTCCTCAACGCCACGTCCCGCGACACCGTCCGGTCCCGGGCCTGGACGGGCAAGCCCGCGCGCTTCCTCAAGACCGCGTGGACCGAGGCGTGGGAGAGCGAGAACTCACCGGGCTACCTCCCGATGCCCATGCAGTTCATGCTGATCGCCGACGCCCTGCCCCGGATCCAGCGGTCCGGCGACGGCGAGCTGGTCACCTTCCCGGTGGGCCAGATCGTCGGCTCGATGAACCAGGTGAAGCCCGCCGCCCAGGTGGTCTACGACCTGATCGAGGAGTACGTCGAGGCGATCGAGCGCCTCAACGCCATCACCGAGGGCTGACCGCCCCCGAAGGCCCCGGCCGGCGCTGTTCCTCCCAGCCCCGGCCGGGGCCGCGCGCGTTCCCGGCCGCGGGTCCGCGGAACGGACGCGCGAAGATCATTAAAGCCCGGATGCCGACGGCGGCCGACTGTTACGGTGTGCCGCTATCAAGATCATTTCGACTGAAAAGGTATCGGGTGAAGAGAAGTAGCAGGCTCGCCGTGTTCGCGGGGACCACCCTCGCCCTGGGTGCGATCGCCGCCGCCGGGATCACCGCGGCGAGCCCCGGCGAGCACCGCGCGTCGTCCGTTGGGGCGGCCGATGGGACGACGTGGCCCATCGTCCAGAGCAGCCCCACGGCCGACACCGGCACCAGCCTCAGTGGTCTCGCCGCGGCACCCGACGGCACCATGTGGGCCGCCGGAGGCCGGCAGGCGAGCGGCGTCTACAAGCCGATCCTCCAGCGCCTGACCGGCAGCACCTGGAGCAACGTGACACTGCCGGCGGCCGCCGCCCCGTACCGCTTCAACGCCGCCGCGGCCACGTCGGCGTCGAACCTGTGGCTGGCCGCCCAGCTCAACACCTCGGGCGATTCCCACGCCGTGCTGCAATGGAACGGCACGGCCTGGAAGACGTTCAAGGTCCCGCTGAGCTTCCAGCCCAGCGACATCGCCACCGCGGGCCCCGGCAGCGCATGGGTGGTCAGCAGTTCGGCGGCCAAGCGCTGGAACGGCACGGCCTGGGCCGACACCCCGATCGGGATCAAGCCCCGCGCGATCACGGCCGTCTCGCCCACCAGCGCGTGGGCGGTCGGCTGGGCTGAGGGGCAGCCCGCCACGGCCCACTGGAACGGCACCTCGTGGACCAACGTTCCGTTCCCCCGGATCGACGGCGTGGACGTCAAGAGTGAGATCGCGTCCACCCTGAGCGACGTGTACGCCGCCTCCGCGAACGACGTCTGGGCGGTCGGGTCGGTGCGGGTGATCGACGAATCGGGTAAGAAGGTCTCGCGTTCGCTGCTGGCGCACTGGAACGGCACCGCGTGGAGCAACGTCCTCGGCGCCCCCGGCACCTACCTGACCAAGGTCGCCTCGGACGGCGCGGGCGGTATCTGGGTCTCCGCCGGCGCCAACATGCGCCACCGCACCGCGGCGGGCGTCTGGTCCGACGAGAGCCTGGCCCAGCCCACCGGGACGAAGGCCATCCCCACGGAGCTGGCCCTCCGCCCGGGCACCACGACCATGTGGGCGGTCGGTTACACGAGCACCGACGCGACCCGGTGGGCCGACCTGGCGCACTGGCGCAGCAACTGACGGTGATCCAACCGGACCGGCGCCCGCCCTCGGAAGAGTGGTCTCCGGGGGCGGGCGCCGGTCCGTTCGCGTCCGGGGCGGCGGCTCCTCCCGCGCCTCCGGCCAGGACCTTCGGCCCGCGGGCGGGCCCGAAGGCGGGTCAGAAGCGGGTCATCCAGGACAGCGCGCGGGCCAGGACGTAGTAGACGGCGCCGGCGAGGGCCCAGTTGATGTAGAGCTGCTCGTCGGGGTCGCTGCGCGTGAAGACGTCGTGGAACGGCGTGGCAAGCCAGCGTCCCGCGTCGAGTGTGGCGTCCACCAGGGTGTTCGCCGGATTCGCGTCGCCCCACGTCAGCAGCATGCCGAGGGCGAGGACGGCGACCGCCGCCCAGCCCGCCGCCATGATCATCGCGCTGACCGGGTTCGGCCTGCTGCGCCGCCACCGCGGCGGCTTGCGCTGGACGGCTGTGCCGTCCGTCCGCCGCCAGAGCGTCCGCCGTGGCGGACGGGGGGACGTCTCCTCCGGCGTCTCGTGCTTGCGTCCCAGATGCAGGGCCATGGCAGGTCCTTCCGTGCTCGCCTTCGCCCCAGGCGATGCCACGCGAGGGCCCCCGCAAACCCGCCCCCTATTTACGGACAGTCCGTTATCGGATCATCGGTCAGAGTCCGGGTCAGACCGGGCGGGGCGGACGGTCACTTGCCGTGGTAGACGGGCGGGCGCTTCTCCTTGAAGGCGCGCGAGCCCTCCTTGGCGTCCTCGGAGCCGATGACCGGCCAGCCGATCTCGTCGGAGATCTTGAGGGCGTCCTCCTCGGACAAGTGCTGGGTCTCGCGGTAGGTGCGCAGGATGCCCTGGACGGCCAGGGGGCCGCAGGCGGCGATCTGGTCGGCCAGCTCGCGGGCGGCGGCGAGCGCCTGCCCGTCCGGGACGATCTTGTTGATCAGGCCCATGGCGAGGGCCTCCTGCGGGGTGACCGAGCGGGCGGTCAGCAGGATGTCCATCGCGTTGGCGTAGCCGATCTGGCGGGGGAGGCGGATCGCGGAGCCGCCCATGGGGAACAGGCCGCGCTTCGCCTCGTAAAGGCCGAGGGTGGCGCCCTCGGCGACCACGCGCAGGTCGGTGCCGACGAGCAGCTCGGTGCCGCCGGCCACGGCGTAGCCCTCGATGGCGCAGATCAGCGGCTTGGTCGGCTGGCCCTCGCGCAGCAGGCCCTTCCAGTGGAAGTCGGGGATCTGCGCCATCCGCTCCTGGACGCGGGGGTCGGACGGCTGCTGCCCCATCGCCTTCAGGTCGGCGCCGGCGCAGAACGTGCCCTCGGCCCCGGTGAGGACGGCGACGCGGACCTCGGGGGTGTCGGAGATGTAGGCCCAGGCGTCGGCGAGGCCCACCAGCATGGACGAGCTGAGCGCGTTGCGCGCCTCCGGGCGGTTCATCGTGACGATGACGACGTGGCCGTCGCGCTCGACGATGCAGTGCTCGGTGCTGATCGGCAGCCGTTCCGTCATGGTTCCTCCAGCTCAGATGTCAAACGAGAACAGATTCTAGTTAAGCCGCTGCCCTACCGGTAGGGGTTGAACTGCAAAACGAGAACGTGATCTACTTTGGACGCCGGGCGCCCGCAGCGGGTGCCGGTGCTCACTGTGCTCACGTAGGGAGATCCGATGGGGTCATTGGGCTTTTGGCGGCTGGCGCAGGCCGATCCCGAGTGGGTCGCCGCCGTCGATCCGGACGGGACGCCGCACGCCGCGGGCGACCTGCTGGCACGCGCGAACCGGCTCGTCCACGGCCTGCGCGCGCTGGGCCTGGAGAAGGGCGACGGCATCTGCGGCCTCGTCCCGAACGGCGCGGACGGGGTCGTCCTCTATCTGGCGGCGCTCCAGGCGGGCTGGTACTACACGCCGATCAACTGGCATCTGACCGGTCCGGAGATCGGCTACATCGTCGCCGACAGCGAGGCCAAGGCGTTCTTCGTGCACGAGCGGTACGCCGCCGAGGGCACGCGCGCGGGCGAGGAGATCGAGGCGCACCGGCGGTTCGCGTTCGGGGAGGTCGAGGGCTTCCGGCCGGTCGCGGAGCTGGTGGACGGGCAGCCCGACACACTGCCGGACGACCGCACCAACGGTGCCACGATGCACTACACGTCCGGGACGACGGGACGGCCGAAGGGCGTCAAGCGAGCGCTCGCCGGGCTCGACCCCGACGACAGCGCCGAGCTGATGACCTTCCTGCTCGGCATGTTCGGCATTCCTCCGGGCCGCCCCGCCGGGGGCGAGCACCAGGCGCATCTCGTCACCTCCCCGAACTACCACACGGCCGTCACCCAGTTCGGCGGGACGGCCCTGCAGATGGGCCACACGCTCGTCTACATGGACAAGTGGGACGCCGAGGAGACCCTGCGGCTGATCCAGGAGCACCGCGTCAGCAACACCCACATGGTGCCGACGCACTTCAAGCGGCTGCTGTCGCTGCCGGAGGACGTCCGGTCCCGGTACGACGTGTCGAGCATGAAGTGGGCGATCCACGCGGCGGCGCCGTGCCCGGTGCCGCTCAAGCAGCAGATGCTCGAATGGTGGGGCGACTGCATCTGGGAGTACTACGCGGCGACGGAGGGCGGCGGGACGATCGCCAGCCCGGCCGACTGGCGCGCCCACCCCGGCACGGTCGGCAACGCGTGGCCGATCAGCGAGCTGCTGATCGTGGACGACGACGGCGAGCCCGTCCCGACGGGGGCGCACGGCACGATCTACATGAAGATGGCCGGCGTCGAGTTCGAGTACAAGGGCGACAGGGAGAAGACGGAGAAGAACCGGCTGAAGGACTTCTTCACCGTCGGGGACATCGGGTACCTGACCGAGGACGGGTTCCTGTTCCTGTCCGACCGCAAGGCCGACATGATCATTTCGGGCGGCGCGAACATCTACCCGGCCGAGATCGAGAACGAGATCATCCTGCATCCCAAGGTCGGGGACGTGGCCGTGTTCGGCATCCCGGACGAGGAGTGGGGCGAGCAGATCAAGGCCGTCGTGGAGCCCGCCGAGGGCGTCGAGCCCGGCCCGGCGCTCGCGGAGGAGATCCTCGCGTCGCTGGAGGGGCGGCTGGCCAAGATGAAGTGGCCGAGGTCGGTCGACTTCATCGAGACGATGCCGCGCGAGCCCAACGGCAAGCTCCTCAAGCGCAAGCTCAGGGACCCGTACTGGAAGGACCGCGACAGTGCCATCTGACACGGCGCCCGCAGACACCGGGCAGCCCGAGCCGAACCACGTCCTGGAGTTCCCCGGCGGCTACACGCGTTCGGTCGGCCCGGTGATCGGCCGCTTCTTCAGCGAGCTGCGGGACGGCCGGCTGGTGGGCGTCCGGACGGCGGACGGCCGGGTCCTCGTCCCGCCGTCGGAGTACGACCCGGAGACCGGCGAGGACGTCACGGAGGAGTTCGTCGAGGTCGGCCCGGTCGGGACGGTCACGACCTGGTCGTGGGTGGCGCACCCGGCGAAGGAGCACCCGCTCGACCGCCCGTTCGCCTGGGCGCTGGTCCGTCCGGACGGCGCCGACACCGCGCTCCTGCACGCCCTCGACCTCGGGATCTTCGAGGAGGGCGCGAAGCCGCCGAAGTTCCTCAGGACCGGGATGCGCGTCCGCCCCCGGTGGCGGGCCGAGCGCACCGGCGGGATCGGCGACATCGAGTGCTTCCAGCCCGAGGTCACCATGATCAATGCACCGACGCGGCTGGAGTACCGGCTCAAGGGCGGGCAGGCCCTGCAGCGCTTCCTGGAGGGCGTCTCCGAGGGCCGCATCCTCGGCCACAGGTGCCCGGTGTGCGAGTCGGTGATCGTCCCGATGAAGGGGCTGTGCCCGCGCGACGGCGTCCCCACGACGGAGGAGGTGGAGCTGCCCGACACCGGCACCGTCACCACCTTCGCGGTCAACAACATCCCCGACCCGCGCGCGCCCGAGGTGCCGTTCGTGTCCGCCTACGTCCTGCTGGACGGCGCGGGCCTGACGATGCTGACGCTCGTGGCGGGCATCCCGGCCGACCAGGTCCGGATGGGCATGCGGGTGAAGGCGGCGTGGCGGCCCCGCGAGGAGTGGGAGCGGTCGATGGGCAACATCAAGTGGTTCGAGCCCATCGACGAGCCCGACGTCCCCTTCGAAGAGATCAAGGACTTCATGTGATGCCTCGTCCCGTGGCCGTGGTCGCGTTCGCGCAGACCGAGCACAGCGGTGAGGACCGGGGAATGGCCGAGATCGAGCTCCTGGCCCCCGTCATCACCGAGATCAAGGAGCGGACGGGCCAGAAGCAGTTCGGCTTCACCTGCTCCGGATCCTGCGACTACCTCGCCGGCGCCCCGTTCGCGTTCGTGTCGGCGCTGGACGCCCTCGGCGCCTGGCCGCCGATCTCCGAGAGCCACGTCGAGATGGACGCCGCCTGGGCACTGTACGAGGCGTGGGTGAAGCTCCAGCACGGCGACATCGACACCGCGCTCGTGTACGGGTTCGGGAAGTCGACGCAGGGCAACCTGCGCGCCGTCCTCACCCAGCAGCTCGACCCCTACCACCTGGCGCCGCTCGGCATCGACGCGGTGTCCCTGGCCGCGCTCCAGGCCCGCGCCTACATGGAGCGGTCGGGCGCCAAGGAGGACGACCTGCGCGCCGTCGCCGCGCGGTCCCGCGAGGCCGGGCACGGCAACCCGTTCGCGCTGCACCTGCCCGAGCCCGAGGGCGACGACTACGACGTCGCGCCGCTGCACCCCTACGACGTCGCGCCCATCACCGACGGCGCCGCCGCGATCGTCCTCGCGGCGGGCGACCGGGCCCGCGAGCTGTGCGAGCGTCCCGCGTGGATCACCGGGATCGACCACCGCACCGAGCCGCACGCGCCGGGCGTCCGCGACCTGAGCCGTTCGGAGTCGGCGCGCGTCGCGGGCGAGAAGGCCGGCGCGACCGGGATCGAGGTCGCCGAGCTGCACGCGCAGTACACCCACGAGGAGCTGATGCTGCGGGAGGCGCTCGGCCTGGGCGAGGACGCGGCGGTCAACCCGTCCGGCGGGCCGCTGTCGGCGAACCCGATGATGGCCGCCGGCCTCATCCGGATCGGCGAGGCCGCGTCCCGCATCCACGACGGGTCGGCGTCCCGCACGCTGGGGCACGCCTCGTCCGGCCCCTGCCTCCAGCAGAACCTCGTCTGCGTCCTGTCGGGAGAGAACCATGGCTAACCGTTGCGCGATCATCGGCGTCGGGCAGACGGCGTACAAGACCAAGCGGCTGGACGTGTCGATGGCCGGGCTGCTGCGCGAGGCGGCCCGCCGGGCGCTGGAGGACGCACAGCTGACCTGGAAGGACATCGACGCGGTCGTCGTCGGCAAGGCCCCCGACCTGTTCGAGGGCGTCATGATGCCGGAGACGTTCCTCGCCGAGGCGCTCGGCGCCGCCGGCAAGCCGATCATGCGGGTGCACACCGCCGGGTCGGTCGGCGGCTCCACGGCGATCGTCGCGGCGGGCCTCATCCAGGGCGGCGTCCACGACCGCGTCCTCACGATCGCGTGGGAGAAGCAGTCGGAGTCGAACGCGACATGGGCGCTGACGGTGAACTCGCCGTTCACGACGTCGCTGGTCGTGGGCGCGGGCGGCTACTTCGCGCCGCACATCCGCGCCTACATGCGCCGCTCGGGCGCCCCCGACCACGTCGGGACGCTCGTCGCGGTCAAGGACCGGCAGAACGCCCTGAAGAACCCGTACGCGCACCTGAAGATCCCCGGCATCTCCCGCGAGATGGTCGAGTCGACGCCCATGCTCTGGGAGCCGATCCGCTACCTGGAGACGTGCCCGTCGTCGGACGGCGCGTGCGCGATGGTGCTGGCCTCGGAGGACGCGGCGAAGAAGGCCCCGGCCCCGCCCGCCTGGGTGCACGGCACGGCGATGCGGTCGGAGCCGATGCAGTTCGCCGGACGCGACACCGTGAGCCCGCAGGGCGGCAAGGACGCGGCGGCGGACGTCTACCGGCAGGCCGGCATCTCGGACCCGCGCCGCGAGCTGGACTGCGCCGAGGTCTACGTCCCGTTCTCCTGGTACGAGCCGATGTGGCTGGAGAACCTCGGGTTCTGCGGCGAGAGCGAGGGCTGGAAGCTCACCGAGGCGGGCGCGACGGCCCTGGACGGCGACATCCCGTGGAACCCGTCCGGCGGCGTCCTGTCGTCCAACCCGATCGGGGCGTCCGGGATGATCCGGTTCGCCGAGGCGGCGCTGCAGGTGCGCGGCCAGGCGGGGGAGCACCAGGTGGACGGCGCGCGCCGCGCGCTCGGCCACGCCTACGGAGGCGGAGCCCAGTTCTTCGCCATGTGGATCGTCGGCAGCGACAAACCCTGATTCCCGGAGGCCCGTCCGATGGAGTTCAACCACGCTGACCTGTTCGAGGGTGTCGCGGACGCGATCGGGGACCGTCTCGCGCTGGTGTGCGGCGACCGGCGGCTCACCTACGCCGAGCTGGACGAGCACGCCAACCGCCTCGCGCACCATCTGGCGGACGCGGGCGTCGGACCCGGCCAGCACGTCGCCGTGCAGCTCTACAACGGCGTCGAGTACGCCGCCGCGCTGCTGGCCGCGCTGAAGATCCGGGCCGTGCCCATCAACGTCAACTACCGGTACGTGGAGAGCGAGCTGCTCTACGTGTACCGGGACTCCGACAGCGTCGCGCTGCTGTACGACGTGGAGTTCGAGGACCGCGTCGCGGCGACCGTCCCGGAGGCGCCCGAGCTGCGGCACCTCGTCGCGGTGGGCGGCGAGCCGTCCATCCCGGGGGCGGTCGCCTACGACGACGCCCTGAAGGACGCCTCGGGCGCACGTGACTTCCCGGCGCGTTCCAGGGACGACCTCTACATCATCTACACCGGCGGGACGACCGGGATGCCGAAGGGCGTCATGTGGTCGACCGAGCAGATGCTGCTCGCGTTCTGGAACCCCACGTATCCCCGTCCGACCAAGCCGGAGGACATCGTCGAGAACGCCCGCAACGGCGGCCCGATGACCATGATGCCGGTCGCGCCCCTGATGCACGGCGCCGCGCAGATGGCCACCTGGATCGCCTGGTTCATGGGCGCGACGCTCGTCTACACGCGCAAGTTCGACGCGGCCGACGTGTGGCGGACGATCGAGCGGGAGAAGGTCAACTCGCTGACGATCACCGGGGACGCCATGGCGATCCCGATGGCGGAGGAGCTGGCGGCCGGGGACTACGACACCTCGTCCCTGCTGGCCTACGTCTCCACCGGCGCGATCTTCACCGGGACGGTCCGCGACCGCATCCAGCGGCTGCTGCCGAACACGATGATCCTGGACCGCTTCGGTTCGACCGAGTCGGGCTCGACGGCCGAGGCGGTCGCCGGCTCCACCCCGGAGAAGGGGCTGCGGTTCGCGCCGGACGTGGAGAACGTCACCGTCCTGGACGACGCGTTCCAGCCCGTCAAACCGGGATCCGGCGTGATCGGCCAGGTCGCCCGCACCGGCTACATCGCGCAGGGCTACTACAACGACCCGGAGAAGACCGCCAGGACGTTCCCCCTGGTGGACGGCAGGCGCTGGCTGCTCACCGGCGACATCGCGACCGTGGAGGAGGACGGCTCGATCGCCGTGTACGGCCGCGGCTCGCAGGCCATCAACACCGGCGGCGAGAAGGTGTTCCCGGAAGAGGTCGAGGCCGTCCTCAAGGGCCACCCGTCCGTCTACGACGCGGTCGTGACGGGCATTCCGGACGAACGCTGGGGCAACCGCGTCGCTGCGGTGATCCAGCCCTCCGGCGCGGAGCCGTCCTTCGAGGAGCTGAACGAGCACTGCCGCAGGAAGCTGTCGGGCTACAAGGTGCCGCGCGTCTACGCGTTCGTCGCGGAGATGAAGCGCTCCCCGGCCGGCAAGGCGGACTACCGCTGGGCGAAGCAGGTGGCGGAGGGGGCCAGATAGGGGTCGGCCCCGAACCTTCGTGGGATTCGGGGCCAGGCGCGGACCTCTGGTTAGTGGTCCTAACAACGTTAGGGTAGGTGGAGCCCCGCGGTGGTGCGATCATTGAACGGTGTCGGCTGCGCCACACGCCGTCGGCGTCCCGCCTGGTCCCGCCGGGGTCGGGTCGATAGAATCTCCCTCAAAGAGTCGCTCTTGAAATGAGTGTCTCTACATGAGAGAAAAAGGGAGAGAGGTCAAGGCGTGTCGACCCCGGAGCGCGAGCGGATGGCGGGCGAGCTGCAGATGGCGATGCAGCGCAGCACGATGTTCACGGTGCTGCTGCACCATGCCACCGCGAGCAAGGCGGGCATGAACGTCACCGACGCGCAGTGCGTCAACGCGCTGACGCTGGACGGCCCGCAGACGCCCGGCCAGCTCGCCCAGCTCATGGGCATCACGACCGGCGGCGCCATCACCGCCGTCATCGACCGCCTGGAGCGAGCCGGCTACGTTCGCCGCACCCGCGACCCCGACGACCGCCGCCGCGTGATCGTCGAACTCGTCGAGGAGAACGTCGCCCAGTTCGCCCGCTACTTCGAACCGATAGGCCGCGCCTTCCGCGACCGCCTCGACACCTACACCGACGACCAGGTGGCCCTCCTCCTCGACTGGATCCGCCACAACAACGAGACGATGCCGTCCGTCATCGAGGAAATCCGCAAACTCCCCTGACAGCGCCCCGCCGCCCGGCCGCCGGAAACCTCACGCGGACGCAACGACCTCACTCATCCGCCAGGCCCGAATGTGGACGCTTGACGGCCCGCTGCGCTTACATGAAGACGGCGTGGCGTGGCGGGCCCCTAGGGCCATGCCCGGCGAACCGTCTCGGCCTCCCCGGCGGAAGGGCTGCACGCGTGGGCATCGAGCACACCCCCAAGGAAGCGGTCGACAATTCGTCGGTACAGCCCCGGAAACCGGGTTTGCGCCCCGACAATCCCGGCTCCCCGGACCAGCCGTCCCGCCTGCAAAGCCTCGCCCGTGCTCGCGAGCCCGCCCAGTCGCAGAACGCCGACGAAGAACAGGTCGGGGCCGTCTCCAAGGACAGGCCTGCGGAGCAGGGCCTCCTTGCCGGAGGAGCGGAGAACGATGATCTGTCCGCCTGGATCGCCGCGGCCGAGCAGCTCCTCGGAAAGCCAGAGCCCACAGCCGCCGACGGCGAGGACTCCGCGAACGACACCGAGGAGAGGATCGAGGTAGCGGCGGATCGCCTCGACATCCCTGACGACCTCAGCACCGTGGTCGAGTATGGGCGTCCACACAGAACGGATGAAGGCGGCGAGAAGCAGGCGCTCCCGCTCTTTGACGGAATTCCCAAAAGGGAGGATGCGCGGCAGGGAGCGCTTGGCGACTGTGGCGTTATCGCCGCGATGGGAGCCGTGGCCGGAAAAGTGCCGGACAAGATTCAGAGCTCAGTGCGGGACAACGAAGACGGCACGGTGACCGTCTCCTTGCATGAGACGGAGTTCAAAGACGGCGACATTGCGACCCCCACTGGCCGCATCCTTGATATAACGGTCACGAAAGACGTTCCAGTGCTCGCTGAAAAGCCGGGCGAAGCCGCGTTCGCGCGGTGCACGAACGCCGGTGTGACCTGGCCTGGATACATAGAAAAAGCCCTGGGAGCCGTGGATGAAACCTGGCCCCCCGAACGTGGCCAGAATCCGTTGCTCGGCAATCCCGCCGAACGTGGCTATGCTCGTCTCGACAAGGGGACCGGAGCATGGACGCAGGCCGAGATCCTCGCACAGTTGACCGGTCGACCGGCGTGCGTCGACCGGTTGAACACAGACCCCGGAGCCGCTGCTGACAACGAAGCGGTCCTCACTGCCTTGGTCGAGTCCGGGCGGCCAACCGTGGTCTCGACCGTGCCAGATTTCATGCAACGTGCTGATCCCAGAGTGTACAAACTGAGATGCCAGCATGCTTACGAGTTGATCGGTGTTGAGGACGGCAAGGCCCTACTGCGCAATCCCTACGGCCACAAGCATCCCGATCCGGTACCGATCGCAGAATTTACGAAACATTTTAATAGCTACTACGCAGCACTTGAAGGTGAAACCGGAGGTGGATGAAGATGGAAGGCGTTACCGGACATCGGATCAAGCCAAATCGGTTCTACACGATAGGTAAAGCCGGTTTCGACGTGGCGACGGTGAAGCGACTGGACCCTCCAGAGGTGCTTCTTGGTGTGTCCATGGAGGAGACCGGAGAGGAGTTCGAGTACACACTCCGCCCTGGTGACACCTTCCCGGTGGATGACCAGACGTGGCAGGTCGCGGAGGTTGTATTCCCCGACAACGCCGACTGGGAGTGGGAAGTAGTAGTCCGCCGTACCAGTTGATCAGGAATGCCGCCCGGGCAATGCCCCAGGGCCTCCCTCATGACTTCTACCTCGTTCTTGCGAGGCTGTTGAGGGAGGCGCCGGGACTGAGTGCTACTGGGTCTCGGTGATGCGGGTGGCGGTCTGGCCGGAGAAGCGGACGGCGGCGTTGTGCGGGGAGGCCTTCACCCACTGGTCGAGTCCGTCGACGGAGCACTTGCTGACGTCGGGCGGGGTGGGGGTGCCGTTGGGGCAGGTGCCTCCGGCGACGTACAGGACGGTGTCGGTGGCGGTG
This sequence comes from Actinomadura citrea, assembly GCF_013409045.1. Classification (NCBI taxonomy): domain Bacteria; kingdom Bacillati; phylum Actinomycetota; class Actinomycetes; order Streptosporangiales; family Thermomonosporaceae; genus Actinomadura; species Actinomadura citrea. Next base: position 7,859,016 of record NZ_JACCBT010000001.1, on the reverse strand, counting down.
AAGAAGGCGACGTTTCCGACGGTGTACTTGCCCGGCGCCAGGTAGCGCAGCGGCCCCCACTTGGTGGTGATCTGCTGGCCGCCCTGCTGCGCGAGCGGGGTGCGCCGGCCTCCCGGGGCACCCGAACCGCCCGAGCCCTGCGGGGTGGAGGGAGCGCCCGGCGAGGACCCGCCGTCCGGCGTCGACGACTCGCTCGGCGCGGAGCTCGCGGGCGAGGAGGGCGCCGCCGCGGAGTTGCCGTCGCCGTTACCGCCGCAGGCCGTCAGGCCAAGCGCCAGTGCCGCCGCCACTCCGGTGATCACGATCTTCCGCATGGGTCCTCGCTCTCGCTCTCGGTGCGCGACCTCTCGTGATCGCGCTTCTGCCGGATGAGATGAGGTGGGGACCGGAGGAAGTTGGCGTGCCGGGACGTGATCAATCCGACCGGCAGATCCCCGAACCCGCGCGCAACTGCGGCCGTCTGGATGTTCTACCGGTACAGAAAAGTTCGTTCAGGCCACCAAAACTTTTCCTCGGCACCTTCATGGCTGAAGTGTGGGATGTCTGAACTGCGTTCTTTGGGGAGGTCTTCACGGTTCGCGGCTGGTGTAGGAACGCTCCGGCGCGGCGGGGATGCCGCGCCGGAGCGTCATTTGCTCGTGCGGAGGGACGTGTCAGTTCATCTTGTCCTTGAGCTCCTCCGCCAGGGTGGCGTGGTCGCCGTGGATCGAGACCTGACCGACCTTCTGGCCGTCCGCGATGATGTCCACGACACCGTCGCCGCCGGCCGCCTTGTCGCTCTGAGCCGCGTTGATCGCGAGTCCGGCCTCGGTGTTGGCGTCGGAACGCCCACCGGTGTTGACGTAGAACTTTCCGTTCTCTGCCATCTCGGGTTTCCCTTGTTTGAGAACGCGATGGCCCTGATGGCCGCCGCACGCGTGTGACCCTATCGGAGTGCCAACTGATGATCACGACAGATCGTGACTCGTCGGCCAGGGGTGGGGGCGGGGAAAAAACCTGACGGTAGGTGTCAGGTTTTGGGGAGAGGGTGGGGGCCCGGCCGACGCTGGGGATGAGGATGTGGACCGGACCCTTCGGACTAGGACTTGCCATGCGTGAAACCAGAGAAGAACTCACAGAGCTCCAGGCACTCCTGGACGACTCTCTATCCCGTTCCACCGCGCATCTGCGCTCGATCATCAACGCGGAGAGGACGTTGACCGCGCGGCAGCTCTGCCAGGTGCTCACCGGCATGTGCACCCTGGCCCTGTCCACGGTGACCGCCAAGGGGGAGCCGCGGATCAGCGGTGTGGACGGGCACTTCCTGCACGGGAAGTGGTACTTCGGCACGGCGCGCGACGCGGCCAAGGCCCGGCATCTGGCCGCACGGCCCGCCGTCAGCGCGGCGCACCTGCGCGGGGAGGACCTGGGGGTGTTCACGCACGGCACGGTGGAGATCCTCAACCCGCCGGACGGGGAGCCGGCCGCGGACTGGCCGGACCTGCTCGCCTACTTCAAGGGCTTCTACGGTGAGGATGCCTTCGACTGGGACAGCGAGATCGTCTACTACCGGTTGCGTCCGCACTGGATGGCCGCCTACGCGCCCGACATCGCCAAGCTCACGGTGGAGTCAGGGGCCTGACCCGGCCGGATCGGCTGCTGGGGCGGCCTCGGAGGAGGGCCGTCGTTCAGGGCTCCACGAGCCTGCTCAAGGGTCCCTAAAGCCTGGACGACGGGCGTTTCGGGCTCGATCCGGCGGGCGATGGTGTGGCCATACGCGTCCCGGCCTCGTTGTCATGGGCCCGGGTACTTGCCGGTGGTGCGTGGCACCCGTCGGGGGGTTTCATGGCTGTGCAGTTGGAGGGGCAGACGGTCGTCCTTGTCGGCGGCAGCGCGGGCATCGGGCTGGAGACCGCGCGGCTCGCCCGGTCCGAGGGGGCCGAGGTCGTCCTCACCGGTCGCAGTCCGGAACGGCTGGAGCGGGCCGCGTCGGACGTGGGCGCGCGGGACACGGCGGTCTTCGACGCCAACGACGAGGCCGCGGTGGCGGGCTTCTTCCAGGGGCTCGCGTCTCCGATCGACCATGTGCTGATCACGGCCGGCGGGCCGCGCTACAAGCCGCTGCTGGAGATGGACGCCGACGAGGTGCGCGAGGAGGTCGGCGGGCACATGGTGGTGGCGCTCCAGATCGCGCGCAGCGCGGCCCCCAGGATGCGTCCCGGGGGCACGCTCCTGCTCATGGGCGGCACCGGCGGTCGTCGCATCCACCGCGGACTCGGGCTCATCTCCGCCGCCACCGCGGCGCTGCCCCCGTTCACCGCGACCCTCGCGCTCGAACTCGCGCCCGTCCGGGTCAACCTCATCGCCGCGGGCTTCGTCGACACGCCGCTGTCGGCGTCGCTTCTCGGGGACCGGCTCGACGAGCGCAGGAGCGAGCTGCGGTCGACGCTCCCGATCGGCCGGGTCGTGGGTCCGGCCGACGTCGCCGCGCTGGCCGTCCACATCATGGCCAACACGGCGCTCACCGGCGCCACCTACGACATCGACGGCGGCCAGCAGTTCGTCCAGTGAGATTCAGGTGGTGAGGCGGCCTCGGAGGAGGGCCAGCAGGGTCGCTCGGACATCGTCCAGGGAGCGGCCGGGCTGGAGGGCGCGCCAGTCCAGGGCGACGGTGAGGACCATGCCGAAGACGGCGGAGGCGGCCGTGTCGGTGTCCAGGTCGGAGCGGAGGTCGCCCGTGGTGACGGCTTCGCGCAGGACGTCGGCCACGACGCCGATGGCCCGCTCGCGGATCAGGCGGGCGGCGTGCTGCCAGTCGCCGCCGGCCCGCCACGTCTCGGCGATCAGGAGCCGGGCGAAGGACTCGTGCTCGCCGATGAACACCAGCTCGGCGGTGACGACGGCCTCCAGCGCCTCCAGCGGGGGACGGCCGGACGCGGCCTCGCGCAGCGCGGCGGCGAGGCGGTCGACGCCGTACTCCAGCAGCGCCGCGAACAGCGCGGCCTTGCTGTCGAAGTTGTAGTAGACGGTGCCCTTGGCCACGCCGGCGCGCTCGGCGATCTGGTCGACGGTCGTCGCGGCGAGCCCGCTCTCGGCGATCAGCTCGATCGCCGCGGTGAAGAGCTTCTCCCGGGTCGCGATGCGGGCCACGTCCCCTGCCTCCGATCAGAGCCTCAGTGCCGGGTGCAGGCGCTTCATCGTCCAGACCCGGTTGTGCCGGACGGCCAGGGCGGTGAGCGCGAGCCCGCCGGCCAGGAATGCGGCCAGCACCGCACAACCCTGCCATACGGAGGTCAGGTCGCCGCCGCTGATCAGGTGCCGGACGGCGTCCACGACCCACGGCATCGGGAGATAGGGGCGGACGGCCTGGAAGAACGCCGGGCTCGTCTCGATCGGGTACGTGCCGGCGGCCGAGGTGAGCTGGAGCATCAGGAGCGCCAGCGCGATGATCCGGCCGATCGGCCCGAAGCGGGCGTTCACCCACTGGATCACCGCGAGGAACGCGGCGGACGCGAGCGCGAGGAACGCGACGAGGCCCGGCCAGTGCTCGGCGCGCAGGCCGAGCGCGAAGTGCAGGACGGCGAGGACGACGCAGGCCTGCGCCGCGCCGATCGCCGCGGCGGGCAGCCAGCCGGCGAGCGCGACGCGGCGTCCGGGCGCGGTGCCCGCGAGCGCGCGGGGGTTCAGCGGGCGCAGCAGCATGTAGATGATCATGCCGCCGACCCACAGGGAGAGGGGGACGAAGAACGGCGCGAACCCGGTCCCGTAGTTCGGTACGGCGTTCTCGGTGGCGCTGGCCAGCCGCACCGGGTTGCTCATCATGTCGTCGCGTGCGGCGCGTTCCTTCTCGCCGTAGTTCGGGATCTGGGAGACGCCTTCGTCCAGGCCGTTCGCCAGTTGCTCGTTGCCGGTGGAGAGCTGCGCGAGGGCCGTCTCCAGCGTCACCGCGCCGCCGGACAGTCGCCCCAGGCCGCCCCGTAGTTCGCCCGCGCCGCCCGAGAGGACGCCGAGGCCGGAGGTGAGCTGGGACGATCCGGAGAGCAGGCGGCCGGCGCCCGCGTTGACCCGCTGGGTTCCGGCGTTGAGGCGGTCCACGTCGCGGCGCGCCTGCTCGACCTTGGCGGCCAGGGAGGGCGCGTCCTCGGCGATCTTGCGGGCGGCCCGCTCGACCGTCCGGGCGTCGGCGGCGACCTTGCGCAGGTCGCCGGTGTGGCCGCTGACGTAGCCGTCCACCTGCTTTGCGACGGTGACGACCTGCGCGGCCGCCCGGGTGAGGTCGTTGCGCACGTCCGGCGGCACTTCCGGGTGCGCGGCGAGGTAGGTGCCCAGTTCGGCCTGCGCCTTCTCCGCCCGTTGGACGGCGGCGCCGGTCTGGGCGGGGAGCCGCCCGGCGCCGTCGGCGAGGGCGTCGGCCCCTCGGGCGACGGCGAGCGCGGACTGGCGGATCTCGGGGGCGTTCTCCCCCAGCAGCGGGACGAGGGTGTCGCCCGCGCGGTCGACGGTCGTGGTCAGCCGCTGCATCCCGGCGGCGACCCGGCCCGTTCCGGTGCGGAGTTCCTCCAGGCCGGAGGTCAGCTTGCCGCTGCCGGAGCGGGCCTCGTCGATGCCGCCCTTCAGCTTGCCCGCGCCTGCCTCGGCCTTGCCCGCGCCTTCGGCGAGCCTGCCCGCGCCGTTGTGCGCCTGGCCGGAACCCTCCGCGAGCTTGTCCGCGCCTTGGGCCGCCTTGCCGAGTTCGCCGTGCAGCTTGCCGAAGGAGAGGAAGATCTGGTCGAGGTAGCCGTGCACGGCCTTGCTCCCGGCGGCGGCGCTGATCTCCTTGAACGCGGCCTGGGCGAGCGTCCCGACCACGTAGTTGTTCGCGTCGTTCATCTGGAGCCGCAACCCCGCCGGTGCGGGCGTCCCGTCCCCGGACGGCGACGCGATCTTCGCGCTGAAGTCCGCGGGGATCGTCAGCGACATGTAGTACCTCCCCGATCGGACGCCCTCCTCGGCGTTCGCCGCCGAGACGGTGCGCCAGTCGAAGACCTTGCGCTTCTTCAGCTCCTCCGCCAGGTCGGCCCCCGCGTGGACGGTCTTGCCGCCGGCCTTGGCGGGCTCGTCCTGGACGACCAGCGCGACCGGAACGTGCTGGAGCCGCGCGTACGGGTCCCAGAACGACCAGAGGTAGAGGCCGGCGTACAGCAGCGGAAGCAGCACGAGCCCGGCCATCGCGACGCGGGTCAGCCGGTTGCGCTGGAAGCGGCGCAGCTCAAGGCCGCCCGAGGTCAACGCGGGAAGTCTCATCGGGGGGATCTCCTCGGTCAGAGCGAGAGTGCGTGCGTGGCGTGGCCCTCGGCGGGCGCGGCGTCGTGGCAGGACGCGATCACGGTGACGCCGGTGGCGGCGATCCCGGCCAGTCGCCGCCACAGGTCGCGCTGCCGGTCGGCGGGCAGCCCCTCGTCGACGTCGTCGAGCAGGAGCAGCCCGGGATCTCCGGCGAGCGCCAGGGCGGCGCCCAGGAGCCGGGCCTCGTCGGGCGCGAGTGCCTCGGCGAGCGTTCCGGGGCGGACGTCCAGGCCGACCCGTTCGAGGGTCCGGCGCCTGCGGGCCTCGCGCCCGCGGAACCGGCCGAAGACGCCTTCGCGCAGGGCGAGCGCCTCGTCGACGTGCTCCCGGACGGTCAGCGCCGGGTCGAGTTCGGTCACCCCCGGCACGATCCCGAGGGCCGCGACCCGCTGGATCCGCCTGAGCCCGGTGACCCCGCCCACCGCGACCGTGCCCTCGGCGGGCCGCATGCGCCCGGCGAGCGTGAGCAGCAGCGCTGTGCGCCCGGTGCCCGCGATGCCGCCGACGGCGACCAGCGCGCCGGCCGGGACGTCCAGTTCGACGTTTCGGAAGACCCAGCCGCGCGCGCCCTTCGCCCCGAGGCCCCGCGCCCGCACGGGCATTCCGCGTGCGGGCGCGGGGCCGGCTCCGGGGCGGCCCCCGCCAGCCCCCGAGCCGATCGGGCGGGGTCCAGGGACGGGCGCCGCGGTCCCCCCGGCCATGGCGGCCGTCCCTGGAGTCTGGTGCTCGGACGTCATCGCGGCCTTCCGGAGAATTTGTACTGACCGGTCAGTACAAACCTAGCTCCGTTATGAACCTCGCGAATCCGCCCGAAGCGGTGACATCAGACACGTGACCCCCACGACTCGGGTCACACAGAAAGAGAGCCGTGATTTGGGTCACACCCGGCACATCCGACCAGGGAGGCGGCGTGACCGCTATTGGACGGGCCGTCTGATCTGACAGACTCCGGGGATGACCGAGTCGTCACACGCGCACCGCAGGCTGGCCGCGCTCATGGCCGGGATGGGCACCCTCCACATGATCGCTCCGAAGCCGTTCGACGCGCTCGTCCCCGAGCGGCTCCCCGGGGGCCCGCGGACCTGGACCTACCTCAGCGGCGTCGCCGAGCTGGCCTGCGCCGCGGCCGTCGCCCACCCCCGCACCCGCAGGGCGGGCGCGCTCGCCACGGCGGGCCTGATGGCGGCGGTCTTCCCCGCCAACGTCAAGATGGCCCGCGACTGGCGCCACCGCCCGCTGCCCCTCCGCGCGGCCGCCTACGGCCGTCTCCCGTTCCAGGCCCCGCTCATAGCCTGGGCGCTCCACGTAGCCCGCAACGCCGACTGACGACCCGTCCGCGCGGCTCCTCTCGGAATGGCATCATTTGGCAGCGGTGCGTGTCGACGAGGGGCCGGTGACAAGTGGAAGCACTCCGTGCGGAGGATCCTGCCGAGATCGGCGGCTATCCGCTGCTGGGCCGTCTGGGCGCGGGGGGCATGGGACAGGTCTACCTGGGGCTGACGGGTAGCGGGCGCCATGTCGCGCTCAAGGTGATCCGGGAGGACTTCGAGGGGCCGACGGCGCTCGCCCGGTTCCGACGCGAGGTCGCGACCGTCGAGCGGGTGCGCAGCAGGTTCGCCGCCGCGATGGTCGGCGCCGGCCTGGACGCGCCGCCGTACTGGCTGGCGACGGAGTACGTCCCCGGGCCGACGCTCCGGCAGGCGGTGGCCGCGCACGGGCCGCTGCCCCCCGAGACGTGCCTGCGGCTGCTCGCCGAGCTGGCCCAGGGGCTGCTGGAGATCCACCGGCACGGCGTCCAGCATCGCGACCTCAAGCCGGGCAACGTGATCCTCGCCCCGGACGGGCCGCGGCTGATCGACTTCGGCATCGCGCGCGGCGAGGGGCAGACGCAGATCACCCAGACCGGCGCGTGGAACGGCACCCCCGGCTTCGTCGCACCCGAGGTCGTCCGCGAGCAGCAGCCCCTTCCCGCGTCGGACGTGTTCTCGCTCGCCGGGACGGTCGCCTACGCCGCCACGGGACGTCCCCCGTTCGGCGGCGGCCGCATCGAGGCGATCATCCACCGCACGCTCAGCGGTGAGATCGACCTGGAGGGCGTCGACCCGCGCGTCGCCGGCCTGGTCCGGCAGTGCGCCGAGAAGGAGCCCGGTGCCAGGATCGCGCTGGAGCGTCTGCTGCGGCAGGCGCCCGCGCCGGGTCCCCTCGCCGCCGATCCCGCCTACCGGCGGATCGTGGGCGTCCCGAGGCCGATGCCCGCCAGCGTCACGGACGCGGTCGCGTCGGGTCTCGTCCCGGCCGACCGCACGAGGACGGTCCCGGGCGTCTCGCGCGGACGGTCGCGCGCCGCCGTCATCGCGGCGGGCGCCGGAGTGGCCGCCGTCGTGCTGGTGGGCGCCCTCCTCGCGCGGTTCGTCCTCGACGGGGGCGGCGGCGACAAGAACCGGAACAAGCCGCAGGCAGGGCAGGGAACGCACGGCGGGACCGCGACCGGTGACCCCGCGGGCTCGACTCCAGGCGGCAGGACCCCGGGCGCGACCCAGGGCGCAGACGGCGCCCCGCCGGACCGGATCCTGGTCAAGCAGCCCGGTGACATCGCGGAACTCCGCTGGAGCAAGGCGAGCTCGACGTGCCAGCCGGCCGCCCGTCCGGAGGACTTCGACCTCACCGGGGACACCCAGACGTCGGCGCCTCGCGAGCCGTACACCAAGAAGACCGTCGAGTTCGGCCTGCGCTTCAAGTACTCGGAGCCGCCCAAGTACTACGTGGCCGTCCAGGTCCGCCCGCCGGCGGAGCAGCAGGGGAACGGCGTCACCGGGGTGGTGCAGAGCAAGCCGCACCTGTACCCCGGCAACGCCGCATGGCTGAACATCCGCTACCCGTCGGAATTCGAGTGGGAGGGGGCCGGGAACGGCACCTATCCGCTGATGAAGGGCGACTGGACGGTCATCTGGCTGCACGTCCACCCGAACGGCGACGCCTACTACCTGACCTGCGACGGCTTCACCGTCGCCTAGCCGCTTCGGTCAGCGGACGGTGATGACGGCGGAGCCGTGGCCGAAGAGGCCCTGGTTCACGGCGATGCCCGCCCGCGCGTTCTCGACCTGGCGGCCGTCGGCCCGGCCGCGCAGCTGCCAGGTCAGCTCGCAGACCTGCGCGATCGCCTGCGCCGGGATGGCCTCGCCGAAGGAGGCGAGCCCGCCGCTCGGGTTGACCGGGACGCGGCCGCCGAGCGTCGTGGCGCCCGACCGGAGCAGTTCCTCGGCGCCGCCCCTCTCGCACAGCCCGATGTCCTCGTACCAGTCGAGTTCGAGGGCCGTGGACAGGTCGTAGACCTCGGCGAGCGACAGGTCCTCGGGGCCGAGGCCCGCCTCCTCGTAGGCGGCGTGCGCGATCGCGGACCGGAACGGCCGGTCGGGCTCCGGGACGGTCATCGCCGAGTCCGTCGCGAAGTCGGGCAGGTCCAGGACGGTCTTCGGGAACGTGGGGGTCGCCGTCGACAGCGCCGGGATGCGCACCGGGTCGGCGGTCCCGTGCCTGCGCGCGAACTCCATGGACGTCAGGACGAGCGCCGCGCCCCCGTCGCTGGTGGCGCAGATGTCCAGCAGCCGCAGCGGGTCGGCGACCACGGCGGACTCGCGTACGTCCTCCACGGTCACCTCCTTGCGGTACCGGGCGTTCGGGTTCGACAGCCCGTGCCGGGCGTTCTTCACCTTGACGGCGGCGAAATCGTCCAGCGTCGCGCCGTACACGGCCATCCGCCGCCGCGCGTACAGGGCGAAGTAGATGGGGTTGGTCGCGCCCAGGAGGCGGAAGCGGAGCCAGTCGGGGTCGTCAGGGCGGTCCCCGCCGACGGGCTTGAAGAAGCCCTTCGGCGCGGCGTCGGCGCCCACGACCAGTGCGACGTCGCAGAGACCCGCGAGGATCTGCGCGCGCGCGTTGTTGATGGCCTGCGCCCCGGACGCGCACGCGGCGTAGCAACTGGACACGCGCGCACCCGACCAGCCGAGCGCCTGCGCGAACGTCGCGCCCGCGATGAACCCCGGGTAGCCGTTGCGGATGGTGTCGGCGCCCGCCACGTACTGGACGTCCGTCCACGCGAGCCCGGCGTCGGCGAGCGCGGCCCGCGCCGCCGCGAGCCCGTACTCGACGAAGTTGCGGCCCCATTTGCCCCACGGATGCATGCCCGCGCCGAGCACGGCGATGTCGCGCGTCATCTGACGGGCCTCCACATCCAGACGGTGTACTCGGCTTCGTCGTCCTCGTAGAGGACGCCCTCGGTCAGCTCGACCTCCATGCCGACCGCGAGGTCGTCGACGGTGTGGCCGGGGGCGACCTGGCCCAGGACGACCATGCGCTCGGCTTCGAGTTCGACGGCCGCGACGGTGTACGGGACGAACGGGTCGGGGGAGACGTACGGTGGCGGCGGCTTGTACCGGGAGTCGGCGTACGACCAGATGCGCCCGCGTCCCGACAGCGCGTACGGCTCCAGCTCGGAACCGTCCTTCGGGCCGGCGCAGCCCGGGTTGCGGCAGGCCAGCTCGTTGCGCGGGAAGTACGGCGTTCCGCAGGCGCCGCAGCGGGTACCCAGCAGGCGGACGTCGCCGTCCCCGGTGGTGAACCAGCCCTCGATCGCCGGACGGCGTTCCTTGGTGGTGGTCACGCGGTCCTCCTCGTCTCCGACCGGGCGCAGCGTAACAACCGAGCAAGCGCTCGGAACGGGAGGTGTCCGGTGAGCGGGACGGCCCCGGTCGCGGGCCCGTGCGAACCCACCTAACTGACTCGTCAGTCACTTCGGTACAGTGAACCACCGAGTCGGATTCTGGTGATGCCGCCCGCAGGGTGCGAACAGGCAGGCCCTCAGGGTGCGGACAGGTAGGGAGCGTGCGGATGCGGACTGGTCTAGAGGGCAAGACGGCGCTGGTCACCGGGGCGTCCCGGGGGATCGGGAAGGCGATCGCCACCGCGCTCGCCGCAGAGGGGGCGAACATCGTCCTCTCCTCCCGCAAGCAGGAGGCGCTGGACGAGGTCGCCAAGGAGATCGGCGCGGCGCACCCGGGCGCGGGCGTCCTGGCCAAGGCGGCGCACGTCGGCGACGCAGAGCAGGCCGCCGCGTGCATGGACGCGGCCGTCGCCGAGTTCGGCGGCCTCGACATCCTCGTCAACAACGCCGGAACGAACCCCTACTTCGGTCCGATGGCCGACATCGAGCCCGCCGCCGCGGCCAAGACCGTCCAGGTCAACCAGTTCGCGATCGTGCAGTGGACGCAGCTCGCGCTGCGCGCCTCGCTCGCCGAGCGCGGCGGCGCGATCATCAACATCGCCTCGGTCGGCGGCATGGTCACCGAGCACGGCATCGGCTACTACAACGCCACCAAGGCCGCCGTGATCCACCTCAGCCGGCAGTTCGCGATGGAGCTGGCCCCGAAGGTGCGGGTGAACTGCATCGCGCCCGGCCTGGTCAAGACGCACCTCGCCCGCGCCCTGTGGGAGAACAACGAGGCCGAGATCAGCAAGTACATGCCGCTCGGCCGCCTCGGCGAGCCCGAGGACATCGCCAACGCCGCGGTGTTCCTCGCGGGTGACGCCTCGTCCTGGATGACCGGGCAGACGCTCGTCGTGGACGGCGGCGCCACCATCCGGCCCTCGATCGCCTGACCGACCGGGAACACCGCCCAGAAACAGGGAGAAGCGCATGTCACGCTGGGGACTGACCATTCCGCTGACCGGCCTCCCGCTGGCCGAGCACCGCGAGATCGTTTCCGGGCTGTCCGGGCTCGGCTACACCGACGCCTGGTCGGCCGAGACCAACGGCGCCGACGCCTTCACCCCCCTGGCGCTCGCCTCGCAGTGGGACCCCGGGCTGCGCCTCGGACCGGCGATCGTGCCGGTCTACACGCGCGGGCCCGCCCTGCTGGCCCAGCAGGCCGCCACCCTCGCCGACCTCGCGCCGGGCCGGTTCGTCCTGGGCATCGGCACCTCGTCCGACACGATCGTGCAGCGCTGGAACGGCATCCCGTTCGACGAGCCCTACAAGCGCACCCGCGACACGCTGCGCTTCCTCCGCAAGGCGCTCGCGGGGGAGAAGGTGAAGGAGGAGTACGAGACCTTCGCCGTGAAGGGCTTCAAGCTGGAGAGCGCACCGGCGGCGCCGCCGCCGATCGTCCTCGCGGCGCTGCGCCCCGGCATGCTGCGGCTCGCCGCCCGCGAGGCCGACGGCGCGATCACCAACTGGCTCGCGCCGAAGGACGTCCGGACGGTCCGCGGCGCGCTCGGCGACGAGCCGGAGCTGATCGCGCGGCTGTTCGTCTGCCCCACCGACGACGCCGCGGAGGCCCGCGCGATCGGCCGCTGGATGATCGCCGCGTACATGACGGTCCCCGTCTACCGGGCGTTCCACGAGTGGCTCGGACGCGGCGAGGCGCTGCGCGCGATGAACGAGGCGTGGGCGGCCGGCGACCGGAAGAAGGCGCTGGAGGTCATCCCGGACGAGGTGGTGGACGACCTGATCGTGCACGGCTCCCCGGAGCGGTGCCGCGCCCGCGTCCGCGAGTACGTCGACCACGGTCTCACCACGCCCGTGCTCGCGATCGTCCCAGGTGGGGGCCTCACCTCGGCGGAGGCGGTGCGGGCGCTCGCCCCGAGTGCGGACTGAGATCGTCCGATCACGTCCCGATGTTTACGGCCGGGAGGAGCGGGGAGGGTGGGGCAAATCCCTACAGCGAACGAAGAGACGTGAGGAGCTGATCGTGCTCACGCTGACCAGCGGTGCCGTCCAGGTCATCCGTACGGTGACCGCCAACCCGGAGCTTCCGCCCGAGACCGGCATCCGCATCGAGTCCGGGCTCGACGGCTCGGATGCGCTGCGGCTCTCGGTGGCCCCGGCCCCCGAGGCCGGCGACCAGGTCGTGGAGGAAGAGGGCGCCAAGGTGTACCTGGAACCCACGGTCGCCGAGATGCTCGACGACAAGACCCTCGACGCCCAGGTCGACCCGCAGGGCGACGTGGCCTTCACCATCGCGGAGGGGTCGGAGGGAACTCCCACCTGACGTAGGAGGACGGGACCGGGGTGCGCCCACCGGGCCGCCCCGGTCTCGTGTTCTCTCCGACGTGTCAGCGCATCGCCGCGACCACGGCGACCACGGCGAACACGAACGCCGCCGCGGTGAGGACCGCGAACGCCGCGATCACCGCGCAGGCCAGGCCGCGCAGCTGGTCGCGCCAGGTGGGGGAGCGGTCGCGCGCCTGCCGGTCCGGTTGTCGCCGGATCGACCGTCCCGCGTCCAGGGGGTCGGGCGAAGGCGGGGTCGTCACGAGCGCCAGTGTTGCAGATAGCTCGCTCCACCCGCCGCCTGCCCGGGACGCGAGATCGCGGTGCGGACGCCCACGTCCCGGCGGCCGTCAGGCACCGGTCAGTCCGGGAACGACGGATGCGGGCCGAGGGCCCAGTACTCGAAGAGGCCGTAGCCGGTGGCGGCGCCGGTGGGCTGCGCGCCGTCCAGGTACTCGTACCGGCCGACCGCGTCGACCATGCCCCACATGCGGGCCGCGTCGTCCGGCTTGCGGGTGTCGTAGGCGACGCCCTCCACCTTCAGGTCGGGGCCCTGGTACATGCCGTGCTTCCAGTCGGGCTCCAGCCCGTAGCCGGTGCCGACCATGAGGTGGACGGGCAGGATCGGCGTCGCCCTCATCTCGAACGGCTCCCCGCCGGGCGGCGCGAACCGGAGCGTCGCCGTGACCACGTCGCGGGTGCCCTCCGCGTACTCCGGACGGTATTCGGGACGTCCCAGGTACTCGGCCTCGCGGTCCGGCCAGACCCGGGTGGCCTCCTCCAAGAGGCGGCGGCCCTTCTCGTCCTCCTGCACGATGCAGAGGACGGCGTGGTCCTCGAACTGCATCGGCGCGTAGAGCCAGTAGAACGTCCCCGCGTTCTTCGCCTGGATGCCGGGCGGCTCCGACTCGCCCACGGGCCGGATGCCCCAGGAGCGGTCCCGCGAGCCCCACCAGTGGTCGGGCGTGACCTCGATGGTCTCGCCGTCGACCGTGATGGCGCCCGTCCAGCGGCCGGTCTGCGCGAGGCGGCGGGAGTCGAAGATGACGCGCTCCTGCCAGCGCAGGTAGTGCGGCTGCTCCAGCGTGGCCGGGACCGACCCCTCCCACGTGAGGTCGAACGACAGGCCGTGCCCGGTCTCGTCCAGGACGACCCGGAGCCGCTTCAGCCCCTCGATCACCTCGACGCGGAACGGCCCGACCGTGGTGTCCATCCGGTCGTTCCCCAGCTCGCGGGACGCCCGGACGACCTTGTGCACCGGCCCGCGCCGCACGACCGCGAACGCGTCCATGACGCCGAGGTTCGGGTACTGCCCGATCCCGATGATCATCATGAGCTCGTCCGAGCACGGGTGGACGTTGAAGTAGTACCGGTCGTAGAAGTTGCGGTCGGAGGTGGTGACGTGCCGCATCACCTCCGGCGCCTGGTGGATCGGGTAGTCGTCGAGCGGTGAGAGCGTCACCGGTCCCCTCCCAGGATGCGGGCGAGCAGCTGCGTGCAGTTGTTGTCGTGGGGGAAGTCGGCCGTCTCCTCGATCCAGCCGAAGTCGATCATCGCCTGCCCGATCCGCGCCATGATCACCGAGAACTTGAAGCCGGACAGGATCTCGTAGTACGGCAGGTGGCGCATCGGGCGCCCGAGCAACTCCTCGTAGCGGGTGACGGTCTCGGCGTAGGAGGGGAAGCCCTCAAGCCGGGCCGCGCCGACGCCTTCGGAGTGGTGCCGGTCCAGGAACATGAACCAGGCGAGGTCCTCTTCGGGGGCGCCGAGCACGGCGCCCTCCCAGTCCAGCACCGCAGCGGGCGCGCCGTCCTGGAAGATCACGTTGCCGATGCGGGCGTCCCCCCACAGCGCGACGGGGGCGTCCGGCTCGTCGGGGCGGTTCGCCTTCAGCCACTCCAGGGCCCTGAGCGCCGTCTCCTGCGGCCCCTGGTAGGCCCAGCTCAGGTAGTGCTCGTAGTAGTTGAGCCGCTGGTCGAGGCCGGGCGCCCCCCAGGCCGGCTGGTCGAGGAAGCCGAGGTCCAGTTCGCGGACGTCCAGCCGGTGCAGCCGCGCCATGATCTCCAGGGTGGACCACCACATCCGGGCCCGCTCGCCGGGCGGGACCCCGGTCACCCAGCCGTCCATGTGGTACGGCGGCATGTCGGTCGGGACGCGGCCGTCGACGCGGCCCATCACGAAGAACGGGGCGCCGAGCACGTCGCGGGACGGCTCGTACCAGCGGATCGGCGGCACCGGGATGGAGGTGCGCTCGTCCAGGATCCGCATCAGCCGGTACTGCTCCTCGAACCGGGGCTCGGGGAAGATCTGGTACTTCTCGGGGGCGACCCGCGCGACGAGCGGCTCGCGTCTCGGCGCGCCGTCGCCGCCGTTCCACTCGGCCTCGAACAGCAGGGTCTCGTTGGAGAAACCGCTGGTCTGGGGCGTCTCCACGTGCGGGATGCGGGCGCCGGGCAGACGGCCGTCCAGCCACCGCGCGAGGGTCCGCCTGGTGGTCTCGGGATCGCGCTGGTCGGGAACGGGCATCGCACCGCCTCCTTGCCGTGCCTGCTGGCCGGGGTTCGCGCCCGAATTAGAACGTGTTCTATCAACGGGCCGGGGGGTGGTCAATGGGCGGGGACGACCGCGTGAAAAAATCGCCGGATGCGCCTCACCAAGCTCGGACACGCGTGCGTGCAGCTCACCGAGGACGACCGCACGATCGTCATCGACCCCGGCTCGTTCAGCGCGGCCGCGGACGCGCTGGCCGCCGCCGACGCCGTACTGATCACCCATGAGCACTTCGACCACTTCGACGCCGACGCGCTGCGGGCCGCGATGGCCGAGCGCCCCGCCCTGGAGGCGTGGACGTCCCGCGCCGTGGCGGAGAACCTCGCCGACCTCGGCGGACGCGTCCACCAGGTCGGCCACGGCGACGCCGTCACGATCGCGGGCTTCGACGTCCACGTCTACGGCGAGGACCACGAGCTCATGCACCCGGACCTGCCGCCCGTCCCGAACGTCGGATTCCTGGTCGACGGCGAGGTCTTCCATCCGGGGGACGCGCTGACCGTCCCGTCCGAGCCCGTCCCGACGCTGTGCCTGCCCGGCAACGCGCCCTGGATGCGCGCGCTCGACCTGTACGAGTACACGCGGGCGGTCCGCCCGGGGCGCGCCTTCGCCGTCCACGACGGGCTGCTCAACGACATCGGCCTCCAGGTGATGGAACGTGTCCTCACCAGTGCCGGCGACGAACTCGGCAAGGAGTTCGTGCGCCTCGCCCCCGGCACGTCCGTGGACCTGGCCGCCACATGAACGCCTCCCCCCGCATCCCCCCGGCCGCCGAGCCGCCGGCCGGCGAGCGCGCCGGCTCCGCCGAGCGCGGAGCGGGCCTCGCCGAGCCCCGCTCCATCCAGGCCGTGTTCTTCGACATCGGCGAGACCCTCATCAACGAGGGCGAGATCTACGGGCGCTGGGCCGACTGGCTCGGCGTCCCCAGGCACACCTTCCTCACCAAGCTCGGCGCGCTGCTCGCGACCGGCGGCGACCACGGGGACCTGTTCGAGTACTTCCGGCCTGGGTTCGACCTGGAGGAGGAGCAGCGGCGCCGCGAGGAGGCGGGCGTCCCGAACGGGTTCGGGCCGGACGACCTGTACCCGGACGCGCGGGCCTGCCTGTCGGGCCTGCGCGACCAGGGCCTGTTCGTCGGGATCGCGGGCAACCAGCCGGTCCAGGCGGCCGAGCAGATGGCGGAGCTGGCCCTCGACGCGGACGTCGTCGGCATCTCGGACGTGTGGGGCGTCAGCAAGCCGTCCCACGAGTTCTTCGAGCGCTGCGCCCAGCTCGCCGATGTTCTGCCCGACCGCGTCCTGTACGTGGGGGACCGTGTCGACAACGACGTCCGGCCCGCCCTTGAGTTCGGGATGCGCGCGGCGTTCCTGCGCCGCGGCCCGTGGGGGAACATCCAGCGGGACGACGAAGCGCTCGGCGAGTGCCTGTTCGTGCTCGACGACCTGGCCGGCCTGCCGAGCCTCGTCGCCGAGCACAACGCCGGCCGCGCTCTGGGGCCGGCCGCCCCCTAGGGGACGTCCCGTACTCCTGAGGTAGCAGCGGGGAACAGGCCGCGAGAGCGATGTGAGGCCGCCCGTCCGGTTCGTAGCGTGAAAGACATGGCCGCACGAAACGCGGCCGTGTTCATCGCTCGACGAATCGGGGAGACAAGAACCCATGAACGGCCTCTATCGTTCGCGTCACGACCGCGTCATCGCGGGTGTCTGCGCCGGTCTCGCACGCCGGTTCGGCATGACCCCCTGGACCGTCCGGATCCTGTTCCTGCTCTCGTGCCTGCTGCCCGGGCCGCAGTTCGTCGTCTACCTGGTCCTCTGGGTCATGATGCCGAACGAGGACCGCCACATGGCCGGCGCCCGCTAACTCAAGATCAACGATTGCGCTCGACCGGGGCCGCCCGGGGGTGTTAGATCGGGGCACCACCATTCCCGTGGGGAGGAGCCGCGGTGCCTGACGAGGCTCCGGGTCCCGGCCGTCCGGGCCGGGCCCTGGACGAAGCCGCCGCGCGGGAGGCAGACCACGCGGCGCGACTGCTCGGGTACCTGCGCGACCTGGCGCGGGCCCGGCGGCGCCCCTCGCGCGACCTCGCCGACCACGACCACGTCCACTGGCTGGCCGGACTGCCCGGCGACGTCTACGTGGAGGCCGACGCCGGGCCCGGCGAGGTGCTGTTCAGCGTCCCGGTCATCCCGCTGACGCCGCCGGTCGTGCTGGAGGAGTTCGACGGCTGGCTCGCCCTCCGCAACTGGTACCGCATCCTGCGCGACCTGTCCGGCGAGGAGGCCGTCCTCGCGACGGGCCTGCTGTCGTGGCGGCCCGCAGTCCACGACCATCTGCTGAGCACGCCCGTCCGGATCGTCCTGGACGAGCGCACCGAGCGCGTCGACGTCGTCCTCGCCGGGCACACGACCCTGCGCGACCGGGAACTGCTGTCCGGGCACCCCGGCTTCCGGCCCGCGGACTGGATCGCCGACGCCGTGCAGGCCGGGCAGGGCTTCGGGCTCAACGCCTCCGTCGGGGACGTCCTGCGCAAGTGGTGCCAGGTCGCGCTGACGAGCCCCGCCGACTACCGCGAGGACTGGACGCCCGACGCCGACACCGCCTCGCCCGTCCCCCGCCTGCGCCTCGCGCCCGCCCTCGTCGTCCGCCCGGCGGGCCGCGAAGCCGTCGGCGACCACCATGCCAAGCTGCTGAGCCTGCTGCCGCGCGGCGTTCCCGAGGGGGTCGCGCGGTTCGTCTCGTCCGAGCTGAAACCGCAGGTCATGCACATACCGGAGCGGGCGCCGGAGACCGTCCCGGACCTGCTGGCCGGGCTGCTGGCGCGGGGCCGCCGGGTGCTCGTCGCCACGTCCGGCCCGGCCGCGTCCGCCGCGCTGCGCAGTGCGCTCCCGCCCGGCCTCGCCGCCCTCACCGCCACCGACGCGTCCATGGCGGCCCGCGTGGCGGACGCGATCCGCGCCTCGGGCGACCCCGGCGTCGACGCCCTCGCCGAGCGGGAGGAGGCCGCCGCCCTGCGGGTCGCCGAGATCACCGAGCGCCTGCGCGGCGGCGAGCCGGCGGAGCCCCCGCCCGACCTGCGCGGCGAGGAGCCCGAGCTGTCGTGGATGCCGGTCCGGCCCGACCTGCCGCCGGGCCCGCCGATCTCCCGGTCCGAGGCCGCCGAGCTGGTCGTCCTCCTCGCGGAGGAGACCGCCGAACGCAAGGCCCGCACCGAGCAGCGGGACGTCGACCCGGGCGCGCTGCCGAGCGCCGCCTACGTCCGCACGCTGATCGAGGCGGAGACCGCCGCCGCCGAGCGCGCCGAGCGGTCCCGGACCGAGCTGTCGCAACTCCTGCGCGACGGCGACGTCACCCTGCTCGCCCGCCTCGACGGTGACGCCTCCGTCGTCGGCGCCGCGCTCCGCGACCTCGGCCTGGAGGGCCACCCGGGCGGCTGGAACCCCTCCGACCTCGCCGTCCGCGCCCTCGGCGACGCCCTCGCCGAGCGGCGCCCCCTCATCTGGGCCCGCGTCGTGGAGATGACGTCCCGCGCGCAGTGGGCCGAGCACGCCCTCGGCGAACTGCGCGGCCACCGCGTCGAGCTGCCTTCCGACGCCGACCTGCGCGGCCTCGCCGCCGCCGCCCAGGACCTGCGCGCGTACCTGGCCGACGGCGGCGCGCTCAAGCGCGGCCCCCTGCGGTCCGGGGCCCAGCGCCAGGCCGAGCCGCTCCTCGCCACGGTGAAGGTGGACGGCGCGGCGCCGACCACGCCGGAGCTGCTCGACATCGTCCACACCGACCTCATGGTGCGGATCACCTGCCGGGAGCTGCAGTACGTGTGGGAGGCCGCAGGCATCTCCTTCCCGGCCGACCTGCCGCCCGACGAGCGCGTCGCCCGCTTCGTCCGCGCGCACGCGCGGCTCGCCCGCGTCCGCGACGCGATGACCGCCCTGGACTCGACGCGGCGGCTTCTCGAACGTTCCGGCTTCCGCGTGCCGCTCGTCCATCCGATCCAGTGGCACGACTACGCCGCGGCCCTGCGCAACGCCCTCGAAGGGCTCGGCGTCGGCCGCGCCACCGCCGACCTGGACGCCCTGCGCGACTCGATCGGCCCCGCCGACGGCGACGACCCGCCCGAGCTGCGCGCCGCGCTCGCCGCCGTCGACGCCCGCGACGCCGCCGCCTACGGCCGCGCCCTCGGCGCCCTCGCCGAGGCCCGGCACGAGCGCTCCCGGCAGATCCGCTGCGAGGAGCTGGTCGCCCGCGTCCGCGCCGTCCACCCCGACCTCGCCAACCTCATGGTCGCCACCGACGGGGACGAGGTCTGGCACGTCCGCACCCGCCGCTGGGACGACGCCTGGACGTGGGCCCGCCGCCGCGCCGCCGCCACCGGTCCCGCCGCCGCGGACCGCCTCCGCGACGCCCTCGCCGAGGCCGAGGACGCCCTGCGCAAGGCCCGCGCCGCCCTCACCGCCGCCCGCGCCGCCGCGTCCGCCCTCGCCCGCTCCGGGCCCGACATCGTGCCCGCGTGGATCCTGCCGCTGTGGCGCGTCCCGGACGTCCTCCCGCCCGCCCCCGACGGCTTCGACGTCGTCATCGTGGACGGCGAGCACGAGGCCGGCGCCGAGGCCCTCTTCGTCCTCTGGCACGCGCCCCGGACCATCCTCGTCGGCCCGTCCGGCCCCGGTCTCCCGCCTCCGGAGGGCCCGCCGCCGAGCCCCCGCCTCCCGTCCGACCTGCACGAAGTGATCACCCCCACCACCCCGCTCTTCACCGCCCTCACCACTCCCCGCACCCCGCCGTCTCCCGCTGCGCGCCCGCTGTCCGAGCGCCCGGACGCGACCCAGCGGGACATACCGATCCAGCCCCCGAGCCCCGTCTCGGATCCGCCTGCGCACAAGGAGGCCGACCCGCGTGCTCGCGATCCCCGCGCGGGGGAGCGGCCTGATGTGACGCAGCAGGACCTCCGCCCCCGGCCGCCCGCGGCTTCGCGGGAGGGAGCCGAAACGAGACCCCGCGATCCGCGCCCGTTGGAACGGCCGAAAGAGCCGCGCCAGGACACGCGCGGTCGGACACCCGCGCGTCCGCAGGGCACGGCCTCCGGTCCCGGGGAGCGCCCGGATGTGACGCAGCAGGACGTGCGGGCCCGGCCGCCCGCGCGTCCCGGCGCGGGCCCGTCCGGGCAGGGCGTCCCGCCTCGGCGCCTGGACGCGGCACGGCGGGAGCCGCAGGGCACGGAGCAGCAGGGGCAGGGCGAGGCGCCGCCCCGGCCGGGCGGGCGAGGCGGCAGCCTCCCGCCCCGGCGGCTGGACGCCATGAGGCGGGACGAGCCCGCCCAGGAGTCGGGCGTCCAGGCCACGGGCCCCAACCCGCGCGTCCCGGAGCCCGAGCACGCTCCGCCTCCCGGCCGATCGGACATCCCGGCGATCTGGGGCAAGCCCGGCCCGCTCCCGGACCCCCCGCCGCGACCAAGACCAACCCAGCAGGCACAACCCCCACAGACTCGTCAGCAGCCTCCGCAACAAGGGCGGCCTCGTCCGCAGCCGGAGGCCCCGGCGCAGGCGGAACCCTCACAGCAGCAACCCCCGCAGCAGGCGCAGCCTCGTCCGCAGTCGGAGCCGCTGGCGCAGGCGGAGTCCTCACAGCAGCAACCCCCGCAGCTGGGGCAGCCTCGCCCGCAGTCGGAAGCCTCGGCTCGGACCGAATCCCCGCGCCAGCAACCTCCGCAACAAGGGCGGCCTCGCCCGCAGTCGGAAGCCTCAGCGCGGTCGGAATCCCCGCGCCAGCAGCCCCCGCAACAGGGGCAGCCTCGCCCGCAGTCGGAGCCTCCGGCGCGAGCGGAGGGTCCGCCGGAGCGGCGGGCGGGTGGGGGCTCGGGTGGGCAGGCGAAGGTCCGGCGTGGGCGGTCGATCGCGTCCTACAAGCGGCCCGAGCTGGTCGAGATCGTGGGGCACGTCGCCGAGCTTGAGCCGGATCTCACCGACGACCAGATCGTCGAGCTGGTCACGCGGCTCCTCGGATGCCCGGAGGACGAGGCGCTGCTCGTCGGGGCCCGCCTCCGGTACGCGGTGGAGGCGTACCGGGAGGGCACCCGATAGCGCTCACCGGTCCGACCGGCGGCGCGCATCGCGGGCGGGCGGCGGTTCAGGTGATCGGCATGGTGACCGCGAGCGGCCAGGCCAGCAGGACGCCGCCGACGAGCGCGGTCACCCACGCCGGGGCGCGGATGGCGCGCAGCGCCGCCGCCTGGGCGCCCTGCCAGACCAGGAGACCGGCGATCAGCGGCGACACCAGCAGCACGAAGGACGAGACGGCCCCGACGAGGGCGGCCGCGAGGAGGGCGGCCAGCGCGGCCGACGCCGCCCAGGCGTGCACGCCGATCGCGGTCAGCCGCTCATGGCCGGCGCACAGCGCCTCGACGCCGAGGCAGTACAGGGCGGTGCCCACGGTGATCGGGACGAGCGCCCACACCCGCGCGCCCACCGGCACCGCGTGCGCCCACCCCAGCTGGGCCGGGACGGCGAACGACACCGCGGTCAAGGCGACGAGGACGGCCGCCGCCGCCACGGTCCGCGCCCGGGGCCGTCCGCCGAGGACACCGGCGTCCCTCGCGCAGACGAGCGCCACCACGCCGGCGACGCCGAAGAACCCGGCGAGCGGACCGGCCACCGCGAGCGGCAACCGGAAGACCCGCATCACGGGCACCGCCGCTCCGACCGCGAACGCCGCCGCGACCAGCGCGAAACGCACCGAGACGCGACGGCGCGCCGCGCGGTCGTCCGCGGGGCGACCGAGCAGCGCCGCGGCGATCGCCCCGAAGGTCAGCACCGCCGCCAGATGCAGCAGCAGCGCCGACCCCGCCCGCTGGACGGCGCGCACGTCCGGGACCGGAGCCGAGCGCCGCCCGAACGCCGCGTCGAGCCAGGCGCCGGTCTCGCGATGGGTGCGCGGACTGAACAGCACGCCGACGTGCTCGACGCCCCCGACGATGACGGTCCGCCGTGCCGTCCCGCCCCGCGGATCGCCGTACGTCGCCCCTGTCCGCCCCTCCGGGTAGACGTCGTGCAGCGCTTGGACGGCGCCGTCCCGATACGCGGGGAACTCCAGGCCACCGGCGACCAGCAGCACGTTACGGTCGGACGCCGGCACCGCCATCGCCCCCTGCGAGATCGCGACGGTCGCCCCGACGGACGGATGTGCCGCGCCGTACCGGATGACCGCGGCGGCCCCCAGTGAGTGCCCGACGAGCCCGATGCGCTCGCCGTCCACCCACGGCATGGCCCGCAGACGGGTGACGGCGACGTCCAGATCACGGTCGAGCCGCGCGTCCGCGGCCGGGCCGACCCCGTTCCCAGGGAGTCGCCGCCTGCTGGCCCCGTGCCCCGCGAGATCGACCAGGGCCACCGCGTACCCGCGCCGCGCCAGCGTGTCCGCGAACCCCCGCATCAGGCGGCCGCCGGCCCCGAGCCCGTGCGCCACCACGACCCCCGGCACCCGCCCGGACGCTCCGGCGTCCCGCACGATCTCGACCGGCACCCCGTCCACCACCGCGCCCCGCCGCTGGAGACCGGCATCCGCGGCCAGCACCCCCACACCCCCGACGAGAGCGCAAACCACCCCCACCACCACCGCCACGATCTGTGGCTTTGTCACCGTTCACCGTCCAGCGCCAGGGTGCCAGAGTGTCCGGAACAGGGACGGTGCGTAATCGGAGTGCGATTATCGGGGGAGACCGGCACAATCACGCCCATGATCACCGAGGAACTGGTCCAGGTTTGGCGGGATGTCATTCAGGGCGACGAGAAGTCGTGGGTGCTGTTCGAGAACGGCACGTGCGTCATTCTGATGGAGCCCGGAGACGACCTGAGCGCGCAGGCGGTGGAGCTGCTGCGCGAGTACGGGCCCGTCCACGGGGGCACTCCGGCCGGTGACTTCGGGACGATAGATCTCGACCAGGCGCCGGGCTGGGCCGTGTACGGGCATCACAACGACATCCTCACCTATGTCGCACCCGAGGAGGCCGGGACCGACGCGACCGATCTGACGGTGGGCCTTCTCGGACGTTCCAAGCGTGGTCAGGACGGGCTCGAACTCACGGTCGTGCACGTGGAGGACAAGCGCGGCCGGTGAATGGAGCGTTTGTCGGAGGATGTCTGTACAAATGTGTGCGTGACGGAATGGGGCGAGGAGGCGTTGGCGCGGTTGCGGGCGGCCGCGCACCGGGGGTTCGGGGACGCCGGCCTGCTCCGGGGGCGTCCGCTGACTCCCGTGCTCCAGTACGCCGGGGACGTGCTCGTCGCCGCCCTGGCGCAGGGGCGTGACGTGCGGCCCCTCGCCCTCGCGTGCCTGGACGAGCTGAACGAGCGCGGTCTGCCCGGCGACGCCGAGCTGGCGGACGAACTGGCCGCCGCCCTCGGGGTGCGGGCGCCGACCGGGCTGGCTCCGCTTCCCGTCGATCTGGGGGCGGTGGCCGCGGCGATGGAGGACGGGTTCCAGGTGCTCGATCCCGAGCGCGGGGACGTGCACCCGGCGGACGAGGCGGAGGGGCTGCCCGTCCCGCCGGGCGACCTGCCCGAAGGGGAGGACGCCCGGCGGGGGGCGGCGCGGGCGTGGCTCGCGGGGGAGGGGTTGCGGCCCGCGCCGCGGAGCCTCTAGGAGCCGGGGCGCACCAGCGGGAACGGGATCGTCTCGCGGATGCTGCGGCCCGTCAGCGTGATCAGCAGCCGGTCGATGCCCATGCCCATGCCGCCGGCGGGCGGCATCGCGTACTCCAGGGCGCGCAGGAAGTCCTCGTCCAGCTCCATGGCCTCCGGGTCGCCGCCCGCGGCCTGCAGCGACTGCTCGGTCAGCCGCTGCCGCTGGAGGATGGGGTCGATCAGCTCGGAGTAGGCGGTGCCGAGTTCGAGGCCGAAGATGATGAGGTCCCACTTCTCGGCCAGGCGCGGGTCGTCGCGGTGGGGCCGGGTCAGCGGCGACGTCTCGGCGGGGTAGTCGCGGACGAACGTCGGCGCCGCCAGCTTCTCCTCCACGAGCGCCTCGAACAGCTCCTGGACGATCTTGCCCTGCCCCCACTGCGGGTCGACGTTCAGTCCCGTCCGCTCGGCGAACGACCGGACCCGTTCCGGCGCGGTGCCCGGGGTGATCTCCTCGCCGAGCGCCTTGGACACCGACTCGTAGACGGTGATCACATCCCACGGCTCGGCGAGGTCGTACTCGGCGCCGTCCCGGACGACGACCGTGGTGCCGAGGGCGGCGCGGGCCGCGTCCACGACGAGGGAGCGGGTCAGCTCGGCCATGGTGTCGTAGTCGCCGTAGGGCTCGTAGGCCTCCAGCATCGTGAACTCGGGGTTGTGTCGCGGCGAGACGCCCTCGTTGCGGAAGCTGCGGTTCAGCTCGAAGACGCGGCCGGCGCCGCCGACGAGGAGCCGCTTGAGGTACAGCTCGGGCGCGATGCGCAGGTAGAGCTGCATGTTGTAGGCGTTGATGCGGGTGGTGAACGGGCGGGCGGTGGCGCCGCCGTGCACCGGCTGGAGCATCGGCGTCTCGACCTCCAGGTAGCCGCGGGCGCGCAGGCCGTCCCGGACGGCGGCGACGGCGTCGCCGCGCATCCGCAGCATCCGGCGGGACTCGTCGTTGACGATGAAGTCCACGTACCGGTGCCGGACGCGGGCCTCCGGGTCCGACAGCCCGGAGCTCTTGTTCGGCAGGGGGCGCAGGCACTTGGCGGCGAGCGTCCACGAGGACGCGAGCACCGAGAGCTCCCCGCGCCGGGACGTGACGACCTCGCCCCGCACGCCGACCTGGTCGCCGAGGTCGATGAGCGACTTCCAGCGGCGCAGCGAGTCCTCGCCGAGCGCGTCGGCGGTCAGCATGACCTGGAGGTCGCCGGTCTCGTCCCGGAGCGTGACGAAGATCAGGCGGCCGTGCTCGCGGGCGAGGACGACGCGCCCCGCGATCGCGACGGCGTCGCCGGTGCGGGAGTCGGGGGCGAGGCCGGGGTGCCGCTCCCGGATGCCGGAGGCGACGTCGGTGCGCTCGCAGCCGAGCGCGTACGGCTCCATCCCGGCGGCGCGGATCTGGTCGAGCTTGGCGTGCCGGACCCGCTCCTGCTCCGACAGCCGGCGCTGCGGGGCGCGGGCCGCCTCCGCGGCCTCCTCGATCTCCTTGATCTTGTCGACGAGGTCGCCGGACGGGACCATCGCGGCGGCCCGGTCCAGCTTGGGGCGGTTCAGGCTCGGCAGGAACCCTTCGGCGCGGGCGTAGGCGAGGCCCAGCCGGACGAGGTGCCGCCCGTGCTCGTAGCAGATGAAGCGGGGACGCCAGTCGGGCATGTACTTGGCGTTCGACAGGTACAGCGACTCCAGCTGCCAGAACTTCGACGCGAACGACAGGAACCGGTAGTAGAGCCGGGCGACGGGGCCCGCCCCGATCTGGGAGCCGCGCTCGAACGCCGAGCGCAGCATGGCGAAGTTCAGCGACAGCTGCTGCGCGCCGACCGCGGCGGCCTTCTCGGCGAGTTTGGCGACCATGTACTCGTTGAGGCCGTTCTCGGCGAGCCGGTCGCGGCGCATCAGGTCGAGCGACAGCCCGGCCCGCCCCCAGGGGACGAAGCTGAGCAGGCCGCGCAGCTCCCCGTGCGCGTCGAACGCCTCGACCATGACGCAGCGCCCGTCGGTGGGGTCGCCGAGCCGGCCGAGCGCCATGGAGAAGCCGCGCTCGGTCTCCTCGCCGCGCCAGGCGTCGGCGCTGCGGATGAGTTTGGCCATCTCCCAGCCGGGGATCTGCGAGTGGCGGCGGATCCGCACGGTGTACCCGGCCCGCTCGACGCGCCGGACGGCCTGGCGGACCTGCCGCATCTCCCGTCCGTCCAGGTTGAAGTCGGTGAGGTCGACGATGGCCTCGTCGCCGAGCTCCAGCGCGTCGAAGCCGTGCCGCTTGTAGATGCGGGCGGCGCGCTCGCCGACGCTGACCGCGCCGGGGATCCAGGCGTGCGCGCGGCACTCGCCGAGCCACGCCTCGATCGCCTGGTCCCAGGACTCGGGGTCGCCGAGCGGGTCGCCGCTGGCCAGCGAGACCGAACCCTCGACCCGGTAGGCGATGGCCGCCTTACCGTTCGGCGCGACGATGACGTCCTTGTCGCGGCGCAGCGCGAAGTAGCCGAGGGAGTCCTGGTCGCCGTACTCGGCGAGCAGAGCGCGCGCCGCCAGCTCCTCCTGAGGGCTGAGGACGGGGTCGCGCCGCCCCGGCCTGAACAGCGCCCAGAAGGTGGCGATCATCAGTCCGGTGCCGAGCACCCACAGGATCACGTCCACCCAGAACGGCACCGACACGTCGATCGGCTTGCCGGTGACGCGCGGCCCGAGGACGGTCTGGGAGATCGCGTAGAGCGGATGCGTCCAGAAGTCGCCGCGGGAGTTGCGGTCGGTCAGGGTGACCAGGAACGTCCCGATCCCGCAGGTCACGATCAGGAGGCTGGTGAACACGACGGTGGCCAGGCGCCGGTTGGCCCGGTCGGGCAGGGTGGTGAACTGGCCGCGCGCGGAGATCAGCAGGCCGAGCACCGCCAGGTACACGGCGGCGGTGACGATCAGGCCGACGGGGGTGGGCTTGTCCGGGTTGAACAGCGTCGTCAGGACGGCGGTGACGCCGAGCGCGGTGG
Organism: Actinomadura citrea; assembly: GCF_013409045.1. NCBI lineage: Bacteria > Bacillati > Actinomycetota > Actinomycetes > Streptosporangiales > Thermomonosporaceae > Actinomadura > Actinomadura citrea. Next base: position 7,832,479 of record NZ_JACCBT010000001.1, on the reverse strand, counting down.
GCAGGCAGAAGATCAGGACGAGGATCCGCCACGCGGCCTTCTTGCGCCGCCGGACGCCCATCGACAACAGGATCCAGAGCAGGCCGATCGGGACGCTCGGGAACCAGCCGAGATAACCGATCCATCGCAACGCCCAGATATCGGCTATCTCAAGGATGAGACCATAGGAGACCCATGCGAGCAGCGACAGGATCCCGGAGAGTCGGGTGTACCAGAAGAAGATCGTCGGAGCGGCCTGGATCAGCCGCCCCCACTCGCCCCGCAGGCCGCGCTGCTGGCCCAGCTCGGTCATGGTCCCCTTCCTACCGGGTCGCACGTCGATCACGTCTCCGCACCCGCGCGCCCGGTCGGCGGCGAACCGCGTGGTGATCTCGGACGTCGTACGGGTAGGGGGATGTGGCTTGCACTCTCAGTCCAAGGTTGTCAGCAAAAGTCGATATGGTCGCGGATATGCCAAATGAACCCACCGGTGAGCGGTTGCTCGCCCGCCGATACCGCCTGGTGACCCAGGTCGGCCGAGGCGGCATGGGGACGGTCTGGCAGGCGCACGATGAGGTCCTCGGTCGTGACGTTGCGGTGAAGGAGGTCATCCTCCCGCATGGTCTCACCGATGAGGAACGCGCCGTGCACCACAAGCGCACGTTCCGTGAGGCCCGCACCGCGGCCAGGCTCAGCCACCCCGGCGTCGTCGCCGTCTACGACGTCGTCGAGGAGGACGACCGCCCCTGGATCATCATGGAGCTCATCAGGGCTCGCTCCCTGGACCAGGTGATCAAGCAGGACGGGCCGATGGAGCCCCGCCGCGCCGCGGAGATCGCCCGGCAGATGCTCGCCGCGCTGCACGCCGCGCACGAGGCCGGGGTGCTGCACCGCGACGTCAAGCCGAGCAACGTGCTGATCACCGGCACGGGGCGGATGGGCGAGCGCGCCGTGCTCACCGACTTCGGCATCGCGACCGCCTCGGGCGACGCCACCCTCACCCAGACCGGGCTCGTCATGGGCTCGCCCGCCTACATCGCGCCGGAGCGCGCCCGCGGCCGCGTCGCCGGGCCGGCCTCCGACCTGTGGTCGCTGGGCGTCACCCTGTACGCGATGCTGCACGGCAAGTCGCCGTTCGAGCGTCCCGAGCCGATGGCCGCGCTGGTCGCGGTGATCTCCGACGAGCCCGACCCGCCGGAGAAGGGCGGCCGGCTCGTCCCGGTCATCGAGGGCCTGCTGCGCAAGAACCCCGATCAGCGGATGGACGCGATCGAGGCCGGCCGGATGCTGGACGAGATCGTCCGGCAGGAGACCGTCGACACCCAGCGGACGATGGCCGTCGAGTACCCGGTCGAGGAGGCGCCGGGCACGCAGACGACCATGCCGGAGGCGCCCGGCGAGGCGCTCCGCCCGGCGGACGCCGGCGCCCGCCCCGACCAGCTCACCAGCTTCGACCTGCCGAGGGAGGCGCGGAGCGCGCCCGAGTCCGCGAACCCCGCCGAGACCGCGCCCGACCCCGACCGGGTCCGCTCGTGGCGGCCGGGCCCCCGCACCCAGCCCGCCGGGCGGGTGACGGTCCCGGGCGACAGGCCCGAGCCCGGGCCGGACACCCACTTCCCGCCCACCACCCACCACCCGTCCACCGGGCGCCCCGCGCTCGCGTCCAACCGCAACGTGCTGATCATCGCGGGTGTGGTGCTGCTCGTCATCCTGGTCGTCGCGGGGATCGCGCTGGCCAGCAGCGGCGGCGACGACGACGCGAAGGGGCAGAAGAAGAGCGCGTCGACGCCGCCCGCCACCGGGAAGGCCTCCTCGTCCTCCCCGGTCAAGTCCAAGGACCCGAGCCCGGCCCTCCCCGCCGGGTTCAGGACGCACAAGGATCGCAGCGGCTACTCCGTTCCCGTCCCGGATGACTGGAAGGGACCCGAGCGCAAGAACGGCGGCGACTTCTTCTACGCCCCCGGCCGCAAGACCTACATCCAGATCGACCAGACCGACGACCCGGGCGCCAGCGCGATCGACGACTGGCGGCGCCAGGAGCGGGGCGGCTCCGGCTGGCCCGGCTACCGGAAGCTCAGGATCGCGGCGACCGGGGACCACCCGCCGGTCCCCGACACCGGGAACGGCGACAAGTCGGCGGACTGGGAGTTCACCTACGACGGCGACGGAGGCCGGGTGCACATCCTCAACCGCGGGTTCGTGACGAAGGGGCACGGCTACGCGATCCTGCTCCGGGCCCCCGCCGGCGACTGGGACGAGGTGTACTCCGAACTCCAGCCGGTCTACCGGTTCTTCAAGCCCGCGGAGGCCTGATGGAAGGGCGGCTGCTGGCCGGTCGGTACCGGCTCGCATCGGTCGTCGGACGCGGCGGCATGGGCACCGTGTGGCGCGCCACCGACGAGACCCTCGACCGCGAGGTCGCGGTCAAGGAGGTCGTGCTGCCCGCGGGGCTGAGCGACGAGGAGCGCGAGAACCGGCACCGCCGGACGCTGCGCGAGGCCCGCGCCTCGGCCAGGCTGAACCACCCGGGCGTCGTGACCGTACACGACGTCGTGGACGAGGACGGCCGGCCGTGGATCGTCATGGAGCTGGTGCGGGCCCGCTCCCTCCAGGAGGTCGTGGAGGAGGACGGCCCGCTGCCGCCCGGACGGGTCGCGACGATCGGCGCGCAGATCGCGGGCGCGCTGCGGGCGGCGCACGCGATCGGCGTCCTGCACCGCGACGTCAAGCCGGCGAACGTGCTGGTCACCGGCGACGACCGGGCCGTGCTCACCGACTTCGGCATCGCGCAGGTGGCGGGCGACGCCACCCTCACCGGCACCGGGCTGATCATGGGGTCGCCCGCGTACATGTCGCCGGAGCGGGTGAACGGCGACCCGGCGATCCCCGCGTCCGACCTGTGGGCGCTCGGAGCCACCCTGTACGCGGCGACGGAGGGCAGGGCGCCGCACCACCGCAGCGACGCGATGGCGGTCCTCGCCGCCGTGATGACGCAGGACGTCCCGCCGCCGAGGAACGCGGGGCCGCTGGCGCCCGTCCTCACCGGGCTGCTGGAACGCGACCCGGTGCGGCGGATGACCGGGGACCGGGCCGAGGAGGCGCTCAAGGCGGTCGCCTCCGGGCACGCCGCGGACGCGGCCGCCGCGCAGATCGCCGCGAACGAGGCGACGGCCGCGGCCGCCGGCGCCACCTGGACCGCGTCGTTCCCGCCCGGCCGGTCGCCCGCGTCGGAGTCGTCCACGCAGGCGCAGTCGTCCACGCACGCGCAGGCGTCCATTCCGGTGCCCGTCCCGCCCGAGACGACGGACCACTACCCGCCGGGAACGGGCACGCAGTGGACGCAGGGGCACCCGTCCGCGCCGGCGCGCAGGAAGTCCCCGGCCCTGCCGGTCCTCGCCGGCGTCGTCGTGGCGGCGGCGGTCCTGGCGGTCGCCGGGTTCGCCTTCTGGCCGAAGGGCTCCTCGGCCGGCGGGCCGGGCGTGTCGCACCCGCCGCAGGCCGGGGGGCAGACGACGCCGACCACGCAGACCACCCCGACCACGCCGTCGGACGACCCCGCGCCCGCGTCGAGTTCGAGCCCGCCGCGGCTGCCCGACGGGCTCGTCCGCGCGAGCGGGCCCGGCTACACGATCGCGGTTCCGCGCGGGTGGCGGCGCTCGGTGCAGGGCAACAGCGTCGTCTGGACCGACCCCGCGTCCAGCGCCTACGTGCAGGTCGACCGGACGGTCTGGTCCGGCGACCCCTACGAGCACTGGGTCACCTGGGAGCGGGAGGCGATCGCCGACGGCAAGCTCCAGGGCTTCCAGCGGATCGGAGAGATCACCCGCACGACCGTCGCCGGGCGGCCCGCGGCCGACATCGAGTTCACCTGGTCCCGCTCGGGCGGCACGCGCGCGAGGGACCGCGGCGTGATGGTGGACGGCCGGCCCTTCGCCGTGGTGGTGGCGGTACCCACCTCCCAGTGGAACGAGAACGAGACACTCGTGAACAATGTGCTCGACACGTTCCAGCCCTCCGGGGTGGGATGACCAGTGGGGGGACCTTCTAGAGATGGCACAGGCACGTCTGCTCGGTAACCGCTACCGGCTCGACTCGGTGGTCGGCCGCGGCGGCATGGGCACCGTGTGGCGCGCCTTCGACACCATGCTGGACCGCGAGGTCGCGGTGAAGGAGGTCGTGCTCCCGCCCGGGCTGAGCGACGCGGAGCGCGCCGTCCTGTACGAGCGGACGTTCCGCGAGGCCCGCGCGTCGGCGCGGCTGAACCACTCCGGGGTGGTGACCGTCCACGACGTCGTCGAGGAGTCGGACCGTCCCTGGATCGTGATGGAGCTGGTCCTCGCGCCGTCGCTGCAGGACATCATCGAGCGCGGCCCGATGGAGCACCGCCGGGTCGCCGACATCGGGCTGCAGATGCTCGGGGCGCTCCAGCACGCCCACCAGAAGGGCATCCTGCACCGCGACGTCAAGCCCAGCAACGTGCTGGTCACCGACACGGGGCGGGCCGTGCTCACCGACTTCGGCATCGCGCAGATGGAGGGCGACTCGACGCTCACCCAGACGGGCCTGGTCATGGGATCGCCCGCCTACATCGCGCCGGAGCGGGTGCAGGGCGAGCGCGCGGTCCCCGCCTCCGACCTGTGGGCGCTCGGCGCGACGCTGTACGCGGCCGTGGAGGGCCGCTCCCCCTACGAGCGGTCCGACGCGATGTCGTCGCTGCAGGCCGCGCTGACCGAGCCCGTGCCGCCCGCGCGGAACGCGGGGCCGCTCGGCCGGGTGCTGGAGGGGCTGCTCGCGCGCGAGCCGTTCGGCCGGATGACGGCGGCGCAGGCGCTGCCGATGCTCACCCAGGTCGCGGCCATGCCGCAGCCGTCCCCGCCGCGGCCGCCGGTGGCGAACGAGACGATGACGGACGAGCCGTCCGCCCGCTACCTGCCCGGCGGCCGGCCCGATGACGCCTCGGAGACCGTCCTCGACCCCGAGGACCTCGACCCGGTCACGCGCCGCGACGCGGGCAAGGGCGGCGAGCCCGACCCGGTGACCCGCCGCGACCCGGGCCGGTTCCAGGACCGCGGCGCCCCGCACCGCCCGCCGCCGTCCCCTCCCCGGCCGGATCCGGAGCCGCGGACGCTGGTGGGGACGGAGTGGGCGCCGCCCCCGTCCCAGCACCCGTCCGTGCAGCACCCGTCCGTGCGGCAGCCGCATCCGAGCCTTCCGCCGCAGACGCCTCCGCCGTGGGAGCAGCCGCAGCAGTACGCGAACTGGCAGCAGCCTCCGCCGCCGCCCGTCCACGACCGGCCCCGCGGCGGCGGGGAGCGCCGCAAGACGGTGCTGGTCGTCACGGTCGCGGTCGTCCTCGTCGTGGCGGCGGTGCTGCTGGGCGCGTTCATCCTGCGCGGCAGGCTGGGCACCGGCGCGCTGGGCGGCGCGCCCGATCACCCGGTGGCGGCGAGGCCGCTGATCTGCGCCCCGCCGGCGGTGACGGCGGGCTGCTCGGAGACGACGTCCGTCATCACCATGTAGGGCAGCGTCAGCGGCGGCGGAGCCGCCGGGGTGAAGGTCACCGGGATGCCCAGCAGCTTGGACGACATCTTCGTCGTGTACATGACGACGCCGCCGGTCAGCGTGAGGCTGCCGGTCCGGGTCCGCGCGGCGGCGCCGCCGTGCGCGACCGTCTGGTCGACGTTCTTCAGGACGGCCTTGGTCATGCTGAACTTCAGCGCCTGCACCGCCCCGCCCGCCGAGGGGAGGGAGGCGACGCCGTCGTAGCTGAGCCCCGACATCGTCAGCGAGTCGGCGCGCAGCGTCCCGGCGTCGGCGTAGAGGCGCGGTCCGGTTCCCGCGTCCTTGGCCGGAGCTGGGGTGGTGGGAGAGGGCGTCGCGGTGGGAGAGGGCGTTGTGGTGGGCGCGGGGGGCGCGCTCGTGGGGGGCTGCTGCGACGGTGCCCGGCTCGCGGGCGGTGTAGCCGAGGGGGACGGCGTCGCCGAGGACGGGGCCGCCGAGGAGGACGGGGACGGCGACGGCGCCGGGGCGAGCAGGTGCATCCCCAGGACGGCCGGGATCGCCAGGGCCGTCAGCCGCCCGCCGCGCGGCGCCGCATGCGCCCCGTGCGTCGCGTGACGGGCGTCCCGCGGCGCCGCGCCCGGCCGGTGCCCGTCCGGGGCGGGCGACCAGGCGAAGCCGAGGGCTCCGCCGAGCACGCCCAGCAGCATCCCGACGAGGAACCCGCCGAAGTTGGACGTGAGGAACGACGCCAGTGACAGCAGGACCGCGAGGATGCCGTAGAAGCTGCGCTGGGCGGGCTGGAACCACAGCAGCGCGCCCGCGGTGACGAGCAGCGCGCCGATGAGCCAGCTGGCCACGCCGGCCATGCCCTGGTGGACGACGAGCGGCATCGGGGCCAGCGGGATCGCGACCAGCTCGACGCCGCCGAGGACGGCGAACACGCCTCCCCAGAAGGGGCGTGTCCGCCGCCAGCGGCGGAATCCGTGCGGCGCGCGGGGAGCCGGCGGGGTGTGGAAGGTCATGGCCTCAGAAGCACTCGGCGCCGAGCTTCATGCTGAGGTCGTTCAGCTTGAAGGTCCCGGCGGTGGTCGCCCACGCGACCTGCTTGACGTTGCGGAGCTCGATCGTGGACGCCTGCTGCCCGAACATGCCCGCCGGGCCCTGCGCGCCGTCCGGGCCCTTGCTGAGCGTGCTCGCGTCCCGGCCGATCTCCATGTCGGAGAACGTGGCGTCGGCGTTCAGCTGCTCCACGTCCAGGACGAGGTCGCTCGCCTCGACGGGCTTGGCGCCGGTGCCGGCGGTCAGCCGCAGGGTGAACGGGCCGACCTTCACCGACTGGCACATGTTGCGGATCTGCGCGGACCTGATGCCGGAGATCTGCACCGGGTGCTTGGCGCCGTCCTTGCCCGCGTCGACCCCGCCGTACTGGACGAACCCCTGCCCGTTCAGCGAGTCGGCGCTGACCTTGAAGCTGCCGCCGGAGACGGCGAAGGAGGAGGCGATCGCGCCCTGCGCGGTCATCAGGACCAGGGCGCCCGCGCCGATCGCGGCGGGGGCGGCGATCGCGGCGAACCGCTTCCAGCGGACGCGGCCGAGCGCGGCGTCGGACGAGGGGGTCATGGGGGCCTCCGGGGGTTCGTGGTCCGGTGGGGGACCGCGGTGACGCGGGTCACTGGTGTGACGCAGAGTGCAAGTTACCCCCAAGTACTTACTTGCGACAAACCGGACAAGTATCACCAAAGGTAAAAGATTCCAGTCGGCTGACCTGCAAGATCATGTTCTTGGGGCGTCGCCGAGTCCGGTGGGCGCCGCGTCGAGAGCGGCTACGGCAAGTAGTCGCTGATGGGCGTGCGGGAACCCCGCACCCGCAAGGGAGGGGAGAGGTTCAGCCGCCCGCGGCCAGGGCGTCCAGCGCCGTCCGCAGATCGGCGACGTGGGCGTCGAGCTCGTCGGCCGGCTCGCCGGACCGCAGCCGGGCGACATCGGCCTCGATGCGGGCGACCCGCTGGTCCAGGGCCGCCAGGAGCCGGTCGCATCCCGCCGGAGACCCCTCGCCCTCGCCCTCGTCGTCCTCCAGCGTCTGGCGCAGCAGCCGGGCCTGCTGCTGGAGCTGCTGGTTCCGCCGGTGCAGCTCCACGAACACCGACACCTTCGCGCGCAGCAGCCACGGGTCGAACGGCTTGGTGAGGTAGTCGACGGCGCCCGCCGCGTACCCGCGGAACGCCTGCTCGCCGGTGCCGCCGCCCGCCGTGAGGAAGATGATCGGGACGTCCCGGGTGCGCGGCCGGGCCTTGATGTGCTCGGCCGTCTCGAACCCGTCCATCTCCGGCATCACGACATCGAGCAGGATCAGCGCGAAGTCGTCGTTCAGCAGCTCTTTCAGGGCGGCCTGGCCGGAGGTGACCGGCACGACCTCGACCGGCAGCGCGTCGAGCACCGCCGCGAGGGCGGTGAGGTTCTCCTCGCGGTCGTCGACGGCCAGAATCCTCGCGTCGTGCGGCACCGGACTCCTCACGTCGGTGACGGCGTGTGCCGTCCACCCTGTCATGGTCCTGCGAGCGACAACAATGAATCGCCGCAGAGTAAAATTTCTAGGGCAGCCAGCCCGGTTTGACCAGTCCCGACTCGTAGGCGAACACCACGAGCTGCGCCCGGTCCCGCGCCCCGAGCTTCACCATCGTACGGCTGACGTGCGTTTTCGCCGTGGCGGGGCTCACCACGAGCCGGGCGGCGATCTCCTCGTTCGACAGTCCCTCGCCGACCAGCGCCATGACCTCCCGCTCCCGGTCGGTGAGCGCGTTCAGCCGCGGCGAGGGCGCGGGCTCCTTGGCCCGCGCGGCGAACTCGGCGATCAGGCGCCGGGTGACGCTGGGTGACAGCAGCGCGTCCCCGTCCGCGACGGCCCGGACGGCGTGGATCAGCTCCACCGGCTCGGTGTCCTTGACCAGGAACCCGCTCGCCCCGCCGCGCAGCGCCTCGAACACGTACTCGTCCAGCTCGAACGTGGTGAGGATCACGATGTGGACGCCGTCCAGCCGTTCGTCGGAGGCGATCCTCCGGGTCGCCTCCAGGCCGTCCAGGCCGGGCATGCGGATGTCCATCAGGATGACGTCGGGACGCAGCCGGCGGGCCAGCGCCACGGCCTCCTCGCCGTCGCCCGCCTCCCCGGCGACCTCGATGTCGGGCTGCGCGTCCAGCAGCGCCCGGAACCCGGCCCGCACCAGCACCTGGTCGTCGGCCAGCAGCACCTTGATCATCGCGCATCTCCCTCGGGCCCGGCCGCCCCGGCATCCGGGCCGGCGTCCAGCGGCAGCCGCGCCCGCACGCCGAACCCGCCGCCGGTCCGCGGGCCGGCGGCGAACGCGCCGCCGAGCGCGGCGGCCCGCTCGCGCATGCCGCGGATGCCGCTGCCGCCCGGCCGGTCGTCCAGCGGCGACACGCCCCGGCCGTCGTCCTCGACCTCCACCACGATCTCGTGCTCACCGTAGGCGATGCGGACCCTCGCCGTCACCGGGCCGGGACCGGCATGGCGGGTCACGTTGGTCAGCGACTCCTGGACGATCCGGAACGCCGCCAGGTCGGCGCCGGCGGGCAGCGGCCGCCGCTCCCCGGTGAACTCGGCCTCGACGTCCAGCCCCGCGGACCGCGCGCGGGCCAGCAGGTCGTCCAGCCCGCCGAGCCCGGCGGTCGGGGCGCGTGGCGCGGTCTCGCCCTGCGCCCGCAGCGCGCCGATGACCCCGCGCATCTCGGTGAGGGCCTCCTTGCTGGCGTCCTTGATGGCGGCGAGCGCCGTCCGGGCCTGCTCGGGGTTCTCGTCCAGCAGGTGCAGCGCCACGCCCGCCTGCACGTTGATCATCGAGATGTTGTGCGCGAGCACGTCGTGCAGCTCGCGGGCCATCAGCAGCCGCTCCTCGCTGGCCTGGCGGCGCTCCTCCTCGGCACGCGTGCGGGCGGTCTCGGCGGCGCGCTGCCCGCGCATCCGGATCAGCTCCGCGGTGACCAGCACCACCAGCGCCCAGCCGACCACGAAGCTCGACCCGCCGAGCGTCGGCTCCTCCACCGGGAACGGGCCGTCCTGACCGCGCTCGGCGGCCGGGACGCCGATCAACGCGGTGAGGCCGAAGAACGCGGCGAGGCCGATGCCCGTCCCCGCCCAGACCAGCAGCCGTCGCCCGGCGACGACGGCGGCCATCATCGCGACGGCCAGGGCCAGCGGCGCCGGGCCGTAGGTGTAGGCGCGCAGGAAGTACAGGGCGGTCACGGCCGCGGTGGAGCACACCGTGAACACCGGGTACCGGCGCCGGAACAGCAGCAGGGCGGGTCCGGCGAGGAGCAGCGCGAAGCCGAGCGCGTCCAGGTCGGTGTGCCCGAGGGACTCGCTCCCGTGCTCCCAGGGCGGGCCGCCGCTCCTTCCCCCGGACGACCGGTCGCCCTGCGCGCCCAGCGACCCGCCCACCTGGAGGAACGCGACCAGCAGCGGGACGACCCACACCGGCCACGCGGCGGGCCGCGGCCAGCGCGGCGGCGAAGTGCTCATCCCTGCACGTTAAGTCATGGGCCCCCGGCGCCACGTCGGCCCCGGGGAGTCAGCGTCCCTACTCCGCGGGAGGTATCCGGAGCCGTGCTCCCAGCCACGTCAGGACGGACGCGACCTCGGAGGGGGACGCGGGGGAGCCGTCCACCGGGGACGTCTCGACGCGCATCGGCGGGCGCGCCAGCGCGGCGAACCGCCGGGCCTGCTCGTCGCCCCTCCCGGCCGCGACCAGGATCGACACCGGGGGCGGCGGGACGTTCTGGAGCCGCCACAGCAGGTCGTTGCCGAGCCGGTAGCGCTCGCTGCCGCCGTAGAGGTCGCCGTCCGGCGCGCCGAACCGGCCGCCCAGGCTCGCGGCGGCGGCGAACCGGTCGGAGCGCAGCATCGCCAGCCGCGCCGCGCACCACCCGCCCTCGCCCGTCCCCGCCGCGCCCCATCCCTCGCGGGACTCCGCCACCCGGTACTGCGAGGCCAGGGCCTCGGGGAGGTCCTGCGTGAGGTAGGTCTCGCCGAGCGTGGGGCGCCGCCCTGGCACGTCCATGCAGTCGGCGGCGCCGGTGAGCCGCACCATCGCGTACACCATGGGCTGCGTCCCTCCGGCGGTGCGGGGCGGGCCGGCGTCCCGCAGCCGGTCCGCGGGCGCGCCGTCCCCCAGGAGGACGACCACGGGCAGCCGCTCGGTCTGCTGGAAGTACCGCGGCGGGAGGTAGACGTACGCTTCGGCGTCCACGCCGCTGCGCGCGCCGTGGATGGTCAGGCGGTCGACCCGTCCGTCCTCGGCGGGGTCCGGCCTGTGGCCCGCCCGCTTCGGGCCGAGGCCCGTGGTGGTGCGCTCCACGGGGCGTCCCGCCGGGCGCTGCGGCTGGACGTGCTGGACCCGGAGGTGCGCGGGATCGTGGCCGAGCAGGTCGTTCCACGTCGCGTAGAACACGAAGTACCGGTTGGCCAGCAGCACGATCGACGCGGTGAGCGCGGCCTGCGTGGCCAGCAGGAGCCCGGAGCGCGCCAGCACGGCCCGGACGCCCGCCCCCGCGAGCCGCCGCCACAGGACGACGGCCGCGACCGCGCAGCCCAGCGCCAGCAGGCATACGGGGCCGATGAGGGTCGCGCTCACCGGTTCCATGTCAGCGCACCGGTTCCATGTCACTCGCCCCGCAGCCGCGCGCTCAGCCACCGGACGGACGGCGGGATGTACTTGCGGAACGTCTTGAAGTTGTGTCCGCCGCTGCGCAGCAGCACCTTGTCCACGACCAGCGGAGGACGCGCGGCCCGCATGAACCTCTGCGCCGACGGGAACGTCTTCTCGCCGACGTCCGCCGACGCCACCAGGATCGACACCGGCGGCGCCGGAAGGTTCCGTAGCCGCCAGACCAGGTCGTCGCTCCTCCGCACGGCCCTGCTCCCGCCGTACAGGTCGCGGGTCGTCGGGTCCATCAGCGCGTCGAAGTGCCCGGCCATGCTGACGGCGGCGGAGAACCGGTCGGAGTGGAGCATCGCCAGCTTCGCGGCGCAGAACCCGCCGGTGGAGTACCCGGCGAGCGCCCATCCGCTCCGGTCCCGCGGCACGCGGTAGGTCCCGGCGACCGCCTCGGGGACGTCCTGGGCGAAGAACGTCTCGACCTGGGGTCCGCCGGGCACGTCGGCGCACTCGGTGTCCCAGCCCCGCACCACGGTCGGCCGCATCATCACGTAGATCATCGGCTGGATCCGCCCCCGTGCCTGCGCCCGCGCGGCGTCCTCGGGCACGTGACCCTGACGGATCCACACGAGCCGGTCCGCCGCCGGGTACCCGGCCAGCAGGATCACGACCGGGAAGCGGCGGGCGGCGGAGGCGCGCTGGAAGTACTGCGGCGGCAGGTACACGTACGCCTGCGAGGCCAGGCCCGTCCGGACGCCGCGGATGTCGAGGCGCTCGACCTGGCCGTCCTTCGCCGGGACGTGCTCGGCGCGCGGTCCCGGGTCGAGGCCGGCCTGCACCGTCCGCACGACCCGGGTCGCGGCGGCCGCGTTCCCTCCGGCCGGGCGGTGCGCCTGGGCGCCTCCGCCGGCGGCGCTCAGCAGGTCCGTCCACGACCCGTAGAACAGGTAGTGCGCGTTCAGGGCCGCCACCAGCGTGAGCAGGACGGACGACTGGCAGCCCACCAGCATCAGCGCGCGGGCTCCCACGGCCCGGTGCCCGGGCGCCGCGGCACGCGGCCAGGCCCGCACGGTCGCGGCCATGCAGCCGAAGGCCAGCAGGATGAGCAGGCTCAGCGTCCCCGGGCTCGTGAGTCCCACGCACCTACTACGCCCGAGGGGCGGAGAAGGTTCAGCGGACCCAGCGGACGGGCAGGTGCGCGAACCCGTGCCGGGCGCTCGACCGCAGCATCACCGGCTCGCCCGCCGACCGCGGCAGGCCGGGACGTTCGAGCAGGGCGACGAGCAGCGCGCGCAGATGCACCCGCGCGAGCTGCGCGCCCAGGCAGGCGCGGTGACCGAACCCGAAGCACAGATGGGGCGGGGCGTCCCCGAGGAACCGGTCGGGGACGAAGCGCCCCGGCTCGGGGAACACCCCGTCGTCGTGGTTCGCGGAGACCAGCCACAGCATGACCTCCTCGCCCGCGAGCAGCGGCACATCGCCCATGACCGTGCCGCGCCGGACGGTGCGCCGGACGTGCAGCACCGGCGTCCACCAGCGCAGCATCTCCTCGACCGCGCTGTCGATGAGCGCATCGTCGCGCCGCCCCTCGCGGAGCCGGACGTACTCGGCGGGGTGGCGCAGCAGCGCGTGCAGGCCGCCGGCGAGGGTGTTGCGCAGCGTCTCGGGAAGGTCGCGGGCGACCTCGCGGACGAAGTCGACCTTCTCCCGCGACGGGATCCGCGCGAGCATCGCCTCCGCCGGCGGATCCATGTCGATCAGCGCGGCCTCGCCCGGCGGCTCGTCCCCGCTCAGCGGCCCGTGCACGACGCCGTCCACCTGCGGCGAGAACAACTCGGGGTGCGCGAGCGCATGCCGGACGTCGCGGTGGCGCAGCACGGCCCAGGCGCCCGGCCGTCCCGCCGTGCGCCCGTCCAGCCACACCACCGGCGTCCGCGTCCGGAGCCTTTCGAGCCTGTCGTAGGGGACCCCGCGCACGTAGGCGTCCGGGCAGTCGAGGACCCCCGCGTCGGAGATGGGCGGCGTGCCTCGCCGTTGAGGCATGGGAACCTCCTCTACCAGGCAGACGCTAACGCGTTACGGTCGCACCCTGAAGGGCCAGATTCGGCCGTCCCCGCAGGGGATCCCGCCGAAACCGCGCGCCGGCTATCCCGCGAGCCACTCTCCGGTCTCCACGCTGACCAGGCCGTGCCGGGCGGCTTCGATCACCGCCTCCCGCTGCGAGTGCACCCCCAGCTTGCTCAGCACGCTCTGGACGTGGCTGCGCGCCGTGCTGCGCGTCACCCCCATCGCCTTGGCGAGCATCTGGGTGGACTCGCCGCGTGCCAGCCGCGTCAGCACCTCGCGTTCCCGGGGCGTGAGGAACCGTGCGAACTTCCGCGCCTGGTCGCGCCGCCGTCCGTCGCCCCGGCGGATCTCCTGGTCGACGACGATCTCGTCGTCCGCGACGCGGCGCAGCACGGCGAGGATGTCGCCGGCCTGCTGCCCCTTGTGCGCGAACCCGCGGACGCCGGCCGCGAGGCCCGCCTCCAGCACCGGCCGCTCCAGGAATCCGGTCAGCACGACGAACCTCGTCCGCGGGGACGAGCCGCGCAACCGCGGCATCCATTCGAGCGCGGTGCCGGACGGGAACTGCAGGTCGATGAGGCAGAGGTCGGGCCGCCTGGCCCGGAGCACGGGCAGCGCCTCGGCGGGGGAGTAGGTGACCTCCACGACGCTGTGCCCGGCGTTCGTCAGCACCAGGGACAGGGATTCGGCGAAGACCGCGTGGTCGTCGCAGATGACCATCCTCATGGGTACGGCCGCCAGTCGTCGGAGTGCGCGTCGGGACGCGCGTCGGGACGCGCGTCGGGGTAGGCGTCGGCGAGGGCGCCCGCCGGGCGGTCCTCCGGGGGCGGCGCCGCCGGCAGCAGCATGCGGACGCGCGCCCCGCCCATCTCGCAGGTGCGGATCTCCAGGGTGCCGCCGTACCCGGAGATGAGGTCGTGGACGATGCCGAGTCCCAGCGACGCCAGGCCGGGCCGGGCCGGGCGCCGCCCCTCCGGTGTCCCCCAGCCCGCGCCGAACCCGGGGCCATCGTCGTCGACCTGGATGACGAGCCGGCCCTGCGCGGCCTCGACGTGCACGTCCACGCGTCCCTCCGCGAGGCGGCACGCGTTCTCGAGGACGTTCCGGACCGCGCGCCACAAGGCGACCGGGTCCATGTGCGCCCACGCCTCACCGGTGGTGAGGCGTATCTCGTGCGGGGTGACGAGCCGCATGCCGGTGACGACCTCGGCGGTGAGGTCGTCCACCCGGATCCGTTCCGGGGCGGGCGTCGGATGGTCGTCGTCCTCGTCGAGCCGGCGCAGCAGGTGGTCGAGCCACCGGGTCTCGCCGAGCAGCTGGTCGATGCGGGCCCGGCTGGTGTCGCCGACGTCCTCCGCGACGGCGACGGCCGAGGCCAGCATGATGATCGTGCCGAGTTCGTGCCGGATGTCGTGCCGCAGCCGCCGCCGCCACAGCGCCTGCCCGCCGCGGTCGGACGTCCCCGTCCGGTCACGGCGGTCGTGGTGTCTGCCCTCCCGGACGCCCGTCCCCGCGAGCGTCCTCGCGCCCACGGGAGTGTCCGCTCGGGAAAACCGAGGCCCCCCGTTGTTCATGACGACCACCGTCCGCTATTCCTGCACCCGTGTCGACCATCGCCCGGCCGCCCTGCGGATGTCCAGCAGACCGGCAGCGATATATCCCTTATGTCCGGAAGTGGTCATTCCGTAGGGAGTGTAAACTCGATCTTTTTTTGGGGCGTCTTGCTGGACATATCCAGACTGTGCGCATATCCCTTTCATGTCGAGGGCGTAGTCGCTTTACGCACTCCGGCGGGTGTGCCGGCGGGGCCGGGGAGCGACAGTCTGGACATGCCGACTGTCACATTTATCGGACATGCGGGGGTGTCGGTGGACGCGGCCGCGTTCCATCTGCTCGCGGACCCGTGGTTCGCTCCGACCGGGGCCTTTCTCGGCGCCTGGCACCAGTACCCGAGAAACGATCACCTGGATCTCGCTCCGTTGCTCGACGCCGACTGGGTGGCGGTCTCGCACGAGCATCTCGACCATTTCGACCCGTGGGTCATCGAGCGACTTCCCGCGCGAACCCGGATCCTCATTCCGTGTTACCCCGGACCCGCCTTCCGGGAACGTATCGCGGCCGCCGCGGGCGGGCGCCAGGTCATCGAAATCCAGCCGTGGGAGAAATTCGCGCTGGACAATCGTGGCTCTTGGATCACCGTCATTCCCGAACTGTCGCCCATGTGCCACGACGCCGCCTTTCTGATCGTGGCGGACGGTCGCGGGATCCTGCACTGCAACGACGCCCGGCTCACCGCCGCGCAGGCCCGCCGGGCCAAGCACATGGCGGGCGGCCGGCTCGACCTGATGGCGCTGCAGACGTCCGGGGCGTCCTGGCACCCGATCTGCTACGAGTACTCCGCCGCCGAGATGGCCGAGGTCTCGATGGCCAAGCGCGTCTCCAAGCTGCGCGCGACGCAGCGGCTCGTCCGGCAGACCGAGCCCGTGCTGGCGGCCCCGTTCGCCGGGCCGCCGTGCTTCCTGGACGCCGAGGTCGACCATCTCAACAGGGTGCTCGACCAGGCGGACGGCGCGTTCTGCGACCCGGAGGCGGCCACCGCCTGGCTGCGCGAGCATCTGCCGCGGCAGCGCTGGGAGTGCTTCAAACCGGGCGACGCCGTCGACCTGGACACCGGGGAGATCACCCGCGACCCGGTCTCGGCGGAGTTCTCCTTCGCCGACGCCGGCCGGGGCGACTACCTCAGGCGGTACGCCGCCGACCGGGCCGACGCCATCGCCGCCGTGCTGGCGGGCCACCCGGAGCCCGGCCCGGACCTGTTCGACCGGTTCACCGCCCACTTCGCGCACCTCGGCGGGCTCAGCGACTACTTCCTCCGGCGGATCGCGATGATCGTCCGGTTCGAGGTCACCGGTCCGAACGGCGGCGTCTGGGACGTCGACTTCTCACCGGACGGCCTCACGGTGGCGCAGGCGTCCCCGGACGTCCGCCCGCACTACCGGATCAGCACCGCGGCCCGATGGCTGGACGGCGTGCTCACCGGCCGGATGGCGTGGGAGGACCTGCTCATCTCGTTCCGGCTCAGCCTCTACCGCGACCCCGACGTCTACAACGACCATCTGGTCGGACTGCTCAAGCACGCGAACGCGCCGGCGCTGAACGCCGTCGAGGCGTACGAGACCGGACGGGACGAGAGCGAGCGCATCATCGTCGCGGACGGCGGCGCCCGCTACGACATTCCGCGCTACTGCCCGCACGCCGGGGAGGACCTGGCGGTCGGCGCGGTCGTCCGGGACGGGCGGATCCACTGCCTGGCCCACAACTTCGCCTTCGACCTCGCCACCGGCGAGTGCCTCAACGCCCGCGCCGCCAACCTCACCAGCCGACCGCTCTGACGGCGACGCAGGCTGCACAGGATCACAAAGGCGTTACAAAGGGTGAGAAACAGGCGAATCCGGAACGGGTTTTAGATCATGGCGTGTTAAGTTTTTTGCCTGCTTGTCCGGGGGTTTAAAAGGGGTGCGCGGTTGAACCGCAGGAAGCTCGGCCTGATGGCCGTCGCGTTGATTCTGGCCGTCGGTGTGATGGAGGTCCTGGCCCTGAGGCTCGGGTCGCTGGAGTTCCCGGTCCCGTCGAAGTCGCGGCATCCGGCCGTGGCCGACCAGCCCGGCGGACGCTGACCTCTCAGCGCGCCGTGTTGCGGGCCCTCATGAGGCTCTGCAGGTCGGGGTGGGCGCCGCCGGAGGCGTCCGCGAGGGTGGGGCAGGCCCACTCCTCCTGGCGTCCCCAGGAGTAGGAGATCTCCAGCGGCGGCCGCGGCGCGAGCCGGTCCCAGCGCGCGAGGATCGTACGGAACTGGGCGCGTGTCGGCATCCAGTACTGCTTGTCGCCCTTGGTGCAGCTCTGCCCGAACGTCTGCAGGACGGGCGCGACCTTGGCGCGCGGGATGCCGGCGGCGTCGGCCATCCGGACCATCCGGTCGATCGCCCCGATGTCGCAGTGCTCCCGGGTCTCCGGCGAACCCTTGCAGGGGTAGGGGTCCAGGCCGACCAGATCGACGCCGACGCGCCGCGGCGTGAGCGCCCTCATCGGCCAGTCCGTCAGCGAGATGAACGAGATCTGCCCGGGTGCGTTCCGCTCGATGTGCCGGGCGCGGCGGCGGATCTCGCCGGCGACCTCCGGGCAGTCGCCGGTGTTCGGCTCGTCCGACAGGTACCACCCGTACACCTTCGGGTCGCGCCCGAACCGCTGGACGGCCCGCTCGAACGCCTCCCAGCCGAGCTCGAAGTCGCCGCAGGTGAAGTTGCCGACCCAGAGCAGCGCCTGCATGCCGGCGGGGACCCCGGCGACGAGCGCCGGGTCCGCCTTGACGTCCACCAGGTCGTAGCCGAGCGCCCGGAGCCGCGGATAGTCGGACGGCCCGGTGTTCAAGGCGATCCGGCGGGTCTTCCCGGGCTCGGTGGCGGGCGTCCCCGGCGTGGCGGCCGGCCCCCGGTACGGCCGCTGGGCGGACGTCCGGTTCTGCAGGAGGAGAAGGAATCCGGCCGCGAGCACGACCGCCGCGGCGGTCGCCGCGATCTTGAATCGGGCGTCCTGGACGTCCATCCCGCGTCACTCCCCGAAGGCGATGGTCAGGCTGCGGAGCCGGGCTCCTCGGCGGTGCGCACCGGCTGCTCCCGCGCCCCCTCGACGGTGGTCTGGTGGACGGCCCCGGCGGCGTCCACCCGGAGGGGCGGGATCGTGAAGCCGAGGATGTGCCGGACGGTGTCCCAGAGCGCGCCGAGCGTGGCCCGCATCGACGGGTCCCGCAGGTAGACGGCGTCGACCGCGACCCGCGCCGGGACGATCCGGTCGATGTAGCCGGCGAGGTCGACCTCCTCGCCGGGGCCGAGCACGTCGAAGTCGCGGAACCGGACTTCGGACACGCCCGTCAGGCCGGGCCGGTGGTCGAAGATCCAGCGGCACCGCCCGTCGTAGTGGACGGCGAGGTCGTAGGTCTCCGGGCGCGGCCCGACGAGGGTCATCTGGCCGCGCAGGACGTTCACCAGCTGGGGCAGCTCGTCCAGCGACCACCGGCGCAGGATCTTTCCGGTCCTCGTCAGGCGCGGGTCGCAGTTGGCGGTGACGGTGAGGCCGCCGACGCCCTGCCTCATCGTCCGGAACTTGTACATGGTGAACGGCCGCCCGCCCTGCCCGACCCGCGTCTGCCGGAACACGCCCGGCCCCGGGCTGGACAGCCGTACCAGCAGGTAGATGCCCAACAGCGGGACGCTGAGGAGCAGCAGCCCGGCGACCGCGCCTACGACGTCCAGCACCCGGCGCGCGGTGGACGGGGAAACGCCGTCGGACGTGTCGACGGGACGGCTCGCGAACTCGGACATGATCACCCCTTGTCTTCGGGTGCGGGGGTCACGGGCACGGTCTTCCCGGCGCGCCGGAACCAGACCAGCAGCGCCGCCGTGGTGGCGACGAAGGAGACGGACGTGGCGACCGCGGCGCCGATCGCGCCGTGCGCGGGGATCAGGACCGCGCCGAGGACGACGACGACCGCGAGCCCGATGCCCTGCCCCGCGGACGCGGCGCCCGGCCGTCCGACCCCGTACAGGTAGGCCATGATGAGCCCGGTGACCCCGAACGTCACGACGCCGGCGAGCCGGATGTAGGTGGGCACGACCGCGTCGTCGAACACGTCGCCGAAGATCCAGGGCAGCGCGGTCCCGGCGATGAGGGCGAGCGGCAGCGCGGCCAGGGCCGACACGCCGAGCGCGGGCAGGATCAGGCGGGACGTCCGCCTGGTCGCGGTGTCCCGGTCGTCCTTGGCGAAGTCCGGATACAGGATGTAGTTGACCGCGAGCCCTGGAAGCTGCACGAGCTCGGCGAACTTGCTCGCGACCGTGTACACGCCGAGGACCTTCGGCCCGGCCAGCGCGCCGAGCAGCGCCATGTCGAACCGCAGTTGCAGGAGGTCGATGAGCTGGCCGAGGTAGCCGCGGAGCCCGTACCCGGCGATGGACCTGCCGAGCCGCCGGTCGGGACGTCCCCACCCTGCGAAGAACCCGCGCCGCGCCAGCCGCCGCGCGATCCAGGCGGCGGCGGCGACGTCGGCGAGCACCAGACCGCTGATCAGAGCGCCGGGCCCGTACCAGCCGGTGAGGAGCATGAGGTAGATCGGCAGGAACACGAACTCCTCGACGGCGATGGCGAGGCTCGCGCCGGGCTGGTCGTCGGTCCCCTGCAGCAGGCCCTTGCCGACCGAGACGAAGCCCTGCGTGAAGGACGGCGCTGCGGCGGCGACCGCGACCCAGAGTCCGAACGACTTGAAGAACACCAGGTAGACCAGCGGGCTGAGCGCCAGCCAGCCGACGGCGGAGACGGTCGCGCCGATCACGGTCAGCCACGCCAGCGTGGGCCGCACCCGGCTCTGGTCGTAGTCGCTCCGGGCGAGGAAGAACGGCGCGGCGCCCGGCAGCCCGGCGCTGGACAGCTGGCACAGCAGCCCCGGCAGGATCCGGACGAGCGTGAAGGCGCCGACGAGTTCGGGCCCGCCGATCCGCGCCACCAGGATCGTCGCCACGCCGAGCGAGGCGAGTGCGCCGACCCGCCCCGCCACGTTCCCCGCGACCAGTGCCAGCAGCCTGCGCCGCGCGCTCCTCGTCCTGCCCTCGGCCCCGGGCTCCGGTGGGCCGGCTCCGGAGGGCGGCGCGATGACCGCCGCGCCGTTCCGTTTCGCCAGGGGGCGCCGCACGGCCGATGGAACGGCGGACGTGGTCGCCTGCGGGCGGACGCGACGGCGGATGCGGGAGTCACCGCCGCGTCCGAAGAGTTCGAGCGCGGCGATCAGGCCGAAGATCGCCCAGCCGTGGCGGTAGTGCAGCGTCTCGTAGAAGAGGCCGGAGACGAGGAAGACGGCGACGAGCGCGCCGAACAGTTCGGGATGCGGGACGAGCCGCGCGTACTCGCCGGTCAGCGCGTTCCGGCGGGCGATCCGCACGCACTTCAGCAGGAGGACGAAGACCAGCACGACGAGCGCGACGCCCCCGAGGAAACCGCGCTCCAGGACCGCGGCGACGTAGTCGTTGTGCGCCTCCCGGACGTAGGTCTCCTGCCGCACCAGCATCTGCCGCTCGGTCTGGCCGGGCCCGATGCCCCACGGGTGCGTCTGGTCGCCGGTCATCTGGAGGGTGGTGGAGAGGACCGTGCCGCGCGAGTTCGTGCTCTCCCCGGTCGTCCGCCCGATGGAGTCGCGCAGGATCGGAGACGCCTGGCTCGCCTGGTCCAGGAACGGCTGGATGTCCACCTGGGTGACGACCGCGACGCCGGTCCCGCCCACGAACACGGCGAACAGGCCGACGGCGATCGCGTGGTGCGCCCTGCCCTCGCGGAACAGCCGGAACAGGTGGCCGAGCAGGACCCCGACGGAGAGCGCGAGCAGACCGCCGTTCGAGCCGGTGAGGAGCTCGGCCGCGAGCAGGATCCCGCAGACCGCCCACCGCTTCCCCCGGGCCTCCGGGTGACGGGTCGCGCGGGCGACGAAGAAGACGCAGATGAACCAGTTGGACGCGTAGTTCGCGTCGCCGAACGTGAACATCGCGCGCTCGCCGTCGATCTGCTTGCCGGACAGCGCCTCGATGCCGAGCACGAAGCCGACGATCATGACGGCGGCGTAGCACGTCCCGATCCGGACGAACGCGCGGAGCGCGACCCTCAGCAGCGCCGGGTCGCGGCCGAGGTTGGCGATCCCCACCGCCCACAGCAGCACGAACATGTCCTTGATCAGGGTCAGCGCGCCGGCCTCGTTGACGATGGCGGCGATCCCGCCCGCGATGATCGTCATCAGGGTCGGGACGAGGAACGGCCACCGGACCGGGAGCCCGCGGGTGCCCGCCCACACCAGCGTCGTCGCGATGAGGCCGACCAGCGCGAGGTCGGGCAGCCCGGTGTTGCCGGGGCCCGGCGCGAGGCCGGCCGGCATCAGCATCGGCAGCGAGGCGATGCCCGCGACCAGCACGACGGCCGCCGGCCTCGGGCGGCGCCTCAGCGGCGGCGGCGCGGCGGGCGGGGCCTCGATCACCGTGGTCATGGGCGGCTGGAGTCGCCTCGGTAGGTCTCGTCCAGGACGGTCCCGAGGTACCCGGGCGAGAACCATGCGCCGACCCGGGCCCGGGCCCGCTCCGCCATCCGCGCGGCGGCGGACGGGTCGTTCAGCAGCGCCGACACCGCGGCGGCGAGCCCGTCCGGCTCCTCGGGCGGGACGAGCATGCCGGTCTCCCCGGCGAGCACGAGGTCCTGGTTGGACGGGACGGCCGTCGCGACCAGCGGGATCCCCGCCCCGATCGCCTCGACCAGCACGCAGGGGAGCCCCTCCCAGCGGCTCGCCATCGCCATCACGTCGAAGGCGGGCAGCACGTCGGCGACGTCCCCGCGGTGCCCGAGCCAGCGCATCCGCTCGCCGATGCCGAGCCTGGCGGTGAGCCCGTCCACCTCGTCCGCCATCGGGCCGCCGCCGACCCACAGGCCGAACACGTCGTCCGGCAGCCGGGCGATCGCCCTCGCGAAGATCTCCGGCCCCTTCTGGAACGTCAGCCGCCCGACCGACCCGACGACCTTCACGCCGAGCGGCAGGCCGAGGCGGCGGCGGGCCTGCGCGCGGGAGCCGGGCGCGGTCGCGTAGGCGTCCACGTCCACGGCCGGCCAGGACAGCCGGACCCGCTCCGGCGTGGTCAGCCCGAGCCGCAGCGCCGTCGTCACCGTCTCCGACCCGATCGCGAGGAACGCGTCGGTGCGCCTGGCCGCGATCCGTTCGAGGCCTATGTAGAGGTGTCGCCGCGCCCGTGACTGGAACTCGTTGAACGGGAATCCGTGCCAGGTGTGGACGATGCGGGGGACGCCCGCGCGGGCCGCCGCGATCCGTCCGAGCACGCCGCCCTTCGCGCTGTGGGTGTGGACGACGTCGTACCGTCCCTCCGCCAGGACCCGGGTCAGCGTCCGCAGCGCGGCGAGGTCGTCGCGCGGCGACACCTGCGGCACCAGCGGCCCCACCTGGACGATCTCCATTCCGGCCGCGTGGGCCTGCCGGGTGAGGTCACCGGCGGCGGCGTTGGCGACGGCCTCGTCCCCGCAGAGGACGCCGTTGCCGGTGGAGGAGGCCGTGCTGTCCATGCCGACGCCGCCGGTGACGATCGTGCGCTCGTAGCCGCCGTCCGGCAGCGCCAGCGCGCCGTTCAGCGCGACCTGGCCGGCGCCCCCGTTGAACCGGGTGATCACCGTGGCGACTCTGAGCTTGCGTGGGGTGCTCACGCGCACCTCGCAGACCGATGGGGAAGGGGCCGCGCCCCGCGTCGTCGCGGCAGGAGTCCTCGCACGGTCAGCTCCGGTTCCGCAGCGCCGCGGAGAGGGCGGCGACGACGCGTTCGACGCCGTCGGCCGACAGCCCCGGATAGAGCGGCAGCGACAGCAGCTCCTCGCCGACCCGGTCGGTCACCGGCACGCGCCCGCATTCTTCAGTGCCCAGGATCCGCTGGTAGGCCGTCATCTGGTTCGCCGGGATGAAGTGCACGGACGTCGCGACGCCCGCCGCCTCCAGCTCCGCGCTGATCGCGTCCCGGTCCGGCACCCGGACCTGGTAGAGGTGCCAGGCGTGCCCGATGCCGTCCAGGTTCCGCTGGGGCAGGACGAGGCCGGGCAGGGCCCCGAGCGCGGCGTCGTAGCGTGCCGCGATCTCGACGCGGTCCCGCTGCCAGCCCGGCAGCGCCGCGAGCTGCGCCCGCCCGATCGCCGCCTGGACGTCGGTCATGTTGGCCTTCAGCCCTACCGTCTTCACGTCGTACCGCCAGCTGCCGCCGGGCAGGTACCGCTTCCACGAGTCCTTGCTCATCCCGTGCATCCGCATCGCGCGGACCCGGTCGGCGAACTCCCCGTCGCTGGACGCCACCGCGCCGCCCTCGCCGATCGGCATGTTCTTGGTGGCGTAGAAGGAGAAGCACGCCGCGAACGACTCCGACCCGACCGGTCTGCCGCCGCGTCCGGCGCCGGGGCCGTGGGCCGCGTCCTCGACGACCTTCGTCCGGTCGAGGCCCGCCGCCGCGGCGAGCGCCGCGACGTCCACCGGGTAGCCGCCCTGGTTCTGAACGATCATCGCCGCGGGAACGGTGCGGCCGGCCGCCGCCCCGACCGTCCCGGGGCTCGGGACCAGCGTGTCCTCGTCGATGTCGACCAGCATGGGCCGGTGCCCCGCGTGCAGGATCGCGTTGATCGCACCGCAGAACGTCAGGCTCGGCGTCAGCACCGCCGAACCCGGGGGGAGGTCCAGTGCGCGCAGGCAAAGCTCCAGCGCGGCCGTGCACGAGGAGACCGCGACGACGTGCGCGGCCCCCAGGTGGTCGGCGAACTCCTGCTCGAACGCGGCCGTCTGCGGCCCCGTCGTGATCCAGCCCGAGTCGAGCACCTTGACGACGGCGTCGGCCACCTCACCCGACACCGACGGAACCGTGAACGGAACGGACGAACTCATCTGGTCACCCCTTGATCTTCCGGGATGCGGCGACGACGCCGAGCAGCGGCCAGCCGGACGCGGCGACCAGGTCGCGGACGGTCTCCAGGCCCGCGGCCCTCGTCACCGGACCGACCACCACGACCACGCCGACCGCGTCGTCCGAACCCGGATCGATCTCCTCGAACGCGTGCACATGGCAGAGCCGGTGCGCCGGGACCGCCTGACCGATCTCCGAAGGCGATATCTCGGACTTCTTCGTCATCACGGCGGTGCCGCCGCCGGCACGGGCCACCGCCGTGCCGCTCTTCCTTCCGCCGGACCCGCTGCTGTTGGGCGGCGGGCCGCCCTTGCCGCCGCCGTCGCCGTCGCCGTCCGGGTCGTCGTCTCCAGGGCGGGCCGTGACGACCTTCGTGCCGTCCCCGTACACGGCGGACGCGATCGAGGACACCACGCCGGGGGGCGGCGGGCCGGGCGCACCGACCACCGCGACCCGTCCGACCCCCTCCTTCTTCACGGCGAGCTGGACGCGCCGCCCGAGGTCCGCGAGCTGTTCGGGGCCCCGGTCGACCCAGCCGAGCAACGGCACCCCGAGCCGCCGCGCGACCCGCCGCTGCCCCGGGATCGTGGGACGCGCCGTTTCCGTCACCACCGCGATCAGGATCCCGCCGACCAGCCCGACCAGGCCCGCGATGGCCGCCGTCATCACGACCGGGTTCGTGCGGGGCGCCTGCACCGCCGGCTGCACCACCGACGCCGTCCCGGCCGACGACAGCTGCGTCTGCAGGTCCGACCGGTTGGACCTCAGGTCCGTGAGCTCCGCCTGCACCCGCTCCCGCTCGTTGGCGGCGCCGATATCGGGGTTCGGCTGCGCGCCCGCCCGCCGCGACAGCGGGCCGAGACGCTTCTCCAGAGTCCGGACGCGCTTGTCGATGTCGTCCATCTGCTGCCGGATCGAGCCCTGGTTGGACTCGTTGATCTCCGTGACGACCGCGGCGCCGATCGCGTCGGCCAGCCGCCGCGCCACGTCCGGGTCGCGGTCCTTCACCGAGAGCTCCACCACGGTGGACGTCCCGAGCCCGGTCACCCCGATCGCCTTCGCCGTCTTCACCGTCGACCGGTCGAGGTGCTGCTGCCGCAGGACCCCGCCGAGGAGGTTCTCGCTGGTCGCGAACGCCTTCACCTGGCTGACCACGATGGACACGCCCGCGTCCCCGGGCGCCGCGTCGGTCGCCCTGCTGCTCGCCTGCAACCGCGTCCCGGCCGTGTACGGCGGCTCCCGCCCGCTCATGGCCAGGCCCACCAGCACCAGGGGAAGAACCGTCATGACCAGCAGGAGCGCCCAGTAGCTCCGGACCACCCGCGCCGCGACCTCGTCGATCTCCACGATCTTCCCTCCGGCTCCGTCATGGCGAGCGTAGGAAGCCGTTCCGCCGGAGGAATCACCCAAAAGACGACCCCGCTCTACGCCGTTTGCACCAGAGGGCGCTCCACGCTCAGTAGTCGTCCGAGGTGGGCCGCATGCCGGCGCGCATCGCGAGGGTGATCGCCTCAAGGGCGGAGTGCAGGTCGAGCTTGGCCAGCAGGTTCTGCGTGTGGGTGCGGACGGTGTTCGCCGACAGGCCCAGCCGCTCGGCGATCTCCGCGCGGCCGAGACCGTCCACCATGCACTGCAGGACCTCGCGCTCCCGCGGCGTCAGCTCGGCGATCCGCCCGCCGCCGCCGCCCTGCGTCAGCCTCCGCAGCACCTCGCCGAGCACGTCCGGGGGGATCCAGCCGCCCTGCCGCGCCGCGGACCGGATCACCCGGGCGACGAGGTCGGCGCTCTCGGTCTTCTCCACCCAGCCCACGGCACCGGTCCGGACCGCCCGCACCATCGCGTCCACGTCGCTCATCGCGGTCAGCATGACGACCCGGACGTGGGGGTACCGCTTGCGGACCCGCTCCAGGACGTCCAACCCGCTCTCGGTGTCCAGCGTCAGGTCGAGGACGAGCACCCGCGGGCGCTCGGCGGCGGTCAGCGCCAGTGCGCGCCGCACGTCGGCGGCGATCGGGAGGATCACCAGATCGGGCTCGCGCCCCAGCCGTGCCGCGAGTGCCTCGGCGAAGAGCGCGTGATCGTCCACGATGAGGACACGGATCGGTTCCATGGACCGACGATGACCGCTGCGCGGGCCCGGCGGATCCTGCAAACGCTGTACTTCGTTTCGGCCGTCCGATTGCCGGGGGCCCGATTCGCGGCCTCGCGGGACGACGGCTCCGGGGAAGGCTCGTGCGCGGACGCGGCGGGGCCCGGCCGGTTCACGCCCGTCCGGACCCGGTCAGCGCGAGCGCGAGACATTGACCGCCCGCGGCGGCCTGCCCATCCTGTGGCTGGAACTTCAGGGGACGCACTGGCCTGCAGGGATGCCACATGAAAGTGCTGATCACAGGGGGAGCCGGCTTCATCGGCAGCACGATCGCCTCCGCCTTCGCCGAGCGCGGGGACACCCCCGTGGTGCTCGACAGCCTCATCACCGGACGGCGGGACTTCGCCGCCGGCAAGGTCTTCTACCAGGGCGACATCGGGGACGGGGACCTGGTCGACGAGATCTTCCGCGACCACCCCGACATCGCCCTGACCGTGCACTGCGCCGCGCTGATCGTGGTGCCCGACTCGATGACGGACCCGCTGCGCTACTACCGGGTCAACCTGTCCAAGACCCTCGATCTCGCCGGCCACCTGGTCCGCAACGGCTGCGATCGGATGATCTTCGCGTCCACCGCGGGGATGTACCGGCCCGAGGCCGACCTGTCGGTGACCGAGACGTCCGAGCTCGAACCGCAGAACCCCTACACCCGCTCGAAGATGATGGCGGAGCTGCTCCTGCAGGACTTCTGCAAGGCCTACGGGCTGCGCGTCATCTCGCTGCGGTACCTCAACCCGATCGGCGCCGACCCGCGGCTCCGCACCGGCCTGCAGAACAGCAAGCCCACCCACGCCCTCGGCAAGATGATCGAGTGCTACTCGCTGGGCGTCCCCTTCAAGATCACCGGGGTGGACTGGGAGACCCGCGACGGCACCGCGATCCGCGACTACATCCACGTCTGGGACATCGCGCGCGCCTTCCACGAGGCCGGGGCCCGCTTCGACTCGATCATCCCGCCGGCCGGCGACCACGCCCGCTATGAGGTGATCAACCTCGGCAGCGGCGACGGCACCACCGTCCGCGAGCTCGTCGCCGCCTTCCGCGAGGTCGTCGGCGACTCCTTCCTGGCCGAGGACGCCCCCGCCCGCCCCGGCGACGTCGTCGGCGCCTACGTCGACCCGGCCAAGGCATGGGAACTGCTCGCCTGGAAGCCCGAGTACACCATCGAGGACGCCATCCGCCACTCACTCCAGTGGGCCGACCGCCGCAGGAGATCGGACGTAGCCTGACCCACCGCCGCCGGTCCGTCCGGTCGCCCCACACCTTCCGCAGGGGCGACCGGACGGGCCTTGGAGTCAGTAGGTGGCGGAGCGCTGATACTGCTCCCAGATCGCGTCGTCGAAGTAGGGGGAAAGATTGAAGCTGGCATCCCGGGCGACGTGGCTGATGACGCCGTTGATGAGGCCCAGGCGCGTGCTCGCGTCGTAGTCCTTCAGCCACGGGCCGCCGCTGCTTCCCTTGGGGAAGTCGCAGTTGATCCTGACCCTGCTCTCGGGCGCCGGCAGGAAGGGCCGCGTCTCTCCGAAGCACTCCTTCTGAATGCGCAGCGGAACCGGGTAGGAGATGACGGTCCGCTGAGCCACGTAGGACTCGTTGACGGAAAGACCGTTCTCGCCGACCACGTCGCCGAGCCGTTGGCCCTTGTAATTCGGCTTCAGATTCACGAAGCCGAAGTCGTAGCGCTCGTCTCCCTCGACGCCCCACGCCCGGACGGCATTGGATCTGAAGGCTTCGAAGACGCCGAACGGCGCAGGGTCGCTCTGTGTGGCGCCAGGCCAGAATTTGACGTTTTTGTACTTCAAGTTCGCGCCGCCCTTGGACATGCAGTGGCCGGCGGTGACGATCAGGTTCCTGTTGTTGCTTCTCACGGCTGCCGCCGCGCAGACGCCGACTTTGCCGGGGGTGTCGGGATTGTCGTATTCCAGGCGTCCCACGGTGGGATTGATGCCCGCCGCGAGACGGGCGGTGTCCAGCGGTCGGCTGGGGCTGCGCGGGAGCACCCGGTGGGGTGCGCCTGCACGGAGCGAGGGCGCGGTCGGCACCCCGTCCGCCTTCGCGGACGGGACGCCGACGGCCCCGACCCCCGTGGCGAGCACGGGAGCGAGCACCAGCGCCGCCCCTATATCGAGATATTTACGGACGAAGCATTCTTTTCTCATCCAATTCTCCGCACTAGTGAATGGGTGCACGGATGGACGAGGGTCAATCTAGAGAAGGGGACGGCCGACAAAATCAGCTTCCATGTCGATGTATCTTCGCTGCGACTGATTTATGGCTGATCGCGCCCGCCCGGGTCGGCGCTCGCGCTGGGCGACATCCGGGCCAGGTGGTGGTGCGGCCGGGTGGTCAGCAGGTGGTGAGCATGTCGGTCAGGGCGCTTTTCTCCGCCGCGTCCGCGTTCAGGGCGTACCGCCACTTCACGTCGACCCAGCTTCTGGCGTAGGTGCAGTAGAAGGAGGTCAGGGGCGGCTTCCAGAGGGCGGGGTCCTTGTCGCCCTTGGACTGGTTGACGTTGTCGGTGACGGTCCACAGCTGGCTGCTCTCCAGATCATTGGCGAACTGGCGGCGCCGGGCGGTCGTCCACTCGTTGGCCCCTGAACGCCAGGCCTGGGCAAGGGGGACCATGTGGTCGATGTCGAGATCCTGGCGATCGGTCCACACGCCCCCGTCGTAGGGGCTTTCCCACCGGCCGGAGGTGGCCCGGCAGGCGGCGTCGGTCACCACGTCCTGACCGTCGCGCTTGAGGGCCGACTCGCGGGTGTCGCAGGTGCCCTCCACCGTGGCCCAGTGGGGGAACCGCCCACGGGAGTACCCCTCCATGGACCCCTCCGGCGCGGTTCTGAGCTCGGCGAGATGGGCGCGGGCGGTGGCCCCGTCCGGAGGGGGCGGCGGCAACAGCCGCACGGCCCGCTGCCGTGCCTGCCGGTCCGGGTGCGGGGTGTCCGCGGCGGCGGGCGCGACCAGGAGGCCGGCCGACGCGGAGGTGGCGATGAACGTGCAGATGGCGGTGGCCGGCCAGCGGCGCATGGATCTCTCCCCACGATCGATGACCACCGAAGATCGGTGATCACCTCAGCGTGACGATCTCCACGCCAACCGGCGGCGATGCCCGAGTGAAGATCATTCCCGCGACCGGGAAAGATCCGCCCACCCTGCCTCCGGCCCCGTCGGCCCCGGCTGCGCCCCCGCCCGTGGCCTCGGCGGTACCGGAACGACGAGACCTGTTCGAGCCACCGGGTTCGCTCCGGTGAGGCTCGCTGTCCGCGTCACGGCTGGTGGGTCACCGGGTGCACGCGAGCTCGAATCGGGCGCCGATGCGGTCCCAGATCGCGATGGACTCGCGGATCGCGGCGCGGTCGCCGGTGAGCCGTCCCCTGGCCCGTGCCGCGCAAGCGGCCGCCCAGTCGTTCTCCCCGGCGATGCGCTCGGCCTGTTCGAGCCGCTTGTCGGCGTCGGGGAGACCGGCGAGCACCGCCAACTCCGCGCCCGCGGCGTTCGCGTAGGCCCGGTACCAGGGCTCTGTGAACTCCTCGAACGCGTTGTGCACCAGGTGGGCGGCATCCGTCGTGCGTCCCGTGTGCACCGCGAGCCGGGCCTCGACGAAGGCCGTGCACGCGGCGAGGCTCGGCGACCGCCTCGGCTCGGTGACTCCGGCGAACTCCAGTGTCCGCGCCCGCCAGCGGCCACCGTCGCCGTCACCGCGCAGACCGGCCGCCAGCCCCAGCATCGCCACCGACGGTGAAAGCCAGGCCAGCAAAGGGGAACCCGCCTCGCGCCACTCCGCGAACGCCGTCTCACCGAGCTGGATCGCCTCGTCGAACCGGCCGGACAGCGTCAGCGGCGCCAGGAACTTGAGGCGGGACACGAACGGGTAGTCGCCGTTGACCGGGTCCTCCTCGGTGGCGCGCGCGGCGATCGCGAGCGCCCCGGGCAGGTCGCCGACCGCGAGCGCGCACATCGAGACGGAGTGGAACAGGTCGAACTTCTCGATGCCCTCGCCCGGCCGATGCCTTCCGAGCGCGGGCAGCAGGTCCAGCCGTTCGCGTGCGATCCGGTACGCCTTGCGCAGCCTGCCCTGGCGCGCGGCCGCCACGTTGGCGCAGTCGAGGGCGCCCTGGATCAGGATCGGGTCGCCGGTCTCGTGCGCCGCCTGGATCGCCACGTCCGCCAGGTCCCGGTCGGGTTCGAGCCGAGGCGCTCCGGCCTGCCAGGCTCGCGCGGCGGCCAGGAGCGCGCCGAGTTCGAGGTCGTCGTCGTCCCGGGTCCGGACGGCCCGCCGCAGCAGTTCCGCGCGGCGCGCCGCCGGAACGGGATGGCGGAAGTCGCCGGCGAACCGGTTCGCGAGGATCACCGCCAACGCCAGCATGACGGCTCGGTCACGCTCGTCGGCCGCGCGGTCGTGGCCGGCGAGCAGCAGGTCGAACGCCTCGTCGCCGTCCGCGAGCGACTGCGCCGCCTCCGAAGCGCTGCGCAGGTCCCGAACCGCGGCGTCCGCCGTCGTCGCGCGCTCGGCCGCGGCGCGGTAGTGCGTGCGCGACTCGACGAACGAGCCGCGCGCGAACGTGAGGCGGGCGAGTGCCCGGCCCAGCCGGTGCGCGACGGGGTCCGGCACCGGTTCGGTCCTGGCGAACGCGGCCCGCAGATCGTCCACGACCTCGTCGAAGCGCGCCGGCCAGTCGTTCTCATCGAGTCGGCCTTCCAGCTCCACCGCGATGCGGCCCGCCCACTCCAGATGCGCGTGCAGCACCTCCTCGCGCCCTTCGCTCTCGTTGAAACGCTCCACGGCGAACGCCCGGACCGTCTCCAGCAGCCGCCAGCGGCTCCCCGGACCGGCCCCGAGCTGCTGTGTCACGAGGCTCTTCTCCACCAGCCGGCCGAGCAGATGCGCCACGGTGCTCGGCCGCTCACGGGGCGAGACCGCCACGGCCGCGTCGAGGTCGAAACCGGCCGCGAACACCGACAGCCGCCGGAACAACGCCCGTTCCGCCGGGTCGAGCAGGTCATGGCTCCAGCCGAGGACGTCCCGCAACGAGTGGTGCCGCGCTTCGCCCCCGCGCGCTCCGACGACCGCCTGCAGCTGGTCCTGGAGCGCGGTGAGCAGCCCGTCGATCCCGATGGCGGCGGCTCGCGCGGCCGCGAGCTCGATGGCGAGCGGCAGCCCGTCCAGCCGCGCACAGGCCGCGGTGACCAGCGCCGGTGCCGCCGTGAACGCGCGGTCGACACCGCGAGCACGGTCGTGGAACAGGACCTCGGCATCGGACCCCAGAGGCAGTGGCGGGACCGCGTGCGCCTCCTCGCCGGCCACGCCGAGCCGTTCCCGGCTGGTCGTGAGGACGCGAAGCTGCCGGCCGGCCCGCAGCAGCGTCTCGACGAGCCCGCCGACGTCGTCGAGCACGTGCTCGCAGTTGTCCAGGACCAGCAGCATCGCCCGCCGGCGCACCCGGTCGGCGACGCTGTCGAGCAGTGGTCGCGGCGGGCGTTCGGTGACGCCGAGCACGCTCGCCACGGCCGGCACGACCTGGCCGGCGGGCACCGGCACGAGGTCGACGTACACCACGCCCGCCGGGAACCGGGTGGCCACGGCTCCCGCCGCGGTGAGGGCGAGCCGGGTCTTGCCCACCCCGCCGGGACCGGTGAGGGTCACCAGCCGGCTGGTCGACAGCGCCGCCCGCGCCGCCTCGATCTCGCCGACCCGGCCGACGAAGCTGGTCCTGGCCTCCGGCAGCGTCGCCTCATCGGGCGGCGGCTCCAGGTCCGCCGCCTGGCCCGCGAGCTCGGCCAGCTCGCGGCGATCGCATGCGCCGCTCTTGCGGAGCAGTGCCGACACGTGGCTCTCGACCGTGCGGACCGAGATGTGCAGCCGGTTCGCGATCTGCGCGTTGGTCTGATGCACGCGGACGGCCGCCAGCACCTCGGCTTCCCGAGCGGAGATGTCGTCCCATGGCAGCGAGCCCATCCCACACATGATGTACGACCGGGCGCATCCGGGCCATCGGGGTCGTTCCGTGGTCGATCGGTGGTCAGCACGGATGTCGGCCTTCGCCGCCTTGGAGAGGCTCAGTGCATCAGAACCGCTCCATCAGGAGGCACGCCATGCGACGCATCATCAACTCCACCTACATCTCGGCCGACGGCGTCGTCGAGAAGCCGCACCTGTGGCCGTCGAGCGGGTCCGACGGCGGTGCCGGCGACGAGATCCAGACCGAACTGGCTCTGTCGTGCGACGCCCTGATCATGGGAAGGCGCACGTACGAGGGCTTCGCACCCGTGTGGCCGACCCGGTCCGGCGACCCGGTCAGCGACCACATCAACACCATGGACAAGTACGTCGTCTCGTCCACGCTCAAGGACCCGGAGTGGCACAACACGAAGGTCATCGACGATGATCCGATCGTGGCCATCGAGGCCCTGAAGGCGAAGCCCGGCAAGAACATCGTGCAGTACGGCGTCGGTCAGCTCACCCACGCGCTGCTCGGCCACGGGCTGCTGGACGAGCTCAGGCTGTGGGTGCACCCGCTGCTCGTGGGCAGCGGCGGCCCGCAGGACCTGCTGTACCGGGACGGCCCTCTGACGCAGCTCAAGCTCGACGACGTGACCAAGCTCGACAACGGCATCGTGATCCTCTCCTACCACGTTCGGTGAAGCGGCGCGCACGGAAGAGGCGCTGAGGCGAGCGGTCAGCGGGGGGTCAGGGCTACCGGGAACTCGGTCACACCTCTGACGAAGGCGTTGCGGAGGATTCGGGGGCCCTCGTCGTCGGCCCACTGGGCGGTGTCCACGCGGGCTATGAACTCCTCGAAGAAGATCTGGAGTTCCAGGCGGGCGAGGGAGGCGCCCAGGCAGAAGTGGGGGCCGAGGCCGAAGGCGATGTGGTCGCCCGGACGGCGGGTCACGTCGAAGACGTCCGGGTCGTCGAACACCGCCTCGTCGCGGTTGGCGGAGCCGTACATCAGCAGGATCTGGCCGCCCGCGGGGATCGTCACGCCGGCGATCTCGGCGTCGGTCGCGGCGACCCGGCACATGTTGAGGATCGGGGTCGTCCAGCGGACGAACTCCTCGACGGCGTCCGGGATCAGGGACGGGTCGTCGCGCAGCTTCCGCCACTGCTCCGGGTGCCGGATCAGGGCGTCCAGGGCCGTCGCTATGACCGTGCGGGTCGTCTCCGCGCCGCCGACCAGCAGGAGCAGCGCCTCGTGGGCCAGGTGCTCGTCGTCGTAGGCGGGCTGGTCCGGGCCCGCGTTCGACCAGACCGACAGCAGGTCGTCGGTCGGGCGGGCGCGGCGGTCCTCGGCCATCTCCAGCACCGCGAGCGCGTACTCCCCGGCGGCGATCGTCGCGTCGTCGGTGATGTAGCGGAGCCCGCCGCCCGCGTACACGGCCGTCGCCGACCAGTGGACGAGACGCGGCCACATGTCCTCGGGGAAGCCGAGCAGCCAGCCGATGACGCGGGCGGGCAGGGGCGCCGCCAGCGCCGGGACGGCGTCCACGGTGCCGGCCTCCAGGGCCGTGGTGATGCAGTCGACGGCGGTGGCCCGGATGCGGTCGGCGTAGCCGGAGACGCCGCGCGGGGTGAAGCGCTGGTAGACCATGCGGCGCCGGTGCGCGTGCTCGGGATCGTCCTGCCCGATCATCGACGGGTCGGACGGCAACTGCGGGCGGTACCCGCCCGCGTTCGTCCACACCTTGGGGTTCCGCTCCACGGCGAAGACGTCCGCGTGCCGCGCGACGCCCCACAGGCCGTTCTCCTCGTCGTGGTAGACGGGCGCCTCGGCGCGGAGCCTCGCGTAGACGGACCAGGGGTCGGTGGCGTACATCTCGCCGTCGAGAAGGTCGATGGCCATGGGCTCGCTCCTCGGGGCCGGAGAGGGAGACGTGCATCCAGACTACCGTCTCACCCAAGCAAGCGG
The DNA here is from genome assembly GCF_013409045.1 of Actinomadura citrea. Classification (NCBI taxonomy): domain Bacteria; kingdom Bacillati; phylum Actinomycetota; class Actinomycetes; order Streptosporangiales; family Thermomonosporaceae; genus Actinomadura; species Actinomadura citrea. Next base: position 7,798,677 of record NZ_JACCBT010000001.1, on the reverse strand, counting down.
TAGGTCTATCGTGAATGGGGACGCGTCGCCGGTAAAGGGGCATACGCCCGGGATTTACGCATTCGGGGGCGATGTACGGAAGAATGGGAAACGTTCACGGCGAGGCGGGCCATGCGGAAGGGCAGTGCGATTTGAGCGGCGATGCGCGGTTCACCGTCACGCGGACGCTGAGCAAGGATCAGCAGGCGCGCCGCGAGCGCCTGATCGACTCGGCCCGCGAGCTCGCGCTGGAGGGCGGGTACCCGGCCGTCACCATGCACGACGTGGCCGACCGCGCCGGGGTCGCCCGCGCGACCGTCTACCGGTACTTCGCCACCAAGGACCACCTGCTCACCGAGGTGGCGGCGACCTGGGCGCACCACGTCACCGACGACATCGACGCGCTCGCCGTCGGCGACACCCCGCAGGAGCGGCTCACCGCGCTGCTGGAGCGCATCGTCCACGTCGCGGCGGCGGAGCCGACCCTGACGTCGGCGATCATCCAGGCCGTGACCTCGGACGACTCCAGCGTCGACGACGCCCGCACCGTGCTGTTCCTGTTCCTGCGCGACCGGCTCTCGACGGCGATCGGCGACCCGGTGCCCGAGCGGGACGACGTCGAGATCGTCCTCGCGCACATCCTGCTCGCCGCGCTGATCAGCCTGGCGTCGCTGCGCCAGCCGGCGGAGGAGGTCGCCGCGATGGTCCGCACCGCCGGGCGGCTGGTGCTGGCCGGCGCGTTCGCCGCTCCCGCCCCGGGCTGAACCGGCGGGCGGGGCGGACGCCCCCGCGACCGGCGTCCCGTCGGGTTTTTGTCAGTTCGCTTACAAGGGACGCAGCGCAATGCGTAACGCGTCGTGCAGCCCGCCCGGCCGGTCGTCGGTAGCTTCCGGAGCGGGAGGTGCAACGGTGACCACGAGCCTTGAGCAGCGCTCGCCGCTGAAACCCTGGGCCGGCGTCCCCCGCGAGCTGTCCACCGTGTTCCGGCCCCACCTGGACGCCCTCGCCGAGGAGATGATCGAGGAGATCCTCGCCGGGATCCCCGAGTACTCCCGCCCGCAGGACGAGGAGTACGCGCGGCTCGTCCGGCTGGCCGTCGAGGGCGCGCTGCGCCAGTTCGTCGACCTCATCATGGACCCGGAGAGCTCCTGGGAGCCGGTCGCCGCCGTCTACCGGGAGATCGGCTGGGCGGAGGCGCGCGAGGGCCGCAACCTGGACATCCTGCAGACCTCGCTGCGGCTCGGCGCCCGCGTCGCCTGGCGCCGGCTCGCCGCCGAGTCCGAGCGGTACGACATCTCCCGCCGCACCCTCGCCGGCATCGCCGAGGCGATCTTCGCGTTCCTGGACGAGATCGCCCGCGCCGCCACCGAGGGCTACACCAAGGCCCGCGAGCAGGAGGCCGGCGAACTGGAGCACCGCCGCCGCCGGCTGCTCGACCTGCTGCTCGCCGAACCGCCCGCCGCCCCGCAGGCCGTGGCCGACCTGGCCCGCCTCGCCCAGTGGCGCGTCCCGCGCACGGTCGCCGCCGTCGTCCTCTACGAGCGGGGGCGGCAGCCCTTCTCGCACCCGTCCCTCCCGCCCGACGTGCTCGCGGACGTCAACCGCCGCGAACCCTGCCTGCTCGTGCCCGACCCGGAGGGCCCGGGACGCGGCCGGATGCTGGAGTCGGCGCTGCGCGACTGGGTCGCCGCGCTCGGCCCGACCGTCCGCACCGAGGACGCGGCCAGGTCGCTGCGCTGGGCGCGGGAGGCGCTGCCGCTCGCGCGCCGCGGCATCCTGCCGTCCGACCGGCTGGTCCGCTGCGCAGAGCACATGCCGGCGCTCGTCGTCTTCAAGGACGAGGAGCTGGTCCGCGCCGTCGCCGAGCTGCGGCTCGCGCCGCTGAAGGAGGTCCGGCCCCGGCACCGCGAGCGGCTCATGCGGACGCTGCTGGCCTGCCTGCAGAACGGGTTCAACGCCACCGAGGTCGCGAACCGCCTGCACGTCCACCCGCAGACCGTCCGGTACCGGCTGCACCAGCTGGAGGAACTCTTCGGCGAGCGGATGTACGAGCCGGAGCTGCGGCTGGAGCTGGAGATGGTGCTGACCGTCTGGCTCACCGCACCCGCCGCCGCGGTCTCTCAATCAAGCGATTGACCGGGCGCGGTCCGAGCCCCTAGCTTGGGCAGATGAGCAGCAGCGATACCGGACGGGACCGGATCATCGAGGCCGCCACCCGGCTGTTCGCCGCGCTCGGCTACGACGGGACGTCCACCCGGATGATCGCCGAGGCCGCCGGGCTCAACGTCGCCACCGTGGCCTACCACGTCGGCGGCAAGCGCGACCTCTACCTCGTCGTCATGGAGCGCGCCCACCGGGCCGAGCGGCAGGTGCTGGAGAAGGCGCTCGCCGAGATCACCCCGGACGTGGAGGGCCTCCTCACCCTCGTCGACCGGTACGTCGAGTTCTGCATGGAGCGGCCCGAGATCCCCGCGCTGTGGATGCACCGGTGGCTCTCGGACGCCGCCGACGTCGCCCATCTGGAGGACGAGTACGTCCGGCCGCTGATGGAGATGGTCAGCGAGGCCGCCCGCAACGTCGTGGACGACCGGGTAGACCTCGACTACCTCGTGTGGACGGTCGTCTGGTGCACGCACGGGTTCGGCTCGGGCGGCATCCTCGACCAGGGCGGGAAGCGCCGGGGGGTGGACGACCCGCAGGCGGTCACCCGGTTCCGCGCCCACATCCGCCGGACGGTCGCCGCGGCGATCGGCCCGCCCGCCGGCAGCCCCGGATGACCACTGCGCTGCCCCGGCGGCGGCTCCTCGGCTACGGCGTCGGCTCGATCGGTACCGGCGTCTTCTCCTCGGTCCCCGGGCTGCTGCTCCTGTACTACCTCACCGACGTCCTCGGCGTGTCCGCCGCGATCGCCGGGGCCGTCCTCGTGGTCCCCAAGGCATGGGACGTGCTGCTCAACCCGATCGTCGGCGCCGCCAGCGACCGCGAGGCCGTCCGGACGGGCCGCCGCACCCGCTTCCTGATGCTGGGCGCGCTGACCCTGCCGGTCCTGTTCGCCGCGATGTTCGCCGTTCCGGCCGACTCCCCGGGGTTCGCGGCCGGCTGGGCCGGGATCATGTTCCTGCTGGCGGCCAGCGCGTTCGCGTGTTTCCAGGTGCCGTACGTGGCGCTGCCCGCGGAGATCTCCGGCGACCCGTCCGAGCGCGGGCGCGCGATGGCGTGGCGGGTCGTCTGCCTGACGGTCGGCATCCTCGTCGCGGGCGGGCTGGCGCCCGTCCTGACCGGTGCCGCCGGCGGCGGGCGCGCGGGATACGCCCTGATGGGCGGCGTGATCGGGCTCGTCATGGGCGCGGCCATGGTGGCGAGCACGCTGGCGACCCGCTGGATCCCCTCCCGTCCGGGGCCGCACCCGCTCGGGCTGGCCGCCGCGCTGCGCACCGCGCGCGGCAACCGCCCGTTCTTCCTGCTGCTCGGCGCGCACGTCGGGAACACCCTCGCCGTCGCGATCATGCTGGCGGGCGCGCCGTACATCGCGACGTACCGGCTGGACGACTACGGGCTCACCTCGGCGATGTTCGTCTGCATGGTCGCGCCGAGCGCGTTCGCGGTCCCGCTGTGGCGACGGCTGGCCCGCCGGTACGGGGAGGTCGGCTGCTATGCGGCGGCGCTGGTGGTGTTCGCCGCGACCGGCGTCGCCGCCTACCCGCTCATCACCTCCACCGCCGGGGTCCTGGCCCTCAGCGCCCTGATCGGCATCTGCTACGCGGCCGTGCAGCTGCTCCCGCTGTCGCTGATGCCCGAGACCGTCCACGCCGACGCCGGGCGGACGGGGCACGCGCAGTCCGGCGCCTTCACCGGACTGTGGACGGCCGCGGAGACGGGCGCGCTCGCCCTCGGCCCCGGCGTCTTCGCGCTGATCCTGGCCCTCTCGTCGTTCCAGTCCTCCGACCTGGACACCCCCGTCGTCCAGGAGGAGTCGGCCCTCACCGGGCTGACCGTCGGGTTCACGCTCGTCCCGGCCGCTCTGCTGCTGCTCAGCGTCCCCCTCCTGCTGGCCTATCGCCGGCGGGCCGCCGTCCACCGCCCGATCGAGGGAACACCGGAACATGCCGTCTGACCGCCTTCCCGAAGCCGGCCGCCCCGGCGCCGACCTGCTCGCCGAACTCGCCCGGCTGCGCGACGCCGACCTGCCCGTGCGCGGCGGCCAGGTCACCGCCTACGTCTACGACACCGGGCGGGAGGCGGTGCACGACCTCGCCGCCACCGCCTACCAGGAGATGCTGGAGGTCAACTGCCTGGACCCGACGGCGTTCCCGAGCATCGTCGCGCTCGAACGCCAGATCGTCGGGTGCGTCGCGGACAAGCTCGGCGGCGGTACCGGCGTCTTCACCAGCGGCGGCACCGAGTCGATCATGCTGGCGGTGAAGGCGGCGCGGGACGCCCGGCCGGTCGAGGGCACGCCCCAGATCGTCCTGCCGGCGACCGCGCACCCCGCGTTCCACAAGGCGGCGCACTACCTCGGCCTCGAGGTCGTGCACGTTCCCGTCGACGACGCGTTCCGCGCCGACCCGGCCGCGACCGCCGCCGCGCTCACGCCCCGCACGGTGCTGGTCGTCGCCTCGGCGCCGTCCTACCCGCAGGGCGTCATGGACCCGGTCCCGGAGATCGCCTCCATCGCCGCGTCCGCCGGGGTGCCGTGCCACGTGGACGCCTGCGTCGGCGGCTGGGTGCTGCCCTGGCTGCGCGACGCCGGACGGGACGTCCCGCCGTTCGACCTGTCCGTGCCCGGCGTCACGTCCCTCTCCTGCGACCTGCACAAGTACGGCTACTCGCCCAAGGGGGCATCGGTCGTGCTGTTCGCGGACGAGTCGGTCCGCCGCCGCGCCTACTTCGCGTCCGCGGAATGGCCCGGATACACCGTCATCAACGCGGGCGTGCAGAGCAGCAAGAGCGCCGGGCCGCTGGGTGCGGCGTGGGCGACGCTCATGGCGGTCGGCGGCCGGGGCTACCGCGACCTCGCCGAGTCCGCGATGACGGCGGCCGAGCGGCTGGTCGCGGGCGTCGCGGAGATCCCGGGACTGCGGGTCCTCGGCGAGCCCGCCGCCCCCCTCGTCGCCGTCGCCTCGACCGACCCGGCGCTGGACGTGTTCGTCGTCGCCGACGAGGCCCGCGCCCGGGGCTGGTTCTTCCAGCCGCAGCTGTCCTACCAGGGCATCCCGCCGAACCTGCATTTCACGCTCACCGGCGTCAGCGACGTCGACGCGCTCCTGGCCGCGCTCGCCGACGCGGTGAAGGCCGCCCGCGAGGCCGGGCCGCCGGACGTCCCGTCCGGCCTGGTGGACGCGCTCGCCGGCCTGGACCTCGACAGCCTCGACGACGCAGGGTTCGCGGGGCTGCTCGCATCGGTCGGCGTCGACCTCGCCGGCGGCGCGGAGCCCGAGATGGCCATGGTCAACGCCATCCTGGACGCCCTGCCGCCCGCCACCCGCGAGGCCCTGCTGATCCGCTTCCTGTCGGCCCTGTACGCCTAGCGGTGTCCCCCCGCCGTCCCCGCGCCTAGCCGAGGCGCGTCAGCCGCTTGACGATGGACGGGGACCGCCCCGTGCCGACCTCCACCGGCACCCGTGCGGCGCCCGTGTCCACGGCCCCGGCCTTCGTGCCGCGCTCGGGCTCGGCGGGCGGGTCGCCGTCGTATCCGACGGGCACGGTGAGGCCGGGCCAGCCGACGACGTTCACCGGCGACGGGGCGGCCAGCGCCTTCCTGCCGCCGAGCCCGTCCTCGATCCAGGCGACCGTCTGCCCGGGGCGCGCCAGCGGCGCCACGACCATGGCCTGCTCGGCCGCGACGAGGATGCCCTCCGCCGTGTTGACGGCGTCCGCCGCGCTGGGGGAGCGCTGCCCCATCACCGCGCCCACGATCAGGGTCTGCGTGCCGCCGACGTTCCGGTGCGCGGCGAACACGAAGTTCCCGCCCGCCGCGTCCGTGTACCCGGTCTTGCCGGCCACCACGCCGTTGCGTCCCAGGATGAAGTTGCCGCCCTGCCGCGGGGACCCGCCGCCGTCCGGCACGTACATCCGGTTGTTCACGATCTCGGTGAACGCCGGGATCTGCATGGCCGCCCGCAGCAGCTTCACCTGGTCGGCGGCCGTGCTGACGGTCCCGGAGTGGTAGCCGCTCGGGTCGGTGTAGCGCGTGCCGGTCATGCCCAGCCGCTTCGCCGCGGCGTTCATCTTCGCCACGAACGCCTGGTCGCTCCCGGAGTCCCAGCGCGCCAGCTCGTGCGCCACGTCGTTCGCCGAGATGATGAGCAGGGACTCCAGCGCCTTGCGCTGGGTCAGCCGCTGGTTCGCCGTGACGCCGAGCAGCGACTCGCCGCGCCGCTTGCGCGCCGGGATCTGCGCCGCCGCCTGCGGCGACACCGTCAGTACCGGTCCCGCCTCGCCGGACTTCAGCGGATGCTCGCTCAGGTAAACATAGGCCGTCATCACCTTGGCGACGCTCGCCGTGGGCGTCGGCACGGCGCCGCCCGACGCGCCCATCGTCCCGAGCCCGTCCACGTAGAGCACCGCCTGGCCCACCGCGGGCCACGGCAGCACCGGCGCCTGCCCGGGGAAGGTGTGGCTCGAAGCGATGGCCAGCCGCACCGTCGGGTCGGGCGGCGGCCGCAGCAGCTGCCCGGCCACGAGCCCGGCCACGAGGACCAGCATGGCCGCGACGACGACGGGCCAGCGCCGCTTGCCCTTCCGCTTCTCCGCCACGGCGGGCGCGGCCGGAGGCACCGGTTGGGCCGGTTGGGCCGGAGACACCGGTTGGGCCGGTGGGGCCGGTGGGGCCGCCCCGTCCCAGGGCACGCTCCACTGCCCGGACGTCCGCGCCGCCGGAGCCGGAAGCGCGGCCTCCCAAGGCCCGCCCTGCGCCGACAGATCCGGCAACCGCTCGACCCGCGTAGGGCCGGCGGACGAGGGCGCGCCGCCACGGACGTCGCCAGGGGCCTCAGGCCACATGGCCGGTGCGGCCGAGCCCTGGGCGTGTTCGCTCTCGGGCGGCGTGGAAGCACGCGGCGGAGCAGGCAGTGCCCGGTTGGCGCGTGTTTCGGGGACGCCGCCGGGGCGTTCCTGCGGTCGCGGTGGCTCGGGAGTCGTGCGAGGCGCCCCTTGGGGACGTCCCGTCTCCGGGGGTGCCGTGTGCCGTGAGGGGGCGGTCGGCGCCGCACCGGCACGGGCGTCGCGGACGTTGCCGGGTGTGCCCTGCTGCGCTGCCGGCGCGGGCGCGCCGGGACGTTCGCTGTCGGGCGGCGCGGGTCGCGCCCGGTCGCCGCGCGTTTCGTGGACGCCGCCGGGGCGTTCCCGGTGTTGCGGCGGCGCCGGGGCGATGCGCGGGGCCGCGCCCCGAGGACGCTCGGTGTCGTGCGGCGCGCCAGAGGGCGCCGCGTGTCGCCGCGGCGGGGCGGGTGGAGCCGCGCCAGTAGTACGGGCCTCTGGGGCATCGCCCGGCGTTTCCCGCTCTGTCTCCGGCTCAGGAGCGCCTGGGGGGTGTCCGTTCGCGGGACGTATCGCGTGGCGGCCACTGCTTCGGGGCGTTGCGGCCGGTGGTGGCTCGTCGTCGGGCTTCGGGGGCGCTGCATGGCGCCGTGCCGGGGTGGTGCGCGCCTCGCGTGCCTCGTCGGTGCGTTCCTGCGTTTCCTGCGGCGTGGCGGCGGTGCGGTCCTGCTGGGGCGCGGTGGTCTGCGGGGTGCGGTCGTCCTCGGGGTGTTCTTCGGCCGGGGACTCCTCCGGTGGGGAGGCGGTGCGGCTCTCCTGGGCGGGCTCCTCGTCCTGGGCGGACGGTGACGTGGGGCGCCAAGGCTTGGTCTCCGGGGACGGAGGAGCAGCGGCGGGCGGAGCCTCCCGTTCCGGCTCCTCTTTCGGGGGAGGAGACGTGAACTGGACGTACCAGGTGCTGCCCGCCGGTTCCTCGGACGCCTCGTCGCCGGCCTCGTCAGCGGCCTCGTCAGCGGTTTCGTCCGCGCCCTCGTCCAGGTCCTCGTCCGCGGCCTCGTCCACGACCTTGTCGGTCTCGTCGCCGGGCTCGTCCTGCGGCTTGGCGGGACGGCGGACGGCGATGTCCGGACGGGTCAGGTTGACCTTCACCGGCACGCGGAACTCAGCGGTTCTGTTGCGCGCCGGTTCCGCGTCAAGCTCGGCGTCGTCGCCCACGTGCAGACCCCCTCTGCTCGTCCCCGACAGGCGGCGGAGCGGTCCTGCCGACAACCCCGTGCATATAGAGGATGCGCATTTTATCGGGAAGGTTCGCCGGGTTCCGTATCGGCGCGCGGTGTCGCCGTGAACCTGGGGCGCGGGTTGCGGAGATACATCGCTGACAACGTCCCCGCACGGGAAGGCCCGGTGCGCATGCCATGGTGGCCGCGATGACCGTTCCCCCGACGGCTCGGGAGTGCGACGCCGCTCTCATCGAGCGTTCGCTCGCCGATCCCGAGGCGTTCGCCGCGCTGTTCGACCGCTACTCGGCGATGCTCTACCGCTACGTCTCCCGCAGGCTCGGGGAGGCCGCGGAGGACGTCGTCGGGGAGACGTTCCTGGTCGCGTTCAGCAAGCGGCACCGCTTCGACCTGGAGCACCGGGACGCGCGGCCGTGGCTGTTCGGCATCGCGACGAAGCTGGTCGCGCGGCACCACCGGGCGGAGGCCGCGCGCTACCGGGCGCTGCGGCGCAGCCCCGTGGACGGCCCGGTGGAGGGCCCCGACGACCGCGTGGCGGCGGGGGTGACCGCGTCGGCGACCCGTCCCGTGCTGGCGGCGGCGCTGTCCGGCCTGGCGCGCCGCGACCTGGACGTCCTGCTCCTGGTGGCCTGGGGCGACCTGTCCTACGAGGAGGCGGCGCGGGCGCTCGGCATCCCGGTCGGCACGGTCCGCTCCCGCCTCAACCGGGCCCGGCGCAAGGTGCGCGCGGCGCTCGGCGACACCGACCCGACGCGCGAGGAGGCGTGACCGTGGACGATCTGGACCTGATCCGCGGCCTCGGCCGCGACCTGGAGCACGAGCCGCCGCCGTCCCTCGCCCGGCAGCGGAGCCGGCTGCTGGACGAGGCGCGGCGCGGGCGCCGCGCCACGCTGCGCTGGACGGGCATGTTGCGCTGGACGCTGCTCGGCGTGGTCGCGGTGGTCACGGCCGCGGCGATCCTGGTCCCGGCGGTGGTGCTGCACGGGCGCGGCGAGAGGCCCACGGCGACCGGCTCGACCGCGCCCGCCGCCGCCAGGGCGCTGAACGTGCTGGTCATCGGGCTGGACGCCCGCCATGGCGGCCTGTCGCGCTCGGACACCCTGATGCTCGTGCACGTCCCCGCCGATCGGAAGAGGCCGCAGGTGGTCAGCATCCCGCGGGACGTCCTCGTGCGGATCCCCGCCTGCGGCCGGACCCCGGCGCGGCAGGCGACGGTCAACACGGCGTTCCCGCTGGGCGGCGCCGCCTGCACGCGCCGGACGGTGGAGGCGCTGACCGGCGCCCGGATCGACCAGACCGTGACCATCGACTTCGGCGGGTTCACGCGGGTGGTGGACGCGCTCGGCGGGGTCGAGGTGACGCTGCCGAAGGCGGTCGACGACCGGAACTCCGGGTTGGACCTTCCCGCGGGCCGGCACCTGCTGAACGGGACGCAGGCGCTCGCCTACGTCCGGGTCCGGCACGGCCTCGGGGACGGCTCGGACCTGGACCGGGTCAGGCGGCAGCAGCGCTTCCTCGCCTCGCTGGCGCGACAGGCCAAGGCCCTCTCGACGCAGAACCCGCTGAGGTTCGCGCGCTTCCTCACCGTCGCGGCCGGTGCGGTCGAGAGCACGCCGAAGCTGGACGCCGGGGCGCTGCGCACGCTCGCGCGGGGGTTCGACGGGAGCGGCGGGGTCGCCGCGGCCACGATTCCGGTCCGTCCCGCGCCCTCGGACCCGAACCGGCTCGTGGTGGACGAGGCCGCGGCCCGGAGGGTGCTCGCGCCGTTCCGGACGCGATGAGTGATCCCCCATCTGCGGGGTAGGGCCGCATCGTTCCCGGCTACGACCCACGAGCAAGGAGTGAGCGATGGCCACGAAAGTCCGCGACATCATGACCGGCTCGCCGACGTCGGTGTCGCCGGAGCTCGACATCGTGACCGTGGCGCGTGCGATGCGCGACGAGGAGATCGGTGCGGTCCTGGTGGCGGAGGGCGACGACCTGAAGGGCGTCGTCACCGACCGCGACCTGGTGGTGCGCGGGCTCGCCGCGGGCGGCGACCCCACCCAGGCCAAGATCGGTCAGATCGCCAGCAAGGTGACCGCGACGGTGGGGCCCGACGACTCCCTCGACAAGGCCGCGCAGATCATGCGCGAGCGGTCCGTGCGGCGGCTCCCCGTCATGGAGGACGGCCGTCCGGTGGGCATCGTGTCCATCGGCGACCTGGCGATCGAGCGGGACGCGGCGTCCGCGCTCGCCGACATCAGCGCGGCACGCTCCAACACCTGACCCTGCCGGCCTGGGCCGGCACGGACCCAGGGCAGCACGGACCTAGGCCAGCACGGACAGGAGCCGCTCCAGTTCCTCGTCGGTGTTGTAGTAGTGCACGGAGGCCCGCACGGCCGCTGGACGGGCGTGCGGGTCGTATCCGTGTGAGATCGGGTCGGTCACGTTGACGTTGACGCCCCGCTCCCTGGCCGCCGCCTTGACGGCGGCCGGGTCGCGTCCGTCCACGGTGAAGGTGACGATGCCGGACGGCCGCGCGCCCCTGTCCAGGACGGTGATCCCGGGCCGGGCGGCCAGTTCCTCCCGGAGCCGGGCGGCGAGGCCGAGGACGCGGTCCTCGATCCGCGCCGTCCCCAGGTCGGCCGCGTAGTCGGCGGCGACGCCCAGTGCGATCTGCCCGGCGACGTGCCGTTCCCACGTCTCGAACCGCCGGGCGTCCTCGCGCATCTCGAACCCGTCCGGCGCCTTCCAGTCGGCCGCCTGAAGGTCGAGGAACGGCGGGACGAGCGTCCGCAGGATGTCGCGCCGGACGTACAGGAACCCCGTGCCGCGCGGGCCGCGCAGGAACTTGCGCCCCGTCGCCGACAGGATGTCGCAGCCGATCTCTCCGACGTCCACCGAGAGGTGCCCCACCGACTGGCAGGCGTCCAGGAGGTACAGGACGCCGTGCGCACGGCACAGCCGACCGACTTCGGCGGCCGGGTTGATGAGCCCGTTGTGCGTGGGAATGTGGTTCAGCGACACCAGCCGGACGTCGCCCTTGGCCAGTTCGGCCTCCAGCGCGTCCAGAGAGAGTGTGCCGTCGGGCTCGTCCGGGACGACCTCCACGCGCGCGCCCTTGGCCGCGGCCACGTGCTGATAGGCGATCGCGTTGCTGGAGTACTCGCTCGTCGTCGTCAGGATGCGGTCGCCGTCCGCGAAGGGGATCGCGTAGAACGCCATGTCCCACGCCCGGGTCGCGTTCTCCACGAAGGCGATCTCATCAGGACGGGCCCCCAGAAGCCTGGCGACGGCGTCGTAGAAGTGCGCGATGGGCGCCTCGTTCTGCTCGGCGGCCTCGTATCCTCCGATCAGTGACTCCAGCTCGAGATGGCCGGTGACGGCGTCGATGACGGGGCGCGGCGGCAGCGCGGCCCCGGCGTTGTTGAGATGGGCCACCCGCGCGCAACCGGGAGTGTCGGATCGGACCTTGTCGATGTCCACAGGCGCCCTTCCTTCGCGGAACTGTCGTACCCCCGCGGGATCCTGGGATCCGGCGGCGACTTGACCTCAACCTTTCTTGAGGTCGCATGCTTGCTGTTCCAGGCTAACGATCACAGGGGTCTCCATGGACATGGAAGTCACGGCGTGGATGTCGCTGCACCACGCCATGAACGCGCGCGACAGCAGGCCGTTCTCCCGGGCGACGCTGCGGCGCATCGGCCGGTTCGCCCGCCCGCACCGTGGCATCCTCACGGCCTTCCTCCTGCTCAGCGTGATGATGGCGGTCATCGCCGTCGCGACGCCCGTCCTCGCCGGATGGGTCGTCAACGCGATCGTCGACCATGACGCCACGTCCACGGTCGTGTGGCTGGCCATTGTGATCGCGGCACTGGCGCTGGTCGAGGGCTCCCTCGGGCTCGTCAACCGGTGGCTGTCCGCGCGCATCGGCGAGGGGCTGATCCTCGACCTGCGCACCTCCGTGTTCGACCACGTCCAGCGCATGCCGGTCGCGTTCTTCACCCGGACCCGCACCGGCGCCCTGGTCAGCCGGCTCAACAACGACGTGATCGGTGCCCAGCGCGCGTTCAGCGACACCCTCTCCGGGGTGGTCAGCAACCTCGTGACGGTGCTGCTGACCTTCGCCGTGATGGTGCGCATCTCCTGGCAGATCACCTTGCTCGCGCTGGTCCTGCTGCCCGTCTTCGTCCTCCCGGCCCGCCGGATGGGCAGCCGCCTGGCGAAGCTCGAACGCGAGGCCGCGTCGCACGACGCCGCGATGAGCACGCAGATGACCGAGCGGTTCTCCGCCCCCGGCGCGACGCTGGTGAAGCTGTTCGGGCGCCCGGCGCGCGAGTCGGCCGAGTTCGCCGCCCGGGCCCGCCGCGTCCGCGACATCGGGGTCCGCACCGCGATGGTGCAGCACGTCTTCATCACGGCGCTCACCATGGTCTCGGCGCTCGCCCTCGCGCTCGTCTACGGCGTCGGAGGGTTCCTGTCCCTGCGCGGCCACCTCGACGCGGGCGCCGTCGTCGCCCTCGCCCTGCTGCTCACCCGCCTCTACGCGCCGCTGACCGCCCTGGCCAGCGCCCGCGTCGAGGTGATGAGCGCGCTCGTCAGCTTCGAGCGGGTCTTCGAGGTGCTCGACCTCAAGCCGCTCGTCGCCGAGAAGCCCGAGCCCCGCGACGTGCCCGAGGGCCCGGTGGCCGTCGAGTTCGACAACGTCACCTTCGCCTACCCGTCCGCCGACAAGGTCTCCCTCGCCTCCCTCGAAGAGGTCGCCACCCTCGACACCCGCGGCGGCGTCGACGTCCTGCACGACGTCTCGTTCCGCGCCGAGCCCGGCCAGATGGTCGCCCTGGTCGGCTCGTCCGGCGCGGGCAAGTCGACGATCGCGCAGCTGCTGCCGCGCCTCTACGACGTCGACTCCGGCGCCGTCCGGCTCGGCGGCGTCGACGTCCGCGAACTGTCGTTCCAGGCCGTCCGCGACACGCTCGGCATGGTGACGCAGGACGGGCACCTGTTCCACGAGTCGATCCGCGAGAACCTCCTGCTGGCCCGACCCGAGGCGGCCGAGGAGGAGCTCTGGGACGTCCTGCGCCGCGCCCGCCTCGACGCCCTCATCGAGGGCCTGCCCGACGGCCTCGACACCATCGTCGGCGAGCGCGGCTACCGCCTGTCCGGCGGCGAGCGCCAGCGCCTCACCATCGCCCGGCTGCTGCTCGCCCGCCAGCGCGTCGTGATCCTGGACGAGGCCACCGCGCACCTCGACTCCACGTCGGAGGCCGCGGTCCAGGAGGCCCTGACCGAGGCCCTCGAAGGCCGCACCGCCGTGGTCATCGCGCACCGCCTGTCCACCGTCCGCGCCGCCGACCTGATCCTCGTCGTGGAGAGCGGCCGCATCATCGAACGCGGCACCCACGAGGAACTCCTCGCCGCGGACGGCCGCTACGCCGATCTCTACCGCACCCAGTTCGCCGACGACCCGCCTCTGGAGCCCGTCGCCTGACCGCCGCAGGGCGTCTCGCCGCCCTGCGGCGGGGTCAGCGCAGGTCGGCGAGGAGGTCGTGCAGGGAGCGGAAGACGCCGGAGCGCCACCCGCTGCCCATGCCGCGGAAGGCGTGGGCGTTGACGGGGTCGTCCAGGTCGAAGCCCGCGTGCTCGACGAAGAGGCGGGTGCCGTGCCCTTCGGGGGCGAGCCGCCACGTCACCGTCGTGTCGAGGCCGCCTCCGCGCCAGCTGATGCGCAGCAGGCTCCCGTCCTCGACGTCGAGGACGCGGCACGCGATCGACCCGTCGAAGCCGATCGCCGGGATCGGCCCGGCGGTGAACGTGAAGCGGTGCCCGACGACGGCCTTGAAGTCGTTCGGCATCAGCCACCGGGCCAGCAGGTCCGGCTCGGTGAGCGCCCGCCACACCTTCGCGGGCGGATGCGGCAGGAACTCGTCCACTTCGATCGAGGCCCGCTCACCGCTCATGTTCCCCCCTCTTCCACGTCGCCCCCCGCGGAAACGGGCGACGGCGACGGCGCCCGGCACCAGGACGATGCCGGTGGTCCACGCCGGTGCCCGCCGGCCGGGCCCGCGCCTTCCCGAACCGCTTGACCAGGGCGGACGCCTCGCCGACAGGGGTCACAGGTCCTCCTCGTCCAGCAGGTCGCGCAGGTTGGAGAGCTTCTCCCGCCAGAACCGCTCGTACGGGGTGAGCCACTGCGAGAGCTCCCGCAGGGGCGCGGGTTCCAGCCGGTAGAGGCGCTGCCGGCCGTTGCGCCGCTCGCTGACGAGTCCGGCGTCGCGCAGCACCTTGAGGTGCTCCGACACGCTCGGGCGGCTCATCGCGAAGTGCGCCGCGAGCTCGTTGACCGGGCGCGGCCCGTCCAGCAGGAGGGCGGTGAGCTCCCGCCGGACGGGGCTGGCCAGGGCCGCGAAGACGTCCGACGTCAACGTGCGGCCAGCACGATGCCGTTGCCGTCGGGGTCGGGGTCGGTCAGCGTCGCCTGCCGCCCCCAGGGAAGGTCCTGCGGGCCCTCGACCCGCACCCCGGCGCTGCGCAGGTGCTCGCAGTCCGCGTCGAGGTCGGTCGTCTCCAGCATGAGCCCGTGCACGCTGCCGGGCGCCGCACCGGGCACGTGGTCCGCCAGGACGACGTTCGTCTCCGCGCCCTTGGGCGCCAGCTGGAGCCAGCGCATCGGGCCCGTCGAGCGGTCCATCACCACCTCGAAGCCGAGCTTGCCCGCGTAGAAGTCCTTGGCCGCGTCCTGGTCGGAGACCGGCACGGTCAGCAGCCGCACATGCGTGATGTTCATGCCCCGAAGATACGTAGGGAATTTCCTACCTGTCAAACGTAGGGAAGTTCCTACGCGTTGGCGGCCATGTTTGCCGGGCGGGCCGGGTGGCAGGTTGAGGGCATGCGTGCCGTCACCTATGACTCTTTCGCCAGCGACAACTCGCACCTGCGGACCGGGGACGTCCCGGACCCGAAGGTCGGCCCGGGGCAGGTCCTGATCGAGGTCCGCGCGGCGGGGGTCAACCCCGTGGACTGGAAGGTCATGGCCGGCGGCCTGGACGGGATGATGGACGCGATGTTCCCCGTCATCCCCGGCTGGGACGTCGCCGGGGTCGTGCGGGGGAGCGGTCCCGACACGCCGGAGTTCGCGGACGGCGACGAGGTCATGTCCTACGCCCGCAAGGACGTCGTCGGCGCCGGGACGTTCGCGCAGTTCGTCGCGGTCACGGCGGACGACGTGGCGCGCAAGCCCGTGTCGCTCGACTGGAACCAGGCCGGCGGGCTGCCGCTCGTCGGGATGACCGCGCAGCGTTCGCTGGACCGCCTGGGGGTCGGGCCGGGCGACGTCCTGCTCGTCCACGCGGCGTCCGGTGGGGTGGGAAGCCTGGCGGTCCAGATCGCACGGGACCGCGGCGCCCGCGTCATCGGCACGGCCTCGGAGAGGAACCACGAGTTCCTGCGCGACCTCGGCGCCGAGCCGGTCGTCTACGGGGACGGGCTGGCCGAGCGCGTCCGGGCCCTGGCGCCCGACGGGGTGTCCGCCGTCGCCGACTTCGTGGGCGGCCAGCTCGACACGACCCTCGCCGTCCTGGCCGAGGACGGGCGGCACGTGTCCGTCGCCGACAACACCGTCGAGGAGCACGGCGGCCACTGGATCTGGGTCCGTCCGAGCGGCGCGAAGCTGGCGGAGCTCGGGGCCATGGCCGACCGCGGCGCGCTCACGGTGGAGGTCGCCGGGACGTACCCGCTGGAGAAGGTGGGCGAGGCCTTCGACGCCAGCCGGGGCGGGCACACGCGCGGCAAGCTCGTCATCACACCGTGACCGCGGGACCCACCTGAGCCGCTAGATCGACTTTCGCGCCAGACCGGCCCGCCGGGCCCTCTCCCGGCGCTGGTGGTCGGCCTGCCGCCGGGCCTTGTCCTGCGCCGACCAGGTTGCGGGCTGCATGCACATCAGCTCACCCGTGCCCGGGACGAGGATCACTCCGCCGAACGGGTCGTCCCCGGCGAACCACACCCCGTTCTCGATCCCCCTGGGCCACCGGTCGGAGAACAGCGGCTCCCGGGCCGACATGCGCGGAGAACCGCCGGCGCCGAGGGTCAGGGACCGCACCCCGTTGCCGCGCAGGTTCGACTTCTGCACGGGCGAGCGGAACTCGAAGTCGTAGACCTTCAGTATCCGGGCGCATTTCCGCATGGAGACGATCTGGGGAAGCCAGAACCTCGTCCCCAGCAGCAGCGCCACCATCCCCGTGCCGACGAACGGGTAGAGGTAGTCGACGTCCACGGCGAGCGGCACGGCCACCATCGCGACGGAGACCACCACCACCAGCAGGTACCGCCCGATCAGGATCTTGTAATGGTGCTTCACCGGGCCTTCGCGGTCCGTGCCGTCCGTGGCATAGGGGACGGCGGCGCCGAACGGCCCTTCGAGCAGCACGTGCAGCGCCAGGAGCACCACGGTGGCGAGCCCGAGCATCCCGGGGATGGCGAGCCAGAAGAAGCCGTCGCTGAGGAGGGCGAGCACGAGCCCGTAGGAGATCGCGTAGCCCGGGACGAGCCAGGCCGCCCACCACCACCGGCCCCGCGGACCGGGGTCGGCCCCCGGCCGCTCGTCCGTCGGCGGCTCTCCGCCTGAGGCGGCCGAAGGTTCCGGCATGCCGCTCCATCCCTTCCGTCCGCCACGTCCGAAAATCGCGTGATCGTCCAAGGTAGAGGTGATCGTCCCCGCATGGCCACCGCACCGGGACCGGAGCTGGTAACTTGGTACCATGGTAAATGTTGAGCGGGTGCAGACCGGCGTGCGGATCGAGCGCAACGTGCTCAAGGTCCTCAAGGCGCTGGCCGAGTACCTCGACCTGTCCCTGGGCGACCTGGTCGAAGGCATCGCCCTGCACGCCTTCGAGGGGAAGGCCCCCTTCTCGCCGGAGACGCTCGCCAAGATCGAGCAGCTCAAGGACGTCTACGGCCTGACCCTGACCGCGGCGGACGCGCACACCCTGGACGAGACGCGATGAGCGGCGCCCGGCACCGGCTCACCGGCCGCCTGACGGTCGCACTGCCTTCCGGCGAGGCGTTTCCCCTGTTCACAGCGCAGGGCGAGCGGCGGTGGGTTCCCCATTGGGAGCCGTCCTTCCCCGCGCCCGTCGCCGACGACGCCGAGCCCGGGACCGTCTTCCAGACACCCGACCGCGACCACGGCCAGACCACCACCTGGATCGTCGTGGACGCGACCCCCGGGCGGCGCATCCGCTACGCGCGCGTCACCCCGGGCGTCAGCGCGGGAACGGTCTCCGTCGTCCTGGAGCAGGCCGGCGACCACAGCAACGTGACCGTCACCTACGAGCTCACCGCACTGTCCGACGACGGAGCCGCCCACCTGCGCCGGTTCGCCGACGGCTACCCCGCCTTCCTGACGGGCTGGCAGGACGCCATCTCCCAGGCCCTGCACGCCGAGACCCTGGACAACGACGGCCAAGGCCCGACCGCCTGACCGGCGACGGACGCTCAAGGCGTGCACTCGGCCGGGGTGCCCTGATGGCCTCGTCCTTCGTCCCGAAGGCGGGCGGACGCGGCTGAACGCGGACGAGACGCCGGGACGGCGCCTCGTCCGCGCGGTGGTGACGGGCCCGGTCAGTCGACCAGGGCGCCGGCGGAGATGTTGACCTGCGTGGAGGTCAGGCTGGCGGCGTGGTCGGAGGCCAGGAAGGCGGCGACGCGGCCGACGTCGGTGAGCGTCGCGGTGCGCTTGAGCAGGGTGGCGTCCACCATCTGCTGCTTCACCGGATCCGGCAGGCCCTCGCCGGGGATGCCGCCGGTGCGCATCGACAGGACGCGGACCGAGTGCGGCCCGAGCTCGCACGCCCACTGGCGGCGCATCGCCTCCACCATGTCGCTGCCGATCTGCACGGTCCCGAGGCCGGGCGCGCGGTTGGTGCCGTCGGACCCGCCGAAATGCAGGATCACGCCCGAGCCCTGCTTGACCATGTGCCGCGCGGCGGCCCGGGTGGTCACCAGGAACGAGCGCGCGACCTTCTCCATGGCGCGGCCGAAGTCCGCCGCCGGCATCTCGATCATGGGCCGGAACAGCGCGTCCTGGGAGATGAGGTTGACGGACACGTCGATGCTGCCGGCCGTCTCCACGACCGAGTCGACCCAGCCGTTCACGGCGTCCTCGTCCAGGGCGTCCACACGGGCCGTCTCGGCGAGGCCGCCCGCGGCCCGGATCCCCTCGGCGACGGCGTCGAGCTTGGCGGGGGTACGGCCCGCGAGGAACACCCGCGCGCCCTCGGCCGCGAAGCCGCGCGCCATGGCGCCGCCGATGTTGCCGCCTCCGCCGTAGATGACCGCGGTCTTGTTCTCCAGAAGCATCGTGGTTCTCCGTTCGTTCGAGGTGGCCACGACGCTACGAGCGCGGCGGGACGGGCCGCATCGGTCATCGAACGGGTGTTCAGGAGCGCAGGTCGGCGGGGGTGGACGGGGCCAGGAGCGGCGCGGGCGGGGCGGGACCGGCGGGTGCGGCGACGGGCCTAAGTCATGTGTCCGATACCAGCCGGGCCAGCTCCACGCGGCGGGTGACGCCGATCTTCGGGTACGCCTTGTAGAGGTGGTGCCCGACCGTGCGGGGGCTGAGGTAGAGCTGCGCGCCGATCTCCCGGTTGCTGAGACCGGCGGCGGCGAGCCGCACCACCTGGAGCTCCTGCGGGGTCAGCCGTTTCAGGGGGTCGGCGTCCCCGGACCGGGCCGCCGGACGGTCCCCGAGGACCTCCAGCTCGGCGCGGGCGCGCTCGGCCCAGCACTCGGCGCCGATCCGGGCGAACGCCTCCCGCGCCGCGGTCAGCTCCTCCCGGGCCTCGGTGCGGCGGCGCCGGCGGCGCAGCCATTCCCCGTACAGCAGCCGGGTCCGCGCGGTGTCGTAGACGCGGTCGCCGTGCAGGCCGAGGGCGGTGCGGTAGTGCTCGTCGGCCTCCTCCCCGGTGGCGAGCAGGGCGCGGCAGCGGGAGATCAGGGCCGTGCTGGACGTGGCCGCCGCCCACGCCTCGAACGCGGGAAGGTGGGTGCGGGCCAGCTCCGGGCGCCCGGCGCGCACGGCCGCCTCCGCGTGGTCCGGGACGGCGCGGATCAGCACGTCGTGCCGGGCGGGGCCGGAGCACACCGCGTCCAGCCGCTCCAGGGCGGCTCCGGCGTTCCCCTCGGCGAGGTCGAGCAGGCCGAGGCCCCAGGACGCGAGCGCGGTGTTGGTCGGGTGAAGGTCGGCGTGCTCGAGGACCCCCGCCGCCAGGGCGCGGCTGCGTCCGGCATCCGACTCCAGCCGCACTGCGATGCACCGCAGCGCGGTCACCTGCGTCTCCATGCCGATGTCGGCGGCAAGCGACATGCCCTCGGCCGCCGCCGCGTCCGCGCCGCGCAGGTCGCCGAGCAGCACCCGCCCGATCGCGAGGGCCTCCAGGATGTAGGGGAGCCAGCCGAGCGCGCCCCGGGACCTGGCCTGCGCGGCCATCCCCTCCAGCAGCCCGGTCGCGCCGCGGTCGTCGGCCACGAGCAGGCCCATGAAACCGCCGATGATGCGTTCGACGACCTCCTCGACCTCGCCGCTCCGCGCGGCCTCGAACAGGGCCCGCATCGGCGGGACGGCCCCCGGCGCGCCGTCCGCCAGCCGCCCGTAGGCGATCAGCCCGGCGGTCACCGGCGCCTTCGCCGAGCCCGCGGGCAGCCGCACCGTCCCGAGCAGCTCGACGCTGCGCCGCACCAGGTCGTGGGCGCCCGCGTCCCGGGCGGACCAGACGGCCTCCGTCAGCATGGACACCGCCTGCTCGGGGTCGCTCGCGGCGATGAGCGCCGCGCCCCGCAGCGCCAGCTCCGCGTCGGCCGCGGGCGAGGTGCGCTCGTAGGCGACCTGGGCGCGGATGAAGGTGGCCTCGGCGACGACCCCGTCCTGTTCGGTGAGGTGCTCGGCCTCCTCGGCGAGACGCGCGGCCTGGTCGGGCCGGCCGGCGTCGTAGGCGGCCCGCGCCGCGTGGACGAGCCGCCGGGCCTTGCCCTCCGGCTCGGTGCTGAGCCGCGCGGCGCGCTCGTACGCGGTGGAGACGGCGGCCGTGCCGCCGCGCAGCTCGGCGCGGTGCGCGACCCGTTCGAGCTCGGCGGCGACGCCCTCGTCGGGGCCGGTCGCGGCGGCCGCCAGGTGCCAGGCGCGCCGGTCGGCGTGCTCGTCGCCGGGCAGGGCGCGCGCCAGGGCGCCGTGGACGTCGATCCGCCGGTGGTGGGCCGCGTCCTGGTAGGTGACGGCGCGGATGAGCGGGTGGCGGAACCGCACCTCCCCGCCGTCCAGGACCACGAGCCCGGCCTCCTCGGCGGGTCCGAGGTCGGCGGGCGCGAGGCCGAGCGCGTCGCCGGCGCGCAGCACGATGCCGAGGTCGGCGGTGCTGTCGGCGGCGACCACCAGGAGCAGCCGGCGGGTGGCGTCCGGCAGCTCGGCCAGCCGGCGCCGGAACGTCTCCTGCACTCTGCCGCCGACCGGCAGCGGACCGGCGGGACGGGCGGGCCGCGACCGCAGGGCGTTCCCCAGCTCGATGAGCGCGAGCGGGTTGCCGGCCGCCTCGTCCAGCAGGCGCTCCCGCACCGGGACGGTGAGGCCGGGCACGCGCGCCGCCACCAGGTCTTCGGCGGCGCCGCGGTCCAGGCCGGTCAGCCGCAGCACCTCCAGGCCGCGGTCGGGGAAGGGCCGGGCGCCGTCCCGGACCGTGAAGATCATGGCGATCGGGTCGGCGCCGAGCCGGCGGGCGGCGAACAGCAGCGCGTCCAGCGAGGCGCTGTCGAGCCACTGCGCGTCGTCCACCAGGCACGCCAGCGGCCGGTCGGCGGCCAGCTCGGACAGCAGGGTGAGGGTGGCGGCGCCGATCAGGAAGCGGTCGCCGGCCGGCCCGGCGGCGAGACCGAACGCCGAGCGCAGCGCCGCCGCCTGCCGCTCGGGCAGCGCCTCGAAACGGTCGCGGTACGGATGCAGCATGAGGTGCAGCCCGCCGAACGCCAGCTCGCTCTCCGACTCGACGCCGGTGCCGCGAATGATCTGCATGTCCCCGGCGTCCGCCGAGATCCGGCCGAGCAGCGCGGTCTTGCCGATCCCCGCCTCGCCCCGGATGACCAGGGTCCGGCCGACCCCGGAACGGGCGTCCCCGAGAACCCCGGCGACGCGGTCCCTCTCACGGTCTCGCCCCATGAACACGCCGAAACACTACAAGCCGGGCCTCCCGCTCACCGGCCGCATCGAAGACAGGAAGAGGCCCTGGGGACGGTAGTGCTCCCCAGGGCCTCCGAAGTTGTGCTCAGAGCGTCAGCGGGCGCGGATCACTACTTCTCCCGCGGGCGGCGGGACAGGTCCGCCGGACGGGTTCGGCCAGGGCGACGCGGCGGAGGACGGGCGCCCGCGACCCCGGTTCATGTCGGAGGGGTTCCGTAGGGTGGGCGCATGTACTCGACGCGGGTGTCGCGGCACGTGAAGGCCCGGCCTTCGGAGGTCTACCGGGCGCTCATCGACGCGGACGCGATCATGACATGGCGGGTACCGGACGGCATGACCAGCACGGTGCACGAGTTCGACGGCCGCGAGGGCGGCGCGTTCCGGATCTCGCTCACCTACGACGCGCCGACCGGCACCGGCAAGTCGTCGGCGCACACCGACACCTACCACGGGCGATTCGTGGAGCTCGTGCCCGGCGAACGCGTGGTCGAGGTGTTCGAGTTCGAGGCCGACGATCCCGCCCTCCGGGGCGAGATGACGATGACCACGACGCTCACCGAGGTCGACGGGGGCACCGTCGTGCTCATCGTGCACGACGGCATGTCCGACACCGTGCCCGCCGCCGACAACGAGGCCGGCATGCGCATGGCCCTGGACAACCTGGCCGAGCTCGTCGAAGCGGGCTAGCCTTCGTCGAGGAGGCGGCGGGCGAGGATCGCCGCGCCCTTGACGGCCGCCTGGTCGTCCAGTCGCGTGCGCAGCACGCGGGGCGGGTCGCGGAACTTCAGGCGGGCGGCCAGGCGCGATTCGAGGGGGGTCAGGAGCGCGTCCCCGGCGCGGGCGAGACCGCCTCCCATGACCACGAGGCCCGGGTCCAGCAGCAGCGTCGCGGTGGCGAGGCCGTCGGCCAGGCAGTCGAGCGCCTCCGACCAGACCCGTCCCGCCTTCTCCTCGCCCCTCCCGGCCCGCGCGATCACCTCTTCGGCGGGGACGCCCTCGCCGTGGCGGCGGGAGACGGCGGCGGCGGAGGCGTAGGTCTCCAGGCACCCCCGGTTCCCGCAGGCGCAGGGCTCGCCGCCGGGACGGACGACGACGTGGCCGATCTCGCCGCTCCAGCCGACCGTCCCCGGGTAGGGGGCGCCGTTCAGGATCAGGGCGGCGGCGATGCCGGTCCCGATGGCCACGAAGACGAAGTCCCCCGCGCCGCGGCCCGCCCCCAGCACGGCCTCGGCCAGGCCGCCGGTGCGGACGTCGTGGCCGATGGCGACGGGGATGCCGAGGCGCTCGCGCGCCAGGCGCAGCATCGGCACATCCCGCCACCCCACGTTGGCGGAGTGGACGGCCGTGCCCGTCGCCTCGTCCACGATGCCGAGCAGGGCGATGCCGGCCGCGCGGGCGGGAGAGCCCAGGGACGCGGCGCGGGCGGCGAGGTGGGCGGCGAAGTCGAGGACGCCGCCCACCGGGTCGGCCCGGTCGGTGGGCCGCGACTCGCTCGCCAGGACCCGTGAGTCCCCGTCTTCCCGCGCACTCTCACCGACCAGCGCGGCCTTCATCGTCGTGCCGCCCACGTCCAGGCCGATGAGGGTCATTTGACCGAGCCCGCCGTCAGGCCGCCGATGAGATAGCGCTCGATGAAGACGAACAGCACGACGACCGGGATGATCGCGATCAGCGAGGTGGCGAAGAGGTACTGCCAGTGCGCCTGGTACTGGGTCACGAAGGACGGGATGCCGACGGTGAGGGGGCGGCGGTCCGGGGACGCGGTGACCGTCAGCGCCACGATGTACTCGTTCCAGGCCGCGATGAACGTGTAGACGATCGCGGTGACCACGCCCGGCATGGAGATGGGCAGGGTGACGCGGGTGAGGGCGGCGACACGGCCCGCGCCGTCCAGGAAGGCGGCCTCCTCCAGTTCCTTCGGGATGCTGGAGAAGTAGCCGTGCAGGATCCAGATGCAGAACGGCAGGTTGAACGCCGCGTTCACCAGGATGAGCGACAGCAGCGTGTCGGTGAGGTCGAGCGCGACCATCTCCCGGTAGATGCCGATCACCAGCGCGGTCGGCGCGAACATCTGCGTCACCAGGACGAGCAGCAGGAACGCCCCGCGCCCCCGGAAGCGGTTGCGGGCCGTGTAGTACGCGGCGGGCATCGCGCAGGCGAGGGTGACCAGGGTGGCGGCGGCCGCGACGGTGAGGGAGACCCGCATGTACGTCCAGACGGGCGCGGCCGACCAGACGTCCGCGAAGTTCGACCACGTCCAGTGCGAGGGCAGATAGGTGCCCGGCGACTCGGTCAGCTCGCGTTCGGGCTTGAGCGCGGTGACGAACATCTGCAGGTAGGGCAGCAGGAACGCCAGGGCGACCAGCCAGCCGACGCCCGTGAGGACGATCCGGCGCGTCATCGGACCTCCTCCCGCCAGCGGGCGGCGCGCAGGTACAGCAGCACCATCACGAGGATCAGGGCGAAGTTCACGACCGCCATCGCGCCGGACTCGCCGACGTTCTGGTCGTAGAAGGCGAGTTTGTACATGAAAGTGGTGGTGGTGTCGGTCTTGCTGCCGGGGCCGCCGCCGGTCATCGCCCAGATGATCGGGAACGAGTTGAACACATTGATCACGTTGATGATGGACGCGATGAGCACGGCGGGGCGCAGCAGCGGCAGCGTGATGGCGAAGTAGGTGCGCACGGGTCCGGCGCCGTCGACGCGGGCCGCCTCGTACACGTCGGCGGGGATCGTCTGGAGCCCGGCGAGGATGACGAACGAGGTGAACGGCAGCGACACGAAGACCGCCACCCACATCATCCACAGCATCGCCTGGCCCGGGTGGGCCAGCCAGTTCACCGGCTCGTCGATCACGTGCAGGTCGAGCAGCACGCGGTTGACCAGGCCGGAGTAGTTGTCCAGCATCCACTTCCAGATCAGCGCCGTCATCAGGACCGACGCCGCCCACGGGACGATGACGGCCCAGCGCACGACGCGGCGGCCGGGGAAGCGGGCGTTCAGCAGCTGGCCGAGGGCGAGCGAGAGCACCATGGTGATGACGACGACGCCGGCGACCCACAGCAGCGTCCGCAGCACGACCGGGACGAGGTCGTCCTCACCGAACAGGTCGGTGTAGTTGCCGCCGCCCCGGTAGCCGAGCGTGACGCCGGACGAGCTGATCTTCTGCAGCGAGGTGCGGACCATCTCGATGACGGGCCACAGCACGACGATCGCGATGAGCGCGAGGGACGGGGCGAGCCACGGCAGCGGCGCCAGGGCGCGTCCGGTCCGCAGGAGGAATGAGGGGCGGGGGGCCGCCGAGGCGGCGGCCCCCCGCTTCCCGGCCTTGAGATCCGGCACTCAGCCGGCCTTCTCGGCCGTCTCCTGGATCTTGTCCAGGATCTTCTTCGGGTCTTCGTTCGCCGCGGCGGTGCCGAGGTCCTGCTTGACCGCGCCCGCGACCGCCGACCACGCCGGGTTGGACGTCGGCGCGAACTTCGACGTCGGGAGCGCGTCCACGAACTGCTTCATGTACGGGTCGGCGCTGAGCGCGTCCCCGGCCGACTTCGTCACCGGCAGGAAGCCCTCGGTGGTGAGGAACTTCGAGGTGTTCTCCTTCTGGTAGAAGAAGTCGAGGAACTTCTTGACGGCCTCCTTGTTCTTGCCGCCGTCCTTCTTGAACGCGGCGAGGACGTCCATGACGCCGAGGGTGTTGTGCTCCGTGCCGCTCTTGCTCGGCAGCGGCGCGACGCCGAAGTCCAGCTCCTTGTTCACCGGGTCGATGAACCCGGCCTTGGTGAACGGGCCGCCGATCGCCATGCCGATCTTGCCCTGCGCGAACTGGTTGAACACCGTCTTGCGGTCGGTGGTCTCCGGGTTCGGCTGGGTCAGCCCGGACTTGTTGAGGTCCTTGAGGAAGGCGAGGGTGTCGACGTTGGCCTTCTGGTTGATCGCCCACTTGCCGGACGCGTCGACCCAGCCGCCGCCGTTGTTCATCGCCCAGGAGTAGAACTCGGCCTGCGACTCCTCGGGGCCGAGCGGCAGCCCGTACCCGGTCGCGCCCGCCTTCTTGATCTTCTCCGCGTCCGCCCTGACGTCGTCCCAGGTGGCGGGCGGGTCGCTGATGCCGGCCTTCTTGAACAGAGCCTTGTTGTAGAAGAGCAGGCGGGCGCTGGAGATGAACGGCAGGCCGTACTGCGCGCCGTTGTACTGCGCCTGCTGGACGAAGGTCGGGGTGAAGTCGCCGAGCGTCCCCGGCGACAGCACCTCGTCGGCCTTGTAGATGAGGCCGTCGCGGGCGAAGTCGGAGAACGCGTTGTAGTTGAGGACGTCCGGAACCTGCTTGGTCTGGACGTAGGTCTTCACCTTGGCGTCCATCTGGGTCCAGTCGACCATCTCCAGGTTGACCTTGTAGCCCGAGTTCTTCGCCTCGAAGTCCTTGATCAGGGCGTCCCAGTAGGGCTTGGTGTTGTCGTCGTAGATCGCGGCGACGAACTTGATGGTCTTGCCGTCGGAGTCGCCTCCCGACGAGCTGCCCTTGCCGCAGCCGCTGACGCCGAGTGCCACGGTCAGGCCCGCGGCGACGACGCCCATGAGGTGCCGTTTCATCTGTCCCCGCCTTCTCCGGCTTTCGCGCATGAAAGATTCTGCGCGGTGTGAACGCCCCCCGAGCACAAACGCGCGTGGTGGGGATGAAGATAAACACTGGTCCGTACCAGTTCAAGGGGCCCGTAAAGCACGAATCTCAACCGTTATGCGAGGTTTCGGAGATCCCGATCTGGTCCGGTGTCCACGCTGGGCTGGTCTGGTCGCCCGACAGCAGCGTCCGGGCTTTCGCTCCGGGCGTTCGCTCCGGGCGGCGCCGGGAGGCGCCGTCCCGATGCGGCTGACCGCCCGAGATGTCCTCCATCTTGCCTGCGTCCTGTTTTGCACCAGCTTGACCGGGTAACCCGCCGCCGTACCCGAGTTGGACGATGAGGTGGACAGGACATGAAACTCCGGACGGGCCCGATCGCGGGTGCGGCCGTCGGCGCCGGCGGGGCGCTGGCCGCGCTCTCGGCCCGGCGCCTGGCACGCCGTGCCCTGGCCGGGCTCGTCACCCGGCTCGAACGGCGGCTCGACCGCGCGGTCCGGCACCTCACCGCGAAGGCGGAGCAGGCCGGCCCGCTCGCCAAGGCCGCCCTGGCCGGGGTGAAGGCGCTGCAGGAGGGCAAGTCTCCCTTCCGCGCGCTGCTGAGCTTCGGCTGGACGGCCCTGAAGGAGACCCTCGCCGGCATCTTCGGGCGGGGACGAAAGGGGAAGCTGACCAACATCGTCGAGCAGATCGACGTGGGCGCGCCGCGCCGGCTGGTCTACGACCAGTGGACGCGGTTCCAGGACTACCCGTCCTTCATGAAGAAGGTCGTCAGCGTCGACCAGGCCGACGACGCCAAGCTGAACTGGAAGGCGAAGATCTTCTGGTCGGCGCGGACGTGGGAGTCGACGATCAAGGAGCAGGTTCCCGACGAGCACATCGTGTGGCGCTCGAAGGGACCGAAGGGCCACGTCCACGGGACGGTCAGCTTCCACGAGCTGACGCCCGACCTGACCCGCATCCTGCTCGTCCTGGAGTACCACCCCGCCGGTCTGTTCGAGCGGACGGGCAACCTCTGGCGCGCCCAGGGCCGCCGGACCCGGCTGGAACTGAAGCATTTCCGCCGCCACGTGATGACGCAGGCGCTCCTCCACCCGGACGAGGTGGAGGGCTGGCGCGGCGAGATCCGTGACGGCGAGACCGTCACCAACCCCAAGTGAGGAAGCGGAACATGGCACGCGGAAACCCGATGGGCAAGCTGCCCGTCGGACAGATCGCCAAGAGGCTGCCGATCGGCGGGCGCAAGCGCTCGTCCGGTCTGAGCGCCATCACCAAGGCCCTCCCGGGCGGCCGGGCCGTCGGCACCGCCGGCGGCGTCCTGCTCGGCGCGGGCGCGGCCGTCGCGGCGAGCCGGGCCATCGCCGGCAACCGGGGCGGGCGTGACTCCGACCAGGGCGACCAGGAGCAGCCGAAGGCCTCCGGCACCGGGAAGGGCGCGAAGGACGAGGCCAAGAACGACACCAAGGCCGAGTCCAAGAGCGAGGCCAAGGACACCAAGGACGCCAAGGACGCCAAGGACGCCAAGGACGCGGGCAAGGACGAGCAGTCCGACGGCAAGGACAAGGGCAAGGGCATCTTCGGCAAGCTGAAGAACCTCCTGCCCGGCGGCAAGGGCGGCAAGGGCGGCAAGGGCGGCGGGAAGAAGGTGAAGGTCACCAACATCATCGAGCACACCGACATCGGTGCGCCGACCCGCCTCGTCTACGACCAGTGGACGCAGTTCCAGGACTACCCGTCCTTCATGAAGAAGGTCGTCAGCGTCGACCAGGCCGACGACACCAAGCTGAACTGGAAGGCGAAGATCTTCTGGTCGGCGCGGACGTGGGAGTCGACGATCGTCGAGCAGGTTCCCGACGAGCACATCGTGTGGCGCTCGAAGGGCCCGAAGGGCCACGTGGACGGGACGGTGAGCTTCCACGAGCTGTCGCCGAACCTGACCCGCGTCCTGGTCGTCCTGGAGTACCACCCGCAGGGCCTGATGGAGCGGACCGGGAACATCTGGCGCGCCCAGGGCCGCCGCGCCCGGCTGGAACTGAAGCACTTCCGCCGGTACGTGATGACGAACTCGCTCCCCCGCGCGGACGAGATCGAGGGCTGGCGCGGCGAGATCCGCGACAGCGAGGTCGTCCGGACGCACGAGGAGGCCCTGGAGGAAGAGGAGAAGTCCGGCAAGGGCAACGGCTCCGCGACCTCCAAGGACAAGGACTCCGGGACCGCCAAGGGCTCCGAGAGCGCCAAGGACTCCAAGGACTCCAAGGACTCGGAGACCAAGGGCACCCGGAACGGCCGGGGCACCCGCAGCTCCTCCTCCACCTCCCGCGGCGGCAAGACCGACGACCGCGAGGAGGAGTACGAGGAGGCCCGCTGATCCGGCCGCCGGCCGGATCAGCGGATCAGCCGGGCCAGCTCGACGCGCGAGCGGATCCCGAGGCGGGTGAAGACGTTGCGGAGATGGTGGTCGATCGTCCGCGGGCTGAGCAGCAGGCGCGCAGCGATCTCCCGGTTGGTGGCCCCTTCGGCGGCCATCCGGGCGATGTGCGCCTGCTGCGCGGTGAGCTTGCCGAACCCGCTCGCCGCCCGCGGCGCGGTCTCCCCGGCGGCGCGCAGCTCGGCGCGGGCCTGCGCCGTCCACGGGGCGGCGCCGTAGCGCTCGAAGACGCGGAGCGCGGCGCGCAGGTGCTCGCGGGCGGCGCGAGGGCGTCGCCCGCGCCGCAGCCGGTGCCCGAACAGCAGCTCCGTGCGGGCCAGCTCGAACACGGCGCCGGCGGCCTCGTGCAGGCGGAGGGCCTCGGTGAAGTGCTCCTCGGCCTCGTCGTCGCATCCGGCCAGCAGGGCCAGGCAGCGGCGGCCGAGGGCCTCCGGTCCGGGGGGCGAGCCGATCCCGTCCACCCAGCGGCGGAAGTGCTCGTAGGCCCCCGCGGCCGGCTCGTGCTCGCCGGTGCGGACCAGCGCCTCGACCAGGTGCGGGACGGCGAGGAGCCGCGCCGGCGGATGCGCGAGCCCGGCACCGCCCGGCAGGCGCAGGCGCGCGGCCGCGTCGGCGGGCCGGTCCGCGGCGAGGTCGAGGCACGCGGGCGCCCATGATCCGAGGGCGGCCGCGCGGGCGAGGCCCCGCTCGTCGGCGGTGCCGGTGAGCTGCTCCAGCAGCTCGCGCGTCCTGGCCTCGTCGCCGTTGAAGGCGGCGGTGAGGGCCAGGGTGGCGAGCTGCTCGGTGGCGTGCCCGTGCAGGCGGGTGGCCCGGGCGAGGCGCAGGCCGTCGTGGCAGGCGGTGATCGGCGCGGGGGGATGCCCGAGGAGCACCGCGCAGCGCCCGGTGGCGACCAGCGCGAACGACTCGGCGGGCGCGTCGCCCGAGCGCCGGGCCGACGCGACCGCCTCGGCCGCCAGCGCGCGGGTGCGGGCGCCGTCCCCGAGCGCGAGGGCGGCGAGCGCCGCCCACGCCTGCGCGGCGGGGTCCGCGACGTCCGGGCCGAGGCGCGCGGCGTGCCCGAACCGTTCCGCGGCCTCCCGGTACCGGCCGCGGATCGCGGCCGCGACGCCGCCGAGATGGGCGAGCAGCAGTTCGGTGCGCGGGCCGGGCGCGGGGAGGTCCAGCGCGCGGGCGCGCTCGGCGATCTCCAGGTGGGCGCGGTGGTCGCCGGACGCGTCGGCGGCCTCCGCGGCCCACATCAGCGCGTCCAGCGCCGCCCCGGCGTCGGCTCCGGCGAGCCGCTCGGCCGCGTCGCGCAGCACGGGGACCGCGGCCGCGGGGGAGCCCGCCGCCGTCTCGATCTCGCCGCGCAGGGCGGCGGCGCGGGCGATGCGGGTCCCGTCGCAGCCGCGCGGCCGGACCTGCCGGAGCATGGCGCGGGCCCGCCGCGACCGTCCGCTCGCCCAGGCGTCCCCGGCGGCGGCCAGGTACCGGTCCGTCCGGGCGCCGTGCTCGACGGTCAGGGTCGCGGCGCGCTGCCACATCCGCCAGGAGTCGGCGTACCGGCCGGCCCGCCGGGCCGCGGCCGCCGCCCCCGCCAGTTCGGCGGCGAGCCCGTCGTCGGGCTCGCCCGCCACGGCCGCGCCGTGCCAGAGCCGCCGCGGGCGCTGCCACTCCTGGACCAGGACGCCGGCGAGCAGGGTGTGCGCGTCCTGCCGCTCCTCGCGCGTCGCGTCCGCCCACAGCGAGGACCGGACGAGCCGGTTGCGGACCGTGACCCCGTCGCCCTCGAACCGCAGCAGCCCCGACTCGCGGGCCGCGTCGAGGTCGCCGTCGCCGATGCCGTCCGCCTGGACGGCCCGTTCCATCGTCGCGGCGCCGAGCCACTCCTCCGCCACGGTCATCAGCACCAGGCGCCGCGCCCCCGAGGGCAGCGCGCGGTAGCGGCGCCGGTGCAGGGCGCGCAGGGAACTGGAGGGGGGCAGCGCCCGTGGCGGCGGCGCGGCGCCCGACAGCTGCCCGGACGTCAGCGCGCCGGCCAGCTCGCGGATCGCGAGGGGCCGGCCGCAGGCCAGGTCGACGATCTCCTCGGTCAGGTCGCCGCCCGCCGAGCCGTCCAGGTCGCCGCCGAGCGCGTCGCGCAGCACGCGGCGGCTCGCGTCCTCGGCCAGCGGCGCGAGCCGCAGCCGCCGGATGCCGTCGAGGGCGCCCGCGTCCGGCTCGCCGTCGCGGACGGAGAACAGCACCGCCACCGGCTCGTCCTCCACGCGCCGCGCCGCGAACGCCAGCACCTCCAGCGAGCCGGCGTCGAGCCGGTGGACGTCGTCGGCCCAGCACAGCACGGGTTCCTTGCGCGCGGCCCGGCCCAGCAGCTCGCACACCGCCGTGAACAGCACGAACGGTTCGGCGCGGGGCGCGCCGGACAGGATCGCGGCCAGGGCCTCCCGGTGCGCCGGCGGCAGCTGCGCGACCTGGCCGGACAGCGGGCGCAGCAGCCGGTGCAGCCCCGCGTACGGGACCCCGGTCTCGCCGGGGACGCCGGTCGTGCCGAGCACGCGGAAGCCCGTGCCGGCGCCGCGCACCGCGGCCTCCAGGAGGGCCGTCCGGCCGACCCCGGCGTCCCCGGCGGCGACCAGGGCGCCGCCGTGCCCGTCCCGGGCCCGGTCGAGCA
Organism: Actinomadura citrea; assembly: GCF_013409045.1. Lineage (NCBI taxonomy): Bacteria > Bacillati > Actinomycetota > Actinomycetes > Streptosporangiales > Thermomonosporaceae > Actinomadura > Actinomadura citrea. The sequence goes on along the minus strand of NZ_JACCBT010000001.1, from coordinate 7,767,579 downwards.
TCGCCTCGATCTCCTGAAGGTCGCGTTCACGTCCGTGCAGCCGTTCGTGTGCCATGCCGGTCCCTCCTTGGCGGGAACCACCCTCGCCCGGGAGCCGTGGGAGCCACTATTGGACGGGGTCTCAAAAGGGAAGGGGACCTCAGACCAACACGGGCACCCCGTACCGGTCCAGAGCGGGCTTCGGTTTCGGGGACGCGGCGCAATCCGGACCGGCGCCGGTTGTGAGCGCGCACAGTGTCGGCGTCCCAGGATGGCCCGTGCGCCCCCGTGGTGGCACGATGAGGCCCCCGCGTTGTGCGGGGCGCGCCCGGTGCTGGAGGTGGCCCGCGATGAACGTCGGCCAGGTGGACGCCGATCGCACGATCATGCGCAAGGCGGTGCTGCGGCTCGCGGACCGGCTGCCCGACCTCGCCGACCGGCTCACCGCCGAGATCCTCTCCGGTGACCGCGGCGACCGCGACGACGCCTTTCGCCACGACGTGTGGGAGATGTGCCACACCGGGCTCGGGCACGGCTTCAAGACGATCCTGGACCCGGGCCGCGGCCGCGCCGACCTGGAATGGGCGCGGCGGCTCGGGCAGCGTCGCGCGCACCAGGGGCAGCCGCTCGACCAGCTGCTGCGCTCCTACCGGCTCGCCGGACGGGTGTTCTGGGAGGCCGTCGTCGAGGTCGTCGGCCGGCACGACCCGGAGAACGTCGCGGCGCTGATCCGGCAGGCGACCCGCACCTGGGACACGATCGACCAGCAGTCCGGCGCGGCGGCCGCCGCCTACCACCGCACCGAGCTGGACCTCGCGCGGCGCAGCGAGGAGCGCGTCCAGGCGATCGTGGACGCCCTCCTGGACGGGCAGGGCGCCGACGGCGGGCTGCTCGCGACCGCCACGTCCGTCCTCGGGCTGCCCGCGACCGGCCGCTACGCCGTGGTGATGCTCGGCGCCGAGGGCGGCTTCGGGGACGGCGTGAACCGGCGGCCCGGCGACACCGGCGGGATGCGGTTCATCTGGCGGCTGCGCACCGACGCCCAGGTGGCGCTGGTCGCGCTCGGCACCGCCGAGCTCGACGACCTCGTCGACGCCGTCCGCCCCTACGCCCGGTCACACGCCGGCGTGAGCCCGGTCGTCGGCAACCTCGCCGAGCTGGGCGGCGCCCGCTGGTTCGCCGAGCTGGCGCTGCGGACCTGCCGCGGCCCCGGCAACCAGATCGCCCGCCTGGACCGCAGGCTCCCCGACGCCCTCGTGCTGTCCCAGCCCCGCCTCGCCGGACGCCTCGGGGAGGTGGCGCTCGGCGGGCTCGGGGACGTCGACCCCGGGTTCCGCGACGCCCTGCTGACGACGCTGGAGACCTGGCTGGAGTGCGACGGCTCCGCGGCCCGCGCGGCCGACCGGCTGTTCTGCCACCGCAACACCGTCCTCAACCGGCTCCGCAGGATCGAGCTGCTCACCGGGCGGACCCTCGCCCGGCCCGGCGACCTGGTCGAGCTCGTCCTCGCACTGAGCGCGCTGCGGCTGCACGGCCCCGGGGACGGCACGCCCGGCCCGCACGCCGAGGGGCCGCCCGCGCGGGGAGGCGGGCGGCCCGGTAGGTGAGGCGGTCCGGTCGGTGGACAGGATCAGGAGTTGGGGCAGGTGTCCCGGTACTCGGAGATGGTGAGGTCGCGCGAGGGCGCCGGGCACAGGAACTGGTCGTAGCGGGTGTCGTTGTCGATGTACCGCTTGAGCCAGGAGATGCTGTACTTCGCGATCGTCGTGTTCGAGGTGTTGGGTGCGAAGTGGCTGGCGCCCGCCAGCTCCAGGTACGCCTTCTCCGACGACGCCGGGATGCTCTCGTAGAACGGCTGGGAGTGCGAGGCGACCGGCGCGACCGTGTCCGCCTGGCCGCCGATGATCATGGTGGGGACGCGCACGCCCGAGAAGTTCTTCTGCAGGTCCCACGGCGTCAGCGGGATCGCGGCCTGCAGTTGCGGGCGGTCCTCGGCGGCCTCCAGCGTCCCGCCGCCGCCCATCGAGTGGCCCATCACGCCGAGCCGGGTCGTGTCGATCCGGGTCCGGACGGTGCTGCGCTGCGTGAGGTAGTCGAGCGCGGCCTCCAGCTGCCGGGCGCGGCTGTCGGGCTGGTCGAGACGGGTGAGGGTGTCGATCGTGAAGATGACGAACCCCTGCGAGGCGAGCCGCGGCCCGAGCCAGGCCATGCTGGTCTGGTCGGCGGTGAAGCCGGGCGCCACCGCGACCGCGCCGAAGGTGCCCTCGGCGGTGCTGGTCGGGTAGTAGATCGTCCCGCCGCCGAAGCCGGTGACGCTCAGGGACGAGACGCTCGTCTGGGACGTCGCGAACGGGCCGCGCAGGGCCTCGATGCTCTGCCGTGTCGGGGCGGGGCCGCGCTCGTAGGGGTTGTCGGCGGCCTGCGCGGCCTGGGGGACGGCGAGGGCGGCCGCGGTCAGCGCCGCGGCCAGCGCCGTCTTCGCCGCGCGTGCGGTGAGGGTGGGCACGTCGTTTCGCTCCTGTTCCGGGGGGCGGAGCCGGATGGCCGGCTCCGGAAACGGGGCGGGGCCGGTCACCCGGCTCCAGTGCGCACATTCTCGGCGCGCCCGGCGCCCCGGGACATCGGCGAAATCGCCGGTCATTCCGCGGCAGTCCGCTTCATGACAAGCGGACCCAGGCCTCGGGCAGGCTTTCGGCGCTTCAGCAGCAAGGCCCCGGCCTACCGCCTTTCGGCGGGACGAACGACCCCGACGACAGTGACCCGCCTCGCAACCGGTAGCGGTCCTCCCACTCGGGGACCGGGGCGATGAACCCCCTTGGCGACCTCGGTGGCCGTGCCGCGATAATGGCCGGCGTGCAGGAGGTCGAGCGCCCGTGCTCGCGCTCGCCGCCCTTCCCGGTACGGCACCGACGTCGATCTCGACGTGATCCGCGCGTGGTGGTCGTCGCGAAGCCTGGTGGGGGTCCGCCGGCTGGTCGAGCACGGCTTCGACCCCTCCGCGCAAGGCTGCGAGTTCGACGTGCTGAGACCCCAGGTGTGAGACCGCAACGCGCACACCTGCGTTGCGCCCTCCGCCGTTCAGGCGCGTGGAGCGCATACCGGTAGGTGATGGGACGCCGCCCTGCCCCGCGCTCGCGGGCGCGGGCGGCGGGGACGGCGGCCCTCGGGCCGGGAAGCGGGGGGACGGGTGGCAGGGGCGGTACCGGGGCCGCGGTCGGCACGGGTGATCGTCGGGGTGGTGCTCGCCTCGTTCGCCGCGGTGTACGCGCTGGCGGCGCCCGCGCGGACGGAGGGCGCCGCGCGGGTGGCCGCGGCGACCGCCCTCGTGGTGGTGGTCGTGCTGGCCCAGTTCGTCCAGGTCGTGCCGCGCTGGCGGAGACGGCGCGGCGGCTGGAGCCTGCCGGCTCAGGCGGCGGCCGCCTACACGGGCGTCATCGCGTTCGGGACGTCGGCGGGGATCCTCGGCTTCGTCGTCGGGTCGCTGCTGCTCGCGGGCGCCTGGCCGGCGGCCGCCTGCGTCCTGGCGAGCGCGGCGCTCGCGGACGCCCTGCGCGGCGGCGCGAGCGCCGACGTCACGATCACCTGCCTGCTGACCGGGCTCGTGGTCTACGGGCTGGCGCGGCTGGCGGACCGGGCGGACGACGTCGCGGCGGCCCGGCTGCCCCTCACCGTGGCGGCCGTGGAGCGGGAGCGGCTGCGGATCGCGGCGGAGCTGGACGGCGGGCTCGGCGACGGCCTGCGGGCGATCTCCGCGGGCAGCCGGGACGCGCTCGACCGGCCGGAGCGCATCGCGGACGTGCTGGCGGTGGCCAGGGAGTCGCTGAACAGGGCGCGCACCGCCGCGGCCGGCCTGCGGAGCATGTCGCTCGCCCCCGAGATGGCGGCGGCGCGGGCGCTGCTGGAGGCGGCGGACGTCCGGGCCGAGGTGCGCGAGGGGCACCGGGAGCCGCTCGGCCCCGCCGGGGCGCTGCTGGCGACGGTGCTGCGCGAGGCGGTCACGGACGTGGTGCGCGCCGGTGCCGCGCGGACCTGCCTGATCGCGACGTCGGAGCGGGGCGGCCTCGTCGGGTTGCGGGTGGTCAACGACGGCGTCCGGACGGCCGAGCGCGGCGCGGACGGGCTGGACGCGGCGGCGGGACGGGTGCGCGCGGCGGGCGGGACCTTCTCGGCCGGCCTGGACGGGGACGGCCGGTTCGCGGTGGAGGCCGCCGTCGCGGCGGGGGAGCCCGCGGTGAGCCTGCCCGACCGGGCGGCCTACCGGCTCTCGCTCGCGCTGCTGGCCGCGGTCCTGGCGGGGTTCTCCGTCAAGGGGCTGCTGCTGGTTCCGTGGGGGCCGCTGTGGCCGGCCGCCGCCGCGGGGCTGGCGCTGATCTCGGCGGTCCAGCTGCTCTGGGCCGGGCGCGGGCGGCCCCGGTGGTGGCCGCCGATCCTGGCGGTCCTCGCCTTCGCCCCCCTCGCCGTCTTCGGGAAGGCGTGGCTGGGCGTCGCCGGATTCCTCGCCGGGACGTTCCTGGTCGGGCTCCCGGCATGGGCCGCCGTCCCGCTCGCGGCGGCGTGCATGGCGGCGACCGGCGCCGCCGCGCGGGCGCTCGGGCTCGGCACGGCGGCCGTCGCCAACTACGTGATCAGCACGCTGGTGACGGGCCTGGTGGTGTACGGGCTCGTCCGGCTGGCGCGGCTGGTGCGGGACCTGCGGGCGGCCGGGGACGAGCTGGCGAGGGCGGCGACCGTCCAGGAACGGCTGCGGGCCGCCCGGGACCTGCACGACCTGCTCGGGCACAGCCTGGCCGCGATCCTGCTCAAGTGCGAGCTGGCCCGCCGGCTCGCCGAGGCCGACCCGGAGCGCTCCCGCGCGGAGCTCGCCGAGGTCGTCGCCATGGCCGAGCAGGCCCGCGGGGACCTGCGCACCGCGACCGGCGGGGACGCCGAGCTCGCGCTGGACGGGGAGGCGGCGTCGGCGCGGTCGGTGCTCGCGGCCGCCGGGGTCGAGGTCGAGACCGTCCTCGGGCACCCGGTCCTGGACGGGCCCGTGTCGGCGGTGCTCGGCACGGTCCTGCGCGAGGCGGTGACCAACGTGCTCCGCCACAGCGCCGCCACCCGCTGCACCATCGCGACCGGACGGGACGGCGGCGCCGTCTGGCTGGTCGTGGAGAACGACGGGCTCGACCCGGCGGCTCCCCGGACCGCCCCCGGCGCCGGCATCGGAAATCTGACCACACGGCTCGCCTCGGCAGGGGGAACGCTCAGCGCGCGCGCCGACGGAAAGGGATCCTTCCGGCTGGAGGCGAGGGTCGGCTAGAGCCAGCCCGCCTCACGCGCGATGCGAGCGGCATCGGTGCGGTTGCGGGCGCCGAGCTTGGTGACGGCGGCCGTCAGGTAGTTGCGCACCGTCCCGGCGGACAGATGGAGGCGCCCGGCGATCTCCGGGGCGTCCGCGCCCTCCGCCGCGAGCCGCAGCACGTCGGTCTCGCGCGGGGTGAGCGGGTTGTCGGCGAGGTCCCAGGCGGTGAGCGCCAGGTTCGGGTCGAGGACGCGCTCCCCGGCGGCGACCTTGCGGATGCCGGCGGCCAGCTCGTCCGGCGGCGCCGTCTTCAGCAGGAACCCGCGCACGCCCGCCGTCAGGGCGCGGCGCAGGTGACCGGGCTTGCCGTGCCCGGTGAGCACCAGCGTCGCGACGTCCGGGACGGCCTCGCGCAGCGCCGCCGCGGCCGCCAGGCCGTCCAGGCCCGGCATGTCGATGTCCAGCACGGCGACGTCGGGACGGGACGAGCGGGCCGCGGGCAGCACCTCGTCCCCGCGCTCGACCTCGGCGACCACGGTGAGGTCGGGTTCGAGCGCCAGCAGCGCGGCGAGGGCGCCGCGCACCACATGGTGGTCGTCGGCCAGAAGCACCTTGATCACGGCTCATGTCTACCAGCCGCCGGCCGGCCGACGGCGTCACGCCCGGACCCGTGACGAGGTCACGGGTGGTCGATGATCTCCTCTCTGGTGGCCGGAACCGCAGGTCACAAGACTGGCAGGCATGAACGACGCGGTGCGCATGAACGCGGTGAGCAAGGTCTACGGACGGGGCAGGGGAGCGGTGGCGGCGCTGCGGGAGGTGACGGCGTCCCTCCCACGGGGCCGCCTCACGGCGGTGATGGGGCCGTCCGGCTCGGGCAAGAGCACGTTCCTGCACTGCGCCGCGGGTCTCGACACGCCCACGTCCGGCACGGTCCGGCTGGGGGACACCGAACTGTCCTCCATGAACGAGACGAGGCTGACCGAGCTGCGCAGGCGGCGCGTCGGCTTCGTGTTCCAGGCGTTCAACCTGGTGCCGTCGCTGACCGTGGAGCAGAACATCACCCTTCCGCTCCGCCTGTCGCGCACGCGCCCGGACAAGGCGTGGCTCACCGAGGTGGTCGCCCGCGTCGGGCTGGCGGACCGGACCGGGCACCGGCCCGGGCAGCTGTCCGGCGGGCAGCAGCAGCGGGTCGCGATCGCGCGCGCCCTGGTGACGCGCCCGGACGTGGTGTTCGGGGACGAGCCCACGGGCGCGCTCGACACGATGACGGCGCGGGACGTGCTGACGCTGCTGCGGGACACCGTGGACGGCATGGGCCAGACGGTGGTGATGGTCACGCACGACCCGGTCGCCGCCTCCTACGCCGACACGGTGCTGTTCCTGGCGGACGGACGGATCGTCGACACGATGGACGCCCCGTCCAGCGACAGGGTCGCCGCCCGCATGACCCGGCTGGGAGCGTGGAAGTGATGCTCGGAATCGTGCTCGGCACGCTGCGCCATCGCAAGGCGGGCTTCGCGGGGGCGTTCGCCGCGCTGCTGTGCGCGGCGGCCCTGGTCTGCGCGTGCGGCATCCTCCTCGACACCGGCCTGCGCGGCTCCGTCGCGCCGGAGCGGTACGCGGGGGCGCCGGTCGTCGTCACCGGCGACCAGTCCGTCCACCAGGTGATCGTCAAGAAGAAGGGCAAGCGCAAGCACAAGGCCAAGCCGCTCGCCGAGCGCGTGTGGCTGCCCGCCTCCGTCGCCGCGAAGGTCCGGGCGGCGGACGGCGTCCGGGGCGTCGTCACCGAGGTGACGTTCCCCGCCGAGATCGGCGCCGCCGCGAAAGACCGCCCGTCCTGGGGCCACGGGTGGGAGTCCGCGGCGCTCACCCCGTTCACCCTCCGCGAGGGCCGCGCCCCGGCCGCGGACGACGAGATCGTGGTCGACGCCGCGACGGCGCGCGCCCACCGCCTGCACCCGGGCAAGGCGGTGCGGGTCGAGTCCGCCGTCCCCGGCACCTACCGCGTCGTGGGCGTGACCCGGCAGGCGCTCGCTCACCAGACCGCCGTCTTCTTCTCGACGGCTCAGGCGGCCCGACTGGCCGGCCGCGACGGCATGGTCACCGCCGTCGGCGCGCACGGCCCCGCCCGTGCCGTCGAGGAGGCCGTGCGCGGCACCACGGCGACCGTCCACACCGGCGGCGACCGGGGGCGGGCGGAGTTCCTCGGCGCGGAGAAGGCGCGCGTCAAGCTGATCTCCCTGGGCGGCGCCCTCGGCGGGACGGCCCTGCTCGTCGCCGTCCTCGTGGTGTCCGGGACGTTCGCGCTGTCGGTGCGGCAGCGGGAGCGGGAGATCGCGCTGCTGCGGGCGGTCGCCGCGACGCCGCGGCAGGTCCGCCGGATGATCGGGGGCGAGGCGCTGCTGGTCGGGCTCCTCGCGGGACCGCTCGGCGCGGCGGCCGGCCTGCCGCTGGCGTTCCGGCTGCGGGACGAGTTCCGCGGGCTCGGCGCCCTCCCGCCGAACCTGGACCTCGTCGTCGGCCCGTTCCCGCCGCTCGCCGCCGCGCTCGCCACCGTCCTCGCGGCCGTGGCCGCCGCCCGGATCACCGCCCGCGGGGCGGCCCGGGTCCGTCCCGTCGAGGCCCTCGGCGACGCGGCGACGGGCCGCGCCCGGCTCGGCGCCGTCCGGATCGCGGCCGGGCTCGCCGTCGCGGCCGGGGCCGCCGTCCTGACGGTGCTGCTGGCGCACCTCGACACGGAGGCGGCGTCCAGCCCGGTGACGATGCTGACCGCGATCGTCTGGACCGCGGCCGTCGCGCTCCTCGGCCCCGCCGTCGTCCGGGCCGCGACCGCCGTGCTCGCCGTCCCGCTCCGGCGCCTCCCGGGCGGCGGGCACCTGGCGGCGGCCAACCTCGCCGCGGGCGCGCGGCGCCTGGCGTCCGTCGTCACCCCGCTGACCCTGATGATCGGGCTGACCTCGACGATCCTGTTCACGCAGACGACGATCGGCCACGCCGCGACACGGCAGGCGAGCGAGGGCACGGTCGCCGCGCACGCCGCCGGTCCCAGGGTTCCGCACGGCACCGCCGAGCGGATCCGCCGGACGCCCGGCGTGACCGCCGTGACCGAGGTCCTGCACGGCACCGTCCGGGTCGGCCTGGAGAACTACGGCGTCCAGGGCGTCACCCCGGAGGGCCTCGACCGCACCATGGACCTCGACGTCCGGGCCGGGTCGCTCGACCGTCTGGACGCGTCCGGCATCGCGGTCGGCGCCACCGCCGCCCGGCGCCTCGGCGTCCGGCCCGGGGACCGGCTGCCGCTCACCCTCGGCGACGGCACGCCGTTCGAGCCCACCGTGGTCGCGGTCTACGGGCGCGGCCTCGGCTTCGGCGACCTCACCGTCGACCGCGACCTGCTGGCCGCCCACGTCGACGACCCCCGCGGCACGCTGCTGATCGCGGGCGGTCCCCCGCGCGGTCTCCCGGTCGCGGCCCCGGGCGCGCTCGCCGAGGCGGGCCCGGCGGGGAACGCCGAGATCGCCTACGTCGCGATGGGGCTGATCATCGCGTTCACCGCGATCGCCGTGGTGAACACCCTCGCGATGGCCACCGCCGGCAGGTCCCGCGAGTTCGCCCTGCTGCGCCTGGTCGGGACGACCCGGCGCCAGGTGATGGCGATGCTCGGGTGGGAGACGCTGGCCGTCGCCGTGATCGCCGCCGTCCTCGGGACCGCGATCGCCCTCGCCACGCTCACCGCGTTCGGCGCGGGCATGACGGGCGGCCCCCCGTCGGTCCCGCCCCTCGGCCACCTGGGGGTCCTCGCCTGGGGCCTCGCGCTCGCCGCGGCCGCGACGTTCCCGGCCGCACGCCTCGCCATGGCCGCCCGCCCCGCGGAGGCCGTGGGCGCCCGCGAGTGACGCCGGTCAGGCGCGCGAGCGGATGGTGCCGCCGTTGACGTGGAGGATCTGGCCGACGAGGGTCGGGAGGCGCTCGTCGGCCAGGAACGCGACCGCCGCCGCGACCTCCTCGGGGGTCGCGATCCGGCCGAGGGGCGTCCGGGCGGCGTACCGGGCGCGGATCTCCTCGACGCCCACCCCCGCCGCCGCCGCGTCCCTCTCCAGCAGCGGCGTGTCGATCGCACCCGGCGCGACGGCGTTCACCGTGATGCCGAGGGGCGCCAGTTCGCGGCCGAGCGACTTGGCGAGCGCGATGACGCCCGCCTTGGACGCCGAATAGGCGCTCGCGTTCGGCCATCCGATCACGCCCCACTCGGACGCGACGAACACCATCCGGCCGCCGCCGCGCTCGACCATGCCCGGCATGACGGCCTGCGCGCACGCGAACGTCCCGCCGAGGTCCGCGTCGATCGTCCGCCACCAGTCGCCGAGGTCCTCCACCTCGGTGAACGGGGCCATCTCCAGCCGGGCGGCGCAGGTGACGAGGAGCGCGATCTGCCCGCCCGTACGGCGCTCGACCTCCGCCACCATCGCGCTCACAGCCGCCGGGTCGGAGACGTCGGCCGACGCGGCGACGCCGTTCAGTTCGGCGGCGAGCCCGGCCACGTCCCGTCCGGGCTGGTCGTTGAGAACGACCAGGCGGCCGTCGGCCGCGAGCCGGCGCGCCACGGCCGTGCCGAGCCCGCCGGCGGCCCCGGTGATCAGCGCGATCGTCATCAGAGCACCGTCCCGGCGTTCGGGGAGAGGACCTCGCCGGTGCAGAACGTGGCGTCCTCGATGAGGAAGGCGGCCGCGAGCGCGACCTCCTCCGGGGACGTCAGCCGCCCGGCCGGCAGACCCTGCAGGAAGGACGGCCTGCGCCAGGGCGAGTCCGATGGGAGCATCGGCGTGTCGGTCGGGCCGGGCGCCAACGCGTTCACCCGTACCCCGGCCGGTCCCAGCTCCGCCGCCAGCGACCGGAGGAACCCGATCACCGCGCCGGTGGCCGCCGAGTAGTGCGCCTCGGCGCTCGCGCCGCCGACGGCGAGGTGGGAGGCGACCGCCACCATGCTGCCCCGGCCGCGCTCGGCCATCCCCGGCGCGACGGCCGAGCACACGTTGACCACGCCGCCGAGGTGCACCCGCAGCATCCGCCGCCAGTCGGGCCAGGCGATGTCGGACACCGGGACGATCGAGTGGCGCCCGGCCGCGCACACCGCCGCCTCGACCGGGCCGAGCTCGCGCTCGATCCGCCGGACCGCCGCGCACACCTGCGCGGGTTCCGCCACGTCCACGCTCACCGAGTGGTCGGTGTCCGGGGCCTGGCGCAGGTCGAGTCCCGCCGTCCGCCAGCCGCGCCCCGCCAGCTCGCGCACCAGCGCGGAGCCGACGCCACCGGCCGCCCCGGTGACGAGCACGACCCGCCCGTCCATGAGATCACCTCGCAAACGCTCCGAAAGCACCAGGCAAACCCGGCATAACCGCTGGTGACAAGCGACATGGGGATTTCTTGGCCGAACCCACCACGGCGCGCCCGACCTTTCGTGCACTTGCCCAAAACACGGTCACGGGCGCGGGACGGCGCCCGGCCGGGGTGAGAGGGTGAGGCTGTGACCAGCGATCCCGCGCTGCCGCACGTCACCGTCCGGCAGCTCCTGGAGGTGCCGCGCTTCCGGCTGCGCCTGGTCGCCGGGCAGAACGGCCTCGACCGCCCGGTCCGCTGGGCGCACTCCACCGAGCTGCTCGACCCCGCCCCCTACCTGCGCGGGCACGAGGTCGTGCTGACGGTCGGCGCGTCGCTGCGGGACGCCGGCGCGTGCGCCGCGTTCGCCGACTCGGTCAAGGCCGGCCGCGCGAGCGCGATCGGCTACGGCGTCGGCGACATGACCGACGCCGTACCCGAGGAGCTGCGCGCCGCCTGCGACCGCGTCGGCCTCCCGCTGCTGGAGGTGCCGCCGGAGATCCCGTTCCTCGGGTTCACCGAGTGGTTCGCCGAGCGGCTCGCCTCCGCCGGAGACGAGCGGCACGAGCGGGAGGAGACCGGGCGGCTGCTGCGCATGGTGCGCGACGGGCTCGCGTCCGCCGAGGCGCTGCGCCCCCGGATCGACGACGCCGGGCTCGACCACGCGTCCCTGCTGGTGATCGCGATGGACGGCGCGGTCGAGGAGGAGCTGCCCGGCGTCCTCGGCCTGGACGACGACACGGCGCTGCTCGTCACCAACGACGCCCACGCCTGGGCCGAGCCCGCCGGGGTCGGCAGCCCCGGCCCGCTGGAGCACCTGCCGCTCTCGCTCGCCGAGAGCCTCACCGCGCTGGACGCCGCGCGCCGCACCGGCGGGGTCGTGCACGCCGCCGACCTCGCCACCTTCCAGGCCCTCCTCGGCCGCCTCGACCAGGACCAGCTGGCCCCGTTCGCCGAGCAGATCGGCCGGCCGCTGAGCGACTACGACGCCGCGCACGGCACCCGCCTCATCGAGACGCTGCGCACCTTCCTGGACATGGGCGGCGCGGTCGGCGCGACGTCGCGGGCCCTGTTCCTTCATCCGAACACCCTGCGCCACCGGCTGTCCCGGATCGAGTCGCTGACCGGCCGCGACCCGATGCGGTTCGAGGACCGGGTGGCGCTCGCGATCGCCGTCTGGGCGGGCCGCTGAGGGCCGTCCCCGGCCGGGCGGTCCTGGGCTGGATGAGTCGAATGCCCGAAACGCCGCATTCCAGGGCGGTGATCAGGTGCGGGCGGCGCCATCGCCGTTTCCAGAATCATCTGCTATGGACGGTCTTAGGGGGCTTGGGTCTTCGTAATGAGGGCGGCCTGTTACGGCAAAATCTCGAAAAAGAGTGACAATGAATTCCCGGATGGCGCGGTCCGGTCAACATGGCGGCGCGGACAGCCATCCCTGTCTTCGCCGTAAGTGATCATTTCGGTCGTCCGTCGATGTCCGCCCGGCGGGTCCGTTCTCGGATCACCTTCGTCACACCGGGCGCACGCGCCCCACCGTTTTCGGCGTTCTGACCACCCTGCGTATTCATTATCGTCCTGAATGGGCAGGCGGACAGGTCCGAATTCCGCTTTTTCGGCCGCTCTTGAGGTGCGGGGTCTAAGTTTGCCGCGAGAGGTGCCCGTACCTGCTGGAAGGAGCGTCAGACATGACGGATGCCACCCGGGGCCCGGGAAAGGGATCGGACGCCAAGATCAACACTGATGTCCCGCAGTCGGCGCGGATCTGGAACTACTGGCTCGGGGGGACCGACAACTACGAGATCGACCGGGTCGCCGGCGACCACTACGTCAGGCTCTACCCGGGCATCGTGGAGATCGCCCGCGCCGGCCGCTACTTCATGGACCGGGCGATCCGGTTCCTGGCCCGCGAGCGCGGGATCCGCCAGTTCATGGACTGCGGGACCGGCCTGCCCACCGTCGACAACACCCACGAGATGGCCCGCCGCGCCGCCCCCGACGCCAAGGTCGTCTACGTCGACAACGACCCGCTCGTCCTCGCGCACGCCCGCGCCCTGATGAACGAGGGCCGCACCTCCTACATCGACTGCGACCTGCACGACCCGAAGACGATCATGGATCGGGCCTCGGAGCTGCTGGACCTGTCCCAGCCCGTCGGGCTGATGATCATCGGTGTGCTGGGGCACATCGTCGACCCGGACGAGGCGTACGACGTCGTCCGCGGGCTGATGGACCCGCTGCCGTCCGGGAGCTACCTCATCCTGCACGACTCCACCGACGAGGACGAGAGGTTCAACGCGGCGCAGCGCGCCTACGACGAGACCGGCGCGATCCCGTTCCGGCTGCGCACCCCCGAGTTCATCCGCGGCTACTTCGACGGCCTGGAGATCGAGGAACCGGGTCTGGTGACGAGCGGGGCGTGGCGCCCCGAAGTGGGGCCGATCGAGGGCGCGAATCTGCCGACCAGGTGCGGGGTGGCCCGTAAACCCTGACGCGCCGTGCCGAGAACCGCCTCCGGGGGCCGGGCCACGTGGCCCGGACGGTAGGTAACATACGGTCTTATCTCCGACGCGCAGCGTGAACTATAGTCGGAGCGGTCGTCCATGCCGTCTTCCGATGAGGAGTCCCCCTTGGCCTCCGTCACGATCACCGGCAACAGGAAACCGGCGCCGGCGCGGAGCTCTCCGGCCGGTACGGTCCGCGCGCAGGGCGACCCGCTCGTCCCGCGCATGCTGCTCGCCAGGCGGCTCCGCGAGCTGCGCGAGGCGGCCGGTCTGTCCCGGCCCAGGGCGGGCCTGGCGATCGGCGCGTCCGAGTCGAAGATCACCCGGCTGGAGCTGGGCCGCACCCGTGCCAAGGCCGGCGACGTCGCCGGGCTGCTCGATCGCTACGGCACCGACCCCGGCGAGCGCGCGACCCTGCTCGCCCTCGCCGAGCAGACCGGCGCCCGGCCCTGGTGGCACGGCGACGGCGACATCGTGCCGCGCTGGGTCCGCGACTACCTCAGCGCCGAGCAGGCGGCCAAGCTGGTCCGCACGTTCGAGGCCTAGTTCGTCCCCGGCCTGCTGCAGACCGAGGACTATGCCCGCGACCTGGTGCGCCGCCTGCGCCCCGAGTCCGAGGCGGAGGTCGAGCGGCGCGTGGAGTTCCGGATGCGGCGCCAGCGCGTCCTGCGCCGCCGGCCGCGCCCGCTCAACCTCTGGGTCGTGCTGGACGAGGGGGCGCTGTGGCGTCCCGCCTGCGCGCCCGCGACGATGCGCATGCAGATCCGGCACATCATCGAGCAGTGCAGGCGGCCCAACGTCACCATCCAGATCGCGCCGCTCGGCATCTCCGGCCAGGTGGCCGGCGACGGGTCGCTCACCCTCGTCCGGTTCCCGCAGCAGGGGCTGCAGGACATGGTCTATCTGGAGCGCCCCGACAATGCCGTCTATCCGACGCGGCGCGCCGAGATCGAGCACCACTGGCACATTTTCAACACGCTGGTCACCGAGGCCGCACCGCCCGAGCAGACGCCGCGGGTACTCGCGCGAATCCTCAGCACCTACTGAACCGCCCACCGAACCGCCCACCGAACCGGCCGCCGCCCGTTCCGCCCGGCCCGTGGCCCCCGTCTCGCGGGGGCCACGATCATTTATGGGTGAATACGCGATGACCACCGGTGATCGCCCGGCCTTCCGATTCCATATTCCCGCCTGACCGCTTCCGGCCTATATTCATAAAGGACGGAAATTCGGGAGGCTCAGCGCCGTCGACCGGGGACGTACGCATCATGGGCCCCGTCGACGGTCATGTTTACCGGTCGGTCACCCGGTTAACGGGCATCGATGTACGCCCCCGCGCCGCCACCGCCCCAGGGGAACACCATGTCCGTCAGCGAGCGTTTGTGGAACGCCACCGAGGAACGCCGGGCGAGGACCGAACTGCAGTCCGGGGAGAACTTCCCCGTCGCCTCCCGGCTGCTTCCCGCGCGCCACCGCGCGCACCTGCTGAACGTGTACGGGTACGCCCGGCTGGTCGACGACATCGGCGACGAGGCGCCGCCGGGCGAGCGGGCCGGCCTCCTCGACCTCGTCGAGCGCGACCTCGACCGCGTCTACGCCGGGGAGCGGCCGGAACTGCCCGTGCTGCGCGACCTGGCGGGGACGATCGTCGCCCGCCGCATCCCCGCCGAGCCGTTCCGCCGCCTGGTCCAGGCGAACCGCCAGGATCAGGACGTCACCCGGTACGCGACGTTCGACGACCTCGTCGGCTACTGCGCGCTGTCCGCCGATCCGGTCGGGCACATCGTCCTGCACGTGTTCGGCGCCGCCACGCCCGACCGGCTGCGCCTGTCGGACAAGGTGTGCACCGCGCTGCAGGTCATCGAGCACTGCCAGGACGTCGGCGAGGACCACCGCAACGGGCGCGTCTACCTGCCCGCGGACGACCTGCTGCGCTTCGGCTGCACCGAGGACGACCTCACCGCCGCGGCGACCCCGACCCGGCTGCGCGGCGTCGTGGCGCTCCAGGCGAAGCGGGCGCGGCGCATGCTCGGCGAGGGCGCCGCCCTCACCGGCGGGCTCCAGGGGTTCGCGCGGGTCGCCGTCGCCGGATACGTCGCGGGGGGCCTCGCCGCCCTCGACGCGCTGGAGCGCGCCGCCTACGACGTCCTGCCGGGCCCGCCACGGGCGGGGAAGGTGCGGCTGCTCGCCGAGTGGTCGCGGACCATGGGAAGGAGAAGGGCAGCATAGATGGACGCATCCACCGCCTACCGGCACTGCGAGAGCGTCGTACGCTCCCAGGCGCGCAACTTCTCGTACGGGATCCGGCTGCTTCCCCCGCCCAAGCGGCGGGCCCTCAGCGCCGTGTACGCGTTCGCCCGGCGGATCGACGACATCGGCGACGACCACGGGGCGCCCGTGGCGGACCGGCTCGCGAAGCTCGCCGGTGAACGCGCGCGGCTCACCGACCCCGGCGCCCATCCCTCCGATCCGGTGCTGGTCGCGCTGGCCGACGCCGCCCGCGGCCATCCGATCCCCATCGAGGTGTTCGGCGAGCTGATCGACGGCTGCGAGGCCGATGTGCGCGGCGAGACCTACGACACCTTCGACGACCTCCTCTGGTACTGCCGCTGCGTCGCCGGCTCCGTCGGCCGCCTGTCGCTCGGCGTGTTCGGGACGGCCGACCCCGCCACGGCCGTGCCGCGCGCCGACGCGCTCGGCGTCGCGCTGCAGCTGACGAACATCCTCCGCGACGTCCGGGAGGACGGGGTGAACGGCCGCGTCTACCTCCCCGCCAAGGACCTCGTCCGGTTCGGGTGCCCGCTCGACCGTGACGAGAGGGGCCGGGTGACCGACGACCCCGACCGGTTGGCGAGCCTCATCCGCTTCCAGGCGGAGCGGGCGGGGCGCTGGTACGCCGACGGCCTGAGGCTGCTGCCCATGCTCGACCGGCGCAGCGCCGCGTGCGCCGGCGCGATGGCGGGGATCTACCGGCACCTGCTGCGGCGCATCACGGCCGATCCGCTGGCCGCCCTGGAGACGCGGACGTCCCTGCCCGCCTGGGAGAAGGCGACCGTGTCCGCCATGGCGATGGCCGGGATCCACCGGTGAGCGCCCGCGACGGCGGCCCGGCGGAGGTCGCGATCGTCGGCGGCGGGCTCGCCGGGGTCACCACCGCGCTGGCGCTCCAGGAGGCGGGGGTCCGCGCGACGATCTACGAGGCGCGGCCCCGGCTCGGCGGCGCCACCCACTCGTTCTCGCGGGACGGGCTGACGGTCGACAACGGGCAGCACATCTTCCTGAAGTGCTGCTCGGCGTATCGGGGGCTGCTCGCCCGGCTGGACGCGCTGGACCGCGTGCGCGTCCAGGACCGCTTCGACGTCCGCGTCCTGGCCCCGGACGGTCGCGGCGGACGGCTCCGCCGTGCGGCGCCCACCGGCCGGCTCCGCCGTGCGAAGGCCCCGGGACCGCTGCACCTGCTGCCCGCGCTCGCCGGGTACCGGCTGCTCTCGCCGTCCGACCGGCTGCGGGCGGTCGGCGCGTCGCTGGCGCTCGACCGCGTCGATCCGGCCGACCCGTCGAACGACCGGATCAGCATGGGCACCTGGCTCGCCGAACACGGGCAGGGCTCCTGGGCGCGCGAGGCGCTCTGGGAGCTGTTCGTCACGGCCTCCCTCAACGCCCGCCTGGACGGCGCCGCGCTCGGTCCCGCCGCGTTCGTGTGCCAGACCGCGCTCCTCGGCCGCTCGGACGCCGCCGACATCGGCGTGCCCGCGGTCCCGCTCGGCGACCTGCACGGCACGCTCCCGGCGGCCAGGATCGAGCGTGACGGCGGCCGGATCCGCCTGAACGCGAAGGTCACGGCGATCGACGCCGGGCCGAAGCTCGTCGTGAACGGCTCCCCGGTCGGCGCCGACGCCGTCGTCGTCGCCGTGCCCCACCGGGCGGCGGCCGCGATCGTCCCCGAGGAGGCGGCCCCTGAACGGGCGCGCTGGGGCGGCCTCGGATCCAGCCCGATCGTCAACGTCCACGTCGTCTACGACCGTCCCGTCCTGCGGGTGGACGGTGCGGACCTGCCCTTCGCCGCGGCGGTCGGCTCGCCCGTCCAGTGGGTGTTCGACCGCACCGCGGTCGGCGGCCTCACCGGCGGCGGCCAGTACCTGGCGGTCTCGGTCTCGGCGGCCGACCGCTGGATCGACACGCCCACCGCCGAGCTGCGCGCGGTGTACCTCGCCGAACTGGAGCGGCTGTTCCCGGCCGCCCGCCGCTCCCGCGTCACCGACTTCTTCGTGACACGGGAGCGGCACGCGACGTTCCGTCAGAGCCCCGGCAGCGACGCGCTGCGTCCCGCGTCCGCGACCCGGCTGCCGTGGCTGTTCCTCGCCGGCGCGTGGACGGACACGGGCTGGCCCGACACGATGGAGGGAGCCGTGCGCAGCGGTCTGACCGCGGCCCGACTCGTCCGCCGCCACCTGCACCGGACGACCTCGGAGGTGAGCGGCCGATGACCGCCGTCCCGACCTCGGTCACCGGCGGGCGCGCCCTGGTCGACCAGGCCATGCGCGCCTGCGCGGAGCGGCTCGACCCGTGGACCCGACGCGTCGTCGCCTACCACCTCGGGTGGACCGACGAGAACGGCGAGCCCGCCGCCGCGGGCGGCAAGGCGCTGCGTCCCGCGCTGGCGCTGCTGTCCGCACGGGCCGCCGGCGCGTCCGAGGAGACGGCGCTGCCCGGCGCCGTCGCCGTCGAGTTCGTGCACGCGTTCTCGCTGCTGCACGACGACATCATGGACGGCGACCGGACCCGCCGGCACCGTCCCGCCGCGTGGACGGTGTTCGGCCCGTCCGCCGCCATCCTCGGCGGCGACGCGCTGATGGCGCTGTCGGAGAACCTGCTCCTGGAGCAGCAGACGCGCGGCGCCCACTGGGCGGCGCGCGCGCTGACCGCCGCCACGCAGCGGCTCATCGCGGGCCAGGCGCTCGACATCGGGTTCGAGCAGCGCGACGACGTGACCCTCGACGAGTGCCTGACGATGGCGGCGGGCAAGACCGGCGCCCTGCTCGCCTGCGCCTGCTCGATCGGGGCGATGCTGGCCGAGGGCCCCGCCCGGCTCGTCACCCACCTGACCGGGTTCGGCGCCGAGATGGGCCTCGCGTTCCAGCTCGTCGACGACCTGCTCGGCATCTGGGGCAGCCCGGACACGACCGGCAAGCCCGTCCTGGCCGACCTGCGGGCGCGCAAGAAGTCGCTGCCGGTCGTGTACGCGCTGAACGCCGGGCGCCCCGAGTCGCGGCGGCTCGCCGCGCTGTACGCCGACCCCGGGCCGCCGTCCGAGGACGCCCTGCGGGAGATGGCCCGGCTCGTCGAGGCGGCGGGCGGACGGGACTGGGCCGCCGCCGAGGCCGACCGCCGCGTCGCCGCCGCCGGGCGCCACCTCGACGACTCGGGCGTGGACGATCCCGTGGCCGCCGAGTTCCACGACATCGCGCTGTTCGTCACCTCCCGGGACCACTGACCCGCCGCGCCGGCGAGAAGGGAAGCGCTGCATGACCACCACCGACGTGTCCGGACTCACCGGCGCGGCCGCCGCCGTGGAGGCGGCCCGCGACCACCTGATCGGCCTTCAGTCGCCCGAGGGCTGGTGGAAGGCCGAGCTGGAGACCAACGTCACCATGGACGCCGAGGACCTCCTGCTCCGCCAGTTCCTCGGCATCCGCTCCGACGCCGACACCAAGGACGCGGCGCGCTGGATCCGCTCCCGGCAGCGGGACGACGGCACGTGGGCGAACTTCCACGGCGGCCCGGCCGACCTGTCCACGACGATCGAGGCGTACGTCGCGCTGCGGTTCGCCGGCGACCCGGTGGACGCCGGGCACATGCGCGAGGCCGCCGCGTACGTGCGGGAGGCGGGCGGGATCGAGGGCAGCCGCGTCTTCACCCGCATCTGGCTGGCGCTGTTCGGGCAGTGGTCCTGGAACGACCTGCCGGTCATGCCGCCCGAGCTGATGTTCCTGCCGAGCCGCGTCCCGCTGAACGTCTACGACTGGGCGTGCTGGGCGCGGCAGACGATCGTCCCGCTGACGATCCTCGGGTCGTTGCGTCCCGTCCGGGCGCTGCCGTTCGACCTGCCCGAACTGCGCTGCGGCGTCATGCCGGCCAAGGACGCCCGGGGCTGGGGAGCGGCGTTCAACGCCCTCGACCGCGTCCTGCACGTGTACGAGAGGCGGCCGGTGCGCCCGCTGCGCCGGGCGGCGCTGCGCCGGGCCGCCGACTGGATCATCGCCAGGCAGGAGGCCGACGGCTGCTGGGGCGGCATCCAGCCGCCGTGGGTGTACTCGCTGATGGCGCTGCACGAGCTCGGCTACGGCCTCGACCATCCGGTCATCAGGCGCGGCCTGGACGGGCTCGAACGCTTCACGATCCGCGACGAGCGGGGGCGCCGTCTCGAGGCGTGCCAGTCGCCCGTCTGGGACACGGTGCTCGCCATGAACGCCCTGGCCGACGCGGGCGTGGCCGCCGACCATCCCTCGCTGCTGCGGGCGGCCGAGTGGGTGGTCGGCGAGGAGGTCCGCGGGCCGGGGGACTGGTCGGTGAAGCGGCCGGACGTCCCGCCGGGCGGCTGGGCGTTCGAGTTCGACAACGACGTCTACCCCGACACCGACGACACCGCCGAGGCGATCCTGGCGCTGCGCAGGGCGTCCTTCCCGAAGGCGGAGGAGCCGATCAGGCGGGCCGTCCGCTGGCTGGACGGGATGGCCTCGCGCGACGGCGGCTTCGGCGCCTTCGACGCCGACAACACCCGCGAGCTGTGCACCAAGCTGCCCTTCTGCGACTTCGGCGCCGTCATCGACCCGCCGTCCGCCGACGTCACCGCCCACGTCGTCGAGGCGCTGTCGAAGGAGGGCCTCGCGGAGTCGGCCGTGGTCAGGCGCGCCGTCGTCTGGCTGCTCAGGGCGCAGGAGGCGGACGGCTCGTGGTTCGGGCGCTGGGGAGCGAACCACGTCTACGGAACGGGCAGCGTGGTGCCCGCGCTCGTCGCGGCCGGGGTCCGTCCCGGCAGGCCCGCGATCCGGCGCGCCGTGGTCTGGCTGGAGGACCACCAGAACCCGGACGGCGGCTGGGGCGAGGACCTGCGCTCCTACGACGACCCCGCGTGGATCGGGCGGGGCGGGTCCACCCCGTCGCAGACGGCCTGGGCGCTGCTGGCGCTGCTCGCCGCCGGCGAGCGCACTCCGGCCGTGGAGGCCGGCGTGCGGTGGCTCGTCGACCACCAGCGCCCGGACGGCAACTGGGACGAGGAGCAGTTCACCGGTACCGGCTTCCCCGGCGACTTCTACATCAACTACCACCTGTACCGGCTGGTCTTCCCCGTCAGCGCCCTCGGCCGCTACCTGGACGGCGCGACATGAGGCGGGCGCGCGGGCCGGTGGGGGCCACCGAGTTCACCCTGCACAAGGAGGTCCGGACACCATGAGCATGCCGCTCCGCCAGAGCCTTCGCATCGGGGGCTACATCCTCCGCAACAAGCTGCGCGGCCGGGAGAAGTTCCCGCTCATCGTCGAGCTGGAGCCCCTGTTCGCCTGCAACCTCGCCTGCGCCGGCTGCGGGAAGATCCAGCACCCGCACGACGTGCTGAAGAAGCGCATGCCGGTCGAGCAGGCCATCGCCGCCATCGAGGAGTGCGGCGCGCCGATGGTCTCCATCGCGGGCGGCGAGCCGCTCATGCACCCGCAGATCGACGAGCTGGTGAACGAGCTCGTCCGGCGCAAGAAGTTCGTCTTCCTGTGCACGAACGCGCTGCTGATACCCAGGAAGATCGACAAGTTCACGCCGTCGCCGTACTTCGCGTGGGCGGTGCACATCGACGGCCTGCGCGAACGCCACGACGAGTCCGTCTGCAAGGACGGCGTCTTCGACGACGCGGTCGCGGCGATCAGGGAGTGCAAGCGGCGGGGGTTCCGCGTCACCACCAACACGACGATCTTCAACACGGACACGCCGCAGACCGTCATCGACGTCATGAACTACCTCAACGACGACCTCGAGGTCGACGAGATGATGATCTCGCCCGGCTACGCCTACGACAAGGCACCCGACCAGGACCACTTCCTCGGCGTCCAGGAGACGCGGGAGCTGTTCCGCAAGGCGTTCGGGAACGGCAACCGCAAGCGGTGGCGCTTCAACCACTCGCCTTTGTTCCTGGACTTCCTGGAAGGCAAGGTCGACTTCCCCTGCACGGCCTGGGCGATCCCGTCCTACTCCCTCTTCGGCTGGCAGCGTCCCTGCTACCTGATGTCGGACGGCTACGCGCAGACCTACCGGGAACTCCTGGACGAGACCGACTGGGACTCCTACGGAAGGGGACGCGACTCCCGCTGTGCCAACTGCATGGCCCACTGCGGCTACGAACCCACGGCCGTCTTCTCGACCCTCGGCTCCCTGAAGGAGTCCTTGCGGGCCGTCCGCTCCGTCTGACCCGTCTCGCTCCCCGGCCCGTTCCGCCCGGCACCGGCGATCCGCCGATGCCGGGCGTTCCCGAGGCCTTCCGGGCGGCCTACTTGAGGGACGTCGGCCGGTACGCCTTGTACTCGTCGTCCGAGGACAGCCCGTAGTCGAGCGTCCGGTGGTCGGTTCCGTACCGGCCGCGCTGCTCGTAGGCCCAGTACGACGAGTGGTCCTTGTCGGCCCACTTCTCGAAGATGACGACGTGCCGGGTGGTGTTGCTGCCCAGGGCGTCCATGACGAGGTCGCCCTTCTTCAGCTCGGACATCTCGATGCGCTCGGTGTACCGCGACGAGGTGAGGCCGACGGTGTTCGTCCCGGGCTTGGACAGCCCCAGCGCCATGGACACGTAGCCCGAGCAGTCGGTGCGGTAGCCGTTGTGCGTGCTGGTCTGGCTGTAGGGGATCCGCTGGTCGGAGTGCGGATGCCAGGTCTCGGCCCGCGTGATGACCTTGGACCGATCGTCCGGCTCCGGCTCGGCGGCCTGCTTCTGGGGCTCGGCCTTCGTCGACGGCTCGGCCTTCGCCGGCGGCTTGAACTCCTTGTGGACCTGGGCCTGTGCTCTGACCTGATCCTGCGGCGCGGTCCGCTGCTTCGGCACGGTCTGGACGGCGGCGACCGTCTCGGTGGACGCGTGCTGCAAGGCCGTCGGCACGGCCGCCGTCACGCCGAGGACGGCGAGACCCGTCAGCGTGACCGTGGCCCAAGGGTTGGGCCGGGGAAAACGCGAGGGCTTGTTGTGCTTGCCTTTCAAAGGGGGGCTCCTTGCTTCCATGTGCCGCCTACCGGGTTAGCTGACGGGTTCGGACGTGGAAGTCGCCCTACGGCCTGAGCAGGCCGATTCACCCCAGTGCGGGTTGGGTCCCCGGCTCCGCGCCATGGCGGACTCGGCGGGTGCCGCTGAGAGAGAGCGGCGCTGACGATGTGCGGGCCCGGTCGACGAGGGGGTCGCGGGCCTTGTTGCGCGGGGATGGCACCCCGGCCCACCTGAGTGGGACAAAACGCCTGGAAGGCGTCTCGAAGTGGCAAAGGTACTGAAATCACCAAGGGACGGCAAGGTCCTCGCAGATCATTTCCGCAGCTCAGTGCCCTGCCGACCCGCGCGAACCCCGCCGCCCAGGGGGATCCGAGGGATCGGCCGGTTTTCGCCGCCCCCATAGACGGAGGAGAAACCTCCAGTTACTATCTGGAGGAAGATCCTTCGTTTAATGGGAGGTGGGTTCCATGACCGCCATCACGGCGCGGACCGCGTCCGGCCCGTCCGCGGGCGCCCCGAACCGGCGCTGGGCGGCGCTGGTCGTGATCGCCGTCGCGCAGCTGATGATCGCCCTCGACGCCACGATCGTGAACATCGCGCTGCCGACGGCCCAGCACGCGCTCGGCTTCGGCGACGCCGACCGGCAGTGGGTGATCACCGCCTACACCCTGCCCTTCGCCGGGCTGCTCCTGCTCGGCGGCCGGATCGCCGACCTGGTCGGGCGGCGCCGCAGCTTCCTGGCCGGGCTGGCGGGGTTCGCGATCGCCTCGATGATCGCCGGAGCCGCGCCCGGCTTCGAGGTCCTCGTGGTCGGGCGCGCCTTGCAGGGGGCGTTCGCCGCGCTGCTCGCGCCCACCGCCCTGTCCCTGCTGGCGGTGACGTTCACCGAACCCAAGGAGCGCGCGAAGGCGTTCGGCGTGTACGGCGCCGTGGCGAGCAGCGGCGCGGCGGCCGGGCTGCTGCTCGGCGGCGGGCTGACCCAGTACGCCGACTGGCGCTGGTGCCTCTACGTCAACGTCGCGATCGCCGCGGCCGCGTCGGTGGCGGGACGCATCGTCCTTCCGGCGCCGCCGAGCTTCCCCGGGTCGCGCCTCGACTGGATCTCCGCCGTCCTCGTCACCGGCGGCCTGGCCGCCGTCGTGTACGGTGCGGGCGAGGCCGCCCCGCACGGCTGGGACGCGTGGCAGACCACCGCGCCGATGGGAATCGGCGCCCTGGCCCTCGCCCTGTTCGTCGTGCGCCAGGCCACGCACGGCGCGCCGCTGCTGCCGCTGCGGATCCTCGCCGACCGCAACCGGGCCGGCGCCTACGTCGCGGTGGCCACCGCGGTCGTCGGCGCCTTCGGGGTCTTCCTCACGCTCACCTACTACCTCCAGGTGGTCGCGCACTTCTCCCCGATGCGCACCGGGCTGGCGTTCCTGCCGATGGCCGTCGCGAACTCCGCGAGCGGCTACCTGGTCGGCGCCCGGCTCACCGGGCGCGTGCCCGCCCGGCTGCTGATCGCCGGCGGCCTGCTCATCGCCGCGGCCGGGCTGGCCGTCCTCACCCGGCTCGACGCGGGCAGCGGCTACGCCACCGCCGTCGTCCCGGTCGAGGTCCTGCTCGGGATCGGCATGGGCGCCGCCTTCCCGCCGGCGTTCTCACTGGCGACCGCGGGCGTCTCCCCGCGCGAGGCCGGGGTCGCCGCCGCCGTCGTCAACGCCGCGTCCCAGATGGGCGGGTCGATCGGGACCGCCGTCGTCAACACCGTCGCGATCGGCGCGACGGCGGGGTACCTGCGCGAACACGGCCCCGACGGCTCACGCGTGAGCGCCCTCGTGCACGGCTACACCACCGCGGCGACCGTCTCGGCGCTGGCCCTGACGACCGTGGCCGTCCTGGTGATGCTCCTCATCCGCACCCCGGCGCCGTCGGACACGACCACCGAGCACAGCTCCCGATGAGCGCCGTCCCTTCCCCTGAGCGCACCTTCGAGAGGGCGCCCAGGGGAAGCCGGTCCGCCGCAGGCGTGCCGCCGGTCCTGAAGGCACGGGAGCGGTCCTGGAAACGGGTGGCGGGTCAGAGGCCCAGCTGGGCGGCGGCCAGAGCGGTGCCCTCCACGCGGGCGGCGATCTTCGCGAAGGCCGTGTCGCGGGACGTGGAGGTGTCGTCGGCGAACGGGGAGAAGCCGCAGTCGTCGCAGGTGCCGAGGCGGTCGACGGGCAGGTGGCGGGCGGCGGCGAGGACGCGGTCGCGGATCTGCTCGGGCGTCTCGACGCGGGGGTCGATGGGGTCGACGACGCCGACGAACACGCGGGCGTCCGCGGGCAGGTGGTCGGCCACGATGGCCAGGATCCGGTCGGGGTCGGGTTCGCTGGCCAGCTGGAGGTAGAAGGCGCCGGCCTTGAGCTGGAAGAGCTTGGGCAGCAGCCCCGCGTAGTCGACGTCGAGGCTGTGCGTGGAGTCGAGGTCGCCGCCCGGGCAGACGTGCACGCCGATCCGGGCGCGCTCGTCGGCGGAGAAGCGCTCCAGGACCCGGTTGTTGAGCGCGATGAAGGCGTCCAGAACGCCGCCGCTGGGGTCGAGCTTGAGCGACAGGCGCCCCTCGGTGAAGTCGAGCTGCACCACGTGGGCGCCCGCGTCCAGGCAGGAGCGGATGTCGGCCTCGGCCTCGTTGACGAGGTCGTCCAGGAACATCTCGCGCGGGTAGCCGTCGATGCCGTCGGCCGGGTACAGCAGACTCAGCGCCGAGGGCGCGATCACGGCCTGCTTGACCGGCGCGGTCGCGTGGCGCTGGGCGGCCCGCAGGTAGTCCACGGCGTGGCCGGTGTAGCGGAACGGGCCCGCCGTCAGCCGCGGCAGCTGCCGCTGGTGTCCGTCGGCGAACGGGATGACCGCGCCGTCGGGGGCCAGGTCCGCCAGACCCGCGATCGGGTAGGTGGCGAAGCTCGGCTTGGACTGCTCGCCGTCGGTCACCACCGGAGAGCCGAGCTCCTCCAGCCGGCGGAGGGTGTCGCGCACGGCGCGCTCCTGGGCGGCGGACAGCTCGGTCGGTGAGGCGGCGAGCAGTTCCTGGGGACGCGGGATGCTGCCAATGGGCTCAGTGGGGAGGGACATACGCCGAGGTTACGCTACTCAAAGTATCGACAGAAGCGCTGAACGTGACCAGAGGTGGCCGTGAGATTCCGCGGTGGCGTCACGGCGGGAATTGCGGGAGCCCGTGCGCCGGTAGCATTCGCGGGTGGCTGATGGGGGAGTGCCGATCGGGCCGCCGGTCGCGGCGGACATGGATCCCCGGCGGATCCATACCGCGCTGAGCCTGCTGGCGGACCGGCGCTGGCGGACGCTGGGCGAGCTGGTCCGGGAGACGGGCGCGCCGCGGCGTTCGGTGGAGTCGCTGCTGGCCGGGCTCTCGCTGGAGCACGCCGGCGGCGACCGGTTCCGCCTCACCCCGGAGCAGGGCGGCGAGATCGCCGAGTCGCTGCGCACCGGGTACCGTCCGCTCGACCCGGCCGACCCGGTGGGGCACCTGCTGCCCGAGTACGCCGCCGTGGTGGAGCGTGTGGCCGGGCTGATCGAGCGGGCGCCGCGGGCGCGGCACGTCCTGGACCACGTGTCGGCCACGCCGGAGACGGTGGTCCGGCGGGCGCTGCTCCTGGGGGCGCGGTTCTGGCTGCCGGGCACGCGCCTGCTGTGCGTGGGAGACCACGATCTGACCTCGCTGGCCGTCGGGCTGGTCCATCCGGGCGTGCAGACCACCGTCGTGGACGTCGACGAGCGGATCCTGGCCTACATCGACGCGTGCGCCGCCGAACTGGGGGCGGACGTGCGCACCCGCTGGGCGGATCTGAGGCTGGGGCTGCCCCCGTCCGCCGTCGAGTACGCGGATCTGGCGGTGACCGACCCCCCGTACACGCCGGAGGGCGTCGGACTGTTCGTGGCCCGGGCGGTGCAGGGGCTACGTGACCAGGGGCGGGGCCGGGTCCTGCTGGCCTACGGGGCGAGCGACCGCACGCCGATGCTCGCGCTGAAGGTCCAGCAGGCGCTGCAGGAACTGAACCTCGTGAGCGAGGCCGTCTACCCGGACTTCAACGCCTATTTCGGTGCGGAGGCGATCGGTTCGCGCGCCGACCTGTACCTCCTGCGGCCGACCGGAAAGAGCCTGCCGGCCGCCGCCGCCCGCGCCGACCGGTTCGCCACCGCCATCTACACCCAGGGGCCCCAGGCCGTCGAAGCCCGGACCGGGGTGCAGGCGTCGCCTGACGACGTCGCCGATCTGCGCCCGGACGTCCTGGTCGGGGACTGGCCCAAGCAGGTGCTCCCACAGGTGCCGCGGGTGCGGCTGACGACCTGGCTGGCCAAACCGTACGCCGCGCGGGTGCGTCACGCGGCCGTCGCGCTGCCCCCGGGGCTGGAGGGCGCCCTGGTCCGCGTGCTACTGGCCACCCGCGCCGAGCACGTGCGGGTGTTCCTGGCCGAGCCTCCCGGCGACCTCGCGGACGAGGCCGCGGCACTGGCGGGCGTGTACGAGCTGACCCGGCGCGGCTCGACCGTGGAGGCGGCGCGCACCTCGTCCGACACGGCCGACCAGGCGCAGCGGATCGTGCGCGCCATCATGGACCGGGCGCACGGGAAGGTCGCCAACGTCTGGCGCGACGCCCTGATCGACGCGCACACCGGCCTGACCAAGCGCCAGGCCCGCACGGTCGTGGCCGACGCCGCTCCCTGGGCGCGAGACGTCACATTGCTGGAACTCCCGCTCCACCGGCTGAGCGACCTGCCCGCCGCCGTGCGCACCTCCCTGAACCTCGCCACGACGGCATCGGGTAGTGAGAACACCCGGTAACAGCCCCTTCAGCAGGGTTCGGGTCGCGGCGGTATGAGCGCCCCCGAGCATCAGGCTGATGCGCCGGGCCCAGGACCCGCACGCCGGGGCGTCCGACGAGGGCTTGGCCGGTGCTGCGGGTCGCTGACGACGCCGAGGCGATCCTCCGCGCCGTGAACCGCGCCCCGTACGGGCTGACCTCGGCGGTCTTCGGGCGCGATCTGGACCGTACCCTGGCGGTGGCCGGCCGGCTCCGCGCGGGGCAGGTCACCGTCGACCACCGGTAGCCGCATCCGCCGTTCGGCGGAGCGCCGGGCACCGTCAGCGGTCACGGCCGGCTGGGAGGCCGCTTCATTCGCGGAGGCCGTCACGGAGATCCCGTCGATCTCCGTCGGCCCGACCCCGTCCTGGCGCTGAGGCAAAGGAGCCGACGATGAATGATCCGGTGGCGACGGCCACGCACTCCGGGGTGCTGGAGGAGGTCGAGCGGCGGGTGCTGTGGCTGTCCACGGCCATCGTGCACCACGCCAACCGCGTCCGGCCCAACCCGTCCGGGCTGAAGGTGGGCGGCCACCAGGCGTCCTCGGCGTCGATCGCGTCCATCATGACGGCGCTGTGGTTCCGCCACCTCGGGCCGCAGGACCGCGTCTCGGTCAAGCCGCACGCCTCCCCCGTCCTGCACGCGATCAACTACCTGCTCGGCGAGCTGGACGAGCGGTACCTGACGACCCTGCGCGAGTTCGGCGGGCTGCAGAGCTACCCGAGCCGGACCAAGGACCCCGACCCCGTCGACTACTCCACCGGATCGGTGGGCATCGGGGCCACCGCGCCGATCTGGGGCGCGGTCGCCCGCCGGTACGTGGAAGGGGCGCCCGCGGGCCGGCAGTACTCCCTGGTCGGCGACGCGGAACTGGACGAGGGCGCCGTCTGGGAGGCGATCCTCGACCCGGGCGTGGCCGAGCTGGGCGAGATCGTGTGGATCGTCGACCTCAACCGGCAGTCCCTCGACCGCGTCGTCCCGTACCTGGCCGCGCACCGGCTGAAGGGCATGTTCGCCGCCGCCGGCTGGCAGGTGCTGACGCTGAAGTACGGCCGGCTGCTCACCGAGCTGTTCGACCGCCCCGGCGGCGAGGACCTGCGCGCCCGCATCGACGCGATGCCCAACCCGGAGTACCAGCGCCTGCTGCGCTGCGACGCCGGCGAACTCCGCGACCGCCTCCCCGGCGGCAGCGAGCCCGTCGCCCGCCTGATCGCGGAACTCGACGACGCCACGCTCCTCGCGGCCCTCCGCAACCTGGGCGGCCACGACCTCGGCACCCTGGCGGAGGCGTTCGACGCCATCGACGACACCCGGCCGACCGTGATCTTCGCGTACACGGTCAAGGGCCGCGGCCTGCCCAGCGAGGGCCACCCGCAGAACCACTCCTCGCTCCTCACCGCCGACCAGATCGCCGAGCTCGCGCCCCGCCTGGGCGCCGACCCGGACGCCCCCTGGGCCCGTTTCGAGGACGGATCGGCGGCCGCCCGCCTGTGCGCCGACACCGCGACGCGGCTGCGCCGGCCCCCCGCCGCGCCGCAGGCACCGCCCCCGGTGCCGGACGACATCGGCCGCACCCCCAAGGGCACCGCCACCACCCAGGCAGCCCTCGGCCGCCTGCTCCTCGACCTCACCCGCGAGGCCCCCGACGCCGCCGCCCGCGTCGTCACCGTGAGCCCGGACGTCAGCTCCAGCACCAACCTCGGCGGCTGGGTGAACAAGGTCGGCGTCTGGTCGACCTCCGAACGCCGCGACTGGTTCGCCGACGACGGCGAGACGATCCTGCACTGGCGGGAAGGCCCCGCGGGCCAGCACATCGAGCTCGGCATCGCCGAGACCAACCTGGTCGGCCTCCTCGGCGAACTCGGCGCCACCTGGAGCCGCTGGAACCGTCCTCTGCTCCCCATCGGCGTCCTGTACGACCCGTTCGTCGGCCGCGCGCTCGAACCCTGGTCGTTCGGCATCTACGCGGGCGGCCAGTCGATCCTGATCGGCACCCCGTCCGGGGTCACGCTGGCCCCCGAGGGCGGCGCCCACCAGTCCATCGTCACCCCGTCGATCGGCGTGGAGCAGCCGGGCTGCGTCGCCTACGAGCCCGCGTTCGTCCTCGACACCGAATGGACGCTGCTCGCGAGCATGGCCCGCCTGGGCCGCCCCGACGGCGGCTCCGCCTACCTGCGCCTGTCGACCCGCCCGGTCGACCAGACCCTCGCCGCGGTCCCGGCCGACCCGGCGTCCCGCGAACGCCGCCGCCGCCAGGTGATCGCCGGTGCCTACCCGCTGCGCCGCTCCGCCCGACCCGCCGTGACCATCGCGGCGATGGGCGCCCTCGTCCCCGAGGCCCTGGCCGCCGCCGACCGCCTGGAGCAGGCGGGCGTCGGCGCGGACGTGGTCTGCGTGACCAGCCCCGGCCTGCTCTTCCAGGCCCTCCGCTCCCGCCAGGGCCAGGACGACGCCCCGAACTGGATCCTGGACCAGGCGTTCCCCGCCTCCCGCGCCACCCCGCTGGTCACCGTCCTGGACGGGCACCCCCACACCCTGGCCTTCCTGGCCGGCGTGAACAACGTCCCCTGCACGACCCTGGGTGTCACCGCCTTCGGCCAGTCCGGCTCCATAGAAGACGTGCACCGCCACCACGGCATAGACACGGACTCGATAATCCGCGCGGCCCTGGACCTCCACTCCTCCTGAACCGCGCAGGGATCGATCAGGAATCGAGAAGTGCCCGCCCCCGGTCCCTACGTAGCGTGATCCTCACAAGGCGGAAGCAGGGGGCCGACCGGCTCACCCACGCCGAGGTGCCCGCCCGAACCGGTCGCCGGTTCGGGCGGCACCCACCACGCACACAAGGGGACAAGACATGAAGGCGCACGTGAGCTCGATCCTGCTGGGCGTCCGGGACATGGACCGGGCCAAGCGGTTCTACACCGAGGGGCTCGGCTGGAAGATCCAGAATGACTACGGCATCTCGGTGTTCTTCGAATCGGACGGAGCCTCGCCCGTCGGCTTCTACGGCCGCGAAGGTCTCGCCGACCAGGTGGGCACGAGCCCGGACGGCAGCGGCTTCAGCGGGCTGGTGCTCACCTACGTCGTCCGCAGCGAGGCGCGGGTCGACGAGGTCATGGCGGAGGCCGAGAAGGCCGGCGCCACGATCCTCAAGCCCGCCGGCGCCCTGCCGTGGGGCGGGTACGGCGGCACCTTCGCCGACCCGGACGGCTACATCTGGAGCCTCGGCTACAGCGCCCAGGGAACCGACCAGCCCTACGCGGAGTGACCACGCGCCGGTCCGGCGTCGCCACCGCGGCGCGACGCCGGACCGCCGCACATCGAACGAGGCCCCGCTCCCGTCCCTTGGCCACGGGCCCCCATCCCATCCGGAGAAGCTCACGCTGCGTGTTCTAATGATCACGTCAGGGGCGGCTCTCGGTGGGGCAGGGGATGCACATCTCGGAGGATCCGGACGGTCGGAACACCGTCACGAGACGGGGCGGCCTCACCTGGCGAGTCCTGGCGGGATGGCTGGTGGGGATCACGGCCGCCCTCGCGGTCACCGGCATCGCGCTCGACAGGGAGACCGGCCTGGCCCCGTTCCTGGTCTTCCTGCCCACCTTGATCGCCGGCCGCGGGACCGTTCGGCAGACCGCGGTCGCCTCCGTGTGGACGGTCCTGGTCATCGCCGGCTCACTGATCCGCAGCCCCCTCCCCACCCTGGCGGCCAACACGAGCGTGATCGCTTTCGCCCTCGTGCTCGACGGCCTGAGCGTCATCCAGGCGGTCCGGCGCGTCCGCCAGGAAAGGGAGATCAGCCGGCTCCGTTCCGCGGCCGCCGCCCTGCAGCGCCAGATCCTGCGCCCGTTCCCCCTCGAAACCGACGAACTGGTCGTCCACGGCCTGTACGAGCCGGTCGAGGAGGACAGCATGGTCGGCGGCGACGTCTACGAGGCCCTGCCGACACCGTTCGGCAGCCGCGTCCTCATCGCCGACGTCCAGGGCAAGGGCCTGCCCGCCATCAGCGCCGCCTTCGCGGTGCTCAACTCGTTCCGTGAAGCGGCCCTGGCCGAGCTCACGCTCAGCGCCGTCGTCGAGGCCCTGGAGAACTCGGTGCGGCGGCACAACTCCTTCGCCGCCCAAGCAGGCGAGGAACAACGCTTCGTCACGGCGCTCATCCTCGACATCGGCTCGGAAACGAAGGCCCAGGCCATCAACTGCGGCCACATTCCGCCCTACCTGCTGACCGAGCAAGAAGCCGGCCAGGTACCCCTGGGAGAGGCATCCCTACCACTCGGCCTGGCCTCCCTCAGCCCCGAGCCACGGACCGTCGCAGCCTTCGACTTCCCAGGCGATTCCACACTCCTCCTGTGCACTGACGGCGTCACCGAAACCCGGAACCCGTCCGGCGCCTTCTTCCCACTGGCAGAGCGCCTGGCCGCCTGGAAGCACCTGCCTCCCGAGGAGATCGCACCGACCGTCCATGATGAGCTGAAGGACTACGCAAAAGGCAGGCTGGCGGACGACAGAGCACTCCTCGTAATCCACAGAAGCCCCACCAAGCCCCCTCTTCGACCACCGCCCGGATCGCGGAGAACATCCCACCAGGCCCGGGCGTAGAAAGAACCGACGCAACACATCGCCGGACAGTTTCTCATTCCGGATTTCCAGCCGAGTCGCCTCGTCCCGGAGCGTCCTCGCCCGCGCTCGGCGGCTTTGCGGTGCGCGGCACGGCACCGGCCTTCGGCACGCGTCGCAGGCGGCGGGGCCTGCCGTCCGGTCGGCGAGGGTCATCGCCACCGCGACGTTCGTCCTATCCAGTCCTATTTGTTGCTAAAAGTACCTACATGTCCCATGTCTCGCGGCAGTCTGACAGAGAGGGCATTGCCGATCGCCGCCGACCAGCGACGGTCCAACGAGAGCGACCGCCAGAAAGAGCGGTCAACAAAGAAAATTCGGAGGACCCAGCGTGCTTACCAAACAACGCGTGACCGTCGGGCTGCTCATCTTTGCGCTGACGGCAGTGCTCGCAAGCCTCTACAGTCGCGGGATCGCCGACAACGGGCCGCTGACTTACGCCGAGGTCTGCGCGAAGGAAGAGAAGGAACTGGCGGACCTGCCCGGCACCGAGGCCCTGACGCGGGCCCTGGAATCCCGGCGGACGTCGGAAGACGTCTACGCCGTCATCTGGGTCGACGTCCATCTCCTCCAGGCGCCCGGCTGCCCCGGCAGTACCGAAGCCGATCCCCAGTCCCTGGCGATCGACAAGTACATGCTGGTCGACGCGATCGACAAGGGCGGACCGGCAGTGCTGAGCAAGACCATCTACCGGCCGGTCGCTTCGGAACTCGCGGCCCTGGTCCACATCTCCGGTACGAAGGACACCGCGTGGGCCAGGTTCGACCGGCTGATGAAGAAGGTCGACGGGGATCTCGCGAAGACCGGCATCGGCGGGAACGGCCCGCTGAGCGACACCTCGGTATCCGGCTACCTGTTCGTCGGAGGCCACGGGTACGGTCACTGGCGCTGACCGGTACCTCGCGGGTCGATCCTCGCCGATGAACTCCTCCCGGCGTCACTGACGGCGCCGGGACACCAGCCGAGGGCGGGACGGATCACAACGATCCGCCCCGCCCTTCCTCGTCGTGCGAGCCCCTCTTCATCCGCGACAGGCATGGGCATGCGCGGCAAAGGCCTCATTGGAATCGCGACACAAAGTCTGCGAGGAAGTAGATGGAAGGGATGGGACGGCTGGAACTCGCCGACGGTGCTCCTGAAGATCTACGCCAAGGTCATCCCGGCCACGACCACATGTGGAAGGCACGCACAGACGACGTCCTAGGCAGTTAGGTGCTGGAACACAAATGGAACACGCGCCTTGGCATACGGCGTCCTGTAGTGGCATCTGAAGTCACATGGCCCAGGAACGAAAAGAGCCGGTTTCCGCAACTCAAGCACAGGAACCCGCTGGTCGTCTGAGGTGCCCCCTGCAGGATCCGAACACGCGCACACGGCTCCGGAGGGCGCTGACTCATCTCGGTTGCATCCAGGCGCTGACCTGCGAGCGGACGCGTGCTCTCCGTTGCTGATCCTTGTGCCGTTCCGTGTATGTTCCGGATCTTGCTCCTCGCCATGCTGCTGGGCTCTCCGGCTGCCTATAACGTCTGTCCCATGGAGATGCCCGACCTTGCGGACCTGATCTGGCTCTTCGAAGACGAACCGTTCTCGGAGTTCGAGGACATGCCTTGGCCTGTCGGGCTTCAGTCGTTTCGTCTCCGGCGAGGAACTCGTGAAGTGCTCTTCTCGCTCGATCCCACGTCGGGTGAGGCGTACCTGACGATGTACGAGGCGGGCGAAGAGACCATGTCGATTGGTCGGCTCCGCAGGTTGGAGAGCCTCACCGTTGAGAAGCGGGACGAGTATGAAGGCCTGGTCCTGCTCTTCGCGACTGGTGACCTTGATCCGTTGCGGTTGCAGACGCGTCCCGTCATTCGTCTCTCGTGGAACGTCATGCGGCTCGGAGTCTGGTGACCGGGTGTGCTCTCGCGCGCAGTGCCCTGCCCGAGCTTCCCGTCTGCCGTCGTCCCGCGCTCCGCAACGGACAAACGGACCGGTCCGGGGGGTGCTCCCGCGCGAACGGCGCGAATCCCGAGACAGACAGATTCGCGCGGGAGTGCCCTCCGGCTCCAGGAGGGGTCTGGGGAACCACGGGGTTCCCCAGTAGCGCACGCTCAGCCGATCTTCCGGCAATCTCCCCCGCGGCCTCCAATGGCGCTCGATCACAGTCAGGCCCTGGTGCTGATCGCCGAAACGGGCTCAGAGGCTCCGGCGTCGACTCGTCAGGGCGGTGGCGCGCCCCTGCGGTGAGCGGTCGGGGCGGGGCTAGCGGGCGTGGCGCGATGCGTGGCCCGGCGCGGCCGTCCGGTGACCGGCGCCCACGCCGCACGCTCCGGGCGGCCTGGCGCTGGGCCGCGCAGCGGCCTGAGCGCCGCCGCCCCTTGACGCTGTGGCGGGTCCTGGACGTAGCGCGGGGCAAGGCGCTGACGGCGGCACAGGTGAAGACTCCGCTGGCGCGCAAGCCGTACGACTTCCGGCACGCCGGGGTCTCGTGGCGGCTCAACTCGGGGGTGCCGGCTACCCAGGTCGCCGAGTGGGCCGGGCACAGCGTGGAGGTCCTGCAACGGATCTACGCGCACTGCCTCGACGGGGAGGACGGTCTCTGGTTCGAACGGATGGATGCGGCGCTACGCCGCTAGTCTGAGCCCCGGTTCCGCACCGGGGCTCTTTTCTTGGGGGTGACCTGGGCGGATGGCCTCGACCGCGTTCCGCGTATGTTCCGGGAAGCGTGACAAACGGCGGCTTCCGCTGGCACATGGCTGCATACGCAACAAACCCCGGCGACAGACAAGATGCCTGGTCAACCGGGGTTTGCGGTGATCGTCTGAGGTGCCCCCTGCAGGATTCGAACCTGCGCACACGGCTCCGGAGACCAGCACCGAATAGGCGCCCTACCAGGGAAGGTGCCTCCGCAGTACTGCTCAGCGGACGCAGATGGAACACGTCGCGGCCCTGAGTCGCGTTCTGAGGCCGCCCCTAGACCCCTTCCGACCTGTATGTGCCGAGGTGTGGGGCCTGACGGGCTCTCTCTTCGCTTCATGGGGGCGACGCGGTGAGCGGCGGTGCCGTACCTGAGCCTGATGTAGGCACGGCGCGGAGTGGCACCTAGAGCGATGCGCCATGCCTGGCACCGCCGGTGACTGTGTTGCCGTCGGAAAGACTCAGTGACAGTCATGATGGTGACGGCAACGAATCTGATGCATACACCGTACAGCCTGCATCTCTTACTACGTAAAGCCTAAGGCGGCATGTGCTCTGAACTTGCTATGACGGCATGCCGCCCTTAGAGTTTGATCACCTACTCCGCCCCCCGAGGAGGACGACATGCCCGACGTGGCACCGCAGGATCGGCCGCTGCCCGACCCGCAGAGCAGCGAGATCAGCGAGCTGTTCCCCAACCGCGAGGAGGAGGAAGCCTGCCGCTTCCTGCTGGAACGGAGGCTCGACCCGCCGACCATGGCTGAATGGCTCGAACGGTCCCAGGCAGTGCTGGGCAAGGCCAACGTTCAAAGCCAGCGTCGGCTGCGGGCGGTACGGGACCACTTCACCGTCACCTCCTATCGCCGGGAGGGAGACGGTGCGTGGGTCTACCGGGTCGATGGCTGGAGCCCGACGCCGGCCGCGGACAAGGGCCACCGCGTCTCGCCCAAGCTGGAGGCGGAGGTCTTCACCAAGCACGGCAGGTTCTGCGCCATGTGTGGCGTCGGCCCCGAGGACGCCAAGCTCCAGATCGACCACAAAGTGCCCCGATCCTGGGGTGGGGAGACGGTCCTTGAGAACCTTGAACCGCTGTGCGAGCGGCACAACAACGGCAAGAAGGCCTTCTTCGCCACGTTGGACCCCTACGGCGACGTCCTGGCAGCTGCGATCAACCGCCCCAACCCCTGGGAGCGCATCGGTGAGCTACTCAAGGCTTTCGCGGAACGTGGAGAGCAGACACCAGTCGAACTGCTGACCGTAGTGGCCAAGGACACCCACAAGGGAGACCCCAAGAAGAGGCTCCGTGAGCTGCGTTTCGTTCTGGGGTGGGACATCGCCCCGCATCGCGTGAAAGAGAACGGCGTTACGCAGGTGACCTACGAGCTGCGGGCCTGGAAGCCATGGCCCCCGGAGGGGGCTCCGGAAGCGGTCAACCGGTATGAGCGAGAGCGCAAGAGCCGGAAGGCTGCCGAGAAGCGCGAAGAGTAAAGGATAGGGCCCGCTTGCTCTCCGTAGGCTCGATCACAACTAGAGAGCAAGCGAGGACCGATTGTGCAAGCCGCCGGAGGTATCGTCGTGTACTGACACCAGTCGGTCTCGTGATTGGACTCGATCCGGCCACACCCGGAACGGTCGGACGGCGCCGCCTAGCGACGACAGGCAACGACGTCACAGCTGCCCGGAGGAGTCCACATACATTCATCTCGGTTGGCGCTCACTTCGGTACTCGATCTGGGTCAGCAGTGGCCCCGAGGCCGACTGCGGCCAAGGGTTCGCGTGCTGATCATCAGGTCGCTCCCTCATGCCAGAGTTCGTGTATGCGAGCGCCAACAGATGATGGTCGAACCTCGGAAGCTGAGTATTTGGTAGAGGCCAAGCCATGCAAGGACTTTTCGGAGACGGGCCCCTGTTATCTGCCAAGTAGGTCTGGCAATTCCGAGGACATCCTGTCAGGTGGCGATGAATAGCTTTATGAATTATCGGTCTTCGGATTTTTCTCCGAAAATGTAGCGGCCAATTCTGTGGATCAGGCGCAGCGATATGGGCGAGCCAGCATAGAACGTCAGACTCTCTGGCATGTCAATCTTCTCCAGATGTTGATTGCCCTCTGTCATCCGTCCAAGAGATATATCCCTCAAAGAGGGGATTCATGAACATCTCGTAAGGAGTGAGCGCCTGATTCTTGAGTTCCGCATCTATATCCTCCTTGCACCTGTCAAAATCGTCGAGAAGGAGGCATTTTGCAATACTGTATTTCCTGGCAAGACCTGTTACATCCCAGGACCTGACATGGGTAGCGACTGATGTATCATCCAACTTCTTGTGGGCGAGCCATCCGTTTACCCTGGCATCCAGAACTATGTGCCTGTTCGCCTCAAGTGATTCGATGTAGCGGGAAGTCAGGAGTGTTGCCGTCCACATTTGCTGGTGGATTAGCCCCTCCTGCCTATCGGAAATCCATGCAGCAGCCGTGTCGGCCAGAGGCTTATGTAGGCGCGCCCAGACGGAATGAACGAGTATCAGCCCGAATGCGATAAGGCGTTGCAATGCCTGATCGAGATACTGTGGGTCCACGCCAATATCTTGGCCAACTGATATACCTTTAGTATCGATGCCAGCTCTTTCTAGATCGGATATATAGCGTCGGCTTGCTACTCCTCCTGCGTGGACAATGATGTTTCTTCGGGCGAATATTTCCCTAGTCTCCATCCAATCTCCTACAATGTTTGGAAGTTTGATGTTTGTCGTCCTGTCAATCCATTTAATCCAATTGTCGACGCTCTCCATCAAAAGACTTTCGATGCGTCGAAAAATGAGGGCTTCGCGTGCATCCTCAATCGTTGCGTAAGTGTTGAGCTCTTCAAGTGTGAACTCATGGTCAGATCTTTGCAGTGCTGAAGGATTCTTTCGGTAGATCTCTCGCGCCACTGCACTCAGGAGTGCCTCGAATGATGAGGTGGCGGCCATAAGAAAGGCGCCTGTAGTGATCTGATTGCGGTGATCGGCGCCGGTGAACAGTGGCACAGTGAAAAGGTTCTTGAAAAAGTTGCCTATGCTTCGACTTGGAAGATTGAAGTGAATC
Organism: Actinomadura citrea; assembly: GCF_013409045.1. Taxonomy (NCBI): domain Bacteria; kingdom Bacillati; phylum Actinomycetota; class Actinomycetes; order Streptosporangiales; family Thermomonosporaceae; genus Actinomadura; species Actinomadura citrea. The sequence goes on along the minus strand of NZ_JACCBT010000001.1, from coordinate 7,729,973 downwards.
GGCTCTACTTCTGGATTCTCGCCCTCCCCTTTTTGTTTCGCGAACTCCGTTAGTGCCTCTACGCCTTGGCTGATCTCTTTAAGTTTGTCTTTGATTATCTTGGCTTCGTCCGCTGGGAATAGGTTCATCGCCTTGCGGTACTTCTCGGACCATTCGGGGTCCAGAGCGGGCATCTCCTGTATCGCTCTGGAAACTCCACGTAGCGCTGATAGTTGCCCGAGGTAGCGGTCTCCAGCGACCGAGAATCCCTTGGATGGTTGCTTAGGCTGATTGCTGTTCATTGATACCTCCTTGTTGGGTTCTGTGGCATTCTCCAGTACAGGTGAAGAGCATGCAAGCAGTTCCGAGATATCGTTCTCGTCCACGCAACTGCGTTGTGTGACTTGTAGCTGTCAGGGATGTCGCTGCGCCAGGTCGCCTCTCCGCACAGATGAAAGCCCCTGACCGACGAACTGGACAGGGGCTGACATCCCGAAGCTTTGGTCTAGGGGTGCAAGTAGCGGAAGGCGGGTTTGGGATGCATGAGGAAGTCGTGGTGGGAGATGTTCCAGGCGTAGGCGCCGGACATGGAGAAGGCGACTAGGTCGCCTACCGCGATGCGGTCTGTGGGGACCTCGCGTGCGAAGACGTCCTTCGGGGTGCAGAGCTGGCCAACGAGGGTTATGGGCTCGCCGGCGACTGCCGGGCCGTCGCCGTTGCGGGTGAGGACGTCGTGCGGGTGGTTGTGTTGCTTGGTGACTGGTGTGCGGATGTGCATGGTGCCGCCGCGTAGGACGGCGTACCACTGGCCGTGTGCCTTCTTCACGTCCAGGACCTCGGTGATGTACCACCCGGCGTAGACGCTTATGGAGCGGCCCGGTTCGATGCGCAGCGTTTCGCCCGGCTCGGCGAGCGCAGCGACGTCGGCGCCGTACTGCTTCCAGTCGAATCGGGTGCCGGGCGTGGAGTAGTCGACGGCCATGCCGCCGCCGAGGTTGAACTCACGCGGTCCGGTGTGGCCGATCCTGTCGAGCCACGCGCGGCCCCACGCGAGGATCTCGGCGGACTGGGCGACCATGGCGGACGCGTCCAGGCCGGACGCCAAGTGCGCATGGATGCCGCGTAGGCGCGCCTGCGGGGAGTTGTTCAGGATGTCGGTGCATGAATCGATCAGCTCGGGGTCCATGCCGAACGGGCCGCTCATGGCGAGCGCGACGCCGCTGCGGTCGCCAGCGAGGTTGACCCGTAGCAGGACATCGACATCGCGGCCGGACGTGGCAGCGATGTCGGCCAGGCGGGACAGCTCGTAGGGGCTTTCGACGTGGATGCGCTCGACGCCGAGGTCGAGGGCCAGCCGTAGTTCGTCGTCGGTCTTGCCGGGGCCGCCGAACGCCAACCGCGCGTCCGGCAGTGCCTCGCGCACGTGCGCCAGCTCGCCGCCGGACGCGACCTCGATCCCGTCGACGTAGGGGGCGAGAGCTTGCAGGATCGGGGCGTCCGGGTTGGCCTTTGCGGCGTAGAAGATCTCCGGCGCACCGGGCGCCGAGAGCGCGGCCTTGACCTCGGCCGCGTGCTCGCGCAGCGCGGCGAGGTCGTAGACGAAGGCGGGTAGCTCGCCCTTGCCGGCGAGGGCCTGGGCGTGGTCCTGGACTGGGCGCGTGATCATCGGGTGTGATCTCTTCCGGTTGTCAGGCAAGCGGGAACTCGTACTGAGCCGTCACGTAGTGGGCGGGCGCGACCGAGACCGTGACCTCGACGGCGCGGCCCTCGGCCGTCAGGCCGACATGCGTGATCTCGACGACCGTGCGCTCCGGGCTGATCTCCAGCGCGCGCGCCTCGGCGTCGGTGGGCAGACGGCTCGGGATGATCTGCTCGCGCGCCCTGGTCTGCGCGTAGCCGAGTTCGGCGAGCGCGCTCTTGACGCCGCCGACGATCACCGGCCCGTCTTCCTCCAGGACGGTCCCCTCGGCGATGTCGAGCGGGAACCAACTGGCGTTCAGCCGGACGGGAATGCCGCTGGCGAGCAGTCGCCGGCGCCGGACAAGGCAGTTCACTTCGCCGGCCGGCAGGCCGAGCGCCTCGGCGACGGCCGCCGGCGGTTCGGCGCGTTCGGTGGTGATCTCGTGCTGCGGTTCCAGTCCCCGGGCGCGCACCTCGGCGTCGAACGCGCCGCGGGCGCCGTTGTTCTCGCGGGTCGCCCGGTCGTAGCGCGCCGGCGAGTGGAGCATCGGCGGAAGCCAGGTGACCATGGTGCCCCGCCCCTGCCGAGGCCGCACAAGGCCCTCGGCCGCGAGTACCTGCATTGCCCTGTTCACCAGGCTGCGGGACGCCCCGTAGCGGTCGGCAAGCTCCGGCTCGGCCGGCAGGACGGATCCGGTGGGGTACCGGCCGTCGATGATTTCTTCCCGGATCTTGGCGGCGATGTCGCGGAACCCGTGGCGCTCCGGTGTGGCCATCTACCTGCTCCTTCTCGCTGTCTACCCGCTATCTACCTGCTGCGTTAGCCCCACCTAACCAGACCAGACGTCAAACGCCAAACGATTGATGCCTCTTGACATCTGCTCTGGAGCGGCCACAATCGAGGGCAACGCCAAACGACAAACGTTTGATGTATTTCGTGAGGAGTGCTCGGATGTTCCCCCAGAAGTCCAGCAACATCCCGCAGTGGCTCGCCGGCATCGCGGTCGCGATCTTCGCGATCAACAACCCGGAGAAGGCCGCCGCGCTGGTCAACCAGGTGATTCACGCGATCACGACGTTCTCGGGCTCGCTGGGCTGACCAGCGATGACCGCCCGCCACACGCAGACGCTCGCCCTCGGCGCACAAGCCACCAAGCACGCCGCCGAGGGCCGTCCCTCCCGACCGATCACGAGTTTCAACGAGGTGCCCGTGTCCCGTTCCCTGACCCCGTTCGTCGCGCTGGCCGGTGTCGACCTGCGCGGCATGCCGATCACCGGCGCTCAGTGCCGGTTTGACCCCGACCTGCACACCGGCCCGGACGGCGACGAGTCGCCGGACGAGCGCGCCGCCCGTGAGCTGGTCGCCGCCGAGGTGTGCCAGACCTGCCCGCTACGCGGCGCCTGCTTGGAGCTGGCGACGCGGGTCCGCCCCGAGTACGGGGTGTGGGCCGGTCTGACCCCCGCCGAGCTGGCCGCCCTCCCTGACCTGGACATGTCCGACGTCGACCTGAACGAGGTGGCCTGATGAACGCCCCCACGAACACGACCACCGCGACCGGGCACGCCGAGGTCCGGGTGACCACGTTCGGATACCTGCACGACGCCCCGCCCGCCGGCGCGCACATCGTCCTCGACCTGCGCCACCACTTCCGCGACCCGCACGCCGTGCGCGGCCTGCGGAACCTGACCGCCCAGGACGCCGAGGTCCGCGCCGCGGTGCTGAACACACCCGGTATCCGGCCGTTGATCGACGCGACCGTCGCCGCGGTGCTGGCCTACCTGTCCGGCCCGTCCGCCGGTCCGGTCATGGTCGCGGTCGGCTGCGCCGGCGGCCGGCACCGCGCCGCCACCGTGGGCGGCGTCCTCGCCGCGATGCTGGCCGACCTCGACGTCCCGGTGACGCTCGCGCACCGCGACATCGGCAAGGCGGTGGTGCAGCGATGACCGCCGTGATCGTCGCGCTGGCCGTGCTCGCCGTGGCGGGGTGGCTGTGCCTGGCCCCCGCCCGCCTCGCCGTCGTCGGCGCGGCGCTGCTGATCACGCACCCCCTGCCGACGTTCGTCCTCACCGCGGTGGCGGTGCTCGGCGTGACGGTGGCCGGCGTGCGGCTGACCCGCCGGTCGCTGAGGGAGGGCGGTTGGTACCTGGTCACCGTGCAGCGTCCCGCCTACGCCAAGAGCCGGGCGGGGGGTGTGGCGTCGTGACCCGCCGCCGTAGCTCCGCGCGGTTCTTCGACCCGACCGGTGCCCGCTTCGGGATCCCCACGTGGCCGTGGCGCATGGCGCCGCCGCACCTGCGCACCCTCCGCCAGCTCGCCGCCGAGGGCCTGCGCCCCGGCGGTCAGGAGATCGCCGGACAGGTGCTGTGGAACTCCCGCCGCTATCGCAAGGGAGTGCGCGCCGCCTATCTGTACGACGTGCGCCTGGCGCTGCCCAAGCGCGTCCCGACCGACCGGCAGCGCGCCGCCCTCGGCAAGGCGCTCGCCGCCCGCCGGATGTGCCCGACCTGCCGACGCGACGCCGGATACGTCCTGCCCCGCCACCTCGGCGAGTGCCTGGACTGCGCCGACGCGATCGGAACGGAGGTATCAGCCGCATGACGACTCTCGACCACCGCATGCCCGCGTCCCTCGGCGCTCCCGCCCGATCGATCACGCGCCTCAGCGACACCCCGACCGCCCCGGCCGCCGTGCTGGACGGCGCCGAGGTCGCTGCGCAGCAAACTTCGCCGAGGGGCCGCGCGCTGACCAGTAGCGAGTTCACCGCGGTTGCCGTTGTGGCTGCGCTGGTGGGCGTACTGGGGCTGCTGGGGTTCGTCAACAGCTTCGCGGCCGTCGCCGAGGCGTCCCGCCCGTCGTTCGGTGGGCTGGCCTGGACGGTGCCCCTCGGTATCGACCTGGGCATCGCGATCTTCGCCGCCCTCGACATCGTGCTCGCCCGGCTGGACATGCGGATTCGGTGGCTGCGGTTCATCCCCTGGGCGCTGACCGCCGCGACCATCTACCTCAACGTGGCCGGTGAGCACGGCACGTTCGGGAAGGTCGCCCACGCCGTGCTGCCCGCACTGTGGGTCATCGCGGTAGAGATCGCCGCGCACGTGATCCGGATCCGCGCTGGCATCGCCGCCGGAACCCGCATGGACGGCATCCGGGCCGCCCGGTGGATCCTCGCCCCGTGGCCAACCATGAAGCTGTGGCGCCGGATGGTGCTGTGGGAGATCCGCTCCTACCCCGACGCCCTGAGCCGTGAGCGCGCCCGGCTGCTGGCCCTGACCGACCTGCAAGACACCTACGGCCGGTGGGCCTGGCGCCGCCGCGCACCCCGCCGCGTCCGCGCTCTGTACCGGCTCGGCGAACTCGCCACCGCCGAGGACACCGGCACGCCGTCCGCTGCGCGGTCCGACGAGGACGGTCCCGCCGCCGGGCCGGTGGACCGTCCCGCACTGGAGTCCGGACCGTCCACCCCACCCATCCCCGGACCGTCCGCCGCGCCGTCCCGGACGCGCACCCGGACCACCGGCGGACAGTCCGCGCGCCGCGCCGGTGGACCGTCCGCCCGCCGGTCCCGCAAGACCACCGCGCCGCCGCCGGACGTGGACGACCTCATGCCCACCGGACGGCGCATCGCCGCCGACCTCGCCGAGAACGGCCAGGCGCTGACCCGCAACGCGCTCGCCGTCCGGCTCCGCGAAGCAGGACACAGCGCCGGAAACGCCCGCGTCGGCGCCCTGCTGGCCCGCCTGAAGACCGAACCCGCCGACCCGTCCGACGCCGAAGACGCCGCCGTGCCGTCCGCCGAGGGGGACCCCAAGTCATGAGCCACGCCAACGCCATGGGCGAGGTCGTACACCTGCCCGTCAAGCACACCACCGACGCCGAGACGTCGCCCGCCCTCGACGCCCCGGCTACCGACCCGGCCGCCGGTCCGGACGGTCCTGCCGCACCGGCGGACACCTCCTATGAGATCGACCTGGACGAGTCGCCGACCGCCGCGGCGACCGCGCCGCCGGCCCCGGTCGACATGCCCGAGCGGGACGCCGCGCAGCGCCCGGTCATCCCGGCGGCCTTGCAGAGCTGGGTGGGGGTCAAGGCCGCCGCCCGGCAGGCGGTGAGCCGGTGGGCGCACGTCGCCGCGTTCCACGCGATTCGCGTCCCGGCCTACGCCGGACTGGCCACCGTCTACGCCGCAGCCGGTGTGTTCCGGCTCGCGGGCCGACAACTGCGGTGGTGGTGGGTGAGCGAACAGTTCTCGCTGCGCAACGGCGCCGCGGCGGCCGGTGACGCCGATCTGTGGCTCAAGCTTCACCGCGAGGCCAAAGCCACCCGCACGTGGCGCGGCATGGTCGTCGCCGGCGAGGCGGCCGGGGTGGCCGTGGGAGGGATGATGCTGGTCAGCGCCCCGTTCTGGACGCAAGCCCTCACCGCCGGCATCGTGGTCCCGCTGCTGGCGCGGTTCGGTCGCCCGGCTGACAAGCGCATCGTGAGCGCCGCCGTGGTGGCGCCCCGGTTCCGCAAGCTCAACGCCGACATCGTGCTTCGCGCCTACTACGCCGCCAAGCTCGGCGACCCGGCCAAGCCCGGACAACAGATCGAGTTCGGGTCGAGCATGTCCCGCGACGGGGAAGGCAGCCGCGTCGTGGTCGACCTCCCGTACGGCAAGGGCCTGGACGACGCCATCAAGGCCAAGCCCGCCATCGCGTCCGGCCTGGACGTCTCCCTGTCGCAGGTGTTCATCACCCGCGACCCGACCTCGCACCGGCGTCACGTGCTGTGGGTCGCCGACCGTGACCCGCTCGCCGTGCCCGCCGGCCGGACGCCGCTGCTCAAGCTGCAGCCCACCGACATCTGGGAACCGGCCCCGTTCGGCGTCGACGAGCGCGGACGCCCGGTGACCGTCGACATGATGTGGAACTCCATCCTGGTCGGCGCACAGCCGCGCCAGGGCAAGACGTTCTCGGCCCGCGCGCTCGCCCTGTACGCCGCGCTTGACCCCTACGTGCGGCTGAGCGTGTTCGACGGCAAGGGCTCGCCGGACTGGCGCAAGTTCAAGCTCGTGGCCGACCGATGCGCGTTCGGCCTGGCCATGGGACGCGACGGCGACCCGGTGGACCTGTTCATCCAGGCGCTACGCGACATCAAGGCCGACGTGCAGGACCGGTATCAGCGCCTGTCGGAGCTGCCCGCCGAGGTGTGCCCGGAGGGCAAGCTCACACGCGACATCGCCCGTGACCCGGCGTACCGCATGCCGGTCCGTCTGGTGGTGATCGATGAGTTTCAGGAGTACTTCGACACCCCCGACCCCGACGCCAACAAGGAGATCGCCGCGCTTCTGGTCTTCCTGGTCAAGGTCGCCCCGGCCGCCGGCGTCATCGTGCTCGGCGCGACGCAGAAGCCGTCCGGCATCGGCACCGGGCAGGTTGCCCAGCAGTTCAACGCCTTCCGCGACAACCACCAGATCCGTTTCAGCCTCCGCACCGGGTCATGGCAGGTCTCCGACCTGGTTCTGGGATCGGGCGCCTACTCCGAGGGCTACGACTCCTCGACCCTGCTGCCCGACTACAAGGGCGTGGGCATCCTGCGTGGCGCCGGCGACTCGACGCCGACGACCCGGACCTACCTCGCCGATGCCGAGGACGCCGAGAAGATCCTCACCGCGGCCCGCGCGTTCCGCGACCGCGCCGGAACCCTGTCGGGCATGGCGGCCGGAGAGGACGTCACGCGAGAGACCCGAGACGTGCTCGCCGACGTCCGCGCCGTCGTCCAGCCCGGCGAGAAGTGGGTGAGCTGGCAGCACCTGGCGACCCGTCTCGCCGAGCGGCTCCCCGAGAGCTACGGCGAGGTGACGGCCGAAGCGATCTCGGCTCAGGTCCGCGCGTTCGGCGTCCCCAGCGCCAACGGCAAGCGCGGCGGCCAGGTCCTCAAGGGCGCGAAGGTCGCCGCCCTCGACGAGGCCGTCGCGCGCCGCGCCGAGAGCCTCACCCGGTAGCGGACGCCCCGCTACCGGTAGCGGCTCCGCTACCTCGGCCGCTACCCGATCTACCTGCGCAAACAAGCGCAGGTAGCGGGTAGCGCCCACCCCCTAACTGGCCCGAAAACCGCCCTGGGAGACCCATGCACACCCTCTACGCCGCTACCGCTACGGCTACCGGCACCCCGGCCCCGATGCTCATCCTCTTGGCGATCATTGGCACCGCCGTCTACCTCGTGTCGTGCTTCATCTGGCCGTTCCGCCCGTGCTCCCGCTGCGACGGCGCCGGCCGCTTCCGCTCCCCGTCCGGCCGCGCCTGGCGCTACTGCCACCGCTGCAGCGGCAAGGGCGCCCAACTCCGCGCAGGCCGCCGCATCCTGACCTACCTCGGCAACACCCGCGACCGCGGAACCCGCCACTAGACGTAAAGCGGCCCTCGGCGCACAAGCCACCAAGCACGCCGCCGAGGGCCTACCCCCAACCGATCACGGACCCCAACGAGGCCCTAGAAGGAGGCCCCTTCATGATGCCGCACAACCCGCCCGAGTTCCCGCCCGTCGAGCAATGGCCCGTGCTGGCCGCGCCGGACTGCCCCACCTGTCAGTGCCCCGCCGACGTGGCATGGATCGGCCCCGCCACCTCGGCGACCGGCACCGAGGCCAACGTCTGGCACTGCCGCAGTTGCCGCGCCGAGATCTACGTCCCGGTGACGCATTGGCCGGTGCTGGACGGCCCCGACTGCCCGTACTGCCGCACCGTCGTTACGTGCTGGGCCGCGCTCGCCCTCGACATCCCCGGCGACCTCTGGACGTGCGAGCACGGGCATGAGTTCGTGCTCACGCCCGAGGGGCTGATCATCCTGCCCGAGGACGCCGCATGACCCGCCAGCAGCGCGAGGCGTCGGTTACGGCTGCCCGCGACACGTCGCGCCTCCAGACACAACGCGCCACCTCACCGACAGCACACGAGGGGACTGCAGGATGACCAACCCCGCACCGCTGCGCGTGGTCGACAGCCAGCCCGCCGGCCTCGACCTCGACCTCGACGCGCCGCCGCACAGCATCGAAGCCGAGCAATGCGTTCTCGGCGCGGTGATGCTCTCGCCTACCGCGCTCGCCGAGGTCCGGCCGCTGCTGGACGGCACCGACTTCTACCGGCCCGCGCACGCCCAGATCTGGGACGCCGTGTGCACTCTGGCCGACCGCGGCGCGCCCGCCGACCCGCTCGCCGTCGGTGCGCACATCGGCGCCCGGCAGCTCAGCAAGATCGGCGGTGGCCCCTACCTCCACACTCTGATCAGCCGTGTCCCGACCGCAGCGAACGCCGCCTACTGGGCCCACATGATTCGCGACCTCGCCTACGCGCGCACCGTCGCCGAGACCGGAACCCGGCTCATCCAACTCGCCAACCTCGCCGAGGGCGACGCCGCCGAGCTACGCGCCCAGGTCGCCGCGCAGCTGGCCGCCGTGACCGGCGCCGACCGGCGCGGCTGGCCCGACCCGACGCCGCTCTCAACCGCGCCCGACCTGCCGACGTTCCCCATTTGGTGCCTGCCGGACTGGGCCGCCGAGTACGCCGCCGGCGTCGCCGACGTCACCCAGACGCCGGTAGATCTGGCCGGGTGTCTCGCGCTGGCCGCGCTCGCCGTGGCCGCCGCCGGCAACGTGACGGTGAGCGCCGGCGCATGGTCCGAGCCGGTGAACCTGTTCCTGGTCATGGTGCTGCCGCCCGGCAACCGGAAGTCCGAGGTCTACAAGGCCATGACCGGACCCATTCGGGCCGCCGAGGGCATTCTGACCGACCTGGCCGCGCCGCTTATCGCCGAGGCGACCATTGCGCGCAAGGTCGCCGAGGCCGAGGCCGAGCGTTCGGAGAAGGCCGCCACCGACCACCCGGATAGTCTCGACCGGCGCGCCGACGCGTCCGCCGCGCGAATGGCTCTCGACAACGCCGCGGTGCCCGCCGAGCCCGCGCTGTTCGGCGGTAACGACTCGACGGTTGAGAAGGTCACCTCACGACTGGCCGAACAGAACGGCCGTTACGCCGTCATGGCGCCCGAGGGCGGCAAGCTGTTCTCGATCGCTGGTGGCCGCTACTCCGGCTCCCCGGACATCGGCGTATTCCTGTCCGGGCATGCCGGCGAGGAAATGCGCATCGAGCGCATGGGCCGCCCGTCGGAGCGCATCGACGCCGCTGCCCTGACCATCGGTGTGTGCCTGCAACCCGGCGTGCTGGCCGGGCTCGGCGACACCCCCGAATTCCGCGAACAGGGCTTGCTTGGACGCCTGCTGATCACCATGCCGGAGTCCATGCTCGGCCACCGCAACGCCCGGCCCGACCCCATCCCCGCGCACGCCGCCCACACCTACGAGCGGACGCTTACCGATCTCGTCCTGTCGCTGCGCAGGTTCGGCGACCCGGACGGCACGCCCGTCGCCCTGACGTTCACCAGCGAAGCGCAAGAGGCCGTCATCGACCTTCTGGAGGCCACCGAACCGCGCTTCCGCCCCGGTAGCGGCGACCTCGCCCACATGACCGATTGGGGCGGCAAGCTGGTCGGCGCCGTCGTTCGCATCGCCGCGCTCCTTCACCTGGCCAAGCACCTGCGCGACGGGTACGGGCGCCCGATCGACCTCGCCACGTTCCGAGAAGCCTGCCAGCTCGGCGAGTACTTCACCGCGCACGCCCAAGCGGCCTATGACGCCATCGGCGCCGACCCTGCCGTCAACCATGCCCGCACCGTCCTGGACTGGGCACGCCGCACCGAAACCACCCGGTTCACCGCTCGCGACCTCATGCGCGGCCCGCTCAAGAACCGCGCCCGCAAGGTCGCCGATCTCGAACCGGTCTTGCGGGTCCTGCAAACCCACGGCTGGGTTCGGCAGATTCCCGGCGCGCGGACGGGAGGACGGCCCACCTCACCGGCTTACGAGACTCACCCCGATCTGTCGGAGGACTTCCGATGACTCGCCTCGTACGCCGCTACGAGCCGTTACCGCACCTAGCGCAGATCTGGCGGCCGGGACGCCGGGACGGGGTGACAGAAGCCGACACAAGCCCTTGTGTCGCCTTCTGTCCCCGTGTCCCTTGTCCCCGCGCGCCCCCTCGGCCCCGATTCGCCTCACGCTCCGTCGCCCGGCGCACAAGCCACCAAGCCCGCCGCCGGCGCCGTCCCGACCGATCACCCCCGGACTGATTGAGGTGACCGCCCCAATGGCCAAGAGGTCCAACGCATGGATCACCGTGCCCGAGATCCTCGACGAACTCGGTGTCACCCGGCGCACATGGCAGCGCTGGCGCGCCCTCGGCAAGACGCCGCCCTGCACCGTTCTGCCCAACCGCAAGCTTCGGATTCGCCGAGTCGACTTCGAGAACTGGCTTTCCAGCCTTGAAGAGAGGGCCGCTTGAACAGGAGCTACGACGTCCGGTTCTGGAACATCACCATAAAGAAGGGAAGGAAACGGCCCTACGTCCTGCGCTGGCTGGTAGGCGGCAAGGTTCAAACCAAACCGTTCACCGCACGGGAACTCGCGGACAGCTTCAAGTCGGAACTGATTCAAGCCGCCCGGCGAGGTGAGGCATTCGACATCGAGACCGGCCTACCCGAGTCCATGATTCGCGCGGCCCGGTCCGTGAGCTGGTTCCAGCACGCGCGCGACTACGTGGACGATCGATGGGACAAGGTGTCCGCCAAACAGCGCATCTCGATCGCTGAAACGCTCACCGCCGTGACGGTAGGTCTCACCGCCGACCACAAGGGCGCGCCAGACTCGGAAACACTACGGAAGGCGTTGCGTCGATGGGAGTACAACAAGAACCGGCGCGAGGCCGACCAGCCCGCCGAGGTGGCCGCTGCGCTTAACTGGGTCCGTAAGGCGTCCGTGCCGCTGGCAGATCTCGCCGAGTTCGAGGGCATCACGCTGGCCCTCGCCACGTGTGCGCAGAAGCTCGACGGCTCCCCGGCCGCGCCGAGCTACTACACCCGGCGCCGTCGCGTCCTCTACAACGTGCTCAAGTACGCCGTTCAGCGGAAGCGCCTTGCCGGAAACCCCATCGACGGTCTCGACTGGAAAGCGACCGAAGATGACGAGGTGTGGGAGGAAATAGACCCGGCCGTCGTTCCTTCGCCGCGCCAAATGGCGGAACTCCTCACAGCAGTCAGCTATGCGGGACCTCGACGAGGCCCTCGAATGGTCGCTTTCTTTGCGTGCGTCTACTACGCCATGATGCGGCCCGGTGAGGTCGTCTCCCTGCGCGAATCCGACTGCGAGCTACCCGCGAAGGGATGGGGACGGTTGATGCTCGCTGGTTCCAAGCCCTCGGTCGGAACTGAGTGGACTGATTCGGGGGAGTACCACGACGACCGCGGGCTCAAAGGGCGGAATCGTAGGGCCAAGCGGCCCGTGCCAATCCCGCCGGAACTCTGCCGGATCCTGCGGGACCACATCAACCGATATGGCGTCGCTCCTGACGGTCGCCTGTTCCGCACTGAGCGCGGGGGAGTGCTGCTCCCGTCCGGCTACGGGCGGACGTGGCACAAGGCGCGCACGCTCGCCCTGATGCCCGCCGAGGAAGCGTCGGACCTCGCCAGGCGCCCGTACGACCTACGGCACGCTGGCGTCTCCCTACGACTCAACGCCGGCGTCCCGCCCACCCAGGTCGCCGAGTGGGCCGGTCACAGTGTGGAGGTGCTGCTGAAGATCTACGCCAAGGTCATTGCTGGCCAAGACCACTTGTGGGAGGGCCTCATAGACGAGGCCCTCGGCGAAAAGCCCCTGTAACCATGGGGGCTGGCGTACGCTCGGATGTGCAGGATGTCCGGAAGTGAAGGAGGTGGTCCGTCGTGGGCCGGAGTGTGGAGAAGAGGGTCTAGACCAGCTATGGCCGATCGCATGCCACTCGCGATCGGCTTGGGAACAGACGACGTACTGCTCGTCATCGGAGCCCTGTTCTTGGGGGTCGTTGCCACGATGGCAGCCGCCAAGGTGCTCCGCTTTCAGCGGTTCAAAGTTGTTCTGTTCGGGTTGGTCCAGATCGAAGGTGACCCCTGTGGGGTGAATGACAGCACCCAAGCCGGGCAAGGCAAGCCCGATCAGGTCGGTAAGGGTGAATCGAGGCAAAGTGATCGGGATAGGAGAAAAGCTGTGGCCCGCCCCAAGAAGGGACGCAGCAAGGCCGTAGAGCGAACCGGCCGCCCGGACTAACCCAACAGGAGACCGAGCTCCGCCCCAGAGGGGCGTTGAGCGCAAGGACCCCCGGACCTATGACCTCCGGGGGTCCTGTTCTTCTCAGAGGCGCTACTCGAAGCCTGGAACACAGATGGAACGCGTGCCGTGGCATACGGCGTCCTGTGGTGGCCTCTGGTGTCACATGGCCCAAGAACGACGAGAGCCGGTTTCCGCTGGTCAAGGGCGGGAACCGGCTGATCGTTTGTGGGTGCCCCCTGCAGGATTCGAACCTGCGCACACGGCTCCGGAGGCCGTTGCTCTATCCCCTGAGCTAAGGGGGCGCGACGCGGTATGAGGTTACCAGGGTTGGCGGGGTGACGCGCACGGGGAGGTTTGCCGTGCGTTCGGGGGGTGGAGTGGGCTAACTTCGAGGCCGTGACCGAGCCACTGGGACGCGTGCTGGTCGTCGATGATGACGAGGTGATCCGCCAGCTCATCGCCGTGAACCTGCAACTGGAGGGGTTCGAGGTGTCGACCGCGGTGGACGGTCAGGACTGCCTGGACAAGGTGGTGGAGGCCGGGCCGGACGTGATCACGCTGGACGTGATGATGCCCCGGCTGGACGGGTGGGTCACCGCGGTGCGGCTGCGGGAGGACCCGAGGACCGCGCACATCAAGGTCGTGATGATCACGGCACGGGCGCAGGAGCATGATGTGCGGCGGGGGTACGAGATCGGTGTCGACGCGTATGTGACGAAGCCGTTCGACCCCAATCAGCTGATCCAGACGGTGCGGAAACTGGCCGCGGTGTCCAGATAGTGGTCGGCTAGTCTCACCAGGATGACTCCAGGGGATGCTCTCGTGCGCGCGGTACGGGACGCCGTGGACGCGGGGGAGATCGATGTCGTCGTTCCCGAGCAGGTCGTGGTGTTCGGGCGGGGCGGCGGGGTCTTCGAGAGTCCGGTGGCGCTGAGGCTCGGCGTCGATCCGTGGGTGATCGCGCGGCGGGTCGGGGGGAGTGTCTCCGGGCCCGGGTTCGTCAGGGTCGTGGTGGGGCCGGAGCTGGTGGAGGTCATTCGGCGTGATCCTGGTTACGGGGTCGCGCGGGTGCCGCCGGGCGGGTGGAGCGAGTGGCCGCGGACGTTCGAGAATCCGGGGTTCTCGGTGCGTTATGCCTACGCGCGGGCCTGTTGGGTGGGGCGCTGGGCCCGGGAACTCGGGGTCGGGCCCGGGCCGTTCGAGGGTGGTGCGGAGGAGCTCTTGGGGGCGTTGGGGGACGTTCCCGGACGGGCCGCGCAGGCGGAGCGGGAACGCGACGCCAGGCCCCTGATGTTGTGCTTGGAGAGCGTGGCCGGGGCGTACCACGAGGTGCACGAGCGCTGTCCCGCGCTGCCCGTGGGCGATGAGGAGCCCCGGGCGGCGCATGCGGGACGGGTCGGCTTGGCGGAGGCCGTCAAGGTCGTCCTCGGCAACGGGCTGAACATGATCGGTGAGACCCCTAGAGAGCGGATATGAGTCGAGTACACCCTGCTGGGCCGCGGCATGCCGACGTCCTGCCGGAGGATCATCCGGTCGGGCCGGCGGAGGACCTGAACGCCCTCGAGTCTTCTGTGTGGCCGCGGAACTCCAAGCGGGAGGAGGGCGTCCTCACCGTCGGGGGAGTGGACGTCAGGGACCTGGCGAAGGAGTACGGGACGCCCCTCTACGTCTATGACGAGGAGGACGTCCGGAGCCGCGCCAGGGAGTACGTGGCGGCGTTCCACGACGGGGACGTCCACTATGCGGGCAAGGCGTTCCTGTGCACGGCCGTCGCGCGGTGGCTGAAGGAGGAGGGGCTCGGCCTCGACGTGTGCAGCGGGGGCGAGCTGGCCGTGGCGCTCGCGGCAGGGTTTCCTACTGAGCGCATCACGTTGCACGGGAGCAACAAGGCGCCCTGGGAGCTGAAGAGGGCCCTGGAGGTGGGGGTCGGACGGATCGTTCTCGATTCGTTCGAGGAGATTGCCCGGGTGGGGTATCTCGCCCAGGAGATGGGTGTCCGGCCCAAGGTGATGGTGCGCGTCACCACGGGTGTTGAGGCGCACACCCACGAGTTCATCGCCACTGCGCACGACGACCAGAAGTTCGGGTTCTCCAGGAGTTCCGGGGCGGCCCTGGAGGCGGTCAGACGGGTCCTGGAGCTGGAGCAGCTCGAACTGGTGGGGCTGCACAGCCACATCGGGTCGCAGATCTTCGAGGTGGACGGGTTCGAGGTGGCCGCGCACCGGCTGGCCGAGCTGCTGGTGGCCATCCGGGACGAGCACGGGATCGAGCTTCCGGAGCTGGACCTGGGCGGCGGCTACGGCATCGCGTACGTGCCGGGCGAGGAGCCGCACGATCCGAAGTCGATCGCGGACGGGCTGCGCGGCATCGTGGCGCGCGAGTGCCGGGCGTACGGGCTGTCGATGCCGCGGCTGACCGTGGAGCCGGGACGGGCGATCATCGGCCCGGGCGGCGTCACGCTGTACGAGGTCGGGACGGTCAAGGACGTCGAGGGCCTGCGCACGTACGTGTCGGTGGACGGCGGCATGTCCGACAACCTGCGCACGGCCCTGTACGGCGCCGAGTACACCGGGGCGCTGGCGAGCAGGTCGTCCGACGCCGCCCCCATGCTCAGTAGGCTTGTCGGCAAGCACTGCGAGAGCGGCGACATTGTGGTGCGGGACCTGTGGTTCCCCGAAGATCTTGCGGCGGGGGATCTGGTGGCGGTGGCGGCGACCGGTGCGTACTGTCGGTCGATGGCCAGCAACTACAACCATGTCCCGAAGCCCGCCGTGGTGGCGGTGAGGGAGGGCAGGTCGCGCGTGATCATCCGGCGGGAGAGCGCGGAGGACCTGCTGCGGCTCGATGCGGAGGTCGAAGCGTGAAACCCGGACTGCGCGTGGCGCTGCTCGGTTGCGGCGTGGTCGGGACGGAGGTCGTCCGGCTGCTGAACGAGCAGGCGGACGATCTGGCCGCGCGCGTCGGGGTCCCCCTGGAGCTGGCCGGGATCGCCGTGCGCAGGCCGGACCGGGTGCGCGCGGGCATCGACCCGGGGCTGCTGACCACGGACGCGCAGACGCTGGTGACCAGGGACGACGTCGACCTCGTCATCGAGGTGATCGGCGGCATCGAGCCGGCCAGGACGCTGATGCTGGAGGCGATGAAGACCGGCAAGTCGGTCATCACCGCGAACAAGGCGCTGCTGGCCGAGGACGGGGCGACGCTGTTCGCGGCGGCGCGGGAGTACGGCGCCGACCTGTACTACGAGGCGTCGGTGGCGGGGGCGATCCCGCTGCTGCGGCCGCTGCGGGAGTCCCTGGTCGGCGACCACGTGCACCGGGTGCTCGGCATCGTGAACGGGACCACGAACTACATCCTCGACCAGATGGACACGCACGGCGCCGGCTTCAACGAGGCGCTGGAGGAGGCGCAGGCGCTCGGCTACGCCGAGGCCGATCCGACGGCCGACGTGGAGGGTTTCGACGCGGCGGCCAAGGCGGCGATCCTGGCGCAGCTCGCCTTCCACACGCCGGTGACGGCCGCGGACGTCCACCGCGAGGGCATCACCGAGGTGAGCGCCGCCGATGTGGCGGGCGCCCAGGGCATGGACTGCGTCGTCAAGCTTCTGGCCATCTGCGAGCGCATCCCCTCGCAGGACGGCCGGAACGGCCGCGGGGTGTCGGTCCGCGTGTATCCGGCGATGATTCCCAGGTCGCACCCGCTGGCGAGCGTCCGCGAGGCCTACAACGCGGTGTTCGTCGAGGCGGAGTCGGCGGGCTCGCTGATGTTCTACGGCGCGGGGGCCGGCGGCGCTCCGACGGCGTCGGCGATCCTCGGCGACCTCGTCGCGGTCGCCCGCAACGTGGTCGGCGGTACGCCCGGCCCAGTGGAGGTCACGTACGCGAAGCTGCCGGTGCTGCCGATGGGCGAGACCGTCACCCGCTACTACATCGAGGTGGACGTGACGGACGAGGCCGGCGTGCTCGCCACGGTCGCCGAGGAGTTCGCCAGGCACGGGGTGTCGATCCAGGCCGTCCGGCAGGTGGGCTCGGGCGAGGAGGCGCAGCTCGTCGTCGTGACGCACCGGGCGCCGGACGCCGCGCTGTCGGCGACGGTGGCGGGCCTGCGCGAGCTGGAGATCGTCCGCGGCGTGACGAGCGTCATGCGCGTCGAGGGAGACGAGTGAGGCGGGGCCGGTCCCGGTAGACTCCGGGCGAACATCGCAGGTCAGCCGAGGAGACCGAGTGAACGCGAACGCCCGCGCGTGGCGCGGCATTATCGAGGAGTACCGCGACCGGCTTCCGGTGACGGACGCGACGCCCGTCGTCACCCTGCTGGAGGGCGGTACCCCCCTGGTGCCCGCCCAGCGGCTCTCCCAGTTGACCCGTTGCGAGGTGTTCCTCAAGGTCGAGGGCGCCAACCCGACCGGGTCGTTCAAGGACCGCGGCATGACGATGGCGATCAGCAAGGCCGCCGAGGACGGCGCCAAGGCCGTCATCTGCGCCTCGACCGGCAACACCTCCGCGTCCGCCGCCGCGTACGCGGTGCGGGCCGGGATGACCTGCGCGGTCCTGGTGCCCAACGGCAAGATCGCGATGGGCAAGCTGGCGCAGGCGCTGGTGCACGGCGCCCGGCTCCTCCAGGTGGACGGCAACTTCGACGACTGCCTCGAACTGGCGCGCAAGCTGTCGGTCGACTACCCGGTGGCGCTCGTCAACTCGGTCAACAAGTACCGGCTGCAGGGCCAGAAGACGGCCGCGTTCGAGATCGTGGACACGCTCGGCGACGCGCCCGACGTCCACTGCCTGCCCGTCGGCAACGCCGGAAACATCTCCGCGTACTGGATGGGCTACAAGGAGTACGCCAAGGACGGCGCCGCCTCGCGCACCCCGCGCATGCTGGGCTTCCAGGCGAGCGGCGCGGCGCCGTTCGTGAAGGGCGAGCCCGTCCTGAAGCCGCAGACCATCGCCACCGCGATCCGCATCGGCAACCCCGCCTCGTGGGACCTCGCGGTCGCCGCGCGTGACGAGTCCGGCGGCGCGATCGACTCGGTCACCGACCGGCAGATCCTCGCCGCCTACCGGCTCCTCGCCCGGGAGGAGGGCGTCTTCGTGGAGCCCGCCTCCGCGGCGAGCGTCGCCGGCCTGCTGCAGGTGAGCGAGCGTGGCGGGCTCGCGGCCGGATCCAGGGTCGTCTGCACGGTGACGGGCAACGGCCTCAAGGACCCCGACTGGGCCATCTCCGGGGCGCCCGCGCCGACGACCATCAAGGTCGACGCGCACTCCGCCGCGTCCGAGCTCGGCCTCACCTGAGGTGGGCTGGCAGGACGGCCCGGTGCTGGTGCGGACGCCCGCCACCAGCGCCAACCTGGGCCCGGGATTCGACTCGCTCGGCCTTGCGCTGGACCTGCACGACGACGTCGAGGTCGAGGCGACCGGGGCGGGTCTGTCCATCGAGGTGGACGGCGAGGGCGCCGAGGTCGCCGACCGCGCCGAGCGGCACCTGATCGTGCGGGTGTTGCGGCGGACCTTCGACGTGCTGGACGACCTGGCCGGAACCGGTCCCGCCCGCCCGGACGGGCTCCGGCTGCGCTGCCGCAACCGCATCCCGCACAGCCGCGGCCTCGGCTCCTCGTCGGCCGCGATCGTCGCCGGGATCGTCGCGGGCCGCGCGCTGCACCCCGCCGGGAAGCTCCTCGACGACGCCGGGGCGCTGCGCCTCGCGACGGAGATCGAGGGGCACCCCGACAACGTGGCGCCGTGCCTCGCCGGCGGCCTGACCGTCGCCTGGACGACGCCTGGCGGCCCCCGGTCGGTGCGGCTGGAGTCGCAGGTCAGGCAGGTTGTCGCCTTCGTTCCCGAGCAGCGGCTCGCGACGGAGCGGGCCCGCGGCCTGCTGCCCGAGACCGTCCCGCACGGGGACGCCGCCGCCAACGCGGGACGCGCCGCGCTGCTCGTCGCGGCCCTCACCGGCGGCCTGGACGCCGGCATCCTGCTCGACGCGACCGAGGACCGGCTCCACCAGGACTACCGCGCCCCGGCCATGCCCGAATCGGCGGCACTCGTCGCGCGGCTGCGGGACGCGGGCGTGCCGGCGGTGATTTCCGGCGCGGGGCCCACTGTCCTGGCCTTCACAACCGCATCGCAGGTTGATTCGATGGGCGGCGAAGTGGGTAAAGGCTGGCACGAGCACCCGTTGGACGTCGCGACCCGCGGCGCACGCGTGATGACCGGAGAATCCGAGTAACCGGGACTGACGGCGGCGCCGGGGGCGGGGGACGCGCGTCGCTCCGGCCGGTGCAGGTCCGGCAGGATCTCGCTAGGTAAAATGCGAAGACATCGACCTCTGGGGAATAGCAGTGTGCCCTGGTGATGTTAGGCTGATTGCCGCACCAGATGCCCCGTTCGGGGCAGCGTGCTCGTCAGCCGCGCGTCACCTTTTCGGCCCTCCGGTCGTGTCGGTCCCGCGTACCAGGCTCCCCGACACCGTGACTTCCCGTTGTCAGGCATTCCAGCGAAACTTCGGACGTGGCGGTACCGGGGACACGCACGAGCGGAACGTCCCGTCCACCATCTGGCTGTGCCCAGAACACGCAGATCCCGGTTCCATCGTGATCAGCGGAGCCCGATCCGGCGCCCCCGCCGGGCCGCACCACCGGGTCGACTGGCCGAACGCCGGCCAACGCCCGCGCCCTGGGAAGGACCCTTAGTGAGCGAATCCAGCGAACTCCTTACGGACGCAACCAGCACGGAACCCGCCGCCGCTCCGGCCGGCGCGGAGCCCGCCGCCCCCCGGCGCCGCCGCGGCACCGGCCTGTCGGCCATGGTGCTCCCCGAGCTCAAGGCACTCGCGTCCAGCCTCGGCATCACCGGCACGACCGGGATGCGCAAGAGCCAGCTCATCGCCGCCATTCAGGAGAAGCAGGGCGGCCAGGGGCAGGGCTCGGCGGGGGGCGAGCAGGGAGCCGCTGCCCCGGTGACGGCCGAGCGGCCGCGCCGCGGCCGCGCCGCGGCCAAGCGCGAGGTGCCCGACGAGCAGGTCACCATCGCCGACGCCGCGCCCGTGGCCGCGCCCGCGTCCGAGAACGCGGCCGCGCCCGAGGCGCAGTCCGGCACGGCCGAGAAGGCCGTCCAGGGCGACAAGCAGGAGAAGGCCGACCGGCAGGGCGGTCGGCAGCGGGGCGAGAAGCAGGAGCGGGGAGCTTCCGAGGGACGCGGCGACCGGCAGAGCCGGGACCAGGGGCGCGAGCAGGGTCGCGAGCAGAACGCCGAGGACGGCGAGTCGCAGGGCGGCCGGGACGGCAACCGCGACGGCCGCGAGGGCCGGGAAGGCGGCGGCCGCCAGCGGCAGCGCGGCAGCCGGGAGCGCGGCGAGGGCCGCGACCGGGGCGAGCGGGGCGACCGTGGTGAGCGTGGCGACAGGGGCGACCGCGGCGACCGTGGTGACCGCGGTGAGCGTGGTGACCGCGGTGACCAGGGCGGCGGCCGCCAGCGCGGTCAGGGTGGCGGCGGCGGTCAGGGCGGCGGCGGCCAGCACGACGATGACGACGGCGGCGGCCGGGGCCGTCGCGGGCGCCGGTTCCGGGAGCGCAACCGCGGCCGTGGCCGCGAGCGCTACGAGGAGCCGGTGGTCACCGAGGACGACGTCCTCATCCCCGTCGCGGGCATCCTCGACATCCTCGACAACTACGCCTTCGTCCGGACGACCGGCTACCTGCCCGGCCCGAACGACGTGTACGTCTCGCTGGCGCAGGTCCGCAAGAACGGGCTGCGCAAGGGCGACGTCATCACCGGCGCCGTCCGGCAGGCGCGCGAGGGCGAGCGGCGCGAGAAGTTCAACGCGCTGGTCCGCCTCGACACCGTCAACGGGGTGGAGCCCGACCAGGCCAAGGGCCGCGTCGACTTCAGCAAGCTGACCCCGCTGTACCCGCAGGAGCGGCTGCGCCTGGAGTCCGACGCGGGCATCCTGACGACCCGGATCATCGACCTGGTGTCGCCGATCGGCAAGGGCCAGCGCGGCCTGATCGTGTCGCCGCCGAAGGCCGGCAAGACGATGGTGCTCCAGGCGATCGCCAACGCGATCACCAAGAACAACCCGGAGTGCCACCTGATGGTCGTCCTCGTGGACGAGCGTCCGGAAGAGGTCACCGACATGCAGCGGACGGTGAAGGGCGAGGTCATCCACTCGACCTTCGACCGTCCCGCCGAGGACCACACCACGGTCGCGGAGCTGGCCATCGAGCGCGCCAAGCGGCTCGTGGAGCTCGGCCACGACGTCGTGGTGCTGCTCGACTCGATCACCCGCCTGGGCCGGGCCTACAACCTGGCGGCGCCCGCGTCCGGCCGCATCCTGTCCGGCGGTGTCGACTCGACCGCGCTGTACCCGCCGAAGCGGTTCTTCGGCGCGGCGCGCAACATCGAGAACGGCGGCTCGCTGACGATCCTCGCCACCGCGCTGGTGGAGACCGGGTCCCGCATGGACGAGGTCATCTTCGAGGAGTTCAAGGGCACCGGCAACATGGAGCTGAAGCTCAACCGGTCGCTCGCGGACAAGCGGATCTTCCCGGCGGTGGACGTCGACCAGTCCTCCACCCGCAAGGAGGAGATCCTCATGGCTCCGGAGGAGCTGCGGGTCGTCTGGCAGCTGCGCCGGGTGCTGCACGCGCTCGACACGCAGCAGGCGCTGGAGCTCCTCATCGAGAAGATGAAGGAGACCAAGTCCAACGCCGAGTTCCTGCTCCAGGTGCAGAAGACGACCGTCTCCGACGAT
Organism: Actinomadura citrea; assembly: GCF_013409045.1. Lineage (NCBI taxonomy): Bacteria > Bacillati > Actinomycetota > Actinomycetes > Streptosporangiales > Thermomonosporaceae > Actinomadura > Actinomadura citrea. The sequence goes on along the minus strand of NZ_JACCBT010000001.1, from coordinate 7,708,393 downwards.
CGCTGAGACGCGCCGCGCACGCCCCCGTCCGGTCCTCCGGGCGGGGGCGTCGCCGTCCCGCGGGCGGGCCGCGCGGCAGGGGGAGGGTGGGGTTAGCCCCACCTCTGATCGGGCGGCGGACGTCATGGCGGCCCCGCCCCGCACCCGGCACGCTTGACACGTAGGACGGAAGGGCCAACGCAGGTCGGAGCGGCACGGAGGGACGACGTGGGCGAGCTGAGCAAGGACGGCGGTGCGGTGGGCGGCGCCGCCGTCCAGTGGGCCGCGGCGCGGTGGGCGACGGCGACACGGGCCGGCGGCGGGTCGACGTCCGTCATGAACCGGTCCTGGCATCCGCTCGCGATGGTGAAGTCCTCGCTGACCTGGCGTTCGGCGGTGTATCTGGGCGTCAGCCTGGCCTGGGGGCTCGGCTGGTTCGTCGTCCTCGCCGTCGGGCTGACCCTGTCGGTCGCACTGCTGATCATCTGGGTGGGCCTCCCGCTGCTGGCGCTGCTGATGCTCGCCTGGCGGTTCGGCGCGGTGCTGGAGCGGCGGTTCGTCCTGGCGGCGTTCGGCGTCCGGATCCCGAGCCCCTACCGGCGCGTGCCGGAGGGCCGCAACCCGCTGGCCAAGCTCAAGGCGATGGCGGGGGACCCGGCCACCTGGAAGGACCTGGCCTACCTGGCCGTGCTGTTCCCGATCACGCTGGTGGAGTTCGTCGTGTCGGTGACGGCGTGGGCCGGGACGGGCACGCTGCTGTTCCTCCCGGCGATCGTGGCGGCGGGCGGCGGCGCCGAGATCAACTTCGGGGTCTCGTACTGGGCGGGCAACCCCGTCGAGGCGCTGCCGATGTCGCTCCTCGGCCTGGTGCTCCTCGTCCCGGCGATGTACGTGACGCGCGTCATGGCGATGGGGCACGCCGCGTTCGCCGCGCTGATGCTGGGCCCGAGCCCGTCGCAGGCCGAGAACGCCGCGCTGCGCGAGCGGACCGAGCACCTGCGGGCCAGCCGCGCCCGCGGGGTGGACGCGGCCGAGTTCGAGCGGCGCCGCATCGAGCGGGACCTGCACGACGGGGCGCAGCAGCGGCTGCTGGCCGTGGCGATGGACATCGGCCGCGCCCGCGCCAAGCTGGACGAGGACCCCGAGGGCGCGCGGGCGCTGATCGAGCAGGCCCACGCGGGCACCCGGGAGGCGATCTCCGAGCTGCGCGACCTCGCCCGCGGGATCTACCCGGCGATCCTCACCGACCGCGGTCTGGACCCGGCGCTGTCCGGGCTGGCCGGGCGCGCCCCCGTCCCCGTCGAGGTGGAGGTCGACCTGCCGGAGCGCCCGCCGGCGGCGGTCGAGAGCATCGCCTACTTCATCGTCGCCGAGTCGCTGGCCAACATCGCCAAGTACGCCCGCGCGACCCGCGCGTCCGTCCGCGTGGTCCGCGAGGACCGCTGGGTGGTCGTCGAAGTGATCGACAACGGGATGGGCGGCGCGGTCGCGCGGCCGGAGGGCGGCCTGGCCGGGCTGGCCGACCGGGCGGCGACGATCGACGGCCTGCTGATCGTGGACAGCCCGCCCGGCGGCCCCACGATCATCCGGGCGGATCTGCCCTGCACGTGGTGATCGCGGCACGCGGCGCCGCGCCGAGCCCGATAATGGGCGGATGCGGGTAGTGATCGCCGAGGACTCGGTGCTGTTGCGGGAAGGGCTCGTCCGGCTGCTCGCCGACGCCGGGATCGAGACGGTGGCGACCGTGGGCGACGGCCCGGGGCTGCCCGGGCTCGTCGAGGAGCACGCCCCCGACCTCGCCATCGTGGACGTCCGGATGCCGCCCTCGTTCACCGACGAGGGGCTGCGCGCGGCCCTCGCCGTCCGGGAGCGCCGCCCGGGCACGCCGATCCTCGTCCTGTCCCAGTACGTGGAGGAGCGCTACGCCACGGACCTCATCGGCGGCGGCGCCCAGGGCGTCGGCTACCTGCTGAAGGAGCGGGTGTCGGACGTCGAGGAGTTCATCGATGCGGTGCGCCGCATCGCCGCCGGCGGGACGGTCATCGACCCCGAGGTGATCGGGCAGCTCCTCGGCCGGCGCCGCACCGGCGACCCGCTGGAGACGCTGACCCCGCGCGAGCGCGAGGTGCTCGGGCTGATGGCGCAGGGACGCTCGAACGGCGCCATCGCCGCGGACCTCGTCGTCACCGAGGGCGCCGTGGAGAAGCACATCTCCAACATCTTCATGAAGCTGGGCCTGCAGCCGGCGCAGGGCGGGCACCGCCGCGTCATGGCGGTGCTGGCCTACCTGGGGCTGAGCTAGCCGTGTCTTCCCAGGGGGCGACCCCCTGGAACCCCCGTCACGAGCCGGGCGGTCCTCACGCCACGGCTGAGGTCTTCGTGCTCGTCCGGCCTCCAGGCGCCAGAGCGCCTTCCACCCGCCCGGCCCGGGTGGGTGGCCCCTAGATCGGGAATGCCCGGTGACCTCGCCGCGTTCGGGTATCTGGCACACTTGGTGTGCAACCGCTGCGGTACCGGTTCACGCCTCCCACATCTCCCATGGCATCGCCATGCGGATTCGGGGGCGCCCGGCGACCGCCTGAGGCGAGGAGAACCCATGAAGCCCGACATCCACCCGAACTACGTCGTCACGACCGTGACGTGTACGTGCGGCAACACCTTCGAGACCCGCAGCACCGCCGCCAACGGCGTGATCCACGCGGACGTGTGCTCGAACTGCCACCCGTTCTACACGGGCAAGCAGAAGATCCTCGACACCGGCGGCCGGGTCGCGCGCTTCGAGCAGCGCTTCGGCAAGAAGAAGGCCGACAAGTAGGGCGAACCGCACGGCGGACATCAGGGGCGGCCCGGGGACTCACAGGTTCCCGGGCCGTCCGAAACCGGTGCGGGGGCGCCCGTCCCCGCGCCGCAACGGGCCAGGACACAGCGTGAATCTCGACGATCTGATCAGCGAATACGCGGGCATCGAGGAACGGCTCGCCGACCCGTCCGTCCATGCCGACCAGAGCCTGGCGCGCAAGCTCGGCAAGCGTTACGCGGAGCTGCGCCCGATCGTCGAGACGCACCGCGAGCTGTCCGCGACCGAGGACGACCTCGGCACCGCCCGTGAGCTGGCCGGCGAGGACGCCGCGTTCGCCGCCGAGGCCGAGGACCTCGGAAAGCGCCGCGCGGAACTGGAGGAGCGGCTGCGGCGGCTGCTCGTCCCGCGCGACCCGAGCGACGGCAAGGACGTCATCCTGGAGGTCAAGGCGGGTGAGGGCGGCGAGGAGTCGGCGCTGTTCGCCGGCGACCTGCTGCGGATGTACCTCCGCTACGCCGAGCGCGTCGGCTGGAAGACCGAGATCCTCGACTCCCACCCCTCCGACCTCGGCGGATACAAGGACGTCACGGTCGCGGTGAAGGCCAGGGGCGCCCAGGAGGACGGGGTCTGGACGCGGCTGAAGTTCGAGGGCGGCGTCCACCGGGTGCAGCGGGTGCCCGCGACCGAGTCGCAGGGGCGCATCCACACCAGCGCCGTCGGCGTCCTGGTGACGCCCGAGGCCGAGGACGTCGACGTCCAGATCGACCCGAACGACCTGCGCATCGACGTGTACCGCTCGTCCGGGCCGGGCGGGCAGAGCGTCAACACGACCGACTCCGCGGTCCGCATCACGCACCTGCCGACCGGCGTCGTCGTCTCCTGCCAGAACGAGAAGAGCCAGCTGCAGAACAAGGAGCAGGCGCTGCGCATCCTGCGGTCCCGGCTGCTGGCGATGGCGCAGGAGGAGGCCGACGCGGCCGCCTCCGCCGAGCGCAAGAGCCAGGTCCGCACCGTGGACCGCTCCGAGCGGGTGCGCACCTACAACTACCCGGAGAACCGGATCTCCGACCACCGGGTCGGCTACAAGGCCTACAACCTCGACCAGGTGCTGGACGGCGACCTCCAGAACGTCACCCAGGCGCTGGTCGACGCCGAGATGGAACGCCGCCTGGCCGAAGCACAAGGATCATGAACCTGCTGCTCGACGAGATCGCCAGGGCCACCGCGCGGCTCGCCGACGCGGGCGCCGCCTCGCCCCGCGCCGACGCCGAGGAGCTCGCGGCGGCCGTGCACCGGGTGCGGCGCTCGGAGCTGCACGGCGTCCCCGACAGCGCGTTCGACGCCCGGTTCTGGGAGTTCGTCGCGCGCCGCGAGGCGGGGGAGCCGCTGCAGCACATCACCGGCCGGGCGTTCTTCCGCTACCTGGAGATGAAGGTCGGGCCCGGCGTGTTCGTGCCGCGCCCGGAGACCGAGGTGATGGTCGGCTGGGCACTGGAGACGCTGCGCGACATGGACGTCCGCGACCCCCTCGTCGTCGACCTCGGCACCGGCTCCGCCGCGATCGCGCTGTCCATCGCGCTGGAGGCCCCCCGCGCCCGCGTCCACGCCGTCGAGAAGGACCCGACCGCCTTCGTCCACGCGACCCGCAACGTGGAGGAGCTGGACGAGCGGGGCCGCGTCCGCCTGCACCTGGACGACTTCGCCGCCGCGCTCACCGAGCTGGACGGCACCGTCGACCTCGTCGTCAGCAACCCCCCGTACATCCCGATGAGCGAGTGGGAGTACGTCCCGCGCGACGTCCGCGACCACGACCCCGCCGACGCCCTGTGGGGCGGCGGCGACGACGGCCTGGACGCGATCCGCGTGGTGGAGCGCACCGCCCGCCGCCTCCTGCGGCCCGGCGGCTACGCGGCCGTCGAGCACAGCGATCTGCAGGGCAACGGCGTCTACTGGGTCTTCGCGGAGGAGCACGGCTGGCGCGACGTGCGCAACCGCCGCGACCTGGCGAACCGGGACCGCTTCGTCACCGCGCGTCTGGCCGCCGACTAGCCCCGCTATCCTGGGCGGTGCCAAACCGGACGAGCGCTGTGCAGATGGGAAGACGGGCGACCGTGAGCCGACGTTACGACTGCTCTGAGCCGATGGAGCGCACCCGGGGGATCGCCGAGGCCTTCTCGGCCGTCCGGCGCGGCGAGCTGATCGTCCTGCCGACCGACACCGTGTACGGCGTCGGCGTGGACGCCTTCATGCCGCCCGCCGTGACCGCCCTCCTGGACGCCAAGGGCCGCGGCCGCGAGATGCCGCCGCCGGTGCTGGTCGGCTCCGTCCGCGCCGCCACGGCCCTCGTGGACGACCTCGGCACCTACGGGCAGGACCTCATCGACGAGTTCTGGCCTGGCGCGCTGACCCTCGTCTGCCGAGCCAACCCCAACCTCATGTGGGACCTCGGCGAGACCAAGGGCACCGTCGCCATCCGGATGCCGATGCACGAGCTCGCCGTCCAACTGCTCAAGGAGACGGGCCCTCTCGCCGTCAGCAGCGCGAACCTGTCCGGCCGCCCCGCCGCCCGCACGGTCGACGAGGCCGAGAAGATGCTGGGCGACTCGGTCGCGGTCTACCTGGACGGCGGCGCCGCCGGCCACGCCGACCCGTCCACGATCATCGACCTGACCGGCTCCGTGCCCCGCCTCCTGCGCGCCGGCGCCGTCCCCGAGGACAAGATCCGCGCCGTGGTCGGCGTCCTGCTCACCGAAGAGGACGAGCCCGAGACGCCCGCAGAGGCCCCCTCCACCGCCGAGGCGGCCAAGCCTTCCCTCACCAAGGAAGAACCTCCGCAGACCCCTCAAGAGCCCTCTGAGCCCCTCCAGGAATCCCCTGCCCCGAACCCCAAGCCGTCCCTCCACAAGGACGAACCCGGCACCGACTGACGGGCGGGCCGGCAAGATCCGTTCGATCTGGGCCGGTGTGCCGGAGGCGGCGCGGCCCGAGAAACGCGAAGGCCCCGCCGGGTCGGGCGGGGCCTGTGTCGTCAGACGGAAAGGGGGGCGGATCAGAAGATCTGCTTGCCCTTGCCGTAGTAGTACTTGCCGGTCTTCTTGTTCCGGCCGCACTCCTGCACCCACATGTGGCTGCCGTAGGACGACTTCACGCTGATCTTGACTTTGGCCTTGCCGTCGAAGTTGTAACGGGTGCCGCTGGACGTCACGCCGATGATCTTGAAGCGTGACCAGTACACCTTGGAGCCCTCGGTGAACTTGAAGCGCACGCAGGAGGTCCAGCCGTTGGTCTTGTCGTCGAGGAGGTAGCCCGTGACGGAGGTGCTGCCGCCGCTCCGGGTGTAGGTCCCGTAGGAGGCCACGTGGCTGTAGGAGTCGTACGGCTTCCAGCTGCCGGTGGCGGCGGCTTCGGCGGGGGCGCCGACGGCGGCCATGCCGGCCATCAGCGTGCCGGCGGTCAGGGCTACTGCAGCGATTCGCCGCATAGGTCCCTCCGTGTTCGAATTGGGGGGTTAGCGAGCGACAACCTAGCAGCCCCTTACCAGCGATTTTTGGCGGGGAGCCACATCTGACCGGGGCAGGCCGAATCCGGCGGTTCGGCGAACCGATCCGGCGCTGGACGCGTCCAAGGCTCCTCTGACCGTCCGTGCAGGGGGCAAAGGGCTTACCCGGCGGGCGGATCGGGGGCGTTACACCGACACGATCACGGCAACGGTGGAAACATGCCCGACGTGCCTGGCCGTGTCCGGCGCTCCGCGATCATCGCGGGTGTGCTGCTGTTCCTCGTGCTCGGGCTGCCCGCCTGCGCCGGACGGGAGGCGGGCGCCGAGCCCGCGCCCGGAGCCTCCGGTGTCGCGCCGCCTCCCGAGCCGGCCTACCGCGGCGAGAGCATCCCGGCCTACGACGTCGTCCTCACCATCGGTACCGACGGCGTGCTGTACGTGCGGGAGACGATCACCTACGACTTCGACCGGGCGGGGGAGCACGGGATCGTCCGGCACGTGCCGTTCCGCCGCGGCGACCGCCTCTACGAGGTCCGGGGCGTCAGCAGCAGCTCCTCCACCGGCGCGCCGGCCCGCGTCCGCACGACCCGGTTCCTGCACGACGTGCAGATCAGCATCGGCGACCGGCACCGCGAGGTCCGCGGCCGCCAGGCCTACGTGATCGAGTACGAGGTGCGCCGCGTGTTCACCCCGCGCGCCGACCACGACGACCTGCTGTGGGACGCGATCGGGACGAACTGGGACGTCCCCATCGGGAACGCGGCGGTCCGGGTGCAGGCGCCGGTGCCGCTGCGGCACGCGACCTGCCGGGCGGGCGCGCCCGGCGTGACGACCCGGTGCCTGCGCGACCGCGACGGCCCGTACGCCATCGACTTCGTCCAGAACGCGCTCGCCCCGCACGAGGGGATGAGGATCCGGGTCCGGCTGCCCAAGCACGCGATCGCCGTCCCGCCGCCGCGGTACGTCCCGCCGCGCTGGACGGGCCACTGGACGGGCACCGCCGTCCTGGCCCTCGGGCTCGCCGCCGTGCCCCTGCTCGCGCGCCGCCCCGCGCCGCCGCGGGGGACCGGCGCCGGCCTGGCCGCCGCCGGGACGCTGCTCGTCGTCGCCGACGCCGGGGACGACGTCGCGGCGAGCGGCCCGTGGGCGTTCTCGCTGGGCGACCGGTGCCTCGCCGGGCTCGCGCTCATGATCGTCGGCGCCGGGATCATGTGCGTTCGGCGGACCCGTAGTGCCCGATATGCCGCGGACGACCGTCAGGGAGGACTACAGTTGGCCGGTCGCGACGTGAACTGATCGTCCCGGCGGGTCGTCTACCAAGGTGAACTCCGTCCCGGACGGGGCACGTAGGCATCGTTGATCGGCGAAGGGAGGCGCAGGGGAGTGCGGGAGTACCTGCTCACGATCCTGGTCGCCGCTCTCGTCGCCTACCTGCTGACGCCGTCGGTGCGCAGGTTCGCCGTCTGGTTCGGCGCGCAGGCCGTCCCGCGCGACCGCGACGTGCACGTGATCCCGACGCCCCGCCTCGGCGGCCTGGCGATGTTCGGCGGGATGGTGGCGGCGCTGGTGGTCGCGACCGGGCTCCCGGAGATGCGCAAGGTCCTCGGCGACGGCGGGATCAGCGTCAGCAAGGCGCTGCTGCTGTCGGGCGGGCTGATCGTGCTGATCGGGATCGCCGACGACCGCTGGGAGGTGGACGCGCTCACCAAGTTCGCCGGGCAGGTCGCGGCCGCCGGGATCTTCATCATGCAGGGCATCCAGATCTACGTGATCCCGCTGCCGACCGGCGACTCGCTGTCGCTGCCGCCCGCCTACGGGGTGCCGCTCACCGTCCTCGTCGTCGTCGCCACGATCAACGCGGTCAACTTCATCGACGGGCTGGACGGCCTCGCCGCCGGCGTCGTCGGGATCGCCGCGCTGGCGCTGTTCTCCTACGCCTACCTGCTGTCGAGGACGAACGGGCTCACCACGCTGAGCGCCGCGACCCTCATCGCCGCGGTGCTGTTCGGCATGTGCGCGGGTTTCCTGCCGCACAACTTCAGCCCGGCCAAGATCTTCATGGGCGACACCGGCTCGATGCTGATCGGGCTCCTGCTCAGCGCCTCCACGATCATGCTGACCGGGCAGTTCGACCCGGCCATCCTCGCCAACGGCCTGTTCCCGTTCTTCGTCCCGGTGCTGCTCGTCCCGGCGGTGGCGGCGGTGCCGTTCATGGACATGCTGCTCGCGGTGTGGCGGCGCACCAACCAGGGCCGCTCGCCGTTCGCCCCGGACAAGCAGCACCTGCACCACCGGCTGCTGGAGCTCGGCCACTCCACCCGCCGCGCCGTGCTGATCATGTACTTCTGGGTCGGGCTGCTGGCCTCCGGGCTGGTCGGCCTCGCGCTGTTCGACGCCGCCTGGATCACCCTCGGCGCCACCCTGCTCGTCGCGGTCGCGGGCGTGCTGCTGATGCTCCGCATCCCCGGTCGCCGCAGGTCGGCCCGCGCGAAGGCCCCGGGCGCCGGCGACCAGCCCGCCGAGCGCCCCTCGATGCCCGTCTGAACTGCGCCGGGGCGCCACCGGACGGCATCGGGCACGTCCGGTTCGCGCGCCTCGAACGTGCGTGGGCACGGGGCAGGCTCGGCTACAGTCCCTCGTGCGGGTGTCGCGCGCGGTAGCGTCGCGCGCGCCGGATCGCATTACCTCTAGGGTAATTGTGGACATTCCGGACGCTTGTGATACCTTTCACGAACAACAGACGACCACTGAACGTGACCAGCCGGAGCCCTCATGCATACCTCCGACGCCCGGATGCTCCGCGGCGCCGCGATCCCGACGTCGGTCGTCGGGGTGGGCGCCGTGGTGATCGGCCTGCTGGCCGCCGGCGCCAAGGGCGCCCTGGCGGCGGCGCTGGCCTCCGTCGTGGTGATCGCCTTCTTCTCGCTCAGCGCGGTGGTGGTCTCCTGGGCCGCCAAGTACTCGGCGCAGACCATGATGCTCGGCGCCCTCGCCAGCTACGCGGTGAAGATCCTCGCGGTGATGGTGCTGGTCACGGTCATCGACGGTGTCTCGATCTTCAACACCCAGGTCTTCGGCTGGACGGTCATCGGGCTCGCGCTGATCTGGATCGCGGCCGAGTTCCGAGTCGTCCTCCAGCGGAGGCCCTACATTGACGACCCCGAGAACGTCCTGGACCGGAGTCCGTGATGATGCGCTCGCGGACGGTGTCCTCCCCCATGACGGACTACTCCAATATGACCACCGCAGGCATGGCCTGCTATCGTCCGGAGCGCGATGAGCGAGCAGAAACGCCGGCCGGAGGACGGCCAGCGGGAATTCGCCGACGCCGCCTGGTCCGCGCCCAGCTATCTCCTTTCCGGGATGCTCATCTGGGGCGGTCTCGGGTGGCTGCTGTCCAAGTGGACGCACCAGACCTGGCTGGTCCCGATCGGCCTGGTCATCGGCATCGTGCTCGCCGTCTACCTGGTCTACGTGAAGTTCGGTCGCGACTCCTCCTGAGCGGCCCCGCCGCCGAGGAAGCCTCCGTGAAACATCACCACATTGATGAAGGGAACGCCGCGTGAACGCGCTGACGGTCCTCGCCTCCGGCGGAGATGAGTTCCAGGCCCCCGGCCCAGAGCTGTTCGACTTCCCGCCCCTGTTCGCCGGCGGCCCCGCTTGGCTGACCAAGCCCGTCGTCTTCGCGGTCGTCGGGTCGCTGGTGGTCTGCGTCTTCTTCTGGAGCGCCTTCGCCAAGCCGAAGCTCGTGCCGCGGGGCGTGCAGAACCTCGGCGAGGTCGGCTACATGTTCGTGCGGGACGAGATCGCCCGCCCGTTCCTCGGCAAGAACACCGACCGGTGGATGCCGATGCTCATGTCGATGTTCTTCCTGATCTGGATCTGGAACATCTTCGCGGTCGTCCCGATCATCCAGTTCCCGATCGCCTCGCACATCGCGTTCCCGATCGTCCTGGCGCTCTTCGTCTACATCGTCAAGATCTACCTCGGTCTGCGGCACCAGGGGATCCGGTACTTCACGAACATGATCCCCGGCGGCCTGCCGCTGCCCGTCTACTTCCTGCTGGTGCCGATCGAGTACCTCTCGACCTTCGTCCTGGCCCCGTTCACCCACGCGGTCCGGCTCTTCGCCAACATGTTCGCGGGCCACACGATCCTGGCGTTCTTCAGCCTGGTCGGCTTCTGGTTCCTGTTCGAGAAGCCCACGGTCGCCGGATTCGGCGTCGGCATCATCGGCGTGATCGTCACCATCGCCATGACGGCGCTGGAGCTGCTGATCCAGTTCCTGCAGGCGTTCCTGTTCACCATGCTGGCCGCGATGTACATCCAGAGCGGCCTGGAAGCCGACCACTAAGACCGCGGGGCACGCGACGCCCCCGGCTCCGCGGACCCCATCGGACAACCTCGTAAGCCCAGACCGGCGGAGCTTCCGTCGGCCGACAGAAAAGGGAAAGAACATGGGAGACCTCGCTGCCCTCAGCGGTAACGTCACCTCGATCGGTTACGGCCTCGCGGCGATCGGCCCGGGCATCGGCGTCGGCATCATCTTCGGCCAGGGCGTGAACGCCATCGCCCGCCAGCCCGAGCTGACCGGTGTCATCCGCACCAACATGCTGCTGGGCTTCGTCCTTACCGAGGCGCTCGCCCTGATCGGCCTGGTCGCGCCGTTCATCTTCCAGGGCATCAAGTAGTAGCCGTCCGAACCTGAGGAAGGGCTGCAGACATGATCACAGCAGCTTCCGTCCTGGCGGCGGAGGAGAACAACCCTCTCATTCCGCACCCGTTCGAGCTGGTCGTCGGCATCTTCTCGTTCCTGGTCGTCCTGATCATCCTCGGCAAGATCCTCACGCCGCGCATCCAGAAGACGCTGGAGGAGCGGACCGAGGCGATCGAGGGCGGTCTCGTACGGGCCGAGCAGGCGCAACAGGAGGCCCAGCAGGTCCTTGAGCAGTACAAGGCCCAGCAGAAGGCGGCCGCGGTCGAGGCGTCGAACGAGCGGCGCAAGGCCGAGGAGCAGGGCGCGCAGATCATCGCCCAGGCCAAGGAGCAGGCCCAGGTCGAGGCGCGCCGCATCGTCGAGAACGCCAAGGCGCAGATCGAGGCCGAGCGGCAGCAGGCGCTGCAGTCGCTGCGCGCCGAGATCGGGGCCCTGTCGGTCGAGCTGGCCGGACGGGTCGTGGGCGAGTCCCTCGAGGACAGCGCGCGGCAGAGCCGGGTCGTCGACCGGTTCCTCGAGGAGCTCGAGGAACGCGCTCGCACCCAGGAGCAGATCACATCATGACCATCACGGGAGCGGTGAGCAGGGCGTCGCTGGCCGAGGCCAGGGAACGGCTGGAGGCCGCGATCTCCTCCGCCGACCTGGCGCGGCTCGGCGGCGACCTGTTCGCGGTGCTGCACCTGATCGACCGCGAGCACGGCCTGCGGCGGGCGGTCTCCGACCCGGCGCGCGACGGTGCCGAGAAGGCGCAGCTCGTCCAGATCCTGCTGGAGGGCAAGGTGTCGCCGGCCGCTCTCGGGCTGGTCGCCGACGTCGTCCGGCTGCGCTGGTCCAGGCCGTCGGAGCTGTCGGACGCGGTGGAGATCCTCGCGGTCACCGCCGAGTCCGCCCGCGCCGAGGCCGACGGCCGGATCGACGACTTGGAGGACGAGCTGTTCCGGTTCTCCAGGGTCGTCGAGGGGGAGCCGGATCTGCGCGGCGCCCTGGCCAACCCCGGCCTGCCGGACGAGCGCAAGCTCGGCCTGGTCAACGCGCTGGTGGAGGGCAAGGTCACCGACGCGACGCTGACGCTCGTCACCGAACTGGTGCTGCGGCCGCGAGGACGTAGCCTGGAAAGCGGGCTCGCCGACTACGGCAAGCTCGTCGCCCAGCGACGGCAGCGGCTGGTCGCCCTGGTCCGCACGCCGGCGCCGCTTTCGGCGGAGCAGCGGACGCGGCTCGCCGCGGTGCTGGCCGCCGCCTACGGCCACGAAGTACATCTGAACATCGAGATCGACCCCACCTCGATCGGCGGCCTGTCGGTCCAGATCGGGGACGAGATCATCGACGGCACGATCGCCGGACGGCTGGACGACGTCCGCCGGCGGCTCGGCACCGGCTGACCCGCCGGCTAGCTGACCCCATAGGGAGCAAGAGAGGAATCATGGCGGAGCTGACGATCCGTCCGGACGAGATCCGGAACGCGCTGGAGCGCTTCGTCCAGTCGTACGAGCCCGAGGCCGCCGCGCGCGATGAGGTCGGCACCGTCGTCGATTCGGGCGACGGTATCGCCCACGTCGAGGGCCTGCCCTCCGCGATGGCGAACGAACTCCTTGAGTTCGAGGACGGTACCCGTGGCCTGGCTCTGAACCTGGACGTACGTGAGATCGGCGCCGTTGTCCTGGGTGACTTCAGCAAGATCGAAGAGGGCCAGAAGGTCCGCCGGACCGGCGAGGTCCTCTCGGTCCCCGTCGGCGACGGCTTCCTGGGCCGCGTCGTGGACGCGCTGGGCAACCCACTGGACGGCCAAGGGCCGATCGAGACGACCGAGCGCCGCGCGCTCGAACTGCAGGCCCCCACGGTCGTGCAGCGGCAGTCGGTGAGCGAGCCGCTGCAGACCGGCATCAAGGCCATCGACGCGATGACGCCGATCGGCCGCGGCCAGCGGCAGCTGATCATCGGTGACCGGCAGACCGGCAAGACGACGGTCGCCGTGGACACCATCATCAACCAGAAGGAGAACTGGGAGTCCGGCGACGAGAAGAAGCAGGTCCGCTGCATCTACGTCGCGATCGGCCAGAAGGGCTCCACGATCGCCAACGTGCGCCGCTCCCTGGAGGAGGCCGGCGCGCTGGAGTACACCACGATCGTGGCGGCTCCCGCCTCCGAGCCGGCGGGCTACAAGTACATCGCCCCCTACACCGGGTCCGCGATCGGGCAGCACTGGATGTACCAGGGCAAGCACGTCCTGATCATCTTTGACGACCTGTCGAAGCAGGCCGAGGCCTACCGCGCGGTGTCGCTGCTGCTGCGCCGCCCGCCGGGCCGCGAGGCCTACCCCGGTGACGTCTTCTACCTGCACTCCCGGCTGCTGGAGCGCTGCGCGAAGCTGTCGGACGACATGGGCGGCGGCTCGATGACGGGCCTGCCGATCATCGAGACCAAGGGCAGCGACGTGTCGGCCTACATTCCGACGAACGTCATCTCGATCACCGACGGGCAGTGCTTCCTGGAGACCGACCTGTTCAACCAGGGCGTCCGGCCGGCGATCAACGTCGGCATCTCGGTCTCCCGGGTCGGCGGCGATGCGCAGATCAAGGTGATGAAGACCGTCGCCGGCACGCTGCGCCTGGCGCTGTCGCAGTACCGCGACCTGGAGGCGTTCGCCGCGTTCGCGTCCGACCTGGACGCCGCGTCGCGTGCGCAGCTGGACCGCGGCGCCCGGCTGGTCGAGCTGCTCAAGCAGCCCCAGGGCAGCCCGTTCCCGGTCGAGCAGGAGGTCGTGTCCGTGTGGGCCGGCACCTCCGGCGGGCTGGACGACGTCCCGGTGGCCGACATCCGCCGCTTCGAGCGCGAGTTCCTCGACTACGTCGAGCGCGAGGAGAGCGGCGTGCTGACCTCCATCCGCGAGACCGGCAAGCTGTCCGACGACGGCTTCACCAGCCTCAAGAACGCCATCACGGAGTTCAAGAAGGGCTTCCAGACCAGCGAGGGAGAGCTGCTCGCCGAGGAGCCCGTCGAGGCGATCGAGGACGAGGACGTCAAGCAGGAGACGATCACCCGCGTCAAGAAGGGCTGACGGCCATGGCCGCACAGCTTCGCCAACTCCGGCAGAAGATCAAGACGGTCAAGTCGACCGCCAAGATCACTCGTGCCCAGGAGATGATCGCCACGTCGCGGATCGTCAAGGCCCAGCAGGCGGTGGCGGCCTCCAAGCCGTACGCCGACCAGATCACGCAGGCCCTGACCGCGCTGGTGAGCCACCACGTCGGGATCGACCATCCGCTGCTGGAGGAGCAGCCGGCCGACAACCGCAGCGCCGTGCTGATCATCACGAGCGACCGCGGGTTCTGCGGCGCCTACAACGCCAACGTCATCCGCGAGGCGGAGTCGCTGATCAAGGCGCTGCGGGACGAGGGCCGCGAGCCGGTCCCCTACGTCGTCGGCAACAAGGGCATCACCTGGTACCGGTTCCGGGACCGGGACGTCGCCGAGTCCTGGAACGGGTTCAGCGACCGTCCCGTCTTCGGCAACGCCGAGCGGATCGGGCGGCGGCTGGCCGAGGACTTCCTCAAGACCGACGCCGAGGGCGGGGTCGGGGAGATCCACGTGGTCTACACCGAGTTCGTCTCGATGCTGACCCAGACCGTCCGGGTCACCCGGCTGATGCCGCTGGAGATCGAGGAGGCCGAGTCCTCCAAGGTCCCGCCGGCGTACGAGTTCGAGCCGTCCGCCCAGGCCGCGCTCGACCTGCTCCTGCCGAACTACATCGAGAGCCGCATCTTCCACATGCTGCTTCAGTCGGCGGCGTCCTTCCAGGCGTCGGTCCGGCGGGCCATGAAGTCGGCGACCGACAATGCCAACGAACTGATCGGGGTCTACACGCGCCAGATGAACCAGGCGCGGCAGGCGGCGATCACCCAGGAAATCAGCGAGATCGTCGGTGGCGCTGACGCGCTCGCCGATTCTGGCGGGGAGTGAGAAGGGTATGACTGCTCAGGTAGAGACGGCGACCGCGACCGGGCGCGTCGCCCGTGTCATCGGCCCGGTCGTCGACGTGGAGTTCCCCGCCGACGCCATCCCGGAGATCTACAACGCCCTCAACGCGCAGGTCACCCTGGGCGGCGAGGCGAAGACCCTGACGTTCGAGGTCGCCCAGCACCTCGGCGACAACATGGTCAGGGCGATCTCGATGCAGCCGACGGACGGCCTCGTCCGCGGCGCTCCGGTGACGGACTCGGGCCGTTCGATCGCGGTGCCGGTCGGCGACATCACCAAGGGCCACGTGTGGAACGCCCTCGGCGAGGCGCTGGACGTCCCCACCGCCTCGCTGGAGGTCAACGAGCGCTGGGGCATCCACCGCGGTGCTCCGCCGTTCGACCAGCTGGAGTCCAAGACCGAGATGCTGGAGACCGGCATCAAGGTCATCGACCTGCTGTGCCCGTACGTCAAGGGCGGCAAGATCGGCCTGTTCGGCGGCGCGGGTGTGGGCAAGACCGTCCTCATCCAGGAGATGATCCGCCGCGTCGCCCGCAACTTCGGTGGCACCTCGGTGTTCGCCGGAGTGGGCGAGCGCACCCGTGAGGGCAACGACCTCTGGGTGGAGATGGACGAGGCGGACGTCCTCAAGGACACCGCGATGGTGTTCGGCCAGATGGACGAGCCGCCGGGCACCCGGCTGCGGGTGGCGCTGTCCGCGCTGACGATGGCGGAGTACTTCCGCGACGTGCAGAACCAGGACGTGCTGCTGTTCATCGACAACATCTTCCGGTTCACGCAGGCCGGTTCGGAGGTGTCCACGCTGCTCGGGCGCATGCCGTCCGCGGTGGGGTACCAGCCGACGCTGGCCGACGAGATGGGCGTGCTCCAGGAGCGGATCACCTCGACGCGCGGTAACTCGATCACCTCGATGCAGGCGATCTACGTGCCCGCCGACGACATCACCGACCCGGCGCCGCACACCACGTTCGCGCACCTGGACGCCACCACGACGCTGTCGCGAGGCATCTCCGAGAAGGGCATCTTCCCGGCGGTCGACCCGCTCGACTCCACCTCGCGGATCATGGACCCGCAGATCCTGGGGAACGAGCACTACGAGGTCGCCCAGGAAGTGATCCGGATCCTGCAGAAGTACAAGGAGCTGCAGGACATCATCGCGATCCTCGGCATCGACGAGCTCTCCGAGGAGGACAAGGTCACCGTCCAGCGGGCGCGGCGCATCGAGCGCTTCCTGTCGCACCCGATGTACGTGGCCGAGCAGTTCACCGGCCAGCCCGGTGAGACGGTGCCGAAGGACGAGACGATCTCCTCGTTCAAGGCGATCGCGGAGGGCAAGTACGACCATCTCCCCGAGCAGGCGTTCTTCATGTGCGGCGGCATCGAGGATGTCGAGAAGAAGGCCAAGGAGCTGGAGAAGTAGTCCGCTCCGGCGGGCCACGCCCGGGCCTCGCGCCCGGGGCGGCCCGCCGGATCCGCTCCAGTAGTCGGAGGGAATGACGTGGCAACCCTGAAGGTCGGGCTGGTCTCGCCGGAGCGCGAGGTCTGGTCCGGCGAGGCCAAGATGGTGGTCGCGCAGACCATTGAGGGCTCGCTCGGTATCCTGCCGGGGCACGCCCCGGTGCTGGGCGTCCTCCTCGACGGCAGCGTGGTGAAGATCGAGCCCGCGGACGGCGGCGCGCCGGTCCTGGCGGCGGTCGGCAGCGGGTTCTTCTCCGTCGCCGCCGACGAGGTCTCGGTGCTGGCCGAGCAGGTCGAGCGGGACGAAGAGATCGACGTCGACGACGCCAAGCGGGCGCTGGACGAGGCCCTGTCCGCCGAGGCCGAGGACGCGACGCCGGAGCGGCGCGCCAGGGCGCGGCTGCGCGCGGCGGGCGTCGAGGTCTAGGTTCGGGCGGACGGCGGGGGATTTGGGCGAGCACCTGGCACTGGACGTCGGCGGGGTGCTCGCCGCGCTCGTTCTGGCGGCGGCGCTGCTGTTCGTCTCCATGGCGGTGCGCCGCTGGCTGTTCACGCGCGGCGGCGGCACCGTGGAGTGCAGCCTGCGCGAACTGCCCCGGGAGGGCGGAGCCCCCGGAGTGTGGAGGCTCGGCATCGGCCGCTACAAGGGCGATGTCCTGCACTGGCACCGCGTGTTCGGTTTCCGCAGACGGCCCCGGCAGGTCATCCACCGCCGGGGCCTCGTCGTGTCCAACCGGCGCGTCCCGGATCCGGACGAGGCCGAGGGCCTGCTGCCGGACGTGAGCGTCATCGAGGTCAGGAACGGCGACCTGGCGGTGGAGCTGGCGATGGGCGCGGCGGCCCTGACCGGGTTCCTGGCGTGGCTGGAGGCGGCCCCGCCCGGCTTCCCGGTGGACCTGCACTCCCCGGAATGAGGGTGTGGCCGGCGGGCCGGAATGAGGCCCGGCCGGGAATGAGCTGGTAAGAGCCCGGTATCGAAACGGCCTTACCGTGCCGCGGCTGCTTGAGGCGGGCGGGGCGCGGGGTGAGGATCGCGCTGGTCCGCTCCCTACTCCGCCCGCTGGAGTGCACGTGCGCATGCTCCTCACCGGCCGCAGGCTGTTCGTCGCCCGCAGGCTCCTCTTCGGCACGGCCGTCGCGCTGCCCGCGCTGTTCCTGCCCGCCGCCCTGCCGCCGGCCGGGGCCGCGCGGGCGCGGCCCGATCTCGCGGCGCTGGTCACGTTGAAGGACGTCGAGCCGCACCTGTCCGCGTTCCAGGAGATCGCCGACTACAACGGCGGGAACCGCGCGGCGGGGAGGGCCGGCTACGACGTGTCCGTGCGGTACGTCACCGGACGGTTGAAGAAGGCCGGGTTCTCGCCGAAGGTGCTGAAGTTCACCTACCCGTACTGGCAGGAGCGGTCGCAGGCGAAGCTCGCGCGGACGACGCCGTCCAAGGCGTCCTACAAGCGGGAGGCCGACTTCCTCACGCTCGCCTACTCCGGTTCCGGCGATGTGACGGCGCCGGCGGCGCCGGTGGACGTCCCCGCCAAGGGCGAGGGGACGAGCGGCTGCGAGGCCGCCGACTTCAAGGGATTCGCGAAGGGCTCGATCGCGCTCGTCCAGCGGGGCACCTGCACGTTCGCGGCCAAGGCCGCCAGGGCGCGGGCGGCCGGCGCCTCCGCCGTGGTGATCTTCAACAAGCCGGGGGAGAAGGGGCCGGTGAACGGGACGCTGTCCAGGCCGGCCGCGATCCCGGTCGTCGGCCCGACGCACGCGGTGGGCGCCGCACTGGTGAAGGCCGCGCGCAAGGGCGGCCTGAAGCTGCGGGTGAGGACCGACGCCGTGCACGGCAGACGGACGTCGTCCAACGTCATCGCCGACACCCGGCAGGGGCGGGCCGACAACGTCGTGGTCGTCGGCGCGCATCTGGACAGCGTCCCGGCGGGCCCGGGGATCAACGACAACGGCACCGGCGCCGCCACCCTGCTCGCCATCGCCGCCAAGATCAAGGAACTCGGCCGGGACGGCCTGCGCAACCGGGTGCGCTTCGCCTGGTGGGGAGCCGAGGAGGAGGGGATGCAGGGGTCGGAGCAGTACCTGCGATCGCTGCCCGCGGCCCAGCGGGAGCGGATCGCGCTGAACCTGAACCTCGACATGCTCGGTTCGCCGAACGGCACCCGGGGCGTCTACGACGGCGACCACTCGACCGGCGCGGGCACGCGGGCGCCCGCCGGGTCGGGGGCGATCGAGCGGATGTTCCGGCAGTACTTCCAGGGCCGCCGTCTGCCGGTCACCGCGAGCGAGTTCAACGGGCGCTCCGACTACGGGCCGTTCGTCGAGCGGGGCATCCCGGCGGGCGGGATGGACACCGGGGCCGAGGGAGTGAAGACGGCCGCCGAGGCCAAGGCGTTCGGCGGCAGGGCGGGCAAGGCGTACGACCCGTGCTACCACGCGAGGTGCGACCGCCTGAAGAACGTCAACCTCAAGCTGCTCGACAGCAACGCCGACGGTGTCGCGCACGTCCTGCAGCACCTGGCCCGGACGACGGTCGCGGTGAACGGCGGCGCCCGGGTCGGCCCGGTCCGGGACCGGTCCTACGCCCCGCTGTGGCAGGGCTCGTACCTGCTGCGCTAGCCGCGCGGGTTCGGCCGGCTCGGCGTCACGCGGGAGGGAACCCGAAGTCTTCGACCGGGGTGGAGGGGCCCGCGTTGTGGGCGGGCCGCTCGGGATCGAGCATGCACCCCGCGAAGGGGCCGTCGGGGGCGCGGAGGCGGGCGAGCGCGGGGTCGAGATGGTCGCGGTGCCAGATGCTGGGACCGGTGTGCCCGCAGGACGGTGAGTCGGTGAGCCCCTGCCAGGCCATCCAGAGAGCGTGGAGGCGAGCGAGCGCCTCGGGATGTTCCCACCAGCGTGAGCACCACGGTCGGAGCGGGCTCACCTGGTTGACGTAGACGGGGACCAGGAGCACGTTGACCCACGTCGCCATGGTCTCGAGTTCCAGGGTGTGCTCTGGGCCGTCCAGGTACAGCAGGAAGGTCGGTATCAGCGGACGTTCGTCATCCGGCCGGCCGGCGGTCTCCTCGGCGTCGATGGAAGCGGGCGAACCGAGCCGATCGCGAAGGCCCTTGATGACCTCTGCGTGCCTGGCGAGACCATGGCCGTGGATCTCGACGACCGCACGCAGGTCGGCGAGATCTTCGGCGAGGCCGTCGGGTGAGTCGGTCATGGTGTGTCTCCATCGTGCTACTGGCTGCGAGCACCATGGATGACCGTCCGGAGACCTCGGGGCAGGTCAAGTCCGGCGTGACCGCTAGTGCGGCGCCACGGTGATCCCGCCGTCGTGGGTGCGGAGATCGATGTGCCGCGCGGACCGCGAGTCCTGGTGGACGGCCGGGTCGATCCGCTTGCCGCCCTCGGCGGACATGGTGATGGCGTAGCTCTCCCCGGTCGGGAGGCGCAGCCGGATCGAGCCGGTGCCGGCGAGGGCCCGGACGTTCGCGGGCGGCGAGTCCAGCCGCATCGTGATGCCGCCGTCGTCGGTCCGGACGGTGATCCGGTCGGCGGCCAGCCCGTCCAGGGTGATCGAGCCGCTGCCGGTGCCGAGGTCGGCGACGGCGACCCGCCCGCTCACCTCGACGCGGCCGTCGGACGCGCGGGCCTTCAGCCGGTCGGCGGTGAGGTTCTCCGCGGTGACGGCTCCGCTGCCGCTGCGCAGGTCGGCGGTGGCCGCGCGGCCCGTGACGTGCACCGAGCCGTCGTCGGCGCTGATCGACACCGTCGCCGCCCGCAGATCCGTCGCCCTGACCGAGCCGCTGCCGCTGCGCAGCCGCACCGTCCCGGCGAGGCCGGACGCCTCGATCGCCCCGTCCTGGCTGTCGATCTGCACCGCAGTGCTGCGCGGCACCTGGACGCGGTAGGAGACCCCGCACGTCGCGAAACCCATCACGTTCCTGCCGCACGAGGACGACAGCGCCAGGGTGGAGCCCTCGGAGACGTGCCGCGCCTTCGGCTTGTTCTTGTCGTTCGACCAGCGCAGCCGCTCGGTGATCCTGATGCCGGGGGAGTCGGACGCGGTGACCTCGACCCGGCCCCCGTGCGTTGTGATCTTCAGCCCGGCGGTGCCCGCGGGCGCGGCGTAGGAGCGGTCCTGCTGGTGCCGGCCGACGCCGACGTTGCCGCAGCCGGCCAGCGCCGCCGCCGTCACCGCCGCGGCGGCCGTGGCTGTCAGGGTCCTCACTGGTCTCTCCCCGTCGTCGGCGTGCGCCCGTCCAGGTCAAGCCTGCTCCAGGCGTGGCGGCGCCGCCAGGAGGGGAGCCGGTCATCCGGGGGTGGGGTTAGCCCCACCCCCGCGGTGCCTCAGCGCTCCCCGCCGGGCTTCCAGAGGACGTCGCCGTGCTCGGCGTTGGCGACGCGGCAGAGGATGAACAGCAGGTCCGACAGCCGGTTGAGGTACGTGGCCGTCAGCAGGTTCACGCCGCCCTCGGGAGTGGCGCCGGAGTCGCCGTGGGCCTCGATCGCGGCCCAGGCGGACCGCTCGGCGCGGCGGGTCACCGTCCGCGCGACGTGCAGGAGCGCGGCGCCGGGCGTCCCGCCGGGCAGGATGAAGCTGCGCAGCGTCGGAAGGTCGGCGTTGTACTCGTCGCAGGCCTCCTCCAGCCGCTCGATGTAGGCCGGCTCGACGCGCAGCGGCGGGTACTGCGGGTCGGGGACGACGGGCGCGCACAGGTCGGCGCCCACGTCGAACAGGTCGTTCTGGATGCGGGTCAGCAGCGCTACCAGGGCCTCGGGCAGGGACCCGAGCGCGAGCGCGGTGCCGATCGCGGCGTTGGCCTCCTCCACGTCGGCGTACGCGGCGAGGCGCGGATCGGTCTTGGACGTGCGGGACGCGTCGCCCAGCGCGGTGGTGCCGTCGTCTCCCGTGCGGGTGTAGATCCGGGAGAGCACGACGGGATTGTCCCTGTTCTTGGCCATGGGGGCAGCCTAGCCCTGCCGCTGGCAGAAGCCCGTTCGGTAGGGTTTTCGGAAAGACCCCGGAGGCCGCCGTGTACGACTACATCATCGTGGGAGCGGGCAGCGCGGGCTGTGTCCTGGCCGCCCGACTGACCGAGGACCCCTCCGTGAAGGTCCTGCTGCTGGAGGCGGGCCCGCCCGACGACGCCCCCGAGATCCACATCCCGGCCGCCGTGGCCGCGTTGATCAAGGGACCGTTCGACTGGGACTACGCGACCGTCCCGCAGGAGCACGCGGCCGGACGCAGCGTGTACTGGCCGCGCGGGCGCACGCTCGGCGGCAGTTCGTCCACCAACGCGATGATCTACATCCGGGGGGCCCGGTACGACTACGACACCTGGCGCGACTCCTACGGATGCGACGGCTGGGGCTACGAGGACCTGCTGCCCTACTTCGTCCGCGCCGAGGACCAGCAGCGCGGTGAGCGTCCCTACCACGGCGTCGGCGGCCCGCTGCGCGTCGAGGACCTGCGCTACAAGCACACCCTCACCCGCGCGTGGGTGCAGTCGGCCAAGGCGTACGGCCTCGCCGCCAACCACGACTTCAACGGCGCCGACCAGGACGGCGTCGGCTTCTACCAGGTCACCCACAAGCGCGGCCGCCGCTGGTCGACCGCCGCCGGCTACCTGCACCCGATCGAGTACCGCCCGAACCTGACGGTCGTCACCGACGCCCTCGCCACCCGCGTCGTGATCGAGGACGGCCGCGCCACCGGCGTCCGCTACGAGGCGCGCGGCGAGACGATGTCGGCCCGCGCCGAGGCCGAGGTGATCCTTTCGGGCGGCGCGGTGAACAGCCCGCAGCTCCTCATGCTCTCGGGCGTCGGCCCCGCCGACCACCTGCGCTCCCTCGGCATCGACGTCCTGGTCGACTCCCCGGTGGGGCAGCGCCTCCAGGACCACCCGTTCGTGAACGTCATGTTCGCCACCCCCCGCACCAAGGCCCTCTGGGAACTGGCGAACGCCCGCTCCTTCGCCCTCTACCAGGCCCTGGCGCGCGGCCCCTACGCCTCGAACGTCGCCGAGGCCGGAGGGTTCGCCCGCACGGTGGAGGGCCTGCCCGCCCCCGACCTGCAGTACCACGTCCTGCCGAACCCGTTCGTCGACCAGGGGCTCACCGACTCGTCCGAGCGCCTCCTGTCGGTCATGGTCACCGCGGTGGCGATCGCGAGCCGCGGCACGCTCACCCTCCGCTCCGCCAGCCCCCACGCCAAGCCGCTGATCGACCCCGCCTACCTCGCCGAGAAGGCCGACCTGGACATCCTGGTCGCCGGCGTCCGGCAGGCCCGCGAGATCGCCTCCTCCGGGCCGCTGGCGTCCCTGATCGGCGGCGAGTGGGCCCCCGGTGAGCAGGTCGACTCCGACGAGGCCATCGCCGACTTCGTCCGCCGCGAGGCCGCGACGCTGTTCCATCCCACCAGCACCTGCGCGATGGGCGCGGACGGCTCCGTCTGCGACACCGAACTGCGCGTCCGCGGCGTCGAGGGCCTGCGCGTGGTGGACGCCTCGGTCATGCCGGCCGTGCCTCGGGGCAACACCAACGCCCCGACCATCGCGATCGCCGAACGCGCCGCCGACCTGATCCGGGGCCGCGCCCCCCTCGCGCCCGCGGGCGCCCCGAAATGAGGAACGCCCCCGTCGGAGACGACGGGGGCGTGGCCGCTGGGACGCAGGCTGCGGGGTTCACCGCTTGAGCGCCTTCGCGATACGGGCGCGACGGCTGTTCTTCCCCTCCGCCCGCAGCATCCGCACGCGGTCCTCGATGACGACCTTCATGAACTCCTGGCTGAACATTCGCTTCTCCTTGTTCCTGCCGGTCCCTCTTGGCCCGACATGTACAAGGTTCGCCCTAAGGCCCCACCCCCAACATCGGGACGACGCCTTATCTAGGCATGCCTAGGACGCCTTAGGCCCCCGCCGTCCCCGCCGGACGGACCTGAGCCGGGTACCGGTGAGGAGCGACATGCTCAGGCGTCCTTCTTCCACTCGATGATCTGGAGGTAGTTCCCGTCGGGGTCGGCGAACGTGCCGAACCTGCCCTTCGCCCGGTCCTCGACCGAGATCCACTCGGCGCCGGCCGCGTCCAGCCGGGCCTCCACGACGTCGAAGTCGTCGACGTGGAAGTTGAGGATCATGCGCCCTGGTTCGTCGTTGTGCGGTCGAACGTCGTCACGCCCGTCGATGACGAGCAGGAAGCCGCCCAGGTCGATCGCGCCCTCGCCGGTGGACTCCGGCGCCAGCGCCTTGATGTACCAGGCCCGCAGCTCGGCGGGACGGGTCGTGCCGAGCAGCATGCTGCCGGGCTTCAGCGTCGTCATGTCGAATCTCCTCATGGGTGGTGTACCTGCGGCTGCGTTCGCACCTCTGGACCGACACTCAGTCCACGAGTGCTCCGCCGGACAGATTGGCGATCGTTCCGGTCATGGCTCCGGCTCGATCTGACGCCAGGAACGCGGCCGTCTCTGCGATCTCGGAAAGTGTGGGCAGCCTTTTCAGGAGCGTCCCCTGCACCATCCCTCCGTCCTCCAGGAAGTCCTGGACCGACTGCCCCGCCGCTGCCGCGGATCGTTCGAAGAGGTCTTTGGTGTAGGAACCCGCTGCCGGCGCGTCGACGACGGCGTGCGGACGGATGCCGATGACCCGGATGTTGCCGGGGGCCAGCTCCGCGGCCAGAAGCCGCGAGAACGCCTCCTTGCCGGCCGAGCTCACGCCGTGCCCCAGAATGCCGCCCACGGCCAGTTTGGCGCCCGGCTCGGAGAGGGTCAGGATGACGCCGGGGCGCTCGCGGCCCATGTGCCGTGCCACGGCCTTGCTCGTGATGAACAGCGTCCGCAGGAAACCGTCGATCGGCCGCATGAACTCCTCCAGCGAGAGGTCCGCCAGCGAAGTCCCCTGGTCGTGCATGACGCTCACGGCGTTCAGGGCGATGTCGATGCCGCCGGCCGTCGCGGCGATCGCATCGGCGTGCTTCTCGACCGCCTGCAGGTCGAGAACGTCGACCTGTGCGGTCTCGACCATTCCGCCCGTGGCGGCGATGTCACGTGCCACGGCGTCGAGTTTCGCCTGCGTCCGCCCGGCGATGAAGACTCGCGCGCCTTCCCGGGCGAACACCCGTGCGACGGCGCCGCCGATGGCGCCCCCGCCTCCGTAGATCACGGCGTTCTTGTTCTCGAGCAGCAGTCCACTCATGTGTTCTCCAGCTGATCGGCATACGGGGCCGAAGCGACGCCCGCGTCGGCTGTTGAGGCGGTCGGCGCGGCGGCCTTGCCGCCGTCCCGCGGGCCGTCCTGAACCCGGGTCGGCCATGTGAGCCAACGGTAACCACAGTTGGCTGTTAAAAACAACCAGCTCTAGTTGTAAAAAACAACCAGGATGCATGGTAGTTTCGGGGCCACACAGGGACGAGGAGAGTGGCCGTGCCGACCAGCCGTAGCTATCGGGACTCGTGCGGGATCGCCCGGGCCCTCGACGTCGTCGGGGAGCGATGGGCCCTGCTGGTCGTCCGCGAGCTGCTCCTGGCGCCTCAGCGCTTCTCGGAGCTGCGGCACGCGCTGCCCAACGTCAGCTCGAACGTGCTGGCGGACCGGCTTCGAGAACTCGAACACAACGGGGTGATCCGCCGCGGGCCGGCACCGGCGGACGGCCCCCGGGTCTACGAGCTGTCCGAACGGGGACGGCGGCTGGAACCGATCCTGACGGCTCTGGGCGACTGGGGGATCGCCGTCCCGGAGCCCCCGGCGCCGTCCGCGCTCAGCGCCACCTCCGTGCTGATCTTCCTGCGCGGCGCCGCTCGCCCCGACCCCGCGGCGCCTCCGACGACGTGCCGTCTCGAGCTCGGCGGTCGGGTCTGGACGGTCCGCCTGGCGGCCGGACGGGCTGAGGTCCGGCCCGGCGAACCCGCAAGGGCGGACGTCTCGCTCCGTACCGAGCCCAAGACGCTCAGCGCCCTGCTGAACGATCCGGGCGCGCTCGCGACCGCATGCGCCGACGGCAGCGTCGCCGTCGTGGGAGATCACGCGGCCGTCGACCGGCTGCTCCACGCGGTCACCGACCCGTGGTCGCCCGGCGATTAGACGAGCCCTTCCAGGGAGCGCCAGGCGGAGCGGCCGGTCGCGAACCCGTCCGAAAGGTGTGGACAGGCGGGGCGCGGTGTGCCACCATCCTGCGCATGATCAATGAAAGGGGCGCTGCCGCCCTGACCCGGTGAGCGTCGACGCGCAGCGGGAAGCTGCCGCCGTCCGCGCGGAGTGGCTCGGGCATCTGCTCTCCACCGCGCCGGCCGACCGACCGGCCGCCGAGGCCGCCATATCCGAGCTGTACCGGCTGATCGGTCTCGATCCTCCCCGTTTCCACTGGGTGTCGTCGCCGCTGTCGGCCCTGGAGACCGTCCCGCCCGGTACCCGGCCGCGGCCGTCCGAGAGCGCGGACCGACCTTCCGACTGGCCCCTGCCGACGCGTTTGCGCAGGCTGATCGCCGGGGCGTCCGTGGAACTGGACGAACGCGTCATGCGGGGCTCTCCGGGGCTGGACCCGATGGTCCGGCAACTGGTTCGGATGCCGCTCATGGCCTCGGTCCGGAGCACGATCCGCATGGCGCTCCGGTCGGCCCAGGAACCGTACCTGCGGGATGACGCCTGGTACACGGCCCTCTGCATCTCGTGGAGCGCCCACTACGACGCGGTTCGCCGGACGTCCGGCGTGGTCTTCACGCCCGAGCAGGATCGGCTGATCGACCTGTGGGCGACGCCGGCCCGGTCCTGCGGCTGGTGGTGGCCGCGCGAGGACGTCTGCGTCGTCTCCGAACGGCCCGTCGAGATCCACACGGAGGTCTGGGGCGACGATGGCGAGGTGCGCCTGCACCGCTCGGACGGTCCCGCGCTCCGGTACGCCGACGGCTGGGACGTGCACGCCTGGCACGGCACGAGGGTGCCGGCCTGGGTGGCGGAGGATCCGAGCGTCGAGCGGATCGCGCGGGAGGCCAACGTCGAGGTCCGGCGGTGCGCGGTCGAGAACATCGGCTGGGGCGAGTACATCGACCGGGCCGGGCTGCGGCTCGTGGCCGCCGCGCCGGACCCCGGCAACCCCGGCTCGGAGGTGCGGCTCTACGAGCTCGGGCCCCACGAGTTGCGCGAGCAGGCCAGGGTGCTGCTCGCCGCCAACGGCTCCGTCGAGCGCGACGGGAGCCGCCGCCGGTACGGGCTGGCCGTTCCGGGCGTCTTCGACGATCCGGTCGCCGCCGCCGGATGGACCTACGGGCTGTCCGCCGACCAGTACGCACGCCTCGTCCGCCGAACCTGAAAGGTGATCTCTGTGACCGTGATTCCCGAGACCGTGATGTCCGAGGCCGTGACTCTCGCCTCCCTCTCCCAGCAGACCGGGCTCGCCGTCCTCGACCATCTCGACCGGTCGGTGAGCATTCCCGTCGTCGACGGGATCCAGGCGCAGGGCGACCTGATCGTCGTCCCCATGTCCGAGATCTCGTCGCTGTCGTTCTGGCCGGACGCCAGGTGGACGGACGTGCCGCCCGAGGGCGTCGAACTGCTCCGGGGCGCGGCGGGCGGCAACCCGCACACGCTGGTCGCCGACCCCGGTACCTGCCGCTGGACGCAGAACGTGTGGGAGACCGGCGGCCTGGTCATCGGCGTCTTCGAGGCGTCAGCGCCCGTCTACCTGCTGCACCCCGAGCACGGCGCCTCCGGCTGCGCGCCGGGCCGCTACGCCGTCCGCCGCCAGCGCGAGTACGCTCCCGGCGGCTGGGGCTCCCGTCTCGTGGCCGACTGAGTCCGGCCGGCCGGCTGGGGGCTGGGCGGGCTCGACCAGAACTAGGCGACCTCGATGAAGCCCAGGCGGTCGTAGAGGCGGCGGGCACGGCGGTTGCGGCGCGTCACGGCCAGGGTGAGGGTGTCGTGGCCTTGCGCGGCCAGGGCGTGCATGACGGCCTGGACGAGGCCCTGGCCCAGGCCGCGGCCCGCGTGGGCCGGGGCGGTGAAGAGGAATGCGAGCAGGGGGCGGTCCCTGTAGAGGGTGACGAGGGCCGCTCCCACGGGACGGCCCTCGTAGTCGGCCACGAAGGACGCATCGGGGAGGAACGCGCCGTACTCGCCGGCCACGGTGAGGTGGATCTCGCGGACGGCGCCCTGGACGTCCCCCACGTCGGCCTCGTCGGGGGTGCCGCGGTAGGCGTCCCACATCAGGGCGGCCAGAGCCGGGACGTCGGCGCCGGTGAACGGCAGGAAACCGGGCGGGGGCGGAGGCGGCGCACCCAGGGTCACCTGAAGGCGGCTCCGCACGGGGGCGTTCATGGTGTCGAGTCTAGGCGGCGCCCCCGCCGGAGACCGGCGGGGGCGCTACCGGGTCAGCGCTTGTAGCGGCGGCCGTGGATCATGTTGATCATGCCGAGGACGCGCGCCATCTCCTTCTCGGTGCGGGCGAACGTGGTGAGGTTCATGGTCGCGAACCGCTGGCGCGTGATGGCCTTCGGGCGGGCGAACTCGCGCAGGCCGTCCGCGCCGTGGATGCGGCCGAAGCCGGACTCGCCGACGCCGCCGAACGGCAGGGCCGCGACCTGGGCGAAGGCGGCGAAGGCGTTGATGGACGTCATGCCCGACCGCATCCGGCGGGCGGCGTCCATCGCGCGGGACCTGTCACCGGAGAAGATCGTCCCGGCGAGGCCGTAGCTGGTCTGGTTGGCCTTCTCGACCGCCTCGTCCATGTCCTGCACGCGGTGGACGGTGATCGTGGGACCGAACGTCTCCTCGCGCACGGCCGACGAGTCGTCCGGGACGTTCGTCAGCACGACCGGCTCGACGTAGGGCTTGCGGACGGACTCGGCGCCGCCGACGACCGCCTTCCCGCCCTTGTCCAGCGCGTCCTTGATGTGGCGCTCGATGATGTCGAGCTGCGAGGGCATCGTGATGGGACCGTAGGCGGCCTCGCGGTCGAAGCCGGGACGCAGGTCGCGGGCCTTCTCGGTCAGCTTGCCGAGGAACTTGTCGTAGGCCTCGTCCACGACGTAGATCCGCTCGACGCCGATGCAGGTCTGGCCCGCGTTGGACATGGCGCCCCACAGCGCGGCGTCGGCGGCGGCGTCGAGGTCGGCGCCGGCGTCGACGATGCAGGCGTCCTTGCCGCCGCACTCGGCGACGATCGGGGTCAGGTTCTCGGCGCAGGCCGCCATGACGCGCTTGGCGGTGCGGGCCGAACCGGTGAAGGCGATCTTGTCGACGTGCGGGGACGAGGCGAGCGCCGCGCCCGTCTCGCCGAGCCCGGTGACCGTCTGCAGGACGGGGTGCTCGGGGATCACCGCGGCGAACAGCTCGGCGAGGAACACTCCGACGCCCGGGGTGAACTCGGACGGCTTGAACACCACGGCGTTGCCGGCGGCGAGCGCGTAGGCGATCGAGCCCATCGGGGTGAAGATCGGGTAGTTCCACGGCCCGATGACCCCGACGACGCCGAGCGACTGGTACTCCAGGACGCAGCGCTGGTTGATCGCCATGAGCCCGGGGTAGACGTTGCGCGGCCCGAGGATCTTCTGCGCGTTGCGCGCCGCCCAGTCCAGATGCGTGATCGCCATGATCGTCTCAAGCTGGGCGTCCTGGACCGGCTTGCCGGTCTCCTGGTGGATGAGCTCGGCCATCCGGTTCAGGTTGCGGGTGAGCGAGCCCTTGACGTTCAGCAGCCGGAGCCGGCGCTCCTTCCAGCCGAGGGCGCGCCACCAGCCGGCGGCCTCGCGGGCGCGCTCGACCGCCGCGGCCACTGCGGCGCCGTCCTGGACGGGGTGCTCGGCGACGACCTCGCCGGTGGCCGGGTTCAGCGACGCGAACGTCTCGGTGTTCTCCGTGGCCACGGACATGGGGAACCTCCCGGGAGGGGCCTGGTAAGTGACTGCTTGCACGGCAGTACCGGCTAGTAAACCACCCTATGTGCCGGTTCGGGCGTCGGGGATCCAGCTTCCGTGGAATCCGGCCGGAACGCGGCGCGGCAGCCGGACGCTCGCGGTGGGCGACAGGTCCGCCGCGTCCAGCACCAGCAGCTCGGACGCCGAGCCGCGGGTGACGATCGACAGCAGCCAGCCCTCGTCCTCCGCGCGGGCGCCCGCCGCCGGGACGAAGACCGCCTCGCCGACGTGCGCGTCCTCGCCGAGCGCGTGCGCGGACGTCCCCTGCCCGCGCAGGTCGTACTTCACGATCGATTCGCCGCCCACCGTGTAGAGGTAGCGGTGCTCCCTGCCGGTGCGGGCGTCGTCGTGCGTGGGGAACTCGACGCCGCGGTCGTCGAGCGGCTCCTCGGTCGCACGGCGGGTGGCGGGGTCGAGGATCCAGCGGTGCAGGCCGGCGGTCTGCGAGCGCGCCGCCCCGGTGGCGGGATCGACGGTTCCGCCGATGTCCTCCCAGAGGGTGACGAAGTTGTCGGGACGGTAGCGCGCACCGTCCACCACGATCCGTCCGGCGGCGTCCTCGTGGGCGTTGCCGACATGGAAGACGTAGCAGGGGTCGACCTCGTACCAGGTGACCTCGTCCGTGCCGTCCCGGCGCATCACACCGAGCCGGGCGCCGTACGCGTCGTCCCAGACGTAGGGCATGCCGGTCGATCCGGACAACGCCAGGTCGACGTCGAACACCACCGGCAGGTCGAGCCAGACCACGTGGTTCTCGGTGATCGCGAAGTCGTGCATCATCGTCGGGCCCGCCACCGTGACCTCGCGGCTCTCGGCGAGCGTCCCGTCCGGCGCCAGCCGATGGTAGGAGAGGTGGGGCTCGAACGCCCCGTACCCGAAGAACAGCAGGTCACCGGTGACCGGGTCCTCCTTCGGGTGGGCGGTCATGGCGCTGGTGAGCCGCCCGCCGAAGTCGCAGGCGCCGACCGTCTCCAGGTCGGGCGTCACCTCGTAGGGGAACCCGGCCTCCACCAGCGCCCAGATCTTGCCCGCGTGCGGGACGACGTGGGTGTTGGCCTGCACCGAGCGGCGGTCGAAGGTGAGGTCGTCGCGGACGAACGGCGTCCCGTTGAGGTAGGCGTCGGTCCGCACCCACCGGTTGCGGTACCACTCGGCGCGGCCGTCCCGCAGCCGGATGCCGTGGATCATCCCGTGGCCGGTGAACCAGTGCCTGCTCGGCTCGCCGGGCTTGGGGTTCGGCCCGTTGCGCAGGTAGCGGCCGGTCAGTTCGGGGGGCAGCACGCCGGTGACCTGGAGGTCGCGGGCGTCGGTCTCGTCGGGGACGGGGGCCAGATGACCGTCCAGCCAGGTGGCGGGGCGCTCGGCGATGTTCTCGCCCATCTCGGTGCTCCTTTCCGGGCCGCTCCTCGGCGAGGGTCAGCGGGGGGACGGCTCGGGCTGCGACGTGGCGGGCGCCTCCGTCAACGGTAGCCCGAGCCGCGCGAGGTGGCGCCTGCGCGCGGCCTCGGGGTACCGGGCGGTGACGACGGCCGGGACCAGGAAACCGGCGATCTTGACGGCGACCAGCAGCGCAGTGTCGTCCGGTGACCAGTGCTGGACGCAGCCGAGGGCGGCCGCCAGCACGGTGAAGCTCGCCGCCCACACGGTGGTGAGCACGCGGTTGATGCTCCGGAACACGTCCGTCGCGGCGATCTCCGCGGTGACCTGGCGGCGCGCGATGCCCGCCGTGAAGGGGCGTCCGAGCAGCAGCGTCGCCCAGGCGGTGAGCCCCAGCCACCCGATCGCGAGCGAGGCGCCGTAGTCCAGCGCCGGCGACCCGGGGACGGTGAAGGCGAGCGCGGTGAGGACGGCCATGAACACCGAGGTGGAGATCTCCAGGACCAGCGAGTCGGCGCGGCGGCCCCGGCGCAGGTCCTGGCCGAGCAGGGCCAGCGCGGCGACGAGCCCGGAGACGGCGCCGGCCCGGTCGTCGAAGCCGCTGACGACCGCGAGCAGGATCCAGGGGAGGAAGGTTCGGGCGTAGTACTTCGGCATGGCCGGGGACTCCTGGCTTCACGTTCCAACTTTGACATGTCAAAGATAAACATTCCAGTTTCGACATGTCAACTATGAAGGGTTAGAGTGCGGGGCATGAGTTTGCGACATGCGGTGCTCGGGCTCATCGCCGAGATGGACGGCGCCAGCGGCTACGACCTGCTGAAGATGTTCGAGATCTCGCTGGGGAACGTCTGGCCTGCCCGGCAGAGCCAGCTCTACGGCGAGCTGGGCAAACTCGCCGAGACCGGGCTGATCGAGGTCGCCGAGGAGGGACCCCGCGGTCGCAAGGCGTACCGGATCACCGAGTCCGGCCGCGCAGAGCTGCGCCACTGGCTGGTGGACGTCCCCTCGAAGGGGAGCCGCAAGGACGAGTCGCTGCTGCGCGTCTTCTTCCTCGGCCTGGTCGAGCCGGCGGAGGCCCGGCGCTACATGCGCGGGCACGTGGCCGGGCTCGGGGAGTACCTCGACGAGCTGACCGCCCTGGAGAAGAACGTCGACTGGGGCGAGGACGACCTGTCCGTCTACGGACGGCTGGTCATCGAGTACGGCAAGCGGTTCGCCGCGATGCGCCGCGACTGGTTCGACTGGGCCTCGCGGGAGATCGAGTCCCTCGGCGAGCGCGAGCGGGCCGCCGAGCGCGGGTAGCGCGGTGGGACGAACCGGGCCGGTGAGCGGCAGGGCCGCGAGCATTGCGGCTCGCGGCCCGGCGGGGCGGTCGGAGCAGGGGCGTGCGCGCGTTCGGTGAAGGTCGTGAACGCGGTCAGCGGAAGTCGTCGGCGTGGTCGGCGGCCCACTCCTTGAACGTCCGGCCCGGGCGGCCGGTGATCCGCTCGACCTCTCCGGACGGCGCGGCCGGATGGTCGACGGCGCGGGCGCGCAGGCGGAGCAGGACGTCCACCAGGCCCTCGCGCATGTAGGGGCGGCCGAGCATCTCCTCCCGCGCCTGCTCGGGAGCGACCTCCTCGAACCGCGCCGGCCGGCCGGCCGCCTCCCCGATGAGCCCGACCATCTCCGGATGGGTGAGCTGCTCGGGGCCGGTCAGCACCGGCTTGGCGCCGACCAGGGCATCGGTGAGCAGGGCCTTCGCCGCGACGGCCGCGATGTCGCGCTCGTGGATCGGCGTGCTGCGCGCGGTCGCGTACGGCTCGCGGACGGGCGCGCCCGCGCGGATCGCCTCGCGCCACCCCAGCGCGTTGGAGGCGAACTCGCCGGGACGCGTGAACGTCCACTCCATCCCGGTCGCCTCGATCGCCCGCTCGATGGCGAGGTGGTGGACGGCCAGGTCGTTGGACGGGTCGTCGTCCAGCGCCGCGGCGGACGAGAGCATGACGACGCGCCGGACGCCGCGGTCGACCGCGCGGGCGAGCAGGTCGTCGAGGCCGTGCCAGAACACGGCCGGGTTGAGGAAGAGCGACGTGACGCCGTCCAGCGGCATCTCGTCGGTACGGGCGACCTGCGCCTCGCTGGGCAGGTTCGCGGTGGCGGGGTCCCGGGACAGCGCGCGGACGGCGGCGCCCGCGGTGAGCAGCTCGCCGACGAGATGGCGTCCGACATTGCCGGTCGCTCCGGTTACGAGAATCATGGGGCCAGCTTCAACCAGTTGGATGAACTTGTCAAACAGCAGGATGGTTGAACTTCTCAGAAGCCCGGCTACCATGGGGAACGTGACGGAACCGACGAAGCGGCCGGCGACGAAACAGGCGAGGCGTGCTCCCGCCCCGGACGAGCGCACGCTGGACGCCGAGCGGTCGCGGCGCCTCCTGCTGGACGCCGCGCTGGAGGAGTTCTCCGCCAAGGGCTACGCGGGAGCCCGCGTCCAGGACATCGCCGACCGCGCCGGCGTCAACAAGCAGCTGATCAACTACTACTTCGGCGGCAAGGAGGGGCTGTACTGCGAGCTCCACCGCCGCTGGCTGAAGCGGGAGGCCGAGTTCAACGACCCGGACGTCCCGTTCGACGAGATCGTCGGCCGGTACCTGCGACACGTCCTGGACGACCCGCGCGGCACGAGGCTGAACGCCTGGCGCGGCCTCACCGAGGACCTGGACGACATCCCGCCCGGCCCCCGGGAGGACCTGTCCGACATCGAACGCCGCCAGGCCGCCGGGGAACTGCCCGGCGACCTGGACCCGGCCGCGATCATGTTCGCCGTGATGGCGCTGGTCTCGGCGCCGGTCACCAAGCCGCTCGCCGTACGCCACGTCTTCGGGATGGACCCGGAGTCACCCGAGTTCCAGGAGCACTACGCCGAGCAGCTGCGCCGCATCGTCCGCCACCTGACGGGCTAGTTCTTCCACCACTGGAACAGGTAGTGCCCGAGCTCGATCGGGAAGTGGTCGATCGAGCCGTTGACCCGGAACGGGAACTCGCCGAGGCCGATCGCGTCGGTGAGGTAGTAGATGACGTTGAAGAAGCCCTCGTTGATCGGGCCCAGCCACAGCAGCGCGATCAGGATGAGGAACGCGTAGCCGCCGTAGGCGTTCGCCTGGTCGGCCAGGCGCCGCGGCAGGTACGGCTCGACGATCCCGAAGCCGTCCAGCCCGGGGATCGGCAGCAGGTTCAGGATCGTGGCGGTCACCTGCAGGAACGCCAGGAACGCCAGGCCCGACCAGAACAGCGCGTGGTCGGCGTCGGCGAAGTTCTTGAAGATCACCGCGAGCATGATGGCGAACAGCGCGTTCGACAGCGGGCCCGCCGCCGAGATCAGGCTGTGGCGCAGCCGGCCCTGGATCACGTGCCGGTCGATCCACACCGCGCCGCCCGGCAGGCCGATGCCGCCGAGCACGATGAACACGACGGGGATGAGGAAGCTCAGCGTGATGTCGGAGTACTTCAGCGGGTTGAGCGTCAGGTAGCCCTTGGCGGCGACGCTGCGGTCGCCCGACCGGTAGGCCATGTAAGCGTGCCCGAACTCGTGCAGGGACAGCGACAGGACCCACGCCGAGATCACGAACCCGAACAGGGCGATCCGGCCTGGCTTGTCCAGGATCGTCCCGTACCGCCAGGCGATCAGGCCGCACAGGACGGTCGCCCCCACGACCGCGAGGAACACCGGGCTCGGCCGGACGGCCGCGCCTCCCCGCTTCTCGCCCGCAGTGCCATTCATCGTTCCAGGCCCCTCTCGCCGCGCCGTCTCCGCGGCGTCCCGTCCCAGGTCCTCATGCGGAGACCGTCCGCCCGGACGCCGGCGCCGCGATGACCGGGACGACGTAGGTGCGCAGGAAGCGGCGCAGCCCGTCGGCGTCCCGGTCCCGGTCCATCACGATCAGCGAGGTGATGATGCGGAAGAGGAACTCGACCGTCCCCTCCACCTCGATGTCGGCGCGCAGCGTCCGCTGCCGCTGCGCCTGATCGAAATAGGGCCGCACGTACTCGCAGCACAGCGCGAGCACGGGCTCGGCCGCCCCCGCCACCGCCGCCTGCATGTGCCCCGCCGCCTCAGGGACGAGGAAGTGCGCGATCGCCGGCTCCTCGCGGACGTAGTTCACCGCGTCCAGCGTCCCCTCGACGATCGCCTCCGAGACCGACCGCTCCCGGCGCAGCCGCTCGGCGAGCCGGTCAAGGAACCGCCGCAGGTCGCGCACCACCACGGCGAGGATCAGCTCGTCCCGTCCGCCGGTGACGCTGCGGTACACGGTCGCCCGCGACAGCTTCGCGGCGGCGGCGATGTCCTCGACCGTGGTCTTGGCCACGCCGAAACGGCCGAAGCACACTTCGGCCGCGTCGATGATGCGCTCACGCGTGGCGTCGCCGGTGACCGGGGGCATGACCCGAACATTACCGGCCGCTGGTCGGCGCTCAGTCCAGCGTGTACTCCAGCGCCCAGGTGTGCGCGCCGTCCTCGGTGACGGAGATCTGGCCGACGCCGCGGATCCCGGCGAGCTCCCCCGTCCCCGAGGTGGGGACGATCAGCCACCGCAGCCACTGGGTGTCGGCCGTCCCGTCCTCGCTGCCCGCGCTGTGCTGCAGGACGAACGTCCCCTCACGGCCGTGCAGGATCCCCTGGACGTGCTCGATCCCCACATAGGCGACCGGCCCCGCCGGCGACTCCACCGTGATCAGCTCGGTGGAGCTCGTCCCCACGAGGTCGCCGTGGAAGGTCTTGCCCACGTGGACCCGGGTCAGCCGGTTGCCGCCCTGCTCGTCATAGGGCTTGTCGGCGTCCCACGCCTCGATGTCGAAGCTGCCGCTGGCTTGAAACGTCATGCCCGCCATGATGCCCGCCCCATCCGACACCACGGGACCCTACGCCCACCTCACCGACCGACTTCCCGTCCTGGGGAGAGCCGGAGCTGAAAGACGACGCGGTCGATCGCAGGGCCGTCGTAGTCGGCGACGGGTCCGGTGACGGTGAAACCCATCGCGGCGTGAAAGGCGACGGAACCGAGGTTCTGTGGAGAGGTGATCGCCTTCACCTTTGTCCGACGCTCGGTCGCGGCCAGGTCGAAGAACTGGTGGTAGAGGCGACGGGCCAGGCCGTTGCCACGAAGACGGGGTGCAACGCCGACGAAGTGGATGTAGGCGGTGTCGGGCATCGAAGGCGACAACAGTCCGATGAGGAACCCCGCCAGGCCGACGCCGTCTTCGGCGACCAGGCTCGTGCGGTGGAAGTGATCCAGGAACAGGCGCGGCAGGATCGACCTGATCGGCCGCCCCCACCAGTCATCCACCACACCGACGATGCGGTCGTA
The DNA here is from genome assembly GCF_013409045.1 of Actinomadura citrea. NCBI lineage: Bacteria > Bacillati > Actinomycetota > Actinomycetes > Streptosporangiales > Thermomonosporaceae > Actinomadura > Actinomadura citrea. The sequence continues at coordinate 7,672,343 of NZ_JACCBT010000001.1, read as the reverse complement.
GTCATCCGGTTCGGCCGGTCGTAGGCGCACACTCTGGTTCACGGCCATGAATCGTCCCGGCAACGCCCGTCCACTGTCCAGAGTTGACGGAGGGGAGCGTGAAGGGACCGGCCCCAGCGGGTGGCTGGGGCCGGTCGGAGGTCACCTGTCACACGTGCCGGGCGTCACACCGGAAGCGTGGGCAGGTACAGGGGCCGCTTGCGCGCCAAGGTCGCCTGCTCGAAGGAGTAGGCGAGACCCAGGAGTTCCTCGTCGCGGTTCCTGCGGCCTGTGAACGAGACCCCCAGCGGGAGCTGGGAGTCGGCGTAGCCGGCCGGGACGGTGATGCTCGGATATCCGCCGACCGCCGCCGGGCCGCAGGAGTGCAGCCAGGCGAAGTCGCGCTCGGAGATCTCCGGCGCCCGGCCGTTGGTCGGGCTCATGATCGCGTCCAGGCGGTGACGCACGAAGACGCGGTCAAGGCTGTCGCGCGCCTCCTCGGTGATCTGAACGCGTTCTTCCAGGTAGTCACTCGGCCGGCGGGCCATGTCCGAATCCTGGGCCCGTTCGAACTTGGCCAGCCCCAGATCGGACGTCCGCTCGGCAGGATGACTCCGGAATGCGATCAGCTCGTCGAGATCGTGCGGGCCGTCGCCGCCGATCGAGCTCAGGTAGTCGTTGATGCTCACCTTGAACTCGTAGGAGAGCACCTCGGACGTGTCGAACACGGACAGGTCCACCTCGACGATGGTCGCGCCCAGTTCGTGCAGCTTCGCCGTGGCTTCGGCGAGAACACGATTCTCATCCTGATGGCTCGCACTCTTCCTGACCCCGCTCCACAGACCGATCCTGGTCCCGGCCAGAAGGCCCGGTTCCAGACGGATTGCGCGGCGGGACGTGGCGATCACCTCGAACACCGCGCCCGCGTCGGCCACGTTCCGGGTGATCGGCCCGGCCGTGTCCTGGTACGGCGAGATCGGCACGATGCCGGCCCCGCTGACCCGCCCCAGGGACGGCTTGAAGCCCACGACGCCGTTCATCCCGGAGGGCGAGACGATGGAGCCGAAGGTCTCGGTGCCGATGGTCACCGGGGCCAGACCGGCGGCCGCCGCGACCGCGGAACCGCTGGAGGACCCGAAGGGCGACCGATCCAGGACGTAGGGATTCCTGGTCTGGCCACCGACCGGGCTCCACCCGTTGTGCGGGATCTCGGAGCGGTAGGCGGCCCACTCCGTCAGATTCGCCTTGCCCAGGATGATCGCGCCACTTCGGCGCAACCGGACCACCAACTCCGCGTCGCGGTGCGGCAGGGCGTGGCGCAGAGCCTCGGAGCCCGCCGTGGTGGGCAGGCCCAGGGTGTCGATGTTGTCCTTCACCAGGACCGGGATCCCGGAGAGCGGACCGAGCGGGAAGCCCGAGGCCCGAAGGCGATCGACCTTGCGGGCCTCTGCCAACGCGTGCGGATTCACGCTGATGACTGCGTGCAGCAGGGGGTTCAGAAGCTCGATGCGCTTCAGGCACCGGCCGGTGAGCTCTTCTGCGGTCAGCAGACCGTGCGCCATTGCTCGAAGCAAGTCGCTGACGGTCATCCTTTCGAAAAAGGCCGTTTCCATGGCCTCCTCCTGTCTGGTTTACCTCCGCCGTTCGGCGGGGCCGCCTTAGGCGACCATCAAGAACAGTCCGGGAGGGGAGGACGACGTCAAGGAGCTGCTTCCGCCTTGACGTGCTGATACCAGCGGGTTATGGCCTGCGGGTCCGGCTCTGGGCGAGGTGCTTTACGGGCCGTGTAAGTGTTGGACTGGACCGCGTTGGCGTAGTCCTTTTCGGTAAGGGACCAGTATTCTTCGGCGGTCGGTGCGCGGATCTGTGCGGCCTCAGGCTCGGAACCGTCCGAGGGCGGGGGCAGTAACTCGTTACCGCGCCGACCTCGCATTCTCTGGGGACGCGGGTCCGGTCGGCGCGAAGCAGGGTCTCGCTGACAGCGACAAGGCCGAGCCCGTGACCTGTGAGACCAGGTCACGGGCTCGGCCTTGTCGCATGCGCTGGGGGCTCGGGCCGGTGGCTCGTCAGGGCTGGAGGTCGATCACTCCCTTGCCACTCGCCATGTCGAGTGGCACGGAGACCTGGTCGTGCGCGATCAGCCAGTCGTCGTCGGTCTTCCGGAAGCAGAAGGTCGCCCGGACCCACATGCCGTCGGTCGCCGTTCCGTTCCCCAGCGTGCCGCTGAGCCGGCCGAAGCAGTACCCGAAGGCCACGTCCTCGCTCACGGTGACCGTCAGGTCGCGGATCTCGTACGCCGCCTCCTGGAAGAACGTGAACACGTTCGTCCAGTTCTTCATCTTCGCGGCGACCCCGACGTGCTGCAGTGGCGGCTCGACGTCGAAGGACACGACGTCCGCCGCGTACAGCCGCTCCAGGGCCTTCAGGTCCTTGGTCCGGATCCCTTCGACGATCTTGTCGATCTGCTGCCGGATCTCGGCTTCGTCGATCTCGCGTTGCGTAGGCATGCTCGTCCACCCCTTGGATTCAGTGAGGAATCTCGGCTTCTCACCCCTATGACGGAGCAGTCCCCGGAAATGTGATGCCCTCGCCGGAAGCCGTCTGGAATGACGGCTCTGCCGGAGGGACCCCTCGACCGCTCGTCCCCCCCCCCCGGGAGGGCCGCGCCACCGCGTCCAGGCCGCGCCAGCGGACGAGGTGCACCGGCGCAAGGTCCGTCGTTGCCCACAAACGGCCACCTGATCAGTGCTACCGCTGATTCATCGCCCGCGTTCCGAATGGTGGGATGGCCGAAGCCGTTTCGGGGAGGTTGGACTTGGTGCGACGGGTGGGCATCGCGGCGGTGGCGGTCTGCGGTCTGCTGCTGGCGGCATGCGGGGGGCGATGGCTGCTCCGGAGCCGGTGGCGGATCCCCCGGGGCCGCCGCGTCGTCCGCATCCTCGGCGGCGCCCGGGGCGCCCGGGGAGGCCGGCGGCCCGACGTACCCCGGGCCCACCGGACACGGCGCTCCCAAGCTCGGCCGGGAGCGGCGGCAGGACGAGCCGGCGGGGCTCATCGTCGTCCGGTCGGAGCCCCCCGGAGGGACGGGGTGCGGCACGTTCGGCCTCAAGGAGGCTTCGCAGAGGAGTTCGGACTCGGACGGGTACCTTTCGGCGGAACCCGGCGTCGCGTCGATCGTCGCCGTGGACGGCATGAGCACTCCCGAGGGCGTCAAGGTCGGCGCGCCGGCCTCGGAGGCCGAGAAGGCGTATCCGAAAATCCGCAAGGGCCCCCGCCCTTCTTTCGTCACGGTGCCGGGTGACGCCGAGGCCGTGTCCCGAACATCGGACCGAACATCCTCGCGGACCATCGCGTCACAGTGATCAACAAGGCCGGGGCGTCGAGGAGATCATGTGGGCGAGTGGAAGATCTCCGGTTTTCGCGAGGTGCGGGAGCTCGGGGCGGGGGCGCAGGGACGCGTCGTTCTGGCGCAGCACGAGGAGACCGGTTTCCCGGTCGCGGTGAAGTACGTCGCCCTCGGGGCGGACCCGGCCCCGCTGGAGGCGTTGCGCCGCGAGGCCGAGATGCTGGCCAGGGTGGAGAGCCCGCACGTGGCCCGGCTGTACCGGCTGGTGGAGAGCGAGCACGGCGCCGCCATCGTGATGGAGGCGGTCGACGGCGTCTCGCTCAAGGTGGTCCTCGCCGAGCACGGGCGGCTGGAACCGCACGCGGCGCTGACCGTCCTGAAGGGGTCGCTGCTCGGCCTGGCGGCGGCGCACGCGGCGGGCGTCGTCCACCGGGACTACAAGCCCGCCAACGTGGTGGTGCCCGAGGACGGGCGCAGCAAGCTCATCGACTTCGGCATCGCGTCGGCCGCCGGTTCGGCGTCGCGGTCGGGCACGCCGTCCTACATGGCGCCGGAGCAGTGGCAGGCGGGCGAGGCCGGACCGTCCGCCGACGTGTACGCGGCGACCTGCGTCTTCTACGAATGCGTCATGGGCCGGCGCCCGTTCGGCGCGGACAGCGTCGTCGGGCTGCGCGGGCAGCACCTCACCGCCCCCGTCCCGCTGGGCGACTTCCCCGAACCGCTGCGCCCGCTGGTCGCCCGGGGACTGGCGAAGAGCCCCGCGGAGCGGCACGCCGGGGCCCTGGACTTCGTCGCCGAGCTGGAGAGCGTCGCCCGCACGGCCTACGGGGACGACTGGGAGGGCCGCGGCATCCGCGCGCTGGCCACGACGGCGGCGGGGCTGTCCATGCTGTTCCCGCTCGTCGCCGCGGGGATCTCGGCGCCGGCGGGAACGACCGCCGCCGGCGCGGGCGCCGCGGCCGGGGCCGGGGGAGCGGGGGCGGGGGGCGCAGGGGGCGCCGGAACGGCCGGGACCGTCGCCACGGGTGCGGGGAAGACCTCGGCGGGCTTCCTCGCCAAGGCGAGCGTGGCCAAGGCGGCTCTGGTCGTCGCGGGGGCGACCGCGGCGGGTACGGTCAGCGTGGTCGCCTACGAGACGACCCGCCCGGAGGCCGCACAGGAGCCCCAGATCACCCTCGCCTCCCTGAACCAGACCTACGGCGACCGGGTGCTCAAGGTCCAGGGCGGCCAGTACGCCCGGGTCAAGGGGATGAAGAAGGCGTCGGTCCAGACCGCGGCCAACAAGGCCCTGCGCGTCCCTCTCGACCAGGCCATCAGGTTCTACAAGGAATGGGGCAAGACCGCCGCCGCGCGCGCCGCCTGCGGCGGCCGGATGAACCTGCTCGGCACGAGCGTCGTCAAGGGGTTGAGCGGCCCCGACCTCGTGTCGGTGCGCTACGTGCCGAAGTTCCAGCGCAGTTGCGGCAAGGGGCCCGGCTACTTTCCGGGGTTCGGCGTCACCGTCGACCTGCGCACCGGCCGCGCGCTGACGGCCGACGACATCTTCAAGCCCGCCTCGTTCGGCGAAGCTGGAATGACCCGGTTGTGGGACGGGATTCCGGAAGGACCCGACAAGCGGCAGATGATGCGCGGCTACTCAGGCTCGGGCGGTTTCTTCAACCCCTTCAACCGCGAAGCGTTCTTCCAGAACTCCCGGCGACCTGAGTCGCCCCCATGGGCGCTGCCGTTCTTCGGTAAGCGGCAGTTCGACCTTGTCTACACCGGACTGGATGTCGGACCGGACTCGGGGGGGCTGGATCTGAGCCACACGAGTGCCTACGATTTCGCCATCCCTTACGGAAGAGTGAAAGACCTCTTCAAGCCCGAACTGGTGGCACGGCTCCCCGTTTCGTGACCCCGCCGCGCACGCGTATGAGGTCACGAAACAAAAGGCGGGGACGTGCGAGGGCTTCACCGTCACCGAACGGCAGGACCGTCAGAAGAGGGTGCCCTCGTGTTCGATGCCGCGCAGGGCGTCGTAGTCGAGGGTGACGCAGGTGATGCCGCGGTCGGTGGCGAGGACGCGGGCCTGGGGCTTGATCTCCTGGGCCGCGAAGACGCCGCGGACGGGGGCCAGGTGCGGGTCGCGGTTCAGCAGCTCCAGGTAGCGGGTGAGTTGTTCGACGCCGTCGATCTCGCCTCGGCGTTTGATCTCGATGGCGACGGTGGCGCTGGCGGCGTCGCGGCAGAGGATGTCGACCGGGCCGATGGCGGTCGGGAACTCGCGGCGGATCAGGGTGTAGCCCTCACCGAGGGTGGTGATGTGCTCGGCGAGCAGTTCCTGGAGGTGGGCTTCGACGCCGTCCTTCTGGAGGCCGGGGTCGATGCCCAGTTCGTGGCTGGTGTCGTGGAGGAGCTCCTCGATGGTGAGGATCAGCCGCTCGCCCGATTTGCCGTGCGTGACCGTCCAGCGTGCGACGGCGCCGTTCTCCTCGTAGACCTCCTCGCGCAGCGAGCAGGGCGGGTTCATCCAGTTGAGGGGCTTGTAGGCGCGGTCGTCGGCGTGCACGCTCACACTCCCGTCCGCCTTGATCAGGATCAGGCGGAGGGCCATCGGCAGATGGGCGGTGAGCTTGCCGGCGTAGTCGACACTGCAGCGGGCGATAACGAGACGCACGCTGCATCACCTTAGTGCGACGTCCGGCCCGCTTCAGGCGAGACCGGCGTACCGGCGGCACTCTTCGTGGGCGGTGGGCAGGCCCCAGTCGCGGAGGATCTCCAGCAGATTGACCCACCGCCAGCTCTCGGACGGCAGTTCGGCGATCGTGCGGACGGTCCGCCGCTGCGCGGAGCTGAGCTCGGCGAACCGGGGGAGCGGGAGGACCGGTGTGCGGAACGTCAGCCTCAGCGCCGCCCCGGCCATCGGGAACGACGCCTCGTCGGACGTGCGGGCCAGGCCGTCGAGGACGGCGTCGACGGCATCGGACGGCACCTCGTCCAGCGCGGCGACCGTCAGTGCCGAGTAGAGGCGCAGGTCGCCCTCCAGAAAGGCCACCTCCCCCTCGGGCGGAGACGCGCTGCAGGCCGCCAGTTCGGCGATGACGGGTGCGTCGGCCGCGTCCAGCCGGGCGAGCGCGATCGCGGCGGCCCAGCGCGGCAGCGGCTCGGCGGCGGCCAGGTGCTCGCGGATCCGGGGGAGCAGCGCCCGGCCCTCCAGCAGCCCGGCGGCGACGAGCGCGTGCGCGATGACGCCCGGGTCCTGCTCGACGTCGAGGAGCGCGTCCAGCGCGGTGAGCGTGGCCGCCGCATCCTCGGGGAACCAGCCCGCCGTGTACGCGGCGGCGGCCCGCACTCCGGCGTCGTCATCGCCGAGCAGGTTCCGAACGGCGGGCAGCCCGGTGCGGACGGCGTCGTAGGCGGCGAGCTCCGCCTCCGCGGCACGGTCGGTCTCGCGCAGCCGCGCCGCCTCCTCGCGCCAGGCCGTGATGTCGACACCGGACGGCAGGTGCGCCTCGTCGTACCCGATGGCCAGCGCGGCCGCCAGGTAGAGCGGCCAGATGCGTTCCGGAGCGCCGGGATCGGACGCCAGGGCGAGCAGGAACGGGACGGCCGCGGCGGACGCGCCGTACCGGTTTCCCTGATGGAAGATGTTGGTGAACAGCTCCCCCAACGCCGTCTGCCGCTCATCCTCGTCCGCCGAGGAAAGCGCGCGGAGGAGGTCGGGCACGTCCTCCGCCGAGCCGTAGGCGTGGTCGAGGCCCGCCCAGTCGATGTCGTCCAGCCCGGCCGGCGGTTCGCGCATGCCGCGATCATGCCAGCCGCGCCGGGACATCCGCCCCTGAGCGCGCCTAAGACCACTGACCGGGCGATATAAGGCGTCATGCCCATGTGGGGACGGGGACCTTAGCGCGAGTCTCTTGGATGTCGGGCCGTGTCGATCGGCCCGGAGCCATTCGGAGGGGCCGTGTACCACCACGAGATCATGCAGTCGGTCATGAGCGAGCGGGTCCGAGCGCTGCGCGCGGAGGCCGGGGCCGAGCGGGACGCACGACTGGTGCGCCGGGCCCGCGAGTACTGGGCCGAGCGCGCCGAGCGGATCGCCGCCCGCCCGGCGGCACGGCGGCGTCGCCACCACGACGCCGCACCCGCGCGATGATCACGGTCCCGGCCGCCCGGCCGGGGCCGTGGTCATAGCGGAATGAAAACCTTTGTCAAGCCTGGAATTCTCTCGGGTCCGTGATTACCGTCGGCGGGTGGGTGTTCATCCTCCGTCTGCGAAAGGACCCCGCATGTCTCTCGACGTGACCCCGGAACTGCTGGAGACGGCGCAGAAGGGCGAGGTCGGCGACGCGGACTTCGTCGAGTGCATCAGGACCTCCCTCCCCTACGCCTGGGACATGGTCAGCGGCCTCGTCGCCCGGCTCCAGGTGGACGGCGGGGACTTCGCCGACAACCTCACCCCGCCGCCGGACGAGAAGGCGCGCGGCCAACTCCTCCGCGTCCTCGCGAGCGACGCCATGCGCGGCGCGCTGGAACGTTACTTCGGGGTGAGACTCGCGTTCCAGAACTGCCACCGCGTCGCGGTCTTCCCCACCGAAGACTCCTCCGCCTACCGGACGTTCGTCACGGCCCGCGAACAGATCCTCAACCAGTCCCCCGAACTCCGAGACTGCTGACCCGCCCAGCCCCACGCGGCGCGCCGACCGGTTCGGCGCGCCGCGCCGCTATGTGGCGGCGCGGAGTCCGGGGAGGACTTCCCGGCCCAGGCGGGTGATGTTCTCCAGGGTGGCGGCGCGGGAGCCGGCGGCCTCCACCAGGAGGATCAGGTGCCTTATGCCGGTCCGCTCGACCGTGGTGATGAGGGACTCGGCGCAGTCGTCCGGTGAGCCGATCGGGTGGAGGGCGCACATCAGGCGCGTGTAGGCCACGGGGTCGCGGGACGGGCGCGGGCGGTCGTCCACGGCGACGTATCCCTCCAGGCCGGGGCCCAGCCAGCGCGGCATCCCGTCCATGAGGGCGGCGACCGCCTGCTCCCGCGTGTCGGCGACCTGGGCCACATGGGCGGAGACGTGGGGGAGGGACGGGTCGCCGTGCCGGGCGACGGCGGCGGCCTTCTCGTCCGGTCCGACATGCATGCCGAGGAGCATCGGCAGGCCCCGCTCCGCCGCCAGCGCCTCGGTCGCGGGGGACGTGCAGGCGACCGTCACCGGCGGCGGGACGGGCGCCCGCGGGACGACCGGCACCTCCCGGAAGGCGAAATGCTCGCCCGACCACGCGAGACGGTCGGAACGCAGCCACGCCAGCAGCAGATCGAGGGATTCGGCGAAGCCGTCCTCGTAGCGGGGGAGGCCCGTGCCGAACACCTCCAGGTCGCGCCACGGTCCGCCGCGCCCGACGCCCAGCCGGAAGCGGCCGCCGGACAGCAGCGCCAGCATCGCGGCCTGCTCGGCCAGCGCCACCGGATGCTGGCTGGACAGCACGCTGACCGCCGTCCCGACGCCGACCCGCGAGGTGGCGGCCAGCAGATGCCCGGCCAGCACGGTCGCGGACGGCACCACCCCGTACGACATGAAGTGGTGCTCGGCGAGCCACACGTCGTCGAACCCGGCGCGCTCGGCGGCGACGGCGGCCTCGACGGTGCGGGACAGGGCGGCGGCGTCGTCCTGGCCGGGGAAACGGGCGGCGAGGAGGAGGATTCCGAGGCGCACGTCCCCGTCGTACCCGCCCTGGGGGACGGGCGAGCGCTCTGCAAGACTGCGATTCATGACTGGTGGTTCGTTCAACAGGGTCGGGGTCGTCGGACTGGGCACGATGGGCGCGGGCATCGCCGAAGTGCTGGCGCGGGGCGGCTTCGCGGTCGTCGGCATCGAGGTGAACCGGGAGGCGCTGGAGCGCGGGCGCGGCAACCTGGAGTCCTCGACCGGACGGGCCGTCAAGCGCGGCAAGCTCGGTGAGGACGCCCGGCGCGAGATCCTCGGCCGGATCACCCTGTCGACCGACTTCGCCGACCTCGGCGACTGCGGCCTCGTCATCGAGGCCGTCCCCGAGCGGCTCGACCTGAAGCGCACGGTGTTCGCCGAGCTCGACCGCGTGTGCCGGGACGACGCGGTCCTCGCCACCAACACCTCCTCCCTGTCGGTCACCGACATCGCGGTCACCACCGGCCGCCCCACCAAGATCGTCGGGGTGCACTTCTTCAACCCGGCGCCGGTCATGAAGCTCGTCGAGGTCATCGGGACCGTCCTCACCGAGCCGGAGGCCGTCGCCCGGGTGGCCGGCCTGGTCAAGGGCCTCGGCAAGACGCCGGTGACGATCGGGGACCGGGCGGGGTTCGTCGCCAACCGCCTCCTGTTCGGCTACCTGAACCAGGCCGCGACCATGCTGGAGACCGGGCACGCCACCCGCGACGACATCGACGCCGCGATGAAGGGGGGCGCCGGCCTGCCGATGGGCCCGTTCACCCTGATGGACCTGATCGGCCTCGACACCTGCGTCGAGGTGCTGGACGCGATCTACGCCGAGTCCCGCGACCGCCGCCACGCCGCCTCGCCGCTGCTCCGCGAACTCGTCACCGCCGGGCTCCTCGGCCGCAAGACCGGCCGAGGCTTCCACACCTACGACAAGTCCGGGCCAGGTGACGAGGGGCCGCCCGAGGCCGCGGCGCCGACCGTGGGCGTCGTCGGCGTCGGGCCGCTCGCGGACGCGGTCGCCGCGCTGTGCGACCGGGCGGGCGGCCAGGTCGTGGACTCCGCCGCCGAACTCGCCGGCTGCGACCTGGTCATCGAGGCCGCGCAGGACCCCGAGGCGGCGCGGGCGCTGCTGTCCGCCGCCGTCCAGGCCGTCAAGCCCGGCACGGTCATCGCCGTCACCTCGCTGGACGGCTCCGCGGACGGTTCCGCGATCCGGCAGGCCATGGCCACCGGGCGTCCGTCCGACGTCGTCGGGCTGCACCTCCCCGACCCGGCCGGCGCTCTGGTGGAGATGTCCGCCACGGTCGCGACCGCTCCGGACGTCGCCGACCGCGCCGCCGTCCTCCTCGCGCGTCTCGGCCTCACCGTCGTGCGCTGCCGCGACCGCGCCGGGTTCATCGTGGACGCCCTGCGGCTGCCGTACCTGAACGACGCCGCCGCCATGCTCGGCGCCGGATACGCCGATGCCGACTCCATCGACGCCGCGATGACGCTGGGCTGCGGCTATCCGACCGGCCCCATCGCCGACCTCGACCGCATCGGCCCCGATCGCGCCGTCGCCGTCCTGCGCGCCCTCCACGCGGAGACCCGCGACCCGGCCCTGGCGCCGGCTCCCCTCCTCGTGGAACACGCGACGGCGGAAAAGCCCCTGCGTTCGTGAGGGTGGTCGAGTTCATATGCTTTAGGGCATGAGCCCCCGGAAGAATCGCCGTGCCGCGTCTGGACGTTCCGCCGGAGGCGGGGGCGCTTCGTGGGCTCAGGAGACCGAGGAGGGGCCGGACGGGGAATGGATCGTCCGGTCGGTCTCCGGGGCGGGGGCGGCCAAGCCGTACCGCTGCCCGGGATGCGACCAGGAGATCCCGCCGGGCGTCGGCCATGTCGTCGCGTGGCGGGCGGGTGACGGCGGCGACGACCGGCGGCACTGGCACCGGCCCTGCTGGCAGGCCCGGACCCGCCGGTCGCCCCGCGTCCTGCGGTCGCGCAACGCCCCGCGCTACTGACGACCGGCGTCCGGAGCGCGGCGGACGCCGCCCGGCCGAGTGAGACGGAGAGAACGATGGTGGAGATCAGGGCGGCCTCGGTGCTGCCGGCGCGGCGTGAGGAGATCACGCTGCACACGTCCGACGGCCTGGAGCTGGTCGGCGAGCTGGCACTGCCGCCGGAGCGGCCGCCGGTGGCGACGCTGGTCTGCCTGCATCCGCTGCCCACGGCCGAGGGGATGATGGACAGCCACGTCCTGCGCAAGGCGTCCTTCCGGCTGCCCGCGCTCGCCGACCTCGCCGTCCTGCGCTTCAACACGCGGGGGACGACGTCCGCGCGCGGCACGAGCCAGGGCGAGTTCGGCGAGGGCGAGACCGAGCGGTTCGACGTGGCGGCGGCGCTGGAGTACACCGAGTACCACGACCTGCCGCGGCCGTGGCTGCTCGGCTGGTCGTTCGGCACCGAGCTGGCGCTCAAGTGGGGCCTCGACCCGCTGGTGGAGGGTGCGATCCTGCTGTCGCCGCCGTTGAAGAGGGCCGGCGACGCCGACCTCGACGCGTGGGGCGCCGACGGGCGGCCCGTCGTGGCGCTGGTGCCGGAGTTCGACGACTACCTGCGCCCGGCGGAGGCGCGGGAGCGGTTCAAGCGCGTCCCGCAGGCCGAGGTGGTCGCGGTGGACGACGCCAAGCACCTCTGGGTGGGCGAACCCTACGTCCGGATCGTGCTGAACGAGATCGTCAAGCGGGTCGCGCCAGCCGCCTGCCCGCTCCCCACCGAATGGGATGAAACGGACAGATAAACACGTGCGGCCGATCGCGGCCACTCCGTCCCACCGGCCGCGCCAGCGGGCGACCATTGCCCAATGACGGTGCAGCTGTACGCAAGGGACGTGGGGACCGGCACACCGCTCGTACTGCTGCACGCCTTCCCGCTGTCGTCGGCGATGTGGCTCGCCCAGCGCGAGGGCCTCGCCGCCCGGTTCCGGGTCGTCACCCCCGACCTGCGCGGCTTCGGCGGCTCCCTGCTGGGCGACGACGAGCCGTCCGTCGACGCGATGGCCGACGACGTCGCCCGCGCGTGCCGCTCGCTCGGCGTCCGGCGGGCCGTCGTCGGCGGGCTGTCCATGGGCGGGTACGTGGCGATGGCGCTGTGCCGGCGGCACCCCGACCTCGTCCTCGGCCTCGTGCTGGCCGCCACCCGCGCCACCGCCGACACCGCCCCCGCCCGGGAGAACCGGCTCCGGCAGGCCGACACACTGGAAAGCGAGCACAGCACGCGCGTCCTCGTGGACGAGGTGCTGCCCGGTCTCGTCGGCCCCACCACCTTCCGGCAGCGGGCGCTGGTCTACGGGCGGGTCCGCGGGCTCGTCCAGGCGGCGCCGCCGCTCGCCGCCGCGTGGGCGCAGCGCGCCATGGCGGGACGCGCGGACTCCTCCGCGACGCTCGGCGGCCTCCGCGCCCCCGCGCTCGTCATGATCGGGGACGAGGACGCGCTGGCCACCGTGGACGAGGCCCGCGCCATGGCCGAGGCGATGCCGAACGCCGAACTGCTGGTCATCCCGCGCGCCGGGCACCTGTGCGCGGTGGAGCAGCCCGACCTGTTCAACCAGGCGGTGGCGGAGTTCGCCGCCGCCCTCGCCCGCACCGCGCGCTGAGCCCGGCGCGGGCGCTCCGGAGCCCGGCCTACAGCGTCTCCTGGCGCGGTATGGCTACCTCGCGGATCAGCAGCGAGATCGCGGCCGCCGTGGGGATCGCCAGCAGCGCGCCGACCACGCCGAGCAGCGCCGCGCCGACCAGCGCCGCCACGATCGTCACCGCCGGCTGGACGTCCACGGTCCGCTTCATCACCCGCGGGTAGACGAGGTAGTTCTCCACCTGCTGGTAGACGACGTAGAAGATCGCGCAGACGATGAGGTCGGTCGTGGTCCCGGTCAGGAACGCCACCAGGGAGACGACCACCGCGCCGATCGTGGCGCCGATGAGCGGGACGAGGTCGGTCACCGCGACGATCAGCGCCAGGGCGAGCGCGTACTTCACCCCGACGATCGACAGGAAGATGTACGAGCACACGCCCGCGATGAGCGCGATCGTGAACTGGCCGGCGACGTAGCCGCCGATCCGGTCGAGGATCTCGTCGCCGAGCAGGGCGACGCGGGCCCGCCGGGTGCGCGGCGCCAGCTGGTAGAAGAACGTCTTGATCTGCGGCAGCGAGCTGAGGAAGTACAGCGTCAGGATCAGGATCGTGATCGTCTGGAAGATGCCGTTGATCGCGACCTTGCCGATGCCGGTGGCGGTGTCGGTGAGGCCCTTCTGGAAGCCGTCGCCGTTCACCGTCTTCTCGGCGCGTTCCAGCAGGCCGTAGCGCTTGTCCCAGTCGGCCAGCGTCTTGTTGTTCTGCAGCTGCTGGACGTACTCGGGGATGTTGTGCCGCAGCTCGGTGACCTGCTCGGACACCGGCTGGACGAGGGAGGCGACGAATCCGGCGAAGAACAGGATCACGATCAGGAACACCGTGGCGACCGCGGCCCCGCGCGGGAGGCCGAACCTGCGGAGCCGTTCCACCGCCGGGTTGAGGCCGACCGCGAGGAACATCGCCACCACGATCATGACGAGCACCGACTTGGCGTTCGTCGCGGCCTTCACCAGCATCCAGGCGGTGATGACGCCGAGCGCCGCGGTGAACCCGAACACGAACGGGTGCGCGCGGCCGAGCGGCTGGCCGGGCTTGCCGAACGGGAACAGGTGGTCGACGCCGGCCTCGCGCTTGCGCTGCTCGACGTCGTGCGCCGGGTCGGGCGCGCCGGGCTCGGGCGCCACCGGCTCGGCGGTGGTCGCCGCAGCCGGAAGGGTGACCGGGGCGCCGGTCGCCGGGTCGCGTTCCCCCACGGGCTGCTCGATCTCCTCGGGTATCAGCGCACCACTGGGCGCGACACTGCCGTCGTCACCGGTGTCGTCCTTGCCGGAGCCGGTCTCGCCGTCGCGGGACTCGCCGTCGCGGGAATCGCCGGACGGGTCGCCGTCGCGGTCCGCCTCGTCGGTGTCGTCGGCGGGCGGCGCCGGAGCGGGGACCCGGCGGCCGGTCGCGGACCGTCCCTCGCCGGGGACGGGCTCACGGCCGTCGTCCTGGGGGGTCTCGTCGGGCACGCCGCTCTCCTCTGTCGTGCGTCTACGGGGTTGAGACGACGGAAAGCCCGGAGGCGTTTCACCGCCTCCAGGCTTCCCGTCATGCCCGACCTTTAAGGGGTCACTCCTGCCACCAGTCCTCGTCGTCCTCTTCGGACTTCTTGGCCTGGGCCGGCTTGGCGGGTGCGGCCTTGGCGGCCGGCTGCTGCTGCTGCTTGGGCTGGGCCTGCGGCGCCGGGGCCGGCTTCGGCTCGGCGGCCGGGATCGCGGCCTTCTCCGGGGGCGCGGCCAGCTCGGGCTCGGAGCCCATCGACGGCGCGACGCCGCCGATGAGCTGGCGCAGCTGGTTGAGGTGGCTGGTGATGCTGTCGCGCTGCCGGGTGAGCTCGTCGACCTGGCGCTGCGCCGCCGTCCGGACGCGGTCGGCCTCGGACTTGGTCTCGGCGAGCAGCTGCTCGGCCTGCGACTTGGCCTCGGCGATCACGTTGTCGGAGTTCTTGCGCGCGTTGGCCATCAGCTGCTTGGCGTGCGAGTCGGCCTCGCGCCGGGTCTGCTCGGCCTGCTGCGTCGCCTTCGCGGCGCGCTGCTCGGCGGACGCGGCGCGCTGCTCGGCCTCGGCGACGAGCTTCTGCGTCGCGGCCTGGGCGGCGGAGTGGCGCTCGGCGTCCTGCCGGTCGGCCTCCTCGCGTCGGGCGGCGAGCTGGATCTCGAACTCGGCCTCGGCCTGGGCGCGCTGGGCCTCGCTCTCCTCCAGGATGCGCTGGGCCTGGGCCCGCATCTCGTCGGCCTGCCGCTTGGCCGTGGTGAGGATCTCGTCGCGCTCCCGCTTGGTGGACGCGCGCAGCTGCGCCACCTCGCGCTCGGTGGTGGTGCGCAGCTTGGCGATCTCACGCTCGGCGCCGGCGCGCTTCTCGGCGACCTCGTGGTCGGCGGTGGCCCGCAGCTTGGCGACCTCGCGCTCGGTGGTGGAGGTCAGCTCGTCGGCCTCGCGGTGGGCGGAGGTGCGCACCTCCTCGGCCTCCCGCTCGGCCGCCTGCCGCATGTCGTCGCCCTCGCGCTGGGCGTTGGCGCGCAGCTCGGAGGCGTCGTTCTCGGCGGTGGCGCGCTGCTCGGCGGCGTCGACCTTGGCCGCGGCCTTGATCTCGTTCGCCTCCGAGCGGGCCGCCTGGACCAGCTCGGTCGCCTGCTCCTCGGCGAGCCGCAGCAGCTGTTCGATGCGGGCGCCGAGGCCGGAGTAGGTCGGACGTTCCTGCTCCTGCAGCTGGCGATGGGCGTCCGACAGCTCGCGCTGCAGGGCCTGGGTCTGCTCGCGGGTCTGCCGCACCTCGTTGTCGAGCTGCTTGATGTGCTCGTCGACCTGGTGCCGGTCGTAGCCGCGAAGCACCACGTCGAACTCGCGCGGGGGCGTGTCTTCAAAGAAGTTGCTGAGCTGGGCGTCGATGTCGGACTGCATGTGGCTCAATCCTGATGTGACGGGGCTACGGGTGGTTCCGGGGACCGGTCGATCGCCTGGCATGACGGACGCACTTGCCCGAGACCTCTTCCGGCGAATGAAGCGTACTCCGGACACTGCCGTGTTGGGGGCTCATCTTGACGCGCTGCGTGGAATGTCCCTTTTGTTCGGACCTGTGACGGGGTCGCAGCGGCCCAGGTGTGGGGGGTGCAAATACACCAGATGTGTCCGAACGGTCACAGAGCGGCGGTCCATGCCGCGCGGTCCGTGACCGTGATATCGAACACGTCACGATCCTGGCGCACCCCCGCCAGGCCCGGCGTACAAGATCATTCGGCGTCCGGCCGCTTCTGCACCAGCTCCGTCAGGACGCCGTGGCAGTCCTTCGGATGCAAAAAGTTGATCAACGATCCCATCGACCCGTTGCGCGGCGCGTCGTACAGCACGCGCACGCCCTTGCCGGCGATTCCGGCGGCCTCGCCGGCGACCGTCCCGTCCGTCCCGAACGCGATGTGGTGGACGCCCTCGCCGTTCTTCTCCATCCACTTGGCGACGGCCGAGTCCTCCCGGATCGGCTCGATGAGCTGCAGGTAGCTCGCCGCGCCGTCCCCCGTGTCGTTGATCTTGAGCATGCACTCCCGCACGCCCTGCTCCTCGTTCACCTCGAAGTGCGCGTCGGTGAAGCCGTAGGTCGCCTTGTAGAACTCGACGGTCGCGTCCAGATCGCGGCAGGCGATGCCGATGTGGTCGATACGGGTCAGCATGGGCTTTGTCCCTCCTCGGACGGCCAGGCGGGGGCGAACGGAACCGAACGCCGCTCCCGTGGGTATCGTGGCAAACGTCGCCGCAGCACCACCCTGGAGGCCCCCACATGACCACCTCGTCCGTGATCGTCGCCGGAGCGCGCACCCCCATCGGGCGCCTGATGGGCTCGCTGAAGGACTTCTCCGCGGCCGACCTCGGGGCGCACGCGATCAAGGCGGCGCTGGAGCGTGCCGGGGTGTCCGGCGACCAGGTGCAGTACGTGATCCTCGGTCAGGTGCTGCAGGCGGGCGCGGGGCAGATCCCGTCCCGGCAGGCGGCGGTCAAGGCGGGCATCCCGATGAGCGTCCCGTCCATCACGATCAACAAGGTCTGCCTCTCCGGGCTGGACGCGATCGCGCTGGCGGACCAGCTCATCCGGGCGGGCGAGTTCGACATCGTGGTGGCGGGCGGCATGGAGTCGATGACCCAGGCCCCGCACCTGCTGCCGAAGTCGCGCGGCGGCTACAAGTACGGCTCCGTCGAGCTCCTCGACCACATGGCCCACGACGCCCTCACCGACGCCTTCGACGGCGTCTCCATGGGCGAGTCGACCGAGCGCTACAACGCCGAGCTGGGCATCTCCCGCGAGGAGCAGGACGAGTTCTCCGCCCGCTCCCACCAGCGCGCCGCCGAGGCGATCAAGAACGGCGTGTTCGACGAGGAGATCGCCCCGGTCGAGGTCCCGCAGCGGCGCGGCGAGGCGGTCGTGTTCGCCGCCGACGAGGGCGTGCGCGGCGACACCACCGCCGAGGGCCTGGCCAGGCTGCGCCCGGCGTTCGGCAAGGACGGGACGATCACCGCGGGCTCGGCCTCGCAGATCTCCGACGGCGCCGCGGCGGTCGTGGTGATGTCCAAGGCCAAGGCCGAGGAGCTCGGCCTCACCTGGCTCGCCGAGATCGGCGCGCACGGCAACGTCGCGGGGCCGGACAACTCCCTGCAGTCCCAGCCGTCCAACGCGATCAAGCACGCCCTCGGCAAGGAGGGCCTCACCGTCGACGACCTCGACCTCATCGAGATCAACGAGGCGTTCGCCTCCGTCGGCATCCAGTCGATGCGCGACCTCGGCGTCGGCCCCGAGAAGGTCAACGTCAACGGCGGCGCCATCGCCGTCGGCCACCCGGTCGGCATGTCCGGCGCCCGCATCCTCCTGCACCTGGCCTACGAGCTGAAGCGCCGAGGCGGCGGCACCGGCGCCGCCGCCCTCTGCGGCGGCGGCGGCCAGGGCGATGCTGTACTTATTCGTGTTCCGACCCGGGAACTCGCCTAGCGGCTCGCTCCCGATCGGACCACGGCGATCGCTGGCATCGCTTCGGCTCGCCTTGCGGCTCGCTGCGCGATCGGATTCTCGCAAGCTCGAATCCGCCTTCGGACGCGATCGCGATTGTCGGGGTCGTCGGGGGTTCCGACTCGGGAACTCGCTGCGGCTCGTTCTCGATCGGATCACTTAACGATCGCCGGCATCGCTGTGCCTGTGGCAGTGCTCTCCTTCTTCGGGCCTGGCGGCCCTCCATCGTCGGGCACGCGGGCGATCGCTGGCATCGCTTCGGCTCGCCTTGCGGCTCGCTGCGCGATCGGATTCTCGCAGGCTCGAATCCGCCTTCGGACGCGATCGCGAGTGGTGGGTCGTTGCTTGGGTGCGGGGGTGGCTGAGGGTGGTGCGGGTTATTGGGGGGCCGGGGTGATGGTCACCGTTTTGAAGCCGAGGGCCTTGAGCATGTTCTCCAGCATCGACTTCGTGTTGGCGTCGGCGCGTTGCTTCAGGCCGCTCTGGCCGGCGGCCGTCTGGATCTTCTGGGACGCCAGGACGTAGAGCTGCTGCTGGTTGTTCGGGTTGCTGCTGAAGAAGTCGCCGAAGCGGTCGAAGACGCCGCGCTGGGTCGCGTAGACGTAGCTGTTCTTCGTGTCGAGGTTCGTCTTCTCCAGCTGGGCGGGCGGGAGTGAGATCGTCGCCGCCGTCCGGTCCGCGTTGACCTTGAGGGCGCCCGAACCGAGCCGGGAGAGGTCCACGTAGGCGTCGACCGAGCCGTTGCCGACGAACAGGGTCCGCTTGCCGCGCAGCGAGGACGGCAGGAACTTGGCGTCCTTCTCCAGGTCCACGACGACCTGGAAGTTGCCGCTCGCCGCCTCGTAGCGGTGCAGGTCGCGGATCGACTTCAGCAGGACGGGGCCGCTGCGGTCCTTCGTCTCCTCCGCGAACGGGTTCAGCCAGTGGGGGAGGCCGTGCAGCACCTGCTGGGCGACCAGGACGAGCGCGACGGTGGCGACGATGATCGCGACCGGGGTGAGCAGGCCGCGCCGCGGGGGGCGGGACCGGCGGGGGGACGACTTGACGGATGCGTCGTTCTTCGCGTCGTTCTTCGTTTCCGAGCGAGCCATGTATCCGACATTCCCGGCAGCGGCGTTCGCTACCTCATCCGGCGGGTTCGGGCTCGGGCGGAGTCGGGTGCCGCAGGTCCGACTCGTGGGTCGCCTGCTCCACCTCGATCAGCGACTCGCTGCGAAGATGCGCCTCGTGGGCGGCCCGGCCGCCCCGCACGCCGAATAGCCGTTTGGTGACGACGATGTAGACGATGAGACCGATGTTGAGCACCAGCGCGCCGATGCGGAGCGCGGTGACCTTCTCCACCAGCTCGTAGACCTCGATCGGCAGCCCGAAGCACGTCGCGACGACCGCGAAGTACTCGCCCCAGCGCTGCAGCAGCCAGAGCCCGACCGCCTCGATCAGCTCGATCGCGCCGTAGACGATGAGGCCGACGGCCAGCCAGCGCAGCGTCCGCGCGTCCAGGTCGAACACGTGCCGGACGGACGTGACGACCTTGGAGTGGTCGAGGTCCCAGCCGACCTGCTCGGCGATGGGGCGCAGCAGCGGGATCTCCTTCTCGAAGATCCGCTCGATCGATCCGCGGCTGTCCGCGAAGCGCCACACCCCGTACGCGGCGACCAGCACGATCAGGCCGCGGATGCCGCGCTCCACGGCGAAGAACCGCATGATGAAGGCGTCGCGCAGCTCCCGGCCGCGCTTGACCAGCGGCGCCCGGTCGGCCGGGCCGGTTCCGTGCGGCTCGCCGTGCACGTAGGTCCCGCAGCGCAGGCATCGCCACGCCGCGCCGATGGGGGACGAGACGACGAGCCGCTCGCGCAGCGTCTCCTCGTCCGGCGCGTAGGTGATGTGTCCCTTGCGCGCGCAGGTCAGCAGGCTCCAGTCCACGCGGACACACTAGAGGTCCGCCGGGGTCCGGATACGTCACGGTTTGCACACGGTCGTGTGAGCGCCGTGTGAGCAACGCCATAGAGGGCGCGGAAACCGCGGGCCGATGCCGCGCCGTTGAGCGGGGCGTGGACATGATTCGTGCTTTCCGGTTCGTCTCCGTCGCCGAGGCGTTCTCGTTCCTCCTCCTGCTGCTGGTCGCGATGCCGCTGAAGTACGGGGCGGACGCGCCGATCGGCGTGCAGGTGATGGGCCCGGTGCACGGCGTCCTGTTCATGGCCTACGTCGGCCTGGTCTTCCTCGTCCGCGAGCAGCTCGGCTGGGACCTCGGGCGCACGGTCCTCGCGCTCGGCGCCGCCGTCCTGCCCGTCGCGCCGTTCTTCGTGGAGCGCCACTGGACGCGGCCCGCCGCCGAGCCGGAACCGGCCGGGCGGGGCGCCTGACCTCCTGCGTGACCGCGGCCGGCCGGGGGGTCCTGCCGCGGTCACGCAGGCCGGGTGTCCAGGACGTCGTCGAGGCGGCCCTCCGCGTTGCGGGGGACGTGGAAGTCCTGCGGGCGGAGCGTGCAGGCGCGGTACTCGGCGAAGTGGAGCCGCAGCCAGTCGCGCCGCCGCTGCTCGGTCCAGGACGCGAACCGGTGCCCCGCGCGCGTGTCGGCCATGGCGGGGGGCTCGTCGCCGAGAAGCCACGCGTCGACCACCGCGCGGTACCCGTCGCCGGACGCGCAGGACCGTGCGTCCTTGAGCGCCTCGCTGATCTGCCGGACGGCCCGGGACGCGTATCCCGGGGCCAGGTCCTCGTCGAGGTGGACGGCGGCGACGCCGTCCACCACCGTGACGGGCGTCCAGGCGGGACGCTGCTCGACCATCGTGAAGGCGCCGGGCGTGCCGTTCAGCCGCGCGGCGAGCGGGGTGGCCACCGCCATCAGCGGGGGCAGCGCGTCCCGCAGGGCGGGGTGCACGCAGACGGTGAGAGGCCATCTCCGGCACACCGGCTCCGCCTGGGCGGGCGCGACCGTCCCGCCGGAGCCGTGCAGGCCGAGGGTGGCGGAGACGGTCGCGGCCAGCGCCACCGCCAGGGGCAGGACGAGCAGGAAGCGCCGCGTCGCCCACATCACGTAGCCGAGGATCAGCGCGGTGGTCAGCCCGGCGGCCCAGAGGACCTGGACGGCGAACACCTCCGGACGCAGGGTGGTGAACAGCTGGATGCGAGGGAACGCTGCCGGGGGCAGCAGGCTCCACCAGGACATGCCGGGGACGCGCAGAGCGGCCCACAGGGACGTCGCGGCGAGCACCAGGGCCGCGGTGGCGCGGTGGGGTGCGACGCGTCCCGTCAGGTAGCCCATGACGACGTGCAGGACGAGCGCGACCGCGCCCGAGACCACGCCGAGCGGATGCGGCTGCCCGGCGTGCGCGTGCAGGAGGGTGACGGTGACGACCACCGCCGTGACCACGACGTAGGAGACCAGCGCGGCGGACGACAGCAGCAACAGGTCGAACAGCACGCCGGTCGCGGGAGAGCGGGCGGTGAGGTCGCGCAGGTAGTCGAGCGGGCGTTCCCGGACGGCCGTCCACGCGGCCAGCCCCGCGGCCGCCGGGCCCAGGAGCCGGACGGCGTTGACCAGCGCCACGACGGTGTTGTCCCAGTACGCGACCGCCGGGCTCAGCGACAGGCACGCCGCCGTCGTGCCGAGCACGGTGAGGACCGGCACCGCGACGAGCAGTGCCGTGCGGCGGGCGTCCAACCGGAGCACCCGCCCGAGGTCAGACACCGGTGGGGCTCTCGGCGGGCGACCGCCGCGCCCGCGCCTTCGCAAGCTGTGGCAGGGGCAGGTGCGGCAGGGCCAGCGGCGGCAGGGCGAGCTGCGGCAGGGACACCTGCGGCAGCGTGCGCCGGGCCGGGCGGCGCCCGGTCATCGCGTCGACGGTCTGCGGATGGAGAGCACTCCGCGGGGCGGCGGCGCCGCGCCGGTCGGCGGGGGAGCGGCCCCGGCGGGCGGCGGCCGAGTGCGTGGGCTGCTCGGAGAGCCGGCCGCGGGCGAGGGTGAAGAGGCGGTCGCACCAGCCGGTGAGCGTCCCGGCGGCGTCGGCGGTGACGACCACGGTGGGCGCCAGCGTGCGCAGCACGGGGACCAGCTCGGCCATGGCCGCGGTGAGCGAGTGCCGTCCGGGGCCCGCGGCGCCCGTGGGCCAGGGCTCGGCGGCGGCGCACAGCTCGCCGAAGGGGTCGTCGAGCAGCACCAGGCCGGGCTCGTGGACGCAGGCGGCGGCCAGCCCGGCGCGCAGCCGGACGTCCGGCGGCAGCAGCGCCAGCTCCGTCCCGGCGGCCTCGGTGAGGTCGAAGCGACGGATCATGCTCTGCGCGGCGGACGCGCTCGTCCGCTTGTAGTACGCGGCGTAGGCGACGAACTCGCCGGCCGTCATGCCCTCCGCGCGCGAGAAGCGGGCCGGCAGGTAACCGATCCCGGCACGGGCGGCCCGCTGCCCGGCGGCGTTCGTGATGTCGTGCCCCAGAATGTGCAGCGCGCCGGTGTTCGGTCTGCGCAAGGTCGCGAACGTGGCCAGCAGAGTGGATTTACCGGCACCCGGTGGACCGGCCAAGCCGACCACGCCTTCGGGCACGCCGAAGGTCACCGGGCGCAGGAGCCACCGCCCCCCGCGGCGGACACCCATTCCTCGGGCCACGATCACGGAATGCTCCGCGATCACAAGTTTCCCCCCGTTGTTCGTCATGCTGTCGCGGCGGCCGGACGGTGCGCCTGCCGCGCCGGTGGCCTCGGGTCCCCCAACCCGCCACGCGGCACGCCCGCAGGCCGGGCCGCCCCCCGGCGGCTCCGGCCCGGTCGCTTTTGCCGGGCCGCAATGCATCGACATCGTGACTATAACCGGGCTTGGTGATGGCTGTCAGCAATCTAATCGCCTTTACGGCGAGACGACGGAAGTCTTTGCCCCGGGGCGCGGCGGGAAAGAGAATAAAAAAGCCGGACAATTCTCTGGATATGCCGTCCATATGGACCCCCTGCGGACGCGCCGGGCGTCCGGCGCGGGCGCGGCGCTCCGCTGGGAGCGTACGGACGTACGGCAGGGCGCGGTCATGGGGCAGGATGGTCCCATGCCTTCTCGGGACTTTTCGTTGCACGGGGCCATCGACCTGGGAGCGCGCCAGGCCGCGGCAAGGAAGCAGCAGGAACGCCGGGCCCAGGGCGGCGGTGCGCCGGCTCCGGCCGCGGCCGCGCCCGGCGGCCCCTACGTCTTGGACGTCACTGACGAGACCTTCAACACCGAGGTCGTGGAACGGTCGCAGTCCGTTCCCGTCCTGGTGGACTTCTGGGCCGAGTGGTGCGGCCCGTGCAAGCAGCTCGGCCCCATCCTGGAGAAGCTCGCCACCGAGGCGGCCGGCAAGTGGATCCTGGCCAAGGTCGACATCGACGCGAACCCGCAGCTCGGCGCCTACATGCAGCAGATGGGCGTGCGCGGCATCCCGTTCGTGGCCGCGGTCGTCGCCGGGCAGCTGCTGCCGTTCCTGAACGGCGCCGCGCCGGAGCCGCAGGTCCGCCAGGCCATCGACCAGCTCTTCGACGCGCTGCGCAAGGAGGGCATCCTGCCGGACGCCCCCGAGGGCGAGCAGCCGGCCCCCGGCGCGGAGGCCCCCGCAGCCGACCCGGTGTACGGCGAGGCCGAGGACGCCCTGCAGCGCGGCGACCTGGACAGCGCCAAGGTCGCGTTCGAGCGGATCCTCGCCGCGGACCCGAGGGACGGCCAGGCCAGGCAGGGCCTCGCCCTGGTCGAGCTGAGCCTGCGCGTGCGCTCGCTGGACGCCGAGCGCGTCCTCCAGGAGGCGGCCGAGAAGCCCGGCGACGTCCAGGCGCAGATCAACGCGTCCGACGTGGAGATGGTGTCCGGGCGCATCGACGAGGCCTTCGACCGGCTGGTGGGCGCGGTGCGGCGCGGCGCGGGCGACGACCGCGACGCGGCGCGCAAGCACCTGCTGTCGCTGTTCGAGCTCCTGCCCCCGGACGACCCGCGCATCGGCAAGGCCCGCCGCGGCCTGCAGTCCGCCCTGTTCTGACCAGGCCGCCGGTCCGGCCCGGGCCGCTGTGCGACCCGGGCCCGTCTTCTGGCGCGCGGGCCGTTCTGGCTCGTGTCGTCGCGGTGGTCACCGTGTTCCGGGTGCGTGCCGGAGATGATCGCGGCCGCGTGGCGCGGGCGGACGGCGTCCCGGCGGCCCGTGCCGGCACACGGGCGACGGCCGAAGGGTGGCGAGCTGGGGCGAGCGGGACACCTGACCGCGCTGGTGAGCGTATGCTCGTTGACTGATGACCGCGCCCGTGCGGCCGTGTGGAGCACTTCCACGGGTGAAGTACTCCACGGGGCCGATCCGGCCGGTCCGCGGCTCCGCCGCCTCGTGATCGACACCGCCCGTGCCCGGCACCGGCTCGTGATCGACACCACGGGGGCGCCCGTGCCCGCGACCGTCGAGCCGATCGTCGTCGCGGCCCGGGCTCTGCGAGCCGCGGGACGGGACCGGGCGGCGGCTCCGGACGCACCGTCCCCTGGTGAGCGGCGCGCTCGGATGTGGACAAACCCGTATAAATAGGGAGCAGCTGTCGTGGCGAGCGTGCCAAGCGTGTCGTACTCCATCACCGTCCGGCTGGAGGTCCCGGCCGGCGGCAGGGCCGTCAGCCAGATCACCCATGTGGTCGAGAACGCGGGCGGCATCGTCACGGCCCTCGACGTCAACACCGCCGGTCACGAGACCCTGCGCATCGACGTCACGATCGCCACCCGCGACACCCAGCACGCCGAGGCGATCGCGGGCGCGCTGGAGCGGATCGACTCCGTCAAGATCCACAAGGTCAGCGACCGGACGTTCCTGATGCACCTCGGCGGCAAGATCGAGATGCAGTCGAAGGTGCCGCTGCGCAACCGCGACGAGCTGTCGATGGCCTACACGCCCGGCGTCGCCCGCGTCTCCCTGGCCATCGCCCGCAACCCCGAGGACGTCCGCCGGCTGACGATCAAACGCAACAGCGTCGCCGTGGTGACCGACGGCTCGGCGGTGCTCGGCCTCGGCAACATCGGCCCGGAGGCCGCGCTGCCGGTCATGGAGGGCAAGGCGGCGCTGTTCAAGCGGTTCGCCGGGATCGACGCGTGGCCGATCTGCCTGGACACCCAGGACACCGACGAGATCGTCCGGACGGTGCAGATCCTCGCGCCCGCCTTCGGCGGCATCAACCTGGAGGACATCTCCGCGCCGCGCTGCTTCGAGGTCGAGGCCCGGCTGCGCGAGCTGCTGGACATCCCCGTCTTCCACGACGACCAGCACGGCACCGCGATCTGCGTGCTCGCCGCGCTGACCAACGCGCTGGGCGTCGTCGGCAAGGACATCGGCACCGTGCGCATCACCATGGCGGGCGCGGGCGCGGCCGGCAGCGCCATCCTGAAACTGCTGATGTACGCGGGGGCCCGCAACCTCGTCGTCTGCGACTACGCCGGCGCCGTGCACAAGGGCCGCGACGACCTGGACGACTCGCTGCGCTGGATCGCCGAGCACACCAACGAGGGCGGCTACTCCGGCGACCTGCGCGGTGCGGTGAAGGACGCCGACGTGTTCATCGGCGTGTCCGCCCCCGGCATCCTGAACGGCGACGACATCGCCACGATGAGCCCCGACGCGATCGTGTTCGCGCTCGCCAACCCCGAGCCGGAGGTCTCGCCGGACGAGGCGCGCGAGCACGCCGCCGTGGTCGCCACCGGGCGCAGCGACTACCCGAACCAGATCAACAACGTGCTGGCGTTCCCCGGGGTGTTCCGCGGCCTGCTGGACGCCCAGGCCGACGGCGTCACCCTCGACATGCTCGCGGCCGCGGCCAAGGCCCTCGCCGAGGTCGTCACCCCGGACGAGCTCGGCCCGAACTACATCGTGCCGAGCGTCTTCCACCCGGACGTCAGCACCCGCGTGGCCGGCGCCGTCCGCGAGGCCGCGGGCGGCCGTCCCCGCACCGAGGCGTAGGCGCCCGGAAGGCGGGCCCGCGGCGCGGGCCCGCCGCTCCGCTCAGTCGGACTTCCTGCCCGCGAACATCTGCTCGCGGCGGCGCGGCCAGGTGCCGCCCCACCAGAAGATGATCGCGCCGGTCAGGATGACGGCGACGCCGGTCGCGGCCCGCGCCCACAGCACGGTGTCGGGGCCGGTGTGCGGCAGCTTGCCGGGCGGCGTCTCGCGCGGCGCGGCGCCGCCGGCCTTCTTGCAGTTCGCCTTGGCGGCGGCGCTCCCGATCTGACGGTTCGCCCACCGGACGGTGATGCGGGTGCCGCGGTCCTCGCGCAGCTTCACCGCGACCGTCCGGGTGGCGCCCGGGCCGATCTTGCCGGGGACGGCGGCGGTGTCGTCGTTCTTCTCGACGGAGAAGTCCTCGGTCTGCGTTCCGGTGTTGCGGACCCTGACGTTCACGGTGCGGTCCGGGCAGGACACCGATCCGATGGTGGCCGTCACCGGCCGCGCCGGAGCCCCCGTCGGCGTGCGGGTCGGGGTGCGCGTCGGGGTGCGCGTCGGGGTCCGGGTGGGCTTGCCCGAGGCGGACGGCGAACCGCCGGACGGGCTCGGGCTCGCCGACGTGGACGCGGCACCGGAGGTCGGCGACGCGGAGCCGTCCGACCTGAACAGGGCCGGGATCGCGATCAGCGCCCCGATCACGACGAACACGGCGGCGATGACGACCCTGGGCAACTGCATCGCTGGTCCTCCCGGCCCGCACCAAGCGGGTGGCCGATGATCCTAGATCATTCTTAACCCAGGACCTTGTGGTGCCGATATCCCCATCGATAGGAATGCGTAACAGGCTAACGAGCGAGGAGGCGTGCCGCCGGAGGTCCGGGCAACGCATCATGGGACCCATGGAAGACGGGATCAGGGTCGGGCTCCTGCTGGTGGCCACTCCACAGCTGGAGGATCCGAACTTTCGGCGCAGCGTCGTCCTGCTGGTCGAGCACGACGGCGACGGGGGAACCCTCGGGGTTGTCCTCAACCGGCCGACCGAGATTCCGGTGGACCGCGTGCTGCCGCCGTGGGCGGAGCTGGTGACCGGACCGGCCGTGGTGTTCCAGGGCGGGCCGGTCGCGCTGGAGAACGCGCTCGCCCTGGCCCGGCTCCCCGGCGAGGACGAGCCGCTCGGATGGCGCGCCCTGGACGGCGGCCATGAGGTCGCCCGGGTCGGCCTGGTCGACCTGGAGGCCCCGCCCGGCCTGCTCGCGGCGGAGCTGCTGCAACTGCGCGTGTTCGCCGGATACGCGGGCTGGTCACCCGGGCAGCTGCGCACCGAGGTCGAGGAGGGCTCGTGGTACCTGGTGCCCGCCGAGGCGGGGGACGTGTTCGCCGGCGACCCGGACCGGCTGTGGCAGGACGTGCTCCGCAGGCAGGGCGGCGACCTGGCCTTCGTCGCCACTTTCCCCGAGGACCCGACGCTGAACTAAGGTGAACGGTGTGAGTACGAAGATCCTTCCCGACGGCGACACCCAGACCGATGTCAAGCCGGACCTCTCCCACGGTGACGGCGACCACGAGCGGTTCGCCCACTACGTGAAGAAGGCCAAGATCACCGAGAGCGCGGTGACCGGTACGCCGGTGATCGCGCTGTGCGGCAAGGTCTGGGTGCCGAACCGGGATCCGAAGAAGTACCCCGTCTGCCCGGAGTGCAAGGAGATCTACGAGTCCATGCAGTCGGGCGGGGGCAAGGGCGAGGAGTGACCGGCCGCTGAACGGCGGCCGACGGCGCGGCGCCGGGTAGGCGTGCGCGCGAGAGGTCCTGCGGTCATGTGCCGCGGGACCTCGGCCTTTCTTATCGCGGGATGCCCCGAAAGGGACGTCCCTGAACAATCGGGGGATTGAATGCGGCGCTTGGCCGGGGTTTCACTGTGCGCACTGACGGTCACGGTGTGTGCTGTTCCAGGTTCGGTGAGTGAGGGGGAGTGGGAACGGACGAAGGTCGCTCCCGCCGCCGGCGGCGACGACTGCGTCCGCCCGGGCACGACGGGCACGACGGGCACAACGGGCGGGACGGCCGCCGTCGGCGGGACCGCCCTCCGCGGGAGGGGCGCCTCGGGCGGGGTGGCGAGATCGGCCCAGGCGCGCGACCGGGCCGACCTCGGCCACGAGCAGGCCACCGCCATGCTCGCCGACCTCCGCCGCACGCTCCTCGACCGGTTCGGGACGACCGACGAGGCCCTCCTCGACTCGCGCCTGCTCGGCGAGACGCTCCCGGGCTCGGCCCGCCGCGGGTCGGAACGGCGCGCGACGGGGAGCCTCGTCGTGCCGGTGCGGTTCCACGTCGTCCACAGCGGGGGTTCCGGGCGGCTGTCCACGGCGGCGGTCCGGCGCCAGATCGCCACGCTGAACGCGGCCTACGGCGGACGCCTCGGCGGCTCCGACACCCATGTGAGGTTCCGGCTCGACTCCCTGGACCGCACCGACAACTCGGCCTGGTTCCACAACCCGCAGCGCAACGAGGGCCCGATCAAGCGGCGCCTGCGCAAGGGCGGGCGCGGCACGCTCAACCTCTACACGGCGGCCGTCGGCTCTGACGTGCTGGGCTTCTCCACCTTCCCGCAGTGGTACCGGCGCGACCCGCGCCTGGACGGCGTCATCGTCGACTTCCGCAGCCTGCCGTACGGGTCGTACGCGCCGTTCAACCACGGGTTCACGGCCGTCCACGAGATCGGGCACTGGCTCGGTCTGATGCACACGTTCGAGGGCGGGTGCGTGTCGCCGGGCGACGGGGTGGCCGACACTCCGTACGAGCAGGAGCCGGCGCAGGGCTGCCCGCAGGGCCGCGACACGTGCCCGCAGCGCGGCCGCGATCCGATCCACAATTTCATGGACTACGCGCACGACGCCTGCATGCGGGGCTTCACCACAGGTCAGGGCCGCCGGATCCGTGCCGTGTGGGCGGCGTACCGGTCCCGAAAGCCCGGCCGCCACCGTGTGGATCTCGGCACAGGTGCGCCGGGCGCGGCACGATCTGTCGGTGCGGCTCGGTAGCCTTCAATGACCGTGAGCACCTTCGCCGCATCGAGCATGCCCCCCGCCTTCCCCGAGCGGGCCGCCTGGGGGACCGCGTCCTCCCTGCGCGCCTGGCAGCAGCAGGCGCTGGAGGCGTACTTCGGCGCGGACGGAACGGCGCCCGGCCCGCGCGACTTCCTCACCGTCGCGACGCCGGGCGCCGGCAAGACGACGTTCGCGCTCCGGCTCGCCCGCGAGCTGATGGAGCGCCGCGTCGTCTCGTCGCTCACGATCGTGTGCCCCACCGAGCACCTCAAGCGGCAGTGGGCCGAGTCGGCGGCCCGCGTCGGCATCAGGATCGACCCCGAGTACCAGAACGGGCAGGGCCCCGTCGGCAAGGACTTCCACGGCGTCGCCGTCACGTACGCGACCGTCGCCGCGCGCCCGGCACTGCACCGCAACCGCACCGAGGCGCGCAAGTCGCTGGTCATCTTCGACGAGGTGCACCACGCGGGCGACGGTCTGTCGTGGGGCGACGCCGTCCGGGAGGCGTTCGAGCCGGCGACGCGGCGGGTCGCCCTCTCCGGCACGCCCTTCCGCACCGACATCAACCCGATCCCGTTCGTCCAGTACGAGGAGGGGCCGGACGGCGTCCGGCGCAGCCGGGCCGACTACACCTACGGCTACGGCCCCGCCCTCGCCGACGGCGTCGTCCGACCGGTGATCTTCCTGGCGTACGCGGGCGAGATGCGCTGGCGCACCCGCGCGGGCGACGAGATCACCGCGACCCTCGGCGAGCCGCTCACCCAGGACCAGACGTCCCAGGCGTGGCGGGCCGCGCTCGACCCCAAGGGCAACTGGATCACACAGGTGCTGGCCGCGGCCGACCGCCGCCTCACCGAGCTGCGCCGCGTCATCCCGGACGCGGGCGGCCTGGTCATCGCCACCGATCACGAGGCCGCCCGCGCCTACGCCAAGATGCTGCGCGCGGTGACCGGGCAGGGCGCCACGATCGTGCTGTCGGACGACCCGACCGCGTCCAAGAAGATCAAGGCGTTCGGCGAGACCGACGACCGCTGGATGGTCGCGGTCCGCATGGTGTCCGAGGGCGTCGACATCCCGCGGCTGTGCGTCGGCGTGTACGCCACCTCCACCAGCACGCCGCTGTTCTTCGCGCAGGCCATCGGGCGCTTCGTCCGCGCCCGCAAGCGCGGCGAGACCGCGTCGGTGTTCCTGCCGTCGGTGCCGACGCTGATGGGCCACGCCTCCGAGATGGAGGAGGAGCGCGACCACGTCCTCGACCGGCCCGTCCGCGAGGACGGCCTCGACGACGATCTGCTCGCCGAGGCCAACCGCGAGCAGGACTCGCCCGACGTCGGCGAGGAGCTGCCGTTCGAGACGGTGGAGGCGTCCGCGACGTTCGACCGCGTGCTCTACGACGGCGGCGAGTTCGGCATGAACGCCGAGCCGGGGTCGGCCGAGGAGGAGGAGTTCCTCGGCATCCCCGGCCTGCTGGAGCCCGACCAGGTGTCGGCGCTGCTGCGCAAGCGGCAGGCCGAGCAGATCGCCAACGAGCGCAGGCGCAAGACCGGCGACCCCCGCGCCGACCGCACCGCCGCCGAGGACATCGCGGCCCTGCGCCGCGAGCTGAACGGCCTCGTCAACTCCTGGAACCACCGGACCGGCCAGCCGCAGGGAGTCATCCACAACGAGCTGCGGCGCGCCTGCGGCGGCCCGCCCGTCCCCCAGGCGAGCGCCGAGGAGATCCGCGAGCGCATAGCCAAGATCCGCGAATGGGCCACCAAACGCCGCCGCTGACGCGTCACCGCCGCGGCCGAGTCTGCCGCGGAGTCGGCGGGACCGCGGGCGCCCAGGCGATCCTGGAGGACGTCGTCAAGGACGCCCGCCACGCGCTGGGGGCCGTCGCACGGGTGGCTGGACCTGGTCGAAGAGGGCGAGGGCTTCGGCGGGGTCCGGGCTCACAAGGCGTTCCAGACCGGCCGTCGTGATCTTCGCCCACCTGCCGGCCCGTGCCCACATCTGTTCCTCGAAGACGCGGATGCCCTTGTCCATATCTCCGGGGCCGGCGGCGATGGACTCGGCGAGCTCGGCGCCTTCCAGCATCGCGAGGTTCGCGCCCGCCCCCAAGGGGGGCATCAGATGGGCGGCGTCGCCCAGTAGCGTCACCCCCGGGACATGGCTCCAGGTGTGGGACACGGGCAGGACGTAGAGGGGGCGGTGGACGAAAGCGCTGCCGTGGCGGAGCAGATCGAGGACGGGAGCGGCCCAGCCGTCGAACAGGGCCAGCAGGCTCGACCGCACGGCCTCGACGTCGGCCGGGTCCAGGTTCGTGTGCCAGTCCAGCGGCGCGCGGAATTGGGCGTACACCTTGACGTGGCCGCCGCTGTTGCGCTGGGCGACGAGACCTCGGTTCACGCCGTACACCGCCACGGAACCGTCGCCGACCAGCCGGGCGAGGTCGGGGTGGCGGGTGTCGACGTCGTCCAGGGAGGTCTCGACCAAGGTGACGCCGGTGTACTGCGGCGTCACCGGCGAGACCGCCGGGCGGACCCGGGACCAGGCGCCGTCCGCGCCGACCACGAGGTCGAACGCCTCCTGGCGCCCGTCCGCGAAATGGACCAGTACGCCATCCCGGTCCCCGGCACCACCTTCGTCACCCACCGGTTCGAGACGTGCCATAGTCCGGCGGTTCGATCAGAAGTGAACGAGGGCCTGGCTCCGCCAGGGGAGGTGGTCGTCGTCGGTGAGAGGGTGGCCCGCGCGCGCAACAGCGCCTCTCACGCGCAGGTGCTGGACGCCCACGCCAAGGGCGTCGGCCTGGAGGAGTACCGGCACGTGCGTGCTCAGAGGCCGAGCCCTCGAATCAGGGCGCGAAATGAAGGCCGGCCAGGCCTCGTAGATGATGTGAAAAGGCGTGGATTTCCATACTGTGACCGCCTTGTCAGGCTGGTCTGGTTGCCCCTGCAAAGGGGGCGCGCGGGGCGGCGGGCAGCCCGGAAGTTGTGAATGCCGCTGCTGATGGCGCCCGGCCTGAGGACGCTGGCGCCGATGCCGTCCGCCGTCGCGGATGCTGTCAGGTGCCGTCTGCGACGGCTCCCCGCCCGGTGCTGTCGGGGAGGGGGCGGGGAACTCAGGCCAAAGATTTGCAGGCAGAGCGGCATCGCCTGATTGCGAAGCGATTCAGCATGCGGACGGTGATATGAAGCACCCGCGCATCAGCGCGAGTGCAACGCAACCCAGACACCACTACTCAAGGAGTACGACATGCGTCGTCTTCTCAAGCAGCGCCTTCTGACCGTGCAACCCGGCCTCAGCCCGATTCTCCATGGTGGATTCGGCGCGATGACCATCGTCGCCGAAGACCGCCCGGACGTTCAGGTCGTCCTGAGCGGCCTCGGACTCCGCAGGATCCCCGAGTGGGTCATCCTGGATCCCACCACCAACGGATACTGCTTCGTCCGTTGTGATCGCCTGTGGGAATGGGGCGCGCTCGTCAGGGCGGTCACCGTCCGCGTTCCGCGCGATTTCGCCTACCTCATCCAGGCGTACACGCGAGGTCGCATCACCACCACCGGCCCGATCGGGCGCGTCCAACTGACCGCCTTCGGGCGCATCAGGGTCGAGGAGATCCCCACGAACTCCACGGCCGTTCTGTCCACCAAGGGCTGGTGGAGCTCGATCAAGGTCGGCAAGACCAGCGGTGAACTCTCCGCGTACACCAACGGCGGGTCCGTACAGGTCGAGGCGGCCGCCCCCAGTTCCCTCACCATCTCCCCCAAGGGAGGGAACGTCGACGTTCACGGCGACTGGGACGACCGAGCCCTGTGGATCTTGGGCGAGTGCTGGCGCGAGACCCTTCGCGAGAGCACCTGACCAGCCACGGGCAACGGCCGCCGGCCGTCACCCTTCACCAAGGCTTCGGCGCCGGCCAAAGCCCCGCACATCGAGAGGCCCGGCACCAGCCGGGTCTCTCTTCGTTCCGATCTGGGACGCGTGGCCATGGTGGAGTAGGTGTGATCGCCGAACCGGGCGTGCGGGCCGCCACGGCCCGGTCTCGTTGCACGGCACCCGGAAGTGACGTCAGGCGATCATCGTCATCGGCATGAGGTCAGGGGGAGGTGGGAGTCAGGGCCAGGGACTTGAGGATGTGGGTGACGGTTTCCTCGGGGGTGCCCGTGACGGGGGCGGTGATGATGTTCTCGTCCGGGCCCGGGGGTTCGAGGTCGGCGAACTGGGAGTCGAGGAGCTCGGCCTTGAAGAAGTGGCCCTTGCGGGAGCGCATGCGGGCGGCGATCGTGTCGCGGTCGCCGTCCAGCAGGACCAGGCGGACGCCCGCGTGGCCGCCGGCCAGCAGGTCGCGGTAGCGGCGTTTGAGGGCGGAGCAGGTGACGACGCCGGGGCGGCCGGTGGCGAGGCGGTCGGCGATCCACGCGGCGATGGCGCGCAGCCAGGGGAGCCGGTCAGCGTCGGTGAGGGGGTGGCCCGCGCGCATCTTGGCGACGTTGGCCTCGGAGTGGAACGCGTCGGCCTCGGCGTACTCCCAGCCGAGGCGTTCGGCGAGGAGCGTGCCGATCGTGGTCTTGCCGCTGCCGGACACGCCGGCGACCAGGATGACCATGGGCTCGGCCGTGTCCGGGGGGTTGTCCGGGGGCATGGTCAGGCGGTCACCACCGGGGCGCCGGACAGGACGATGCCCTCCTGCCCGAGCTCGTCCAGCGCCCGGTCGACGGTGGCCTTGCCGACCCCGGCCGTGAGGTCCAGCAGGACGGTGGTGCGCAGGCCCGCGCGGACGGCGTCCACCGCCGTGGCGCGGACGCAGTGGTCGGTGGCGATGCCGACGACGTCGACGGAGTCCACGCCGCGGGCGGCGAGCCAGTCGGCGAGCGGGGTCTCGTCGTCGGAGAACCCCTCGAAGCCGCTGTAGGCGGCGGTCTCGCGGCCCTTGCTGAACACGGCCTCGATGGGGGCGAGGGCGAGGTTGGGGTGGAAGTCGGCGCCGGGGGTGCCGATCACGCAGTGCGGCGGCCAGGTGTCGGCGAAGTCCGGTTCGGCGGAGAAATGGCCGCCCGGGTCGAGATGGAAGTCGCGGGTCGCCACGATGTGCGCGTACTCGGACCGGTGGGCGGCCATGTACTCGGAGATCGCGGTCGCCACCGCGGCGCCGCCGCCGACGGCGAGCGAACCGCCCTCGCAGAAATCGTTCTGCACGTCCACGATGATCAGAGCCTTCGTGCCCATGACCGCTCCCTCTACCGGTTGCCCCACCGGACCTCCACCGACCGTACCCCAGCCTTGTTCCCCCACGCGGGACGGCTCAACGGCGTGGCCCGCCGTCGACGAACTCGGTCGGGACGGCGGGCTCCCCCTTGGAGAGCCGGCGCGCCGTCGGGGGCAGTTCGGCGACCGAGCGCGTGTGCCGTTCCCTGGCGACGCTGAGCGGCTCGCGTCCGACGACCTCGCCGTCCCGCACCAGCTCCACCTGGAGGACGCGGTCGTGGGGGCCGGACGTCGGCTCCGTGGTGAACACGGTCTCGGCGTGGGCGACGCCGTGCCCGTCGACGCGGCGGACGGCGGTCTTGCGCCCGCCGCGGCTCGGCTTGCCCGTCGAGCGCTTGGCCACCGGGCGCATGGGCGCGTCCTCCCGCGGGCCGTCCGCCCGGGCGACGAGCTTGTAGACGAGCGAGGCCGTGGGGGCGCCGGAACCGGTCACCAGGGACGTCCCCACGCCGTACCCGTCCACGGGCGCCGCGCCGAGCGCCGCGATGCCGTACTCGTCCAGGTCGCCGGTCACCACGATGCGCGTGCCGTGCGCGCCGAGGGAGTCGAGCTGCTCGCGGACGCGCCGCGCCATCACGCCGAGGTCGCCGCTGTCGATCCGGACGGCGCCGAGGTTCGGTCCCGCCAGCTCCACCGCCGTCCGGACGGCCCGCTCGACCTCGTAGGTGTCGACCAGCAGTGTGGTGGCCTCGCCCAGGGCCGCGAGCTGCGCCTCGAACGCGTGCCGCTCGCTGTCGTGCAGGAGGGTGAAGGAGTGCGCGCTCGTCCCGGCGGTCGGGACGCCGTACAGCCGGCCCGCCTCCAGGTTGGACGTGGTGGTGAACCCGGCGATGTAGGCGGCGCGGGCGGCGGCCACGGCGGCGCGCTCGTGGGTGCGCCGCGACCCCATCTCGATGATCGGGCGCTCCTGCGCGGCCTGCGCCATCCGGGACGCGGCGGACGCGATCGCGCAGTCGTGGTTGAGGATCGACAGGGCGATGGTCTCCAGCAGGACCGCCTCCCCGAACGTCCCCTCGACCGTCAGGATCGGCGATTCGGGGAAGTAGCACTCGCCCTCGGGGTAGCCCCAGACGTTCCCGGTGAAGCGGTACTTCTCAAGCCAGCGCACCGTGGGCTCGTCCACGATGCCGTTCTCGCTGAGGAACTCCAGTTCGGCGTCGCCGAAACGGAAGGCCTCGATGGCGTCCAGGAGCCGCCCGGTGCCGGCGACGACCCCGTACCGGCGCCCGGCGGGGAGGCTCCGCGCGAACACCTCGAAGACCGCGCGGCGGCCCTCCGTCCCGCTGCGCAGGGCGGCCTGCAACATGGTCAGCTCGTACTGGTCGGTCAGCAGGGCCGTGCCGTCACCAAGGTCCACAAGTGGAACTTTAGGGCCGACTGCGGGCACCATGGTGACGCGGGCCGTCACACGCGCCGGGGGTGCGGCGCATAGCATCGGATGCGGTGGGCGGCCGCGTCCTCCAGGGTGAGACTGCGCGCGAGAGAAGGGGGAGACCCGGCCAATGAGCGCCATGAGCACGGCGCCCGCACCGGTGGAGCTGGAGCGGCCGGAGGGGGCGGAGGACGTGAGCGCCGACCGGCCCTGGCTGGCGATCGTCTGGAACGACCCGATCAACCTGATGTCGTACGTCACGTACGTGTTCCAGGCCGTCTTCGCCTACCCCAAGGCCAAGGCCGAGAAGCTGATGCTCGACGTGCACCACAAGGGCCGCGCCGTGGTGGCCAACGGCACCCGCGAGGAGATGGAGCGGGACGTCGAGATCCTGCACTCCTACGGCCTGTGGGCGACCGTGAAGAAGGACGACTGAGCCGATGAGCCATGTGAGGAAGAAGCGCGAGGGCTTCCGGGTGCGGTTGGAGCCGGAGGAGACCGCGCTGCTGCGCGCCCTCATGGAGCAGCTGCTCGCCCTCCTCGGCGAGGGGCCGGGCGAGGACGGTGAGCTGGCGTCCCTCGGCATCGCCGAGAACGCCACGAAGTCGGACGACCCGGTCCTGGCGCGGCTGTTCCCGGACGCCTACCGCGACGACGGCGAGGCCGCCGGGGAGTTCCGCCGCTACACGGAGATGGGCCTGCGCGACGGCAAGCGCGAGGCGGCCCAGGCGGTCCTCGGGGCGCTGGGCGAGCACGGCACCGACGCCGTCCTCGACGAGAAGCAGGTGCAGGAGTGGCTGCGGGCGCTGAACGACGTCCGGCTGGCGCTCGGCACCCGGCTGGACATCACCGAGGACTGGTACGAGGAGGTGGGCGGCATGGACCCGCGCGACCCGCGCGCCCCCATGTTCGCCGCCTACGACTGGCTGACGATGCTGCAGGACGGTCTCGTCCGCGCCCTGCAATAGGCGCCGCCTAAGCTTGCGGCCATGCTGACGATTGAACGGGCCCTGGTCGACCAGATCATCGCGCACGCGCGCGCGGACCACCCCGACGAGGCCTGCGGCATCATCGCCGGCCCGGTCGGCTCGGACCGGCCCGTCCGGTTCGTCGCGATGGTCAACGCGGAGCGCTCCCCGACCTTCTACCGGTTCGACTCCCAGGAGCAGCTGAAGGTGTGGCGGGAGATGGACGACCGGGACGAGGAGCCGGTGGTGATCTACCACTCCCACACCGCGACCGAGGCCTACCCCTCCCGCACCGACATCTCCTACGCGTCCGAGCCGAACGCGCACTATGTCCTCGTCTCGACCCGCGAGGAGGGCGAGACCGAGTTCCGTTCGTTCCGGATCGTGGACGGTGAGGTCACCGAGGAGGAGGTCGCCGTCGTCGACGGGTCCTGACGGCGTCGCCGGAGAGGACGGGCTGAGGACGATGCGCGGCGCGGGAGGTCCGGAGGCGGCCGGGATCGGCGGCCCCGCGGCCGGTAAACTGGTCGACATGTGGACGAGCGGGCATGGGACGGGCGGCGCCGGGCGCCGTGCCGGGGCCCCAGCGGTGCCGCCCGTGCAGAGCTTCCTGTTCGGGCACTCGCGCGCCGAGGTCGTCTACGACTGTCGCTGACGCGCTGATCACGCCTGGAATCATCCCGCCGCCCGCCCGGTTCCACACGAGGGGCGGGCAGTCCCGTACGACGTTTAAGGAGATCATCGCGATGGCGATCGAGGTCCGGATCCCGACGATCCTGCGCAACCTCACCGACGGCGCCAAGGCCGTCGAGGGCAAGGGCGGCACGCTCGACGAACTGTTCGCCGACCTGGACGCCCGGCATGCCGGCCTGCGCGACCGGCTCGTGGACGACAAGGGCCTGCGCAAGTTCGTCAACGTCTACCTGAACGACGAGGACGTGCGCTTCCTCGGCGGGCTGGAGACGGAGGTCGCCGACGGCGACAGCGTCACGATCCTGCCGGCCGTCGCCGGCGGCTGAGCCGGCCGGGACGAGCGCCACATGCGATTCGACTCACTGCTGGACTCGCTCGGCGGCACCCCGCTGGTCGGGCTGCCGCGGCTGTCGCCGAGCGAGGACGTGCGGCTCTGGGCCAAGCTGGAGGACCGCAACCCCACCGGCTCGGTGAAGGACCGCCCCGCCTTCCACATGATCGAGAAGGCGGAGAAGGAGGGGCTGCTGACGCCCGGCTGCACGATCCTGGAGCCGACGTCCGGCAACACCGGCATCTCGCTGGCCATGGTCGCCAAGCTGCGCGGCTACTCGATGGTGTGCGTGATGCCGGAGAACACCTCCGCCGAGCGCCGCCAGCTCCTGGAGATGTGGGGCGCGCGGATCATCTCCTCCCCGGCGGCGGGCGGCTCGAACGAGGCCGTGCGGGTGGCCAAGGGCCTGGCCCGGGAGAACCCCGAGTGGGTGATGCTGTACCAGTACGGCAACGAGGCCAACGCGCTCGCGCACTACGAGACGACCGGCCCGGAGATCCTCGCCGACCTGCCGTCGGTGACGCACTTCGTCGCCGGGCTCGGCACGACGGGCACCCTGATGGGCGTCGGCAGGTTCCTGCGCGAGCGGGTGCCGGACGTCAGGATCGTCGCAGCGGAGCCGCGGTACGGGGAGCTGGTGTACGGGCTGCGCAACATCGACGAGGGCTTCATCCCCGAGCTGTACGACGACTCCGTCCTGACGACCCGGTTCTCGGTGGGGTCGCTGGACGCGCTGCGCCGCACCCGCGAGCTGCTGGAGCAGGAGGGCATCTTCGCCGGCATCTCGACCGGCGGGGCGCTGCACGCGGCGATGGGGATGGCGAAGAAGGCGGTGAAGGCCGGGGAGCGCGCCGACATCGTGTTCGTCGTCGCCGACGGCGGCTGGAAGTACCTGTCGACCGGCGCGTACGGCGGCACCCTGGAGGAGGCCGAGGCCCGGCTCGAAGGCCAGCTCTGGGCCTGACCGGCGGGGTCGCCCGTGAGGGCGGGCAGGGTAGAGTGCGTACTCGAACGTGATTCTAGAACCGTCTCGGCGGGGCATCCGCCGGGACGGTCGAGCCGGGAGAGTGCGGATGAGCGGGTTCGGAGACTCCACGGCGGTGAAGCCGGCCGGTGAGGGCCGGTACGAGGCCGTCCTGGACGAGGGCTACGGCATCGCCCAGGCGCTGAACGGCGGCTACCTGATGGCCGTCCTCGCCCGCGCCGCCGTGGACGCCTCTCCGCACGAGCACCCGGTCTCGACCGCGGCGAACTTCCACCGCGTCGCCAAGGCGGGCCCCGCCGAGCTGGTCGTCGACTCCCGCAAGGTGGGGCGGACGGCCGCCTCGTCCCTCGTCACCCTCGTCCAGGACGGCCGTCCCGTCGTGGACGCCCTGATCACCACCGGCACCCTCGACCCGTCCGCCGAGCCCGACTTCGCCACCGAGGCGCCCGCCACGCTGCCGCCGCTGGAGGAGTGCACGGGGTTCCGGCCGCCCGCCGCCACCGGCGGCGGCTTCGCCGACCAGGTCGACATGCGCTTCGACCCGACGACCATGGGCTGGCTGGACGGGCGGCCGAGCGGGCGCCCGGACATCCGCGCCTGGTTCCGGCACGGCTGCGGCCAGGAGCCCGACGGCTACTCCCTGGCCCTCGCCGTGGACGCGCTGCCGCCCGTGGCGCTCAACCTCGGCGCGCAGGGCTGGGCCCCGACCGTCGAGCTGACCTGGCACATGCGGGCCGTTCCCGCGCCCGGCTGGCTCGCCGTGCACGGCACCGGGCGGCTCCTCTCCGGCGGCTGGTTCGACGAGGAGGTCGAGGTGTGGGACAGCGCCGGCCGCCTCGTCGCGCAGAGCCGGCAGATCGCCCGCGTCCCCCTCGCCCGCTCCCAGCCGGCGCGACGCACCGGCGTTTCGGAGCGATGAACGACCGGACCCTGTGTCAACGGCGTGAGCTGGACGGTTTTCCGGTGCGTGACGGTGTGATGTCCAACGCATGACGCACCCGGGCGGGGCGCTGTCGCCTAGCCTTGTGCACCATGTCAGATCCAGCCCGGGGGGACGGCCTCCCAGACGCGCCCATCGGGATCTTCGACAGCGGTTTCGGGGGCCTCACGGTGGCCCGCGCCATCCTCGACCAGCTGCCGAACGAGCCGATCGTCTACCTCGGAGACTCGGGCCGCCAGCCGTACGGTCCGCGCCCGATCGCGCAGGTCCGCGCGTTCGCCCTGGAGATGCTGGACGAGCTGGTCGACGAGGGCGTGAAGATGCTGGTGATCGCCTGCAACAGCGCCAGCTCGGCGATGCTGCGCGACGCACGCGAACGCTACGACGTCCCGGTCGTGGAGGTCATCAACCCCGCGACCCGGCGCGCGGCGCGCGCCACCTCCAACGGGCGGGTCGGCCTGATCGCCACCGAGGCCACCGTGAACAGCCGCGCCTACGAGGACGCGTTCGCCGCCGCGCCGCACATCGAGCTGGTCAGCGTCGCCTGCCCGCGCTTCGTCGACTTCGTCGAGGCGGGCGTGACGATGGGCGAGGACCTGCTCGACGCCGCCCGCGGCTACCTGCGCCCGATCGTGGACGCGGACTGCGACACCCTGATCCTCGGATGCACGCACTACCCCCTTTTGACGGGCGTCATCTCGTATGTGGTCGGAGACGGGGTCACACTGGTCTCAAGCGCCGACGAGACCGCCAAGGACGTGTACCGAGTGCTGCACGATCGGGGACTGGCCCGCGCCGAGGCGACGCCCCGGCCGGGGCACCGGTTCCGCGCCACCGGTGACCCCGCCGTGTTCGCCGAGCTCGGCCGCCGCTTCCTCGGGCCGGAGATCGGTCCGGTGGAGAGCACGTTGAGCAAGGCTTTGACGACCTGAATCCTCGGGACCCAGAGGAGGAGTGAGCGTGCGGGTCACTGTGATCGGCTGTTCCGGCAGCTTCCCAGGGCCGGACAGCCCGGCGTCCAGCTACCTGGTCGAGGCGGACGGCTTCTCCATGCTCCTCGACATCGGCAACGGCGCGGTCGGAAGCCTCCAGCGCTTCCACGGCCTGCTGGACATCGACGCCATCTGCATCTCGCACCTGCATCCCGACCACTGCCTCGACCTCACCGTCTACTGGATCGCGCGGACGTACTGTCCGGACGGCCCGGCGCCGCGCATCCCGGTGTACGGGCCCCGCGACACCGCGGACCACATGATCAAGGCGTACGAGCTGGAGCCGAACCCGGAGATGACCGCCACCTTCGACTTCCGTCCGCTGGAGCCGGGGCCGACGCGCATCGGCCCCTTCACGGTGACCACCGCGCTGATGAACCACCCGGTGGAGGCCTACGGCCTGCGGATCGAGCACGGCGGCAGCGCCCTGACCTACTCCGGCGACACCGGCCACAGCGACGACCTGGTGCGGCTGGCCCGCGGCTCCGACCTGTTCCTGTGCGAGGCGGGGTTCGCCGACCGGCCGGACCTGCCGCCGGACATGCACCTGACGGGACGGGAGGCGGGCGAGCACGCCGAGCGGGCCGGCGTCGGCCGGCTGGTCCTGACGCACCTGCTGCCGTGGAACGACCCGTCCGAGACGCTCTCCGAGGCGAAGGCCAGCGGCTTCCGCGGCCCGGTCGAACTGGCCGAGGTCGGCGCCGTCTACGACTTCTGAGTGGTGCCGTCGCGGTGACCGGCGCCACCCCGCGGTAGGCCGCGTCCGGCGAGGGCCCGCCCGCTAGGGTGGGCGCATGGCTCGCCCCGATGATCGTGCATCCGACCGGCTCCGTCCCGTCCGCATCCAGCGCGGATGGCTCGACCACGCGGAGGGGTCGGTGCTCGTCGAGTTCGGCGCGACCCGGGTGCTGTGCGCCGCGTCCGTGCAGGCTTCGGTGCCCCGCTGGCGGCGCGACAGCGGGCTCGGCTGGGTCACCGCCGAGTACGCGATGCTGCCGCGCGCGACCAACACCCGCAACGACCGCGAGTCCGTCAAGGGCCGGATCGGCGGGCGCACCCACGAGATCTCCCGGCTGATCGGCCGGTCGATCCGGGCGTGCCTGGACCTCAAGGCGCTCGGCGAGAACACCGTCCAGCTCGACTGCGACGTCCTGCAGGCCGACGGCGGCACCCGCACCGCCGCGATCACCGGCGCGTACGTCGCGCTGGCCGACGCGGTGAGCTGGATGCGCGAGCGCCGCCTGCTCAAGGGGGACCCGCTCATCACCTCGGTGTCGGCGGTCAGCGTCGGCGTCGTGGACGGCGAGCCCCGACTCGACCTGTGCTACGAGGAGGACTCGGCCGCCGGGACGGACATGAACGTCGTCTGCACCGGCGACGGCCGGTTCGTCGAGGTGCAGGGCACCGCGGAGGGCGCCCCGTTCGACCGGGCAGAGCTGGACGCGCTGCTCGACCTCGGCGCCGCCGGCTGCGCCGAGCTGACCCGCATCCAGAACGAGGCCCTCGGCCGATGAGCGGGATCGTCCTCGCCACCCACAACCAGGGCAAGGTCGCCGAGCTCCACCGGATCCTCGGCGCCCTCGACGTCGTCGGCCTCGACGCCTTCCCCGGTGCCCCCGACGTGCCCGAGACCGAGCTGACCTTCGAGGGCAACGCGCTGCTGAAGGCCCGCGCGATCGCCGCGTTCACCGGGCTGCCCGCCGTCGCCGACGACTCCGGCCTGTGCGTGGACGCGCTGAACGGCATGCCCGGCGTCCTGTCGGCCCGCTGGTCGGGACGGTTCGGCGCCGGCGACCGGGACGCCGCGAACCTGCGGCTCGTCCTGGACCAGCTCGCCGACGTGGCCGACGACCGGCGCGGTGGCTCGTTCGTGTGCGCGGCCGCGCTGGTCGTCCCGGGCGGCGCCGAGCACTGCGTCGAGGGCCGGATGCGCGGCACCGTCATCCGGGAGCCGCGCGGCACCGGCGGCTTCGGCTACGACCCGGTCTTCCTTCCCGAGGGTGAGACCCGCACGACCGCCGAGCTGGCGCCCGCCGAGAAGGACGCCATCAGCCACCGGGGCCGCGCCTTCCGCGCACTCGCCGAGATCGTCCCCAGCGCCCTCCGAACCGCCGGCCTGGCCTGACCACAGGTCCCGGCCGGCCGTCCGCGACCGGTCACCCGCTCCGGGTCACCCGCAGCGGAGCCGGACGAAGGTGCCGTCCCATCCGGCGCGCAGTTCCATCAGGTCGACCAGGAGGCGGACGGTCCACAGGCCGAAGCCGCGCTGGAGGGCGGAGTCGGGCGGGATGAAGCCGGTCAGCGGGTCGGGGCCGGGGCGCCAGAAGCCGTGGTCGCCGATCTCGCAGACGAGGTCGGCGCCGTCCTGCCACGTCCACAGCCCGATCGGCGGGGTGCCGTGCTGGAGGGCGTTCGCGGCCACCTCGTTGGCGGCGGTGACGAGGTTCTGCGCCTTCTGCTTGGTCAGGCCGTGCGTGAGGGCGCGCTCGCCGACGAACACGCGCAGCGCGTGCAGGTCGTCGCCGTCGATGGACAGGTACTCCGCGGCGGCCGGGCGGTCGGAGCGGAACCGGCGATCGCAGCCGGACCCGAACTTCACCGGGTCGATGTAGTCGCCGTTGACCCCGTCGTGGCCCGGGGCGAGCAGCAGCGGATGGGTGCGGCGCGCCTCGTCGAGGATGCGGGGCGGCAGTTCCTCCGCGTCGTAGGGGCACAGGGCCCGCGCCCCCGAATCGCCGAAGACCACGTTGATGAGGGATTCGTAGCGGACCCATTCGAGCGTCTGGCGCTCGTCCCACCCGTACCAGAGCGGCTCGGCGAGCGCGCAGACGGTGCGCGGCGCGCTCTGCTTCACGATGGTCTGGTAGTCGCGCAGGGTGTGCACGGGGTGCTGGTAGAAGGCGGCGGAGTCGAAGTACATGATCGCGTCGCCGTGCGGGGCCAGCGTGTCCCGCAGGGCGGCCAGATGCGGCTCGCGGGTGACGACGATCACGACCTGGTCGCCTTCCAGGCCCGACTCGACGAAGGGCACGGTGACGGACAGGAAGTCGTCGGTGCCCCGGTACATGAACGCCTTGTGCTCCAGTGCCATCAGGCGATGCCCTCCCTCTCCGCGAGCCGCCGTCCGCGGGCGAGGCCGGGCAGCCGGTGCCAGCCGAC
Organism: Actinomadura citrea; assembly: GCF_013409045.1. Classification (NCBI taxonomy): domain Bacteria; kingdom Bacillati; phylum Actinomycetota; class Actinomycetes; order Streptosporangiales; family Thermomonosporaceae; genus Actinomadura; species Actinomadura citrea. The sequence continues at coordinate 7,629,050 of NZ_JACCBT010000001.1, read as the reverse complement.
CATGTCGATGACGCTCTCGACGTCGGGCGAGAGGTGGTCCAGGACCAGCGCGGCGTCGGCGGGCAGCCGGGTGGCGTGCTTGGCCAGCAGGTGCAGCCCGCCGAGGTCGATGAACCCGAGCCGGGAGAGGTCGAGGTGGACGCTGCGGCCGGGCCGCAGCCGGCGGAGCTGCTCGGCGAAGACCGAGTGCCGCGCGGCGTCCAGCTCGCCCTCGACGCGGAGCCCGTCGGGCTCGAACGTGCGCACGATCTTCAATATCCCGTCGTCGAACTCGGGGTTCACTTCCACGAGGACCTCGTGTGTGTCGCGAAGGGCGGTGAGCTCGGCGGGCACGCGTACCGGTCGACCTGGCAGATCGCCATCGCCATGGTGCTCGGCGAGACGGTGTCGCCGACCCGGTGCTCGCAGCCCAGCACCCGGCCGAGGTCGGATCGGCCGGGATCGTTCAGCAGCCTGCTGTGGTCGGTGGTGAGGCGCACGGCGCGAAAGCCCTGCCCGAACGCGGTGCCGACCTCGCGGCTGACGGTGTCGGCCATCTTGGCCGGCTCGAACGCGCCGTCGCGGTCGAGGCACGCCTCCCGGAGCGGAATGACCCGCAGCTGGCCCGACCTGACGCGGGCGTCCACGTCGATCGGGTGCCCCGGGCCGAGGCCGGGCAGCCGATCGGCCGGGACGTCGGTGACGTACACGACCTTCTCGGTGGTCCCCAGGCCCTCCAGGACGAAGGGCCCGATGACCCGGTCGCGCTCCTCCTGACTGCTGTAGGCCAGCCAGCCGTGATCTCCGGGACGGAGTGCGCTTACGTGGCGCTTGGCGAACCAGGATGTGTCCATGGCCTGCCCATCGGTGTGAGGCGGATCTGTTCAGCGTACGCCGGTCCGCTGCCTTTGGAAGCCCAACGCATGGAGTTCCTCACGCTCTGTTCGAACCGCCGTGGTCACCTCGGCGATTCGCCGTGGTCGTGCTACGGGAGGGCGATGCGCAGCCGCACGGCGGTGCCGTTACGGCCCGTCCGGATCTGGACGAACGAGCACAGCAGCCGCACAGCCCACAGCCCGAACCGGTCGCCGGGCGGCCCACCGTCCGGCTTCGGCGGGACGAACCCGAACCCGCCGTTCGGCTCCCAGCGTCCTCGGTCGGTGACCTCGCAGACCAGGGCGGCGGCGCCGGGTGATGCGTCGGTCCACGTGCGCAGGACGACGGGCGGCTCGCCGTGCCGGAACGCGTTCGTGACGACCTCGGTGACCGCGACCAGGAGCCGCTGCAGGTCGCCGCCCGGCAGCGTGGTCTGCGCGCAGTCGGTGACCCACACACGGAGCCAGTACAGGTCGGGGCGCTCGACCTCCAGGGTCTCGGCGCCGTCCGGCGGCGGGGGCAGCGGCTCCCTGTCGCACCGGGCGCAGTACGCCGCGGTGCTCACGAAGCCGGGGTTCGGGAGGGCCCGCGCGCCGCGCACGGTCTCGGGGTGCGTCCTGCGTCCGGCCGCGACGACGGACGCGGGGAGCGACGCCGCGTAAGGGCACATGATCGCGGCGCCGGTGTCGCGGAGCGCCTCGTTCAGCACGGCCTCGGCGCGCTGCCATTCGACGACCTCCAGCGGCGGCCGCGTCGCCCAGACGGGCTCGCCGAGGACGCGCAGCCGTCGTCCGTGCCGCGCGGTCTCGCAGGCGACGCCCAGGCAGTCCGCCAGCGAGCGGGACGGGTGCGCGTACCAGGCGGCGGCCTCGGTGAACTCGACGCCCGCCGCGGCGGGCCCGAGGGCGTCGCGCAGCAGCATCCCGTGCCCCGTGCCGCACACCGCGAGGACGCGGTCGCCCGCGTCGAGGCCGGCGCGCAGGAAGGGCACCGCGCCGCCGAGGAACTCCTCCGCGCCGGAGAAGGGCAGCAGGCGATGGGTGAAGCCGCCGCTCAGGAGATCGGCGCTCACGGAGTCGGCGCTCACGGCGGTCCCGCCAGATGTGTGATCATGTTGTCACCGGCTGCGCGTGGTGAAAGGGTGCGGCCAGCCTAGAGCGCCCGCCCCGGGCGCGCTGAGAATCTTTGCCCGAATCGTCCGATGTGTCGTCCGCAATCCCGCCGCGGCGTGTCCGCTACCGGGTCACCGCATCCGGGGACGGCGGGACGGGCCGTGGACCGCGGCGCGGAGGCCGGGGGCGAGGTACCGGGTTAATTCATCGGGCGGCATCGAGGCGACGGGTTCCACCGCGAGGATGTAGCGCACGAAGATCAGCCCGGCGAGCTGGGCGCCGAACGCCCCGGCCCGCGCGGTGGCGTCGGGGCCGCCGAGATGGTCGGCGATGCGGCCGACCACCTCGCGTTCCAGGAGGTCGCGCACCAGCCGGGTCAGGTCCGGGTCCTGGACGGCCGCGCGCACCATGAGCAGCAGCGGCGCGCCGCGCTCGGGGTCGTCCCATGCGCCGACCAGCGCGCGCAGGACGCGTTCGGGCAGCTCGGCGGGGTCGCCGGGCAGCGCGCCCGCCAACACCTCGGGCGGGTTGGCGACGAGCCCGAGCACCGCGCCGAACAGGCCCTTCTTCGAGCCGAAGAAATAGCTGATCAGCGCGGCGTCCACGCCCGCCTCGGCGGCGACGGACCGCATCGTGACCGGCCCGTACCCGTCGGCCAGGAACCGCCGGCGGGCCACCGCGAGGATCGTCTCGCGGGTGTCGGGGCTGCCGCGCCGGCGCCCGCGTCCGCCCCCGGATTTATTCATCATGGTTGAAATATAGGCGGGGCCGGAGGCACGGTCGAGGCATGAACACCACGAAGCAGGGGCCGGGCGCCGTCCACCGGGCGGTGCTGCCGGCCGTGATGCTGTCCCTCGCCACGGTGGTCTCGGCCGTGGCCTCGCTCAACACGGCGGTGCCGTCCATCGCCCGCGACACCCACGCCGGCCTCACCGAGCTGTCGTGGATCATCGACGCCTACGCGCTGGTCTTCGCGGCCCTGCTGCTGCTCGGCGGCGCGATCGGCGACCGCTACGGACGGCGGCGCGCCCTCGCCGCCGGGCTCGCCGTGTTCGGTGCGGGCTCGGCCGCGGCGGCGCTGGGGGGCGACCCGAACTGGCTGATCGCGATGCGCGGCGTCCTCGGCGTCGGCGCGGCCCTGGTCATGCCGGCGACGCTGTCCACGATCACCTCGACGTTCCCGGCCGCGCAGCGCACCCGCGCGGTCGGCGCCTGGGCGGGCGTCGCCGGGGCCAGCGCCATCTTCGGCCTGCTGGTGTCGGGGACCCTGCTGGAGTTCTGGTCGTGGCGGTCGGTGTTCTGGATGAACGTCGTGCTCGCCGTGGTCGCGCTGGTCGCGACGCTCGCGTTCGTCCCCGAGTCCGCCGAGCCGGACGCGCCGAGGCTCGACCTGACCGGCGCGCTGATCACCGTGGCCGGGCTCGGCGCCGCCGTCTACTCGATCATCGAGGCGCCGACGCACGGCTGGGCCTCCGCGCGGACCCTGCTCGGCCTCGCCGCCGCCCTGGTCGTCCTCGCCGGGTTCGTCGCGTGGGAGCTGAAGCGGCCGAACCCGCTGCTCGACCCGCGGCTGTTCCGGCTCCGGGCCTTCTCGGCCGGCTCCCTCACGATCACCCTGCAGTTCTTCGCCTTCTTCGGCTTCGTCTTCATCATCCTGCAGTACCTGCAACTGGTGAAGGGCGACAGCGCGCTGGTGGGCGCCCTCAGCCTGGTGCCGATGGCGCTCGCGATGATGCCGTCCGCCCGGGTCGTCGCGCCGAAGCTGGCCGCGAGGCTCGGCCCGCGCCGCGTCATCACGGCCGGCCTGCTCCTGGTCGGCGTCGGGATGCTGGTCTTCTCGCTGCTGGACGAGGACAGCACCTACTGGCTGCTGCTCGCGGGCCTCATCCCGTTCGGCGCCGGCATGGGCCTCGCCATGACCCCGTCCACCGCCTCGATCACCGACGCGCTGCCCGCCGAGAAGCAGGGCGTGGGCTCGGCGATGAACGACCTGGCCCGGGAGCTCGGCGGTGCGCTCGGCATCGCCGTCCTCGGCAGCCTCCTCCAGTCGGTCTACCGCGCGAACCTCGACCTCGGGAACGTTCCGGACCCGGCCGCCGAGCAGGCGAGGACGTCCGTCGCGGTGGCGGTACGGCTCGGCCCGCAGGCCGCCGACCACGCGCGGGCGGCCTTCAGCGACGGCCTCCAGTCGGCGTTCCTCACCGCGTCGATCGCGCTCGCCGTCACCGCGGTCGCCGTCGCGATCCTGTACCGGGCGCCCCGGCGGGAGGCCGCGGAATCCGTTCCCGCACCCGCCGATCAGGGCGCTAAGCTGAACGCGCTCTCGAACGGGAGCCCGGACGAGAGCACGGGCGGGCGTGGCGAAATCAGGTATACGCGGCAGGTTTAGGTCCTGTTGGTGGCGACACCGTGGGGGTTCGAATCCCCCCGCCCGCACCCGGCCCGCGCGGAGCGCGGGCCGGCGCGGTGCCTACAGGCCGAGGTCGCGGCGGAGGCGCTCCACGTGCCCCGCCGCCTTCACGTTGTAGTACGACTTCTCGATCTTGCCGTCGGCGTCGATGAGGAACGTCGACCGGATGACCCCGACGACGGCCTTGCCGTACAGCTTCTTCTCCCCGTAGGCGCCGTAGGCCTGCAGGACCTTCGTGTCCGGGTCGGACAGGAGCGGGAACGTGAGCCCTTCCTTGTCCCGGAACTTGGCGAGCTTGGCCGGCTTGTCGGGGGAGACGCCGACGACGGTGACGCCCGCGGCCTCCAGCTCGGGCAGGCTTCCCTCGAAGTCGACCGACTCCTTGGTACAGCCGGGGGTCATGGCCGCCGGGTAGAAGTAGAGGATCACGCGCTTGCCGCGCAGCGAGGCCAGCGACACCGCGGTCTCGTCGGCGTCGGGTAGCTCGAACTCGGGGGCGACGTCGCCCGGCTGCAGCCGCTCGGACACCCTGTCCCGCCTTTCGCTCGGATGGTGGGTCCAACGGTACCGGCTGGGGTGCGGCGGGCATCCGCCGGGAAGACCTGCAAGACTGTGCGGATCACCGCTCGGCTCGTCACGGTCCCGGCCCGCGCGAGTACGCCCGACACGATAAGGACACGGCATGGCTGACAAGAGCCGCGACCCGGAGGCGCTGGAACGGGAGATAGAGCGCAGCCGGCGGCAACTGGCCCGCACCATCGACGAGCTCGCCGACCGGGTCAGCCCGCGGAATGTCGCGCAGCGTGGCGCGGAGCGGCTGAAGGAGGAGGCCGACCAGGTCGCCAAGGCGCTCGGCGCGATGGTGCGCCCCTCCGAGGACGAGGACGGCGAGGGCGGTCAGATCGACAGGCGGCTGGTGCTCGCGGGCGTCGGCGCGGCGGTCATCGTGACCGCCCTGGTCCTGCGGCGCCGTAGGCGCAGGCGCCCCTGAGCCCCGCCCCCGAGGCGCCGGTCCGCGGTCCGCGGCCGGCGCTTCCGCGTTTCCGGGCGGGACTCGGGTGCGGCGGGACGGCGCCGTTCCACTGCCGGGCGGAGCGGGCGAGCAGCTCGGCGACGTCGCGGAGCCGGGCGAGCTCGTCCCGGCACGGCGGGCAGTCGTCCAGGTGCGCCGACAGCGCGTCCGCCTCGGCGTCGGCGAGCCGCCCGATGGCGTAGACGCCGAGGCCGATCCGGTACTCCCCGCAGTCCGTTCCTCCCACGTCCTGGAGTACGGGCGCGGCGGCCCCCGCAGTTCAGCGGAGGCCGGGCCGGTCAGCCGAGGTCGGGCGCCGTCGCGGTGAACCGGGCCTCGACCGTGGCGCGGACGATCTGCGTCTCGGGCTCCAGGTCGATCGGCTCGGGCTCCTCGGCGGCCCCGCCCGGCGCGCGCCCGTAGGCGGCGGCGAGCGCGACGGGCCCGCCCGCGCCGTTGTCGCGGCCGAGGCCCTCGTCCGACAGCTCCACCAGCCCGGTGAGCCGGGCCCCGAGCGCCTCGGCGTAGCCGCGGGCCCGCTCGACGGCCTCGTTCGCCGCCTGCCGCGCGGCCCGCCGGTACACCTCGCTGTCGTGCCGCAGTTCCCACTCCGGCCCGGAGACGTAGGTGCGCTCCAGGTCGCCGAGCCGGGTGACCAGCTCGCCCAGCACCGCGAAGTCGCTGACCGTGATCTTGATCCAGACGGTGCCGCGGTAGGCGCGGACGTCGCCCTCGCGCCGCTTGTACTTCAGCAGCGGCGTGATCGACAGGCCGCCGGTCTCCAGCTTCTCCACAGCCTCGCCGTAGGACTTGACCAGGTCGAGGCACCGCTGGTTCCGCTCGGTGAGCCGGTCGAGGGCCGCGCGCCGGTCCGACTCCTGCGACTGGACGTGCACCGACAGCCGCGCGATCTCCGGCTCGGCCTCCAGCACCGCCTCGCCGCGGACACTGATCATGGGAGCGTCGCTCATGCCCCCCAACCTAGACGGTCGGGCGGGCGCTCACAGGAACGTGCGGCCCTCGCCCCGGTAGGTGGGGACGGTGCGGACGTGCCGGCCGTCCTCGACGAGGTGCAGCGCGTCGAAGCGTTCGCACAGCTCCCCGGCCTTGGTGTGGCGGAACCAGACGCGGTCGCCGACCGCCAGCAGGTCGGCGGCGCGCCCGAGCAGCGGCGTCTGCACCTCGCCCGCGCCCTCGTTGCCGTTGTAGGACAGGCCCGTCGGCAGGTAGGGCTGGGGGAGGCGGACGGCGTCGGCCGGTCCGGACGCGAGGTAGCCGCCGCCGAGGCACGTCACGACACCGGGCGCCGGACGCCGGACGACGGGCAGCGCGAACAGCGCGGCCGGCCGTCCGGTGAAGTTGGAGTACTGGTCGAACAGGTGCGGCTGGTAGAGGCCGGAGCCCGCCGCGACCTCGGTGACGGCGCGCTCGGCCGCGGTCTTCTCGACGCTGCCGGTGCCGCCGCCGTTGACGAACTCCAGCTCGGTCAGCCCCCGGACGGCCCGGACGATCGCCGCGCGGCGCCGGGCCAGCTCCGCCCGGGACTGCCGCTGCATGGCGCGGATGACGCGGCCCCGCGCGGGCCGGCCGGGCGGCACGTCGCCGACGCCCGCGATCTGCGACTCGTAGGCCATCAGGCCGACGAGGTCGAGCGAGGGCCGCTTGAGGACCAGCTCGGCGAACTCCCCGACGTCGGCGGCGGTGTGCAGCGGGGAGCGCAGCGCGCCGATCCGGACCCGGCCGCCGAGCGTGCGGAACGAGGCGTCGATGTCGATGCAGACCCGCACGCGCCGGTCGCCCGCGGCGGACTCGATCAGGTCGAGGTGCTCGGGGGAGTCGACCATCAGCGTGACGGCGCGGGCGGCGCGGGGATCGTCGGCGAGCGCGGCGATCGCGCTGCGGTCGGCCGTGGGGTAGGCGACGAGGATGTCGTCGCTGACGCCCTCGGCGGCCAGCCAGAGCGCCTCCGGGAGGGTGAACGCCATGATCCCGGCGAAGCCGTCCATCGCGAGGACGTCCTCCAGGAGGGCCCGGCAGCGCACCGACTTGCTGGCGACCCGGATGGGCTTGCCCGCGGCGCGGCGCACGAGGTCGGCGGCGTTGGCACGGAAGGCCGCGAGGTCGACGACGGCGAACGGCGCCTCTAGTCCGGCGGTCGCGGCGTCATAGCGGTCCCGGAGGTTCATGCTCGTCACGATGCCACACTACCGGGAGAATATGAAAAGCTCTCACGTCCCGCTGCGCGGATGGGCGGCGAAGAAGCTCCAGAGCATCGAGCTCGCCCCCTTGGGCCACTGGTGCCGCCCCCCGTCGATCTTGCAGAAGGTCACGGCGACGCCGCGCCCGCCCTTGCCCGTGCTCTCGCACCGGGTGTCGTCGCTCAGCGCCTTCACCCGCTCGCGCGGCTGGGGAAGCCCCGCGAGCCTGCGCCAGAAGTCCACCGCGTCCGAGACCGGCGGGAACGGGCGCTTGTCGTTGAAGTCCCGGTTGCCGCCCCCGTTGAAGGGGACGTTCCCGTCCGCCGTCCCGTGGAAGATCATCGCCGAGACCGGACGGCCCGGATCGCACTTGGTCACCAGCGCGCCCTCGACCACCCCGATCGCCGCCACCTTGCCCGGCTTCTCGCAGGCCATCCGGTACGCCATCCCGGCGCCGTTGGAGAACCCGGTGACATAGACGCGCTTCGGGTCGGCCAGCCCGGCGCCGGTGAGCTTGTCGATGAGCTTGCCGAGGAACCCCACGTCGTCGACGTTCCCGACCTTCGCCGCGCCGCAGCAGTCGCCCGCGTTCCACGTGGTCATGAACCCGTCGGGGTAGGCGACGAGGAAGCCGTGCTCGTCCGACAGCTTGTCGAAGCCGGTCAGGTCCCGCATCTTCGACATGGTGGCCAGGCCGCCGTGCAGGGCGATGACCAGCGCGGGCTTGTCGGCCGGCCTGCCGTCCTTCCATTTCCCGTCCGCGACCTTGGACGGGACGTGCAGCAGGTACTCGCGGTGCCCGACCGTCCCCACGTCGAGCTTCTGCTTGTGCGTCCCCTCGGAGGTCGGGACGCCGCCGACCGTCGCGGGACGGCCGCCCTTCCCGCCCTCGCCGCCCTTCTCGCCGGTCTTGTCGGTGCAGCCCGCCAGGGCCAGGGTGACCGCCAGCGCCACGAGCGCGATTCGCCGCATGGGGGCAAAGGTAACCCCAAGCCAAGGCTTCAAACTACTCACCGGTAGACAAGGGGGCGGTGGAAAGGCGCACGCGGCATGGGCCGCCGGCCGCCGCGCGGATCCACGCCTGACCGGCCGGTACGGCGGCGGGACGGAACGCCGCCGCGTAAGCTCGGGAGGGACCCGTCCTGAGCCGGCGCCTCCCGCGCCGAGGCGAGAATGAGACCCGTGAGCGAACCCGTGAACGAGTACGTGCTGACCCTGTCCTGCCCCGATCGGCCCGGCATCGTGGCCGCCGTCTCGGGGCTGCTGGCCGAGCGCGGGTGCAACATCGTCGAGAGCCAGCAGTTCGGCGACGGCGAGACCGGCACCTACTTCATGCGGGTGCAGTTCACGGCGCTCGACGACACCGACCCCGACGAGCTGCGCGGGGCGTTCGCGTCCCTGGTGCCCGAGCTCGGCCTGCAGTGGCGGCTGCACCCGCTGGCCGAGCGCCCGCGCGTGCTGATCATGGTGTCGAAGGGCGGGCACTGCCTCAACGACCTGCTGTACCGGACGCGGTCCGGGCTGCTCGACATCGACATCGTCGCGGTCGCGTCCAACCACCCCGACCTGCGGCCGCTCACCCAGTCGTACGGGATCGACTACCACCACCTGCCGGCCGGGCCGGGCGGCAAGGCCGCGCAGGAGGCCGAGATCCTGACGCTGGTCGAGCACTACCGCGTCGACCTCGTCGTCCTCGCCCGGTACATGCAGATCCTGTCCGACGACTTCTGCGCCAAGCTGCCCGGCGCGATCATCAACATCCACCACTCGTTCCTGCCGAGCTTCAAGGGCGCCCGCCCCTACCACCAGGCGCACGCGCGCGGCGTGAAGCTGATCGGCGCGACCGCGCACTACGTCACCGCCGACCTGGACGAGGGGCCGATCATCGAGCAGGAGGTCGCGCGCGTCGACCACAGCCACAGCCCGGAGGAGCTGGTGGCCGTGGGGCGCGACGTGGAGTGCCTCGCGCTCGCCCGCGCCGTCCGCTGGCACGCCGAGCACCGCGTGCTGCTCAACGGCGACCGGACGGTCGTCTTCCGCTGACCTGCGGGTATCCCCGACCGGCGAACGCGTGAGATGTCGGCATGGCGTGTTTCACTCCGCGTCACTTTCGCGCACCATGGGTGACGAAGCCGGATGTGCCGAGGGCTCACGGGGGTGGCTATGGCCGAGACGCTGGTCAAGGAGCTGATCGAGGAGGCGCAGGGCAGGCGGCTGGCGCGCCGGCTCGCCGTCCGCGAGCTGCGGCCCCGCCGCGCGTTCGCGGGGCTCGCCGCGGCGCTGCTGGTGACCGCGTTCGCCGGGGTGGCCGCGATCGAACTGCTCGCCGGGGCGCTCGGATCGGCCGTCCACCCGGTGCCGGGCGTCGCCCCGGTCGTGGAGGCCCTGCGGCGGCACGCCTGGAACGACCCGGACGTGCTGGCGGCGTCGGGCGCGCTGGCCGCCCTCGGGGCGGCCTTCATGGCGGCCGCGCTGCCCGGACGGCTGCGCGGGGTGCCGCTGGCGGGCGCCGATCCGCGGCTGGCGGGCGTCATCGGCCGCGCCGCGCTGCGCCGCACGCTCGCCGCCGCGGCGCTGGAGGTCCCCGGCATCGAGCGCGCACGTGTCCGGGGCCTCGGGATCTTCCGGCGGGGCCTGCTCGTGCGGGCCGCCACCCACTACCGCAACCCGGCGAACCTCGCCGACCTCGTCCACGACGCGGTCGACGCGCGCCTGGACCGGATCGAGCCGATGCACCGGCCGCCGGTCGACGTCCGCCTCGGTTGGCGGAAGGACTGAGGTGCCGGCGGAGGGACCGACCGTGCCGGCGGAGGGTCCGGCGGCGCCGGGCGGCACGTCTGACAGGGCTGCGAAAGGACCGACGGTACCGACGGAAGGACTGACGATGAGGATCGCGCTCGCGGTGACCGGGGCGGTGCTGCTGCTGGCCGGTGCGTCCGGTCTCGCCCTCGGCCTCGGCGCCTTCGACGCGTTCGGCGCCCTGTCGGAGCGGCCGCTGCTCGACCCCGCCCTGGCGCGCTTCACCCGGGAGACCGGCTGGTTCCTGCCGGCCGCGGCGGGCGCCGCCGAGGTGCTGGCGCTCGCCGGCCAGCTGTGGCTGGTCCTTCAGGGGCGGGCCGTCGTCCACCACCGGTGGCCCGACCTCGACCCCGAGACCCGCGCCCGGGCCCGCGCCGCCGCCGACGTCCTGCACCGGGACGCGCGCGGCCTGCCCGGCGTCCAGGACGCCCGCGCCCGCCTCACCGGGACGGCCGACCGGCCGCGCCTGCGGCTGAACGTGTCCTGCGGGGGCGATGCGCTCGTCAGCGAGGTGTACGGGGAACTCGGCGCGGGCCCGGTCGAGCGGTACCGCCGCGCGGTCGGCATGCCCGACCTCCCGGTGGTGATCCGCTTCCGGCCGGTGGCCGAACGGCCCCGCAGGCGCCTGCGCGGGCGCCGTCCGCAGCCCGAGTCCGCGTGAGACGGCCGCCCGGCGCCGGAGCGGGGACGCGCGGCGCCGGGCGGCCGGGCCTCTGGACGGGCGCGCCGCCTGGCGCGGGAAGCGGGGCCTTCCGCGTCCCGGACGGCTCGGCGGCCGGCGCGACGATCATGAAGGAGGCGGGCGGGGTCACGGGGCACCTCCTCGGCTCAGGACTCCCCGCCTCGGGGCGAGGAGCGGCGCCCGCCCGGTCCGGTCGGATCGGCGGGCGGGCGGCCGCCCCGCGGCGGCACCCATCCTCCGGCCGGAGCCGGAGCATGCACACCATGGGCGCCGCTCTGGAGGTGAGCTCGCAGGTACTATGCGCGGTTCCGTGACGGCGGTCACCCTTGTGTACATTTCGTTCACGGCAAGGTGCGATGTGGTGACGTCGAGAGGCGAGGGGGGCGGGAGTGCGTCCTCGATGGGCGGCGCCCGGCCGCTGGAGCCTGGCACGGCAGCTGCTCGTGCTCCAGGCGGCGATCGTCGGGCTCCTGGTGGCGGCCGGCGCGGCGCTGGCCTTCCTGGACTCCGGCCGCGCCGTCGACGACAGCGCGACCCAGACGGTGTCGGCGGTCGCGGCGAGCATCGCCGACGCCCCGACCGTCCGGGCCGCGCTCGCCGACCCGGCCCCGAGCCGCCTCCTGCAGCCCTACGCCGAACGCGTCCGGCACGACACCGGCGTCGACTTCATCACGATCATGAGTCCGGCCGGGATCCGCTACACGCATCCGAACCCGTCGCGCATCGGCGGGCCGTTCGTCGGCAACACCGCGCCCGCGCTCGCGGGCCGGACGTTCACCGAGACCTACACCGGCACGCTCGGACCGTCCGTGCGCACCGTCGCCCCCGTCTTCGGCGAGGACCACCGGGTGGTCGCCCTGGTCGCGGTCGGGATCACGGTCAAGGCGATCTCGGCCGAGCTCCGCCAGCGCCTGCTGGCCCTCGGCGCCGTCGCCGCGGCCGTCCTCGCCGTCGGGATGGCGGGCAGCTACCTCGTCTCCGCCCGCCTCCGCCGCCAGACCCGCGGCGTCGCCCCCGACGAGCTGCGCGGCATGTTCGAGTACTACGAGGCGATCCTGCACGCCGTCCGCGAAGGCCTCCTCATCCTCGACCGCGCGGGCCGTATCGTCCTCTGCAACGACGCCGCAAGACACCTCCTCGACCTCGGCGCCCCCCGTACCCCGTCCCCACCCGCCGCAGTGCGCGGGGGTGGGATGCCGCGCGGGCGGGCCTCGGGGGAGTTGCGGGGGCGGAACGTGGCGGAGCTGGGGTTGCCGGAGGAGTTGGTGGCGACGCTGGTGTCGGGCGAGCGGCGGTCGGACGAGATCCATGTGGGGGACACGCGGGTGCTCGTGGTGAACACCTCGCCCGTCCGGTCGCGGGACCGCGTGATGGGAAACGTCGTCACCCTGCGGGACCACACCGAGCTGCAGGCGCTGACGGGTGAGCTGGACACGGTGCGCGGGTTCGCCGAGTCGTTGCGCTCGCAGGCGCACGAGGCCGCGAACCGGTTGCACACGGTGGTGTCGCTGGTGGAGCTGGGCCGTTCCGAGCAGGCCGTGGAGTTCGCGACGGCCGAACTGGCGAGCGCGCAGCGGCTCACCGACCGGGTCGTCGGCTCGGTCGGCGAGCCGGTGCTGGCCGCGCTGCTGCTCGGCAAGTCCGCCGAGGCGGGGGAGCGCGGCGTGGAGCTCGTGATCGGCGAGGACAGCGTGATCGAGGGCACGATCGAGCCGCGCGACCTGGTCACCATCCTCGGCAACCTCATCGACAACGCGGTCGACGCGGCCGTCGAGGGCGCCGGCGACCGGCCGCCGCGCGTCGCCGTCAGCGCAGGCGAGCAGGACGGGGCGCTCGTGCTGGAGGTGTCCGACAGCGGGCCGGGCGTGGACCCGTCCGCCGTGCCCGCGCTGTTCCGGCGCGGGTGGACGACGAAGTCGTCCGACGGCCCGGTCGGGCACGGCCTCGGCCTCGCCCTGGTCGGCCAGGCGGTCCGCCGCAATGGCGGTGACGTGCGGGTCAGCGCCGCCGGTCCCGATCACGGCGCCGTGTTCACCGTCCGGCTGCCGCTGCCGAGGCGGACGGCCGAGGCGGGTCACGGGGGCGGCGAGCCGTGATCAGAGTGCTGGTGGTCGAGGACGACCCGGTGGCGGCGGAGGCCCACCGGACCTACGTCGAGCGGGTCGCCGGATTCACCGTCGCCGGGGTCGTGCACTCGGGGGCGGACGCGCTGCGGTTCTGCGGGCGCACGCAGGTCGACGTCGTCCTGCTGGACTTCTACCTGCCGGACACGCACGGCCTCACCGTCTGCCGCGCGCTGCGCGCCGGGGGACGGGACGTGGACGTCATCGCCGTGACGTCCGCGCGGGACCTCGCAGTGATCCGCACCGCCGTGGCGGTGGGCATCGTCCAGTACCTGCTGAAACCGTTCACGTTCGCCTCGCTGCGCGACAAGCTCGTCCGGTATGCGCGGTTCCGGGAGCAGGCGGTCGGCTCGGGGGAGGTCAGCGGGCAGGCGGACGTGGACGGGATGCTCGCCACCCTGCGCACCCCCGACCACCACGCGCTGCCCAAGGGGATGAGCGGGGAGACCCTCCAGGCCGTGACCGACGTGCTGGTGTCGGCCGCCGAGGGCCTGTCCGCCGCCGCTGCCGCCGATCTCACCGGCGTCTCCCGCGTCACCGCGCGCAGGTACCTGGAGTACCTGGCGGAGAGCGGGCTGGCGGACCGCCGGCCCCACTACGGCCAGGTCGGCCGTCCTGAGGTGCGCTTCTATCCCCGCTAGACGGGGTACCTAAGGACCGACAGTTGGAACGACATCGGGGGAGTTGTCGTGAACGACAAGCCTGGCAAGCCCGGGAAGCCCACGGGCAAGGCGGAGTCCGAACCGGAGCGCGAGAAGCGGCCGCGCCGCGGCGAGGAGGCCACGGGCAAGGGGCCGAAGCGCAAACCGGGCGACGCCGCGCGCAAGATGCGGGAGATGTACAAGGGCTAGACGGTCCGCCGGGACGGCGGTCCCCGATGCTTGACGGCGGTTTGGACTCCCATTTTGGGTCTATGTCGGCTCGTGGGACTAACGTCCAAAGTGAACGCGACGTCGAGGAGATCGAGGAGGCACGCTTGTCCGACCGACGACATTCGGGCGGCCCGCCCGAGGGGCTCTTCGACGCATGGAGGGTAGAGACGGACCACGGCACGGGCCCCTCCCGCTGAGCGGCCCGAAGACCCGGGGGTTGCGGCGATAGCTGCGGCCCCCGGGGTTTTTGCGCACTTAGTTGTGTAATCCAACTCACTCGCGATGTGGATTGTGCTCTCCAATCGGCCGAGCGGATACTGCCCGAGTGAGTTGGAAAACACAACGGAGGTGGGGTTCATGCGGGACGCGGTGATCGTGGAGGCGGTGCGCACGCCGCTGGGCAAGGGCAGGGCGAACGGGGCCCTGCACGGCGACCACCCGGCCGACCTGCTGGCGCGGACGCTGGCGTCCCTGGTCGAGCGGGCGGGCATCGACCCGGCGGCCGTGGACGACGTGATCGGCGGCGTGGTCACCCAGGCGGGCGACCAGGCGCTCAACATCACCCGCACGGCCGTCCTCGCCGCCGGGTTCCCCGAGAGCGTCCCCGCCATGACGGTCGACCGGCAGTGCGGCTCGTCCCAGCAGGCCCTGCACATCGCGGCGCAGGGCGTGCAGAGCGGCGCCTACGACATCGCCATCGCCTGCGGGGTCGAGTCGATGTCGCGGGTGCCGATGGGGTCGAGCGTCCTGCCGGGCAGCGACCCGTTCGGGACGCTGCTCCCCGACCGCTACCCCGGCGGGCTCGTCGGCCAGGGAATCAGCGCCGAGCTGATCGCCGCCCGCTGGGACCTGTCCCGGGAGGAGCTCGACGCCTACGCCTACGAGTCCCACCGCCGCGCCGCCGAGGCGTGGAAGAACGGCGAGTTCGACCGGGAGGTCGCCTGGACCGGGCAGCGGGACGAGACCGTCCGCCCGGGGACGTCGCCGGAGATCCTCGCCGGCCTGAGGCCCGCCTACCACGACGAGCGCATGGCCGAGCGGTTCCCCGAGATCGGCTGGAAGATCACCGCGGGCAACGCCTCCCCGGTCAACGACGGCGCCGCGGCCGTCCTGGTCATGGGCGCCGACGTCGCCGCGCGGCTCGGCCTGCGCCCGCGCGCCCGCTTCCACGCCTTCGCCGTGACGGGCCACGACCCCCTGCTGATGCTCACCGCGATCATCCCCGCCACCGCGAAGGTGCTGGAGCGCGGCGGCCTCACCCTGGACGACATCGACCTGTTCGAGGTGAACGAGGCGTTCTCACCGGTCGTCCTCGCGTGGGCGCGCGAGACCGGTGCCGACCTCGCGCGCGTCAACGTGCGCGGCGGCGCGATCGCCATCGGCCACCCGCTCGGCGCGAGCGGCGCCCGCCTCATGACGACCCTGCTGCACGCCCTGGAGGACCGCGGCGGCCGGTTCGGCCTCCAGACCATGTGCGAGGCGGGCGGGCTGGCCAACGCCACCGTCGTGGAGCGGCTCTGACGGGCGGTCCGGCCAGGTCCGGCGGCTAGGCTTCCCGGTATGCCGAAGGACGCCGATCCGCGCGAGTGCTCGATCGCCGACACCCTGGACCTGGTCGGCGAGCGCTGGAGCCTGCTGGCGATCCGGGAGCTGAGCTACGGGGTGCGGCGCTTCGACCAGATCGTCCACAACACCGGCGCGTCCCGCGACATCCTCACCGCCCGCCTCCGCAAGCTGGAGGCGGGCGGCATCATCCGCCGGGAGCGCTACAGCGACCATCCGGTGCGCCACGAGTACCGCCTCACGCCCGCCGGCACAGAGCTGTGCGACGTCCTGCTCGTGCTGATGGCCTGGGGCGACCGGCACCTGCACCCGGACGACCCGCCCGTCCGGTGGCACCACTCCTGCGGCGAGACGGTCAGCCCCCTGGTCGTCTGCCGTCACTGCGGCAACGAGGCCCGCCAGGGCGCGCACTCCCCCACAGGCCGGGGCGCCCGCCCCTGACCACCCCTCCCCGGGCGGTGCCTGGCCGGGCGGGTGTGGTTCGCGGCGTCACCGCTCCGCGGCCAGGCGGACGCCCAGGCCGATGAAGAGGGTCCCCACCGTGGCGTTGAGCCTGCGGCGGGCGGTGTGGCGGCGGCGCAGCCAGTCTCCGATGCGTCCGGCGAGGACGCCGACGGTGCCGTCCACGAGGAACTCCAGCGCGATCAGGATGGCGCCGAGGATCGCGAACTGCGCCCACACATGCCCGAGCCCGGGATCGATGAACTGGGGCAGGAACGCGACGGTGAAGGTGACCATCTTCGGGTTCAGCAGGTTGGTCAGCAGCCCGTTGAGATACGCCCGCCGTCCCGAGACGCCGTCCGGTGCCGCGTCCACGTCCCTGCGGTGCCGCAGGGTCTGGACGCCCAGATAGATCAGATAGGCGGCCCCGGCGACCCGCACCACCGTGAACGCGACCGGTACCGCCGCGAAGAGCGCGGCCAGCCCCGCCGCGGCCACGGCGATGTGCAGGGCCTCGCTCGTCGCGACTCCGGCCGTGGCGAGGAGCCCCGCCCGCGGGCCGCCCCGCATGCCGCACCCGAGGACGAACAGCATGTCGGGACCGGGGATCACCATGGCGATGATCGAGGTCACGAAGAACACCGCGAGCAGATGCGCGTCGATCGGCATGTCGCGATCATCACACGGTTCCCGGTGTGTGCGGAACCAGCCGGACCCGGGCGGGCCCCCGGAAGTCGCGCGTCAGCGGGCCGGTGCGGGGCGTCGCTCGCCCGCCCGGGCCAGGGCGGTCGCGAGGCGGTCGCGGGCTTCGGCCTGGGCGCTGATGCGGGCGTCGAGGATCGCGAGGCGGTCCTGTGCGATCTGGAGGCCCCTGGCGGACGGGGGCGAGGCCGCGACGTCGCCGTCCAGGCAGACCGAGAAGGCGCGCACGTCGTCGAGGGTGAGGCCGACGGCGAGCAGCTCCCGGATGTTGCGGACCCGCACGGCCGCGCTCTGGTCGTAGATCCGGTACCCGTTCTCCGCCCGGCGGGACGTGATCAGACCCGCCTCCTCGTAGTGCCGCAGCGCGCGCGGCGTCGTCCCGGTGATCCGCGCCAGCTCGCCGATCCGCACCGCCACCACCTCCGGCCCCAGTCCTACCAGGTGCCGCGCCCGCCCGCGCTCAGGCGATCACCGCGCCCCCGTCCACCGCGAGGACGACGCCGGTGACGAACGAGGCGGCGGGCGAGGCCAGCCGCGTGATCGCCCAGGCGACCTCCTCGGGGCGGCCGACACGGCCGAGCGGGGTGTGCTCGATCTGCCACTGCCGGAGCGCCGCCAGGCGCTCGGCGGAGAGGCCCTGGTGCTCGCCGATCGGGGTGGCGATCGCGCCGGGCGCCACGGCGGCCACCCGGATGCCGCGGGGCGCGAGCTCCACCGCCCAGCCGCGCGTCAGCGTCTCCAGCGCCGACTTCGTGGCGGCGTAGAACGCGTTGCCCGCCCAGCCCCGCTGCCCGACGGACGTGCTGACGTTGACGACCACCCCGCCGCCCTCCAGCGCGGGCAGCGCCGCCCGGGTCAGCAGGACGGGCGCCACCAGGTTCGTGGCGAGCTGCGGCGCGATCATCTCCGGGGTGAGGGTCTCCAGGGTCCCGCTCCGGACGATCGCCGCGTTGTTGACCAGCACGTCCAGCCGCCCGTGCGCGTCGGTCACCCTGCGCACGATCTCGGCGGCCGCGCCGTCGCCGGTGACGTCGGCGGCGAGGGGCTCGATGCCGGGGTGCCCGTGCGCGGTCTCGGCCAGGGGGTCCGCGCGGCGCCCGACGGCCACCACCCGGGCTCCGTCCGCCGCGAACATGCGCGCCGTGGCGCGTCCGATCCCGGTTCCCGCGCCGGTGACCAGGACGACCCTGTCCTGCGAGTTCGTCTTCATGCCCCCAGCCTGGAACCCTGCCGCCAACGGCAGGGTCAACCCTGGCCGGTCCTGTCCAGGAGGAGCCGGGCGCCCGTCCGGGCTTGGGCGGCGGCGGTGGGGTCGCCGTGGATCCCGGCGACCACGATGGCGCCCTCGGCGAGCAGGTAGACGGTTTCGGCGGCGGACGCGTCGACGGGCGAGACCAGGGCGACGACCTGGTCGCGGAAGGCCTGCTTGTGGGCTCGGGCCGCGTCCGCGATCGGCCGGGAGGACGAGCCGAGCTCCCCGTGGGCGTTGACCCAGGCGCAGCCGCGGAAGCCCGGCTCGGCGAACCACGCGCCGAGCCAGTCGAACAGGGCGAGGACGCGCCGCCGGGGGTCGGGCTCGGCGTCCAGGTGGGCGGCCAGGCTCGCCCGCCAGCGGCGGTCGCGGCGGTCCAGCATCGCGACGACGAGGGCCTCCTTCGTCGGGAAGAGCCGGTAGATGCGCTTGAGCGGCAGGCCGGACACGGTTCGCAGCTCGTCCATGCCCACCGCCTGGACGCCCTGCCGGTAGAAGAGGCGCTCCGCGACGTCCAGCAGCCCCTGGCGGTCCCGGTCCTGCTGCTCCTCGGTGATCGCGGCCGGCATCGACGCTCCTGGCTTGACGTTGAGAACGGGCGTTCCCTATCGTAGCGGAACAGACAGAGAACGCTCGTTCTCAACTTGAGGAGGCCGCTGTGCCCGACGATCGTCCGCCCTACCCGCCGTTCACCCTGGAGACCGCCGGGCAGAAGGTCCAAGCGGCCGAGGACGCGTGGAACACCCGCGACCCGCACCTGGTGGCGCAGGCCTACACGCCCGACTCGGTCTGGCGCAACCGGGACCGGTTCGTCACCGGCCGGGAGGAGATCATCGCCTTCCTGACGGACAAGTGGGAGCGGGAACTCGACTACGCGCTGCGCAAGAGCCTGTGGGGATTCCGCGAGAACCGCATGGCCGTCCGCTTCCAGTACGAGTGGCACGACGCCGGCGGGCAGTGGTGGCGCAGCTACGGCAACGAACTGTGGGAGTTCGACGAGCGCGGCCTCATGCGGCGGCGGGAGGCGAGCATCAACGACGTCGCGATCGGCGAGGCCGACCGGCGCATCCACGGCCCGCGCCCCGCGAGCGAGCACGGACTCGACGTCCCGCTCCGATAGCGCGGGCGCTCAGCATTCGATGACGTTGACGGCGAGGCCGCCGCGCGAGGTCTCCTTGTACTTGTCGAGCATGTCGCGGCCGGTGTCGCGCATGGTCTTGATGGCCTTGTCGAGGGAGACGAAGTGGCGGCCGTCGCCGCGCAGGGAGATCCGGGCGGCGCTGATGGCCTTGACGGCGCCGACGGCGTTGCGTTCGATGCAGGGGACCTGGACCAGGCCGCCGACGGGATCGCAGGTCAGCCCGAGGTTGTGCTCGATGCCGATCTCGGCGGCGTTCTCCACCTGCTCGGGGGTGCCGCCGAGGACCTCGGTGAGCCCGGCGGCGGCCATCGAGCAGGCCGAGCCGACCTCGCCCTGGCAGCCGACCTCGGCGCCGGAGATCGAGGCGTTCTGCTTGAACAGCACGCCGATCGCCCCGGCGGTCAGCAGGAACCGCACGACGCCCTCGTCGTCCCGGCCGGGGATGAACCGGTCGTAGTAGTGCAGGACGGCCGGGATGATGCCCGCGGCGCCGTTGGTGGGGGCGGTGACGATCCGCCCGCCCGCGGCGTTCTCCTCGTTGACGGCGAGGGCGAACAGGGTGATCCAGTCCATCGCGTGGAGCGGGTCGGACGCCTTCTCGACGGAGAGCTGGCGGTGCAGCTGGGGAGCGCGGCGGCGCACCTTGAGCCCGCCCGGCAGCAGGCCCTCGCGCGTGCAGCCCCGGACGACGCAGGCCCGCATGACCTGCCAGAGTTCGAGCAGGCCGTCGTGGATCTCGGCGGCGTCGCGGCCGAACGCCCTCTCGTTCTCCAGCATCAGCGCGGAGATCGAAAGGCCCGTCTCCCGGCAGCGTTCGAGCAGCTCGGCGGCCGTGTCGAAGGGGTGCGGCAGGACGGTGTCGTCAGGCTTGATGCGGTCGGCGCCGGTGGCGTTCTCGTCCAGGATGAAGCCGCCGCCGACCGAGTAGTACACCTTGGCGCGCAGCTCCTCGCCCGAGGCGTCCAGGGCCGTGAAGCGCATCCCGTTGGGGTGGCCGGGCAGCGACTCCTTGCGCTCGAAGACCAGGTGCTCGTTGACCACGAACGGGACGTCGTGGTCGCCGAACAGGCGCAGGGCCCCGCGCTCACGGATGGCGGCGAGCCGCTCGTCCACCCGGTCGACGTCGACGAGCTCGGGTTTGTCGCCTTCGAGGCCGAGGATGACGGCCTTGTCTGAGCCGTGGCCCTTGCCGGTGAGGCCGAGCGACCCGTAGAGGGTGACGGCGACGGACCCCGTCTTCTCCAGCAGCCCGTCGCGCTGCAGGCCCCTGGCGAACCGGTGCGCCGCGGCCATCGGGCCCCCCGTGTGGGAGGACGACGGTCCGATACCGATCTTGAACAGGTCGAAAACGCTGATGGCCATCGCTACCTCGTTGTAGCCGCGCCCCCTCCCCGCTAGGGGAGGGGGCGCCGGAACGTCACAGGTTCGGGTACAGGGGGTGCCGGTCGGCCAGCGCCTCGACCCGGGCCGCGAGCCCGTCCCGGTCGAAGGACGGCTGTAGCGCCAGCGCGATCACGTCCGCGACCTCGGCGAAGTCCTCGGCGGTGAAGCCGCGCGTCGCCAGGGCCGGGGTGCCGATCCGCAGGCCGGAGGTGACCATCGGTGGGCGCGGGTCGTTCGGCACCGCGTTGCGGTTGACCGTGATGCCGATGTCGTGCAGGCGGTCCTCGGCGTCCCGCCCGGTGAGCTCGGAGTCCACCAGGTCGACCAGCACGAGGTGGACGTCCGTCCCGCCCGTCAGGACCTTGACGCCGGCCTTGGCGGAGTCCTCGGCGAGCAGGCGCTCGGCCAGCAGCTTCGCGCCCTGCACCGTCGCCGCCTGCCGGGCCCGGAACTCCTCCGACGCGGCGATCTTCAGGGCGACGGCCTTGGCGGCGATCACGTGCTCCAGCGGCCCGCCCTGCATGCCGGGGAACACCGCTGAGTTGATCTTCTTGCCGAACTCCTCGCGGGCGAGGATCAGCCCGCCGCGCGGTCCGCCGAGCGTCTTGTGCGTCGTGGTCGTCACGATGTCGGCGTGCGGGACGGGCGAGGGGTGCAGCCCCGCCGCGACCAGGCCCGCGAAGTGCGCCATGTCGACCATGAGCAGCGCCCCGACCGAGTCGGCGATCCGGCGGAACGCGGCGAAGTCGAGCTGCCGCGGGTACGCCGACCAGCCCGCCACGATCATCTTCGGCCGGTGCTCGGCCGCGAGCGAGGCCACCTCGTCCATGTCGACCAGGCCGTCCTCGGCGCGGACGTGGTAGGGCACCACGTTCAGCACCTTGCCGGAATAGTTGAGCCGCATCCCGTGCGTGAGGTGCCCGCCGTGCGCGAGGTCGAGGCCGAGGATCGTGTCGCCGTGCTGGAGCAGCGCGAAGTAGACGGCCGTGTTGGCCTGCGCCCCGCTGTGCGGCTGGACGTTCGCGTGCTCGGCGCCGAACAGCGCCTTGGCCCGGTCGATCGCGAGCTGCTCGGTGACGTCGACGAACTCGCAGCCGCCGTAGTACCGGCGCCCCGGATACCCCTCGGCGTACTTGTTCGTCAGGACCGACCCCTGCGCCTCCAGCACCGAGACGGGCGCGAAGTTCTCCGACGCGATCATCTCCAGGGTGCCCTGCTGGCGCCGCAGCTCCGCCGCGACGGCCTCGGCGACCTCCGGATCGGCCGTCGCGAGAGAGTCGTCCAAGCTCATGATTCCTCGACCAGCTTGCCGTAGGCGGTGGAGTCGAGCAGGTCGCCCGGCTCCACCGAGATCCGCACCTTGAAGATCCAGCCCTCGCCGTACGGGTCGTCGTTGATGACCTTCGGCTCGTCCACCACCGCGCTGTTGATCGCGGTGATCTCGCCGCTGACGGGGGAGTAGAGCTCGCTGACCGACTTGGTCGACTCCACCTCGCCGCACGGTTCGCCCGCCTCGACGGCGTCGCCCTCCGACGGCGTCAGCTCGATGTAGACGATCTCACCGAGGGCGTCGGCGGCGTGCGCGGTGATGCCGACCGTGACGATGCCGTCCTCGCCACCGAGGCCCGACACCCACTCGTGCTCCTCGCTGTAGCGGAGCTCCTCCGGAACGCTCACGATCACTTCTCTCTTTCCCCTGTGGGGGGCGCGCGCCCCCACACCGCCGGACAACTTGTTCAGGAACGCTTGTAGAACGGTAGGGCCACCACGTCCACCGGCTCGTGCCGGCCGCGGACGTCCACGGCCAGGCCCGTCTCCTCGACGCCGCTGTCGAGGTACGCCATGGCGATCGGCGTGCCCAGTGTGGGCGACGGGGCGCCGCTCGTCACGATGCCGCACGGCGCGCCGCCGGACGTGACGACCTGGTACCCCTTGCGGGGCGCGCGACGCCCCCGCGCGACCAGTCCCACGAGCCTACGGCCCGGCGGGGTCTGCGCCTGCGCCGCCAGAGCGGACTTCCCCACGAAATCGCCAGGCTTGTCCAGCTTCACCACACGGCCGAGGCCCGCCTCGAACGGCGTCGTCTCGGCCGTCAGCTCGTTTCCGTACAGCGGCATCCCCGCCTCCAGGCGCAGCGTGTCGCGCGCCGACAGCCCAGCCGGGACGACCCCCTCCACCGCGGCGAGCGCCTTCCACAGCCGGACCGCGTCGGACGCGTCCACGAACAGCTCGAACCCGTCCTCGCCCGTGTACCCGGTGCGGGCGACCAGCGCGTCCACGCCCGCGACCCGCCCCGCGAGGATCGCGTAGTACTTCAGGCCCTCCAGCGGCGCATCCGTGAACCCTTCGAGAATCCCCTGGGAACGCGGCCCCTGCAGGGCGATCAGCGCGTAGGAGCCGGACCGGTCGTCCACCGCGGCCTCGAACCCCGCGGCACGCTCGACCAGCGCCTCCCGGACGACGGCGGCGTTCGCGGCGTTCGCCACCACCATCCACGTCTCGTCCGCGAGCCGGTAGACGATCAGGTCGTCCAGGACGCCGCCGTCGTGCCCGCAGATCATCGTGTAGCGGGCCTTGCCGACCGGCATCGGCGACAGGTTGCCGACCAGCGCGAAGTCGAGCGCGGCCCCCGCGCCCGGCCCCGAGAGGAAGATCTCCCCCATGTGCGACAGGTCGAACAGCCCCGCACCCGTGCGGACGGCCTGGTGCTCGGCGGTCTCGCTCGCGTAGCGCAGCGGCATCAGATGGCCGGCGAAGTCGACGAGGTTCGCGCCGAGGTCCTCATGGACGTCGTGCAGCGGCGTCTTCTTCGCGGTCGGATCGGCGGACATGGGCTCGGCTCCTTCGTCACGGGCGCGCATGGTCCATCGTCCCACTCGCGCACCGGGCGTATCGGTGCCTCCCCCTCTGTCATCGGCGCCTGAGAGCTTCACCCGCCGCGGCACGGCGGGCTTTCACCTTCGGCGGGGGACCGGAGTCCCCGCTTTCCAGAGGTCGCCTGGCCCGTGCGGTCCGTGGGCCTGAGAGGTTCCGGGGAGGATTTGCTCCTTCGGCGTCCCCCGCCGGCTGCGAGGGACTCTCCCGCACGGGATCATCGGCTGTCGCAGAAGGCTAGCAGTGTTCATTGCGTTTCCCCAGGGTCGGGGCCCTGGGGGCCCCGACCCTGGGGAAACGCGTGCGATCGCTGCATCGCTCCGGCTCGCCTTGCGGCTCGCTTCGCGATCAGATCCTTGCTTCGCTCGGATCTGCCTTCGGACGCGATCGCGGGGGTCCAGGTGGTCGCGGGGCTCAGGTGGCGGCTGAGGTTGCTTCGTCAGACGGCTGAGGTTGCTTCGTTGGACGGTTGCTGCCGCCCGCGGCCATTTCGGTCCCCCTTGGCGCGGCGCCCCTCGCGCTCTGGCTTGTGCTTGGCCTGGCGGGTGCCCGCGGCGGCTTGGCTGTGTGCTGCGGCAACGGGGGCGACAGATCTGAGCGTCCTTGGGGATGCTCGGGTGCGCTTCGGCCGGTTCCGGCGGGCGTCAGCGTGGGGACGTGCCGGGGGAGGCGGACATGGACTTTACGCAGGTTTGTAGGGCGGTCCTGATCTTTTGCAGCTCGTCGGGGGCGGGGGTTCTGGTGGGGTTGGGGGTCGGCATCTGGACGCCTTGCTCGTGCATGCAGTCGTTGAAGGCCTTGACCGCCTTGGACTGGGCCGGGGGGAGGGGCGTGGTCTCGCTGCCTGGGCCGGGCTTGGGGGTGGACGGGGCCGTGGCCGCGGGGGTCGGGGCGGGGGGTGACGACGCGCTCGTCGCCTTGCCGTCGTCGGAGCCGCCGCAGCCGGCCAGGGCCAGCGTCAGCGCCAGTACCGCTACATGACCGCGCTTCAAGGGGGAACCTCCGTGGGACGGGGTGGGGTCGCCCATGATGCGCGTTCGGCCCTCCTTGGGGATACGGGCTCTCGTGACAATGACGCGCGGCCGGGTTAGCACCGCGACCGCAGACGATCAGTACGGAATCGATGGCTTCCTCGGGCATCGCCGAGCCGGCGCCGCTGTGACCTTGGTCGGCCCGAACCACGATGACGCTGCACACCATGGGCGCTCGGCGGCACCGACAACTAGAATTTCCTTGACAAATTATTTTGTCGGTTGGATCCTGGAGCGGTGCTGGAAGTCGCTGTGATCGAAGAACCCGCTGCGGCCGAGGCGTCCCTGGACCCGATCAGGTCACGGATCCTCGCCGCCCTGGCCGAGCCCGGCTCGGCCGCCATGCTGGCCGCCCGGCTGGGGCTCCCCCGGCAGAAGGTCAACTACCACCTGAAGGAACTGGAGCGCCATGGGCTGGTCGAACTCGCCGAGGAGCGGCGCAAGGGCAGCGTCACCGAACGGGTGTACCGCGCTACCGCCGCCTCCTATGTGATCTCTCCCAGCGTCCTGGCCGCCGTCAGCCCGGATCCCTCCCGGTCTCCGGACCAGATGTCCGCCCACTGGCTGCTGGCGCTGGGGGCCCGGCTGGTGCAGGAGGTCGGGACCCTGCTGACCGGCGCCTCTCGGGCCCGGCGGCAGGTCGCCACCTTCGGCATCGACGCGGAGGTGCGGTTCGCCACCGCGGCTGACCGGTCGGCCTTCGCCGATGAACTGGCCCAGGCCGTGGCCGTCCTGGTCGGCCGCTACCACGACGAGTTCGCCCCGCAGGGCCGGAACCACCGGGTGGTCGTCGGGCTCCACCAGGTCCCCGCGCAGCCCGGCGCCCGGAGGACCGCGCCCGGCCCGCAGCAGGTGGACGCGGGGGCGCACGCGGGCGAACCCGAAGCAGGAGAGGAGAACCGACGATGACCCACCCCTTCGAGATCGAGCTGGAGACGACCCTGCCGGCAAGCCCGGAACAGGTCTGGGAGGCGATCGCCACCGGACCGGGGATCGACTCCTGGTTCATGGGCCGCAACGAGGTCGAGCCGCGCGAGGGCGGAGTCGCCGCGATGGAGACCGGAGGCCGCCGGGAGGAAGCGATGATCATCGCCTACGAACCCGGCAAGCGCTTCGCCACCCGCACGGCCACCGCCGAGGACGGCCGGTTCATGGCCTTCGAGTATCTGATCGAGGGACGGGACGGCGGCAGCACTGTGCTCCGCGTCGTTCACAGCGGCGTGCTCGGCGACGACTGGCAGGACGAGTACGACGGGCTGCGCCGCGGCTGGCCCTTCCACCTCCACACACTCCGCGAGTACCTGACGCACTTCCCGGGACGCGCCGGTGTCCCCGTCTTCGCCGTCGCGCCGTCGGCCGGACGCTCGGCGCAGGAGGTTCACGAGGCGCTCACCCGCGGGCTGTCACTGCCGACCCCGGTCGCCGTGGGCGCGCGGGCGCACGCCGAACCCGCGGAGCTGCCGCCACTTGACGGCGAAGTGGTCTGGTCGGACGACGAGCGCATCAAGGTCCGCACCGCGGACGGGATCTACACCTTCCTCCACATCGCCGGCGCGGTGCTGATGTTCCATCACCTCTTTCGGCCGGACACGGACGGGGCCGAGGCGGCCTGGCGGCAGTGGCTGATCGGGCTCCTCGCCTGAGAGCCCCCCAGGTACGCCCGTACGCCGCCGGCGCCGTCGGGCCACCGGGGACTGGACCGCCCCCGGCGCCGCGGAACGACCGCGCTCCGCTCCAACGCGGCCTAAGCGCGTACCGAACAGCCTGAATACACACACGAATGACCAAGGAGTCTTCAATGCGTACCCTGATCAGCACTGCCTTCATGTCGCTCGACGGGGTCGTCGAGGCCCCGGGCGACGAACCGGGCTACCGGAACTCCGGATGGACCTTCAAGGACGTCGAGTTCCTCCCCGAGGCCTACGAGATCAAGGGGCGGGAGCAGATGGAAGCTACCGCGATCCTGATGGGCCGGATCAGCTATGAGGTGTTCAGCCCGGTTTGGCCGAACATGCAGGAATTCGCGCATTACAACACGTTGCCGAAGTACGTCCTATCCACCACCCTCACCAAAGAAGACCTGGTCCCGAACTGGGGCGAGACCACGATCCTGCGCTCACTCGACCAGGTCACCGCTCTCAAGCAGACCGAGGGAGGCCCGATCATCGTCCACGGCAGCGCCTCCTTGAACCACGGCTTCTCGGACGCCGGCCTGATCGACCGCTACCACCTGCTCGTCTTCCCGCTGCTGCTCGGCGCCGGCAAGCGACTGTTCAGTACCACGGACAAGGACGCCCAGAAACTGAAGCTGGTAGAGCACGACGTCTACGCCAACGGCCTGCAAAAGCAGATCTTCGACGTGATCCACTGACAATGTGCTCCGGCATCTCGCTCTTCACCGCGATCGCGGGAGCGGGATGTCGTCCAGGTTAAGAGCCAGTGCCGACCGCGCATCCTGGTCTGGCAGCAACAGCGCGGCCACCAGCTCGCGAGCCCGGCCGGTGAGCTCGGCCTGTCCCGGGCCGGGGGCGAACGTCTCAGGGAGCTGCTGGACCAGGATCTGTCTGCCTCGCCGTCGGAGCCGCCGCAGCCGGCCAGGGCCGCTCCGTGGGGCGGGTGGGGTCGCCCATGACGCGCGGTCGGGTCGGCGCCGCGCATCAAAGCGGTGTGCGGCGCGTGCCGCTTCCTCGTTCGCCTCAACCGGATCGCGGGCCGTAACGTACTCTGAATTGGTTGTCGGAGATCACCCCCGGGTGCGTGGGGTGGACGGACCCGGAGGGCACGCCGCATGGTCTACTACCTGGCTGGAGCGCTGATCCTCTTCTTCGGCCTGCTGGTCTCCATCGCGCTGCACGAACTCGGGCACTTCTCGTTCGCCAAGCTGTTCAAGGTGCGGACCACGCAGTTCATGGTCGGATTCGGGCCCACCATGTGGTCGAGGCACAAGGGCGAGACCGAGTACGGCGTCAAGTGGATCCCGCTCGGCGGCTACATCCGCATGATCGGCATGCTGCCGCCGCGCAAGGGCGACGCGCCCGGGCAGGTGCGGCGGATCAGCACCGGACCGTGGCAGGGGCTGATCGAGTCCGCGCGCGGAGCCTCGCTGGAGGAGGTCGGCCCCGGCGACGGCGACCGCGTGTTCTACGCCAAGAAGTGGTGGCAGAAGCTGCTCATCATGTTCGGCGGGCCCGCGATGAACCTGCTGCTCTCGGTGATGTTCTTCGCGATCCTGCTGATGGGCATCGGGACCAACCAGCCGCAGCCGGTGATCAAGGAGGTCGCCGAGTGCATGGTGCCGGCGAGCGCCAAGGTCGCCGCGTGCCCGGCGAACGCGGCGCCGACGCCCGCGCGGCAGGTCGGGCTGCGGGCCGGCGACCGGATCGTGGCGTTCGACGGCCGGAAGGTCGACGACTACGGGCAGCTGCAGCGCATGATCCGCAGGGACGGCGGCAAGACCGTGCCGATGACCGTCCGGCGCGACGGCAGGGACGTGCGGTTGAACGTCCCCATCACCCGCAACCAGATGTACGACCTCAAGGACGAGGACAAGGTCGTCAACGTCGGGTTCCTCGGCATCACGCCGTCCAGCGCGATCGAGCGACAGGGGCCGGGCGTGGTCGCGAGCACGATGGGCGACCTGACCGCGCGCACCGTCGGCGCGCTGGTGCGGATGCCGCAGAAGATGGTCGGCGTGTGGAACGCGGCCTTCGGCGGCCACGAGCGCGACCCGAACGGGCCGATCGGCGTCGTCGGCGTCAGCCGGATCGGCGGCGAGGTCGCCGCGTCCGACGACTTCACCGGCACGCAGAAGGTCTCCTTCTTCGTGATGCTGCTCGGCTCGCTGAACCTCGCGGTCGGGCTGTTCAACCTCATCCCGCTGCTCCCGCTGGACGGCGGGCACATCGCCGGCGCGCTGCTGGAAGCGATCAAGAAGGCGTTCGCCCGGATCTTCCGCAGGCCCGACCCGGGTTACGTGGACGTCGCCAAGGCGCTGCCGGTCACGTACGTGATGGCGGTCGTCCTGATCGTCATGGGCGGCCTGCTGATCTACGCCGACCTGTTCAACCCGATCCGCGTCACCGGGTGACGTCCGGCATCGTGCCGGTCTTCAGGAAGCCGTCCAGCGCGGCCAGGTAGGGGGCGATGTCGAGGCCCTGCCCGGCCAGCCACGCGTCCGACCCGTAGGTGCCCGCGTAGCGCTCGCCGCCGTCGCACAGGAGCGTGACGACGCTGCCGCGCTCGCCGCGGGCCCGCATCTGCGCGATCAGTTCGGCCGCGCCCCACATGTTCGTGCCGGTCGAGCCGCCGACGCTGCGGCCGCTGACCTCGCTCGTCCAGCGCATCGCCGCGATGGACGCCGCGTCCGGCACCCGGATCATCCGGTCGATCACCGTGGGCAGGAACGACGGCTCGACGCGGGGGCGGCCGATGCCCTCGATCCGCGAGCCCGCCGCGGTGCGCCCGGGGTCGCCGTCGGCGAACGAGCCGTGGAACGCCGACCCCTCCGGGTCGACCACCGCGAGCCGCGTCTGGAACATCCGGTAGCGGGCGTACCGGCCGATCGTCGCGGACGTCCCGCCGGTGCCCGCGCCGACCACGATCCAGGACGGCTCGGGGAACCGCTCCAGCCGCATCTGCTCGAAGATCGACTCGGCGATGTTGTTGTTGCCGCGCCAGTCCGTCGCCCGCTCGGCGAAGGTGAACTGGTCCATGAAGTGGCCGCCGCACTCGGCCGCGAGCCGCCGCGATTCCTCGTAGATCGCCGACGGGTCGGCCACCAGGTGGCAGCGGCCGCCGTGGAACTCGATGAGCTGGATCTTCTCCGGGCTGGTGGAGGCCGGCATGACCGCGATGAAGGGCAGGCCCAGCAGCCGCGCGAAGTACGCCTCCGACACCGCCGTCGACCCGCTGGACGCCTCGATGATCGTCGTGTCCCGGCGGATCCAGCCGTTGGCCAGCCCGTACAGGAACAGCGACCGCGCGAGCCGGTGCTTCAGGGAACCCGTGGGGTGGACGGACTCGTCCTTCAGGTAGAGGTCGATGCCCCACTCCGGTGGCAGCGGGAACACGTGCAGGTGCGTGTCGGCGCTGCGGTTGGCGTCGGCGTCCACGAGCCGGATCGCCTCGGCGATCCATGCCCGGTACCCGGGATCGCAGCGGTCCACGATGCGGCTCATGACGGTTCTCTCCTTGATCGTCGGCAGGGTCCCACGATATCCGCGCATGTCACGGTGCATCATTGAGTGGGCGGGGGGCAGATGATCGAGATGTTCGACGAACGCATCATGGCGACCGGGCGGCTGCCGCTGTTCGGCTTCTTCGTCGCGTTCATGATCACGTTCGTGCTGACGCGGGTGAACGTGCGGCTGATCCGCGCGGACGTCCGCTGGTGGTTCCGGAACGTGAAGGCGGGGGACGTGCACATCCACCACGTCGTGTTCGGCGTGGTGCTGATGCTGATGGGCGGGGTGGCGAGCCTCGCCGTCCCGGACGCCTACGTCGGCCTCGACCTGGCGGCGGCGGTGGTGTTCGGGATGGGCTCGGCCCTCGTCCTGGACGAGTTCGCGCTGATCCTGCACCTCAGCGACGTCTACTGGACGGAGAAGGGCCGCGCGTCCCTCGACGCCGTGTTCGTCGCCATGGCGGTGACCGGGCTGCTGCTGCTCGGCATCCGCCCCCTCGGCTACGAGGGCATCGCGCCCGACCCGGGCACCGGGCTGATCACCCGCGTCTACGTCGCCTCCCTCGCCGTCAACCTCGTCCTCGCCGTGATCACGCTGCTGAAGGGCAAGATCTGGACGGGCCTGATCGGGCTGTTCATGCCCGCGCTGCTGATCGTCGGCGCGATCCGGGTGGCGCGGCCCGGCTCGCCCTGGTCGCGCTGGCGCTACGACCCCGCCTCGCGCCGGTACCAGCGGGCCGTCCGGCGCGAGACGCGGCTCCGGCGGCCGCTGATCCGCGCCAAGATCTGGGTGCAGGAGTTCATCGCGGGCCGGCACGACCTCATCCCGCCCGAGCTGCTGCAGCGCCGCGCCGAGGCCGCCGAGCGGATCCGCCGCCGCAAGCTGGCCCGTGCCGCCGCCCGCGCCGAGCGCTGGGCCGAGCGCCGGGCCGAACGCGGCCGGGCGCGCCGCGCCGAGCGCCGGGCGGCGCGCCGCGCGGCCGTCCGGGCCGAGCGGGAGGCCGTCGCGCGCGCCGAACGCAACGCCGCGGCACGCGCCCAGCGGGAGGCCGCGGCACGGGCGCGCCGCCGCAGCCTGTCGCGCGTGCGGGGGCGGACCGGCTCGCGGATCCGGACGCGCGCCGCGTCCACCCGGCGGGCACGCGGCCGCGGGGAGGAGCCGCAGGCCGGGGACCAGCCGCCGGCCGAGGCCCCCGAGCTCAGCCCGTGACGGGGCTCAGTCCATGACGGGCGCGACGGCCCGGACGGTGTCGATCGTGTCGGCCTCGGCGGCGGACTTGTCGGGCCGGTACCGCAGGACGCGGGCGAACCGCAGCGCGATGCCGCCGGGGTAGCGGGGGCTGTGCTGGACGCCGTCGAACGCGATCTCGACGACCAGTTCGGGCCGGACGTGCACCGTCCAGGAGTCCTCGCGCACGGCCAGCTCGCGCAGCTTCTCGGTCTGCCAGGCGAGCAGCTCGTCGGTGAGCCCCTTGAAGGTCTTGCCGAGCATGACGAAGCCGCCGGTCTCGGGGTCGCGGGCGCCGAGGTGCAGGTTGGACAGCAGGCCCTGCCGGCGGCCGTGCCCCCACTCGACGGCGAGGACGACGAGGTCGAGGGTGTGCCGGGGCTTGACCTTGATCCAGCCGGCGCCGCGCCGCCCGGCGGTGTACGGGGTGTCGAGCGCCTTGACGACGACGCCCTCGTGGCCGCGCGCGACCGCCTCGTCGAAGACCTCCTTGGCCTTCGCGGGGTCGCCGGTGACCACCCGGGGCATCCGCAGTTCTTCGGGGACGACCCGCGCGAGCGCCTCGTACCGCTCCGCCCCGGGCGCGTCGAGCAGGTCCTCGCCGTGCGCGCCCTGCGGAGGGGCGTCGCCGGCCTCCACGAGGTACAGCACGTCGAACAGGAAGACGGCCAGCGGCACCGGCTCGGTGTCCTTCGCCGTGCGCGTCGCGGTGCGGGCGGAGGTGACCTGGAACGGGTGGGGAGTGCCGTCCGGCCGCAGGGCGATCAGCTCGCCGTCGAACACGGCCTCGCGGACGGGCAGCCCCCGCACCGCCTCCACCACCTCGGGCAGCCGGGAGGTGATCTCGTCCAGCGTCCGGGTGAACACCCGGACCCCGCCGCCGGACACGTGCACCTGCGCGCGGATGCCGTCGAGCTTCCACTCGACGGCCGCCTCGCCCCTGAGCTTGGCGAACGCCTCGTCGACCGACGGCGCGGCGGAGGCCAGCATCGGCTTGACCGGCCGCCCCACCTCCAGCGTGAACGCGCGCAGCCCGTCCACCCCCTCCGCGAGGGCGGTCGTCGCGACCGGGCCGAGCGAGCCGCGCAGCATGAACGCGCGCCGGACCTCGGCGGAGGGCACCCCGGCCGCCGCCGCGATCGCCTCGGCCATCACCCCGTCCAGCGCGCCCTGACGCAGCTCGCCCGCCAGCAGCCTGACGAGGAAGCCCTGCTCGGGGGCGGTGGCGCGGCCGAACAGGGCCGCGAGCAGCTCGCGCCGCCGGGCGACCGAGCCGGGCCCGGACACGGCGCCGATCTCGCCGAACGCCTCGTGCACCCCGGGCACGGTCAGGGACGGCTGCGCGGCGGGCGGCGGGAGGTCGCGCAGCGCGGCGTACCCCACCCCGATCTGGCGCTGTGGCAGCTCGCCGGACAGGTAGGCGACGACGGTCGCGGCCTCGCCCGGGTCGGCCGCGCGCAGGCACTCCGCGAGCGCGGACACCTTGGCCTTGCGGCCCGAGGTGCCCGCGACCGCCTTCGAGGTCCGTGCGATGTCCGCTAGCAGCATCCCTTCATTGTGACCACCGGGTCTGACGAACGGCACCGTCAGGGTCCCTGGTCAGGTGCCGCGGCCCTGGTTACGTTGGCAGATGGCGGGAACGGTCGACGGGACGGGAGTGAGGAGCGCGGAGTGGGCCTTCAGCGTCCGGTCGAGCCGTTCCACCGGCCGTACTCCGGCCCGGAGCCGCCGGCCCCGGGCCGCCGCCCGCGCAGGCTGATCGCGGTGCTCGCGGCGGCCGTGGCGCTCGCCGCGGCGACGGTCGTGGTCGTCCTCGTCATGTCCGGGGGGAGCGAGCAGGAGGCCGCCCCGCGGCGGACGCCGCAGGACGGCCCGTCGCAGAGGCCGGGCCGCCCGTCCGGGTCACCGGGCCCGCGGCAGAAGGTGATCAACGCGCTCCCGGCGCCGTGCGGGACGGTCGCGGCGGGCACCGTCGAGCGGGCCGTCCCGAAGGCGACGCGGAGGCAGAGCGCGAACTCGACGCTCACCACGTGCACGTACTCCTCGACCGGCTCGGGGTTCCGCTGGCTGCGGGTGGAGGCGCACCTGTACGCGCCGGGCGACACCGCGACGCCCGTCCAGGACGCCGAGGGCTACTACGACGCGCAGTGGGCGCAGGCGCACGACGCGCCGCTCGTGCGGACCGCGACCCTGGAGCGCCGGGGCGGCATCGGGGACGAGGCGTTCCGCTGGTTCAAGACCGACGAGGGGCAGCCGACCGTGGTCGGGCAGGTCACGGCCCGGATCCGCAACGCGGTCTTCACGGTCAGCTACAGCGAGCAGACGCCGCGCAGGGGGCCCGCGGACGCCCGGGAGCGCGCCTGTCTCGACACCGCCACCGGCGTCGCCCGCGAAGTCCTCGCCGCGCTAAGTCATTCCTGACCTGAATCGGCCGATCACGGCGTCATTTTCGCCGACACCTTCTATGGTGAACCGGTAAAGGGGAGGGAGTGCGCCGATCGAGCTCCCGCGCCAGGCAGGATGATCGGCGCGCGGCGATGCCTGGGGAGGAGGGGGTCGACGTCGTGACCATGCCGTCGCTGGGAGTGTCCTGGGTGTGAGGCGCCCAGGTTGAGCGGCCCGCGCTCGCCTTGGGGCCGCGGAGTGGTCCCTGCTCCGCGGCCCTTTCGCGTGCTCGCGCCGAGTCCAGTTCCACGCCATTGGCGAACCATTTTCTAATAATCGGTTCGACGTCGAGACAAATGGCGTCCCGGTGTACCGGCCACCGCTTCGGAGGCCTCGCCCCGGATCCATATATCGCGTGCCCGGCCGTCCGGGAAACCGCCTCGTCCAAGAACGCGGTGCGTTTTCGGGGCGACCGCGCCATCGTCGCGCGGCGGTGCGGGCCGCGCGCCGCCACGCGTCGCGCCGAGCCCCGCCCCGGAACCGGGTCCAGCGCCGAGCAGGGCTCAGGCCGTCGGACAGAGGACGGCTTCGACGCTTTTGATCATCGCGGGGACGATGGCGTCGTCGCCGGCGGTGCTCCGCGTGACGGAGATGGCGAACTGCTGCCGGCCGTCGGTCGAGGCGAAGGTCAGTGTGGTGAGGCCGGGCGCCGAACCGCCGAGCATCTGGCCTTTGAGACTTCCTCCGCACAGGCCCCCGCCCTGCTGCGCACTGCCACCGGTGAGGACCGCCTGCAGCGGTGGCGGCAGAAGCCTGCCCTGGTTGAGGGCCCGCCGGAAGGTGCTGAGGTCCTGCGTGGTCGAGACGACGCCGCCGGCACCGTTGCCCCAGCTGGCATTGAAGCGGTGCACGTCGCGCGGGGCCCCGGTGGA